>NZ_JABFFR010000110.1 GCF_013423485.1 Azospirillum oleiclasticum
CGGCCTTCCCGACGGGGCCACGCTGTCCGCCGGAACGGACCTTGGCAACGGCGTCTGGGAGGTTCCGGCCGACTCGGTGGAGGGGCTGACGCTGTCGCCCCCGGCCGACTTCAGCGGTGAGCTGACGCTGACGGTGACCGCCACCAGCACCGAAGGGAACGGGGACAGCGCCACCACCACGGCGTCGATCACCGTGTCGGTCGCCGGCGTGGCCGACGCACCGGTGCTGAACGTTACGGACTCGGCGGGGGTCGAGGATACGGCCATCGCGCTCGACATCGACGCCGCGTTGACCGATACCGACGGGTCGGAGGTACTGTCGGTGACCGTCGCCGGTCTGCCTGATGGCGCGTCCCTGTCCGCCGGCACCGACAACGGCGATGGGAGCTGGACCCTGGCACCCGCCGATCTGGCCGGTCTGACGATCATCCCCCCGGCGAATTTCGCGGGCGAGATCGTGCTGACCGTCGCCGCGACATCGCGTGAGGTCGGGGAAGGAACGGCGGTCACCACAACCGCCCTTACGGTGAGCGTCGCTGCAGCCGCCGACGCCCCCGCGCTCGTCGTGGCCGACGCCGCCGGTGCCGAGGACAGCGCCATCGCGCTGGAC
>NZ_JABFFR010000111.1 GCF_013423485.1 Azospirillum oleiclasticum
GCCATTCGGACCGTGGCGGAGATGACCGAAGCGTTCCGCGACGAGGCGCGGTGCCGCCGGCTGGTTGAGGTGATGGTGTGGCCGAACGGACGGCTCTGTCCGGCCTGCGGCTCGCGGCGCTCGATTACCCTGGCGGGGCGCGACACGGGACGACGGTCCCGGCCGGGACTTTATCAGTGCTGCAATCCGGACTGCCGCTTCCAGTTCACTGTGACGACGCGAACCCCGTTGCATGGAACGAAGCTACCCTTGCGGACCTGGCTCATGGGGCTGTGGTTCATCCTGCAATCGGACAAGGGCATCTCGTCCATCCGTCTGGCCGAAGCACTGGGCGTCAGCCAGCCGACGGCATGGCGGATAGGCCACGTCCTGCGGCTTCTGGTGCTGCGCGACCATCCGCTGGGCGGGACGGTGGAGATCGACGAGTTCCATTTCGGCGCCAAGCCTCGCCGTGATCCCAACCCTCCCAAACTGGGGCGAGGACGCAAGGGCCATCCCCGCACGACGAAGACGCCAGCTCTCGCGGTCGTCCAGCGGCCAAGCGGCCGGGAACCGGGAACACCGGCCGGCGAAGCCCGTGCCGCCGTGGTCGC
>NZ_JABFFR010000112.1 GCF_013423485.1 Azospirillum oleiclasticum
GGCTCGGGCAACGACGTGGTGACGCTGGGCGACACGGTGAACACGACGACGGTGACCGGGATCGAGACGCTGATCGGCGGTGCGAACACCGACACGGTGTCGGTGTCGAGCGGCACGATCGTCTTCCAGGGCAACGCGGGCGGCGACGTCCTGACCCTGGCGGCGAACAGCGCGGTGGATCAGCTGCTCTACGCGACGGCGGACGACGGTTCGGCGGCCGGTGCGAACAGCGGGTTCGACCAGGTGTCGAGCTTCCAGACGGGTCAGGACCAGATCGTGCTGACCGGTGCGCTGCGGACGCTGATCGACGACAACAGCAACGGGTCGCTGTCGGGTGCCTCGCGTGCGCAGAACGCGATCGACCTGAGCACGGACGAGGTGGTGACGCTGAGCACCCAGACGACGGCGCTGGCCGACGACAACTACGCGGCGGTGCGCACGGCGATGGGGACCCTGCAGAACAGCTCGGCCGGGGCGGATGTCCTGGTGCTGGCCAACAACGGCACCAGCACCGG
>NZ_JABFFR010000113.1 GCF_013423485.1 Azospirillum oleiclasticum
CCGGCTCCGGCGGCACCGACGTGGTGACGCTGGACGCGGCCGGCGGCACGCTGACCGTCTCCGCCCTGGAGATCCTCGTCGGCGGGTCGGGCACCGATCTGGTGACGCTGGGGGCGACCGGCAACACGGTGCTGCTGCGCGGTCTTGAAACTCTGACGGGTGCTGCGGGCACCGACATCATCACGGTGGGCGACACCGGCACGACGATGACGGTGGGCCTGATGGAGACGCTGGCCGGCGGTGCGGGCACCGATGTGATCACCATCGGTGCC
>NZ_JABFFR010000114.1 GCF_013423485.1 Azospirillum oleiclasticum
GGCCTGATGGAGACGCTGGCCGGCGGTGCGGGCACCGATGTGATCACCATCGGTGCCGCCGGCACCACCATGACCGTCTCGGCGCTGGAAAGCCTGACCGGCGGCGTCGGCACCGACGTGGTGACGCTGGGCCCGGCCGGCGGCACGCTCACCGTGTCGGGGCTGGAGAGCCTGACCGGCGGGGCGGGCAGCGACGTGGTGACGCTGGGCTCGGCCGGCAGCAC
>NZ_JABFFR010000115.1 GCF_013423485.1 Azospirillum oleiclasticum
ACGACGATGACGGTGAGCCTGCTGGAGACGCTGGCCGGCGGTGCGGGCACCGACGCCATCACCATCGCTGCCGGCGGCGCCACGCTGACGGTGTCGGCGGTGGAGAGCCTGACCGGTGGTTCGGGCAACGACGTTGTGACGCTGGGTTCGGCCGGCAGCACCATCGCGGTGAGCTTGCTGGAGACGCTGACGGGCGGTGCGGGCACCGACGCGGTGACGTTGGGTGCCGCGGGCAACACGCTGACCGTGTCGGCCCTGGAGACCCTGGCGGGCGGTGTCGGGACCGACATCGTGACGCTGGGCTCCTCGGGCAACACCCTGAGCGCGAGCGGCCTGGAGAGCATCGGCGGCGGTGTCGGCACCGACGTGATCCTGCTGGGTTCGTCCGGCAACACGGCGATTGTGACGAGCCTGGAGATCCTGGTTGGCGGTGCCGGCACCGACATCGTGACGCTGGGC
>NZ_JABFFR010000116.1 GCF_013423485.1 Azospirillum oleiclasticum
GGTGAGCCTGCTGGAGACGCTGACGGGTGGTGCGGGCACCGACGCCATCACCATCGGTGCGGCGGGTGCGACGATGACCGTGTCGGCTCTGGAGAGCCTGACCGGTGGCGTCGGCACCGACGTGGTGACGCTGGGTTCCGCCGGCAACACGGTGACGGTGACCGGCGTCGAGACGCTGACCGGCGGCGCTGGCAGCGACGTGGTGACGCTCGGGGCTGCGGGCAGCACCATGACGGTGGTGTCGGGTGTCGAGTTCCTGGTGGGTGGCGTCGGCACCGACGCGATCGCGCTGGGCTCCTCGGGCAACACCTTCACGCTGCGCGGCATCGAGACGCTGACCGGCAACAGCGGCACCGACGTGATCACGCTGGGTGACACCGGCGGCACGGTGACGGTCAACCTGATCGAGAGCCTGGCCGGCGGTGCGGGCACC
>NZ_JABFFR010000117.1 GCF_013423485.1 Azospirillum oleiclasticum
CCGCGGATGGCGGCGTCCACCGCCACCGCCTCGCGGAGCTGCACCGTGATGCGGGCGACGCTCGCCGCGAAATCGTCGGCGTCGAGCCGCCCGGCCTTGTGTTCGGCGACAAGGGCCGCCAGCGAGCGCTGATAGGCGCCCTGCGCGTCCACGCCGGTGGTGGCGGCCGTCTGCACCGCGTCGAGCGCCGCGGTGACCGGCGCCAGTGCCGGCCCGGTCAGACCAAGCGTCGCCACGAAATCGGACACGGTGCCGGTCAGGGCGCTCACCGGCGCCTGTGCCACCCCCGCCGAGGCCAGCAGAGACCGGTTGAGCTGCGCCAGCGCCTCGTCCAGCCGGGCGCTGCGGCCGGCGCCGGCGTCGAAGGTGGCGGTCAGGTCGCGCAGGTCGGTGGCGTACTGCGCCGCCGCCGCCG
>NZ_JABFFR010000118.1 GCF_013423485.1 Azospirillum oleiclasticum
AGGCTGGCGGGGCTGTCGGCGACGGCGATGCCGGCGGACTTCATGAACTCGATCTTGAAGTCGGCCGTGTCGTTGCCGCCGGAGATGACCGCGCCGGCGTGGCCCATGCGGCGGCCCGGCGGGGCGGTGCGCCCGGCGATGAAGCCGACGACCGGCTTCTTCGTCTTGGCGTCGCGGATGAACTCCGCGCCCTTCACCTCGGCGTCACCACCGATCTCGCCGATCATGATGATGCCTTCGGTCTCCGGATCGTCCAGGAACATCTCCAGGCAGTCCACGAAGTTGGTGCCGTTGACCGGGTCGCCGCCGATGCCGATGCAGGTGGTCTGCCCCAGCCCGGCCGCGGTCGTCTGCGCCACCGCCTCGTAGGTCAGCGTGCCCGAGCGCGACACGATGCCGATCTTGCC
>NZ_JABFFR010000119.1 GCF_013423485.1 Azospirillum oleiclasticum
ACAGCTATGGCCGACCGGATGCTGATCCCGCCGTTCTTGGTCCGCCGGATTTGGCGCCCGGCAGCGTAACGGAAGACGGCCGGAAGTTGGAGGGCTGGGGGAACACGGGACCAGAGGGTCTGGATCACCGTCCGCCCCTTGCGGGTCCGGCGTTGGGCCTGACCTGCCACTGTGCGCTGGGACCAGCGGAACCCGATCTCGCCAAAGTACAGGTCGGCATGGTCGGGGCTGATGTGATGGAAGACGCCGGCGATCGTGCGCCGGACACGATCGGTGAAGCCCTCGGCCGAGTTGGCATGCACGCTGCCGCGAACATACTCGCGCTGGGAATGGCGGATCGTATCGTGCGCACCGAATGCGCTCCCGATGGCGACGAACGC
>NZ_JABFFR010000012.1 GCF_013423485.1 Azospirillum oleiclasticum
CTGGTCCTGGCGTCGGCGGCGGCGGTGGAGCGGCACGGGCTGACGCCGCGCGCCCGCGTGCTGGGTGCCGCGTCGGCCGGGGTGGCGCCGCGCGTCATGGGCATCGGCCCGGTGCCGGCCACGCAGAAGCTGATGACCCGGCTCGGCCGGCACATCGGCGACTGGGATTGCGTGGAGCTGAACGAGGCTTTCGCCAGCCAGTCGCTGGCGTGCCTGCGGCACCTCGGCCTGCCCGACGATGCGGCGCACGTGAACCCCAACGGCGGCGCCATCGCGCTCGGCCATCCGCTGGGCATGTCGGGTGCCCGGCTGGTGGGCACGCTCACGCGCCAGCTCGAACGCGGCGGCGGCCGGCTGGGTCTGGCGACCATGTGCGTCGGGGTGGGGCAGGGTGCGGCGCTGGCGCTGGAGCGGGTGGGGTGAGCGCGGTTTGGCCTGCCCGGCCGGAGGCGGTCCCCGGCTGGCTGCACCGACGCGGCGGAACCGCTCTGGCCGGGATGGCTGTTCCCGTGGCTTGCGGTGGTGGCGGGGCGTCGATGCGGAGGCTGCTGACCACGGCCGCCGGCTTTGGTCGGCGTTCCGGCGGGCTCGGGGAGGGGCTGTCCTGGCTGGTCCACACGCTGTGCACGGCCCAGGTGGTCGCCCCCTTGTCGGAGGGAGGGGAATGGCGGGCCGCGCCGGCCGACCTCGTCGCCGGGCGGCGGCTGGTGGCGCTGGCGGTGACCGACGCGCGCGGCTCGGACGGGCCGGCGGTCGCGGTGGCGGACGGGGACGGCTGGGTTCTCCAGGGGCGCAAGGCGTACGTCACCAACGGGTTGACCGCCGGGTTGACGGTGGTGCTGGTCCGCATCGGGGCACCGGACGGGGAGAGCGCCGCCTTCCTGCTGCCCGCCGGGACGGCCGGGCTGGCCCTTGCGGCCATGGACGTGCCGGGGCTGGACGAGGGCGCCCACGCCGTGCTGACTCTGGACGGCTGCCGCCTGCCGGCAACCGCGCGGCTGCCCGCGGCGGGGGCGGCGGTCGATGCCGCGGTCCGGCGGTTCGCCGGGATGGAGCGGCGGCTGATGCCGGGTCTTCTGCTCGGCGCCATGGAGCGGGTCATCCGCGATGCGGTGGCGCAGGGCCTTGACGCCGCATCGCTCGGCCGGCTGGATGCGGAGCGGCAGGGGGCGGAGGCTTTGGCCTTGCGGCTCATCGACCGGCGGCGGCGCGGCGGCGATTCGGCGCTCTACGTCGCCGCCTGGGAAGCCTGCCGGCGTTTTGCCGACGCCGCGGAGGGCGCCTCCGTGGGTGAACCGCTGCCGGGGATGCGGGTGTTGCTGCGGATCGGCCTCGCCGACTCGCCGCGGCGGCTTGCGAAGGCCGGGGAGGAGTATCGGATGGTGACGGAAGGGAGCGTGCGGGCATGACGGAGGGCCGACCGACGGCCGTGGAGCAGGTCCGCCGGGATCTGGACGGTGCGGGCTATCTGTGCGGGACGGAGATCGCGGGCACGGTGCATCTGGCGCGCGCGCTGGAGCGCCCGATGCTGGTGGAGGGGCCGCCCGGCAGCGGCAAGACCGAGCTGGCGAAGGCCGTCTCCCGCGCCTACGGCCTGCCGCTGGTGCGGCTGCAGTGCTACGAGGGGCTGGACGAATCCAAGGCCATCTACGAGTGGCAGTATGGCAAGCAACTCCTGTTCGCGCAGTTCCTGCGGCACCGGGTGGACGAGGTGCTGGCGAACACCACGGGGCTCGCCGGGGCGCTGGAGCGGCTGCGCGACCTGGACGCCGGGCTCTTTTCCTTCGAGTTCCTGGAGGAGCGGCCGCTGCTGAAGGCGCTGCGGTCCCCGGCCGGGGCGGTGCTGCTGGTCGACGAGGTGGACAAGGCCGACCCCGCCTTCGAGGCGCTGCTGCTGGAGCTGCTGGCGGAATACCAGATCACCGTGCCGGAGATCGGCACCATCACGCCCGTCGTGCGTCCGTTGATCGTGCTGACCAGCAACGCCACGCGCGAGGTGTCGGACGCGCTGCGCCGCCGCTGCCTGTACCTGCATCTGGGCATGCCCGACGAGGAGACGGAGCGGTGCATCGTCGCCCGCCGGGTGCCGGGCATCGGCGGCCGGCTCTGCGCCGAGGTGGTCGCCATGGTGCGCCGCCTGCGCGCCGAGCCCTTGCAGCGCGCCCCCTCCACCGGCGAGATGGTGGAATGGGCGCGCGCGCTGGTGCTGCTGGGGGCCGAGGACCTGGGGCGGGAGGTGGTGCAGGCGACGCTGGGTCTGCTCGCCAAGACCGCGGCCGACCATGATGCGGTGTGGGCGGCCATGGACCGCGTGCTGCCCGACGGCCGCGGGGCCTGACCGGTGCTGACGGCGGTCCTGCGGCTGGTGCGGGCGCTGCGCGAGGGCGGCTGCCGCACCTCCCCGCCCGAGGCCATGGAGGCGGTGCGGGCGCTGGAGCGCATCGATCTGTCCAGCCGGGAGGAGCTGCGGGTGGCACTCGCCGCCACGCTCGCCAAGTCGGAGGCCGAGGCGGCGGTGTTCCGACGCTGCTTCGACCGCTGGCTGGACGGTACCTCCGGCCTCGCGGACGCCGCGCGGGCGGAGTCCGGGGACGGTGCCGGCCGTCCGGCCCCGCCCGAGCTGTCACCACTGGCCCGCCGATTGCTGGAGGAGGGGCGCGGGGCGGTCGTCGCCGACATGGCGCAGGCCTGGGGCGGTGCCGTCGCCGCGGCCGGAGGCGGGCAGGGAATCAGCGGGCGCGGGCTGGCCGTCCGCGGTTTCCTGGACGCCATGGGGGCCGACGCGCTGGCCCGCGACGCGGAGGCGCTGCGCCGCGGCGGCGATCCCGAACGCATGGCCCTGGCCGATCGGCTGGACGATTCCCGGCGCTGGATCGTGGAGCAGGCGCGCCGGCTGGCCGCCCGCGACCTGCCGGTGGTCCGACCGCCGTCCGCCACCGCCGCGACCGCAGCCTTCCGGGCGGCCCGGCTCGGCACGCTCGATGTGGACCGTGACCCGCGGGTCGCGGCGCTCGCCGCCACCGTCGCCCGCAAGCTGGCGGCGGAAGCGCGGCGGCGCCGCGCCCGGCCCAGCGGCGGCCCGCCCGACATGCGCCGGCTGTTCCGCGTGCTGGCGGCCAGCGGGGGTGACCCGGTGAGCATTCCGCGCGCGGTGCCGAAGCCGTCGCACGCGCGGCTCGTGGTGCTGTGCGACGCGAGCCGCTCCATGGCGCGCTCGACGCGCTTCTTCCTGGCGCTCCTGGCCGGGCTGGCGCGCTCGGGTGCCCCGGTGGAGGCGCGGCTGTTCTCCGGCAGCGCCATCGACGTGACCGCGGCGCTGCGCCGGGGCACGGCCGGCAACGCCACGCTGGCCGCCGCGGCCGACCGCTGCCTGCTGATGCCCACCGATTACGGCGGGGTGCTGCGCGAGGTGGCCGGCGACGGCACCCTGCGGCTCGGCCGTCGCACGACCCTGCTGGTGTTCGGCGACGGCCGCGGCAACGGCGGCGACCCGGGGCTGGAGGCGCTGGCCACGCTGCGCCGCCGCTGCCGCCGGCTGCTGTGGCTGACGCCGGAACCACCGGCGCTGTGGGGTACCGGCGACAGCGAGATGCCGGCCTACGCCAGCCTCTGCCACGCCGTCGTCCACTGCGCGTCGGCCAGCGACCTGGAACGGGTGCTCCAGGGCTGGGTCGACGGGGCGTGACCGGCCGGCTGGCGGACAGCCTCCCGAGCCGCCTGCCGTCCCCCTCCGCCGCGCGCGCCGACCACCATTCCCGGCGGCGGCGGTGCGACGGAATCATGAGCCGATCGCGGCCGGGGCGACGACGTGCGGTTGGCCGGCGGTCACCGGCGCGCCGATGGTGCAGGGGATCTCCCGCACCACCCGGCTCATGCCGCAGCCTCCGGCCAATAGTGGGAATCAGGCAGCGGGCGGGGGCCGAACACCGCTTGCCCGACGCGCACGATGGTGGCGCCCTCCTCGATGGCCAGCTCGTAATCCCCCGACATGCCCATGGACAGGTCAGCCAGCGCAGTGCCTTGCGGCGCCTCTTCCATGGCGCGGTCGCGGATGGCGCGCAGCACCCGGAAGCAGCGGCGGACCTCCTCGCGATCGGGTGTGAAGCGGGCGAGCGTCATGAAGCCGCGCGGCCGCAACGCGGTGTGCGCGGTGAGCTGGCGCAGGAAGCCGGCCACGTCCTCGGGCGGCAGCCCGTATTTGCTGGCCTCGCCGGAGCTGTTCACCTGCACCAGCACGTCCAGCCCGCGCCCGAGCGTCTGCAACCGGCGGTCCAGCGCTTCCGCCAGCGACGCGCGGTCGAGCGACTGCAGCTCGTCGGCGAAGCGCAGCGCGTCCTTCACCTTGTTGCTCTGCAGATGGCCGATCATGCTCCAGCGCACGGGCTCACCGGCCAGCGCCTCGGCCTTGCGGCGACCCTCCTGCACCTTGTTCTCGCCAAGCTCGGCCTGCCCGGCCCGGATGGCGGCGCGCACCCGCTCCGGTTCCACGGTCTTGGTCACGAGCACGAGGCGCACCGCCTCCGCCGGCCGGCCGGAGCGGGCGGCGGCGTCCGCGATGCGGGCGCGGACCTGATCGAGCCGTTGCGCGATGCCAGCCGCGTCGGTGTCGGTCATCACGCTCGCCCCTCCAGCCCGGCGAGCCACGCCGACAGCATCGCGGTGGCGGCTTCCCGCAGCCCGCGCCCGTAGCGGGCGGCGTCGGCGCGCAAGGTCCGCGGGTCGATGCCGGCCGCCGCCAGTTCGCAGGCGTGGCCGACCAGCCAGGGCTCCAGCCCCGCCTCGGCGTCCGCCTCCGGATGGAACTGGAGGCCAAGGATGGTGGGGCCGAGGGCGAAGCCCTGGGTGGCGCAGAGCGGCGTCGTCGCCAGCCCCTCCGCCCCTTCCGGTATGGCGAAGGCGTCGCCGTGCCAGTGCAGCACCGGCACGCCGTCCAGATGGCGCAGCGGCCCGCGCCGCCCGGCATCGGTGAGGACGAGCGGCGCGAAGCCGATCTCCTTCACGCCGGTCGGCCGCACCTCGGCGCCCAGCGCCGCCGCCATCAACTGCGCGCCGAGGCAGATGCCGAGCGTCGGCCGGCGCGCCGCCAGCCGCCGGGCGATCATGGCGCGTTCGGTCGCCAGGAAGGGATAGGCATCCGTCTCGTACACGCCGACCGGCCCGCCCAGAACGACCAGCAGGTCCGGACCCAGCGGATCCAGCGCCGCGGGGTCGCCCGCCACCGCGTCGTGATGGCGGACCTCGTAGCCGGCCGCGGCCAGTGCCGGGCCGAAACTCCCCAGATCCTCGAAATGGATGTGGCGCAGCGCCACGGCCGTCTTCACCATCGCATCCTCCACCGTCCCGCGGTCTGGTCCTGGCAACGCGACACCGCCGCCCCACTCTGCATGAAGCGCCGACCGGCGAAACCCGACCATTCCCCAACCGACCCATGCGCCAGAGCCGGAGCTCCAGCCGGAATGGCCGCGGCGCCGTATTGGGTATCCGGCCCGGCGGGCTCGCGTCACACGTCCATGCCGATGTCGAGGATCGGCGCGCTGTGGGTGATCCAGCCGGCCGAGATGATGTCCACGCCGGTCTCCGCCACCGCGCGGACGGTCTTCGGGCCCACGGTTCCCGACGCTTCCGTCACCATGCGGCCGTCGACCATCGCGACCGCCCGGCGCAACAGGTCGGGAGGCATGTTGTCCAGCAGCACCGCATCGACCGGCAGGGCCAGGACGGTCGCGAGCTGGTCGAGGCTGTCCACCTCGACCTCCACCTTGACCATGTGGCCGACGGCGGCCCGCACGCGCTCCACCGCGGGCGCGATCCCGCCGGCCGCGGCGATGTGGTTGTCCTTGACGAGAATCCCATCGCCGAGACCGAAGCGGTGGTTGTGGCCGCCGCCGAGCCGGACGGCCTGCTTCTCCAGGGCGCGCAGTCCGGGCGTGGTCTTGCGCGTGCAGACGATGCGCGAGCGCGTGCCGGCGACCGCGTCCACCAGACCGCGCGTCGCGGTCGCCACGCCGGACAGGTGGCACAGCAGGTTCAGCGCGGTTCGCTCGGCGGTGAGCAGGGCGCGCGCGTCCCCACGCACGTCGACGAGGGTGGCCCCTGCGTCGGCAAGGCCGCCATCCGGCACGGCGACGCGGATCTCGGCACCGGGATCGAGTGTCCGGAACGCGAGGGAGGCCGCCTCGACCCCGGCGATCACGCCGGGCTGGCGGGCGACGAGGCGGGCCTCCAGCCGGATTCCCGGCGGGATCACGGCGTTGGAGGTCAGGTCGCCGGCAAGGCCCAGGTCCTCCTGGAGCGCGCGGCGGACGATCTCGTCGAGAATCAAGGGATTCGGCATGCGGGCATTCCTTCGTCGGGGTGGTGGGGATGGGGCGGCTCGTCGGTGCGGCGGTGGGCACCGCTGCTTCGCCGCCGGGCGGCGGCCGCGCGGACGATGAGCGCCGCGACGGTCAGGCGGTTGCCGGCCTCCGCCCAGGTCCGAAGGATGGCCGGGTCGTGGCGCCGGCGCCGCTCCGCCGGCAAGCCGGCGAACGCCGCCGTCAGGGCGTCGATGCGGTCGGCCGCATGGGCGAGCCCCGCCGCGTCGCGCTCGATGCCGACATGGTCCTGCATGAGGCGGCGGAGATCGGCGATGATGCCCGTGACCCGGCCCGCCGCGGCGGCGACCGGTACCGGCGGCGGATCGGTCGGGAGACCGTCGTCCGGCGTAGGCGCCGCCGCCGCCGCTGCGTCGCGGCCGGCGCGGTTCCCGAAGACGAGGCCTTCGAGAAGCGAGTTGCTGGCAAGCCGGTTGGCGCCGTGAACGCCGGTTCGCGCCGCTTCGCCACAGGCCCAGAGGCCCATGACGCTGCTCCGGCCGTCAGCGTCGGCCGCGATCCCGCCCATGTGGAAATGCGCGGCCGGAACCACGGGGAGGAGGTCGCTCCAGGGATCGAGACCCGCTGCGGCGCAGGTCTTCAGCAGCGTCGGAAAGCGCCCGGCACCGCCCGCCAGCGCCGGGCGGACGTCGAGGAAGACGGCCTTCCCGGCGGCCCGGCGGCTATGCACGGCACGGGCCACCACGTCGCGCGGGGCGAGGTCGGCCTGCGGGTGCTCCTCGGCCATGAAGACACGGCCCTCCGCGTCCACCAGCCGGGCCCCCGCCCCCCGCAACGCCTCGGTCAGGAGCGGTGCCGGGTCGTCCCCGGCGTCCAGCACCGTCGGGTGGAACTGTATGAATTCGAGGTCGGCAAGGCGCGCGCCGGCGCGCGCGGCCATGGCAAGGCCGTCGCCCGTCACCTCCGGCGGGTTCGTCGTCCGTGCGAACAGCGCGCCGATTCCGCCCGTCGCCAGCACCACGCGCGGCGTCCGGTGGACCGTCCAGCCGTCCGCTCCGTGCGTCAGCACACCGCGGACATGGCCGCCGCGCACCATCAGGTCGACGGCGACCGCGTCCGGCACGATCGTGATCCCCGGTGTCCGCACGGCGATGCCGAGCAGGAACGCGTGCAGCGCCCGGCCCGTCGCATCGCCACCGGCATGCAGGATCCGGTCGCGGCCGTGCGCCGCCTCCCGGCCGAGAAGCAGCCGTCCCTGCGCATCCCGGTCGGCCGGAAAACCGTCGGCGATCAGGGCGCGGATCCGCTCGGCCCCGGCGGCCGCAAGCAGGTGGGCCATGTCAGGATCGACGAGCCCGGCCCCGGCGGCCACCGTGTCCGCGGCGTGCAGGGCCGGCGTGTCGTCGGGGCCGAGCGCGGCCGCCACGCCGCCCTGGGCGTGCAGGCTCGATCCGCCGGCCGGCCCGGTGGTCTTGGTCAGGACGGTGACGCCCATCGGGGCAAGGGCCAGCGCCGCGCTGAGCCCCGCCACGCCCGAGCCCACGACGACGGCCGGCGTGTCGCGAAGGTCTGGCATGACGTCACCGCGGGCGGACGGCGAGCATGCGCTCGACCGAGAGGCGGGCCCGTGCGGCAAGGGCGGGCTCGATGTCGATGCGCGGCTCCAACCGGCGCAGGCTTTCCAGGATGTTGGCGAGCGAGATCAGCCGCATGTGCGGGCACAGGTTGCACGGGCGGACGAACTCGACGTCGGGGAACAGGGCGGCGAGGTTGTCGCTCATCGAGCACTCCGTCACCAACAGCACCCGGCGCGGCCGGTTGGCGGCGACGAAATCCTGCATGCGCTGGGTGGAGCCGACCACGTCCGCCTCCGCCAGCACGTCGGGGGGACATTCCGGGTGCGCGACGACCGCCAGCCCGTCGAAGCCCTCGCGGTACGCCCGGATCTCCGCCCCGGTGAAGCGCTCGTGCACCTCGCAATGTCCGGTCCAGGCGATCACCTCGACGGAGGTGCGCGAGGCGACGTGGCGCGCCAGATACTCGTCCGGGATCATCAGCACCCGCGGCACCCCGAGCGACTCCACCACCTCCACCGCGTTGCCGGACGTGCAGCAGATGTCCACCTCCGCCTTCACCGCCGCCGAGGTGTTGACGTAGGCGACCACCGGAACGCCGGGATGGCGCGCCCGCAGCGCCCTCACATCCTCGGCGGTGATCGACGAGGCCAGCGAGCAGCCGGCCTCGCGGTCGGGCAGCAGCACGGTCCGCTCCGGGTTCAGGAGCTTCACCGTTTCCGCCATGAAGCGGACCCCGGCCATGACGATCACCGCGGCATCCACCTCCGCCGCCCGCCGCGCCAGGGCCAGGCTGTCCCCGACGATGTCCGCCACGCCGTGGAAGATCTCCGGCCGTTGATAATTGTGCGCCAGGACGACGGCGTTGCGTTCGCGTTTGAGCGCTTCGATCGCCTGGATCAGGGGCTCGTGGACAGGCCACTCCATGGGCGGGATGACGCGGGCGAGACGTTCGCGACGATCCGGCAGGGCGGCGGGGAGGGCGGTTTCGCGGCCAAGCGCAGGCATCCCGGTCATTGGGCCATTAAACTCCATCTGAGTTTAAGCTATTTTACTCATCATGAGTATATATGGCCGCGCACGGCGGTCAACCGGTTTGCCGTGCCGCTTTTCAGGATTCCGGGATCTCGCCCCGCCGGGAGCTTGTGCGCTCGTGGATCGCCTCGCGGCCGAACCGGAAGAGCTCGGCCGGCCGCCCACCCGTCTGGGTGTCCATCCGCCCGGTCGGCTCGACGAGTCCGCCGGACAGCAGCAGACGGCGGAAGTTCTGCTTGTGCAGCCGTGTGCCGGTCAGTGCCTCCACGACCTTCTGCACATGGTTGAGGGTGAAGGCCGGCGGCACCAGCTCGAACACCACGGGGCGGTAGCGCAGCTTGCCGCGCAGACGCTCCAGCGCCGTCGCCAGGAAACGGCGCGCGTCCCCGGCCATCGGTCGTCCAAGGGCCGCCGGCATCGGGCCGAACGGCGCCCCGCTTCCACCGCCGGCGATTTCGGCGAGCGCCCGGTCACGCCCCGCTTCCACCAGAAGCCCCGCCTCGTAGAGCAGCTCGTACCGCTCCAGCACGCGGACGGGATCCCAGGACCCTTCGGCACCGGGAAAGGCCAGCTCGACCCGCTCGCGTCGGCGAACGGCCAGCCCTTCACTGTCGGCCCCGGCAACCCAGCGGTCCAGCGCGGGGGCGACGACGTTGCCGAGGATCACCGGCACTCCGGTCCTGCGGTCCTCCCAGGGCAGGTGCTCATAAACGTCGCGCCACACGATGCCGTCCGGTGTTCCCTGCCCCGCCTCGCGCACCAGCGCCAGGTAGCCGACCGCGACCGCCCGTGGCCCCCCGAACAACTCCCGCGGATCGCGGCCCCGGTCGGCGAAGGTATAGAGCTGCTCGACATAGCCGAGCCGCAGTCCATGGTCGCTGTCAGCCATGGCGCGCACAGCCTCCTGCAAGGTGCGGTGCGCGTCCGGATCGAAGGCGCGGGTCGGCAGCCCGTCGCGGTGCGACGGCGGCCGGTGTTGGGTGGGCGCCAGCTCCGGCGGCTCCCAGCCCGCCGCCGTGGTTGCGACCCGCACCTCCCCGCCGAAGGTGGACAGGACGACGGCCGTCAGGTCGAAGCGGGTTGCATCAGGCACGTCGGTTCATCCGGTCTCGGGCAGGGGTGCGGTGCGCCCACCTCGCGGTGGGCGCGGCGACCTTGCCATACCGGCCACCGGCAGCCTAGCCGCGCGTTCCGCTGTCACCGCGCCGGCGTCGCCTCCGCTTCCGCCTCCGGGAACGGGCGGGAATTGTTCGCGGTGTTCCGCCGGGCGGTGTCCGCCGCGGAGTTCGGCGCGACGATGGTCCATCCGGCCGCGGCTGCTCCGTTCGTCTCCCCACCCGGCCCCCGATCAGCGGTGGCTCGTCGGTGTCGCGCATCGTCGTGCCGGATGTGACCGGCAGGAGCCGGGGAAACGCCAGCGGGGTGGCCGCACCGACGTGATCAACCAGCGGCTGTTCGACCGGCAGCCTGTCATGGCGGCGCCCCTCGCGCCATCGGTGCGCCCCGGCCCTCAGCCCCGGTAGCCCAGGCTGGTCGAGATCGCCGCCGCGTGGTGCATGACGATCTTGGAGAGGTTCTCCACCTCGGCGACCGGCAGGCGCCAGGCAGCGCCGCTCACGCTGATGCCGGCGAAGACCCGGCCGGCGGAATCGCGGATGGGGGCCCCGACGCAGCGCAGCCCCGGCTGGTGTTCCGCGTTATCGACGGAATAGCCGCGCTCGCGGATGAGCGCCAGCTCCTCGCGCAGCCGATCCGGCTCGGCGATCGTGTTCTCGGTGAACCGCTTCAGCCCGCCATCGATGATCCGTTCGATCACCGGATCCGGCTGGAAGGCCAGGATCGCCTTGCCCACGCTGGTGCAATGGACCGGTGCCGCCTCGATGAAGTTGGGCGACGTACCGCTGTCGGGCGACGGATCGTGGCGGTGGATCACGATGGCCTGCCGGCCGTCGAACACCGCCAGATGCACGCTCTGCCCGCTGATCCGGCCGAGCGTCTCGACATAAGGCCGGGCCTCCCGGTGCAGGTCCATGTTGGCGAGCACGACGTTCCCGAACTCGAACAGCTTGAGCCCCAGCCGGTAGCGGTCGCGTTCCCGGTCCTGGTCCAGAAAGCCCACCTCGCGCATGGAGGACAGCAGCCGGTGGGTGGTGCTGCGCGGGAATCCGGTGCGCTGGCAGATCTCGGCGAGCGACAGGGAACGGTCCATGGTCGAGAAGCATTCCAGCACGCGCACCACCTTGACCAGCGATTTCAGGTTCTCATCGGAATGGCGCCGGTTCGGCAGGTCCATGGTGCTGTTGTCCGTCATCGCTGATAAATCCCGCATTCCGGGAAAATAAGGGGGCGCCAACGCATGTCAAGCGTCGCGGGTCCGGTTGCCCGTCCTGCCGCGACCCACCGCCGGATGGTTGCGCAGCGCCCGCATGCCCATGAGAGCCAGGGGTATCGTCCAGATCGCGAGCGTCGCCACACCGAGGACCGCCGCGATCGGGCGGGAGAAGAGCCCGAGCACGTCGCCCTGCGTGATCATCATGGAGGTGAGCAGGTTCGTCTCGATCAGCGGCCCCATGACGATGCCCAGGATCACCGGGGCGATCGGAAAGCCGTTGGCTTCCAGAGCATAGGCCAGGACACCCATGGCCAGCATGATCCCGACGCCGAAGACGGTGTTGTTGATGGCGAAGGAACCGACGATGCAGAACAGCAGGATGGTGGCCATCAGATGCGGCCGCGGCACCTGGAAGATGCCGCGGGCCGCGCGCACCGCCAGCCAGCCGAAGGGGATCATCAGCAGGTTGGCGATGACGAACACGGTCCACACGGCGTAGAGATTCTGGGGGTTGGCGGTGAACAGGGTAGGGCCGGGATTCATCCCCTTCATGTAGAGCACACCGATGGCGATCGCGGTGACGGCATCGCCGGGAATCCCGAACACCATGGCCGGGACCCACGCCGCGCTGAGTGCGCTGTTGTTGGACGCACCGGCCTCCACCAGCCCTTCGACATGGCCGGTGCCGAACCTCTCCGGTGTCCTGGAGAAGCGGCGGCTCATGGCGTAGGAAATCCAGGCCGCGATGTCGCCACCCGCCCCCGGCAGAGCGCCGATGACCGTTCCGACCAGCGAGCCGCGGACCAGACCGGCCTTGTAGGTGCCGAGCGCCGCGCCTACGCCGCGGAAGGGGTTGCCGGTCACGCGCCCCGCGATGCCGCCCGCATCGAACGGGGTGCCGGCCGTGCGCATGATCTCCGACAGGGCGAACATGCCGATCATCGCCGGCACGAAGCTGATGCCCCCCGCCAGTTCCTCGCTGCCCAAGGTGAAGCGCGCGGAGCCCGTCAACGGGTCCATGCCGACGGTGGCGATGAACAGCCCGATCAGCAGCGACAGCACGCCCTTGATCCGGTCCCCGGCGCTGATGAAGGCGGCGGAGGTCAGGCCGAGCACCGCCAACCAGAAATACTCGAAGCTCGAGAATTGCAGGGCGACGTCGGCCAGCAGGGGAGCGGTGAACGCCAGCACCACGAAGCCGAACAGCCCGCCAATCGTGGAGGACATGATCGAGACGCCGAGCGCCAGCTCCCCCTGTCCCTTGCGGGTCATGGCGTAGGCCTCGTCGGTGTAGGCCGCCGAGGCCGGGGTGCCGGGTATGCGCAGCAGGCAGCCGGGGATGTCGCCGGCGGTGATCGCCATCGCGGTGCAGGCGACGATGGCGGCGATGGCCGGTACCGGGTCCATGAAGAAGGTGACCGGCACCAGCAGCGCCGTCGCCATGGTCGCCGTGAGGCCGGGAATGGCGCCGACGAACAGCCCGAACAGCGAGGACAGCAGGATGACCGCGATGGTGGTGGGCGTGCCCACCATCTGCAGGGCCTGAAGCACGGCGTCCATTCCTAGCCTCCGACCAGCGGAAGCGCGCCGGGCGGCAGAGGCACGCCCAGCCCGCGGGTGAATCCGTAATCGACCGCCAGCGTGATCGCCGTACCGAACAGCATGGCGCCGGGCAGGGAGCCGCCGGCAGCGCGGATCACCGCCACCACGTACAGCACCGTCAGCACCCGGAAGCCGACGATGTCGAGCAATGGCAGATAGAGCGCCAGCCCACCCAGGATCACCGGAACCGCCCACCGGCTGTTGCGGTCGCGCCCCGGGACCGCGGCGGCGTCCGGGGGCGTCCCGATCGCGTCCGGCCCCGGCTCCGTTCCCGGTGCCGTGCGGGGCGCGCGCAGACCGCGCGCGAGCAACGGCAGTGAAAGAGCGACCATGGAGGCGCCGATCACCGTCGGAAACAAGCCAGGACCGACGATCTGTCCGATCATCGGCGGCAGGCTGGCGGCACCCGCGACGATGGCGACGCCGGCGGCAAGGACGATCGCGCCGATGACGGCGTCGCCGGTCTTCATCGGATCATTCCCGTTCGCGGTTCACTTGGCGAGACCGGCGGCCTTCATGGCCGCGCCGAAGCTCTCGTCGCGCTCGGCCAGGAACGCCGCGAAATCGGCCGGCCCCTTCCATTCGACGCCGTACAGGCGCTTGCCCATGAACTCCTTGAATTCGGCGCTGGAGACGACCGCCTCCATCACCGAGGCGAGCGTCGCGGTGACATCCGCGGGAAGCCCCTTCGGCCCGCCGAGCCCGCGCCAGCCGGTGGCGGTGAAATCGATGCCGATCGCCTCCTTGACGGTGGGCACATCCGGGAAGTTCGGATCGCGCCGTCCACCCATCACGGCGAGAGGGCGGATCTTGCCCGCCTCGGCCAGGGACCGCGTCTCCGACATCTGCACGACGGCCGCATCGATCGCCCCGGAGGCGAGGAGCTGCAGCGCCGGGGCCGCCCCTTCCGACGGAATCCAGAAGGCCTGGTCGCCGGCCGCACCGACCGCTTGCACCAGCCCGACATAGGACAGGTGGTTGACACCGCCCTGGTTGGCACCACCGGCCTTGATGGAGCGCGGGTTCGCCTTGATCGCCTCGGCCAGGGACCTGAGATCCTTGTGCGGCGACGCGGCGTTGACGTGGATCGACGAGGGGTCGGCGTTGAACAGGCCGATCAGCGTGTAGTCCTTGTGGCTCAGCGTCGATTGGCCGCGCCAATGGAACATCGACAGCTCGGTCGTGATGATGCCGAGCGTGTAGCCGTCCGGCTTGGCCCTGGCGATCTCGCCATGGCCGATGGTGCTGCCGCCGCCGGTGCGGTTGACGACGTTGATGGGTTGGCCCAGCCGGTCCTCCATCATCTTCGCCAGGATGCGGCCGGTTCCGTCGGTGCCGCCGCCCGCACCCCACGGGATGATCAGGGTTATGGGCCGTTCCGGCCAGGCCGCCGCGGCACCCGTGACGGGGAGGGCGATGGCGAGTGCGGCGGCGAAAGCCGCGGCGAGCGTGGTTCTGCGGCGAAGCGTCGTCATGGGTCGTTTCCCTCCTTGGTTCCGGGCCGGTTCCGCCGGCCTCCTGATCAGCGCGGGGTCAGCGGCCGGCGGCCGCATCGAGGATGAGGCACGCGGCGAGCATTCCGGGATCGTCGAACCCGATGGAGCGGTCTCCGTAGACCCGCGCGCGCCCGAGTTTCGACGGACGGTCGCGGAAGGCGCAGAGAGCGCGGCGGGCGGCGTCGGCCGCGACACCGGTCCCGGTGTCCGGGGCTGCGACACCGGTTCCGGTGTCCGGGGCCGCGGGGTCGTGTCCGGCGAGTTCGGCCCGGATGGCGTCGAGGGAGTCGAGGACGGTCTTGTCGCCGAGGCCGGCGCCGGAGCGCGCGGTGATGGCGTCGATGGCGACCTGCAACAGCGCGGCGACGCCGGCCCGATCCACCGTCTCGCGCCCGCGGGCCGTCTTCGCCGCGGCCATCAGCCCGATGGTGACGACCGAGGCGAGGCTGGAGCCGCTGGCCTGGGACGCGGCGCGCGCGACCACGGCCAGCGCCTGGCCGGTGTCGGCCGGAAGCCCGACGGACGCGGCGCGCATCGCCTCCATCACACGGGCGACGGTCATGCCGGTGTCGCCGTCGCCGAGCCGGGAATCGGCCTCGTTCAGCTGGTCGCGGATTCCGGGGAGACGCTGCACGGCACGGTCCAGGAACTCCGCGATGGCGGGGCTGGTGAGCATGGCTCAGCTCCGCCAGAAGGGGCAGCCGGTGGGGCCGGCCAGCAGCCGCTCCAGTTCCGGGTCGAGCGCGCACAGCGAGATCGAGCAGCCCGCCATTTCCATCGACGTGGCGTAATGGCCGACACGCCGGTGCGCGATCTCCAGACCAGCCTCCGCCAGGCGGGCGGCGGCGCGGCGGTAGACGATCAGCAGTTCCTCCAGGGGGGTGGCGCCCAGGCTGTTCACCAGCACCGCCACCCGGCCCCCGGCGGGCAGTGCTGTGTCCTCCAGCAGCCGGTCGAGCATGGCGTCGGTGACCGTGTCGGCGGCTGCGAGCGGGCGGCGTTCGATGCCGGGCTCGCCGTGGATGCCCATGCCGATCTCCATCTCGCCCTCGCCCAGACCGAAGCCGGGGGCCGCGGCGCCGGGAATCAGGCAGGCGCCGAGCGCCACACCGATGGAGCGGGTGGCCGCGGCCGTGCGGCGGGCGACCGCCGCGACCGCGTCGAGCGGTGCGCCGGTGTCCGCCATGGCGCCGGCGGCCTTGAAGGCGAAGACCATCCCGGCCACGCCGCGGCGCTTGGCCGCCTCCGCGGGTGGGGCGCTCGCCACGTCGTCGGCGACGATTTCGGTGCGCGTCACGATGCCGTCGAATTCCACCTCGTCGCAGGCGAGGCCGAAGCTCATGCGGTCGCCGCCGTAATTGCCGAGCACGCACAGCACGCCGGCGCCGCCGTCCGCGGCGCGGATGCTGTCGGCGCAGACGTCCGCCGGCGGGCCGGCAAACACGTCGCCCACCGCGCAGGCGCTCAGCAGGCCGTCGCCCACATAGCCGGCGAACACCGGCAGGTGGCCGAAGCCGCCACCGGTCACCACGCCGACCTTGCCACGCTCCGCGCCGCCGCGGCGGACGACGACGCGGCCGTCACGCCCGGTGCGCGCGTAGCCGTCGAAGGCCGCGCACAGCCCATCCAGGGCCTCGCCCACATAATCCGCGGGGCTGTTGATCAGTTTTCTCATCGTCGCACGTCCTGAGCTGGTCCGTCCCCGGCGTCGCCGTCCGGTCCGGATGTCCCTGTATCCGGGATAGAAATCCGTGAACGACCATAGGTGCGCCAAACAAACAATGTCAAGCGGCTCGATCTGCGCATCGCGCGTTGCTGATGCACTCACGGCGAATAACGCTGCCTTCGCCGCGCTTCGCGCCGGTTGGGAGATGGTTCAAGTCTTGAATTCCGAAATTCGGGATATAGACCCATTTGACGGGATCGCCGGGTCGTGGCAGGCTGCCCCTCGCCATCGGGTCCGGCCGCCGCGGCCGGACCGTCGGTGCCAAAACCCCTCTGGAGGAAATGATGCCCAACCCCGCTTCGCTGGATGCGCGCGCGACGCTGTCCGGCATTCTGCCGCCGGTGACGATGCCCTTCGACAGCCGCGGCCGTGTGGAGCTTTCAGCGCTCAAGGAGCAGATCGATTTCATGATCGCCAACGGTGTCGGCGGTGTCGTGGTCGGCGGCAGCACCGGCGAGGGCCACACGCTGGAACGCACCGAGTTCGCGGCGGTCATGCGGGCCGCCCATGACGCCACCGCCGGTCGCGTGCCCTTCCTGGCCGGCCTCATCGTCAACAGCACGCAGGAGGCGATCGACCGCATCCACATGCTGGAGGGGATGAACATCGCCGCCACCCAGATCACGCCGGTGCACTATCTGTTCAAGCCCGACGCCGAGGGAACGGTGCAGCATTTCCGCACCGTCTACGACGAGACGGGCATTCCCATCCTGATCTACAACGTCATCCCCTGGAACTATCTCAGTTCCGACCTGATGCTGCGGATCATGCGCGAGGTGCCGGGCGTGGTCGGCATGAAGCAAAGCTCCGGGGATCTCAAATCGGTCTCGGATCTGCTGCTCGGCGCCGGTCCGGGCAATGTGGTGCTGTCAGGCATCGATGCCCTGTTGTACCCGTCCTTCGCGCTCGGCGCCCACGGCGCCATCACGGCGCTGACCGCCGCGGTGCCGGGCGTGTGCGTCAAGCTGTGGGACGCGGTGCGGCGCGGCGACCACGCCACCGCGCTCGACATCCACAAGCGCCTGAACGCGCTGTGGAACAGCCTGTACCATGACAATCTCCCGGCCTGTGTGAAGTACATCCAGCACCGGCAGGGCCTCGGCTTCTTCCACCCGCGGGCGCCGATGCAGCCGGTCAGCGACGCGCAGAAGGCCGGCATCGACAAGGCGATGCTCGACCTGCCGCTCTGACGCACGGTTTGTCCGGCACCATCCACCCGGCACCGGCCGCCGCCCGGTGCCGGACGGGCCACCGGGCGGCGGACGATCATGCCGGCGGAATGATCTTGCCGGGGTTGAAGAGCCCGGCCGGGTCAATCGCGGATTTCAGCGTGCGCATCAGCGCGACCGCCTCCTCACCGAATTCCGGCACCATGAACTTGACCTTGCCGTAGCCGATTCCGTGCTCACCGGTGCAGGTGCCGCCGAGCGCGATCGCGTGGAGGCCCAGCCTGGTCGAGAACTCCTCGGCCATCCGCCGCTCCGCCGCCGAGTCCGGATCGATGACGTAGCTCATGTGGAAGTTCCCGTCTCCGACGTGACCGAGTGCCGCGACGGGGAACGGCGCCGCCGCGGCGTCCGACCTGGCCAGCCCGATGCACTCCACCAGCCTGGAAATGGGAACGCACACGTCGGTGCCCCAGATCCGCGCGCCCGGCCGCAGCGCCATGACGGCGTAGTGGAAATCGTGCCGGGCCTGCCAGAGCCGGCTCCGTTCCTCCGCCCCGGCGGCCCAGGCGAAGGCGGAGCCGCCATTCTCCACCGCGATCTCGCCGGTTCGTGCCGCCTGCTCCCTGACACCGGCGTCCGATCCGTGGAACTCGAAGAACAGCGCCGGCGTCTCCGGGTAGTCGAGACCGGCGAAGCGGTTCACGGCGACGATCCCCACCGCGTCCACGAACTCCACGCGCGCGACCGGTATGCCGGACTGTATGACCTGGATGGCCGTCGTCACCGCGCTTGCGGCGTCGGGGAAGGAGCAGACCGCCGCCGTCACGGCCTCCGGGATCCCGTGCAGACGCAGCGTCACCTCGGTGATGACGCCGAGCGTGCCTTCGGAGCCGACGAACAGCCGCGTCAGGTCGTAGCCGGCGGAGGATTTGCGGGCCCGGTTCGCCGTCTTGACGATGCTGCCGTCCGGAAGCACCACGGTCAGGGCCAGCACATTCTCCCGCATGGTCCCGTAGCGCACGGCGTTGGTTCCGGATGCGCGGGTGGCGGCCATCCCGCCGAGCGTCGCGTCGGCACCGGGGTCGACCGGAAAGAACAGGCCGGTGTCGCGGATGTGGCTGTTGAGCTGCTTGCGCGTCACACCGGCCTGGACGGTGACGTCCATGTCCTCCGGCCTGACATCCAGGATCACGTTCATGCGGCCGAGATCGATGCAGATGCCGCCGCGCATGGCGGCGGTGTGCCCCTCGAGCGACGTGCCCGCGCCGAACGGCACGATGGGCGTGCCGGTTTCCCGGGCGAGTTTCACCACCGCGGCGACCTCCGCCGTGGTGCCGGGAAAGCAGACGACATCGGGCGGCATCGATGGGTGGTAGCACTCGCCCTGCCCGTGAACGGTGAGATCGGCCGGCCGGGTCGAGACCTTGCCGCCGACGATCGCGGCGAGGCGATGCAGCGTGTCGGGGGCGAGGGGGGTGCGGTCCGGTGGGGGCTGGATCGGGGACATGGCGGTCTCGCTCGTCAGTCAAGGCCGAACAGACGCGGGAGCGTCAGCACGGTGGCGGGAATGTAGGTGATGATCATCAGCACCGCGACGGCCGCGATCATGAAGGGTCCCATGCTGCGGACGATGCGTTCCAGGGGAACGCCGGTGACGATCGACCCGGTGAACAGCGCGGCCCCGTAGGGCGGGGTGATGAGGCCGATCACCAGGTTGAAGACGACGACCACGCCGAAATGGATGGGGTCGACGCCCAGCTTCACCACCAGCGGCATCAGCATCGGCACGATGATGAAGATCGCCGGCAGCATGTCCATCACCAGCCCCCACACCAGCAGGAACAGGTTGATGATGAACAGGATGACGTAGCGGTTGTCGGTGAAGCCGAAGATGGTGGCGGCGATCAGGTCGGGCACCTTCTCCGCCGCCAGCACCCAGGAGAAGACGCTGGAGGCGCCGGACAGCAGGAGGACCGCCGCGGCAAGCGCGCCGCTGCGGATGAGGAGGTGGAGGATGGTTGCGGCGTCGATGCCGCGCCGCCGGCTGAGCGCGAGCAGGATGAAGCCGTAGCCGACGGCGCCCGCCGCCGCCTCCGTGGGGGTGAAGACGCCGGACAGGATGCCGCCGAGGATGATGAAGGGCATGGCCAGGAACGGCAGGGAATCCGCCATGATCCTGACGAGGGGGCGGAATGCCAGCGGTTCGCTGCGCGCCGGCTCCATACGGCGGGAGGTGACGAAGATGACGATGGCCATGGCGATCGCCACCATCACGCCGGGCACCGCCCCGCCCACGAGCAGCCCGCCGATGGAGGTGCCGGTGATGGCACCGACCAGCACCATGGGAATGCTCGGCGGGATGATGGCGCCCTTGATGGAGGCGGCGACCGCCAGCGCGGTGCTGAAGGGACGGCTGAAGCCGCCGCGCTCCATCATCCTAACCTGCATGCGCCCGAGACCGGCGATCTCCGAAATCGCCGATCCGGAACAGCCGCCGAACAGCATGCTGGACACGATGGTCACGTAACCGACGCCGCCGCGGAAGCGGCCGACGACGACGTTGGAAAAGGCGAGCATCTTCTCCGCCGTGCCGGACACCACCATCAGGTCGCCCGCAAGCATGAAGAAGGGGATGGCGAGCAGCGTGAAGCTGTCGATGCCGATGAAGAACTGCTGGACCACCAGGTACAGGGGCTCTCCGACGACAAGAAAGTAGACGATGGTGCTCGCCAGCATCGAGAAGGACAGCGGCATGCCGCTGACCATCAGCAGGACGAAGGTGATGATGAGAACGGTGAGGGGGCTGATCATGGACCGGCCGCCTCCCCGCCGAACCCTTCGGTCAGCCGCGGCTGCAGGTAACTTCCGGCAAGCTGGAGCAGCGCGAGGAACGCGCCGACGGGATAGGCGAGATACACCCAGAAATAGGAGATGCGGAGCGACGGGGTGCGCATGATGGCCTCTTCCAGCGCGAGATCGACGCCGTGCAAAAGCAGGACGAGCAGCGTCCCGATGACCGCGGCATCGACCAGGACGCGCAGGGAACGACGCAGCGGGAGCGGCAGCAGGTCCGCGATCAGCGTCAGTCGGGGGTGCTGGTCGAGCCGCAGCGACACCGCACTGCCGATCAGCACCAGAAAGAACATGAGGAGCCGTGCGCATTCCTCGCCCCAGAAGATCGGCGCGTGCAGCACGTAGCGGGCAACCACCATGTGGATGACCAGAACGGACATGAGCAACAGGATGGCGCCGGTGAGAAGGGCGGTCGTCCAGAAGACGAGCCGGTCGGCGAAGCGGTAAACGGTGTGCAGCGTGGACATGGGGGTGTGTCTCCGTACCGGAGGGCGGCACGTGGTGGTGCCGGCCCTGCCAGTGGTCGTCAGCGGGAGACCTTGGCGACGTGGGCGAAGAAGCCGTCAACGAACTCCTTGCCGTATTCCTTCTCGGCCCAGCCGCGCACGGCGGTGGTGGTCGCCTTGCGGAAGCCTTCGAGCTGCCCGGGCGTCGGGGTGTACACCTGCATGCCCTGCTGTTGCAGCGTCTTCAGCGCGACCACATCCTGGACGGCGCCGATGCCGGCATAGGCCAGCGAGGCTTCCCGGTGCGCGGTCAGGACCGCCTGCCGCAGGTCCGCCGGCAGTCCCTGGTACCATTTCTCGTTCACGAAGATGCCGGCGATCGTCATCAGATGACCGGACAGCGTCAGGTGCTTCTGCACCTGGAAGTATTTCTGCTGCAGGATCGTCGCCAGCGGGTTCTCCTGCCCGTCCACCACGCCGGTCTGCAGGCTGCTGTAGAGCTCCATGAAGGGAATGGGTGTCGGGGTGGCACCGAGCGAACGCATCATCTCCTGGTGCGGGACGATCTCCTGCGTCCGCATCTTCAGGCCCTTCAGATCGCCGGGTCCCTGAACGGGCTTGGCCGCGGTGGTGAAGTTGCGGAACCCGTAGGGCTCGAAGCCGAGAATCCGGACCCCGGTCTCCTTCGCGATCGTGTCCAGCAAGTTCCGGACATAGTCGTTTTCGGTGGACAGCACCTCGACCATGTTCGCACGGGTCGTGTAGAGGAAGGGCAGATCGATCACGCCCAGCTTCGGGTAGTAGAGGGACGCGAACACCCCCGACGAGAAGCTGGCCACGCCGATCGTGCCGCGACGGATCTGCTGCGCCATCGACTTGGCGTCGCCGAGCTGAGCGTTGGGAAAGAGGTCGACCTTCATCCGTCCGCCGGTCAACCGCTCCAGCGTGTCCTTGAAGACGTAGGCATGCGCGGCGGCTGCATTCTCGGACGGCTGGTCCACGTCGGCGAACGAGTATTTGAGGGTGTGTTCCTGCGCCGCCGCGGGCAGCGCGGAGACCGCGGCCAGCGACAGGACGATGCCCGCGATGATGCTCTTCATCCGTTTCCTCCTTCGACCCCGGCCCCGCGCGGTGGAATCGCGTTGTGCCGGTGATTGTCATGTCCCGTGGGCCGCCGTGGTCAGCGGCGATCGAGCGCGCCGTCGTTGCGGCGTCCGAATCCCATCGGGTTGTCGTGGCAAGGCGGTTCGGAACAGGAGGCTCCGGTTGCGGATCGGCCGCAGTCCGCCACCGCCCGGTCCCGTTGGTCACTTCTTGTAGCCGACGGCGTTGATCACCCGCTCGGTCATGGCCTCATGCTCCTTCAGGAAGGCGGCAAGCTCGGCACTGCCGCGCCACTGGAGACCGAAGCCCCGCTCCTTCATTCCCTTCTGGAAGCGTTCGCTTTCGTAAGCGGCCTTCACGGCGTCCTCGATGGCGGCGACCAGCGCCGGGTCCATGCCGGCCGGACCGGCGATCGCGCGCCAGGTGCCGCCCTCGTAGGTCCGGCCCACCTGCTCGCCGACGGTGGGAACCGCCGGGTAGCGGTCGAGGCGTTTCCCGCTCATGACGCCGACGCTGCGCACCCGCCCGGCCGCCGTGAGCGCGTCGGTCTCCGGCAGCGAGCAGAGGACGACGTCGACCCCGCCCGCCGCGAGCTCCTGAAGGCCGGCCGCGGAACCGGGCGCCGGGATCAGGTTGACCTTGGACACGTCCACGCCCTGGTCGAGCAGCAGCGAGACGAAGGGGATGTCCCAACTCGCGTTGCAGGTGCCGCCGCAGGAGATCTTCAGGCTGCCAGGGTCCTTTTTCAGGGCGGCGATGATGTCCGGCACGCCCTGGAAGCGGGAACCCTTGGCGACATGGATCGCGGCCGGGTCGGCGTTGAACTGTGCGACCGGCGAATAGCTGGCCGCGGTGAAGTCCGCCTGTCCGAGAAGGCGGTACTGCGCGAAAGGCGAAAGCTGACCCAGCGTGTAGCCGTCCGGCCTGGCCTTCACGTAGGTGGTCATGCCGACCACGCCGCCGCCCTGTGCCTGGTTCACCACGGTGAAGGGCTGCCCCGTCCGCGCTTCGAGTTCGCGCGCCAGCAGCCGCATCGTGAAGTCGCTGCCGCCGCCCGCCCCGGCGATGACGATCAGGGTGACCGGCCGTTCCGGCCATGCCGCCATCGTCGGGACGGACCACGCCGTGGCGGTCGCGACAAAGGCCGCGACCGAAAGCGCAGCCTTCCAACCGGACACCATCGAAGGTCCCACTGTTTCCTCCGCTTGCTTGTTTTCGATGAGTTTGATCCCACAATACGGGATATATGAAGTGACTATCCTATAATGCGGAATGATGGTCAAGCGGATTTATGACACATCAATCGTGTTGACAGCGGCTCGTACGGCGGTTATAGCCCGCATAGTGGGACAGCATGAAACCCACATAGTGGGATTAACTGGAGAACGCACCCAATGTCCGAATCCTTGACCGGCATCATTCCTCCGCTCGTCACGCCGTTCACGGCCGATGGCGAGATCGACGAGGCCGCCTATCGGGCCGAAGTCCGCTTCATGCTCACGAAGGGGGTGAACGGCCTCTGCGTGGGCGGCAGCACGGGCGAGGGGCACACGCTCTCGACGGAGGAGCTGGTCCGTCTGGTGGGCGTCTGCATCGAGGAGGTGAACGGCGCCGTTCCGGTGGTTGCCGGCATCATCGTGAACAGCACGCGCGACGCCATCGCCAAGGCGAAGGCGATGGCCCATCTGCCGGTCGCCGCCCTGCAGGTGACGCCGGTCCACTACGTCTTCAAGCCGGACGAGGACGCCACCTACGCCCATTTCGAGGCGTTGGCATCGGCCACCGCCTTCCCGATCATCATCTACAACGTCGTTCCCTGGAACTACCTGCCGCCGCCGTTGCTGGTGCGGATCATGAAGGGCATGGACCAGGTGATCGGCGTGAAGCAGAGCGCCGGCGACCTCAAGCTGATGGCGGACCTGCTCAACGCCAGGCTTCCGGGCAAGATCGTCCTGACGGCCGTCGATGCGCTGCTCTACCCGTCCTTCGCGTTGGGAGCCCACGGCACCATCGCCGCCAACCCCGCCGCCGTTCCGGGGGTGACGGTCAGCCTGTGGAACGCGGTGCAGAGCGGCGACCACGCCCGCGCCAAGGAGATCCACACCGCGCTGCTCTCCTTCTGGAACACCATCAACGGCGACAATCTGCCGGCCTGCGTGAAGTACGCGCTGACCCGCCAGGGATGTCCCTGTGGCCTGCCCCGCATGCCCATGCCGGCCCCCAGCGCCGCGCAGAAGGCGGCGATCGACGCGGCGCTGGCCCAGGTGCTGGTCTACGACACGACCGTCGGGCGCGCTGCGGCCTGACACCGCGGCGCCCGGCGCCCTGTCCTCGACCGATCGGTGGAACTGGCGGCAGGCAGGCTTGCCGCCTCTTTTTTGTGCCGGCTGTGGCCGCCCGGCGATGGCGATGCTAGTATCGGGGCGGACAACGCACGGGGAATCACCGCTTGCAAACCAAGAACGTCAAGTCGGCCGGCAAGCTCCTTGCGGTTCTGGAGTGTTTTTCCAGCCTCGACCGCCGTTTGTCGGTGGCGGAGATCGCGCGGCGGACGGCGTTGCCGCGCAGCACGGCGCACCGCCTGATCCTGGCGCTCAAGG
Source organism: Azospirillum oleiclasticum (assembly GCF_013423485.1). GTDB lineage: Bacteria > Pseudomonadota > Alphaproteobacteria > Azospirillales > Azospirillaceae > Azospirillum > Azospirillum oleiclasticum. The sequence continues at coordinate 24,252 of NZ_JABFFR010000012.1, forward strand.
AGATCGGTTTCCTCGAGCAGGACCGGTCACGGGACGAGTACCGTCTGGGCATGAAGCTGTTCGAGCTGGGGTCCATCGTCCTGTTCAACATGGACCTGCAGCGCGAAGCCAAGCCCTTCGTCGAGGCGCTGGCCAGCCTGACGCGGGAAGCCGTCCATCTCTGCGTGTTCGACGGGTCGCGCATGGTGTTCGTCGAGCGGTCCTCCGGCGGCCGGACCGGCCAGAACAACGCCACCATCACCATGGAGACGACGCCCTGCCATTGCACCGGCGTCGGAAAGGTGGCGCTCGCCTTCCAGCCGGACGCGGTCATCGACCGGGTGATCGGGTTCGGTCTGCCGGCCTACACACGCAACACGATCACCGATCCCACGCGTCTGAAGGAGGAGCTGGCGGCGACCCGGGCGCGTGGCTTCGCGCTCGATTTCGGCGAGATCGAGCCAGGCCGCAACTGCGTCGCCGCGCCGATCCGCAACACCGGCGGCCAGGTCTTCGCCGCGATCTCCGTCAGTGGTTCGTCGACGCGCCTGCGGCCCGAGACGCTGGAGCAGCTCGCCCCCATCCTGACCAGCCATGCGGAATCGATATCGCTGCGGCTGGGCTACAATCCCGACGAGGCGCGTCCGGTGACCGGAAAGGCGCGGGGCCGCCGCACCGCCCGCCGGAAGGACGAGGAGACCGCCCCTTCCGGTGCGGCCTGAGCCCGGACACCGGACCACGCCGGGGCGTGGTCCGGTACCTCCCCTGTGGGGATCAGCGCAGGGCCGGCTCACCCGCCGGACGGCGGGCCGGCAGCAGATGGAGCGCGACGGCCGCCACCCAGGCGAGGATGGTGATCACGCCGAGGGTGCCGCCGATCGGACGCTCGAAGAAGATCATCAGGTCACCGTGCGATTTCAGCATGGTGGTCATGAAGGTCTGCTCGATCAGCGGACCCAGGATCAGGCCCAGGATCGCCGGCGCGATCGGGATGCGGTTGGCCTCCATCACGTAGCCCAGGACACCGATCACCCCGATGATGCCGACCGCGAACAGCGTGTTGTCCACCGAGAAGGCGCCCAGGATGCAGAACATCAGGATCATCGGCGACACATAGGCGGCTGGAAGTCGCAATATGGCACCGAAGGCGCGGATGCAGAGGATGCCCAGCGGGATCATCAGGATGTTGGCGATGAAGAAGATCGCGAAGATCGTGTAGATGGCGCCCGGATCGTTCAGGAACAGGGTCGGGCCGGGGTTGATCCCCTTCAGGAACATGACGCTGATGACGATGGCCGTGATGGCGTCGCCGGGAATCCCGAACACCGTGGCGGGGATGTAGGCTCCCCCGAGACTGGCGTTGTTGGCCGCGCTCGCCGACATGATGCGCTCCACCGCCCCGTCCTGGTCGTCCCGCCGTCCCAGGCGCGAGGCGCGGCGGGCCACCGCGTAGGAGATCCAGGCCGCGATGTCGGACCCCGCGCCGGGCAGGGCGCCGACCAGCGTGCCGATCCCGCTGCCCCGCAGCAGGCCTGTCCGGTGCCGCCACATCGCCGGACCGATGCCGCGTACGATCGGGCCGATCCGCGCCGGGGCCTTCTCCGCCTGCGGATCGGCCAGCGCGCCGCGCAGCAGCTCGGAAACCGCGAACATCCCGATCAGCACCGGAATGAGCCCGAGGCCGCCCAGCAGGTTGGTGGAACCGAAGGTGAAACGCGGCGTACCGGACACCGGATCCATCCCCACCGTCGCGAAGGCGAGCCCGAGCAGCAGCGAGGCGAGCCCTCGCAGCAGCGACGGGCCGGCCACGAAGGTGGCGCAGCTCAGGCCCAGGGCCGCCAGCCAGAAATACTCGACGCTGCTGAACGACAGGGCGATGTCGGCCAGCAGCGGCGCGGCCAGGGCCAGCACGGCGGCGCTGGCCAGCCCGCCGGTGGCCGAGGCGAACAGGCCGGCGCCCAACGCCAGCGCGGCATGGCCGGATCGGGTCAGGCCATAGGCGTCGTCGGTGTAGGCGGCCGATGCGGGCGTGCCGGGCATGCGCATCAGCGCGCCCGGGATGTCGCCGGCGAAGATGGCCATGGCCGACGCCGTGATGATGGCCGCCACGGCCGGGATCGGGTCCATGAAGATGATGATGGGCACCAGCAGTGCCGACGCCATCAGCGCCGTCAGTCCGGGAATGGCCCCAAGGACAAGGCCGTAGACCGCCGATCCCGCGATGACCAGCATCAGGTTGAGGTCGAGCAGACGCCCGAGCACATCCTCCAGGATCACCATATCAGCCACCCCGAAACGCTCTGGAGAGGTCCCCACGGCAGCGGGACGTGCAGCACCGACGCGAAGACCGCCGTGAGGACGATGGAGGAGAGGAGGCCCACAGCGAGACCCCGGAGTGGACGGACCCCTGCGATCACCAGCATCGCGACGAAAATGATCGTCGAGGTGAGGAGAAAGCCCATTCCATCGACGAGCGTGATGTAGGCGGCAATGGCGGCGGGCACCGTCAGGAAGCGCAGCGGCCCGCGCGGGCTGGCCGACCAGTCCGGCCACGACACCAGCCGATCCGCATGCACCGTGCGCAGCCCGATCAGCCCGATGGCCCCGCCCACCAGCATCAGCCCGATTCCGATCAGCGACGGCACGAAGCCGGGTCCATAGGCGAGATGACGGGGCGGTTCCAGCGTCCAGGCGTAGGCGGTGACGAAGACACCGACGGCCAGGAAGAACAGGCCGACGAAGACATCGTTGACTTTCATGAATGCCTCTGGTCCCGGGCTTCGACCGCGGGTGGCGGCGGAAGCTGTGTGGATGGGTTGGGGGAGGGGATCACTTGACGTAGCCGAGCGCCTTCATGACCCGCTCGGTGTCGGCCTCGTGTTGGCTCATGAGATCGGCCAATCCCTTGCTGTCCAGCCACTTGACGCCGAAATTGGCCTTGGCCATCGCGGCGCGGAAGGACGGGCTGTCCACGGCCTTGCGGATGGCATCCTCCCACCGCGCGCGGATGTCGTCGGGCATGCCGGCCGGTCCGCCGATGGCGCGCCATGTGCCGCCATCGACCGGCGTGCCGATGGCCTGCGCGGTGGTCGGCACGCTCTCGAAGCCGGGGACCGGTGTCGGGCTGAGCACGGCGAGCGGACGCAGACGGCCACCATTCATCAGGGCCGCCGCTTCGGGCAGGGAGGCGGTCTGGAAATCGACACCGCCGGACACCAGCTCGGTGAAGCCGGTCGCGGCTCCCTGACCCGGTATCCAGGCGATGCGGTTCACGGCGATCCCCTGGTCGAGCATCAGGCCGGCGACCGGGATGTCCCAGACGCTGCCGCAACCGCCGCTGCAGTGAATCCGGTACCGGGCAGGCTCGGCCTTGAGGGCGGCGAGCGCCGAGGCGAGATCCTTGAAGGCCGACTTGCCGCCGACCAGCAGGGCCGAGGAATCGCCGTTGAAGTTGGCGATCGGGGTGAAATCCGTGGCGGCGAAGTCGGCCTGTCCCATCGCCTTGTACCCGGCGTAGGGAAAGAGCAGCCCGACCGTATAGCCGTCCGGCTTCGCGCTTCTGATGGAGGTGAGCCCCACGACACCCCCGCCCTGGCCCTGGTTCACGATCGTGATGGGCTGACCGAACGTCTTCTCGATCTCGCGGGCGAGGATGCGCGTCGTGGTGTCGCCGCCGCCGCCGGCGGCCGCCGGCACGATGATGGTCAAGGGCCGATCGGGGAAGGCTGCCTGAGCCGCACCGGGCAGCAGCAATCCTGCGAGAACGGCCATGGCCGTGAATCTGGCGAGCATGTTTCCTCCGCATACTTTAGCATTCTTGGAACGGACTATCCGGAGCACGGCTGAATGTCAATCCCACAATGTGGGTTTCATGTTTCCGGCACGATATTGCATTCTCGCAAGCAGGGTCGTTGATCGGGTATCAGCATGAAGCTGCTCATACCGTATTGTGGGCAATTGCCGTGAAAGGACCGGCCCCGCATGTTCGGGCAATCCGGGTTGCCGTGCCGGCTGGATGCAGATGCGCATGTTGCCGGCTGCCATGGCTGGATGACGCGGCAACGGCTTCCTGCACCAGGCCTTCCACATGTTCAACTTATTGGATTTCAAAGGAGGCTAACTGCCCCTCTTAATGGTTATTTTGAATAGAATCACGCCATTTATTGTGCGCGAACCATAACTTTTCCGCATGATGTCGGGGATCATTATATATTTGCATTTATGCGCCCCTGAACGGAAAGTTTCCGCATGACACTGCCGCACAGACGTACAGCCGGACGGGATGTGGAATGACGCAGCAATCGACACAGGATTGGAAAAGCCGGGCCGAACAATTGTCGATCCGCAAAGGTGCCTTCATCGGAGGCGCGTTCGTTTCGGCATTGTCCGGCAAAGTTCTGCCTTGTCTGTTTCCGGGAACGGGAACCCTGGTTGCGGAGGTTGCGGCGTGCGACGCGGAGGATGTCGACCGGGCCGTCCGCGTCGCGCGGGCGGCGTTCGACTCCGGGGTCTGGTCGCGGATGGCCCCGGCCGACCGCAAGAGGATCATGCTGCGCTTTTCCGAGCTTCTCCTGCAGAACCGTGAAGAGCTGGCGCTCCTGGAGACGCTGAACGTCGGCAAGCCGATCACCAACGCGCTCAACGGCGACATTCCAAGCGCGGCCAACTGCATCGCCTTCTACGCCGAGGCGGTCGACAAGATCTACGGCGAAGTGGCGCCGACCGCCGCCGACCTCACCACCCTGGTGATGCGTGAGCCGCTGGGGGTGGTGGCCGCCGTGGTGCCCTGGAACTACCCGCTGTCGATGACCGCCTGGAAGGTCGGGCCGGCGCTCGCGGCGGGCAACTCGGTCATCGTCAAGCCCGCCGAGCAATCGCCCTTCACCGCGCTGCGGATGGCCGAGCTGGCGACCGAGGCGGGGGTGCCGGCCGGCGTCCTCAACGTCCTGCCGGGCTATGGCGAGACCGCCGGCCAGGCGCTCGGGCTGCACATGGACGTGGACTGCGTGACCTTCACCGGCTCCACCGAGGTCGGGAAGCTGTTCCTCCAGTATGCCGGGCGCTCCAACGCCAAGCGCGTCAGCCTCGAACTCGGCGGCAAGTCTCCGCAAATCGTCCTGGATGATTGCGACGACTTGGATGCCGCGGCCAGGGCGGTCGCCGCCGGGATCTTCACCAACGCCGGGCAGGTCTGCAACGCCGGCTCCCGCCTGATCGTCCAGGAGGGCGTGCGCGAGGCGTTGCTGGAGAAGGTGATGGGGCACGCCCAGGTCCTGACGCCCGCCGATCCGCTGGACCCCGCCACCCGGCTGGGGCCGCTGGTGAGCGAGGAGCAGATGACCCGCGTCCTCGGCTACATCGAGGGTGCCCGGCGCGACGGCGCGCGGGTGGTCACCGGCGGACGGCGCGTGCTGGCGGAGAGCGGCGGCTGGTTCGTCGAGCCGACCGTCTTCGACCGCGTGGACAACGCCATGGCGATCGCCCAGGAGGAGGTGTTCGGCCCGGTCCTGGCATCGATCGCCGTGTCCGGCTTCGACGAGGCGCTCGCCGTCGCCAACGACACCGTCTACGGCCTCGCCGCTTCCATCTGGACGAAGGATGTCCGCAAGGCGCACCGCGCCGCCAAGGAAATCCGCGCCGGTGTCGTCTGGGTCAACTGCTTCGACAGGGGGACCATGTCGGTGCCCTTCGGCGGCTTCAAGCAGTCCGGCTTCGGGCGCGACAAGTCCCTGCACGCGATCGAGAAGTACATGGACTGGAAAGCAGTCTGGTTCGCGACCTGATCCCCGAAGGAGGATTGAGCGATGACAAAAACGAATGAGAACAGGGAGTTGAACGCAGCCGTGACCGTCTCCCGACGGTCGGTGCTGCTGGGTGCCACGGTGGCCGTGGCGGCGCCCATGATGATCGCCGGCCGCGCCCGCGCCGACAGCACGCTCACCGTCACCTGCTGGGGCGGCGACTACCACAAGGGCATCGACAGCATCTTCGCCAAGCCCTTCACCGCGGAAACCGGCATCCCCGTCCGGCTGGTCGACAACGCCGACCTCGCGCGCATGAAGGCGCAGGTGCAGAGCGGCCGGCTGGAATGGGACGTGTTCGACAGCGTCGGCCCGCAGATCACCGCCGGTGCGAAGGACGGTCTGTGGGAGCCGGTGGACGAGAAGATCGTCAACCGCTCCGACCTCGTCGTTCCCGGCGGAACGCACTATGTCGGCACCTACATGTTCGCGGGCGGCCTCGCCTTTGACCCGAAGCGCACGCCCGACGCCAAGGCGCCGGCCGTCTTCAAGGATTTCTGGGACGTCAAGGCCTACCCCGGCCGGCGGGGCCTGCGTCCGCGCATCAGCGAGACGCTGGAGATGGCCTTGATCGCCGACGGCGTGGAACCGGCGAAGCTCTACCCGCTGGACGTGGAGCGGGGCTTCGCGGCGCTCGACCGCATCAAGCCGCACATCAAGAAATGGATCGAGGCGACGCCGCAGACGGTCACCCTGATCACCGCCAACGAGCTGGATTTCACCTACAGCTACATCAGCCGTGTGCGGCCGGCGCAGATCGCCGGTTCGTCGATCGCCATCTCCACGCGGCAGACGCTGAACTCCCTGGAGTATCTGGCGGTGGCGAAGGGCACCGCCAACCGCGAGGCGGCGATGCGCTATGTCGACTTCTGCCTGCGCCCCGACCGGCAGGCGGCCTTCGCCGAAACGCTCTTCTTCAGCCCGAACTCCAAGCGCGGGCTGGCGGCGGCGAGCGCCGAAGCGCGCAAGTACATGCCGGACACGCAGAACCCGGCGAACGCCGTCGTCGATGACGAATGGTGGGCGCAGAACTACTCCGCGCTCCAGAAGCGCTTCACGGAGTGGCTGCTGATCTGACGCGGGACGGGGAGGGGGCGGGCGGCCATCGCCGCACCGTTCCCTCCGCACAACGCCGCTCCCGCTTGGACGACGGCCGCGCATCGGCGCGCCGAACGGCCGCAATCCATGGTGACGAGGTCATCGCCCGATGAATCATGCCCTCGATACGCGCCACGCAGCCCTGCTGCTCGCGCCGCTCACCCTTCTGATGCTGCTGTTCTTCCTGATGCCGGCCCTGTCCATCGTCTGGACCAGCGTGCATGGCGGCCAGCTCGACCTCGCCGCCTACCGGGAGCTGCTGACCAGCGCGCTGTTCCGGCGGGTGCTGGCGACCACCTTCGAGATCAGCATCGAGGCGACGGCGCTGACGCTCGTGATCGGCTACGCCATCGCCATGCATCTGGCCCGGCTCACGCCGTCGGCACGTGCCGTGATGATGATCTTCGTCATGCTGCCCTTCTGGACCAGCATCCTGGTCAAGAGCTTCGCCTTCACCATCGTGCTCGGCGATGCCGGGCTGGTGAACCGCGCGATCTCCTGGCTGTTCGGGACCGAAACGCCGATCCCCATGCTGTTCAACCGCGTCGGCGTGGTGCTGGGCATGCTGAACTTCCTGCTGCCGTTCATGGTCCTGCCCGTCCTGGGCAACCTGCTGGCGCAGGACCGCACGCTGCAGCGCGCGGCGGAGACGATGGGCGCGGGCCCGGTGCGCATCTTCCTGCGCATCACCCTGCCGCTCAGCCTGCCCGGCGTGCTGTCGGGGGTGCTGATGTGCCTGTCCCTGTCGGTCGGCTCCTACATCACGCCCGCGCTGCTGGGCGGGCGGACGGACATGATGATGGCCAACCTGGTCGATTTCTACACCCGGCAGACGCTGGACTGGCCGGCCGCCTCGGCCATCGCGATGGTGCTGCTGCTCATCACCGCGCTGATCGTCGTCCTTCTCACCCGCGTGCGCGGCGGCAACGTCGAAGTGTTGTGAGGTCGTGCCATGCACAATTCCCTTCCCGATCGCATGACCCGCTTCTGGCGCGCAACCGGCGGCCTGATCGCCTGGAGCGGCTACCTGTTCCTGCTGATGCCCACCCTGATCCTGGTGCCGGTGTCGCTGGGCGGGTCGCAGCAGCTCTCCTTCCCGCCCGAGCAGTTGTCGCTGGCCCTCTACGAGCAGTTCTTCACCGACCCGTCCTGGTGGGGTGCCGCCTTGCAGAGCGCCAAGATCGCGACGTTGTCCACCATGCTGACGATGCTGATCGCCGTCCCCGCCGCCTATGCGCTGGTACGTGGCGACTTCCCGGGCCGGCGCTTCCTGAACCTGTTCACGTTGAGCCCGATCCTGGTCCCGGTGGTCGTGCTGGGGCTGGGCTTCTACCTGAACTTCAACCTGTTCGGGATCGGCGGCAGCGACCTCAGCCTGGTGATCGCCCATACGATCCTGATCGCCCCATTCGTCGTCGTCTCGGTGAGCGCCGGTCTGCGCCAGATCGATCCCGCCCTGGAGACGGTCGCGACGATCATGGGTGCCGGCCGCGCCACCATCTTCTTCCGCGTGGTGCTGCCGCAGATCCGCGACAGCCTGGTGGTCGGCGCCCTGCTCGCCTTCCTGATCTCCTTCGACGAGGTGGTCGCGTCCTACTTCGTCAGCGGGCCGTCCACCATGACCCTTCCCGTGAAGATGTACAGCGCGTTGCGGTGGGAGATCTCGCCGGTGATCGCCGCGGTGTCGGCGATGCTCACCATCCTCTCCCTCGTCTTCAGCGTCGCGCTGATCCACCTGCAAAAGAAATCCCGAGGTCATTGATGTCAAAGCAGGACGTCCTGGCGGCCGAGCTGCGGCCCGTCCAGGAGAGGCGCGCCGCGATCGAGGCGGAACCGCTGCCCGACAACATCGCGGCGCTGCTGGCTTCGGCCGCGGAGGCGGTGCCGGACCGGACCGCCTGGACCTTCTTCGAGAGCGGCGAGACGGCCACCTACGCCGAGGTGCGGGACCGGGTGAACGCCCTCGCCCGCGGCCTGGGTGAGCGAGGCATCGCCAAGGGCACCCGCGTTGCCGTCATGCTGCCGAACATCGCCGCCTTCCCGATCACCTGGCTGGCCATCGGCGTGCTGGGGGCGGTGATGGTGCCGGTGAATGGGGCCTACCGCGAGCGTGAGCTGGCCTATGTCCTCAACGACAGCGAGGCGCAGTGGATCGTGCTGCACGAGAGCGTGCGCGCGACGTTCGAGGCGGCGCTGGCGGAGGGCTCGATCACGCTCGGCTTCGACCGCGCCCTGCTGGTCGGCGGTACGGACAGCCGCTACCTTTCCTGGGACGGGGTCTTTTCGGACGACACCTCCCCCTACCTCCCGCCGGAGCCGGTGACCCACGGCGACCTTCTGAACATCCAGTACACCTCCGGCACCACCGGCTACCCGAAGGGCTGCATGCTGCTTCAGGAATACTGGCTGGTCGCCGGGAAGGTGAACGCCACGCGGGACGGCCGCCGCTACGCCCGCATCCTCGCCTCCACGCCCTTCTTCTACATGGACCCGCAGTGGCTGCTGCTGATGGCGTTCTACCAGCGCGCGACGCTGTTCGTCGCCGCACGCCAGAGCGCCACGCGCTTCATGGGGTGGGTCCGTGAACACCGCATCAACTTCTGCCTTCTGCCCTTCCTCGCCTTCAAGCAGCCGCAGCACCCCGACGATGCCGTCAACGAGGTGGTCCGCGCCAACGTCTACGGGCTGCCGAAGGCGGTTCACGCGGCGGTCGAGGCGCGGTTCGGCCTCGTCGCCCGCGAGGCCTTCGGCATGACGGAACTGGGGCCGACCATGTTCATGCCGATCGAGGCGACGGACATGGTGGGCTCCGGCTCCTGTGGCATCCCGGGACCATTCCGCGAGTGCCGGATCGTCGATGCCAAGGGAGAGCCGGTGCGACCGGGCGAGGAGGGGGAGCTGGTCGTCCGCGGCCGGGGGATCTTCCGCGGCTACTACAACCGCCCCGACGCCACCGCCGAGGCCTTCCACGGCGAGTGGTTCCGCACCGGCGACGTGTTCCGCATGGACGAGCGGGGCTACTTCCACATCGTCGGTCGCACCAAGGACATGATCCGCCGGTCGAGCGAGAACATCGCGGCGCGCGAGGTGGAAGGGGTGCTCCAGGCGTCCGGCGTGGTCGCCGAGGCCGCGGTGCTCGGTGTTCCCGACGAGACGCGGGGCGAGGAGGTCAAAGCCTATCTGGTGCTCGAAAAGAACCGAACGCCGAGCGAGGCGCTCCTCGGGTCGATCATCCGCCACTGCCAGCAGAACCTGGCCCCGTTCAAGGTCCCGCGCTACTTCGAGTTCCGCAGCGTGCTGCCGAAGACGCCGTCGCTCAAGATCGCCAAGCATGTCCTGAAGGCCGAAGGAACGGACCTGCGCGCCAACTCCTACGACCGTGTCGCCTCCGCCTGGATTGGAAAGGGCCCCGCCGATGTCTGATCCCGCCTTCGACGCCGTCATCATCGGCGCCGGCCACAATGGTCTCGTGTGCGGCGCCTATCTTGCCAAGAGCGGCATGAAGGTGCTGGTGCTCGAACGGCGCCCGCTGATCGGCGGCGCCTGCGTGACGGAGGAGGTCTGGCCCGGCTACCGCGTCTCCACGGCGTCCTACATCATGGCGCTGATGCAGCCCAAGGTGATCCTGGATCTCGAACTCGCCAAGTTCGGCTTCGAGGTGCTGAAGCCGCCGCCGCTGTTCCAGCCCTTCCCCGACGGCCGCTCCATGACCTTCTGGGACGACGAGGCGAGGACCTGCGCCGAACTCGCCAAGTTCTCGGCGAAGGACGCGGCGGCCTATCCCGAATACCGCCGCTGGATGCGCGCGCTGGCTCCCTTCATGCGCAGCATCATCTGGGAGACTCCGTTCAACGTGTCGCTGCGCTCCGGCGACATCGCGGACGCGCTGCGGTTCGCCTGGCGCAACAAGGGCTTCGTCGGCGACTTCTACAAGATCTACGACCTGCTGACGCTCAGTGCCTACGACCTGCTTGGCCGCTGGTTCGAGAGCGAGGAGGTGAAGGCGGCCATCGGCTTCTACGCCGCCGGCGGTGGTGGGAGCGCCGGCCCGCGCTCGCCGGGAACCGCCTATGTCCTGCTGCGCCCCCTCGTCCGCGACCACGAGACGGCCGCCGGCGGCTGGGGCTTCATGCGCGGCGGCATGGGGTCGATCAGCAACGCCATCGCAAGGTCCGGCGGCCGCTTCGGCATGCAGGTGCGCACCGACGCCGACGTGCGGTCGGTGCTTGTCAAGGACGGCCGCGCCTGCGGCGTGATGCTCACCTCGGGGGAGGAGATCACCGCCAAACGCGTGGTGGCGAACGCCAGCGCCCGGACGACCTTCCTGAAGCTCGTCGACCCCGCCCTGCTGCCGGACGACTTCACGCAATCCATCCGGTCGATGCGTTCCAAGGGATCGGTCTACAAGGTGCATCTGGCGCTCGACGAACTGCCGCGCTTCAGCGCCTTCGACGCGAGCGCCGCGGGCTTCCCCTATCCCGCCCAGGTCCGCATCGGGCCCACCATCGATTACCTGGAGCGCTCCTTCGACCCGGTCAAATACGGCGACTACGCGCGCCAACCCTTCGTCGTCGCCATGACGCCGTCCGCCGTGGACGACAGCCTCAGCCCGCCGGGCAAGCATGTGATGAGCGTGATGGCCGGGCACGCCGCCTACGACCTGCGGGAGGGCTGGTCCGACGCCGCGCGTGACGCGCTCGGCGATGTCGTGCTCGACACGCTGGGTGAGTACGCCCCCGGCATCCGCGATGTGGTGGCGCACCGCCATGTCCTCACACCGGCCGATCTGGAACGGGTCTTCGACCTGCCCGGCGGCCATGTCCACCATGGCGAGATCAGCGTCGATCAGGCCTTCCTGCGCCGGCCGGCGCCCGGCTACGCCGACTACCGCTCGCCCGTGCCCGGCCTCTACCTCTGCGGTGCATCGGCGCATCCCGGCGGTGGCGTGACCGGCGTGCCCGGCCACAACGCCGCGCGCGAGATCATGAAGGACGCCAAGCGCCGTTGAGCCGGCCCCACACCCGGCCAATCCAGGAGTTGCCACAGTGCCGATGATCGAAATCGACAAACTGACCAAGCGCTATGGCGAGTTCGTCGCACTGGCCGAGTTCAGCCTGGAGGTCGGCAAGGGGGAGTTCGTCAGCCTTCTCGGCCCCAGCGGGTCGGGCAAGACCACGCTGCTCAACCTGATCGCCGGCATGACGCGGCCGTCCTCCGGGCGGATCGTGATCGACGGCGTGGACGTCACCGACCTGCCGGCCAGCAAGCGCGATCTCGGCATGGTGTTCCAGAACTACGCGCTGATGCCGCACATGACGGTGTTCGAGAACATCGCCTTCCCGCTGCGGGTGCGCCGCGTGCCGAATGCCGAGATCAAGCGGCGCGTCGGCGAGGTGCTGGACCTCATCCGCATGCCCCATGTGGCGGAGCGCCGACCGCGCGAGCTGTCCGGCGGGCAGCAGCAGCGCATCTCGCTGGCGCGCTGCATCGTCTACCGCCCCTCGCTGATCCTGATGGACGAGCCGCTGGGTGCGCTCGACAAGAAGCTGCGCGAGGAGATGCAGATCGAGATCAGCCGCCTGCACCGCGAATCCGGCATCACCATGCTCTACGTCACGCACGATCAGGAGGAGGCCCTGACCATGTCCGACCGCATCGTGCTGATGAGGGAGGGGCGCTGCGCCCAGGTGGGAACGGCGGACGAGCTCTACTTCAACCCGGTCTCCCCCTACGTTGCCGATTTCATCGGCCATTCCAATCAGCTTACCTGCACCATCCTGCGGGAGGAGGGGGGGAACGTCGTCGTCGGTCTCGCGGGTGGGGACAGGCGCGCGGTGCCCAGGCCGGCATTCCCGGTTCCGGTCGGGGGAAAGGCGATCCTGCTGGTCCGCCCGGAATCGGCGAGCCTCGCCGCGCGCGCCGACGACCATCATTCCCTGCGCGGCACGCTCGAGGCGTCGCTGGTCGTCGGCAGCAACATCAAGCATGTGGTCCGGCTGGACAGCGGGGAGACCTTCCTGGTCCAGGAGCTGAACCACCGTCTCCGGGCGCGCCCCGCCATCGGCTCCGCGGTGTGGGTCGGCTGGTCGGCCGAAGCCTCCCAGCTCCTGTCCGCCTCCTGACCGCGGAGACCGCAACCATGATGATCGACTTCTCGAGCCGGCCGCCGCTGCCGGAATTCTACAAGACCGCGGCCTACCTCGGCAACTACCGCCGCGTCTATCAGGCGAGCGAGGCGGAGACGTCCAAGGAGGTGGGGGAGGAGGCGTTCGCGGCCTATCTTGCCGCCTACGACGCCGTCGGCGCCAAGCACATCGTCGTCAAGGCCCGGGATCTGGAATCCACCTTCGGCTTCAAGATCGCCAACGAGGACGTGGCCCGTCTGTGCGCCGCCCATGGCGGCCGGTTCATCGGCTTCGCGGGGGTCGATCCGCACAAGGGGCCGGCCGCCGTGGAGGAACTGCGCCATGCCGTGACGGAGCTGGGCCTGCGCGGCCTGAACCTGCAATGCTTCGAGCACCGGCTGCGCCCGAACGATCCTCTGCTGCTTCCGCTCTACGCGGAGTGCGTGAAGCTGGACATTCCCGTCAACATCCACTGCGGCATCAACTTCTCGACCGCCAGCCTGATGGAGTACGGGCGTCCGATCCATCTCGACGAGGTCGCCATTGCCTTTCCCGAGCTGCGGATCTGCGCCTCGCCGCCGGGATGGCCGTGGGTGCAGGAACTGATCGGCGTCGCGTGGCGGCACCGCAACCTGCGCATCGGCGTCGTCTCCATCCGTCCGAGTCTGCTGGAGAAGGAGAACGCCGGCTACGAGTCCCTGCTGCTCTACGGCGGCAAGCTGCTTCAGGACCAGTTCCTGTTCGGCACCGGCTTCCCCATGCTGCCGGTCGAACGAACGGTCGGGGAGATCGATGCCCTGCCGCTGAGCGAGGCGGTGCGGCACAAGTGGAAGTATCAGAACGCCGCGGAATTCCTGCGTGTGTGACCGCCGGGTGGTCGCCTATCCTGCCTGAGCGACCACCCACCGAACGCGGCGCCCCGATGAACATCCGGCACATCCTGATCGTCAACCTGGTCATGGAACTCGGCACGGTCAGCGCCGCCGCCCGGCGACTGCGCATCTCGCAGCCCTCCATCACCAAGACCGTGCGGTTGGCCGAGCAGGAGCTGGGTATCCCGCTGTTCCGGCGGGTCGGCGGCCGTCTCCAGCCGACGCCCGAAGCGTTGATCCTGATGCCGGAGGTCAAACGCCTCGCCGGCTTCCTGGAGACACTCCATGATCTCGCCGACCAGATCCGGGATGGCCGTGCCGGCCGCATCCGGGTGGCCACCAGTTCCACCATCGCGAACTCGGTCGTCCCGGAGGCGATCGCCCTGTTCCGGGAGGAGTGGCCGCGCGTGTCGGTCGATGTGATGGCGTACGCCACCAAGGACGTCATCGAGCAGGCGACGCGCAACGAGGTGGACATCGCCATCATCGACGTGGCTCCCCGCGACCCCGAACTCAGGGCCGAGCCGATCTGCGAGGCGGAGGTGGTGTGCGTTCTGCGGCGCGATCACCCGCTGGCCGGCCGGCCGGCGCTGTCCGCGTCGGATCTGATCGAGGAGCAGGTGATCACCTTCTCGGAATCGACCACGCTCGGCCGGGCTGTCCGGGACATCTTCCGGGAACGCTTCCCACGCTTCCAGATCGCCAGCACCGTGAACCAGTCCACGGTCGCCTGCGCCATGGCGGAGCGCGGCATCGGTGTCGCCCTGATCGACCCGTTTCCGGTCCTGTCCGGCCTCTACCGGAGCCTGACGGTGTGCCGGCTCCTGCCGGCCATCGCCATCCAGCCGGTGATGGTCCGCCGCCGCGACCGGCCGCAATCGCAGATAACCCTGGCCTTCGAGACCGCCCTGAGGCAGGCGATGGTGCGGGTGAGTGTCGGTTCCGGCATCGTCCACACCGACTCTGTCGGATAGCGGCGGGGACGTATCAGAGAGCCAGACGGATACGGTCCCCGTCGCCCGTCTCCTGCCGGGCTGGAACAGCGCAGCAGATCAGGACCTCGTCCGCGGCCACCGCGGCGGTCGGCTCCCTGACATAGGTCACCGCGCCCTTGAGCAGCCTGGTCCGGCATGTGCCGCAGGTGCCTTCGCGGCAACTGTAATCGGGTTCGAGGCCGCGGGCTTCCGCCAGCTCCAGCAGCGTTCCGGAGCCGGGTGTCCAACGCGCCTCCTTGAGGGAGTTCATGAAGACCACGGGCACCGGCGTCGTGGAGGCCGCGCGGCGCTGTGGCGCGGCCACGCCGGCGTCGGGTGTACGCTTCAGTGAGGATGGTCCGAACGCCTCCGCGTGTATGCGTGCGTCCGTGACACCGTACCCGCGCAGGCCGTCGTAGAGCCCCTGGGTGAAGGCCGGTGGCCCGCAGAGGTAGAAATCGCAATCGTCGAACCGCAGGAAGCGGGTGAGCAGCGCCATGTCGATCCGCCCAGCGGCCTCGTAGTCGACGCCCTCCGTCGCGTCCGTCGGATCGCTCAGGACCCGGATCACCCGGACCGCGTTGGAGGATGCGTCGACGAGGTCCGCCAGTTCGCGATCGAATGGACGCTCGGCCTTGGTCCGCGCGGCGTGGACGAGGATGGTCGGCCGAAACCGTTGTGTGCGCGCGCCCTCGTTCACGATGTGCCGGAGCATCGCGATCATGGGGGTGATGCCGACGCCACCCGCCAGCAGCACGGCGGGCCGGGTGGCCCTGGCGTCGATCGTGAAGCCGCCCGCCGGTGCCAGCACGTCGATGATGTCGCCGACACCGATCGCGTCGTGCAGGTGCCGGGATACCAGACCGTCACGTTTCACGCTGATGCGGTACAGCCGGTCGGCGGGAGCCGAGGAGAGCGTGTAGGTCCGGATGACGGGTGCATCCGTTCCCGGAAGGGTGACCCGGATGGGAATGTGCTGTCCCGCTTCATGCGGGGGCAGCCCGATCCCGTCGTCCGGTCGAAGATGGAACGACCGGATCGAGGCGCTTTCCTCGACGATCGCCGCGACCTTGAACGGACGCCAGCCTGTCGGACGTTCGGTGGCGCGGAGCCGGTCCGCCGCCTGCCGCCAGTCGCCCGTCAACAGCGACGCCGGGGACCAGCCATCGTCCCGGAACGTCCAGCGCAGGGCCAGCGCGCCGCGTCGGCGGACAACCCGGCGGGCGCGGAAGGTCCAGAGCCGTTCGGCGCCCTGGAACGCCGCGATCTCGGGTGAATCGAGCAGCACCTCGGCGTCCCCCGTCATCTGCAACACGTCACCGGTGCCGAAATCCACGAAGAGGAGGCCCGCCCTGCCGTTCACGTGGATGTTCCCGAGCGTCGAGAAGAAGAGATTGCCGTTGAAGTCCGGAATCGTCAGCAGACCGTCGTCGGCGACGCGGACGAAGCCGCTCCGGCCGCCGCGGTGCGAGACATCGACCTGGCGCCGTTCCCCGCGATCGGCATAGGAGGCGACGAAGAAGCTGTCCGCTCCCTCGATCATGGCGCGCGCCCGCCCGTCGAGCCGGTTGCCGTCTTCCACCTCGCCGGTGGAAGGAACGCCGGGGTCGCGCACGAAGGCGGCGTCGCGGAGCTGGATGTAGCGCGGGCAGTTGCCGAAGCTCTGGTCGACGCCGACGCGGATGCCGGCGTCCGAGGCTGTGACGATGCCGTTCATGCGGTTGCGACGCCGGGTGTGCATCTCGATGCCGAGCAGCCCGATGGCGGCGCCGTCACCCATCCCCTGGCCGGCCGGATCGCCGGGGTCCGGTCGGGCGGCGATGTCGAGAATCGTCGGAGTGGGCGACGACATGAAGCCCGGCTGTCCTTCGACGACGGTGGCCCAGGCGTCACCGCCCGCATCGACGCTGCCGAGCACGATGAAGGGGAGCTGCGCGTAGAAGTCTCGATGCTGGTCGGGCATGAAGTCGCGCACGACGCGCGTGCCCACCTCGGCCATGCGCCCGGCCACGCCGACCGTCTCCTGCAGGAACCGTTCACCCTCGTGCCAGGTCGGCAGCGTCGTCAGGTTTTCGCCCATGGTCCGTCTCCTCTCCAGCCAATCGGCCCCCGGCGCCACGCCCGGCGCGCCGGGGGCGGCGTTCAAGCGGCGGGACGCGCCGGAGTCCGGGCGAAGGGGACGAAGCCGGGCAGCGCCTCGACGCGGCGAAGGAAGGCGTTGACGGCCGGGTAGCCGGACAGATCGACATTCCCCTCGGGCGCGCGCGCCACGTAGCTGTAGATCGCGACGTCCGCGATGGTCGGCTGATCGCCGGCAAGCCAGTCGCGCGTGGCGAGCTCGTTCTCAAGCCGGGCCAGCAGGACATGGGCCCGGGCGATCACCTCGTCCGCATGGTACGCCGCGCCGAACAGCGTGATCATGCGCGCCGCCGCCGGGCCATACGCGACCTCGCCGGCCGCAACGGACAGCCAGCGCTGGACCGCGGCGGCGGCGGCCGGTTGCTCCGGCAGCCAGTCGCCGCGACCGGCCTTCTTGGCGAGGTAGACGAGGATCGCGTTGCTGTCCGCGACGATCACGCCGTCGTCGTCGAGCACGGGGACCTGCCCGAACGGGTTCATCGAGAGGAATTCCGGCGTCTTGTGCGCCCCGGCCTTCAGGTCGACCTCGACCAGCTCGTGCGGAAGGCCGAGCAGCGAGACGAACAGGCGGGCGCGGTGCGCGTGTCCCGACAGCGGGTGGTGGTAGAGCTTCATGATCCTGTCCCTGGCGCTCGCGAACGGGTTCATTCCCGATCCGCGGCGCCAGAGTGCCGCCGTTCACCGGATGCGGGAATGCCCGGTGTCGGCAGTTCATCATTCCAGCAGACGCAATGATCGCCCTGGCCGGAATCCTTTGCCGCGCGCGGGATTCCCAACGAGCGGCCGGCATGCGATTCTGTCGGCATGGCCGGGATCGTCGGTGCGGACGCGCCGGGGCGGGTGCTCGGGCGGGGGGCAGGGGCAGAGGAAAGGTGCTACACGCATGGACCGGTGGCAGGCGATGCGGATCTTCGTGAGGGTGGCGGAGACGGAAAGCTTTGCCGAAGCCGCCCGACACCTGCACATGAGCGCCCCCGCGGTGACGCGCGCCATCGCAGCCCTGGAGGATGTGATCGGTGCCCGCCTGTTCGTCCGCACCACCCGCTCGGTGAAGATGACCGAGGCGGGGACACGCTATTTCGACGACTGCCGCCGCATACTGTCCGACATCACGGAAGCCGAGGCGACCGCCGCCGGCTCCTACGCCACGCCATCGGGAAGGCTGGCCGTCACCGCCTCGGTGCTGTTCGGGCGCATGTATGTCCTGCCGATCATGATCGAGTATCTGGACAGCTACCCCACGATGTCCGGCCGGACCTTCTTCGTCGATCGTCCGGTCAACATCGTCGAGGAGGGCATCGACGTTGCGGTGCGCATCGGCCACCTCCCGGATTCGGGCTTCACGGCGATCAAGGTCGGCACGATCCGCCGTGTGATCTGCGGCTCTCCCGGATACTTTGAAAAGCACGGCGTTCCGACCGTGCCGGCCGATCTGAAAAACCATCGCATCATCGCGTCGACGGGCGCCTGGGCTTCACCGGAGTGGCGGTTCGCCGGGGATCAGCGGGTGACGATCGACTCCGTTCTGCAATGCAACACAAACGACGCGGCGATCGCAACCGCCGCCGCCGGCTGGGGCCTGACCAGGGTTCTCCATTACCAGATAGGCCCGGCGCTGTTGAACGGCGATCTGCGGATCGTGCTCGCCGACCATGAGGAACCGCCGCTTCCGATCCACCTGCTTCACCCGGAAGGCCGGCACGCTCCCGCCAAGGTGAGGGCCTTCGTCGACCTGGCGATCTCCCGGCTCCGCGGGAACCCGTTTCTGAACTGACCGTCGCCGGCGTGGCGCGATCAGCGCGGCGCCGGCGTGGTCAGCGCATCCCAGGCGGCCATCGCGCGGTCCACGATGCCGTGCAGCACGGCGGCGGAGGCGCCGTCGCGCGCCTGGATCGAGAGCCCCTCCAGCACCGCCGTGTAGAAGGCCGCAAGCCCGTCGGGATCGGCGCCGGACGGCAGGTCACCGTCGGCGATGGCGCGCCGCAGCCGATCGCGGAGCTGATGCTGGCCACGCACGCGCCATTCGGACAGGTGCCGGCGGACCTCCTCGCTGTCGGGGCTGCCGATGGTGGCGGACAACACGATCATGCAGCCGGGCGGGTTGCCGACCTCCGCGCACGCGCTGGCGTTGGCGCGCAGCATGCCCTCGACGGCCGCGCGCGCCGTCGGCGCCTCGATGACCGCGCGGGACGCCGGAGCGCCGGCGGTCGAATCGTAGAGCGCCACCGCCTCCTCGAACAGCATCCGCTTGCTGCCGAACGCGGCGTAGAAGCTTGGCCGGTTGATGCCCATGGCGTCCGTGAGATCGTTGAGCGTCGTGCCTTCGTAGCCGTACCGCCAGAACAGCTCCATGGCGCGCCGGAGCATCTCCGCACGGTCGAATTTTCGCGGGCGTGCCATGGCGTCCACCACTGGGTTTTATACTGATCCGAACATAACGCCTTGACACCGGGCTGCAAGGCTGCGATCCATAATGTACCGATATGGACATAATGGAGGGAAGGATGAGCGTGGGCAAGGTGGCCCTGGTGACGGGCGGCAGCCGGGGAATCGGCGCGGCCATCGCCCGGAGGCTGGCGGCGGACGGCATGGATGTGGCGGTGACCTACAGCACAACGCCCGAGCGGGCGCACGGGGTCGTGGCCGGGATCGGGTCCATGGGGCGGCGCGGCCTTGCCATCCGTGCCGACAGCGCCGGGCCGACCGACGTGGTCGAGGCGGTGGAGCGCACGGTTCGCGACCTTGGTCGCATCGATGTGCTGGTGAACAACGCCGGCATCTTCCCCTTCGGCCCGGTCGAGGAGGTGACGCTCGAACAGATCGACCGGACGTTGGCGATCCACGTCCGCGCCGCGTTCCTCGCCTCCCAGGCGGCGTTGCGCCACATGGGGGAGGGCGGGCGCATCATCTCCATCGGGTCCTGCCTGGCCGAGCGTGTGCCGCACGGCGGGGTGACGCTCTACACCATGAGCAAGTCGGCGCTGATCGGCTTCACACGGGGTCTGGCGCGCGACGTCGGCTCGCGGGGGATCACCGTCAATCTGATCCAACCCGGCTCCACGGACACCGACATGAACCCGGCCGACGGGCCGGGCGCCGGTGACCAGCGCGCGCTGTCCGCCCTCGGCCACTTCGCCGAGCCCGAGGACATCGCCGCCATGGTGGGCTTCCTCGCCGGCCCGCAAGGACGCTTCGTCACCGGCGCGCAGCTGGTGGTGGACGGCGGAGCGAACGCGTAACCGGACAGGGAGATCGGCCCATGGCCTGGATCCTGCTCGTCGCCGCCGGCCTTCTGGAGATCGTCTGGGCGTTGGCGCTCAAACAGGCCGATGGTCTGACACGGTTCTGGCCCAGCCTGCTGGGCATCGGTACGGCGGGGCTCAGCCTAGCCCTGCTGGCCCTGTCGCTGCGCAGCCTTCCCGTGGGCACGGCTTACGCGGTGTGGGTCGGCATCGGCACCCTCGGCGTGGCGCTCGCCGGGATCATCGCTCTGGGCGAGAGCGTGTCGGTGTTCCGGGTGATCTGCCTGATGCTGATCGTCACCGGTGTCGCCGGCCTGAAGTTCGCGGAGTGACCGGAGGCGGCCGTCGCGGTGTCGGGCGCGCCTCCCGCCGGATCGGTCAGGCGGCCGCGGCGGTCACCACCACCTCGATCAGGATCTTCGGGTCGCCCAGGTCGGCCACACCGATGGTCGCGCGGGCCGGCAGGTCGTCGCCGTCCAGCCATTCCAGCCACGCGGCGTTCATCTCGTCCTTCGCCGCCATGTTCGTGATGAAGAGCTGGGCGGACAGCAGCCTCGTCCTGTCGGTGCCGGCCATCGCCAGCACCGCGTCCAGCTTGCGGCAAATCTGCCGGGTCTGGTCCTGCATGCCGACGGTCACGTCGTCCGCGATGATGCCGCCGAGGAACACGATGCCGTTGTGCTCGACGGCGCGGTGCATGATCTTCGTCTTTTCGATGCGCTTGACCACAAGTCTCTCCTGTCTGGTGGAACGGGCGGTGCCGGGCGCTCAGCGCGCCGCGATCACCTGGATCTCGACGAGGTATTCGGGGGCGGCGAGCCGCGCCTCGACGGTGGCGCGGGCGGGGGTGTTGGCGGGATCGACCCAGCCGTCCCACGCCCGGTTCATCGCCGCGAAGCCGGCCATGTCGGCCAGATAGACGGTGGCGGTCAGCAGGCGGCTCTTGTCGGTGCCGGCCTGGGCCAGCAACTCGTCGATCTGGCGCAGCACGTCGCGGGTCTGCGATTCCACGTCGGTGGAGCCGTCGTCGGCGATCTGGCCGGCCAGATAGACGGTGTCGTTGTGGATGACCATCTCGCTCATCCGCGGGCCGGGGTGGACGCGCTGTATCGGCACGGGGTCGGTTCTCCAGGCTGGGAAGGGGGGAGGGCGGCTCAGGCCGCCGCGGCTGACTGGCGGAAACGCCGGATGTCGAAGGAGTCGATGGGCAGGTCCGTCCGGCCCGCCGTCACCAGATCGGCCAGGATCCGGCCGACCACGGGGCCGAGCTGGAAACCGTGGGCGGAGAAGCCGAAGGCGTGGAACGCTCCCTCCTCCGTCCCGCTCGGGCCGATCACCGGGATGTCGTCGGGCATGCGCGCCTCGATGCCCGCCCAGGCGCGGTTGATGGTGGCGTCGCGCATGATCGGGAACAGGTCCCACACCGTGCGTGCGTTGATGGCGAGCTTGGCGAAGTCGAGCTCCGTCCGGTTCTCGTCATGGGCCGCCCGCCCGCGCATGCCGCCGCCGATCAGCACGGTGCCGTTGGGGAACTGCTTGAACGACAGCGTGCGCCCGGTCGCCCCCACCACCGGTTTCAGGAAGGGCGGCACGCGGTGGGTGATCATCAGCATGGGCGCGATTACCTCCAGCGGCACCGGCTCGCCGAGCTGGGCGGCGATGCGGTCGGCCCAGGCGCCAGCGCAGTTGAGCAGCACCGGCGCCTCGAAGCGGCGGTCGTCGGCCGTCTCCACGCACCAGTTCCGCCCCGCGCGCGCCACCCGCACCGCCGCCGCCCCCTCCTCGAAACGGGCGCCGAGGCTGGCGGCCTTGCGGCGGAAGGCGAAGGTGGTGCGGTAGGGAATGGCCGCACCGTCCCGCCGCGAGACCAGCGCACCCACGCAATGGCCGGAAATGGCGGGAACCAGCCGGCGCAGCTCCGCCCGGTCCACCACCTCCTCGTGCGTGAAGCCGAGCGCTGTGAGCTGGTCGGAGCGGGCGCGGCAGGCGGCCAGCTCCTCCTCCGTCTCGGCGACGCGGATCTGGCCGTGGCTCTCGAAGCCGCAGTCGTCGTCGACCAGCTCGGCGATGCGGTGCCAGATCGCCATCGAGGCGACGGACAGCGGCACCTCCGCAAGGTGCCGCCCGAGCTGCCGCACCCCGCCCGCGTTGACGCCGGAGGCGTGGCGGCCGGCGTGGTCCTTCTCCAGCACCCGCACGGACACGCCGCGCATCGCCAGATGAAGCGCCGCGGAACAGCCGTGCAGGCCGCCGCCGATGACGAGGACGTCGGTCACGGGTGCAGCACGGCGTGGATCTCATCCTCGCTCTTGGGCAGCGAGGCGAGTTCGGCCAGCGTGATCGGCTTCACCGGCGGGCGCAGGCGGTAATAGCCGACCTCCGCCGGGGAGACGCCGCGGGCGTCGGCGATGACCTCCGTCACCGTCGGCCCGCAGAGCCGTCCCTGGCACGGCCCCATGCCGCAGCGCAGGAATGATTTCGCCTGGTTCGGTCCGCCGACGCCCAGCCGCACGGCATCGCGCACCTGGCCCGCGGTGACCTCCTCGCAGCGGCAGACGATGGTGTCGTCCTTCGGCACGCGGAAGTCGGGGCCCGGCTGGTAGAGCGTGTCCAGGAACATGCGCCCGCGCTGCGCTTCCGCCAGTGCCGCGCGGTGGGTCGCGGCCTCCCGGTCCCGCTCCTCCGGCCCGATGGCGCCCAGCCGGTGCAGGGCACCCAGCGCCGCCAGCCGGCCGCGGTGCTCCGCCGCCACGGCACCGGCGATGCCGGCGCCATCACCGGCGATGGAGACGCCCTCGACCGAGGACGCCCCCCATTCGTCCACCGTCGGCACCCAGCAGCGCTGGATCTCGTCCCAGTGCTGGCCGCAGCCGGTGGCGTTGGCGAGGTTGATGTTGGGGATGACGCCCTGGTGCAGCAGCAGCGTGTCGGCCGGCAAGCTGCGCTCCGGCCCGCCGCCCTGGCGGAAGGCCACGGATCGCAACGCACCGTCGCCCACCGCACGCAGATCCGTGACGTTGCCGATGACCTTGACCTTGCGCCGCACGTCCAGCAGCAGCGCCGCACCCTTGCCCAGATAGGGGGAGCGCAGGAATCCCGGCATATGCCGCAGGGCCGCCCGCCAGTTCCCGCCGGGTGTGGTGTCGAGGATGGCGTCGATGCGCGCCCCGGCGCGCAGATACTGCCACGCCAGCAACCACAGCAGCGGCCCGGTCCCCGCCATCACCAGCCGGCCCGACGGCACCAGGGCGGAGGATTTCAGCAGGATCTGTGCGGCTCCGGCCCCCATCACGCCCGGAAGCGTCCAGCCGGGGATTGGAAAGGGCCGCTCCAGCGCCCCGGTCGCCAGGATGATGTGCTTCACGGGCAGGATGCGCGCCGCACCGTCCCGCGACAGCCCGATCTCCAGGGCGCGCGAGACGCTCCACACCGTGGTGCCGGGCCGGTACGCCGCGCCGCTGTCCCGGAACGGTCCCACCAGATCGGCGCCGTGCCAGTAATCGCCCCCCAGGATGCCGGGGTTGCGCACCGGGTTGCGGGTCACGGAGCGGTAGATCTGCCCGCCGGGGACCGGTTGCTCGTCCAGCAGCACGGTGGTCAGGCCGCGCTCCGCCGCCAGGGTCGCGGCGGCGAGGCCGGCCGGACCCGCCCCGATCACGGCAAGGTCGTAGCGTGTCGTCATCTCGGTCACCGTGCCGCCTCCCTGGCGCCCTTCTGGGTCTCGACCCGCATGCCGGGCCGCACCGTCACCTGGCAGCCCTGCCGGTTGCCGACGTCGTCGATGGTGACGAGGCAGTCGAAGCACACGCCCATCATGCAGAAGGGAGCGCGCGGCGCGCCCGACACCGGGGTGGTCCGGCAGGCCACCACCCCGTTGGCCATCAGCGCGGCGGCGACCGTGTCGCCAGCCAGCGCCTCGGCCACGCGGCCGTCGATGGTGAAGGACACGCGCTCGCCCGCGGCGTCAGGCAGCCTTTGGAACATCGAACCTCCGGGCGCTGAAAACGGTGAAATCCTCCGGCAGCCGGCCGGCCGCGATGTGCGGGGCCAGCGCCAGGGCATGGTTGGCGGCGAGCGTCACGCCGCTGTGGCAGGTGGCGACGAAGGCGCCGGGCGCCGTCGCCGACTGCTCGTAGATCGGGAAGCCGTCGGGGCTCAGCACCCGCAGGGCCGCCCAGGTCCGCACCACGTTCAGCCGGCCCAGCAGCGGGAAGATGCGCATGGCGCGCTCGGCGATGGTGGAGCTGACGCCGTTGCGCACGCTGGTGTCGAAGCCGACCTCCTCGAAGCTGTCGCCGATCATCACGCCGCCCTCGTCGGTCTGGCGGACGTAGCCGACGGGGAACTTCAGGAAGGGCGTCGTCTTCTCCGTCACGATGATGTGGCCGCGCTGCGGACGCACCGGGGCCGACAGCCCGACCATCGGGGCTAGCCGCGCGCTGTCGTGCCCGGCGGCCAGCACCAGCTTGCCGGCCGCGACCTCGCCCCCCGCGGTGGTCAGGCGGAAACCGCCGTCCCGCGGCTCGATCCGCTCCACCCGGTGATTGGGCAGATAGGCAGCGCCGAATTGGGACAGGCCGGTGTGCAGCGCGCGGAACAGCTTCAGCGAGTTGCAGTGCCCGTCGTGCGGGCAATAGCTGGCGCCGACCACGTCCTTGCCGATGAAGGGCATCTCCTTTGCCACGGCGGCGTGGTCCAGCATCTCGTACGCGTAGCGGACCATGGACGGCTGGTTGTGCAGGCGGCTCAACTGCGCCGCGCGCGCCACCACCTCCGCTTCCGACAGCAGCGGCATGAAGCCGCCGGGCCGGTCGTAGCGGACATCGATGCCGGTCTGCTCGCGCAGCAGCGAGGCGAAGCCGGTCCAGGTGTCGGCGGAACGCTTGGTCCAGCCCGCGTATTCGGGCATGCCCAAGCCCTTGCCCTGGACCCAGACCAGGGCGAAGTTCCCGCGCGACGGGCGGACGGCGATGTCCCCCTCGTCCAATATGGCGACCTTCTGACCCTCGCGGGCGAGGCCCCAGGCGATGGCCGACCCGACCAGCCCGCCGCCGACCACGGCGACGTCGTAATCGGGTCTCGATGGATTCGGCATGACGATCGTTCACTCCTGTCCGCGGCTGACCAGCAGCCGCTCGAGCCCGTAGAGCCGGTCGAGGATCAGCATCGCGCCCACCGTCAGGAAGATCAGCGCCGCCGACACGGCCGCCACCAGCGGGTCGATGTTGTCCTGGATGTAGAGGAAGAGGCGCACGGGAAGCGTGGTCGTCTCCGGCGAGGCGATGAAGACGGTCATCGTCACCTCGTCGAAACTGTTGATGAAGGCCAGCACCCAGCCGCTCGCCACCCCCGGCAGGATCAGCGGCAGCGTCACCCGCCGGAACACCGTCCAGCCCGAGGCACCCAGCGAGGCCGCGGCGTTCTCGATCGACCGGTCCATCCCGGTGGAGGCGGCCAGGATCAGCCGCAGGGCGAAGGGCAGGATGATGACGACATGGCTCAGCACCAGCCCGGCGAAGGTGCCGCCCAGCCCGATCTGCGTGAAGAAGCGCAGGAAGGCGATGCCCAGCACGATGTGCGGCACCATCAGCGGCGACAGGAACAACGCCGTGACCGCCTCCCGTCCGGCGAATTGGTGGCGGGCGATGGCGAGTGCGGCGGGCACCGACACAGCCACCGCGATGGTGGAGGACAGCGCCCCCAGCAGCAGGCTGTCGCGGAAGGCGCGCATGAATTCCGGGTTGTCGCCGATGGCGCGGAACCAGCGCAGCGACGGCCCGCGGGTCGGCAGCGACAGATAGCCTTCGGGGGTGAAGGCGACCACGCACACGATCAGGATCGGCGCCAGCAGGAATCCCAGGAACAACGCGTGGAAGATCAGGGCGATGGGTCCGTTGCGGCTCATTCGAACACCTGCTTGTAGCGACGTTCGACCAGACGGTTGCAGCCGACGATGATGACGATGTTGGCGGCCAGCAGAAGCACCGCCACCGCCGCGCCGAGCGGCCAGTTCAGCGTGTTCAGGAACTCGTCGTAGGCCAGCGTCGCCGCCACCTTCAGCCGCCGTCCGCCGATGATGGCCGGGGTGGCGAAGGCGCTGGCCGCCAGCGCGAAGACGATGATCGAGCCGGACAGGATGCCGGGCACCACCTGCGGCAGCACCACCCTGCGCAGCACGGTGAAGGGCTTCGCCCCCAGCGACAGCGCGGCGTTCTCCACCTGCGGGTCGAGCCGCTGGAGCGAGGCCCACACCGACAGCACCATGAAGGGGACCAGCACATGGGTCAGCGCGATGACGACCCCGGTCTCCGTGTACATGAACTCGATCGGCGTCGCGATCAGCCCGACGCCCATCAGGCCCTGGTTGATCAGCCCGGTGGAGCCGAACAGCAGCGCCCAGCCCAGCGTGCGCGACACGACGGAGATCAGCAGCGGCCCCAGCACGATCAGCAGGCAGATGCCCCGCCAGGGTGCCCGCATGCGGCGGAGGATGTAGGCCTCCGGAGCGCCGATCACCGCCGACAGCAGCGTCACCAGGAAGGCGATGCGGAAGGTCCGCAGGAACACCTCGTGGAAATAATCGTCGCGGACGATCTCCAGGTAGTTGTCGAGCCGCCAGACATTCTCGATCCCGGTGTAGAAGCCGAAGCTGTTCAGCGACAGCAGCGCCGTCATCACCAGCGGCACCACCAGCAGCGTGGCGAACAGGGCCAGGGCTGGAAGGCTCAGCAGGTAGGGCGTCCAGTTCCGTGTCTCGGGCCGCGTGGTCGTCGGGCCGGTGGCCGGGGTGGGGGTGTGGATGTCCGTCGCCATGCGTGTGTCTTCGACGGTCGTCATGGGGACGCGGCCGGCTGGCCGGCCATGACCCGCATGTCCTCCGGCCGCCAGCCGAGGAGGACGCTGTCCTGCTCGGCCGGCAGGGGTTGGCCGTCATGCTGGCGGATGACGGTCAGCGGGCCGGCGTCGGTCGCCACCTCGAACAGCCATTGCGTGCCCTGGAAGACGCGGGCCTGCACCCGGCCGGGCACGCCGGACCCGGCGACGAAGCTGACCTTCTCCGGCCGCACCGTCACCACCCCCGGCCCCTCCGGCACCTCCTCGCCGACCGGCCAGACAGCGCCGCCCACCGCGACCCGGCGCTCCCGGCCGTCCCCGCTGACCACGCCCTGCAACAGGTTGGTACGCCCCAGGAAGTTGGCGACGAAGGCGCTGGCCGGCTGGTCGTAGGCGGCTTGTGGAGCGGCGATCTGCTCGACCCGGCCCTTGTTCATGATGACGACCCGGTCGGACAGGGCCATCGCCTCCGACTGGTCGTGGGTGACGAGGATCATGGTGGTGCCGACGCTGCGCTGGATGCGCCGCAGCTCCACCTGCATCTCCTCGCGCATCTTGGCGTCGAGGTTGGACAGCGGCTCGTCCAGCAGCAGCAGGCTGGGCCGGATGACCAGCGCGCGGGCGAGCGCCACGCGCTGCTGCTGGCCGCCCGACAGTCGCTTCGGATGGCGATCGCCGAAGGCGCCGAGCCCGACGAGCTGCAGCGTCTCCGCCACCCGCCGTTCCCGCTCCGCCCGCGGCACGCCGCGCATCTCCAGCCCGAAGGCGACATTCTCCGCCGCCGTCATGTGCGGGAACAGCGCGTAGCTCTGGAACACGATGCCGAGCCCGCGCTCGTTCGGTTTCTTCGCCAGCAGATCGGCACCGTCCAGCGTCACCCGCCCCGACGTGGGGTCCAGGAAGCCGGCGATCATCTGCAAGGTGGTGGTCTTGCCGCAGCCGGAGGGACCGAGCAGTGAGACCAGTTCCCCCTTCTCCACGGTCAGGGACAGGCCGTCCACGGCCAGCCAGGAACCGAACCGCTTGGTCAGACTGTCGAGCACAAGATAAGGCATGGGGTGCGTCTCCATGTCCGCGCGGGGGTGGCGTCCAGCCCTCCCCCCGGGGCGGGAAAGGGTTGGACGCACCCAATCTTTCAGCGCTCGATTTCGCGGGTCCAGCGCTTGTTCCAGGCCTCGCGGTTGGCGTTGATGGTGTCCCAATCGACGACCATCAGCTTGGCGATCTGCTCCGGGCCGTAGGGGATGCCCGCCTGCTTCTCGGTCGGAAGCGTCACGGTCTTGTTGACCGGGCCGAATCCGGCGCTGACGGCCAGCGAGGTCTGCGCGTCGGGCATCAGCATGTGCTGCACGAACTGCTGCGCCTCGGCGGCGTTCTTGCTGCCGGCGATCGGGCAGGCGGCGGACGCCAGCAGGATGCCGCCCTCCTTGGGGTAGACGAAGGCCGCCGGGAAGCCGGTGTCGGCCAGCGCCTTGGCGCGGCCCGACCCCCAAACGGCGATGGCCGCCTGTCCGCTCTGGAACAGCTCGGTCATCTTGCCCGGCGACGGCTCGTAGGCGAGGACGTTCGGGTTGATCGTGCCGGCGAACTCCTTGAAGCCCGGCTCGATGTTCTTCTCGCCGCCGCCGTTCAGCCGCGCCATCATCACCAGCGCGTGCAGGCCGTAGGAGTTGTTGATCGGCGGGATCACCAGCTTCTTCTTGTACTTGGGATCCTTGATGTCGTTCCAGGAGGCGGGGGCCGGCCAGCCATTCTCCTCGAACATCTTCTTGTTGTAGACGAAGCCGGTGCCGACCGCGCCGACATTCACCGCCTTGCCCGACGGAATGCGGGCGAGGTCGTACAGCTCGTCATAGACGGGGGCCTTCGCCAGATCGGCGCAGAAGCCGAGCGCCACCGCCTGGTACATCGGGCCGTCGTCGAGGATCACCACGTCGATCTGCTGGTTGCCGCGCTGCGCCTGGAGCTTGGCGAGATTGTCGGTGGAGTTGCCGGCGACGTATTCCACCTTGACCCCGTGCTTCTGCTCGAAGGCCGGGATGATCTCCTTGCGCATGGTCTGCTCGAAGGAGCCTCCATAGGCGGCGACGTACAACGTCTTCTGTTGCGCCTGCGCCGCCCCGCAGCACAGGGCTGCCGTCGACATCAACCCAAGGATGAACGCCCGCATCGGTCCCATCTCCGTCTCCGTTGGCCCCCAGATGTGCGTTTCTTTTGCACGGACCGAGCGTGGCGCCACGAACCTATAATGGTCAAATCGAATTTATGGTGATCTCCATAACAAGATGTTATGTTGCAACCGCTTTGTCGCCATGGAAGATGCCCATCCATGCTCAATTCCCGCCAGATCGAGGCCTTCCGCGCCGTCATGCTGACCGGCGGGATCACGTCGGCGGCCGAGCTGCTGAACATCTCGCAGCCGGCCGTGAGCCGGCTGATCGGCGATCTGCAATACGCCCTGAAGTTGACTTTGTTCGAGCGTCGAGGCTCGCGCATCGCGCCGACCAGCGAGGCGCTGTCGCTCTATCAGGAGGTCGAGCGCTCCTTCGTCGGGTTGGAGCGGATCGAGCAGACCGCCCGCGATCTCCAGGCCCGGCGGGCCGGCACGCTGCGCATCGCCGCCATGCCGGCGCTCGCCATCGGCTTCCTGCCACGCTTCGTCGCCCGCTTTCTGGAAGGGCGCCCGCGCGTGGACATGTCCCTGTGGGGCAGCAGCTCCAACATGGTCATGGACTGGGTGGCGGCGGGCCAATGCGAGCTGGGCTTCGGTCAGGCGCCATTGGAACACGCCACGGTGCTCAGCGAGAAATCGCCGTCCGTCGCCGCTGTCGCCGTGGTGCCGGCCGATCACCCGCTGGCCGGGAAGGAGTATCTGCAGCCGCGGGACTTCGCGGGCGAGGCGTTCATTTCACTGGGCGCGTCGACGCTGTTCCGCTACCGGATCGACGCCGTCTTCGACGACCACGGGGTGAACCGTACGCAGCGGGTCGAAACGCAGCTCACCATGATCGCCTGCGCCATGGTGGCGTCCGGTGCCGGCGTGGCCATTGTCGATCCTTTCACGGCGGAGGAGTATGCCGGGCGCGGTGTCGCCATCCGCCGCTTCAAGCCGCGGATCAACTTCGAACTCGCCATCCTCCAATCGGCGCAGCGCTCCTTGTCCACCATAGCCCAGGATTTCCTGGACGGGTTCCGCGCGGAAATCATCGCCTTCGACCGGCGGAGCGCCGGGTGACGGGTGTGCGTGGCGCTGCGGGTTGCCGGCCCTTCCCGTACCGGAGGGTCAGCCGCTTGTCGCCATCGCCGCATTCCGGTGGGGATGGTCCGCCGTTGCGCCCCGGCTGGCCGCCGTCCTACCCTGCGGCCAGGGTACGGCACGAGTACAGGGGCGCCGGCCGATCGCCATGACGGTCTTTCTTCATCTCGCCTTCGGCGGCGGGCGGCTGCACCTGTGGGGAGAGGCCCCAGCCGCGCAGGCCGCCCCCTTGCCTCGCCCGCGTGGCCGCCGGCCGAAGGGGGGGCGTGCGGAGCCGACGCCCTTCGATCCCGGTGCCGAGTCCCTCGACGAGGCGCTGGACGCGCTCGGCATCGATCTGCCCGTCGAGCCGGACCGGCTGACCGTCTGGCTGCCCACCGCGGACGGGCGACCCCTGGCCTCCACACCCGTCGTGGCCGAGCCGCCGGAGGCTGCGGACGCGCCCGACCTGGCGCCCTGGGACACCACCGGCTTCGCCCTGCCGGTGGAGGCCGCCATCGACGCGCTGTGCCGGTGCGGCGGCGAACCGGCGCTGGCGCCGGGCCTGTTCGCCGGTGCCGATTTCGCTTACTGGGCCGTGGTGCTGCGCTTCGCCGGCGCGCTGGTGGGCCGCCGCGCGGTGCTGCCGACGCTTGTGCGCGAGGCGGGCGGGGCCGTCGCCCGCTGGCTGCCGGTGCTGCTGGGCCGCGACGCCCAGGCGCTGGCGCGCCTCGCCCGCGCCATGCCGGACGCCGCGAGAGCGGCCGGAACCGCCGTGGCCCCGCCCGACACCGCGCCCATGGCGGTGCTGGCGACGGTGCTGGACGGTTTCGTGGACGCGTTGGTGCGCGGCGCGCCCGGCCTCGCCCCGCTGCCCGCCTCGACGGTGGCCCCGACGGTGGCCGACGACCGCTGGCTGGCGGCGCTGGTCGGCAGCGACCCGCGGGTGCGGGCGGAGGCGACCGATCTCGCCGATCTGGAACGGCGGCTCTCCGCGTGGCAACGCCCGGTCGCCGTTGCCGCGGCCAGCCCGGTGCGGCTGTGCCTGCGTCTGGAGGAGCCGCCCGCCCCGGCCGATCCCGGGGACGGGGACGCTCCGTCGGCCGTGGCCGGCTCCGTCGCACCCTGGACCGTGCGCCTGCTGGTGCAATCCCACGCCGACCCCAGCCTGCTGCTGCCGGCCGCGCAGGCCTGGGCGGGGAACGGTGGGGCAGGGAAGGGTGGGGCGGGCTCCCGCGAGTATCTGCTCCAGGCCTTCGCCCAGGCCGGGCGGCTGTGGCCGCCGCTGGAAGCGGCGCTGAAGGCCGGCGTTCCGGACGCTGTGGAGACGGACGCCGCCGGCGCGGTGGCCTTCCTCACCACGGCCGCGGTGGCGCTGGAACAGGCCGGCTTCGGCGTGCTGCTGCCGGCCTGGTGGACGGGCCGCGGCACGAAGGCGCGGATCAGCGCCCGCGCCAAGGCCCGCACCCCGGCCTTTGAAGGCGGGGCCGGCATCGGGCTGGACGAGCTGGTCCATTTCGACTGGGAGGTGGCGCTGGGCGACGCCGTCCTGTCGCGCCGCGACCTGATGGCGCTGGCAAAGTTGAAGACGCCGCTGGTGCGGGTGCGCGGCCAGTGGGTGCTGGTCGATCCCGCCGAGATCAAGGCCGCCGTCGAACGCCTGAAGACGCAGGGGGACGCGGTCAGCGCCCGTGACCTGCTGCGCATGGCGCTGGGCGGCGCCACGGCCGACGAGCCCGCCGCCGTCGCCACCGGGGGCTGGCTGGCCGAGCTGATCGACCGGCTGACCGGCCGCGAGCCCATGGCCGAGCTGGACGCCCCCGCCGGCCTGGCGGCGACGCTGCGCCCCTACCAGCGGCGCGGCTATTCCTGGCTGGCCTTCCTGCGCCGCTGGGGCATTGGCGCCTGCCTCGCCGACGACATGGGGTTGGGCAAGACCGTGCAGACGCTGGCGCTTCTCGTGCGCGACAAGGAGGAGGCCGCGACGGAGCGGCGGCCGCGGCCGACGGCGCTGCTGGTCTGCCCGACCTCGGTCATCGGCAACTGGCAGCGGGAGGCGGCGCGCTTCGCCCCCGGCCTGTCGGTGATGGTGCACCACGGGCTGGGGAGGACGAAGGGAGCGGCGCTGCGCAAGACCTGCCTCGCGCACGATCTGGTCGTCACCAGCTACGCGCTGCTCCAGCGCGACGCGGAGGCGCTGGCCGGCGTCCCGTGGACCGGGCTGGTGCTGGACGAGGCGCAGAACATCAAGAATCCGGAGACCAGGCAGGCCAAGGCTGTGTGCGCCTTGCCGCCCGGCTACCGGGTGGCGCTGACCGGCACGCCGGTGGAGAACAACGTCGGCGACCTCTGGGGCATTCTCGATGCCCTCAACCCCGGCCTGCTCGGCACCCGGGCGGCTTTCAAGCGCAACTTCTTCGTGCCGATCCAGGTCAGCCGCGACGCCGACGCCATCGCCCGGCTGAAGAGTCTGACCGGCCCCTTCATCCTGCGCCGGCTGAAGAGCGACAAGACGATCATCGCCGACCTGCCGGACAAGCTGGAAATGAAGGTGGTCTGCACGCTCACCAAGGAGCAGGCCTCTCTCTACCAGGCGGTGGTGGAGGAATCCCTGCGCGCGCTGGAGGAGGAGGACGGCATCCGCCGCCGCGGTCTGGTGCTGGCGTTGCTGGCGCGGCTGAAGCAGATCTGCAACCATCCCGCCCAGTATCTCGGCGACGGCTCGCCCGTCGGCGGCGGGCGCTCGGGCAAGCTGGCGCGGCTGGAGGAGATGCTGGAGGAGGTTCTGGCGGTGGGCGAGCGCGCGCTGGTCTTCACCCAGTTCACCGAGATGGGCGGAATGATCAAGGCGGCGCTCCAGGACCGCTTCGGCCGGGAGGTGCCCTTCCTGCACGGCGGTGTGCCGAAGGCGAAGCGCGACCGCATGGTCGAGCGGTTCCAAGCCGAGGACGGGCCGGCGGTGTTCCTGTTGTCGCTGAAGGCCGGCGGCACCGGGCTGACGCTGACGCGCGCCAGCCACGTCTTCCACTTCGACCGCTGGTGGAACCCGGCGGTGGAGAACCAGGCGACCGACCGCGCCTACCGCATCGGCCAGACACGCATGGTGGAGGTGCACAAGTTCCTGTGCGCCGGCACGCTGGAGGAGCGCATCGACGCGATGATCGAGGCCAAGAAGGGCGTGGCCGAGGCCATCGTCGGCAGCGGCGAGGACTGGCTGACCGAACTGTCCACCGCCGATCTGCGGGCGCTGCTGAGCTTGCGCGCCGACGCGGTCGCCTGAGGGAGGGGCCGATGCCGCGCCGCACCGACGACGATGACGACGACGGCCAGGGCTGGCGTTATCCGGTGTCGAAGCCGAAGACGGTGACGGGCGGGATCAAGGCGGCGAACCGGCGCGGCGATTTCGCCACGAGCTGGTGGGGGCGGCGCTGGCTGGAGGTGCTGCATTCCTTCCAGATCGGTGCCCGGCTGACGCGCGGGCGCGGCTACGCGCGCAAGGGGCAGGTGCTCGACCTGTCGGTGGGGGAGGGGAAGGTGACGGCGCGGGTCCAGGGCTCCCGTCCCAGGCCCTACGCGGTGACCATCACGCTGAAATCGCTGGCGGCGAAGGAGCGGGCCAGGGTGCAGGCGGCGCTGGCGGCCGACGTGGCCGGGGCGGCGCGGCTGCTGGCCGGTGAGATGCCGGAGACGCTGGAGGACAGCTTCCACGCCGCCGGCGTCGCCCTGTTCCCCGCCCGGCTGGACGACCTGAAGACCGGCTGCACCTGCCCGGACTGGTCGAATCCCTGCAAGCATGTGGCGGCCGTCTACTGCCTGCTGGCCGAGGCGTTCGACCGCGACCCCTTCCTGCTGCTGACCCTGCGCGGCCTGCCGCGCGACGTGGTGCTGGCGGGGCTTGAGGAAGGGGAGGGCGCGCCGGCCGCCGAACCGGTGCCGCCGCAGCCGCTGTCGGCGGAGGCGGTCGCCTTCTGGCGGGGCGGGACGGTGCCCGCCGACCTCGTCGCCGTGGCCGCCCCGGCCGACGGCGGGGCCACGCTCCTGGATTCGCTGGGCCCCGTGCCGTTCTGGCGCGGCGAGACCGACGCGGCGCCGGCCCTCGGCCGCGCGCTGGAGGCTGCGGCCCGCAGGGCGGCCGGGATCGGCGATCCGGCCGACCGCGAGGGTGGAGCTTGACGGGCCCCGCTCCACGGCATCGCTGAGCCCGCACGCTCCGTGCGGCGCAGCGTTCGGATCATGCGAAGGCGGCAACGGCCGAATCGAAAAGGGGCGGACCGTGGCCCGCCCCCCATTTC
>NZ_JABFFR010000120.1 GCF_013423485.1 Azospirillum oleiclasticum
CTTGCCGGCGCGCAGCAGCTCGTCGCGGCGCTGACGGGCGCGGTAGAGCCCGAGCGGGATGTCGGGCCGGGGCGGCCGCGCGATGCCGGTGTCGGCCAGGGTGCCGCCGTGCCACTCGCGCGGCAGGCGCCGGCCGGTGCGCTCCCGGTGGACCGCGTTGACCGCGCTCGCGACGTAGTGGCGCAGCGCCTTCATCGCCTCGGAGCCCTCGACCGGGCGCTCGCCGGCGGGTCCGGCGAGGATCAGCAGGTGCCCGTGCGGCTGGTCCTCCAGACGCGCGTTGCGGCCGTGCACGGCCCACGTCACGCCCCAGTCGGCGTAGCGCTCGGCGATGCGTTCCATGATCGCCGCGCGGGTGTCGGCATC
>NZ_JABFFR010000121.1 GCF_013423485.1 Azospirillum oleiclasticum
CTTGCCGGCGCGCAGCAGCTCGTCGCGGCGCTGGCGGGCACGGTAGAGCCCGAGCGGGATGTCGGGCCGGGGCGGCCGCTCGATGCCGGTGTCGGCCAGGGTGCCGCCGTGCCATTCGCGCGGCAGGCGCCGGCCGGTGCGCTCCCGGTGGACGGCGTTGACCGCGCTCGCGACGTAATGGCGCAGCGCCTTCATCGCCTCGGAGCCCTCCACCGGGCGCTCGCCGGCGGGCCCGGCGAGGATCAGCAGGTGCCCGTGCGGCTGGTCCTCCAGACGCGCGTTGCGGCCGTGCACGGCCCACGTCACGCCCCAGTCGGCGTAGCGCTCGGCGACGCGTTCCATGATCGCCGCGCGGGTGTCGGCATC
>NZ_JABFFR010000122.1 GCF_013423485.1 Azospirillum oleiclasticum
CGGTTGCCGTCGCCCCAGGTGGCGGCCCCGTGCGGCTCGTTGTGCAGGTCGGCGGCGACGACCGACGGGTTGTCGGCGTAGCGCTCGGCCAGCATCTGCCAGTTCTTGATCATCACCGACTCCGGATACTGGTCGGTGTACCACAGCCCGTTCTCGTTGGCGGACGCGCCGTCGCCGCTGCGGTGGTGGTCCAGCATGATCTTCATGCCGATCTTGTCGGCGTACTCGATGATCTTGTCGAAGACCTGGAGCGAGGTGAGGCCGCGGAGGTCCGGGTTCAGGCTGTAGTCGATGCCGCCGTTGGGGCTGCGGCCATTGTCGAGCATGGCGTCGGAGTAGGGCAGGCGGATCAGGTTGAAGCCC
>NZ_JABFFR010000123.1 GCF_013423485.1 Azospirillum oleiclasticum
CAGGATTCGACGCCGGTAGCGAAACTCTAGGTGCATGCCGAGTTGGTAACAGAACTCGTAAATCCACTGTTGCAACTTTCTATAGTTGCCAATGACGAAAACTTCGAGGCGGAGTACGCTCTCGCTGCGTAAGCAGCCGAGCCCGACCTTCTGGTAGCTTCGGCTCCAGCAATCATCAGGGGATGCCTGTAAACCCGAAATGATTGTCATACAGAACAGGATCGTCGTGTAGCACGTTGGGGGCAAAGCGACTAAAACTTACCCAACTCGTCCAAAGCACCCTGCCCGTCGGGCGGCTGCGGATTAACTCAGTAGACACGGCTAAGCATGTAGTACCGACAGCGGAGTAC
>NZ_JABFFR010000124.1 GCF_013423485.1 Azospirillum oleiclasticum
CGCCGCCGCCGCCGGCGCCGACAGGTCGATGCCGCCCTGCGCCAGCCGGCGCTGGTAGAGGGCGGCGTCCGTGCCGCGGCGCAAGCCCGCCAGCTCGTTCGCCAGCCCTTCGGCCGCCTTCGCGGCGGCCTGATCGCCGACATAGCCGGCCATTTCGAGCATTGGCTTCACGGTCGCCGGATCCCAGCGCGCCTTGGCCGCCTCCACCGCACCCTCGCCGGCGGTGTAGGTCTTTTCGGGCGTACCGGCCACCATGGCATCCACCCGCGCGGTGATGGCCGCCCTGGCCTGCGCCAGCTCCGCGCTGGCGACGGCCTGGCCGCCCTCGGTCACCGTCTTCGTC
>NZ_JABFFR010000125.1 GCF_013423485.1 Azospirillum oleiclasticum
TGATGCGCCCTGGTGACCTGGCGGCGACCTACTCTCCCACGTCTTGAGACGCAGTACCATCGGCGCTGAGGGTTTTCACGGCCGAGTTCGGGATGGGATCGGGTGTTTGGCCCCTCGCCATGACCACCAGGTCACCGGGGCGCACCGTATCCGAACCACTCAACTCATCGCTTGCTCTCGCTTGGGGCTGTGTGTGTACCGAAGTTCGTCGTCGTTGTCGATGCTTTTCTTGGGTCGATTGTGGTTCGTCGGTCGAAGGCTTGCCGCTGCGCGCGGGCTGGATCAAGCCGAACGAGCGATTAGTAGGGCTCA
>NZ_JABFFR010000126.1 GCF_013423485.1 Azospirillum oleiclasticum
CGGCATCAAGGTGCCGGACGTGGCGACCCTGGTTGACAAGCTGAAGACCGAAGCGCGGGTGATCTGACCATGGCCGACATCCTCGTCCTTGCCGAGCACGACGGCGCGGCGCTGAAGCCCGCGACG
Source organism: Azospirillum oleiclasticum (assembly GCF_013423485.1). Classification (GTDB taxonomy): domain Bacteria; phylum Pseudomonadota; class Alphaproteobacteria; order Azospirillales; family Azospirillaceae; genus Azospirillum; species Azospirillum oleiclasticum. The sequence goes on from NZ_JABFFR010000126.1 coordinate 127, forward strand.
CTGCACACCGTCGCCGCCGCCGCCAAGATTGGCGGCTCGATCCATGTTCTCGTTGCCGGGTCCGGCGCCAAGGCCGCGGCCGACGCGGCGGCGAAGGTGGCCGGCGTGTCCAAGGTTCTGCTGGCGGATGACGCCGCCTACGCCCACGCGCTGGCGGAGCCGCTGGCGGCGCTGATC
>NZ_JABFFR010000013.1 GCF_013423485.1 Azospirillum oleiclasticum
CATCCGCGAGGGTGGTCGCACCGTCGGTGCCGGTGTGGTTGCCAAGATCATCGAGTAACCGCGGCGCTTCCAGGCGCCGAGGAGTTTGGAGAGGGGCCGGCGGAAACGCCGGCCCCTCTTCGCGTGCGAGGGGCACCCATGCGGCCGACACATCGGCAATAGCGCTTGACAGGCGGCCCGAATACCCATAAACCTTCGCGCCTCTGGATTTAAGGGTTGGTGGTAGGCGGCTCGGCCTAGACGCAGCCCGGTCACGAACGGCACATGCGCCCCGGCGCGATGGCCGCTGATCACGCAGGGAGCCAAGTTTGGCCCGGCGTGGTTTTTTTCGTTCCGGCTGCCAGACCGTACGCGAACGGGCGACCTGCCGTTCCGGTGTCCGCAAGGGCATCGGCGCGCGGGTTGCCCTTGTGCCGCAGGACCTGGCTCGGTTTGGTTCGGATTCGGGTGGCGCGGCTGTGCGTCGCCCAGACGAAGTGCAAGGGACGTTTGGACATGGATAGCCAGAACATTCGGATCCGGCTGAAGGCCTTCGATCATCGCGTGCTCGACCAGTCGACGAGCGAGATCGTCAACACGGCCAAGCGGACCGGCGCCCGCGTGCGGGGCCCGATCCCGCTGCCGACGCTGATCGAGAAGTTCACCGTCAACCGCTCGCCGCACGTTGACAAGAAGTCGCGCGAGCAGTTCGAGATCCGCACCCACAAGCGGCTTCTCGACATCGTCGACCCCACCCCGCAGACCGTGGACGCGCTGATGAAGCTCGACCTCGCCGCCGGTGTGGACGTCGAGATCAAGCTCTGATCCGTCACGAGTCGAGGAAGGGACCTCTCCCCCTGAGGATGTCCCTGGTCAGGAGATAGAGAACGATGCGATCCGGTCTGATCGCACAGAAAGTCGGCATGACGCGCATCTTCGACGATGCGGGTCAACATGTGCCGGTGACTGTGCTGAAGGTCGACAACTGTCAAGTTGTCGCCGTGCGCACCGAGGAGGCCGACGGCTACACGGCCGTCCAGCTCGGCGCCGGTGTTGTGAAGGTGAAGAACGTCACCCAGCCCATGCGCGGCCACTTCGCCAAGGCGAAGGTGGAGCCCAAGCGCAAGGTGGTCGAGTTCCGCGTGTCCCCGGATGCGCTGATCGAGGTGGGGTCGGAAATCTCCGCCGCCCATTTCGTCCCCGGCCAGTATGTGGACGTGACCGGCACCTCCATCGGCAAGGGCTTTGCCGGCGCCATGAAGCGCTGGAACTTCGGCGGTCTGCGTGCGACGCACGGTGTGTCGGTCTCGCATCGTTCGCACGGCTCCACCGGCAACCGCCAGGATCCGGGCAAGGTCTTCAAGAACAAGAAGATGGCCGGTCACCTGGGCGCGGAGCGCGTCACCGTCCTCAACCTCAAGGTTGTGTCGGTCGACGAGGAGCGCGGGCTGATCCTGCTGAAGGGCGCCGTTCCCGGCCACGACGGCGGCTGGCTGCGCGTGCGCGACGCGGCGAAGAAGAAGGCGCCGGACGGGCTGCCCTTCCCGGCCGCCATCAAGGCCGCCCCGGCCGGTGAGGCCGCGGCCGAGGCGCAGGAGTGAGTGCCATGAAGGCGACCATCAAGAACCTGAACAACGAGGACGTGGGCGAGATCGAGCTGGCCGAGGAGATCTTCGGCCTGCCGGTGCGCACCGACATCCTGCACCGCATGGTCAACTGGCAGCTCGCCAAGCGTCGGTCGGGCAACCACAAGACCAAGGGCGTCAGCGAGATCAGCGGCACCGGCAAGAAGCCGTACCGCCAGAAGGGCACCGGCCGCGCCCGCCAGGGCTCGCTGCGCTCGCCGCAGTTCCGCGGCGGCGCGGTGATCTTCGGCCCGGTCGTCCGCTCGCACGAGCACGACCTGACCAAGAAGGTCCGCAAGCTCGCCCTCAAGACCGCGCTGTCGTCCAAGCTCGCCGACGGCAAGCTGGTGGTGATCGACGCGGCTTCCGCCGACACGCACAAGACCAAGGAACTGGCCACCCGCCTCGGCGCGCTCGGCCTCACCTCGGCCCTGGTCATCGACGGCGCGAACCTGAACGAGAACTTCGTCCGGGCCTCGCGCAACATCCCGATGATCGACGTGCTGCCGGAGCAGGGCGCCAACGTCTATGACATTCTGCGCCGCGACACGCTGGTCCTGACCCGCAACGCGGTCGAGCAACTGGAGGCTCGCCTGAAATGAGCAATCGGTCGAAACCTGCGGTGAGCCGGGAGCGGATGTACGACCTGATCATCGCCCCCGTCATCACCGAGAAGTCGACGATGGGGTCGGAGCACAACCAGGTCACCTTCCGTGTGCCGCTGTCGGCGAGCAAGCCCGAGATCAAGGCTGCCGTCGAAGGGCTGTTCAACGTTAAGGTGACCGCGGTGAACACGCTGGTGTCGAAGGGCAAGACCAAGCGGTTCCGCGGCATCGTCGGTCGTCGGTCGGATGTGAAGAAGGCGGTCGTCACGCTCGCCGAGGGTCACAAGATCGACGTGACCACGGGCATCTGAGCGGGAGTGTGAACCGATGGCATTGAAGCAGTTTCGCCCGATCACCCCGTCGCTCCGCCAGCTGGTCATCGTCGACCGTTCGGAGCTGTGGAAGGGCAAGCCGGTCAAGGCGCTCACCGAGGGCCTGACCAAGTCCGGTGGTCGCAACAACACCGGCCGCATCACGGCACGGCGGATCGGCGGTGGCCACAAGCGCGCCTACCGTCTGGTCGATTTCAAGCGGCGCAAGTTCGACATGCCCGCCACCGTCGAGCGGCTGGAGTACGACCCCAACCGCTCCGGCTTCATCGCGCTGGTGAAGTACGAGGACGGCACGCTGGCCTACATCCTGGCTCCGCAGCGCCTGAAGGCCGGCGACGTCGTCGTCTCCGGTGAGAAGGTCGATGTGAAGCCCGGCAACGCCATGCTGCTGAAGAACATCCCGGTCGGCACGGTGGTGCACAACGTCGAGCTGAAGGCCGGCAAGGGCGGCCAGCTCGCCCGTGCCGCCGGCACCTACCTGCAGCTCGTCGGCCGCGACAGCGGTTACGCGCAGCTCAAGCTGCCGTCGGGCGAGCTCCGTGTTGTGCGCGGCGAGTGCATGGCGACGATCGGCGCCGTGTCCAACCCCGACAACGCCAACACCAACCTGGGCAAGGCCGGCCGCACCCGCTGGTTCGGCAAGCGCCCGGCGGTCCGCGGCGTCGCCATGAACCCGATCGACCACCCGCACGGCGGTGGTGAAGGCCGCACCTCGGGCGGCCGTCATCCGGTCACCCCGTGGGGCAAGCCGACCAAGGGCAAGAAGACGCGCAGCAACAAGAAGACGGACGGGCTCATCCTGCGCCGTCGTCATTCGAAGTAAGGAGGTCGGACCGTGGCGCGCTCCGTTTGGAAGGGCCCGTTCATCGACGGCTATCTGTTGAAGAAAGCCGACAAGTCGCGGGCCAGCGGCCGCAACGAGATCATCAAGATCTGGTCGCGGCGTTCGACCATCCTGCCGCAGTTCGTCGGGCTTACGTTCGGCGTCTACAACGGCCACAAGTTCCTGCCGGTGCTGGTGACCGAGAATATGATCGGGCACAAGTTCGGTGAGTTCGCTCCGACCCGGACCTTCTACGGTCACGCGGCGGACAAGAAGGCGAAGAGGAAGTAACCGATGGGCAAGCCCGCCAATCCCCCGCGCGTCGCGGAGAACGAGGCGCTGGCGTCGGCCCGGATGATCCGGACCAGCCCGCGCAAGCTCAACCTCGTCGCCCAGCTCATCCGCAACAAGAGCGCCGCCGGTGCGGTGGCCGAGCTGACCTTCTCCAAGCGCCGCGTCGCCGGCGAAGTGAAGAAGGTCCTGCAGGCCGCCATCGCCAACGCGGAGAACAACCACCAGCTCGACGTCGACCGGCTCTACGTCGCCTCGGCCACCGTCGGCCGGGCGTTGGTGATGAAGCGCTTCCACGCCCGCGCACGCGGTCGCGGGGCTCGCGTGGAGAAGCTGTTCAGCAACCTGACCATCATCGTGCGCGAGCGCGACGAAGCGGTCGCCGAGGGGGCCGAGTAACATGGGTCAGAAAGTCAATCCGATCGGGCTCCGTCTCGGCATCAACCGCACCTGGGACAGCCGCTGGTTCGCCGATCGCGATTACGGCAAGCTGCTGCACCAGGACCTCAAGCTGCGCGGTTACCTGCAGGACCGGCTGAAGCAGGCCGGCTGCTCGCGGGTGGTGATCGAGCGCCCGGCCAAGAAGGCCCGGGTGACGATCCACAGCGCGCGTCCGGGCGTGGTGATCGGCAAGAAGGGCGCCGACATCGAGAAGCTGCGCTCCGAGCTTGCCAAGATGACCGGCAGCGAGGTGAGCCTGAACATCGTCGAGATCCGCAAGCCGGAGATCGACGCGCGGCTCATCGCCGAGAACATCGCCAGCCAGCTGGAGCGCCGCGTCGCCTTCCGCCGCGCCATGAAGCGGGCCGTGCAGTCGGCCATGCGTCTCGGCGCTCAGGGCATCCGGATCAACTGCTCCGGCCGCCTGGGTGGTGCCGAGATCGCGCGCATGGAGTGGTACCGCGAGGGTCGCGTGCCGCTGCACACGCTGCGCGCGGACATCGACTACGGCGTTGCGACCGCCAAGACCACCTACGGCACCTGCGGCGTCAAGGTGTGGGTGTTCAAGGGCGAGATCATGGCCCATGACCCGATGGCGCAGGACAAGCGCATGGCCGGCGAGGCCGTGGCGACCGACGGCGAGCCGCGCCGCGAGCGTCGTGATCGCGACGACCGCCGCGACCGCCGGGATCGGCGCGACCGGGGCGACCGGGGTGATCGCGGCGGCGACCGCGGCGGCGACCAGGCCGCCGGCGGCGAGTAAGGGGGACTGACCGATGCTTTCGCCGAAGCGAACCAAGTACCGCAAGGCCCACAAGGGCCGCATCCACGGGGCCGCCAAGGGCGGCACGGATCTCAACTTCGGCGCCTTCGGCCTGAAGGCGCTGGAGCCCGAGCGCGTGACGGCGCGGCAGATCGAGGCGGCCCGCCGCGCGATCACCCGCCACATCAAGCGCCAGGGCCGCGTCTGGATCCGCATCTTCCCGGATGTGCCGGTGTCGCAGAAGCCCGCCGAGGTCCGCATGGGCTCCGGTAAGGGTTCGCCGGAATTCTGGGCGGCCCGCGTCCACCCCGGCCGGATCATGTTCGAGCTGGACGGCGTCCCGTTCGACATCGCCAAGCGGGCGTTCGAGCTGGCGGCCGCCAAGCTGCCGATCAAGACCAAGTTCGTGACCCGCCTCGGCGGGGTCGAGGAGACCGCGGCATGAAGGCCGAGGACGTTCGAGCCAAGAGCGACGACGAGCTGAACGATCAGCTCCTCCAGCTCAAGAAGGAGCAGTTCAACCTGCGCTTCCAGCGCGCTTCGGGCCAGCTCGAGAACACCGCCCGGGTGCGCACCGTGCGTCGCGACATCGCGCGCATCAAGACGATCCTCGGCGAGCGCGTCCGCTCGTCCGCGGCCGCCAAGTAAGGAGGACGGAATTCCATGCCCCGTCGCGTTCTGCAAGGCACGGTGGTCAGCGACAAGTGCGACAAGACGGTGACCGTTCTCGTCGAGCGCCGCGTCATGCACCCCGTGTACAAGAAGTTCATCCGCCAGTCGAAGAAGTACGCCGCGCACGACGAAACCAACGCCTGCAAGACCGGCGACACGGTTTTCATCGAGGAGTGCCGGCCGCTCAGCAAACGCAAGCGCTGGATGGTCGTTACCCCGTCCGCCGGCGAAACCGGCGCCGCCTGATTACGAAAGGTTCCTGTCCATGATCCAGATGCAAACCAACCTGGAAGTCGCCGACAACAGCGGGGCGCGCCGGGTGCAGTGCATCAAGGTGCTCGGCGGCTCCAAGCGGAAGGTCGCGACCGTGGGCGACGTCATCGTCGTCTCGGTCAAGGAGGCCATTCCGAAGGGCCGCGTGAAGAAGGGTGACGTGCACCGCGCCGTCATCGTCCGCACCGCGAAGGAGCTGCGTCGCGACGACGGCTCCGCCATCCGCTTCGACCGCAACGCCGCCGTGCTCATCAACAAGCAGGGCGAGCCGATCGGTACCCGCATTTTCGGGCCGGTCACCCGCGAGCTGCGCGGCAAGAAGTTCATGAAGATCATTTCGCTGGCGCCGGAGGTGCTGTGATGGCCGCGAAGATCAAGACGAAGGACAAGGTCGTCGTGCTGACGGGCCAGGACAAGGGCAAGACCGGCGAGGTCATCCGTGTTCTGCCGAGCGAGAACCGTGTCGTCGTCGCTGGCGTGAATGTGGTGAAGAAGCACCAGCGCCAGTCGGCCCGCTCCGAAGGCGGCATCGTGGAGATGGAGGCGCCGATCGCCGTGTCGAACGTCGCCCATCTCGATCCCAAGGACAACAAGCCGACCCGCGTCGGCTTCAAGACTCTCGAAGACGGCCGCAAGGTGCGCTACGCCAAGCGGTCCGGCGAGATCATCGATCTGTGAGGGCCGGACCAATGGCAGCCCGACTGAAGGAAGTCTACGACACCAAGATCCGTGGCGATCTGAAGGCCGAGTTCGGCTATCAGAACGACATGCAGGTGCCGAAGCTCGAGAAGATCGTCATCAACATGGGCGTCGGCGAGGCCGTCGGCGATTCCAAGAAGATCCAGCTGGCCGTCGGCGAGCTGACCGCGATCACCGGTCAGAAGCCGGTGGTGACCCGGTCCCGCAAGTCCATCGCGCAGTTCAAGCTGCGTGAGAACATGGCCATCGGCTGCAAGGTGACGCTGCGCGCCGAGCGCATGTACGAGTTCCTCGACCGTCTGATCACGATCGCGCTGCCGCGCGTCCGCGACTTCCGCGGCGTGTCCGGCAGCTCGTTCGACGGCCGCGGCAACTACGCCATGGGCGTCAAGGAGCAGATCATCTTCCCCGAGATCGATTACGACAAGATCGATCAGATCCGGGGGATGGACATCATCATCGTCACCACGGCGAAGACCGACAAGGAGGCCCGATCCCTCCTCAAGGGCTTCGAGATGCCGTTCGTGAGCTGACGGGGCAGGACCGACCATGGCCAAGACCAGCGCTATCGAGAAGAACAAGAACCGCACGAAGCTTGTGAAGCAGTATGCCAACAAGCGCGCGCGGCTGAAGGCGATCGCCAAGGACCGCTCGCTGTCGCCGGAGGAGCAGTTCGCCGCCCGCCTCAAGCTCGCGGAACTGCCCCGCAATTCGTCGAAGGTGCGCATCCGCAACCGGTGTGAAATGACCGGCCGGCCGCGCGCCTACTACCGCAAGTTCAAGCTGTCGCGTGTCACCCTCCGTGAACTGGCCTCCAACGGCCAGATCCCGGGGATGACGAAGTCGAGCTGGTAAGGAGGACCGGATCATGGCTCTGAGCGATCCGCTCGGCGATATGCTGACCCGCATCCGCAACGGTCAGCGCGCCCGCATGGCCTCGGTGGACAGCCCGGCTTCCAAGCTGCGCACGAATGTGCTGGAAGTGCTGAAGCGCGAAGGCTACATCCGCGGCTACTCCCAGCAGGAGCTGCGCCCCGGCGTATCCCAGCTCAAGATCGAGCTGAAGTATCACGAGGGCGAGCCGGTGATCAAACAGATCACCCGCGTCTCCAAGCCCGGCCGCCGCGTGTACAGCAAGATCGGCGACCTGCCGAAGGTCTTCAACGGCCTGGGCATCGCCATCCTGTCGACACCGCGTGGCGTGATGTCCGACAACGAGGCCCGCGTCGCCAATGTCGGCGGCGAAGTCCTCTGCCGCGTGTTCTAAGGAGGCCGCCATGTCGCGAATTGGCAAGCATCCCGTGCCGATCCCGGCCGGTGTCGACGTGTCGGTCGCCGGTCAGAACGTCACCGCCAAGGGCAAGCTGGGTCAGCTCTCCGTGACGCTGGTCGACGAGATCGACGTCAGCAAGGAGGACGGCAAGATCGTCGTGAAGCCGCGGGGCGACGGCAAGCGCGCCCGCATGATGTGGGCGACCTCCCGCACCCTGGTGAACAACCTGGTGAAGGGCGTCTCCGACGGCTACACGGTCAATCTCGATATCAACGGCGTTGGTTACCGCGCGGCCGTGCAGGGCAAGGAGCTGGTCATGCAGCTCGGCTTCAGCCACGACGTGAAGTACCCGATCCCGGAAGGCATCGCGATCAAGACCGAGAAGCCGACCAGCATCTCCATCTCCGGCTTCGACAAGCAGAAGGTCGGCCAGGTGGCGGCGGAGATCCGCGGGTACAAGAAGCCGGAGCCCTACAAGGGCAAGGGCATCAAGTACGTAACCGAAACGGTCCTCCGCAAGGAAGGCAAGAAGAAGTAGGCCCGCCATGCTGAATCCGAACCAGTTGCAGGAGCGCCGCAAGCAGCGTGTGCGCGCTCAGATCAGGAAGAAGGCCGGCGGGCGGCTGCGTCTGTCGGTGCACCGGACCAACCTGCACATCTACGCGCAGATCATCGACGACACCAAGGGCGTGACGCTCGTGGCCGCGTCGTCGGTGGAGAAGGACCTCCGCGAGGCGATCAAGCACGGCGGCAACGTCGAGGCGGCCAAGCGGATCGGCACCCTGATCGCCGAGCGTGCGAAGGCCGCCGGCGTGTCGGAGGTGGTGTTCGACCGCGGTGGTTACCTGTATCATGGCCGGGTCAAGGCCCTGGCTGAAGCCGCCCGCGAGGGCGGGCTGTCGTTCTAAGGGAGGCCCTGATCCATGGCACGTGAACGAGGCGAGCGGGGCGGCGACCGGGATCGGCAGCCGCGCGAGCGCGAAGAGAGCGAGCTGATCGAGAAGCTCGTCGGCATCAACCGGGTCGCGAAGGTGGTGAAGGGTGGCCGTCGCTTCGGCTTCGCCGCCCTGGTCGTGGTCGGTGACGGCAAGGGCCGCGTCGGTTACGGTTCCGGCAAGGCCCGCGAGGTCCCGGAGGCCATCCGCAAGGCGACCGACCAGGCCAAGCGCGGTATGATCCGTGTCCCGCTGCGGGAGGGCCGGACGCTGCACCACGACGTGAACGGCCACTTCGGGGCCGGCAAGGTCGTGCTGCGGGCCGCCGTGGCCGGCACCGGCATCATCGCCGGTGGTCCGATGCGCGCGATCTTCGAGGCTCTGGGCGTGGCGGATGTGGTGACGAAGTCCATCGGCACCTCCAACCCCCACAACATGATCAAGGCGACCTTCGATGCTCTGACGGGGGTGGTGAGCCCGCGTGCGGTGGCGGCCCGCCGTGGCCGCCGCGTGAGCGACATCCTGGGCCGCCGCGAGACCGGCGCCGCCGGCGCCGCGGAGGCGTGATATGTCGGACACCCAGAAGAAGACCGTCGTGGTCACCCAGGTGCACAGCCCGATCGGGCGCAAGCCCGATCAGCGGGCGACGCTGATCGGCCTGGGCCTGAACAAGATGAACCGGACCCGCGAGCTTGAGGACACGCCCGCGGTGCGCGGCATGATCGCCAAGGTCGCGCATCTGGTCCGCGTCGAGAGCGAGGGCTGAGCCATGAAGCTGAACGAACTGCGGGACAACGCGGGTGCGCGCAAGAAGCGCATGCGCGTCGGCCGGGGCATCGGCTCGGGCAAGGGCAAGACCGGCGGCCGTGGCGTGAAGGGTCAGACCTCGCGCACCGGTGTGGCCATCAACGGCTTCGAAGGCGGCCAGATGCCGCTGCACCGCCGTCTGCCGAAGCGTGGATTCAACAACATCTTCCGCAAGGAATACTCGGTTGTGAATCTGGGCATGGTGCAGAAGGCGATCGACGCCGGGAAGATCGACACCGCGCAGACCATCGACGTCGCCGTTCTGGCGGCGGCCGGGTTGGTCGGCAAGGTGGCGAAGGATGGCGTCCGGCTGCTGGCGAAGGGCGAGCTGACGGCGAAGGCGAATTTCGCCGTCGCCGGTGCGTCCAAGTCGGCGGTCGAGGCGGTGGAGAAGCTGGGTGGCAGCGTCGCGCTGCCGGCCGGCTCTGCGGACGCCGCCGCCGCGTGATCCGGAGCGCCCGCGGTCGCACGCGGGCGCCTTCCGTGCTAAAGGGATGGTCGGGAACGGGGCGGACGCCGGGGCACCAGCCGACCGGAGCCGCCCCCATTCGCACGTAGGGATCGGGGACGGACCATGGCATCAGCGGCCGAGCAGCTTGCCGCGAACATCAATTTCGGCGCCTTCGCCAAGGCGACGGATCTGAAGAAGCGGATCTGGTTCACCCTTGGCGCGCTGATCATCTATCGCCTTGGCACCTACATCCCGCTGCCGGGGATCGATCCGCACATCCTCCAGGAGATATTCCGGCAGCAGGGCGGCGGCATCCTCGGCATGTTCGACATGCTGGCCGGCGGTGCGCTGCACCGTATGACGATCTTCGCGCTCAACATCATGCCGTACATTTCGGCCTCCATCATCGTGCAGCTCCTGACGGCCGTCGTGCCGACCATGGAAGCGCTGAAAAAGGAGGGTGAATCCGGGCGGAAGAAGCTGAACCAGTACACCCGCTTCGGTACCGTGGCTCTGGCCACGGTGCAGGCCTATGGCTTGGCGGTCGGGCTGGAAGCGATGTCGGGTTCGGCGGGGTCGGCGGTGATCGATCCCGGCCTGTTCTTCCGCATCACCACCGTGATCACGCTGGTCGGCGGCACGATGTTCCTGATGTGGCTGGGCGAGCAGATCACCGCGCGCGGCATCGGCAACGGCATCTCGCTGATCATCTTCGCCGGCATCGTGGCGGAGCTGCCGCGGGCGCTGGTCAGCACGCTGGAGCTGGGGCGCACCGGCGCCATCTCGTCGCTGTTCATCATCTTCATGCTGCTGATGGCCGTCGGCGTCGTCTTCTTCATCGTGTTCATGGAGCGGGCGCAGCGCCGGCTGCTGGTGCAGTACCCCAAGCGGCAGATGGGGAACCGCATGTTCGGCGGCGAATCGTCGCACCTGCCGCTGAAGCTCAACACCGCCGGCGTGATCCCGCCGATCTTCGCCTCCTCGCTGCTGCTGCTGCCGGCGACGGTGGGCGGCTTCGCCGGGGCGGGCGGCCCGGAATGGTTGCAGACTGCCGTCCGGTTCCTGGCGCATGGCCAGCCGCTCTACATGCTGATGTACGCGGCGCTGATCGTGTTCTTCTGCTTCTTCTACACCGCGATCGTGTTCAACCCGGCCGAGACCGCCGACAACCTGCGCAAGTATGGCGGTTTCATCCCCGGCATCCGGCCGGGCAAGAACACCTCGGACTATCTGGACTTCGTGCTGACCCGGCTGACGGTGATCGGCTCGGCCTACCTTGTGGCGGTTTGTCTCCTCCCCGAATTTCTGATTGCCCAGCACTCGGTTCCGTTTTATTTCGGCGGTACGAGCCTGCTCATCGTCGTGACGGTGACCATGGACACGGTGGCTCAGATCCACTCGCATCTGCTGGCCCATCAATACGAGGGGCTCATCAAGAAAGCGAAGCTTCGGGGGAGAAAGTAATGAATCTGATCCTGCTCGGCCCGCCGGGCGCCGGCAAGGGCACCCAGGCCCGTCGCCTGGAGGACACGCGCGGTCTCGTCCAGCTCTCCACCGGCGACATGCTGAGGGCGCTGGTGGCCGAGGGCGGCCCGCTGGGCCAGCAGGCGAAGGACATCATGTCGGCCGGCAAGCTGATGCCGGACGAGCTGATGATCGCGATGATCGCCGAGCGGATCAGCAAGCCTGATGTCGCCAAGGGCTTCATCCTCGACGGCTTTCCCCGCACCGTCGGTCAGGCGGACGCCCTGGACCGGATGTTGGCCGACAAGGGGCTGAAGCTCGACCACGTCATCGAGATGAAAGTCGATGACGCGGCCCTGGTCGATCGCATCACCGGCCGCTACACCTGCGCCAAGTGCGGCCAGGGCTACCATGACCGGTTCCAGAAGCCGGCCGTGGACGGCGTGTGCGACAATTGCGGCTCGACCGAGTTCAAGCGGCGCGCCGACGACAACGCCGAGACGGTGACCACCCGGCTCGCCCAGTACCATGCCCAGACCGCGCCGATCCTGCCTTACTATCAGGAGCACGGCGTGTTGAAGACGGTGGACGGCATGGCCGACATCGATGTGGTGACGAAAGAGATCGAGGCGATTCTCGCCTGATCCTGTGCCGCGGGGGTTCCGGTTTCCCCTGGATCCCCTGCGACGGCTTGCGGTCCTCCGCATGAGTTGACCCAGCGCTGAGAAATTCCTTGACACCCGTCGGCGACTGTCTATAGTGCGCCACCTTCCGGCCCGATCCAGGGCCGGAGGTCGTTTTGCGTCTTGAGTCGTGCGCAACGGGCTCCTGGCGTTGATCGGTGTGTAGGCAGGCCTCCGTGGCCGCCGTTGAGATATCGAGGAGAGCAGGCGTGGCGCGTATCGCTGGCGTCAACATCCCCGCGCAGAAGCGCGTGGAGATCGCGTTGACCTACATCCATGGCATCGGCCCCTTCAAGGCCAAGGAAATCTGCAGCAAGATCGGCATTCCGGCCGAGCGTCGGGTGAATCAGCTCACCGACGACGAGGTGCTCCGCATCCGCGAGACCATCGACAGCGACTACCGCGTCGAAGGCGATCTGCGGCGTGAGGTGGCGATGAACATCAAGCGTCTGATGGACCTGGGCTGCTACCGCGGCCTGCGTCACCGCAAGGGCCTGCCGGTCCACGGTCAGCGCACCCACACCAACGCCCGCACCCGCAAGGGTCCGGCGAAGCCGATCGCCGGCAAGAAGAAGTAAGCGAGAGGATCACCTCCCATGGCAAAGCCTTCTGCCGCCGCTCAGCGTCTTCGCCGCCGCGAGCGCAAGAACATCACCTCCGGCGTCGCGCATGTGAACGCCTCCTTCAACAACACGATGATCACCATCACCGACGCGCAGGGCAACACCATCGCCTGGTCGTCGTCGGGCACGATGGGCTTCAAGGGCTCGCGCAAGTCCACGCCCTACGCCGCGCAGGTCGCCGCCGAGGACGCGGGCCGCAAGGCGCAGGAGCACGGCATGAAGACCCTCGAGGTCGAGGTCAAGGGCCCGGGGTCGGGGCGCGAATCCGCTCTGCGTGCGCTCCAGTCGATCGGCTTCCAGATCACGTCCATCCGTGACGTGACGCCGATCCCGCACAACGGCGTCCGCCCGCCGAAGAAGCGCCGCGTCTGATCGTATTGTTTCCCGCACCCGCGGGACCGACCGCACCGGGAAAGACGGCCGCTCGCCATCGCGGCCGTCTTCAGCATTGGTGCGGCGCCGGGACCGCGGGATCGCGACAACCGATGGCAAGAGGGTAGTGGCCGTGCTTCAGAAGAACTGGCAGGAACTGATCAAGCCGAGCAAGCTCGACATCCAGCCCGGCGACGACGCCGACCGCGTCGCCACCGTCGTTGCGGAGCCGCTCGAGCGTGGTTTCGGTCTCACCCTGGGCAATGCGCTGCGACGCGTGCTGCTCTCCTCGCTTCAGGGCGCCGCGGTGACCTCGATCCACATCGACGGGGTCCTGCACGAGTTCTCGTCCATCCCCGGCGTCCGCGAGGACGTGACCGACATCGTCCTGAACATCAAGACGATGGGTCTGCGCATGCACGGCGACGGGCCGAAGCGCATGCGGCTGCGCGCCGAAGGGCCGGGCGAGGTGAAGGCCGGCATGATCGAGGCCGGTTCCGACATCGCGGTGATGGACCCGGAGCTGATCATCTGCACGCTCGACGCCGGCGCGCGTCTGAACATGGAGCTGACGGTCGAGACCGGGAAGGGCTATGTCCCGGCCACGCAGAACCGTCCCGAGGACGCGCCGATCGGCCTGATCCCGGTGGACGCGTTGTTCTCGCCGGTGCGCAAGGTCTCCTACAAGGTCGATAACGCCCGCGTCGGCCAAGTGACCGACTACGACCGTCTGTCGATGTCGGTGGAGACCAACGGCGCCGTGAAGCCCGAGGACGCGGTGGCGCTCGCCGCCCGCATCCTGCAGGACCAGCTCCAGCTCTTCATCAACTTCGAGGAGCCGAGCCACGCCGTCGCCGAGGAGCGTCACGAGGAGGTTCCGTTCAACAAGAACCTGCTCCGCAAGGTGGACGAGCTCGAACTGTCGGTGCGTTCGGCCAACTGCCTGAAGAACGACAACATCGTCTACATCGGCGACCTGGTGCAGAAGACCGAGGCGGAGATGCTCCGGACCCCGAACTTCGGCCGCAAGTCGCTGAACGAGATCAAGGAAGTGCTGGCGCAGATGGGCCTCCATCTCGGCATGGAGATCCCGAACTGGCCGCCCGAGAACATCGAGGAGCTGGCGAAGCGGCTGGAAGAGCCGTACTGAGCCGATCTCCACGATCGTTGATCCGCGGGACCGCAACCCCCGCAAGCCCGCCGTACCGGTCCGTCCGGGCGGCGGGTTCCACCATCGGCTCCCCGAGGGGGGCCAAGCCATGAAAGAGGATGTGACGTCATGCGCCACGGAGTTTCTGGACGCAAGCTCGGTAAGACCACCAGCCATCGCAAGGCCATGTTCTCGAACATGGCGAACGCGCTGATCAAGCACGAGCAGATCAAGACGACCCTGCCGAAGGCGAAGGAACTGCGCCCGATCGCCGAGCGGCTGATCACGCTCGGCAAGAAGGGTGGCCTTGCCAACCGCCGTCTGGCTTTCGCGCAGCTGCGCGACGACGCCATGGTGACCAAGCTCTTCACCGTGCTGGCTGATCGTTACAAGGACCGCGCCGGCGGCTACACCCGCGTTCTGAAGGCGGGCTTCCGCTACGGCGACGCGGCGGCCATGGGTGTGATCGAGCTGGTCGATCGCGACACGGCGGCGAAGGGTCTCGACTCCGGCCCGACCATGAAGGACGGGACCGAGGCCGAAGGCGACGAGGCGTGACCAGCGGCGCCCGTGACCCGGCCATCCGGTGCTCACGGTGTTGCTTTTGATGGATGATTGTGGCGCCCCTTTCCGGATTTCCGGAAAGGGGCGTTGCCTTTTGGGGAGGCCGGCAGAGCCGCCAGCATGTTGAGACCGCTCTACAACTGGATTCTCCGGCGCTCGGCACGGCCCGACGCGGTGTGGTGGATGGCGGGCGTGTCCTTCGCGGAAAGCTCCTTCTTTCCCCTGCCGCCCGACATCATGCTGATCCCGATGTGCCTCGCCGAGCCGAAGAAGCTCTGGCGGTACACCAACATCTGCGCGCTGGCGTCGCTGTTCGGCGGCATCCTGGGCTACGCGATCGGCTTCTTCCTGTTCGACAGCGTCGGCCGGCTGCTCTTCGACCTCTACGGTCTGTGGGACGCCTATTACGGCTTCCAGCATTCCTTCAACACGGTGGGGCCCTGGCTTCTGGTGCTGAAGGGGGTGACACCGATCCCCTACAAGCTGCTGGCGATCACCGCCGGCATCGCGAAGATGGACATCGTCATCTTCCTGCTGTGCTCCGTGGTGGCGCGCTTCTCGCGCTACTACATCATCGCGGTCCTTCTCCATTTCTATGGCCCGCAGGTGCAGCGGATCATCGAGAAGCGGCTGATGCTGGTGACGACGTTGCTTGTGGTGGTGGTGGTCGGCGGGCTCCTGAGCTTCAAGCTGGTGTGATGCACCGAGTCGGTGCCGCGTCCTACAGCGGCATGCCCTGATCGGGCTGGTTGCGTTCGGACTCGGTCATGGCCTTCCGCTCCCGCCGCTCGCGCACGACGAGGAGCGCGATGGCGGCGGCGACGAGCGCGCCGCCCAGCACCGGCAGCAGCATGGTGAAGAAGCCTCCGTCCGGCGCGGTGAACACCCGCAGCGCCAGCACGGCCAGCCCGCCGAAGAGCAGGGCCAGGAAGACCTTCATCGACCCGCCGGAGCGGGAGGGACGGGGCGTGTTCGGCGTGTTCATTTGGATCATTCCCTTTCCGATGGGGTTCCCTGCATAGTGAGGCGCCCACCCGTGGGCTGCACAGCTTAATCGAATGGGAGCCGCAGTCGATATGTTCCGACCGATCGTCACCTCCGTCCTGGCGCTTGCGCTCGTCGTGCTGGCCGGTTGCGCCGACGCGCCGCCTCAGCGGGCCGGTTCCTCCTCGCTCCCGCCGCCGTCGGAGGCCGTTCCCGTTCCCGCCACTCCGGGGGCCGCCCGTCCCATGACTCCGCCAACCGCGGCGGCGGCTCCGTCGGCCGGCTCCGACCTGTTGACCGACACGAACCGTCTGGAATCCTGCCGTGAGCGTTGTGAGCGGAGCTACCGCATCTGCGGCGATTCCACCTCCTCCTCCAAGGACGACATGATCGGCACGCTCGGCAACCCGCGGCCCTTCAGCCAGGCCGACGACTGCCAGTATCAACTGCGCTCCTGCCACAAACGTTGCGACACCACGCCCTGACCGGGCCGCAAGAGGAGGGAGCGCGGGGGCGATGGCAAAGCGGGGCGAGCGGCCGGCGGACGCCGGCGGGCTGTTCGACGCGCAGGCCCCGCGACCGCTCGCCGACCGCCTGCGCCCGCGCACCCTGGCCGAGGTGGTCGGGCAGGACCACCTGCTGAACCCGGAGGGGCCGGTCGGCCGCATGGTGGCCGCCCGGCGGTTGGCCTCCATGATCCTGTGGGGGCCGCCGGGCTGCGGCAAGACCACCATCGCCCGGCTGCTCGCCCAGGCGACCGACCTGCATTTCGAGCCGCTGTCGGCGGTCTTCTCCGGGGTCGCCGACCTGCGCCGGGTGTTCGAGGCGGCGCGCGCCCGCCGCGCGGGCGGGCAGGGCACACTGCTGTTCATCGACGAGATCCACCGCTTCAACCGCGCCCAGCAGGACGGCTTCCTGCCTTATGTGGAGGATGGCACGGTGACGCTGGTGGGGGCGACCACGGAGAACCCGTCCTTCGAGCTGAATGCCGCCCTGCTGTCGCGGGCCCAGGTCTTCGTGCTGAAGCGCCTCGACGATGCGGCGCTGGAGAAGCTGCTGGCCCGTGCGGAAGCCGAGACCGGCCGGCCGCTGCCGGTGGACGCCGACGCGCGCAGCGCGCTGAAGGCGATGGCCGACGGTGACGGCCGCTTCTGTCTGAACCTGTGCGAGGAGCTGTTCGCCCTGCCGCCGGGCCCGCCGCTGGACAACACGGCGCTGACCGCGGCCGTGCAGCGCCGGGCTCCCCTCTATGACAAGGCGCAGGAGGGGCATTACAACCTCATCAGCGCGTTGCACAAGTCGCTGCGCGGGTCGGACACCGACGCCGCCCTCTACTGGTTCGCCCGCATGCTGGCGGGCGGCGAGGACCCGCGCTACATCGCCCGCCGCCTGACCCGCTTCGCGGTGGAGGACATCGGCATGGCCGACCCCAGCGCCCTGACGCAGGCCATCGCTGCCTGGGAGACCTATGAGCGGCTCGGCAGCCCGGAGGGGGAGCTGGCGCTGGCCCAACTCGTCGTCTATCTCGGCACCGCGCCCAAGTCGAACGCCGCCTACGTCGCCTACAAGGCCGCGGTGGGTGCGGCGAAGGAGACCGGCTCCCTGATGCCCCCCATGCACATCCTGAACGCGCCGACGCGTCTGATGAAGGATCTCGGCTACGGCAAGGGCTATGCCTACGACCACGACGCGGAGGACGGCTTCTCCGGCCAGAACTATTTCCCCGACGGGATGGCGCGGCGCGACTTCTACCGACCGGTCGAGCGCGGTTTCGAGCGCGAGATCCGCAAGCGGCTGGACTACTGGGCGAAGCTGCGGGACCGGCGGTCGGAGGAGGGGTGAGGCCGGGCGCGTCCCGTGGCGAGCTTCCAGGTGTCGGGGAATGACCAGCCCCGTTTTCACCCGCTTCATCGGCATCGACTGGTCGGGCGCGCGTGGGCCCCGCTACGCCGGCGTGGCGGTGGCCGAGTGTCGGGCGGGGGAGGGTGCGCCGCGGCTGGTGCCGGCGCCGGGTGGCTGGTGGTCGCGCAGCGCGGTGTTCGACTGGCTGCGGGCCGGGCTGGACGACGGGCCGGCGCTGATCGGCATCGACTGTGCCTTCACGCTGCCCTTCACGGTGGCCTCCACCTATTTCCCGGACGGGGCGGGCAGCGCGCTGGCCCTGTGGGACCTCGTGGAGCGAGCCTGCGCCGGCCACGCGGATTTCGTCGGCCGTCCCTTCGCCACCAATCCAGCCTACGCCGCGGGTTTCTGGCTCGCCGGCCCCCAGCCGGGCTGGTACCAGGACCCGCACCGGGCGACCGAGCACCGCTGCCGACTCGATGGCCTTGGCAGCCCGCAGAGCCCCTACAAGCTGATCGGGGCCAAGCAGGTGGGGCTGGGTGCGCTGGCGGGCATGCGCCTGCTGCGTCGGCTGCGGCTGGAAGCGCCGGACCGGGTGGCGGTCTGGCCCTTCGACATGCCGGGACCGGGCGCCACCGTCTTCGTGGAGATCTACCCGCGGCTGTTCCTGCGCCGCGCCGGCTTCGGCAACCGCAAGATCCGCGACGCGGCGGACATCGATGTGGCGCTGGCGGCGCTCGGTTCGCGACCCGCCCATGGTGCCGCCGCCGTGACCGATCACGAGGCCGACGCTCTGGTGTCCGCCGCGGGTCTGCGCCGGCTGGCCGCCGACCCGCGGGTGTGGGAACCCGAAGGGCTTGATGACCGGGCGCGCCGGCAGGAGGGATGGATCTTCGGGGTGGGAGCTTGACGGTTGCATTCGCATCCGTGGCACACCACATGCGCTGCGTACTACGACATCCCGAGGAGGCGAGGGGAGCCATGACGACCGTCACCACACAGCCCACACCTGGCCAGACGATCGAGCAGACCTTCGACAAGCTGGGTTCCGCCGCGCAGGATGCGGCGAAGGAGCTGGGCCAGGCCGCCGGCCGCGCCACCGACAGCGCCATGCAGCAGCTCGGGCCGATCTCGGACAAGGCCGATCAGGTCGTGCGCGACCTTGGGGTCGCCGCCAACACCGTGCAGCAGGGCTGTGCCGGTGGTTTCGCCGCCGGGTGGGACGCCATGTGGCAGGGAAATCTGGGCATGGCCTTCCAACTCTGGAGCGGCGCCACGGCAAGCTGCGCCGACAGCCTCACCGCCTCGCTGATGGCGCTGATCCCCGGCTGGAGCTGAGGCGTCGGCGCTGCGGGTCAGGCGTCCGCGACCAGCGTGGCGGCGGGTGTGGTGACGGCAGGATCGACGGCAGGACCGGCGCTTTCGGCCTGCGCACGGTCCCGCCCCTGGTGTTTCGCGTGGTAGAGGGCGCTGTCGGCGCGTTGCAGAAGGCCATCCAGGCTGTCTCCCGCACGCAGCGCCGACACGCCGGCGCTGACCGTGTGACGCCAGCCGGTTTCGAAGCGGTGGCTACGCACCGCTTCGCAGATCCGCTCCGCCACGACCAGCGCCTGCGCCACCGTGGTTTCCGGGCACAGGACCAGGAACTCCTCCCCACCCCACCGGCCGACCGGGTCGGCGTTGCGGGTGGCACCCCTGAGGATGCCGGCGAGTTCGATCAGCACCCGGTCGCCCATCAGGTGGCCCAGCCGGTCGTTGACCGACTTGAAGTGATCGAGGTCGATGATCATCACGGCGAGGGGACGTCCGTAGCGCGCGGAGCGGTCGATCTCCCGGGTCAGCAGGCCGTCCAGCGCCGCGCGGTTGTACAGGCCGGTCAGATGGTCGGTCCGCGCCATACGGCGGAGCTGCGCGTTGGCCTTCCGCAGCTTGATCGCCCAGGCCAGATTGGACAGCAGCACCGCCGAGAAGCCGAGGACGAGGTTGCGGATCAGCCCGTAATCGACCGCGGTCTGCACGTTGATCGACACGTGCCGGTTTGCGATCTGGGTCCGCTCCTGGCCGGTGATGGTGGCGATGCCGCGATCCAGCCGGTCCCGGATCTCCGGCATGTCCTTGCGGACGCCGACCCGCAGCCGGTTCTCGTAGCCGGGCAGTTGACCCGAGACCTTCAGGTTGAACCATCCCTCCTTCTTGATGGTGTAGACCGCCACGGTCAGCGAGCGGATGGTCAGGTCCGCCTTGCGGTTCGACACCATCGCGAAGGCTTCGGCCTCGCTGTCGGTGGTGAGGATGCGCAGCTTGGGAAAGTCCCGCCGCACCCGCTCCTCGATCGAGGTTCCGCTCGGCAGGGCGATGGACTTGTCCGACTCGGCCGACAGATCGGCGATGAACGGGTGTTCCGCGTGCGTGATGATGACGTTGGGGTCGATGAAGAGCGGCTCGGTGAACAGCAGCCACTCCTCCCGCTTGGGTGTCTGGTTCAGGAAGCTGAGGAGGTCGCAGGCTCCCTCCCGCGAGGCCTTGAGGCTGGCGTCCCAGTCCGCCGTCGGGTGCAGCGCCAGTGACAGGCCGGCGCGTTCGCCGGCGAGCGCCAGCAGGTCGGCGGCGATCCCTTCATGCGCCCCGCCGCGGTTGATGATCTCGTAGGGCGGCCAGTCCGGGTCGACGCAGAAGGTGACGGGGCCGCCCGCTGCGGCGTTCGCCGGTGCCGGGATGTCGGACGCGCCGGCGGCGCCCGCGATCAGCAGCAACGCGCCCGCGAGCAGCGCCGCGGTCAGCCGGGGCCATCCCGTCCGAACCGTTCCAGTCGTCGTTGCAACGCGCTGGCCCAACGGTACCCTCCCGCCGCTGCGTCCGCGGAACCGGCGCCGCGGACGATCGCGTCACAATCGCATACTGACGTATACCAACTGTTGCCGGGCGGTTGAATGGTCACGGTGTCTCATGGGGGCGGACATGCGTGCCATGCGCCATCTCAACTCCGCTGCGCCGCAACCGCGCGGGCGAGCACGATCCACTCCTCCCCCTCTCCGGCGTCCTTCAACGCCAGGATCGGCGGCCAGACGGCCAGCCGGCTGCGGCGGCGCTGGGCGATCAGCCGCTCGATCTCGTCGGGCGTCGGCAGCCGGTCGTCCTTGAGCTGGTTGCAGCGGCGGTGCGCCAGCACGATGTTGCCGGGATCGTCGGTGCCGCCATAGGCCTGCGGTACCACATGGTCGAAGGTGGCCTTGGCGCCCACAGGCTCGCCGCAGTAGAAGCAGCGTCCGCCCTGCAGGATGTCGAGCAGGTGCGCATCCTCCGGGGTGACGCCGGGGGCGGTCACTCCACCCTCTCGATGGACCCCCACAGGTCGTACTCGTCGGAATTCTCGATCACGACATCGACCAGATCGCCCGGCTTCACGCCCGTCTCTCCGTTCAGGAAGACGCTGCCGTCGATCTCCGGAGCGTCGGCGTAGCTGCGGCCGATGGCGCCGTCCTCGTCCACCTCGTCGATCAGCACGCCCAGCGTGTAGCCGACCTTGTCCTTCAGGCGCGCGGCGCTGATGGCCTTCTGCGTTTCCATGAAACGCTCCCAGCGCTCCTGCTTGACCTCCTCCGGCACGGCGCCGGGCAGGGCGTTGGCGGCGGCACCCTCCACCGGCTCGTACTTGAAGCAGCCGACGCGGTCGAGCTGGGCTTCCTGCAGCCAGTCGAGCAGGAACTGGAACTCCTCCTCCGTCTCGCCGGGGAAGCCGACGATGAAGGTGGAGCGCAGCGCCAGCGGCGGGCATTCGCGGCGCCAGCGCTGCAGGCGGTCCAGCGTCTTGTCCTGCGCCGCCGGGCGGCGCATCGCCTTCAGCACGGTGGGGGAGGCGTGCTGGAAGGGGATGTCGAGGTAGGGCAGGATGCGCCCCTCCGCCATCAGCCCGATCACCTCGTCCACATGCGGGTAGGGGTAGACGTAGTGCAGGCGGACCCAGATGTCGAACTCGGCCAGCTCGCGGCAGAGGTCGGCGAAGCGTGCCCGCACCTTGCGCCCGTACCAGTCGCCCTCGGCGTATTTCAGATCGACGCCGTAGGCGCTGGTGTCCTGGGAGATGACCAGCAGCTCCTTCACCCCGGCGACGGCCAGCCGCTCCGCCTCGCGCAGCACGGAGGATACCGGCCGGCTGACCAGATCGCCGCGCAGGCCGGGGATGATGCAGAAGCTGCAGCGGTTGTTGCAGCCCTCGGAAATCTTCAGATAGGCGTAGTGGCGCGGCGTCAGCCGCAGCCCCTCCGGCGGAACCAGATCCACGAAGGGGTCGTGCACCGGCGGCACCGCCTCGTGCACCGCGCCGACGACGGCCTCGTACTGGTGCGGGCCGGTCACCGCCAGCACGCCGGGGTGGGCGGCGCGGATCGCGTCGGCGTCGCCGCCCATGCAGCCGGTCACGATGACCCGGCCGTTCTCCTTCAACGCCTCGCCGATGGCGTCCAGCGACTCCTTCTTGGCGCTGTCGAGAAACCCGCAGGTGTTGACGATGACGGCGTCCGCCCCGGCGTAGCTGGGTGAGATCTCGTATCCCTCCGCGCGCAGGCGGGTCAGGATGCGTTCGGAATCGACCAACGCCTTCGGGCAGCCGAGGCTGACGATGCCCACCTTCGGGGCGGGACCGGCTTTCGGGAGGGATGTGCTCATGGCGCGTCTATATAGGCCATCGCGCATCCCCCGTCAGCGTGATTTGCGCGCCGGTCACCCCTTTGTCAGCAGCTTGGCCCCGGTCTTCTCGATCCTGCCTTCCAGCCGCTTGGCGAGCATCGCCAGCATCCAGGGCAGGTCGACCTCGACCCGCACGCTATCCTCCATCACGTCGATGCGGCCGGTGACCGTCTGCGCCATGGCGACGACGCGGAAGTCCAGCCGGTCCCCCGTCCAGCTCTGCTCGATGGAGGAGGTGTAGGCCGCCAGCTGCGAGTGGACTTTTCCGAGTCCCTCCTCCAGCCGGCGGTGCGCCTCGGTGCGGCCGAGCCGGTGGGGGATGGTGACGACCATCGGCGTGGTCATGCCGGGCTCCCTGGTGACTGTTCCAATACGTCAACAACCGAAGGCCGGGAACGGGTTCACGACCCGCGGCACAATCGCATGTTTAGTTTCCATACAATTTCGAGTCTTTCGTCCGCGTGCCCCAGCGGGTTACACTGCCCGCGAATCGACGAAGGCGCCCGTGCATGTCCAACCATCCAGCCACCGAGGGCTCCGCGCAAGCGATTGCCGAGGTGATGATGCACATCGGCCACATCGCCGACAGCCTGGGCTACACCCAGGGCATGAAGCCGTCGCAATGGACGGCGCTGCGCTTCTTCGCGCGCGCCAACCCCAGCCAGCGCACGGTGTCCGCCTTCGCCGATTTCCACGCCACGACCCGCGGGGCGGCGTCGCAGATGGTGGAGGTGCTGGTGGGCAAGGGCCTGCTGGTGCGGGTGCCGGTGCCGCAGGACCGCCGCGTCGTCCAGCTCCACCCCACGCCCAAGGCCGTCGACCTGCTGAAGCACGACCCGATGCTGGAATTCGCGGGTGTCATTGCCGGCCTGCCGGAGGACGAGCAGTACCGGCTGGCCGACACGCTGGCGCGCATCCTGCGCGGGCTTCTGGTCAAGCGCCAGGTGGCGTGAACCGCCATACGGAAAAGTGGCATTCCACGCAATCGTTGCTGCGGATAGCCGCGGTATGACAGCGTGAGCTCGTCCGGAGGGACGCCGCGGCTTCACAAATGGCGTCGAATCCGTCATGTAGAACCGTCACGCGCGCCGGCTGCCCGAAACAAAAGAACGGGCGGTGATGGTCGCCACGCGGCAGGGGAGAGAGGAGTACATGAAAGTCGGCATACCCAAGGAACGGCGTCCGAACGAACAGCGGGTCGCGGCTTCTCCGGAAACGGTCAAGAAACTGAAGGGCCTCGGGCTCGATGTCGTGGTGGAGACCGGGGCTGGGGCCGGCGCCAACATCCCCGACCAGGCCTTCGCCGACGCCGGCGCCACCATCGCACCCGACGAGGCGGCGGCGCTGGCCGACGCCGACATCGTGCTGAAGGTGCAGCGCCCCCTGACCGCCGCCGAAGGCGGCACGGACGAGCTGGCCCTGATCAAGCGCGGCGCGCTGCTGATCGGCATCCTGAACCCCTTCGACAGCCGCGAGGCGCTGGCGGCCTACGCGTCGGCGGGCGTGAACGCGCTGGCCATGGAGTTCATGCCGCGCATCACCCGCGCCCAGGTCATGGACGTGCTGTCGAGCCAAGCGAACCTCTCCGGCTACAAGGCCGTGGTGGACGCCGCCAGCGTCTACGGCCGCAGCTACGCCATGATGATGACGGCGGCCGGCACCGTGCCGCCGGCGCGCGCCTTCATCATGGGGGTGGGCGTCGCCGGCCTCCAGGCCATCGCGACCGCCAAGCGCCTCGGCGCCATCGTGTCGGCCACCGACGTGCGCCCGGCGGTGAAGGAGCAGGTGCAGTCGCTGGGCGGCAGCTTCGTCGCGGTCGAGAACGACGAGTTCAAGCAGGCCGAGACCGCCGGCGGCTACGCCAAGGAGATGTCCGACGACTACAAGCGCCAGCAGGCGGCGCTGGTGGCCGAGCACATCAAGAAGCAGGACATCGTCATCACCACCGCCCTGATCCCCGGCCGCAAGGCCCCGGTGCTGGTGACCAAGGAGCATGTCGCCTCCATGAAGCCCGGCTCGGTCATCATCGATCTGGCGGTGGAGCGCGGCGGCAATGTGGAGGGGGCGAAGCCCGGCGAGGTGGTCGTCACCGACAACGGCGTGACCATCGTCGGCCATCTCAACTACCCCAGCCGCATCGCCGAGTCGTCGTCGCTGCTCTACGCCAAGAACCTGCTGGCGCTGCTCCAGACCTTCCACGACAAGGACGCCAAGGCGATCAAGCTCAACTGGGACGACGAGATCGTGAAGGCCATCGCGCTGACCCGCGACGGCGCCGTCGTCCACCCGCAGTTCGCCGCCTGATCCGGCCCCAGGAGGATAGGAATGGACCAGACCCAACTCTCGGCCCGGATCGCCGAGCTGAAGGCCAACCTCGCCGCGCTGTCGCAGCAGGCCGACCTTCTGGCCGCCCAGGTGGCGCAGACCGCCGCCCATGGCGGGGCGGAGTCCGCCGGCCACGGCAACTTCTTCGTCGTCGGCATCACCGTGTTCGTGCTGGCCTGCTTCGTCGGCTATTACGTGGTGTGGCGCGTCACCCCGGCGCTGCATTCGCCGCTGATGGCGGTCACCAACGCGGTGTCGTCGGTGATCATCGTCGGTGCGCTGATCGCCGCCGGCCCCGCGCAATTCAGCTTCTCGCAGTTCATGGGCTTCCTGGCGGTCATCCTCGCCAGCGTGAACATCTTCGGCGGCTTCCTTGTCACTCAGCGCATGCTGAGCATGTTCAAGAAGAAGGGCAAGTAAGGGGGGACATCGACCATGGAAACTCTTTCGGCCCTTCTCTATCTCGTGGCGTCCGTGTGCTTCATCATGGCGCTGCGCGGTCTTTCGTCGCCGGAGACTTCCCGGCAAGGCAACCTTTACGGCATGGTCGGCATGACCATCGCCATCGTCACCACGCTGGCCCTGCCGGTGGTGCAGAGCTACTGGCTGATCATCCTGGGCATCGCCATCGGCGGCGGCATCGGGTACGTCATCGCCAACAAGATCGTCATGACCGCGCTGCCGCAGCTCGTGGCGGCTTTCCACTCGCTGGTCGGTCTGGCGGCGGTGTTCGTCGCTCTGGCCGCCTACTATCAGCCGGAGGCCTACGGCATCGGCGTGCGCGGGGCGATCGCCAGGGGCTCGCTGATCGAGATGGCGCTGGGCACCGCCATCGGCGCCATCACCTTCACCGGCTCGCTGGTCGCCTTCGCCAAGCTCCAGGGCCTGGTCAGCGGCAAGCCGCTGGTGTTCCCCTTCCAGCACCAGCTCAACGCGGCGCTGGGCGTGCTCACCGTGCTGCTCGTCCTCTGGCTGGTGGCGTCCAACGCCGACGCCGCGATGTGGCTGATCGTGCTGGCGGCGCTGGCGCTCGGCTTCCTGCTGATCCTGCCGATCGGCGGTGCCGACATGCCGGTGGTCATCTCGATGCTGAACAGCTACTCCGGCTGGGCGGCGGCGGGCATCGGCTTCACGCTGCAGAACAACCTGCTGATCATCACCGGCGCGCTGGTGGGCTCCTCGGGTGCCATCCTCTCCTACATCATGTGCAAGGGGATGAACCGCTCGATCTTCAACGTGATCCTGGGCGGCTTCGGCGGCGACTCGGCGGCGGCGGGTGCGGCGGCCGGCGGCGGCGAGCGCGGCACGGTCAAGGCCGGCTCGCCGGAGGACGCGGCCTACATCATGAAGAACGCGCAGTCCGTCATCATCGTGCCCGGCTACGGCATGGCGGTGGCGCAGGCCCAGCACGCGCTGCGCGAGATGGCCGACCAGCTGAAGAAGGAGGGTGTGGAGGTCAAATACGCCATCCACCCCGTCGCCGGCCGCATGCCCGGTCACATGAACGTGCTGCTGGCCGAGGCCAACGTGCCCTACGACGAGGTGTTCGAGCTGGAGGACATCAACCGCGACTTCCAGTCGGCGGACGTGGCCTTCGTCATCGGCGCCAACGACGTGACCAACCCCGCGGCCAAGACCGACCCCGCCAGCCCCATCTACGGCATGCCGATCCTGGACGTGGAGAAGGCCAAGACCGTGTTCTTCATCAAGCGGTCGATGGCGTCCGGCTACGCCGGCGTCGAGAACGAGCTGTTCTTCCGCCCCAACACCATGATGCTCTTCGGCGACGCCAAGAAGGTCACCGAGGAGGTCGTGAAGTCGATGGAGTAGGGGGGCGTTCCTGAACGGCGCCCCCACCCAACCCTCCCCCATCTCGCGACGGGGGAGGGCTTTTCTTTTCACCCCCTCCCCCGCGCAGTGGGGGAGGGCCGGGGAGGGGGACCAACGCGGCCACTCTCCCCAGGAGCTTCCCATGCCCTGCTATCTCGTCGCGGATATCGAAGTCACCGATCCCGAGACCTACGAGGCCTACAAGGCGCTGTCGCCGGGTGCGGCGGCGGCCTATGGCGGGCGCTTCATCGTGCGCGGCGGCAATCCGGAGCCGGTCGAGGGCGACTGGCCGGCGACGCGCATCGTGATCGTGGAATTCCCGGATCGGGAGACGGCCCACCGCTTCTGGGACGGGCCGGAATACGCCCACGCCCGCAAGGTGCGGGAGGGTGCGGCGATCATCCGGTCGGTGCTGGTGGACGGGGCCTGAGGTTACAGCGTCGGCCAGCGCGGCGCTTCGATCCGGTCCACCAGTTCGCTGCCCTGCTGGCGCAGCCACGCGATGCCGGGCGCCATGCTCTGCGCCACCCCGCAGCCGGCGGCCACGGTGGCGACCAGGACCGGCACCGCGATCGCCGATTCGGCGGTCGTCGCACCCCCGCCGGTGGCCACGATGGCGACGCCACCCGCCAAAAGGGTCGCGGTTCCGGCGATGGCCGCCCCCACGATGCAGGCGATGCTGCCGAATTCGGTGTCGGTCATCGGCTTGGGCAGGGCCAGTGGGGATACCGCGGCATCCTGCGCCGCCGGGGTCTGCGCCGCGGCGGGCAGGGCGCCCAGCAGCAGGGCGAGCGTGGCGATGATGGCAATGGCGGTGCGGCGCATGGTCGCTCGGGTGTGACGGACGGGACTTGACCCTTCCTGTCTAACACAGGCGGGCAAGCCCGCGGAACCGGCTACCCACGTTGCAAGCTCAAAAACACCTGGAATGCATCACAAACGCCTTCACCGCCCGCACGGGCATCCCGTGGGGCGGTCGAATCGGCGCAAGTCGGGGGTGGTCGCGTCGAAACGACCAGCCGGCGACTAGTAGCCCTCGCGCTCCATACGCTTGCGCAGGAGCTTGCGGGTGCGGCGAACCGCTTCCGCCTTCTCGCGCGCGCGCTTTTCCGAGGGCTTCTCGTAGTTCCGGCGCAGCTTCATTTCCCGGAAGATGCCCTCGCGCTGCATCTTCTTCTTCAGCGCGCGGAGGGCCTGATCGACGTTGTTGTCGCGAACCAGAACTTGCACGGTGGACCCATACCCCTTGGTTGACCGATTGCCTATGGCAAAGAGGGTGTGCACCTGCGGCGCACCCCCTCGCTTCGGGACTGTGTAGCACGCTCCGCGGCATTTGGGAAGAGATTGCGGGTCGCCATTGCCGACGGGGCCCGGTCGTGAAACATAGTGGGCATGGCTTTGCTGAAGATCGCCCGCATGGGGCATCCGGTGTTGCGCGCCAGGGCCGAGCCGGTGCGCGATCCGACCGATCCGGAGGTGCGGCGGCTCGCCGCGGACATGCTGGACACGATGCTGGACGCCCCCGGCGTCGGCCTTGCGGCTCCGCAGGTGCACCGTTCCGTCCGCATGATCACGCTGCACGTCCCCGCCGACCGGTCGGGTGGCGATACCGTGTCCCCCACCGTGCTCGTCAACCCGGAGATCGAGGCGGTGGGCGACGAGATGGAGCTGGGGTTCGAGGGCTGCCTGTCGATCCCCGGCTTGCGCGGGGTGGTGCCGCGCCATGCTCGCATCCGCTACCGGGCCATCGATCTGGAGGGCCGGCCGCTGGAAGGAGAGGCCCAGGGTTTCCACGCCCGCGTGATCCAGCACGAGTTCGACCATCTCGACGGCATCCTCTACATCGACCGGATGCCCGATCTGCGCTTCCTCGCGTTCAACGAGGAGGCGTCGCACGTCGCCGAGGCGCTGCGCGCGCTCAAGGAGGAATAGGCCATGGACATGGACAAGGTCAGGGACGAGATCCTGGAGGCGACGCTTCCCAACGTGGTGTTCGACGGCTGGAGCATGGCGTCGTTGCGCGACGGGGCGCAGCAGGCGGGCTATGACGCCGGCACCCTGCACCGCGCCTTCCCCGGCGGCGTGACGGAGCTGGTGGAGCATTTCGGCGCCTGGACCGACCGCCGCATGCTGGAGCGGCTGGACGCCATGGGGCTGGCCGATATGCGGGTGACCGACCGCATCCGCCACGCCGTGCGCGCCCATTTCGCGGTGCTGGAGCTGCACCGGGAGGCCAAGCGCCGGCTGATCGCCCATCTCGCCATGCCGCAGAATGTCGGGATGGGGTTGCGCATGCTCTACCGCACGGTGGACGCCATGTGGTTCGCGGCCGGCGACGACTCGACGGACTTCAACCATTACAGCAAGCGCGCTCTGCTGGCCGCCGTGCTCAGCGCCACCACCCTCTACTGGCTCGACGACCAGTCCGAGGACCATGAGGACACGTGGAGCTTCCTCGACCGCCGGCTCGCCGACGTGATGGGGGTGGGCAAGGCGATGTCGCGGATGGGCGGGCTGGGGCGGGTGCTCTGGGCGATGCCCAACCCGGTGCGCTTCGCCCGTCAGCTCCGCCAGCGCACCGCCTCGGCCCAGGCCGGCAACGCGACCACGCACATGGCGGAGAACATTTGACCGTGCGCCATCAGCCCCGCCGGCGCGGAGTCGGCGGGGTCTGTCGCGTCCGGAACGCCACCGCCACCGCTGGCCGTGCCCAGGCCAGCAACTCCTCGGAGTCGTCCAGCGCCGAATCGGGCGGGGGGTGGTAGGGCATGGCGGTGGATTTGCCGGGGTAGGGGCGGAACGGCTCCAGCCCCAGCGCTTCATAGGCGGGGCGGGTCTCCGCGTCGGTCTTCAGGTAGAGCGTCTCGTCGGCGACGATGGCGAAGATCACCCCGTCGCAATACAGCCCATAGCCGCCGAACATGCGCCGCGCCGTCACGTCACCCAGCGCCGCCATCGTCTCGCACAGCAGGCGGACGAAGTCGCTGACCGGTGCGGCCATGGCGGCAACCTACTTCTTGCGGAAGGCGTCGAGGGTAACCACCTCGCCCCGCTTCGGCGGCGGCTCGCCCTCGGCGGCCGGGGCGGCGGGTGCGGCCGGCTTCGCGTCGTCGCGACGCTCGGGCTTGCGGTCGGCGATCGCCTCCACTTCGGCCGATTCGCCGGGAGCGACCGGCTGGAATTGCAGCGCGAAATTCACGGAGGGGTCGGCGAAGGTCGTGATGGCGGCAAACGGAATGACCAGCCGCTCATGCACGTTGTTGAAGCTCAGCGTCACCGAGAATTGCTCGTCCGTCACCTCCAGTCCGAAGAACTGGTACTGCAGGACGATGGTCATCTCGCCGGGATACTGGCTCTTCAGATATTCCGGGATGTCGATCCCCGGATGGCCGGTGCGGAAGGTCAGATAGAAATGGTGGTTGCCGGGCAGCCCACGGTCACTCGCCTGTTTCAACGCATCGCGGACGACGCCGCGAAGGGCGGACTCGACCATCCTGTCGTAACGCAACTGCTCTTTCGGCATCTTGGGCGCCACCTCCGCCGGAGTGAAGTGTGGGCCTTCTGTTGCTGGGCGGCCCACGAACCCCACCTTCAAGTGCTACCCTGAAGGGATTTGGTTTCGATCACCAGCGCTGCTTACGCAGCGACAGCAACCGGAGCAACGTTGTCATTGGCAACTATTGCAATGGCCCGATAACGGCGGAACCATGCCGGGCGAAGACCTTGCCTTTACCACGCGTGTCGATCCTGTTTCGCCCCCATCGACCCGCTGACTGGCGCGAAGCCCGGCCGGCGGGAGGTTGGTGGAGGCGCCGGGTACCGCCCCCGGGTCCACAACGCTTATTCCACAAGGCGTTTATCACCATAGTCGGTGCGACCGACAGGCCCAATATAGGGGCTTTCGCGGCGCGATGAAAGGGGAGCGTGGCGAAAAGACGGGGGTGTCACAGCGGCGATGACTCCCGGCGTACGGGACGCTAGAGTGCGCGGCCCGTCGCCAAACGCCCCAAGGTCCACCATGCCCATCACGCCCGAACAGCGCGCCGAGATCGACCGCCAGCGGTCGCAGGAGGCCGCCACGCGGCGCGCCACCGTGCCCGCGCTGGAGGCGATCCTGTACGAGCCGATCACCGTGCTCGACCACGGTTTCGTGCGCGTCATCGACTATATGGGCGACGATTCGGCGGTGGTGCAGGCGGCGCGCGTGTCCTACGGCCGCGGCACCAAGAAGGTCAGCGAGGATTCCGGGCTCATCAAGTATCTGATGCGCCACCGCCACTCCACGCCCTTCGAGATGTGCGAGATCAAGTTCCATGTGAAGCTGCCCATCTTCGTGGCGCGGCAGTGGATCCGGCACCGCACGGCCAACGTGAACGAGTATTCGGCCCGCTACTCCATCCTCGACCGCGAGTTCTATGTGCCGGCGCCCGAGCATCTGGGGGCGCAGGCGGTGGTGAACCGCCAGGGACGCGGCGACGTGCTGGAGGGGGAGGAGGCGGCGTCCGTGCTGGCGCTGCTCCGCTCCGACGCCGAGGCGGTGTACGCGCATTACGAGGAGATGCTCAACGGCCGGGAGGACGGCACGGTCATCGACCCGTCCCGCCAGGGCCTCGCCCGCGAGCTGGCGCGCATGAACCTGACGCTGAACTACTACACGCAGTGGTACTGGAAGATCGACCTGCACAATCTGCTGCACTTCCTGTCCCTGCGCGCAGACCCGCATGCCCAGTACGAGATCCGGGTGTACGCGGAGGCGATGCTGGACGTGGTGAAGCGCTGGGTCCCGGCGGTGTGCGAGGCCTTCGAGGAGTACAGGCTGGGCGGCGCCCACCTGTCGCGCACCGGCCTCTCGGTGGTCAAGCGCCTGCTGGCTGGCGAGCCGGTGACGCAGGAGGCCAGCGGCCTCAGCAAGCGCGAGTGGCGGGAGCTGATGGAGTCGCTGGGCCGGGCGGAGTAGGGGGGCGGAGTAGGGCGTCCGCCTCACCCCTCGTCGCGCCGGTCGTCCCCGGCCCGCGTGGCCCACAAGACGCCCAGGATCACACCCTTGCAGCGCGGCAGCAGAAGCAGGGTCAACAGCAGCGTGACCGCCGGCCACAGGGTCGCCTGCACCCAGAGCGGCGGGCTGTAGCGCTGCTCCACCATCAGCAGCAGCGGCATGACGATGTGCCCCACCAGCAGGATGGTCAGCCAGGGCGGCGCGTCGTCGGCGCGCAGGTGCCCGTAGCGCTCTCCGCATACGGAGCAGGCCTCCACCGGAGCGAGATAGCCGCGCAGCAGCCGCCCGCGCCCGCAGGCGGGGCAGCAAAGCCCGGCCCCGCGCAACGCTGCGGTGAGGACGGAGGGGCGGACGGTGGCGGCGGGCGCGGACATGACGGCTCCGGACTGCGATTCTCCGCGTCATCTGGTCACGCCCCCGCCCGCGGATCAAGCCTTCCCGCCATCGGTCCGGTTGACGGCCGGGTTGCGGCCGTCTAACGCTCGGATGTGGGCGGGCGCGGCGGTGCGCGCCCGGCATCGGGGAGGACGGGCAGCATGGGGATCATCCGCTTCGTCATGGCCGCTGCGGTGGGGGTGGCGCTCGCGACTCCGGCGCTGGCGCAGACCAAGACCGTGGCCATAACCGCCATCGTCGAACACCCGGCGCTCGACGCCGTGCGCGACGGGGTGGTGGAGGCGCTGAAGGCCGCCGGCTGGGTGCCCGGCCAGACCCTGACCGTGGAGTACCAGAGCGCCCAGGGCAACCCGGCGACCGCCGCGCAGATCGCGCGCCAGTTCGTCGGCAAGCGGCCGGACGTGATCGTGCCCATCTCCACCCCCTCGGCCCAGGCCGTGGTGGCGGCGACGCGCGACGTGCCGGTGGTGTTCTCCGCCGTCACCGACCCGGTTGGCGCCCAACTCGTGCGCAACCCGGATCACCCCGGCGGCAACGTCACCGGCCTGTCCGACTTCCCGCCGGTGGAGGAGCATCTGCTGCTGATCCGCAAGGTGCTGCCCGGCGCCAAGCGGATCGGCGTGCCCTACAACCCCGGCGACGCCAACTCCGTATCGCTGGTCGGCACCATCAAGGCGCTGGCCGCCAAGCACGGCATGACCGTGGTGGAGGCGCCCGCCAACCGCTCCAGCGAGGTGCAGGGCGCCGCCCGCGGCCTCGTCGGCAAGGCGGACGTGATCTACACCGCGCTCGACAACACCGTCGTCTCCGCTCTGGAGGCGGTGGTCGCGGTCGGCGCGCAGAACAAGCTGCCGGTCTTCTCCGGTGACACCGACAGCGTGGCACGCGGCACCGTCGCCAGCATCGGCTTCAATTATTTCGAGGTGGGCCGCCAGACCGGGCAGATCGTCGCCCGCGTGTTGAAGGGCGAGAAGCCGGGCGACATCCCCGTCACCACGGCGCGCGGCACCGATCTGGTGGTCAACCCGGCGGCGGCGCAGGCGATGGGGGTGACGCTGCCGGCCGACCTCGTGCAGTCCGCCAAGGTCGTGGGGAAGTGAGCGCGTGACCTGGATCGCCTTCTTCGGCGCGGTGGAGATCGGGCTGGTGTACGCGCTGGTGGCGCTGGGGGTGTACCTGTCCTTCCGCGTGCTCGATTTCCCGGACCTGACGGTCGATGGCAGCTTCCCGCTGGGGGCGGCTGTCGCGGCCACCCTGATCGTCGGCGGTGCGAACGCGTGGCTCGCCACGCTGGCCGCCGTGCTCGCCGGGGCGCTGGCCGGGCTGGTCACCGCGACGCTGAACGTACGCTTCCGCATCCTGCATCTGCTCGCCAGCATCCTCACCATGATCGCGCTGTTCTCGATCAACCTGCGGGTCATGGGGCGGCCGAACGTGGCGATCCTGATGCAGGACACGGTGGTCACGCCCTTCACCGCGCTGGGGCTGCCGGACCATCTGGTGCGCCCGCTGGCGATGCTGATTGTCGTGGCCGTGGTTGCGGCGCTGCTGGCGCGTTTCCTGGCCAGCGAGTTCGGGCTGGCGATGCGGGCGACCGGGGCCAACCCGCGCATGGCCCGCGCCCAGGGGGTGGACACCGGCTTCCACATCCACGCGGGCATGGCGCTGTCCAACGGGCTGGTCGGGCTGGCGGGGGCGCTGTTCGCCCAGACCAACGGCTTCGCCGACGCCACCATGGGGCTCGGCACCATCGTGGTCGGTCTTGCCGCGGTGATCGTGGGGGAGACGGTGCTGCCCGGCCGCGGGCTGGCTTTGGCCTTGGTCGGCTGCGTGGTTGGATCGGTGCTCTACCGGCTGGCGGTGCAGCTGGCGCTGTCCGCCGATTCGGTCGGGTTGCAGGCGTCCGACCTCAACCTCGTCACCGCGGTGCTGGTGGCGGTGGCGCTGATCCTGCCGCGGCTGCGGCAGAAACGCCGGGTGGCCGTGCGATGATCGACATCCGCGACCTGCACGTCACCTTCAACCCCGGAACGCCGCTGGAGAAGGCGGCGCTGCGCGGCGTCACCCTGGCGATCCCGGAGGGGCAGTTCGTCACCGTCATCGGTTCCAACGGGGCCGGAAAGTCCACACTGCTGGGCGCGCTCGCCGGCGACGTGGCGGCCGACGGCGGCCGCGTCGCCATCGAGGGCACGGACGTCACCCGCTGGCCCACCCCGCGCCGCGCCGGCCTCGTCGCCCGCGTCTTCCAGGACCCCATGGCGGGAAGCTGCGCCGACCTGACCATCGAGGAGAACATGGCGCTGGCCGCCCGGCGCGGCGCCCGCCGCGGCTTCGGCCGGGCCGTCACCCACGCCCGTCGCGCGGTCTTCGCCGAGCGCATCGCCACGCTGGGCCTCGGCCTGGAGACGCGGCTGGAGGACCGGATGGGCCTGCTGTCCGGCGGCCAGCGGCAGGCGGTCAGCCTGCTGATGGCGACCCTGTCCGGCTCGCGCATCCTGCTGCTGGACGAGCACACGGCGGCACTCGACCCCGGCACGGCGGCCTTCGTGCTCGATCTCACCCGCCGCATCGTCGCCGGCAACCGGCTGACCGCGCTGATGGTGACCCACAGCATGCGCCAGGCGCTCGAGGTCGGCGACCGCACGGTGATGCTGCACGAGGGCCGCGTCGTGCTGGACGTGGCGGGGGAGGAGCGGGCGCGCCTCGACGTGCCCCATCTGCTGGAGCTGTTCGCCCGCCAGCGCGGAGGGACGGAGGAGATCAGCGACGACCGGCTGCTGATCGGGTGACGGTCACCCGCTGAACGTCAACCGCTCTTGGGGAACAGCCGCGTCACATGGCCCATCTTGCGGCCCGGCCGCGCCTCCGCCTTCCCGTAAAGGTGCAGGCGGGCGCCGGGTTCGGCCAGCAGCCGGGACCAGCGGTCGGCGGCGTCGCCGATCAGGTTCTCCATCTCCGCGTCGGCGAAGCGCTCCACCGACCCGAGTGGCAGGCCGCAGACGGCGCGGACGAGCTGCTCGAACTGGTCGGTGGTGCCGGCGTCCATGGTCCAGTGGCCGGAATTGTGCGGGCGCGGTGCCATCTCGTTCATCAGCACGGCGCCGTCGGCGGTGACGAACATCTCCACCGCCAGCAGCCCGACCACGTCCAGCGCCTCGGCCAGGGTGCGCGCGACGCGCTCGGCCTCCGCCGCGGTGGATGCTGGCACGCGGGCGGGTGCGATGCTGCGGTCGAGGATGCCGCCCTTGTGGCGGTTCTCCACAGCCGGGTAGGCGGCCATGGCGCCGTCGGCCGAGCGGGCGACGATCACCGAGACCTCGCAGACGAAGGGCACGAAGCCCTCCACGATCCCGACGAGGCCCGGCACAGTGCCGCCGCCGATGGCGGCCCAGGCCGCCGCCGGGTCGGTGCCGCGGTCGATCACCGCCTGCCCCTTGCCGTCATAGCCCAGCCGGGTGGATTTCAGGATGCAGCGCGGACCGACCTCAACGGCCGCCGCGGCGACCTCGTCCGCACTGGTCACGGCGCGCCAGGGCGCGGTGGCGATGCCCAGCCGGTTGGCGAAGCCCTTCTCCGCCACCCGGTCCTGCGCCACCGACAGCACGCCGGCGCCGGGGTGCATGGGCTTGTGGCGGGCCAGCGCCTCCACCGTCGGGACGGGCACATTCTCCCATTCCAGCGTGATCACGTCGCAGGATGCCGCGAAGCGGGCCAGCGCCGCCTCGTCGTCCCAGCCGGCGACGGTGGTGGCGGCCGACACCTGCGCCGCCGGGCTGTCCGCCGCATCGGGCGCGTAGACGTGGGTGCGGTAGCCGAGCCGGGCGGCGGCCAGCGCCGTCATGCGGCCGAGCTGCCCGGCGCCGAGCATGCCAATGGTGGAGCCGGGCGGGACGGGAGCGAGCGGGGCCATGGCGTCAGGCCGGCTGATCGACAGGGATGTCGGCGACCGCCGCGGTCTGGCGCGCGCGCCAGCCGTCCAGCGCGTCCGCCACCGCCGGGTCCATCAGCGCGATGACGGAGGCGGCGAGCAGGGCGGCGTTGATGGCGCCGGCCTTGCCGATCGCCAGCGTGCCGACCGGAATGCCGCCCGGCATCTGCACGATGGACAGCAGGCTGTCCATGCCCTTCAGCGCGTGGCTTTCGATGGGAACGCCGAACACCGGCAAGGGCGTCATGGAGGCCGCCATGCCCGGCAGATGGGCGGCCCCGCCGGCCCCGGCGACGATCACCTTCAGCCCGCGCCCGCGGGCCGTGGTCGCGTACTCCACCAGCCGCTGCGGCGTGCGGTGGGCGGACACGATGCGCACCTCGTGCGGCACACCCAGCGCCGTCAGCGTGTCGGCCGCGTGCTTCATGGTGGCCCAGTCCGACTGGCTGCCCATGATGATGCCGACCAGCGGCGCGGAAGTGGGGGCGGTCGATTCGGCGGACACGGCGGCAGGCTTTCCCCAGAAGTCGGAAAGCGGCGGATTATAGGGGGGGCGGGGCCGGAGTCCAGCGCCGCAACCGTGGCGTCACGCGATGATGTCCGGCAGCAGGCGGCTTTCGAGCTGGATGATCTGGTCCTTGAGAACGAGTTTGCGCTTCTTCAGCCGCTGGAGCTGGAGCTGGTCGAACGGTGCGCGCTCTGAAAGGCGGGCGATGACATCGTCGAGGTCGCGGTGCTCGCTCCTCAGTTCCGTCAGCTTGTCCTTGATCATATCCTGTTCGTTCATGTCGTCCTGGCGCCCGCTGTCCGCGCGAGAACCGAATATACCAGAATCCCCACAGCGGGATAACGGGAAACCGGTGATTGGTGGCGGCGATCATCGGCGGTGCGCCATTGCGGCGCAGCGTCTTTCCGGTAACACTACCGGGCGGGAACGGGTTCACGAGACATGGGGATCGGCATTCCATGACGGCCAAGAAGCGCATCGGCATCCTGACGAGCGGCGGCGACTGCGCCGGTCTGAACGCGGTCATCCGCGCGGTGGTCCACCGGGCGGTGCTCACCTACGGCTGGCAGGTCGTCGGGCTGAAGGAAGGGACGCAGGGCTTCCTCCATCGTCCCGTGGCCTATCAGGCGCTCGACCTGCGGATGGTCGACGGCAACATGATGCGGATGGGTGGCACTATCCTCGGCACCACCAACCGCGGCGATCCGTTCGCCTACCCGATGGCGGACGGCACGCTGAAGGACCGCTCCGACGAGATCATCGGCGGCTACCGCGAGCTCGGGCTGGACGCGCTGATCGGCATCGGCGGCGACGGCAGCTTCGCCATCCTGCGCAAGCTCGCGCAGAAGGGCGGGTTGAACCTCGTCGGCATCCCGAAGACCATCGACAACGATCTTGGCCTGACCGAAGTCTCCGTCGGCTACGACACCGCGGTCGGCGTGGCGGTGGAAGCGCTGGACCGGCTCCAGCCCACGGCGGCCAGCCACCAGCGCGTGATGGTGCTGGAGGTGATGGGGCGCGACGCCGGCCACATCGCGCTGGCGGCCGGCATCGCCGGCGGGGCCGATGTCATCCTGATCCCCGAGATCCAGTACACCATCGAAAGCATCGCCGCCAAGATCAAGCAGGTGCGCGCCACCGGCCGCAACTTCGCGCTCGTCGTGGTGTCGGAGGCTGTGAAGACGCTCGATGGCGGCGGTGCGATGAAGGAGTACCAGGGCGGTGAGAAGCGCTACGGCGGCATCGGCGCCTACATCGGCGACAAGATCGCGGAGGCCACCGGGGCGGAGACCCGGGTCACCGTGCTGGGCCATGTGCAGCGCGGCAGCATGCCCAGCCCGCGCGACCGGCTGATCGCGTCGGCCTTCGGCGTGCACGCGGTGGACCTGATCGCCGAGGGGCAGTTCGACCGGATGGTGGCGTGGTCGAACCGCGAGGTCATCAGCGTTCCGATCGCCGACGCCATCGCCCGCTACGCCTGCGTCGAGGCGGACGGCCCGCTGGTCAAGACCGCGCGCGGCCTGGGCATCAGCCTGGGCGACTGAGCGTGGCGCCGTGACCGGCAACCCCTTCTGGGACTTTTCCCTGGCCGTCTACCGGCGGGAGGGCGTGCCCGCGCTGTGCCTCGATCTCCAGGACCGGCGCGGGGCCGACGTGAACATCCTGCTGGTCGCCGCCTGGGCCGGGGCCGCCTGCGGCGTCCGGCTGGCCGCTGCCGATCTGGCGCGGCTGGACGCGGCCGTCGCTCCCTGGAGGGACGAGGTGGTGCGTCCGCTGCGCGCCGTGCGCCGCCGGGTCAAAGGGGAGGATGAGGGGCTCTACGCCCGCCTGAAGGCCACGGAGCTGGAGGCCGAGCGCATCCAGCAGGACCGGCTGCACGCCCTGTCCCGCCTGACCCCCGGAACACCGGGTGGCCGGGATCTCGTGCTCGCCAACCTGCGGCTTGCGCTGCCGCCGGAGGGACCGGCCGACGAGGCAGCCCTGTCGGCGCTGGCGGATGCCTGCGCGGGCGGCTGATGCGGCGTCACCTGAGCGGGCGGCTGACGCCGCGTCAGTGGCCCGATGACCGGGCGGTGCGCGGCAGCGGGCTTTGGGTGCTGGGCGTGGCGATCAGCACGGGTTTGCCGACGTAATAGACGAGGCACTTCTTCCCGCCGCTGAGCCGGGTCAGCGCCGCTTCCCACATGTGGCCCTGCGGGCCGATCACCACCATCTTGAGCTGGTCGAGCGACGGCACGATCTGGTGATCGTCCACATAGGTCTCAAGCGACTTCGGGCTGAAGGTTGTCTGCGGCAGCACGATTTGCCGGCCGTTCAGCTCCATGGTCACATCCTGCGCCCAGGGGCAGGGGTTGGCCGCCGCTCCCTCGCCGCCACCGCTGTTGGCCAGCGCCGGACCCGCTGTCAGGACCAGGGCCGCCACCGCCATCCGAATCGCCATTCCACCCACTCCGCGCACCAACGTTTCCACTCCCCACCCAACGCCCGCTACACTCCGCCGCGTCCCAGGAAAGGCGCCGCACATGGCCACCATCGCCGAGGCATACCGCATCGTCCTGCAGCTTCTGGATGCCGGACGTCGCTCCGATGCTGCCCGCGTTTGCATTAGCATTCTCGAAGCTGAACCGGAATCCGCTTTGGCCGCAAACCTGCTCGGCGTTCTCTACGAGGAAGCCGGCCAAAAGGATCGCGCATGGTCGCTTTTTCGTCGGGCCGTTTCCTGTCAACCACAGGTTAGCGCGTTCCAATCAAATGTGGCGAACGTCTTGAGTCAAAATGAACGATTCGCCACAGCGGACACCGCCTATCGGCACGCGGCCATGCTGGAACCGGAAGCCGCCGATCCACGGGCCAACCGGGCGCCGACCCTGCGCGCGCTCGGGCGGCCGGCGGACGCCGCGGAGAGCTGCCGCGGCGCGCTGGTGCTCGACCCGTCCCACGCCAACGCCCTGCACAACTTTTCGGACGCGTTGCTGGCCCTCGGAGAACTGGAGCCGGCCGCCCGCTGGGCCGGTCGGGCGGTCGCGGTGCGACCGGGTGCCGACGCGCTGTCGCTGCGCGGCGCCGCCCTGACCGCGCTGCACCGCTGGGAGGAGGCCGAGTCGAGCCTGCGGGCGGCGCTTCGGCTGTCCCCGCGTGCCGCCGACGCGTGGCAGAACCTCGGCGCGCTGCTCGCCAAGGCCGGGCGGGACGCGGACGCGCTGGCCGCCTTCGCCGAAGCCGCCGCCGCAGGTCCCACGACCAGCTTCGACTCCCAGCACGCCACGGCGCTTCTGGCGCTCGGTCGCGCGGGGGAGGCGGCGTCGGCCTTCGACCGCGCGCTGGCCGCGCGCCCGGAGGATGCGGGGCTGCGCTGGAACCGCGCATTCGCGCGGCTGCTCGGCGGCGATTGGACGCGGGGGTGGGAGGATTTCGAAGCGCGACGGCTCGACGACCGGGCGGCACCGCCTTGGCGTCCCTTCCCCCAGCCCGTCTGGTCCGGCGAGGATCCGGCCGGGCGCACCATCCTGCTCTACGCCGAGCAGGGGTTCGGCGACACCATCCAGATGCTGCGCTACGTGCCTCTGGTGGCGGCGCGTGGTGCCCGTGTGGTGCTGGAGGTGCAGCCGGCGCTGCGCGGCCTCGCCGCCGGGGTGGAGGGCGTGGCCGTTCTGGTCGCGCGCGGCGAGCCGCTGCCACCTTTCGACCTGGAATGCCCGTTGATGAGCCT
Source organism: Azospirillum oleiclasticum (assembly GCF_013423485.1). GTDB lineage: Bacteria > Pseudomonadota > Alphaproteobacteria > Azospirillales > Azospirillaceae > Azospirillum > Azospirillum oleiclasticum. Next base: position 40,030 of record NZ_JABFFR010000013.1, read on the forward strand.
GCCGCGGGTCTTCGCCACCACGCCCGACCATGTGCCGGGCGTTGTTCCCTACCTGCGCCCCGATCCGGAACGGCTGGCGCGCTGGCGGGCGGAGCTGGGCGAGGGCGGGGGGCCGGCGGTGGGGCCGAGGGTGGGGCTGGTGTGGGCCGGCAACCCGCGCTTTCCCGGCGACCGTCTGCGCTCGCCCCGGCTGGCCGCGCTGCGGCCCCTGCTGGATGTGCCCGGCGTGCGCTTTTTCGGGTTGCAGATGGGGGAGGGGCGGGCCGACCTGGAGCGGGTGGCGATGCCGGCCGGTTTCACCGACCTGGGGCCGCGCATCGGCGACTTTGTCGACACCGCGGCCATCATCGCCAACCTCGACCTCGTCATCTCCTCCTGCACGGCGCCGGCGCATCTCGCGGGGGCTTTGGGCGTGCCGCTGTGGCTGGCGCTGCCGCGGGCACCCGACTGGCGCTGGCTGCTCGACCGGGAGGACAGCCCCTGGTATCCGACCGCCCGCCTGTTCCGCCAGGGCCGCGTCGGCGACTGGTCGGACGTGGCGGAGCGGATGCGGGCCGCCCTGGCGGCACTCACTCGTACGGTCTGAACACCCGCTGCACGGGGTCGAGCGCCCACAGGTCGCCGGTCTCCAGATCGAACCACCAGCCATGCAGGTGCAGCGATCCGGCCTGCACCTTCTCCTTGATGCAGGGGAAGGTCATCAGGTTGTCGATCGAGCGCAGCACCGCCGCGCGTTCCACCAGGAACGGGTTCTCCGTCAGGCGCTGGAACACCGCCTGCCGGCGTTCCTCCGGGTCCTCGCCCAGCTTCTCGGCCTCGCTGACGGCGGCGGTGATGTACTGGTCGCAGGCTTCCGACGCGATCGATACCCAGGGCGCGATGAAGTCGCCGGTCAGCGACTCGCCGGCGCGCAGCCGGATCAGCCCCTGGATGCCGCCGCAGTGGGCGTGACCCAACACGATGACGTGGCGCACGCGCAGCACGCGCACGGCGTATTCCAGCGCCGCCGAGGTGCCGTGGTAGCCCTGGTCGGGACCATAGGGGGGAACGAGGTTGGCGACGTTGCGCACGACGAACAGCTCGCCGGGCTCGGCCTGCATCAGGAGAGCGGGGTCGACGCGGCTGTCGGAGCAGCCGATCAGCAGCACGTCCGGCTTCTGCCCCTCCTCGACGAGGCGCCGCATGGTGCCCGGCTCATCCTCATAGTGGCGGCTGCGGAAATTCTTCATTCCGGACATCAGCCGCCGGATGGCGAGATGCTGGTGGTGGGGCATGCTCGGTCGGGCCGGAAGGTTCGTGGACGGGACCGGTGACCGTACCCCGATCCGCCCGGCTCTCCAACAGTTACTGATCGGTCTCCCCCCAACGGCGGACCACCCCGGCCTCCAGCCCGAACAGGTCGAGCGCGCGGCCCAGCGCGTGGTCCACCAGATCGTCGATACCGCGCGGCTTGGCGTAGAAGGCGGGCACCGGCGGGTAGAGGATCGCCCCCATCTCCGCCAGCTGGGTCATCGTGCGCAGATGGCCGAGATGCAGCGGCGTCTCCCGCACCATCAGGACCAGCGGTCGCCGCTCCTTCAGCGTCACGTCGGCGGCGCGGGTCAGCAGGCTGGAGGTCACGCCGGTGGCGATCTCGCTCATCGTGCGGATCGAGCAGGGGGCGACGATCATGCCCAGCGTGCGGAAGCTGCCGCTGGAGATGGCGGCGCCGATGTCGGTGACCGGATACTGCACCGCCGCCCGCGCACGGACCTCCTGCACCTTCAGGTCGGTTTCGTGGGCCAGCGTCACTTCGGCGGAGCGGCTCATCACCAGATGCGATTCGACGCCGATGCCGCGCAGGATGTCGAGCAGCCGCACACCGAGGATGACCCCCGAAGCACCGCTGATTCCCACCACAAGTCTACGGATTGCGGTCATGGTTGCCTGTATATGACGATGTGGGGTACCCGTCCAGCCGGGATAGGAGGGCCTTGCAATTTCTCCGATTCGGTAACATCATAAATTCGCTCGTGCCGTATCGGGTAACTTATGGCACACTTCCGATGGAGGGAAATCATGGCGTTTGAGGACCGAATCGATTCCTTGCGCTCGAAACACCAAGCGCTCGACGCGGAACTCAAAATGGAAACCCAGCGACCTCTCCCCGATCCATCCACCATCGCCAAGCTTAAAAAAGAAAAACTCCGACTGAAGGACGAGATCAACCGCCTCGGCAGGCCCTGACGCGGGAGCGACAATCCCCTGAAACGCAAACGGCGTGTCGGTGGACACGCCGTTTTGCATTCCGGGACTTGGATGACGGGGGACGTGGCGGATACCGCTCGACCTGTTGTTGCGCGAAAGCCGCGGCCAAGGACATGCGCCGGTATTCGCCGCTTCGCCGACGCAACGACCTGCACGGACATGCCCGTGCAGGATGGGTGGGCGCAGACAGGACCGGCAGCGGCAACCGGCCGTTACGCCCGCTCGGAGTAGGGCATCTCCTCCTCGTCGTCCTCGTCCACCATGGCGGCGTCGCCCGCTTCCTCGTCATCGCCGGTGTCGCCGGGCAGGCGCTTGGACGCCTGGGCCAGCATCTCCTCCAGCTCGCGCTGGGTGCACAGGCCGAGCAGGACCGGATTGCGCGGCTTGATGTTCGGCGCGTTCCAGTGACTGCGGTCGCGCACCGCCTGGATGGTCGGCTTGGTCGTGCCGATCATGCGGCTGACCTGCGCGTCCGACAGCTCCGGGTGGTGCTTGATCAGCCAGGCGATGGCGTCCGGCTTGTCACCGCGTTTGGTGATCGGCGTGTAGCGGGGACCCTTGGACCGGGCCATCGGCTGCGGCAGATCGGGGACGAGCAGCTTCAGGCGCAGGTCCGGGTTCTTCTCGCAGCGTTCGATCTCCGCCTTGGTGAGCTGGCCGTTGGCCACCGGGTCGAGCCCGACCATGCCCACGGCGACCTCGCCATCGGCGATGGCTTGGATCTCCAGCGAATGCAGTCCGCAAAACGCCGCGATCTGTTCGAAGGTCAAGGCCGTGTTCTCGACCAGCCAGACGGCCGTCGCTTTCGGCATCAAAGGCAGTGCCATCCGTCCTCCTGACAACTCCAGGCCGGGCACCCCCGCCGGCGGCGGGCGCGTCCGGCCCCGATCCTTCCCGTGTTCAAGGCTTCACCCCTGCATATGGGGCTGAAACCGGTCATTTTAAGCGCGCCGGGCCGCAAGGGCCGGTTGCGGCCCCTGCCGACCGACAGTCACACCATCAGCTTTAGCAAGTCCGGTGTGTCCCCGGCAAACGAAGAAGCGTGCCGGACCGCGGGAATTCTCGCTTTCCGCGGTCCGGAGCGCGATGGTTGCGTCTGCCGACGATCCGGTGCTACCTCTTTCCTCCGACAGGCGCCCCCGCCGAGAGCGCGCCGTAGGGAGGAAACGACCGAATGAAGCGGACCACGCGGTTCAAGCAGCTCGTGCTGGCGCCCGAGATCCTTCTTCTTCCCGGTGTGCAGGACGCGCTGACCGCCCGCATCGCCGCGGATGCCGGTTTTTCGGCGATCACCTGCGGCGGCTACGCCACCACCGCCACCCTGCTGGGCGCGCCCGATACCTCGCAGCTCGGCATGACCGAGATGGCCGACCACTACGCCCGCATCTGCGACGCGGTGGATGTGCCGGTCTTCGCCGACGCCGACACCGGATTCGGCAACGTCACCAACGTACGCCGCACCGTGCGCGCCTACGAGCGGGCGGGTGTCGCCGGCTTCTTCATCGAGGACCAGGTCTATCCCAAGCGCTGCGGCCACATGCCGGGCAAGGCGGTGGTGCCGGTCGAGGAGATGGTCGCCAAGCTGAAGGCGGCGCTCGACGCCCGGCAGGACCCCGACCTGATGATCATGGCGCGCACCGACGCGCTGGCGGTGAACGGGCTGGACGACGCCATCGAGCGCGGCCGGCTCTACCGCGAGATCGGCGCCGACATGGTGTTCGTGGAGGCGCCGACCTCGGTGGAGCAGATGCGCCGCATTTGCGCGGAGATCGACGCCCCCTGCATGGCGAACAACGTGGAGGGCGGTTCCACCCCGATCCTGCCGGCGGCCGAGCTCCAGGCCATCGGCTACGCCGTCTCGGTCTTCCCCTGCGCCACCACCTACACCATCACCCACGCCGTCGGCCGGCTGATGCGCACGCTGATGGAGACGGGGAGCACCGACGCCGCCCGCGACGGCATGTTGGATTTCGACGCCTTCAACCGCTTCATCGGCTTGCCGGAACAGCGCAAGCGCGAAGCTGATCTCCAGGATTTCGCCCGCTCGAAGGCCGGCGGGCGCTGAAGCAATCAAGACAGGGAGGAAACCCACCATGAGGATGATTCTCGCGGCCGGCGTGCTGGCCGTCGCCACCACGGGCAGCGCCCTTGCCGCCGACGCGACGGTGATGCGCATCAGCCACCAGCTCCCGCCCGCCCATCACATCGCCAAGCTGGTCGAGCAGTTCGCCGCCGACGTGGAGCAGCGCACCGGCGGCAAGGTGGATGTCCAGACCTTCGGGTCCGAGCAGGCGTACAAGGCCGACCAGAACCACCCGGCCGTGGCCCGCGGACAGGTGGAGGCCGCCGTCTCCGTCAACTTCCAGTGGGGCAACACCATCCCGGAGATGAACGTCCTCACCCTGCCGTACTTCTTCACCGACCTGAAGCGGATCGAGAAATTCCCCGGCTCCGACCTGAACAAGCTGCTCGACGCCAAGCTGCTGGAGAAGGGAGTGCGCAGCGTCGCGTGGTTCTACACGACGCGCCAGTCGATCTTCACCTCCGCCAAGGCGCCGCTGCTGAAGGTCGAGGACTTCAAGGGCATCAAGATCCGCGGCCTGAACAAGCTGGTGGACAACGGCCTGACCGCGGTCGGCGCGGCACCCGCCGCCATGCCGGGGTCGGAGGTCTACCAGGCCTTGCAGACCGGGGTGATCGACGCCGGGTTGACCGACCTGTCCGCCGCCTACAGCCGCAAATTCTACGAGGTGCAGAAGTACGGCACGGTGACGCCGTTCTTCAGCGTGTACTTCCATATGTACGTCAACCCGAAATGGTGGGATGGGCTGCCCGCCGACCAGCGTACGGCCATCGCGGAGGCCGCCGCCAAGGCCGAGCGCGACGCCATCCCGCTGACCGAGAAGACCGCGGAGGACGCCGTCACCCAGCTCCGCGAGAAGGGCATGACGCTGCACGTGCAGACGCCGGACGAGGTCAAGGCCTTCGAGGCGGCCATGCAGCCGGCCGTGCTGGAAGCTTTCCGCAAATCCTCCGCCGATGCGCCGAAGGCGATCGATCTGGCGAACAAGCTGTAAGGCCGCAAGCGCGATGGGTGGTGGTCGCCGGGCGGCGGAGCGGGCGGTCGCGGTGCTGGACGGCATCGCGGCCGCTGTGGGCTGGATCGGGGTGGCGCTGGCGGCGGCGGGGTTGCTCGCGTCGCTGGCGCTGGTCGGCTACTCCGTGGCCATGCGCTACTTCCTGAACATGCCCGTTCCCTGGACCGACGAGCTGGTGGGCTACCTCCTGGTCGCCATCGTCATGCTGGCCGCCGCCGACTCGCTGCGTCGCGGCGAGCACATCGGGGTGGACGTGCTGACCGAGCGTCTGGGGGAGCGGGGGCGGCGGATCACCGCCGCCTTCGGCCTGCTCAGCGTCCTCGTGACCGGCGCCGCGCTCGCGGTGGACGGGTGGGACACGGTGGCCTTCACGAAGATGCTGGGCATCCTGTCCACCGGCTACCTCCAGATGCCCATGCACATCCCGCAGGCCCTCGTCCCCATCGGCGGCGCGCTGCTGGCGCTCGCCGCGCTGGCCGGTCTCGCCCGCATGGCGGTGGGCCGTCCGCCGCTGGAGGATGGCGGCGGCCACGGGGTGCTGCCGCCCTCGGCGAAGGCGGAGTGAGCGGCGCATGACCTTCCTGCTGATCCTCGGCGGCGTCGTCCTGCTGCTCTTCACCGGGCTGCCCATCTTCACCGGCCTGGGGCTGTTCAGCGCCGGGCTGATGCTGGCGACGCAGGGTGACCTGGGTGCGGTGTCGGAGATCGTGTTCGGCAAACTGAACACCTACCTGCTGGTGGCCATCCCGCTGTTCACGCTGATGGCGCACGTGATGATCCGCGGCCGGGTGGTGGACGACCTGTACGGCACCGCCCACACCCTGACCCGCCACCTGCCGGGCGGGCTGGGCATCGCCACGGTGGCCGCCTGCACGGTGTTCGCCGCCATATCGGGCTCCAGCGTGGCGACGGCGCTGACCATCGGGGCGGTCGCCATCCCGCAGATGATCCGCTACGGCTACGATCCCAAGGCGGCCTACGGCGTGGTCGCCGCGGGCGGCACGCTGGGCATCCTGATCCCGCCGTCGGGCCCGATGGTGCTGTACGGCGTGGTGTCCGACACCTCCATCGGCGGGCTGTTCATGGCCGGGGTGGTGCCGGGGATGTTGATTGCCGGCATCTTCGCGCTGTGGTGCGTGGTGCAGGACAAGCTCTCCGACCGGCCGGTGACCCGCGAGCCGGCGCCCTCGGCGCGGGAGGTCGCCGCGGCGCTGCGCCGTTCCTTCTGGGCGCTGATGTTGCCCGTCATCGTGCTGGGCGGCATGTATCTCGGTGTCTTCACGGCGACGGAGGCGGCGGGGGTCGGGGCGCTGGCCGCCCTGCTGGTGGCGGTCTTCGCCTACCGCGGCTTCGGTTGGCGCGACCTGTGGGAATCGGCGGTGGACAGCTGCCGCACCTCCTCCATGCTGTTCATGATCCTGGCGGCGGCCGGGGTGTTCGGCCACGCGCTGACCAAGCTGCGCATCCCGCAGGAGATGGTGGAACTGGTCGCCCATCTCGGCGTCGGCCCCATCGGTTTCCTGCTGGCGGTCATGCTGCTGCTGTTCGTGCTGGGCATGTTCCTGGAGACGATCTCCATCATCCTGATCACCACGCCGGTGGTGCTGCCGGTGATGGCGCACCTGAACATCCACCCCATCTGGTACGGCATCCTGCTGACCATCAATCTGGAACTGGCGCTGATCACCCCGCCCGTCGGCATGAACCTGTTCACGATCAAGGCGATCACCCGGGCGCCGATGGAACAGATCATCCGCGGCGTCATGCCCTACGTGCTGCTTCTGCTGCTGGGGCTCGGGCTGGTCATGGCCTTCCCCGGTCTGGCCCTGTGGCTGCCGGGAACGATGGCATTCCGCTAGACGACACACGTCCGCCAAGAAAGGCCGGTCATGGCAACCAGCGTCCGTACGTTCCTGATGTTCACCGGCCGGGCGGAGGAGGCGCTGGGCTTCTACCAGTCCCTGTTCCCGGAGGCCGTTGCCGGCCCGCTGCACCGCTACGGGCCGGAGGGGCCGGGTCCCGAGGGCAGCGTGATGACGGCCAGCCTGTCCGTCGCCGGGCACACGCTGATGATGACGGACACCTTCATCGATCACGGCTTCACCTTCACCCCGTCCATGTCCCTGTTCGTGGATTGCGCATCGGACGAGGAGATCGATCGGCTGTTCGCCGCCCTGTCCGACGGCGGGTCGGTGATGATGCCGCTCGGGAACTATGGATTCAGCCGGCGCTTCGCCTGGGTCGCCGACCGCTTCGGGGTGAACTGGCAGCTCAACCTCGTCTAGGAGCCGCCCTGGATGACGCCGTTGCTCGCCGAAGCGCTGACCGACCTTTCGGCCCTGGGCAGCGGGCTCATCGGTGGGGTGTTCCTCGCCTTCTCCAGCTTCGTCATGGCGGCGCTCGGGCGGCTGCCGAAGCCGCAGGGGATCGCCACCATGCAGGCGATCAACGTGGCGGTGCTGAACCCGGTCTTCCTCGGCCTGTTCCTCGGCACCGGGCTGACCGCCGCCGGGACGGCGGCGCTGGCGCTCGTCACCGGCACCGGTGTGGGTTGGGCGGTGGCGGGTGCGGTCCTCTACATCGTCGGCGGCATCGGCGTGACGGTCGGCGGCAACGTGCCGCTGAACGAAGGTCTGGCCCGCGTCGATCCCGCGTCGGACGCGGCGGCGGCCTTGTGGGACCTCTATCGCGTGCGCTGGACCGTCTGGAACCACGCGCGCACCGTGGCCTGCGCGGCCGCCATGGCGGCCTTCCTGCAGGCCGGGGGTTAGCCGGCGTCCGGCTCGCCCACGCGCCGCAGGTCGCGGGCGGTGAGGTGGATGTTGGCGTCGGGATCGAGGTTGCGGTCCATGATGCGCCGCTCCACCGCCCGCTCGAACAGTGGCTGGTTCAGGCAGACATGCTGCACCGCGTCCTCCGGCTTCGGCGTGTGGCCGACCAGCGACTGGAGCTGGCGGCGGGGGACGAAGACGCGGCCGTGATACTCCCCGACCGCCACGGCGAACTCCACGGCGTCGGCGTCCTCGTTCCAGGCGGGCTCTTCGGGGAAGGTGAAGATCGGCACGGCCCTGCGGCCTCCCTGACGGTGGAAAGCGGCAGGATAGCCGAAGGCGGGGGTGGGCCGCACCCGCCACCGGACTGTTCGTTGGGCCGTTGAGGCCCCGCGGGCTCGTGCCCGCGAAGGCAAGCGGCCGGATGGCCGCGCCCGCCGTCTGAGGGCCATTGATCGTTCACGATCAATGGTGCTTGGTGTTACGCGGTGCGGATGGCCGCCAGGAAGCCCTCCACCTCGCGGCGCAGGCTGTCGGCCTGGGCCGACAGGTTGCCCGATGCGTCCAGCACCTTGCCGGCGGCCGAGCCGGTGCGGGTGGCGGCCTCGTTCACCTGGGCGATGGTGTCGCTGACCTGACCGGTGCCCCGCGCCGCTTCCTGCGCGTTGCGGCTGATCTCGCTGGTGGTGGCGTTCTGCTCCTCGATGGCGGCGGCGATGGCGGCGGCGATCTCGTTCATCGTGGTGATGGTGCCGGCGATGCCCTCGATGGCGCCGACGGTGCGCTGAGTGGCCGCCTGGACGTTGGCGATCTGGGACGCGATGTCCTCGGTCGCCTTCGCCGTCTGGTTGGCGAGCGTCTTGACCTCGCCCGCCACCACGGCAAAGCCTTTCCCCGCTTCCCCCGCCCGCGCCGCCTCGATGGTGGCGTTCAGCGCCAGCAGGTTGGTCTGCTCGGCGATGCTCTGGATCAGCTTGACCACCTCGCCGATGCGCGCCGTCTCGCCGGCCAGACCGCGCACGGAGCCGGTCGTCTCCTCCGCCTCGCGCACCGCCTTGGACGCGATGTCGGTTGAGCGGCTGACCTGCCGGCCGATCTCCTGGATGGAGGCGGCCATCTCCTCGGCGGCGGCGGCGACCGTCTGCACATTGGCGCTGGTCTGCTCCGCCGCGGCGGCGCTGGCGGTGGCCTGCCCATTGGTGTGGCGGGCGAGCCCGGCCATGGTCTCGGCGGTGCTGGCGAGGTCGCCCGACGCCGTGGCCAGGTTGCCGAACACGCCGGCCGCGTGCCGGTCGAACTCCTGCAGCAGCCGTTCGATGCCGTCGGCGCGCTTCTCCTTGGCGGCCTGCTCGGCCGCACTCTCCGCGGCGACACGGTCGGCCTCGATCATGCCGTCCTTGAACACCTGAAGCGCACCCGCCATCTGGCCGATCTCGTCGCGGCGGCCGACGCCGACGATCTCCGCGGCCATGTCGCGCGCCGCCAGCCGCTTCATCGCCGTGGTCATGGCGACCACCGGGCGCGACACCCCGTAGACGATGAGGATGCCCATGAGGGCGGCCGACAGGGTGGCCGCCACAATGGCAACGAGGATCCACAGCCGCGTCGTCTCGTAGATGGCGGCCCCGCGCTCCGCCGCCGCCGTGCCCCCGGCGCTGTTCAGCGCCACGTTGCGGGCCAGCAGGCTGCGGGCGCGCAGGAAGGTGTCGCTCATCTCGTAGCCGAAGAGCTGTCCGGCCTCGCGCATCCGGCCCGCCTCGACCTCCGCCAGCATCTTCCGCCCGGTCTGCAGGTAGGAGTTCCATTCCAGGGCGAACTGCTCCGTCAGCGTGCGCTCATCGGGCGAGCTGATCATGGTGCCGTAGGCCTGCCACGCTTTCTCCCGCTGCTCCAGGGCGGCGGTGCGGCGCTTGATGGCGTCCTGGGCCGCAGCCTCGGTCGGGGCCAGCAGGATCGCCGCCTCGGTGTTGCGGACCTGTTCGGTCGCGGTGGACAGGTGGCCCAGCGCCGCCACCGAAGGCAACCAGTCCGTCCGGATCTCCGCCGCCGACTTGTTGACGGCCGCGATCCGGTCGACGGCGAACAGGCCGATGGCGATCACCACCAGGGCGGCCGAGGCGAAGGCGAAGCCGATCTTGAAGCGGATGGAAATATCGTTGAACTGGCGCAGCATCTCTCGTCTCCATGGGATGCCCCGGGCGGAGCGTCTTCCCCGTCACCGCGCCATCCCCATCCTCCCCGCATCGTGGCGGGGCCTTCTTCCTTCGGTATGCTTGAGACGGTTGAAAGGAAGATTAACTCGTGTGCGAATAATTTGATTGCCGGCGGGAACAACCGGGTGATCCCCTGCCGGCCTCATCACAGGAGATGGCCCCATGGACCTCGATCTCAGCAACCGCCGCGCTCTTGTGACCGGTTCGACCGCCGGCATCGGCTTCGCCATCGCCCGCGGCCTTGCCGCCGCCGGTGCCGCGGTCGTCGTCAACGGCCGCTCGGCCGAGAGCACGGAGCGCGCCGCCGCCCGCATCCGCGACGCGGTGCCGGGCGCCGTCGTGGACCCGGTCGCAGCGGACACCGCCACCGCCGAGGGGGCGGAGACGCTGTTCGCCTGCGTGGACGCGGTGGACATCCTGGTCAACAACCTCGGCATCTTCGAGCCGAAGCCCTTCTTCGACATCCCCGACGAGGATTGGCGCCGCTTCTTCGATGTGAACGTGCTCAGCGGGGTGCGGATGGCGCGTCGCTACGCGCCCGGCATGAGGGACCGCGGCTGGGGGCGCATCCTGTTCGTGTCGAGCGAATCGGCGCTGAACATCCCGAAGGAGATGATCCATTACGGCATGTCGAAGACGGCCCAGCTCAGCGTTGCGCGCGGGCTGGCCGTCGAACTGGCGGCGACCGGGGTGACGGTGAACGCCATCCTGCCCGGCCCGACCCGCACCGAGGGGGTGATCGACTTCCTGAAGAGCCTGGCGGACGCCAGCGGGCGCAGCGTCGAGGAGGTGGAGACCGAGTTCTTCCGGACCGAACGGCCCGGCTCCCTGATCCGCCGCTTCGCCGATCCGGAGGAGGTGGCGAACCTCGCCGTCTATCTCAGCAGCCCCGCCGCGTCCGCCACCACCGGGGCCGCCCTGCGGGTGGACGGCGGGCTGGTCGGCACCATCGCGTAGGGAGGGCGCTACGGCGGCGGTGGGGACTCCCCCAGCGCCGCTTCCAGCAGCGTCACCAGCTCGGCGATCTGGTAGGGTTTGGGCAGGACGTGCACGTCCTGGATGTTCGAGACGTCCTCGCTGTAGCCGGTGGTCAGCACCACCGGCAGGCCGGGGCGGGCGCGCCGTGCGGCGTGGGCGAGGTCGATGCCGTTCATCGCGCCGGGCATGACCACGTCGCTGAACAGCAGGTCCACCGGCGCACCGCTGCTCAGCACCTCCAGCGCCTCCGCGGCGTTGCCGGTGCGCACCACCGCATAGCCGGCATCCTCCAGCGCCGCGGCGACCATGGAGGCGACCACCGGGTCGTCCTCCGCCAGCAGAACGCGGGCGCCGGCCCGGTTCCCCGTGGCGGCGGGCAGGTCGGGTGCCGTACCGGAGACCGGCTTGGTGGTGCGTGGCAGCAGCAGCGTGATGGAGGTGCCGCGGCCGGGTGCGCTGTCGATCTCCACCCGCCCGCCGGACTGGCGGGTGAAGCCGTAGACCTGCGCAAGCCCGAGGCCGGACCCCTTGCCGACCTCCTTGGTGGTGTAGAAGGGCTCGAAGGCGCGCGCCTGCACTTCCGGCGCCATGCCGGTGCCGGTGTCGGCGACCGTCAGCCGCACCATGTCGGGCGCATCGTCGCCGCCCGGCAGATTGGCGGCGCTGACCGTCAGCCGGCCGCCGGCGGGCATCGCGTCGCGGGCGTTGACGGCAAGATTGATCACCGCCAGCTCCAACTGCGTCGGGTCGACCTCGACCGGCCACAGGTCGGCAGCGAAGGCGGTTTCGATCGCGATGTCGGCGCGCAGCGCCCGCAGCAGCAGTTCCGACATGCCGAACACCCGGTCGCGCAGGCTCAGCGACTCCGGGTGGAGGCTCTGGCGCCGGCCGAAGGCCATGAGCTGCTGGATCAGCCGGGCGCCGCGGTGGATCGCCTGTTGCCCGGCCTCCACCAGCGGGCGGATGGCGGGGGCGCCGCCGGTCCGGCGCTCGATCATCTGCAGGCAGCCCGTCAGCGCCTGGAGCAGGTTGTTGAAATCATGGGCGACGCCGCCGGTGAGCTGGCCGATGGCCTCCATCTTCTGGGACTGACGGAGCTGCTCCTCCGCCAGCCGCTGCTCGGTCATGTCGCGCCCGCAATAGAGGAACAGCCCCTCGGTGCCCGTGGTCCCCTTCTCCAGCGGCGCCACTACGACGTTGAGCGTCATGGGCTGGCCGTTGAACCGCCGCTCCGTCTCGTAGCGCACGGGGCGGCCGAGCTTCAGGCATTGCCGGGCGCGCCGCACGATGTCGGCCGCGGTGGCGCGGTCCCACAGCTCCTCGGGCGACCGGCCGACGATGTCGCGCCGTGACAGCCCGTACTGGCGCTCGCCGGCCGGGTTGACGTCCTCGTAGACGAAGCGCCCGTCGGGTGTGATCCGGGCGAGGAACAGGAACTCCGGCGAGGCGTCGAAATAGCCCTGGAAGCGCGCCTCGCTGTGCAGCAGGGCGCGCGTGCGCTCCTGCACGCGCTCCTCGCCGGCCTTCAGCCGGGTAAGGGCGCGGGTGTGCGCCACCGCCGCCCAGATGCGGTCGGCGGCGATGCGGGCGAAGGTCACCTCGGCGCCGTTCCAGGCGCGCGGGGCCGAATCCTCGATCGTCAGCACCGCGGCGGTCCGGCCGCCCAACTCCACGGGAACGACCAGCAAAGCCCGGCGTAGGGCGTCGGCGGGGCGGCCGGTGGTGATGGTGCGCGGATCGGTGCCGGTGTCCCCGACCACCACCACCCGCCCGCCACGCAATTCGTCGGCCAGGCCCGACCATTGCCGGCCGGGCCAGGACGGTGCGCCGCCGTCACGGTCGCCATCGCCGCCATCCAGATCGGTGAATTCGGCCCGTGCCGGAGCAAGCGCCCGGCCGACGACCTCGAGCGCGCCAGCGGTGACCGCCGCGGCGTCATCCAGATCGCGCAGGCGGTCACCGAGCTCGATGAGTGCCCGGTCAAGCGCATCGCCGGTGGCCGCGGTGTCGTCATGCAAGGGATCGGCCGGAGGGCACGTCATCGTCGTCCCGCCGGGGCAAGGCGGGCCGGTGACGCAGGACCGAACTGACCGACACCCGTTCTCATGGACCAACTATACGCGCTACCACCGAATGCGCACAATCTTGGCGCGCGTGGACTTTGGGCATAGGCGGACATCCCCGGGCAACGGCGCCCGTGGACGGAACCACCGGCCGACACGATCTCACACGCGTCAGCCCCTCGAACCGGGAGACGGCCATGGCCGCCCGCAGAACCACGACAGCGCTCGCCCTCCTCATCCTCACCGGGTGCGCCACCGCCATCGCCCCGCCGCCGCGCGCCGCACCGGACCCGGGCACGTTGTCGGCGCTGGAACGGTTCGGCCGCCATCCCTGCACGGGCCGGGTGGCGGAGGTGCTGGCCGGCCTGGGCGTGCCGGGATCGGCGGTGACGGGCGTGACCTACGACGAGCGCCGCTACCTGAACCGCGAGCGGCCCTGGGGCTACGATGTCTGGGTCCAGCGCGCGGGGGAACCCGGCGCCCTCGTCGTCAGCGTCGACGACATCTGTGTCCCGCAGCAGGTCTATGCCCGCGGCGGGGCCAGCCTGCCAGGCGGGAGGGGCTGAACCGAGCCGGGCGCGCGGACGGAACATCCGGGCGCGTCCGGGGTTACCCCGCCGCCGCGGCGCACATGCCGCGGCTTGGCCGCGCTCTCGGCGCGGCAGCGGATCGGGGAGCCACGCATGGCGTTCATCAACAGGACCACCTCGCGCATCGCCGAAGGATCGCCTTTCCCACTCGGCGCCACCTGGGACGGGCTGGGCGTCAACTTCGCGCTGTTCTCGGCCAACGCCACCAAGGTGGAGCTGTGCCTGTTCGACGAGAACGGCGACACCGAGCTGGAACGCATCGAGCTGCCGGAATTCACCAACGAGATCTGGCATGGCTATCTGCCCGACGCGCGGCCCGGCATGGTCTACGCCTACCGCGTACACGGCCCCTACGCGCCGGAGGAGGGGCACCGCTTCAACCCGAACAAGCTGCTGCTCGACCCCTACGCCAAGGGGCTGATCGGCGAGATCCGCTGGGACCCGTCGCATTTCGGCTATGTGATGGACTCGCCGGACCTCGACCTGTCCTTCGACGAGCGCGACAGCGCGCCCTTCATGCCGAAATGCAAGGTGGTCGACCCCGCCTTCACCTGGGGTCACGACCGCCGGCCCTCGATCCCGTGGGAACGCACGATCTTCTACGAGACGCACGTCAAGGGCTTCACCAAGCTGCACCCGGCGGTGCCGCCGCAGCTGCGCGGCACCTACGGCGGCCTCGCGGTGAAGGAGGTGATCGACTACATCAAGAGCCTGGGCGTCACCTCGGTTGAGCTGCTGCCGGTGCACGCCTTCGTCCAGGACCAGCATCTGGTCGACAAGGGGCTGGCGAACTACTGGGGCTACAACTCCATCGGCTTCTTCGCGCCCGAGCTGCGCTATTCCGCCACCAACAAGCTGACCGAGTTCAAAGAGATGGTCGCCCACCTGCACGACGCGGGGCTGGAGGTGATCCTGGACGTGGTCTACAACCACACGGCGGAAGGCAACGAGCGCGGCCCGACCCTGTCCTTCAAGGGCATCGACAACGCCAGCTACTACCGGCTGATCCCCGACCAGAAGCGCTACTACATCAACGAGACGGGGACGGGGAATACGCTGAACCTGTCCCACCCCCGCGTGCTCCAGATGGTGACCGACAGCCTGCGCTACTGGGTCAACGAGATGCACGTGGACGGCTTCCGCTTCGACCTCGCCACCATTCTCGGCCGCGAGCCCTATGGTTTCGACGAGGGCGGCGGCTTCCTCGATTCGTGCCTGCAGGACCCGGTTCTGTCCAGCGTCAAGCTGATCGCCGAGCCGTGGGACTGTGGCCCCGGCGGCTATCAGGTCGGCGGCTTCCCGCCGGGTTGGGCGGAGTGGAACGACACGTTCCGCGACACCGTGCGCGCCTTCTGGAAGGGCGACGAGGCCAAGATGCCCGAACTCGCCGCCCGCCTCACCGCCTCCGCCGACCTGTTCAACCGCCGCGGCCGCAAGCCTTGGTCCAGCGTGAACTTCATCACCGCGCACGACGGCTTCACGCTCCAGGATCTCGTCTCCTACAACGACAAGCACAACGAGGCGAACGGCGAGGGCAACAACGACGGCCACTCCCACAACCTGTCCTGGAACCATGGTGCGGAGGGGCCGACCGACGACCCCGAGATCTGTGACCTGCGCTTCCGACAGAAATGCAACCTGCTGGCGACTTTGCTGTTGTCGCAGGGCACGCCCATGCTGCTGGCCGGCGACGAGTTCGGGCACAGCCAGGGCGGCAACAACAACGCCTATTGCCAGGACAACGCGGTCACCTGGCTCGACTGGGAGGCCATCGACGAGGACGGGCAGGCGCTGACCGCCTTCGTGCGCCGGTTGATCGCCATCCGCCAGTCCTTCCCCATGCTGCGCCGCAGCCGCTTCCTGACGGGGGACTACAACGCGGCGCTCGATGTGCGGGATGTGCGCTGGCTCACCCCCGACGCCACCGACATGGACGAGGCGCATTGGCACGACGGCAACGCCCGGTGCATGGGCATGCTGATGGACGGCCGCGCCCAGGCCAGCGGCATCCGCCGCCCGGCCATGGACGCCACCACCCTGCTGGTGGTCAACGCCCACCACGACGTGGTGCGCTTCACCCTGCCGGAGGTGGCCGGCGGCGACAGCTGGCGCTGCCTGCTCGACACCAACCTGCCGGAGCGCGACGACTCGCCCCGCTTCACCACCGGGCAGAGCTACGACGTGACCGGTCGCTCCCTGCTGCTTTTCGCCCTGGAGCCCAAGGACAAGTCGTCCGTGGCGCTGCGCCGCGCCGCCCGTGCGCTCCGTGCCATCAGCGAGGAACCGGCCCCCACGCCGCAGCTGGCGCCGGTCGAACCCGCCGCCCAGTCACCGGTGGAGCCGGCGCCTCCTGCGCCGACCGACCCCGCATCGACGGGACCGGCTGTGCCGACGCGCCCTTGACCAGGGGGGCGGGTGCGGGCAGGCTTGGTTGGAAACGCCGCCGAAAGGATCGCGCACCATGGCAGCCACGGCCCGACTGAAGCCCGGCGTCGTCTCCGGCCCCGACTATCGCGCGCTGATCGCCGCCTGCCAGGAGGGCGGCTACGCCCTCCCGGCGGTCAACGTGGTCGGTACCAACAGCGTCAACGCGGTGCTGGAGGCGGCGGCGAAGAACCGTTCCGACGTCATCATCCAGCTTTCCAACGGCGGTGCCCGCTTCTTCGCGGGGGAGGGGATGAAGGACGCCTTGCAGGCCCGCATCCTGGGGGCGGTGTCGGCCGCACGCCATGTCCATCTGCTGGCCGAGCATTACGGCGTGGCCGTGGTGCTGCACACCGACCACGCCAACAAGGGCCTGATCCCCTGGGTGGAGGGGATGATCGCCCATGGCGAGGCGGAGTTCGCGCGCACCGGCCGGCCGCTCTTCAGCTCCCACATGCTCGACCTGTCGGAGGAGCCGCTGGAGGAGAATCTGGAGGCCTGCGCCCGCATCCTGACGCGCCTCGCCCCGCTGGGCATGAGCCTGGAGATCGAACTGGGCGTCACCGGCGGCGAGGAGGACGGCATCGGCAGCGAGGATCTGGACAGCGCGCACAACGCCCATCTCTACACCCAGCCGGAGGACGTGCTGCGCGCCTACGAGCTGCTGGCGCCGATCGGGCATTTCTCGGTGGCGGCCAGCTTCGGCAACGTGCATGGCGTCTATGCCCCCGGCAACGTGAAGCTGAAGCCGGAGATTCTCGGCGCCTCGCAGGCGCTGGTGGCGGAACGGCATGGCGGCGGGCCGAAACCGCTGCCGTTGGTCTTCCACGGCGGTTCCGGCTCGGAGAAGGCGAAGATCGCGGAAGCGGTTGGGTATGGCGTGTTCAAGATGAACATCGACACCGACTTGCAATTCGCCTTCGCCGAGGCGATCGGCGGCTTCGTTTTCGCCAACCCCGCCGCCTTCCGCCACCAGATCGACCCCGACAGCGGCAAGCCCCTGAAGAAGCTCTACGATCCCCGCAAATGGCTGCGCGAGGGCGAAAAGGGCATCGTCCACCGCCTCGACGAGGCCTTCGCCGATCTGGGGTCGGCGGGGCGGTCGCTGGCCGGCTGATCCATCGATCCAGTCGAACGTTTCAACAAAACCAATGCGTTTGACCGAACGGTTGAGCGGCGCACATAAGGGGCGCCCTCAACGGTCTCCACGGTCATGAACGCCCACGCACCCGCCCGCCAACCCGCCGCATCCCTCGCTTCCCCCACCACCGGCCTCTGGCCCGGCCTTCTGTTGTCGGCCGGCATCGCCGGGCTGGCGATGGGGCTGAACCGGCTTCCCGGTCTGGCGGCGGTCAGCCCGATGATCCTGTCCATCGTGATCGGCATGGCCATTGGCAACACGCTGGGCATTCCGGCCAGCGCTCGCGCCGGGGTCGTCTTCGCCATGCGGCGGCTGTTGCGGGCCGCCATCGTGCTGCTGGGTCTGCAACTGTCGGCCGCGCAGGTGATGCAGGTCGGTGCCAGCGGCGTGGCGGTGATCGCGGCGACGCTGGGGGCCAGCTTCCTGTTCACCCTATGGCTCGGCCGGCGGCTCGGGGTGGAGCGGGGGTTGACCGAACTGATCGCCGCCGGGACCGCCATCTGCGGGGCCTCGGCGGTGGTCGCCGCCAACACGGTCACCCGCGCCCGCGACGAGGATGTGGCCTACGCCGTCGCCTGCGTCACGGTGTTCGGGTCGCTCGCCATGGTCGCCTACCCGCTGCTGGCCGGGCTGATGGGGCTGGGGCCGCACGCCTTCGGGCTGTGGGCCGGGGCGTCCATCCACGAGGTGGCGCAGGTGGTGGCCGCCGCCTTCCAGGCGGGGCCGCAGGCGGGGGAGTTCGGCACGATCGCCAAGCTGACGCGGGTGATGATGCTGGCGCCGGTCGTCCTGTTGCTCGGCCTTGTTGCCGCGCAGCGGATGGGTGGCGCCGGCCGGGAAAGGGCGTCGGTGCCGGTGCCGTGGTTCGTGCTGGGCTTCGCGGCTCTGGCCGCACTCAACAGCGTGGTGACCATCCCGACGGGGGTGAAGGAGGCGGCGGGGCTGGCCACCGGATTCCTGCTGTCCACCGCGCTGGCGGCCATGGGGCTGGAGACCGATGTCGGGAAGCTGCGCGCCAAGGGGCTGCGCCCGCTGCTGCTGGGCTTCGCGTCGGCGCTGTTCATCGCCGCCGTCGGGCTGGCGCTGGTGACGGTGACCCTGTAATCCCGTCGGCATGACCCTCGAACAGCTCCGCATCTTCGTCGCCGTCGCCCTCCGGGAGCATGTGACCCAGGGTGCCCGCGACCTCAACCTGACGCAGTCGGCGACCAGTGCGGCCATCGCCGCGCTGGAGGCGCGCTACGCCACCCGGCTGTTCGACCGGGTCGGCCGGCGGGTGGTGCTGACCGAAGCCGGCCGCCTGTTCCTGGCGGAGGCCAGGGCGGTGCTCGCCCGCGCCGCGGAGGCGGAGACGGCGTTGGCGGATCTGGCCGGGCTGAAGCGGGGGACGCTGCGGCTGGCCGGCAGCCAGACCGTCGCCAATTACTGGCTGCCGCCGCTGATGAACCGCTACCACGCGCTCTATCCCGGCATCGCGCTGTCGCTGGTGATCGGCAACACCAACAGCGTGGCCGCGCAGGTGCATGACGGCAGCGCCGATCTCGGCGTCGTCGAGGGGGAGGTGGTGGACCCCGCCCTCGGCGTCGAGCCGGTGGACGGGGACGAGCTGGTGCTGGTCGTCGCCCCCGGCCATCCCTGGGCATCCACGGCGCCCGGCGCACCGGCGGCCTTCGCGGCGGAGCGCTGGATCCTGCGCGAGCGCGGCTCGGGCACCCGCTCCGCCTTCGA
This sequence comes from Azospirillum oleiclasticum, assembly GCF_013423485.1. Classification (GTDB taxonomy): domain Bacteria; phylum Pseudomonadota; class Alphaproteobacteria; order Azospirillales; family Azospirillaceae; genus Azospirillum; species Azospirillum oleiclasticum. The sequence goes on from NZ_JABFFR010000013.1 coordinate 59,283, forward strand.
AGCGGCGCTGCCGGAGTGGGGGCTGACGCCGGGCGACCTGCGGGTGGCGCTGGAGTTCCCGTCCAACGAGGCGGTGCGGTCGGCGGTGGAGGCGGGAGCGGGAGCGGCGGTGCTGTCGCGGCTGGTCGTGGCGGCGTCGCTGCTGGCCGGTTCGCTGGTCGCGGTGCCGGCCGCCTTGCCGCGGCGGCGATTCTACGCGCTGCGCCGGCAGGAGCGCCACGTCACCCAGGCGCAACGCGCCTTCCTGGCGCTGGCCGCCTCTACCGCGCGTCCGCCGTGAGGCTGCGCACGGCGTTGACCAGGGCATCGGCGCCGTAGGGCTTCTGGAGGAAGGCGGCGAACAGGCCGGGGTTGCGGGACACCACATCGCCCGGCACGGCGCTGACCAGCACCACCGGGATGCCGGCGTGCACGGGGTCGGCCCGGAGCGCCAGCGCCAGCTCCAGCCCGTTGCGCCGCGGCATCATATAGTCGGTCACGACCACATCCACCGTGCGTTGCGCCAGCATGGTGAGCGCGCGGTCCCCGTCGTGCGCTTCCAGCGTCTCGAAGCCGGCATCGCTGAGCACCATCGCGGCGGTCAGCGCCACCAGCGGCTCGTCATCGACCACCAGAACCGTGACCATGATTGCCCCCCTCAGTGGGGCTGGTCGGCGGGCGGGGTCTGCACTCTGGCAGACCCGGCGAGCAGCGCTTCGGCACTTTCCGCGGTCGGAGCGAGTTCGATCCCATGCCCGGTAATCCTGAACTCCCTGATCTGCGGATCGTAGGCGCTGTCGCGCATCTTGAGGATGGCGAGCAGCCGGTGGACCCGGGCGCCGACCTCCGCGAACCGGAGCAGGAGCAGGTTCTCCACGATGCTGGATATCTCGGGCATGGGCGCTTCCACGCTGCCGCCGAACAGCCTGGGCACCTCCCAGGTGGCGACCGTGGTAACACCGCGGGCCCGAAGCTCGTTCACCAGCGCCGTCGCGAAATTCAGGAAACGCGCCGGGTTCGTCGAGGCCTTGTGGAATCCGCCGAACCCATCGATGAACAGACGGCGCACCCCGCGACGCTCCACCGCGTCGAGCAGCCGGTGTCCGACCGCGTCGAGCAGGTTTTCCGTGGCCGGCTGCCACAGGATGTCGAGAGCGCCGGACGCGACCATACCGTCCAGATCGATCCCGAGGAGCTGCGCCTTCGCCCGCAGACGGGGCGGCGTCTCGTAGAAGCCGAAATGCAGCGCCGGCTCCTCCGGCGAAGCCTGGCCGAGGAAGTTGAGGCCGAGCGTGGTCTTGCCGGTCCCCGACGCGCCGAGCACCAGCGTGGTGGACGCGCGCGCGACCCCGCCGCCGAGGATGAAATCCAGCGCCGGGATGCCGGTGCTGGTCCGCTCGGTCAGCACGGTGTCCTCGATCGACGGGGTGGCGTAGACGGCTTCCAGCCGCGGATGCACCGACATGCCGCGCGCGCTGATCTCGAACTGATGCAGCCCGCCCAGCTTCTCGCTGCCGCGGTGCTTGCTGACGGTCAGACGCCGGATGGCGCGCACGCCGGCCAAGTCCTCGGCCAGTTCGATGATGCCGTCGGCCATGGTGTGCTCGGGGCTGACCTCGTCCAGGTCGGCGCTGGTCAGCATCAGCACCGTGCAGCCGGCGAACTCCGCATGCCCCTGCACGGCCTGGAGGCACTCCTTGAGGTCGATGTGCGAGCCCGCGGTCTCGCGGATGGTCAGCAGGCCGTCCACAACCAGCAGGGTGGCGCGGCGCCGCTTCATCTCCCCGCGCAGCAGGTCGACGAAGCCCGGCAAGCCGCTGTCCGCCAGCGTCCCGTTGGCGTTGATGTAATAGACTTGGTCGGGAATGAGCCCGCGGTCGAAGAACTCGAGCGTGGACAGATGACGGAAGAGGTGGGTGTGGCTTTCCGCCAGAAGCGTGACATACAGCACGCAACCGCCCTGACGGGCGTGATGGAAACAGGTCTGGTTGGCAAGGATCGTTTTGCCGGCGCCCGGCCGCCCCTGGACGATGTAGGCACCGCCCTGGACAAGTCCACCACGGAGAACCCGGTCGAGCCCGTCGATACCGGTGGTCAGACGTTCCAGAATATCCGCCAACCGTCCCCCCATCACCGCGGCGTCCGGCACCCGGGATACGTCGACATGAAGGAGGCCGTCAAACAAAAACGGGGCATCTCCACCGCCCTCGGGCTTTCGGCCAGGGTGGTGATATCCATTCGGGCAAGGTTGTAGGAAACGCGGTTCCACGCATTTCTTGCGTGTGAAAGCGTCACCGGAGATTCATGGCGAGCTATATTGCCGCTGTTCGAAACCCTCCATTACATTGCTACAGCGGCTACGGACGCCCCGAAGCACCCCCGTGTCCCGGCGATTCGGCCAGGGATTGCACGAGGGTCCTCAGTGTTTCCGGGGCGTACGGTTTTTCCAGCAGCAGCCAGCCGCGTGCCAGCAGCGCCGATGCCTCCTTCCGGGTGCGGTTGCCGGTGGTTACCACCACGGGCACCGGCCGGCCGAGCGTGGCCTGGATCTGGTCGACGGCGTCCGGGAACCCCGTCTCGCGACCATGGACGAGATCGGCGACGAGCACGTCGGGTTGGCGTCCCGACCGTTGCACCGTGCGCAGCAGCGCCGCGACCGAGCCGCCGCTCAACAGCCACATACCCCAGGCTTCGAACGCCATGTCCAGGGAAAGGCAGAGGACGGCGTCCGTCTCCAGGATGGCGACGGTCATGCCGTCCGCGTGCGTCATGCCAGTCTCACATCACCGCGATCGCCGCGGGTCGTGTCGAAGACCTGGTCCAGGCGCTTGGGCGCGCGGATCAGATGCAGGTAGAGTTCGTCGAACTGGCCGACCGAGGCGAGCTGCCGCAGGTCGTTCACGGTGATCTTCTGGCCGTTCAACTCGATGAGGCCGCCGTCGCGCAGGCGGCGCAGCGTGCGGTTCATGTGCACGATGCTGAGGCCCAGCGCGTCCGCCAGGATCTCCTGCGTCACCGGCAGCGTGAAGCGGCCGTTCTCCGCCAGGTTGACCACGGTGAGGCGCCGCAGCAGCTCGACGATCAGGTGCGCGGTCCGTTCCAGCGCCGTGCGCCGGCCGAGGCTCAGCAGGCGCTCGGCGACGATGGCCTCCTCCTTGGCACCGGCCCAGGCCAGTGCGGCGGCCAGACGCGGAAAGCGCTGGAACAGCTCCACCACCCGCTCGGGCGGAAAGTTGGCCACGCTTACGGCGGTCAGCGTGGTCACGCTGTGGTCGGCGATGTCGAACAGGTTGCAGTAGATGCCGATGATGTCGCCGGGGAGCACGAAATTGACCACCTGCCGCCGGCCGTCCGGCAGCGCCTTGTGGCGCATCGCCCAGCCGTCCCGCATCACGCGGACATCGCCGTAGCGTTCCCCCTGCCGAAGCAGGTCGGTGCGCGGAGGATGACCGACGATGGTGCGTTCCAGCTCGGCCAGAAATCCCTTCTCCTCGTCCCTGATCTCGAGATAGCTCCCGAGCTTTCGCCACAGGGGCGTTGCGGAAGGGGCCATCGCCCGCGCGCGTGTCATGCCTTCTCGTGCCTTCTCTCTCCCGCGGGCGACGGGTCCTTTCGGACGCGTACCCTTCCGGGTCTTGCCGAACCATTCCGCCTTTTGCGGGCGGTCGGCCATAACATAGGTTAAGGGCCTGCCGGATTCTTACCGTCCTGATGGGACACCCCTCCGTTCCAACTGTTGGACAAAGGGTTATCCGCGTCAGGTGAATCGGGCCGGTGAAGCGAACGGGAGCGTGAAATGGCTGCGCAAGGGGATGCGGCGGGTCTTGCGGCGCTTTCCATCTGTGAATCCTTGATGATTGCACTGGTTGAGAAAGGTATCCTTGAAGTGGAGGAGGCGAGGTCGGCGCTGGAGGATGCGGCGTCCGCCCATCAGGTTCTCCGATCCTCGCATCAGGACGATCCTCCGCACGCCCTTGCGGCCGAGTTGATCGAGCGCCTGATCACCCAGATGAACGCGGCCAATCCGAACGGTGGGAACGGCCAGGGCTGACGGCCAGGGCTGACGGCCAGGGCTGACGGATCGTCCGGATTTCGGGTACACTGGAATCCACGAATAACCCATCCGCGCAGGGGGCCAGGCCGTGTTCATGGTGAGCGACGAGGAAGCGGAGCTGATCCAGACCGCGTATCACCGCGGCGGCGAGCTGGCGGCCGTGGCCGAGCTGCGCCGCGTGTTTCCCGTGTTCCAGGGCAACGAACGGGCTGTGGACGCGGTGCGCATGATCGCCGGCTGGCGGCGCGTGCAGGTGGCCGGTGCGGTGGCGCGCCGCTCCCCGCGCGCTTCCCGCGACCCCGCCTGAACACCCGGGCAAGCGATCCGAGTCGCCCGCAACCGGCGCCGTCGGTCAGTCCCGCAGCGGAACCAGAGCGGCCGCCGGCAGCGTGGCGAACAGGTCGCCCGCCGCGAGCCGCCCGGCGGCGGTCGTGAGGTCGCGGCCGGTGAGCAGGTCGCGCCAGCGCAGACCCGCGGCGCTCTCCGGCACGGGGATGGCGGTGTCGTCCCAGCCCGGCCCGGCCTCGCCGCGCGCCGGAAATCGGGCGGCGGCGACCAGCAGGGCGGAGTCGTCGTGTCGGCGCAGGAAGGCGCAGACCCGGTCGGCCTGCGTCCCCTCCGCCGTCAACGCCTCGTAGCCGCCCGCGGCGTAGAGTTCCGCATGGTCGCGCCGGTGCGCCAGGATGGCGGCCACGACCGCCAGCTTCACCGCCCCATCGCGCCAGCGCTCCAGCAGCGCGGCCATGTCGGCACGGCCGCCGTCCAGCTCGTCCAGAAGCCGGATGCGGGCGTCGTAATCCACCGGACGGCGGTTGTCGGGATCAACGAGGCTGAGGTCCCACAGCTCCGCCCCCTGGTAGAGGTCGGGCACACCCGGCACCGTCAGTTTCAGCACCGTCTGGGTCAGGCTGTTCAGCACACCCAGCCGCGCCACCCGCTCCTGGAACGGCAGGAACTGGTCGAGGAAGGCGTTGGGGCGCGAGACGTCCAACGCGTCGCGCATGAAACCGGTCAGCGCCTCCTCGTAGGCGGTGTTGGGCGCGGCCCAGGTCGAGTGCAGCTTGGCCTCCCGCACCGACTTGATGAGCGCCCCTTCCATGCGGTCCGCGAACGCCGTCAGCGCCGCCTCGTCCGGCGTGCCGGTGCCGGTCAGCTCCGCCGGCCAGGCGCCGAGCATGAGCTGGTACAGCAGATACTCGTCGTTGCGGTCGGGCGGGGCGGTGCCTTCCACGTCGCCGCGCCGGGCGCGCAGGATGCGGCTCCAGGCGCGCACCTGCCGCTCCCACTCGTCGGGGATCTCGGACAGGACATGGAGGCGCGCGCGCGTGTCCTCGCCGCGCTTGGTGTCGTGGGTTGAACTGCCGAGCATCGCGTGCGGCCAGCGCCGCGCCCGCTCCGCGTTGGCGAAGTGGAAGGCGGCGAGGCTGACGCCGAAATGGTCGGGATGGCCGCCCACCTCGTTCAGCGAGACCAGCCGGTTGTAGCGGTAGAAGGCGGTGTCCTCCAGCCCCTTGGCCATCACCGGTCCGCTGTATTGCTGGATCTTCATGGCGAGCCGCACCACCGCCTGCCGGCTGAAGCCGCTGCGGGGGGCAGCCACCAGATCGCTGGTGAGCAGCTTGTGCAGGAAGTCGAAGACGCTGCCGTCGGGCGCGTTCTCCATCCGCCGCGCCTGCGCCACCGCCCAATCGATGTCGCGGCGGTCGGCGGCGTCGGGCTCCGACCCGTCGATGTAGGTGCGGTAGACGGGGAAGCTGGCGACGATCGCCTTCAGCCCCTGGTGAAGGATGTTCTTGGTGAAATCGGCGGTCAGCGGGTTGGTGCGGGCGACGCGCCCCGCCTCGCGCGCGAGCGTGTTCAGCTCGCTCGCCATCTCCTGCTCCATGATGCGGATCTTGCAGTCGACCACGATGTCGGCGAAGGGCCGCGTCTGCCCGGTGACGTCGGCGTAGAGGCGGGAGAAGGCCTCCTCCCCCGCGGGATCGACCAGCAGCCCGCCGACGAGGTTGGCGAACTCGTAGCCGCTGGTCCCCTCCACCGGCCAGTCGTCGCGCAGCTTCTCGTGCCGCGCCAGGATCTTCTCCACCACCAGATAGAAGGGCCGCGGCGCCTTGGCGCGCAGCCGCTCGAAATAGCCCTTGGGGTCGAGCAGCCCGTCCACATGGTCGAGCCGGATGCCGTCCAGCGTGCCGTCGGCCAGCAGGTCGAACACCAGCCGGTGCGCGTGCTCGAACAGCTCCGGCTCATCCATGCGCAGCCCGGCGAGGTCGTTGATGTTGAAGAAGCGGCGGTAGTTGATGTCGTCGGCCGCCACCTTGAAATAGGCGACGCGCCAGTGCTGGCGCTGGATCAGCGCGTCCAGGGCGCGGAAGCTGTCGGGATCTCCGGGGCGGCCGTTGAAGCGGGCGACGGCGGCGTGGATCCCGTCGGCCACACCCGGCTCGCCACGCGCGGCCTGCGCCAGCTCGGCCTTCAGATCGCGGGCGCGGCGGGCGACGTGCGGACGCGCGTTGGGCAGGCCGGCGAAGGCGTCGCCCAGCCGCTCCAGCGCCGGGTGCCCGTCGCCCAGTATGTCCACATAGTCGAGCGGGCAGACCGGCAGCTTGTGGCTGCCATAGGCCCAGACGGCGAACATGCCCTGCTCCGCGTCGAAGGCCAGCACGAGCTGGCCGTCGTGGAGGACGGCGCCGTACTGGTCGCCCAGGAAGGGCACCAGCACCTTGTCGTCGAGGTAGCGGCGGTCGGGCGACCAGTCGATGTCGAACCAGCCGGCGTAATCGGAGTCGGGCCCCCACTCCAGAACGTCCAGCCAGAAGCGGTTGTCCGACCCGCCCACACCCATGTGGTTGGGCACGAAGTCCAGCACCTGCCCCAGCCCCGCGTCCCGCAGCGCCGCGACCATGCGGTCGAAGTCGGCGCGGCTCCCGACCTCCGGGTTCAGCGCGTTGTGGTCGACGATGTCGTAGCCGTGCGTGCTGCCCGGCCGCGCCGCCAGATAGGGGGAGGCGTAGAGGTGGCTGACCCCCAGGCGGGCCAGATAGGGCGCCAGCTCCGCCGCCCGGCCGAAGCCGAAGTCCTTGTTGAACTGCAGCCGGTAGGTGGCGCGCGGGACGGGTCGATCGGATGGACGGTTCATGGACTTCCCCAGTGACGGGCGCCGGGCGATCGGCGCGCGGGCCGGCTGGGAAACCCCGGCCCGCGGCGCTGGTTCCTTGACCGGAAGGAAAGCCCGGCGGAACCGTCAGGCGGCGGTGATGCGGCGGGTGAACCCCTCGATCTCGCGGTCCAGGCTGGTGAAGTTGTCGGACAGGGTGGCCGCCGTGGTCTGCACGCTGCCGGCAGCCCGGCCGGTGGTCTCCGCCGCCTCCTGGACGAGGCGCATCTCCTGGAGCACCGCCATGGTGTCGGCGGCGGCGCGCTGGGAGCGCTCGCTGATCTCGCGGGTGGCGGCGTCCTGCTCCTCCACCGCGGCGGCGACGGTGCCGAGCGAGCCGTCCACCTCGCGGATGGTGGTGGCGATGCTGCGGATGGCGTTCACCGCGGCGGCGGTGGCGGCCTGCACCGCGGCGATCTCCGAGCCGATCTCCTCGGTCGCCTTCGCCGTCTGGTTGGCGAGGCTCTTGACCTCCGACGCCACGACCGCGAAGCCCTTGCCGGCCTCGCCGGCGCGGGCGGCCTCGATGGTGGCGTTCAACGCCAGCAGGTTGGTCTGACCGGCGATGTTGTTGATCAGCCCGACCACCTCCTCGATCTTGCGGCTGGCCTCCGACAGGCCCTTGACGATCTCGTCGGTGCGGCCGGCCTCCTCCACGGCACCACGGGCGAGCCCGGTGGAGCGGGCGATGGAGCGGGTGATCTCGTCGATGGAGGAGCGGAGCTGCTCCGCCCCCGACGCCACGCTCTCCACCTCCGTCGTCGCCTCCTGCACGGCGTGGGCGACGGTGTCGCTGTGGTGGCTGGTCTGGCGGGCGTTCTCCAGCATGCCGTTGGCCTCCTCCCGCATGGATGCGGCGGAGCGGATGACCTCGCCCATGGTCTTCTTGACCGACGCCTCCAGGTCGGCGGCCAGCTTGGCCAGCACCGCGCGCTGGTCGCGCTCGGACTTGGCGCGGAAGGCCTCCTGCTCCTCGGCCAGTGTGCGCACGCGCTGGGCGTTCTCCTTGAAGACCTGGACCGCGCGGGCCATGGAGCCGATCTCGTCCCGGCGGTCGGCGCCGGGGATCTCGCCGTCCAGATGTCCGGTCGCCAGCCAGTCCATCGCCGCGGTCAGCAGCCCGACGGGCCGCGTGATGTTGCGCCCGACCAGCAGGGCCACGCCCATCGTGACCAGCAGCGCCAGCACCGCCAGCGTGTAGAAGCCGTCGGTGATGACGCCGACCGAGGCGTTGACCGTGCGGTAGCGTGCCGTCGCCTCGTCACGCTGGAGGTTCAGATACTCCCGCGCGCCGCCGTTCACCCCGTCGTAGCCGGCCTGCAGCGCCTTCAGGAAGTCGAGCGGGTCCACCCCCATCTTGAGCAGGCCGAGGAAGCTGCCGACCGTCGCCTGGTAGGAGGCGGCGTCCGCCGCCATCTTGCCGGCCAGCGCCCGTTCATGGTCATCGAGGTCCGGTGTGTCGCGCAGCCGGACCAGCCGCTCGTTCAGCGAGCGCAGCAACCCGTTCAGCGCCTTCACCTCCTCGTCCACCGCGCTGTCGGGGGCGTTGGCGGATTTCAGCACCATGGCGCGGTACAGCCCGCCATGGGCGAGCGCCAACGTGTCGGTCAGCCCTTGCACCTCCGCCTCTCGCGCCAGCGAGCGGTTGAACAGGCTGTCGAGCAGGTCGGACTGCATGCGGATGGCGATGCCGCCGAGGACCGCGATCGCGACGATGGCCAGCACCGCCGTGGCGGTGGGGATCCCCAGCTTCCTGGGAATGCGGATGTGGTCGAGAAACATGTGGGGACCCTTGCGGATGGGCGGCAATGACGGGTGCGGGGGCTCACTTCAGCCAGGGGGCGTCCTTCCACAGCCGCTGGAACTCCACCGTCGCCCGCGCCAGCTCGGCGGCGTAGGCGTCGGGCGGCAGCACGCGCAGCGGCTGGTAGGTCTCCGCCGCCTTGTGCTTGAATTCGGGCTCCTCGACCGCCTTCAGGATGGCGTCCACCAGCTTGGCGCGGACGTCGGCGGGCAGCCCCTTGGGGGCGCCGATGCCGCGCAGCGCCGACAGCACGATGTCGAATCCCTGCTCCTTGAAGGTCGGAACCGATGTCGCCGGCTCCAGGCGGGTCGCGCTCATCTGCCCCAGGATGCGCATCGCGTCCGTCTTCAGGTGCTGCATCGCCTCGCCGACATTCACCGAGCTGACGGCGATCCCCTTGCCCAGCAGCGCCTTCTGATTCGGTCCGCCGCCGGGGAACGGGACATGGATGAGCTGCACCCCGGCCTGGCGCTGGAACAGCAGCAGACCGATGTGGTCGTCGGACCCGGCGCCGGACGTGCCGACCGCGACCGTGTTCGGGTTGGCCCTGGCGTGGGCGGCGAGGTCGGCCAGCGACTTGAAGGGGCTGTCGGCCAGCACGGCGAAGGCGCCGGGGTCGTCCACCAGATTGACCAGGGGGTCGATGCGGTCGAAGGAGAAGCGCGCCTGCCGCTCGATCGGGATGGTGATGACCGGCGGCGAGTTGATGAAGCCGATGGTGTAACCGTCCGCCGGGGCGTCGGCGATCACCGAGAAGCCGATCTCCCCGCCGGCGCCGGGCTTGTTCACCACCTCCACCTTGGCGCCGTCGCCGAGGTTCTTCGCGATGAAGGGGGCGATGGCCCGCGCCAGGATGTCGGTGCCGCCGCCGGTGCCGAAGGGGACGACCAGGGTGACGGGCTTTTCGGGGAAAGCGGCCCTGGCGGCGGGCGCCGCCAGGGCCAGGGCGCCGGCCGCCAGGGCCAGGAGAGCCGAACGGAATCGCATGTCGCACCTTCTTGGGTGGTCGCTGTTGTTCGATAGCGAACGAAGAATCTTCCGATCGCGGATGTCCGGAAAGAGGATATCCGCAGCATTCACGATCAATCCATGAGTTCATTACGAACGCACGGTGGAAATATTGCCGCACGTGTCCGCATATCCGAATATTTGAGTTTTGAAATCTTGTGTCTGTGGGTGGAAGAGCCATGGTTTTCCTTATGTAAACATCTCGTATTCAAACGAATGACCGTGCGTGCCTTGGCGTGACCCGGCGGAAAATCGGGCTGGTCATCGGCATCGGATGGGGGTAGAACCTTACTTGTCTATACAAGCCTAGGGGGGCTGGAATGGGATCGGGAACGGTGGACAACCGCAGGATCATCCGCGCGCCGCACGGCACGGCGCTGTCGGCGCGCTCGTGGCTGACCGAGGCCCCCTTGCGGATGCTGATGAACAACCTCGACCCCGACGTGGCGGAGAACCCGGACGAGCTGGTGGTCTATGGCGGCATCGGCCGCGCCGCGCGCAACTGGGCCTGCTTCGACGCCATCGTCGACGCGCTGCGCGCGCTGGGCGACGACGAGACGCTGCTGGTGCAGTCCGGCAAGCCGGTCGGTGTCTTCCGCACCCACGCCGACGCGCCGCGCGTGCTGATCGCCAACTCCAACCTCGTGCCGGCCTGGGCGACCTGGGAGCATTTCCGTGAGCTCGACGCCAAGGGGCTGATGATGTACGGCCAGATGACGGCCGGCTCCTGGATCTACATCGGCAGCCAGGGCATCGTGCAGGGCACCTACGAGACCTTCGCGGAGGTCGGGCGGCGCCATTACGGTGGCGACCTGAAGGGCCGCTGGATCCTGACCGGGGGCTTGGGCGGCATGGGCGGGGCGCAGCCGCTGGCCGCCACCATGGCCGGCGCCTCCATGCTGGCGGTGGAATGCTCCGCCCGCAGCATCGAGCGGCGGCTGGAGACCCGCTACCTCGACCGCAAGGCGGCCACGCTGGACGAAGCGATGGCGATCATCGGCGAGGCGAAGGCGCAGGGGCGGGCGGTGTCCGTCGGGCTGCTCGGCAACGCGGCGGAGGTCTTCCCCGAGCTGGTGCGCCGCGCCAAGGCGGACCCGTCCTTCCGCCCGGATGCGGTCACCGACCAGACCAGCGCCCACGACCCGCTGAACGGCTATCTGCCGGCCGGCTGGACGCTCGCCGAGGCCGAGGCCCTGCGCCTGAGCGACCCGGAGCGGGTGGTGAAGGCGGCCAAGCTGTCCATGGCCGCGCATGTCCGCGCCATGCTGGATTTCCACCGCATGGGCGTGCCGACGCTGGATTACGGCAACAACATCCGCCAGATGGCGAAGGACGAGGGAGTCGCCGACGCCTTCGACTTCCCCGGCTTCGTCCCCGCCTACATCCGCCCGCTCTTCTGCCGCGGCATCGGGCCGTTCCGCTGGGCCGCGCTCTCCGGCGACCCGGAGGACATCTTCCGCACCGACCAGCGCGTCAAGGAGCTGATCCCCGACGACCCGCACCTGCACAACTGGCTGGACATGGCGCGCGAGCGCATCGCCTTCCAGGGCCTTCCCGCCCGCATCTGCTGGGTCGGGCTGGGGCAGCGGGCGCGGCTCGGCCTCGCCTTCAACGAGATGGTGGCGCGGGGCGAGCTGAAGGCCCCCGTCGTCATCGGCCGCGACCATCTCGACAGCGGCTCCGTCGCCAGCCCCAACCGCGAGACGGAAGGGATGATGGACGGCTCCGACGCGGTGTCCGACTGGCCGCTGCTCAACGCGCTGCTGAACTGCGCGTCGGGGGCGACCTGGGTCAGCCTGCACCATGGCGGCGGCGTCGGCATGGGCTACAGCCAGCACGCCGGCATGGTCGTCGTCGCCGACGGGACCGAGGCCGCCGCCCGGCGGCTGGAGCGGGTGCTGACCAACGACCCCGCCACCGGCGTGATGCGCCACGCCGACGCCGGCTACGACATCGCCAAGGACTGCGCCCGCGAGCAGGGGCTGAACCTGCCGATGCTGGGACGCTGAGGAAAAGGGGCAGGGCATGGATCCGATCGACTTCACCTTCCTGAACCGGGCCGACGTCGAGGCCCTGGCGCTCACCGACGACGAGATCCTGGCGGCGGTCGAGGCCGGGCTGCACGCCCAGGGCAACGGGCAGACGGTGATCGAGCCGCGCGTGCATCTGGTGCCGGAAAGCTCCGCCAAAGGGCATTTCAACGTGCTGCGCGGCTATGTGAAGCCGATGGGCTTCGCGGGCGTGAAGGTGGTCGGCGACTTCGTCGACAACTACAAGCGCGGCCTGCCGTCGGAACTGGCGATCCTCAACCTCTTCGATCCGGAGACGGGGGCGCTGCGCGCCATCATCGACGCCACCGGCATCACCGAGATGCGCACCGGCGCCATGACCGCGCTGGGTGCCAAGCATCTGGCCCGAAAGAACAGCCGCGTGCTGGGCCATATCGGGGCGCGGGGCACCGCCTATTGGAACGTGCGGCTGCTCGACCACCTCTTCGACTTCGACGAGATCCGCGTGCATTCCCGCCGGCCGGAGAGCCGCAACGGCTTCGCCGAGCGGCTGTCGCGCGATCTTGGCAAGCCGGTCGTGGCGACCGACGACTGGGAAAGCTGCGTGCGCGGCGCCGACATCGTGGTCGAAGCCTCCCGTCTGCCGGAGCCCACGCCGATGCTGCGGACGGAATGGATCAAGCCGGCCGCTTTCGTCGTGCCCTACGGCACCATGAGTGCGGTGGAGCTGTCGCTCACCGACATCATGGACAAGGTGGTTGTGGACGACTGGGGTCAGTGCCGCAAGGGTCTGCCCTACGGCGCGCTGCGCCGCCACGTGGACGAGGGCAAGGTGACGGAGGAGAACCTCCACGCCGAACTCGGCCAGATCGTCGCCGGGCTGAAGCCCGGCCGCGAGAGCGACGAGGAGACCATCCTGTTCTGGCACCGTGGCCTCAGCCTCAGCGACATAGCACTCGGCCACGCCATGCTGGAGAAGGCGGCGCGGCTCGGCCTCGGCCGCATGCTGAACTTCGCCTGACGGCGCGGGGCGGCGGTGTGATACCGTCCCGCCCTTGACGAGCCGGGCGCGCCCCTCGGGGGAGGGGCGCCGGACGGCGTGCGCGGAGATGGGGGCGGGCATGGCGGGTGGGATCGTTGCGGCGCTGCTGCGGCTGCTCCATCGGGTGGAGGTGCGCGGGATCGAGGCTGCGCGCGGGGTGGGCGGCTGCGTGGTGGTCGCCACGCGGCGTTCGACCATCGACGCGCTGCTGATCGCCTCCGCCCTGCCCGAACCGCCGGTGATCCTCGGCCGTCCGGACGAGGGGGCGCCGGGCTGGGCGCGCCGGGCGCTGGACCGTTTCGAGCGGGTGGGGGGACTGCGCGCCGCGGTGCGGGCGGCGCGCGCCGGGCGCTGCTGTCTGGTGCTGACCGGCGACCGGCCCGACCTGGACGGGGTGGCGGCGGTGTACGGCCCGGCCGCCCTGATCGCCGGGGCGGCCGGGGTGCCGGTCCTGCCGCTGCACATCGACGGCAGCGGCGCCACGCCGCACGCCCTGGTGCGCTGGCCGGGAACGCGGCGGTTCCCGAAGATCGCGCTGACCGTCGGCACGCCGCGGCGCCTGTCCGCGCCTGCCGAGGCGCGTGGCCGGGCGCGCCGGGTGGCGTTGGCGGAGGGGGTGTACGACGCGCTGGCCGCCACGGCCTTCGCCGCCTTCGACCTCGACCGCAGCGTGTTCGACGCGCTGCTCGACGCCCGCCGCCGCTTCGGCCACGACACCCCGATCCTGGAAGACGCCGAGCGCCACCCCATGGGCTTCGGCCGGCTGGTGCTGGGCAGCGTGGCGCTGGGCCGCGCGCTCGCCCGCACCGCCGCGCGCGGGGAGGTGGTCGGGGTGCTGCTGCCCAACGCCAACGCGGCCGCCCTCACCATCTTTGGGCTGCACGCCTTCGGCCGGGTGCCGGCCATGCTGAACTACAGCATGGGGGCGGAGACGCTGGTGTCGGCCTGCCGCACCGGGCGTATCGGCACCATCGTGACCTCGCGCCGCTTCATCGCGCTGGGCCGCCTCGACCGCATCGCCGAGGCGCTGGGGGCCGAGGCGCGGCTGGTCTATCTGGAGGATCTGCGCAAGCAGGTCGGGCCTTTGGACAAGCTGTGGGGCCTCGCCGTGTCGCGCGTCCCGTGGCTGCTGCGCGGGCGCACGGCGCCGGCGGACAGCCCCGCCGTGCTGCTCTTCACCTCCGGCTCGGAAGGGGCGCCCAAGGGGGTGGTGCTGAGCCACGCCAACATCCTCGCCAACGTCGGGCAGGTCGGGGCTGTCGTGGAGCTGGTGCCGCAGGACCGGGCGGTCGACCCGCTGCCGCTGTTCCACAGCTTCGGCCTGACCGCGGGGATGCTGTTTCCGCTGCTGCACGGGGTGCCGGTCTGCCTCTACCCCAGCCCGCTGCATTACCGCGCGGTCGCCGAGCTGGTGGCCGACGACAAGGCCACGCTGCTGTTCGCCACCGACACCTTCCTGGCCGGTTACGGCCGCGCCGCGTCGGACGGGCAGCTTTCCAGCGTGCGCTACGCCGTCGTGGGGGCGGAGCCGGTGCGCGACGGCACCCGCCGGCTCTACCGCGAGCGCTTCGGCGTGGAGATCCTGGAAGGCTACGGGGCGACCGAGACGGCGCCGGTGCTGGCGGTCAACACCCCGACCCACAGCCGGCCGGGCACCGTCGGCCGTTTCCTGCCCGGCATCGCGCACCGGCTGGAGCCGGTGGAGGGGATCACCGACGGCGGCCGGCTGGCGGTGAGCGGCCCCAACGTCATGCACGGCTATTACTTGCCGGAGGAGCCCGGCGTGCTGCGCCCGCCGGCCGCCGGCTGGCACGAGACCGGCGACATCGTCGCTGTGGACGGCGACGGCTATGTCCGCATCGTCGGCCGCTTCAAGCGCTTCGCCAAGATCGCCGGCGAGATGGTCTCGCTGGCGGCGGTGGAGGCGCTGGCCGGGCAGCTCTGGGCGGACGAGTCGCATGTGGCGCTGGGCCTGCCCGACACCCGCAAGGGCGAGCGCGTCGTGCTGCTGACCACCCGCGCCGGGGCCGGGCGCGACGAGCTTGCCGCCTTTGCCCGCGAGCGCGGCATGCCCGAGCTGATGGTGCCGAAGACGGTCCTGTGGGTGGACAGCATCCCGACGCTGGGCTCCGGCAAGGCGGATTATCCCGCCGTGCGGCGGATGGCGGAGAACGCGCTCAGCGACGGTGCGGAGCGACGGACCGGCACCTGACTCGGCGGGCCGGTGTCACTCCCCGCCGTCGACGAAGGGCTTGGGGCGAAGCTTGGTCTGGTGGCCGGGGCAGCCGGGGGTGCCGTCGGGGTTGACGCCGCGGAAATAGCCCTTCTGCCAGCGTTCCCTGGCGGCCGTGGAGGCGGGGTCCGCGAGGTCCTTGTTGAACTGCCCGCGGGACGACGCCCAGCTGCGGTAGCGGGCGGCCAGGTCCGGGTCACTGTCGATATCGCGGAACTCCGGCTCCATGGCCTCCATCTGGCCGCGCTGGACGGGGAAGAGCAGGGCGATGGGCTCGTTCTCCTCCCATGTCACGTCCATGCCGGCGGTGGTGAATTTCCAGTTCATGGTGAAGGGATAGGGCGACCAGTCCGTCTCGACGATGCCCGACAGCGGCGCCACTCCATCCTTGGGGTCGTTCAGCGGGCCGGTGACG
This sequence comes from Azospirillum oleiclasticum, assembly GCF_013423485.1. GTDB lineage: Bacteria > Pseudomonadota > Alphaproteobacteria > Azospirillales > Azospirillaceae > Azospirillum > Azospirillum oleiclasticum. Next base: position 74,981 of record NZ_JABFFR010000013.1, read on the forward strand.
AACAGGTTTATGCCGGGATCCGTGCGGAACAGCGCGCCGACATGGAAGGTCATGATGCCGTGGCCGAAGTGGCTGGCCGGGGCCAGATGGGTGTCCGCCCCCTCCGCCTCCACGGCGATGGCGCCCAAATCCGGGCCACCGTCCCACCGCGCCCGCACCCGGCAGGGGCTCAGCACCTCCCACCCGAACTGGTTGGCGATGTGCAGCGGCAGGCAGCGGTAGGCGAACTGGTCGGGCAGCCCGTCGATCCAGTCGCGGGTCGTGCGCGCCGGCCGGATGCGCGGTGTGCGGCCCGAAAGTGGATAGGCGATCAGCGACATGCCGGAACTTCCTCGATGGGCGGTGGGCGGTGGGCGGTGGGCGGTGCAGTATTGCATCGATTTCCCGACTTATCGTGGGGTTGTGTGGATTTGACGCTCCACAAGACCGGGAAGGATGCGATAATCGACGGTGAGGATCGATGGGTGAAGGGGTGCGGCCATGCCCAGTGTGGTCGAGGTCGTGATCCAGATGGCGCGGAAGCTGCAGGGCGACGTGGCGGCGCTGGGTCGCCTGCGTGGCGCCGGGACACCGAAGACCTTTCCCCAATTCCGCGAAATCCGTAACAAACATCATGAGATTTCCGGATTGATCTTTTCGATCCAGGAGCGGCTGGAGGGCGCGAAACAGCATCTTCCTCCCAATTTCGCGCAGTGGGTGCTGCGGCAGAAACTGACCTCGCTGGCGATCTTCACCGACATCAGCCACCAATTCATCGGCAATCCGCCGATCGCTTTGACCTCGTCGCTCGGCGCCTTCGATCTTCTGGTGTCCGAGCGGCAGTCGTTCCAGGAGGCCCTGCAGTACTTCGACACGCTGCTGTTCGAGGCCGGCATCGACGACAAGATGGCCGACGAGCTCGACGCAACCCGCTGCAAGATCGAAGAAATTCTTCAGATGATCGAGAAGCTTCTGGTTTCGAGTCCGAAAATTCTGGAGGAATTCTGACCATCCGGGGGCGCGTTGCCGCGCCGTCATTATCCCTTTCCGCGAGTGGGGTCGTCGACTAATGTGACAGTCGGGCACGGCGGGGTGTGGCTTCAGGGGAGGCCGCCGGTTCCGATGCCGGTGGAACCATGTTCTGGCGCGACTCCCTCGACGCGAACTCGCCGGCGACGACCACCGAACGGGCCGACACCCGGCTCGCCTGGGTTGTCTTGCTGGTCGCGTTGTCGCTGACGGGATTGGTGTGGCTGAATGCATCGCGCGAGGTGCGTGCGGCGGCTGACGAGCGTTTCGCCCGCAGGGTGTCCGAAATCCATGATCAGATCAATGATCGATTGTCGATCTATGCCCATCTGCTGAATTCGGCCAGCGGCCTGCTGCGCGCCGTTCCCGAAGCGGGGCGGGATGCCTGGACCAGCTTCGTCGGCGACCTCGACCTCGAGGCGCGGTTCCCCGGTGTGCCGGCGGTCGCCTTCGCCGCGGCGGTCACGGATCGGGATTCGGACCGGCTCGTGGCGGAGGCGCGGGCGGACGGCATCGACGGCTTCCGCATCTGGCCGGCCCAGGCGGAGGGCGGGCTGCGCGTGATCAATCTCTACGCCGCCCCGGTCAACGGCATGAATTTGCGGGCGCTGGGCTTCGATCTGATGTCGGAGCCGGTGCGCCGGCGCGCGGTCGAGGCGGCGCGCGACAGCGGGACGACCACCGTCACCGGAACCATCACGCTGAAGATCGACGAGACCAGCCGGCCGCAACCCGCCTTCATCATGTTCGCCCCCGTCTACCGGTTCAACGCGACCCCGCGCACGGTGGACGAGCGGCGCGGCGCCTTCCAGGGGGTTGTGCTCAGCCCGATCCGGCTGGAGCCGATGTTCGCCACGGTGCTGGCGCTTTGGCCCGGCGATGTGGCGGTCGCCGTGCACGACGGCACGCCGGCCCCGGTGTTCCGCAGCCATCCCGAGCGGCCGGACGCGCCGATGCTGACCGCCACACGCGAGCTGAAGGTCGGCGGCCGTGTGTGGACCCTGCGCTTCGAATCGCGCGCGCCCTTCGAGGTGCCGGTCCGCGGCGGCTGGCCGACGGTGCTGCTGGCCGTGGGTGTCGCCATCAGCGTGCTGCTGTTCCTCATCGTCTGGGGGCTGGCGACCAACCGCAGCCGGGCGATGGCGCTCGCCCGGCGGATGACGGCATCGCTGCGGCGGCGGGAGACCGAGCTGAACCAGCTCTTTTCCCAATCGCCGCTCGGCATCGCGCTGATCGGGACCGACGGCCGGATCGTCGATTGCAACGACGCGGTGGTCCGCATGCTGGGCCTGCCGCGTCCGCAGCTCATCGGCTACCATGTCGGGGCCGGGCTGGGCGACGGCGCCGTCGCCACGGCCATCGAGGATGCCCTGGCCGGGGAGCCCCGCAGCCTGGAGACCGCCAACCTCCTGTTGCGCGACGGGCGGCGCGGGCACTTCAACCTGCATGTCCAGCCCGTATACGACGGCACGGACTTCCTGTTCGTCCTGTGCTTCCTGGAAGACATCGGGGAGCGGAAAAGGGCCGAACAGCATGTGCACTACCTCGCCCATTACGACGCGCTCACCGGGCTGCCCAACCGGGTGCTCCTGTACGAGCGGCTGAACCAGGAGCTGGCGCGGGCGCGGCGCGAGCGGACGCGGGTGGCGGCCCTGTTCATCGATCTCGACCGCTTCAAGGTCATCAACGACAGCCTCGGCCATTCCTTCGGCGACGAGTTCCTGCGCTCGATCGCGCAGCGGCTGCGCCTGTCCCTGCCGGATGGCGACTTCGTCGGGCGGCTGGGGGGCGACGAGTTCCTGGTTGTCTCGGGCGGTTGCTCCAATCCCGCGGACGCCGGCGAGTTGGCCGAGACGCTGCGGCGCGAGCTCGGGCGGCCGGTCATGCTGAACGGCCAGTCCTGCGTGCTGTCACCGTCCATCGGCATCGCCCTCTTTCCGGACGACGCGCAGGACGCGGAGGGGCTGATCCGCTGCGCCGACATCGCCATGTACAGCGCCAAGGACGCCGGACGGGACACCCACCGCTTCGTCACGGCGGAGATGGGCACCCGCTCGCGCGAGCGGCTGGACGTGGAGGCGAGCCTCCGCCACGCGCTGGAATCGGGGCAGCTCTTCCTGACCTATCAGCCGCAGGTGCGCATCGCCGACGGCACCATCGCCGGGCTGGAAGCGCTGATCCGCTGGCGCCATCCCGAGAACGGGGCGATGCTTCCCGGCCGCTTCCTGCCGGTGGCGGAGGAGTCCGGGCTGATCCTGCCGATCGGCGAATGGGTGCTGAACGAGGTGTGCCGGCAGATCCGGGAGTGGCAGGGCCGGATCGGCCTGTCGGTGCCGGTCGCGGTGAACATCTCGGGCGTGCAGTTCCGCGACAGCCGCCTGCCCGGCCAGATCCTCGCCGCGCTCGACACGCACGGGCTGAAAGGACCGGAGCTGGAGATCGAGGTGACGGAGAGCGTGCTGATCCACAACCTGGATTCCACCGCCGCCACGCTGCGCGCGCTGAAGCAGCGGGGCGTGCTGGTGGCGCTGGACGATTTCGGCACCGGCTACTCCTCACTCAGCTATCTGCACCGTTTTCCCATCGACACGCTGAAAATCGACCGCTCCTTCATCCTGAACCTGGAGTCCGATCCCATGGCGCGGTCGATTCCGCGGGCCGTCATCGGGCTTGGGACGGCCCTCGGCCTCTCGGTCGTGGCGGAGGGGGTGGAGACGCCGGGGCAGCTCGCCCTGCTGTCCGAGATGAAGTGCGACCTCGCCCAGGGTTATCTGTTCGGCCGCCCCCTGCCGGCGGCGGAGACCGAGCCGCTGCTTGCCGCCGGTGTCCTGCGACCGGCCGAACGTCAGACCCTGCCCCACATCGGGGCTGTCTGAACGGACGATGGCCGAGGGAGCCCGGCGCCCCATCTCGTTCGGCATCATCAACGCGACAGGGAGGCATGGTCATGCCGATGCGACGGTCGGAAGCGGAATGGACGGGATCGCTGCGCGAGGGCGGCGGCCGCATGAAGCTGGGCAGCGGCGCCTACGAGGGTGCCTATTCCTTCCCGTCCCGCTTCGAGAACGGGCAGGGCACCAACCCGGAGGAGCTGATCGCCGCCGCCCACGCCGGCTGCTTCTCCATGGCACTGTCGGCGGCGCTGACCAAGGCGGGTTTCACGCCGGAGCGCATCCACACCACCGCCAGCGTGCATCTGGAGGCGGACGGCGGCGGCTTCGCCATCACCCGCATCGAGCTGGTGACCGAAGCCTCCGTCCCCGGCATCGACGACGCCGGCTTCCAGCAGCAGGCGGAGGGTGCCAAGGCCAACTGTCCCGTTTCCAAGGCGTTGGCCGGCACCAAGATCAGCCTGCAGGCGACGCTGCTGGGCTGAGCGGCGTCCGCTATTCCGGGAACACCACGTGCCCCTCGCGCGCGGCGATACCGGCGGGCTTGGCGTTGTGGCCGATCTCACCCTCCTCCAGGTCCGGGTATTCTTCGATGTAGCGGCGGCGGGGACGCTGCATGGAGCCGCGGGTCCCGCCGTCCTGGCCGCTGCTGCGCCCGAAGGCCAGCCAGGCGGCGGCCCCGAGCCCGGCGAGCAGGGCCGTGGTCGTCCAGGGGTGCAACTGCGCCTCGGTGTAGAGGCTGGTTCGGCGGACATAATCGTGATGGCCGAGACTCTCCTGCCCGTCGTGGGAAGGGGCGTGCAGGCTGTCGTCGAAGCTGCGGCGGCGGCGGCGGTCGGTCTGCATCCGCCGCATGCTGCGCTCCATCATGTAGTCGGTCAGGCGCGGCGCCCAGGTCTCGGACATCGAGATCAGCTTGCCGCCACCGCCGACGATGAGGTCGCGCACGGGATGCTCGGCCGCGTGCAGGATGGCGCGGGCGACCAGCTCCGGGTCGTAGACCGGCGGCGGCAGGGTGGCCGCCCCCTCCGGCAGCAGGTTCTTGGCGTGCTCCTCGTACATGGTGTCGATGGAGCCCGGCTTGATCAGGGTGACGGAGACGGGGACGTCGTCCATCTCCAGCTCCATGCGCAGCGCGTTGGTGAAGCCCTTGACCGCGTGCTTTGTGGCGGAGTAGGCGCCCTGGATCGGGATCGCCCGGTCGGACAGCACGCTGCCGATATTGATGATGGCCCCGCCATGGCGGCGCAGGTGCTTGGCCGCGACCAGCGAGCCGTTGACCACGCCCCAGTAGTTCGTCTCGAACAGGCGGCGGTGGTCCTCCATCGGGGTGTCCTCCAGCCGGGCGTAGATGGAGACGCCGGCGTTGTTCACCCAGCTGTCGAGATGACCCCAACTGCGGATCGCGGCGTTCGCGATCTGCTCCACCGCCTCCCCGTCGGCCACGTCGGCCACCACATGGACGGCGTCGCCGCCCTGCTCGCGGATGTCGAGCGCGACGCGCTCCAGCGCCTCGCGGTCGCGGGCGGCCAGCACCAGCTTGGCGCCCCGGCGGGCGGCGCGGTGCGCGGTGGTGAGGCCGATGCCGCTGGTGGCACCGGTGATGACGATGACCTGGTCCTCGACGGGTTTCAGACTGACGCTCATGGAATTGCCTCCGGTGTCGCGATGTTGTCGCTCACAAGGGCCCCAACAGCGCGAGGGGCGGGCCGTGCCCCGGTCAAAGGAAGAAGATGGCGATGCGCGTGGAAACCCACCGGTTCGACGATGACGGGCGGATCCCCAACAACCCCGACCGCCCGCTGATCCTCTATCGCGGTGCCCTGCCGGCGGACGGCGACCTCGCCGCCGCCTTCGAGGAGCGCTTCGCGCGCAACGGCTGGAGCAACGGCTGGCGTGACGGCATCTTCACATACCACCACTACCATGCGAACACGCACGAGGTGCTGGGCATCGCCCGCGGGCGGGTGACCGTGCGTTTCGGTGGCGACGGCGGCGAGGCGGTGACGGTGGAGGCGGGCGATGCGGTGGTCATCCCCGCCGGGGTCGGCCACCGGAACGAGGAAGCCACACCCGACCTGCTGGTCGTCGGCGCCTATCCCGGCGGGCGTTCCCCGGACCTGAACACCGGCGAAGCCACCGAGCGCGTCCGCGCGCTGGAATCCATCCCCCGCGTGCCGGTGCCCGACCGCGACCCCGTCGAGGGTGCCGGAGGTGCGCTGCCCCACCTTTGGGGTGCCGCCGGCTGAGGGCGGGAACCGGCGGGTCCGGGCGGGGTTCCTCTCCGGAACGCCGACACCGGCACGACACCGCGGAGTTCCGACCCCATGGACATCTACCAGCGCATCCTGAAGGACCACGAGACCCTGCGCGCCCTCATGGACAAGGCGGAGAAGGGCAAGGGCGACCTGCGCGCCGTCTACGACGAGCTGCAGCGCGAGCTGTGGGCCCACGCCAAGGTCGAGGAGACCGTCTTCTACGCCGCGCTGGCCGGCTCCAAGGAAGCCCGCAGCGAGGCGAAGGAGGGGGTGAACGAGCACCACCTGATCAACACCCTGGCCGACGAGCTGAACTCGCTGGAGCCGGGCGGCGAGAACTGGAAGGCCAAGGTCCAGGTGCTGGGCGAGCTGCTGCGCCACCACCTGGACGAGGAGGAGGAGGAGCTGTTCGAGGAGGCCAGGGAGGTGCTGGACGACAAGCGCGCCAAGGCGCTGGGCGCCACCTTCGACGAGCGCAAGAAGCACGCGCTGGCGGCGCTGGCCCCGCTGGAGGCGCACTGACGCCCGCCGCCTTTCCCCGGTGCTCCCTTTGCGGCATCGGGGAGCGGCGGCCGGCAACCCGCGTGCGGCGCAGCACTCTGCCGCAATTGGTCACTTGCCTCAACCAACGTTTGTATACGTATCTTCGCCGGACGGGGTAATCCGTTTGAAGCGAAGGGGGCGAAGAGATGGGCGGGGTTCTGGCGCGCGCAAGCATCAGTGTGAAGATTTATGCGATCGTGACGATCCTGGCGGCGGTTGCCGTGTCGGTCGGCGTGATCGGTTTTCTTGGTATGGAAACCTATGACCGGAAGGTGGACGAGATCCAGAACCGGTCCGAGCGCGCGTTGTTGGGAGAGCAGGTCAACGGGTTGATCTTCAAGGTCGTCATGGACACCCGCGGCCTCTACGCCGCCCGCACGCCGAAGGAGCTCGAACTCTTCGCCAACAGCATGCGGGATTCGACCGCGCAGATCGGCCGGCGGATGGACGCCTGGTTCGCGCTGCTGCCCGAGGCCGGCCGCGCCGAGTTCCGGCCGATCGCCGCCGACGCGCACGAGTTCATCCGCCAGCGCGACGAGGTTGCGCGGCTGGGCGCGGAGGGCAAGGTCGATGACGCCCGCGCGCTCGCCGACACGCCGGAATCACGGGCCAACCGCACCAGTCTCGGCAAGGCGATCGAGGCGCTGATCCAACGGAACATGGACGGCATCCGCAACGCCAACGACGATCTCGATGAGTACAACCGCTTCATCACCACGCTGATGCTGGCCGTCGGGCTGGGCGGTCTGGTCGGCGGCGTGCTGATCAGCGTGATGGTGGCCCGCAACGGCATCGCGCGGCCCATCGCGCGCATCACCGGGACCATGGCGCGTCTGGCGACCGGCGACACCGCCGCCGCCATTCCCGACACCGACCGCGGCGACGAGATCGGCGGCATGGCGAAGGCGGTGGAAGTCTTCAAGCGCAACGCCGTCGAGCGCGAACGGCTGGAAGCCGAACAGGCGCGCGACCAGGAGGCCCGGCAGCGCCGCACCGCGGAGGTGGAGCGTCTCGTCCGCGGTTTCGACGAGGGCGTCTCCGGCATCCTGCGCACCGTCTCGTCGGCCGCGACCGAGCTGGAGGCGACCGCCGGGAGCATGCGCCACACCGCCGAGCAGACCAAGGGCCAGTCGGCCGACACCGCCGCGGCGGCCGAGCAGGCGTCGATGAACGTGCAGACGGTGGCGAGCGCGACCGAGGAGCTGACCGCGTCCATCGGCGAGATCGGCGGGCAGGTGACACGCTCGACCAGCATCGCCGGCCAGGCGGTGGCCGAGGCGGAGCAGACCAACCAGCGCGTCCAGGGGCTGGTCGAGCAGGCGCAGCGCATCGGCGACGTGGTGCAACTCATCACCGACATCGCCAGCCAGACCAACCTCCTCGCACTCAACGCCACGATCGAGGCGGCGCGCGCCGGCGAGGCCGGCAAGGGCTTCGCCGTGGTGGCGAGCGAGGTCAAGAACCTCGCCGCCCAGACCGCCAAGGCGACGGAGGAGATCGCCGGCCAGATCGCGTCGATGCAGGCGGCCACCAGCGGCGCCGCCGCGGCCATCGGCGGCATCGGTGGGACCATCGGCACGATCAGCGAGATCGCGACGGCCATCGCCTCCTCCATCGAGGAGCAGGGGGCCGCGACCGGCGAGATCGCCCGCAACGTGCAGGAGGCGGCGCGCGGCACCCGGCTGGTCAGCGCCAACATCGTGTCGGTGAGCGAGGGAGCGACCCAGACCGGCAGCGCCGCCACCCAGGTTCTGGGCGCCGCCGGCGAGCTGTCGCGCCAGTCCGAGCTGCTGAAGACCGAGGTCGAGCGGTTCCTCGCCGGCATCCGCGCGGCCTGATCCGCGTCAGGGCGGCGGCAACGCCGCCCGCAACGCGTCGGCCGTGGCGGCGTCGGCCGGAAAGAAGGCCTCGATCGCCAGCTCCGACAGGGTGACATCGACGGCCGTGCCGAACACCGTCGTCGTGCTGAGGAAGGCCAGTTCCCCGGCGTCGGTGCGCAGCCGCAGCGGCACCACGACCCCGGGATGCTCACCGTCCTCGGCCGCCGTGCCGTCGCCGTCCTTCGGCACGGGATAATCCGCCAGCTCCGCCCGCAAGGCCGCCAGCACCGGGTCGCCGCCGGCGTCGATCTGGCGGGCCAGGCGCAGCAGCACATGCTCCCGCCACTGCCCCAGATTGGCGATGCGCGGGGCCAGCCCCGCCGGGTGCAGGCTGAGGCGCAGCACATTCACCGGCGGGCGCAGAAGCGACGTGTCGGCGCCGGCGAGCAGCGGGGCCACGGCGCGGTTGGCGGCGACCAGCGTCCAGTGCCGGTCCACGGCCAGCGCCGGGAACGGCTCGTGCCCGGTCAATACCAGCTCCACCGCCCGCTTCGCCGCCTGGAGCGCCGGGTCGTCCAGCCGGTGTTCGGTGTAGACCGGGGCGTAACCGGCGGCCAGCAGCAGCGCGTTGCGGTCGCGCAGCGGCACGTCCAGCCGCTCGGCCAGATGGATCAGCATGGGGCGGCTGGGCTGCGCCCGCCCGGTCTCCACGAAGCTGACGTGGCGTGCGGAGATGTCGGCCTCGCAGGCGAGGTCGAGCTGGCTCAACCCCCGCCGCCGGCGCCAGTCGCGCAGCAGCGCGCCGACGGGGCGGGTGGCGGTGTGCGGCATCATGATCGGTCCTCCCCTCCAGGCGACGGCACACTAGCATCCACGCGCGAAGTCCAGCAGCTCGCGGTTCAACCGGTCCATGTGGGTGAGGAACAGGCCGTGCGGCGCACCCTCGAAGATGGACAGGCGGGCGTCCGGCATCAGCGCCGCGGTGCGGTGCGCCAGCGCCACGGGGCTGGTGACGTCCTGGTCGCCGTGGATGATCAGCGCGGGCACCGTGATCGACCGCAGCTCCTGCCGGAAGTCGGCGGCGGCGATGGCTCGGTGGCAGTCCAGCAGCGTGCGCAGCGACGCCTGGAGCGCCATGGCCTTCACCCACTCCATCATCGACGGCGAGGTGTCCGGCGTGACGAAGGGGCGGATGTTGTCCTCCAGCCATTTCGGGAAGTCGCGGGCGAGCTGCTCGGTCTGGAACTGGTCGAAGTAGGCCGGCAGCACGCCGTCGGGGTTGTCGTCGCCGCGGGCCAGCATGGGCGTGATGGTGCCGATCATCACCACCCGCGCCACCCGCCGGGTCCCGTGGCGGGTGAGGTAGCGCACGATCTCCCCCGGTCCCATGGAATGGCCGACCAGCGTGACGTTCCGCAGATCCAGCGCCTCCAACACCGCGGCGAGGTCGTCGGCCAGCCGGTCGAAGCCGCAGCCGCCGTCGGCCGGCCGCAGCGCGGTGTCGGAGGAGCGGCCGTGGCCGCGGCGGTCGTAGGCGACGCAGCGCAGCCCGGCCTCCGTCAGCGCCAGCATCTGGTAGGCCCAGCTGTCCGAGGGCAGCGACCAGCTCGACACGAAGACGACGGGACCGCCATCTCCGCGCTGAGGGGCCCAGTCGCGGAAGAACAGGCTGGCGCCGTCGTCGGTGCGGATGAAGCCCGGTTCGGTGATGCGGTTCATGCCCGGTGTCCCTTTCCCTGTCGGCCCGCCCGGTTGGACGGATGTTTCCGGCGGGGACACCATCGCGCCGCTTGCGGCACGGAATCGATTACCTTGGGGGTAAGGATGGGCGGGTAAGGGCGACGCGTTTCCTACCGCCAGCGCGGCATCTGCCCGCGCCGCAGCGCCTGCACCGCCTGGTCCAGTGTCTGCAGGAATTGGGAGCGGTCGCGCTGGCTCAGCGGCGGCGGACCGCCGGATGCCACCCCCATGTCGCGCAGATCGGCCATCAGCGCGCGGCCGGCGAGCGCCGAGCCGATGCTGTCCGACGTGAAGGGCCTGCCCGTCGACCCGATCACCACGGCGCCCTTCTTCACGCAGCGGTCGGCCAGCGGGATGTCGGCGGTGACGACGATGGAGCCGGCCGCGGCCCGCTCCGCGATCCAGTCGTCGGCCGCATCGAAGCCGGAGCCGACCACCACCAGCTCGGCCCGGCATTCGGTCGGCAGACGCAGTGGCGCGTTGGACACCAGCCAGACCTTCAGGCCATAGCGTGCGGCCACCTTGTAGGCCTCCGCCTTCACGGGGCAGGCGTCGGCATCGATGTAAAGGGGGATGTCGGGCGTCGTCATGGCGCGGAGTGTGCCCGCGGCGCACACACCGGGTCAACGGGTGCGGTGCGGCAAAGTCCTTGACCCGCCGGGCTTTCGCGGTCATATCAGAGTCCGACCAGCGCTGTGTCCGAACCCGGAGCGGCGTCGGTGTCGTGTCGTGATCGCGCGAAACGGCGCCTGAGGCCCCAAGGGGGCCCGGCGACGCTGCATTCCGAGACGCTTTCCCTTCCACTAGGCCCTTCCCGGCGCGCGCGGAACAGGGCATGCGCGCCGGGCCGCCAGGGCCGCACCGCAGGACGCGGGCGGGGCGGGGTGCGCGTGATCAAGGACAGCATGACCGCCTTTTCCGACCTCGCCCTCCGCCCCGAAATCCAGGCCGCCATCGCCGCCCAGGGCTATGCGACCCCCACGCCGATCCAGGCGAGCGCCATCCCGCCGGCCCTCCAGGGCCGTGATCTGCTGGGCATCGCCCAGACCGGCACCGGCAAGACCGCCGCCTTCACCCTGCCCATCCTGCAACGGCTGGCCGAGGGTGGCGCCAAGGCGGGGCCGGGCACCATCCGCACGCTGATCCTGACGCCGACCCGCGAACTCGCCATCCAGATCGGCGAGAGCATCGCCAATTACGGCGCCGGCCTCGGGCTGCGGCACACGGTGATCTTCGGCGGTGTCGGCCAGAACCCGCAGGTGGACGCGCTCCGCCGCGGGCTCGACATCCTCGTCGCCACGCCGGGCCGGCTGCTCGACCTGATGAACCAGGGTCATGCGAAGCTGGACGGGCTGTCCATCTTCGTCCTGGACGAGGCCGACCGCATGCTCGACATGGGCTTCATCCATGACGTGCGGAAGGTGGTCGCCAAGCTGCCGGCGAAGCGCCAGACCATGTTCTTCTCCGCCACCATGCCGGACGAGATCACCAAGCTCGCCAACCGTCTGCTGTCCGACCCCGTGCGGGTCGAGGTGGCGCGCGTGGCGACCACGGCGGAGCGCATCGACCAGCGTGTCATGCACGTTCTGGCGGCCGAGAAGCGCCAGATCCTCGTCGATCTGCTGTCCGCCGATCCGGCGATGGACCGGGTGATGGTGTTCACCCGCACCAAGCACGGCGCCAACAAGGTGGCCGAGCATCTGATGAAGGCCGGCATGGGCGCCGCCGCCATCCACGGCAACAAGTCCCAGAACGCCCGTCAGGCGGCGCTGGAATCCTTCAAGAACGGCACGATCCGGGTGCTGGTCGCCACCGACATCGCGGCCCGCGGCATCGACATCGACAACGTGTCGCACGTCGTCAATTTCGAGCTGCCGAACATTCCCGAGAGCTACGTGCACCGCATCGGCCGCACCGCGCGGGCCGGGGCGTCCGGCGTCGCGATCGCCTTCTGTGACGAGGCGGAGGAGCGCGCCTACCTCCGCGACATCGAGAAGCTGACCCGTCGCCCGCTGACCGTCGTCACCGAGCGCCCGCCGCGCGCCGCCATCGTGCCGGTCGAGCTGCCCAAGGCCCGCCCGCAGCAGCAGCCCGCCGCGTCGCGCGGCCGTGGCCCGAAGCCGGACCAGCGCCGCGACCAGCCGCGGGCCGAGCGGGCCCCTCGCGAGCCCGCCGCGCACGGGCACGGCCACCGCCCCGGCGAAGGCCACGCCCCTGCCCAGAAGCACGGCCACGGCGCCACCGTGAAGCGGTCCGCGCCCCCGCGCGATGCCGCCCGCCCGGCGTCCCAGCCGCAGGGCCAGCGGCGCACCCTGTCGGCCTTCGGCGACCTCGTGTCGGCGCTCGACGGCGCCCCGTCGGGTGGACGCGGGCGCCGTCGGTAAGGTCGCTTACTCAGCCGGCTCCGCCGCCAGTTGCGCGGCCGGGGCCGGTTCTGGGGCCAGGGCCTTCACCCGCGCGCAGGCGAGGAGGAAGCCGGCCACCACCAGATAGGCGAGCGCCACCATCGGCGACACGCCCAGCCCGTTGGGGCCGAAGCCCACCGCCGGCCCGTGCATGAAGCCGAAGTAGCTCAGCACCGCCCCGGCGAAGGCGAAGCAAGCCGCCATTTCGAAGCGCCGCTCGATCACGAACACCGCGATGGCGCCCAGCACCAGCCCGGTCAGGATGGCGCCGTCGCCGAAGGTGGCGAGGCCCTGGTAGAGCACGCCGTTGCCGGCCATCTTGTCGATCCCGACCGCCACCGCCGTGGTGCCCGCCGCGGCAAGCGCGCCATCGACCAGCACCTTGGCCCAGGCGGCCAGATGCGGCGTCACCGCCAGCACCACCGCCGGGGCGTGGCTCTGCGGGCTGGTCTGGAACGCCTGCGCCCCGATCAGCATGCCGATGTAGAGCAGGATGGGGGAGATGGCGACGACCGGCACCGCGCTCAGCAGCAGCGACAGGATGCCGAGCCAGGACAGCGCGATCACCAGCAGGCCGGTGGCCGCCGAATAGCCGATGCGCCCCCCCATCTGCTTCCAGCCGGGATGGCCGATGTAGACGGCGTTGGCGAAGCAGCTTCCCATCAGCGTGCCGATCAGGCTGAACACCCCCTCCGCGGCCAGCGCCTCGGTGGTGTTGTAGCTGTCGCCCGCGGCCTCCGCACTCTCCACATTGTCCATCGCCTCCACGAGGTCGTAGACGCCGAAGGGGATGGCCGTGACCAGGATGAAGCCCAGGAACTCGAAGCCGGAGAAGACGTGCCCGACCGCCGGGATCGGCACCGAGAAGCCGAAGCTGGCGAAGGACGCCGCCACCTTGTCGAAGCCCACCCCGCCCAGCGGGAAGCCCAGCAGGGTCGATCCCCAGGCGATCACCATGCCGACGATGATGGCGACCAGCCCGGCCGGCATGTTCTTCGGGTAGCGCACCCCGCCGAACCAGCTCACCATGATGATGGCGAGGCAGACCAGCCCGATGATGCTGGTCATGAAGATCTCCATCGCCGGGCGCATGGAGATGAAGGCGATGGACACGCCGGCCAGCGTGCCGAGCAAGGCGGCGCGCGGCGTCACCTTGCGGATGAGCGGGGCGATGAAGCCGCCGCCGATCAGGATGAAGCCCTGCAGGAAGACCCAGGCCAGCCCCGCCTCCCACGCCTTCACCGGGTCGCCGGTCTTGCCCAGGATCGGCATCATGATCACGAAGACCACGATGAACATGTGCGGCACGCTGGGGCCGGAGGGGAGCGCGCAGACATCCGTCCGCCCGGTCCTCACCGACAGCTTCCAGGCCATCCAGGCGTAATAGAGGTTGCCCAGCATCAGCATCAGCCCGACCGCGGGCAGGATGCGGCCGAAGGTGATGGCGTCGGGCATGCCCAGCACGAACTTCAGCAGCCCCGTCATCACCAGCATGTTCACCAGCACGTTGGTGCCAAGGCCGAACAGCGCGTTCCAGTCCCCCGGCGTCCACAGCGGCACGTTCTTCGCGATCATGGTGCCCTCCTCGTTTGAACCGTCCTCGTCCCCCGCGTCGCGCGCCCTCTACTCCGCCGCGGCGCGCACCCCGGCCGACGCCAGCGCCCCCGCCGCCGCGGCCGAATCCGTGACCCAACCGAAAATCCCGCCCTGCGCGCTGATCATCGCCAGCCCCACCCGGTGGAACTCCGGGAAGTAGGAGCCGCAGGCGTCGCCCACGGCGACGCAGCGGTAGCCGCGGTCGTTCGCCTCCCGGATCGTGGTGTGCACACAGACCTCGGTGGTGACGCCGCAGACCAGCAGCGTGGCGATGCCGCGGGTGCGCAGGATCAGGTCCAGGTCGGTGGCGAAGAAGGCGCCCTTGCCCGGCTTGTCCACCACCGGCTCGCCCGCCGCGGGGGCCAGCTCCGGGATGATGTCGTGCCCCGGCTCGCCGCGGATCAGGATGCGGCCCATCGGGCCGGGATCGCCGATGCGGGCCGAGGGCTTGCCGCGCGACACCTTGGCCGGCGGCGCGTCGGCCATGTGGGGCGCGTGCCCCTCGCGGGTGTGGACGACCAGGATGCCGGCGGCGCGCGCCGCCTCCAGCACCGTCCGGCAGGGCGCGATGGCGCCGCGCAACTGCCCGACGTCGTTGCCCAGCGCCTCCCCGAAGCCGCCCGGCTCCAGGAAGTCGCGCTGCATGTCGATGATGACGAGGGCCGTGGAGCCCGGGTCGATGGGAATGGGGTAGGGGTCCGCCGCTAGCTCGATGGTGGTCATGGCACTGCCTTCCCGCCGGTGGCGATGCCTGCTGCATTGCAACGTCGGGGCCAGTGGTGCGCGGATTCTTTTGTTATGATCAAACAATGGGTTGAATGAGATTGGATGTAATCCTGTGTACGATCATGCATACGATTTGTGCGGCGGGCGCACGGAGCTTGGGCAGCTGCCGCGCATGGTGGCGCATCAACTGCCGTTTACGTAAAGGGAATGCGGCGACTTGGCGGAAGCATCCACCCGTGCTATCGTCCGCGCCACCAACAAAGGGGAGGATCGGGGAATGGGCGACGGGCGCAGCCTGCGGGGCAAGACACTGTTCATCTCGGGGGCCAGCCGCGGCATCGGCAAGGCCATCGCTCTGGCCGCCGCGCGCGACGGCGCCAATGTGGCGGTCGCCGCCAAGACCGAGACGCCCCATCCCAAGCTGCCCGGCACCATCCACAGCGCGGCCGAGGAGATCGAGGCGGCCGGCGGCCGTGCGCTGCCGCTGCTCTGCGACATCCGCGACGAGGCGCAGGTCGCCGCCGCCGTCCAGAAGACGGTGGAGAGTTTCGGCGGCATCGACATACTGGTCAACAACGCCAGCGCCATCAGCCTGACCGGCACGCTGGACACGCCGATGAAGCGCTGGGACCTGATGATGGGAATCAACGGGCGCGGCACCTACGCCTGCTCCCAGGCCTGCATCCCCCACCTGCTGAAGGGGGAGAACCCGCACATCCTGACGCTGTCGCCGCCGCTGAACCTGAACCCGCGCTGGTTCGCGCCGCACACCGCCTACACCATCGCCAAATACGCCATGTCCATGTGCGTGCTGGGCATGAGCGCGGAGTTCGCCGGCCGCATCGCCGTCAACGCGCTGTGGCCCCGCACCGTCATCGCCACCGCCGCCGTCGCCATGCTGGGCGACGCCGTGAAGCCCGAAACCTGCCGCAAGCCCGACATCGTCGCCGACGCCGCCCACGCCATCCTCACCCGCGACGCCCGCAGCACCTCCGGCAACTTCTTCATCGACGACGAGGTGCTGGCGGCGGAGGGGGTGACGGACTTCGACCGTTACGCGGTGGTGCCGGGGGCGGAGCTGATGGGGGACATCTTCCTGGATTGAGCGCGCCGCCGTGGGCGCGTCCGGCAGAAGGCCCGGACGCGCCCACGGCCTCGTGTCGTGCCCGATCCGTGGCGGTCCTTCAACCCGCCTTCACGCCAATGATGAAGGTCTGAACGCTGCCGCGGATCGTCTCGACGTGGTCGGCGACCGCCTTGGCGGAGTCCAGCACCTCGCCCGAGCCGGTGGCCGCGCCATGTGCCGCCTCCTGGATGATGGCCATGGTGTTGGCCACCTCGCCCGTGCCCTGGGCCGCCTGGACGGCGTTGCGGCCGATCTCGGCGGTGGCGGCACTCTGCTGCTCGACCGCGGCGGCGACGCCGGTCGCCATCTGGTTCAGGCGCTGGATGACGCCGGCGATGCTGCGGATGGCGGTGACGGCGCGGCCGATGGTCTCCTGCATGGACCCGACCTGACTGCGGATCTCCTCGGTGGCTCCGGCCGTTTGGTTGGCGAGCGCCTTCACCTCGCTGGCGACCACGGCGAAGCCCTTGCCCGCCTCGCCCGCGCGTGCCGCTTCGATCGTGGCGTTGAGCGCCAGCAGATTGGTCTGGCTGGCGATGTTCTGGATGAGGTCCACGACCTCGCTGATCTTCTGGCCGGACTCGGTCAGCGCGTGGATCTGGCCCTGCGCCTGTTCGGCCTCGCGCGAGGCGTCCTCGGCGACCGAGCGGGCCTGGTTCATCTGGCGGGCCACCTCCTGCACGGTGCTGGTCAGTTCCTCCGTCGCGGCGGCGACGGTCTGGACGTTGACCGTGGCCTGCTCGGCGGCGGCGCCAACGGTCACCACTTGGCGTGACGTCTCTTCCGACGAGGCGGCGAGCCCGTTCGCCGTGGTTTCCAGCCGGTCGGAGGCTTTGCGCATGGCGGTCAGCGCCTCGTTCACCTCGTCGTCGAAGCGACGGACGAGTGCGGCAACCTCGTCGGCCCGTTCGGCCCGGCGGCGTACCTCGGCTTCACGTTCGGCGGTCAGGCGGGCGGTCTCTGTGGCGTTGCGGCGGAAGACCAGCAGGGCCTTGGCCATGGCGCCGATCTCGTCGGCCCGGTCGGTGGCCGGTACCTCCAGCTCCTGGTGGCCGGCGGCCAGCGCCTCGGTGGCGGCCGTGATCGACACCAGCGGGCCGACGATGGTGCGGCGGACGATGACGACCGCCAGCGTGCAGGACAGCAGCACCGCGCCGAGCAGCACGGCGAGGTTCGTGCGCTCGGCCCCGCTGCGCACCTCGTCCCACAGGTTCCCGGATTGCTCGACGAAGGTCAGGTGCTTTTCGGAAAGCTGGGCGAGTGCCGCGTTCACCGCCTGCCGGGCGGCGCGGTTCGCGTCGTTGTCGCTGTAGGCGCGGGCGGCGGCGAGGCTCTCGGTGCGCGCCAAACGCACCGTCTCGCGCCGGAACTCGTTGAAATGCTTCAGCGCGGCGTCGGCCTTGTCGAAGTTGGCACGCTGGTCGGCCGGAAGTATGGCGCCCAGCTCGCGCACCAGCGCCTCGATGCCCTCCAGGTTCTTCAGCAGAGGGCCGGCGAAACGTTCCGCGTCCTTCTGGTCCTTCGCCATGAACACGCCGCGGGTGTCCATCACCACGGCGTAGACCAGGCTGTTGATCCGTTCCACCGTCCCCGACGCGCGCGCGTTCAGGATGATCGTGTCGACGGTGCGGTCGGCGGTCTGCATGGTGCGCAGATCCAACCAACCGACAGCCAGCAGCGCCACAACCAACGCCGATAGCGCGAGATAGATGCGTCGCGCAACCTTACCATTAAAAAAATTCAACACCACTCAACCTCCCTCGGGCCGATTGTTCTAGCGGCACCGAGAGAAGAACGATTCGTTTAACGCACGGTTTAAAAATTCCTCGGCGAGTGACATTCGCCGAGACAATTTGTCTCGGAAAGTGCGAATGGCTGCAAAGCTCGGGATGGGTACCGTGCCACCCCTCAATGCGCATCCCCCCAGGTATCCCCGATCCCCGCCTCCGCCACCAGCGGGACGCCCAGCGTGGCCGCACCCTCCATCACCCGGCGGACGATGCGAGCCGCCTCCTCCGCCTCGCCCTCGGGCACCTCGAACAGCAGTTCGTCGTGCACCTGGAGCAGCATGCGGGCCTTCGAGCCGCCGGCGGCCAGGGCGTCGGGGACACGGGCCATGGCGCGTTTCATGATGTCGGCGGCGGTGCCCTGGATGGGGGCGTTGATGGCTTGGCGTTCGGCGAAGGCGCGCTTGGCCGGGTTCTTCTCCTGGATGCCGTTGATGCGGCATTTGCGGCCGAACAGGGTCGGCACGTGGCCGTGCTCGCGGGCGAAGGCCTTGGTCTTGTCCATCCAGGCCTTCAACTCGTGGAAGCGCTCCAGATAGGCCTTGATGAAGGCGTTGGCCTCCCCCGGCGGAATGCCGAGCTGGCGGCCCAGCCCGAAGCCGGAGATGCCGTAGATGATGCCGAAGTTGATGGCCTTGGCCTTGCGCCGGATCTCGCCCGTCATCTTGTCGAGCGGAATGCCGAACACCTGCGACGCGGTGGCCGCATGGATGTCCAGCCCGTCGTGGAAGGCCTGCTTCAGGGCCGCGATGTCGGCGATGTCGGCGACCAGCCGCAGCTCGATCTGCGAATAGTCGACCGACAGCAGCTTGCAGCCGGGTTCCGCCACGAAGGCGCGGCGGATCTTGCGTCCCTCCTCGGTGCGGATGGGGATGTTCTGCAGGTTGGGGTCGGTGGAGGACAGCCGGCCGGTGCTGGTGGCGGCCATCGCGAAGCTGGTGTGCACGCGGCCGGTCCTGGCGTCGATCTGCTCCTGCAGCGCGTCGGTGTAGGTGCTCTTGAGCTTGGCGAGCTGGCGCCAGTCCAGCACCCGTTGGGCGATCTCCGCCCCTTGCTCGGCCAGCCCCTCCAGCACGCTCGAATCGGTGGAGTAGGCGCCGGTCTTGCCCTTTTTGCCGCCGGGCAGGCTCAGATCCTCGAACAGGATCTCGCCGAGCTGCTTGGGGCTGCCGATGTTGAAGGGGCGGGGGGAGAGGCGCTGGACCTCGCCCGCGATCTCCTCCAGCCGCGTGCCCAGGTCGCGCGACAGGCGGCTGAGCTCGGCGCGGTCGATGCGCACGCCGCAGCGTTCCATGTCGGCCACCACCGGCACCAGCGGACGATCGATGGTCTCGTAGACGGTGACCATCCGCTCCGCGACCAGACGCGGCTTCAGGGCCTTCCACAGGCGCAGCGTGATGTCGGCGTCCTCCGCCGCGTAGGCCAGCGCCTTGTCCAGCGGCACGCGGTCGAAGGTGATGGCGTTCCTGCCGGTGCCGCAGACGTCCGAGTAGGGAATCGTGGTGTGGCCGAGCAGCTTCAGCGCGAGATCGTCCATCCCGTGCCCCTGGCCGCCGCCCTCCAGCACGTAGGAGATGAGCATGGTGTCGTCGGTCGGGGTCACCCGGACGCCGGAGCGCGCGAAGAGCTGGTGGTCGAACTTGAAGTTGTGGCCGATCTTGAGGACGGATGGGTCCTCCAGCACATCCTTCAGCGCTTCCAGGCAGGCGTCGGTCGGGATCTGCGGCGGTGGGGCGCCGCCATCGAAGTCGAGCTGGCCGCTGCCCTGCGCGGGTCCGTGGGCGAGCGGGATGTAGCAGGCCAGCCCCGGTTCGGTCGCCAGCGAGATGCCCACCAGCGTGGCGGTGGAGGGCGTCAGCGAATCGGTCTCCGTGTCCACGGCCAGCAGCCCGGTCTCCCGCGCCCGGTCGATCCAGACGGCGAGCGCGTCCAGCGACTGGACGAGTTCGTAGCGCTGCACCACCTCGCCCGCCGGGGTGGCCGGGCTGCGCACGGGCGGCGGCGCGGCGGCGTCCGGCGGGGGCGCGGTGGCCGGGTCGGGGGCGGCCGGAGCGGCGCCGTCGACGATGCGGCCGTCCTTCTTGAGCTCCGCCTCCAGACGCGCCACCACGCTGCGGAAGCCCTGGGCACGCAGGAAGTCGATGAGCTTCTGGTGGTCGGGCTCCCGCACCGTCAGCTTCTCCAGCGGCTCCGGCACCGGGACATTCTGGTCCAGCAGCACCAGCCGGCGGCTCACGCGGGCCTGGTCGGCGAAGTCGATCAGCTTCTGGCGGCGCGCCGGCTGCTTGATCTCCCCGGCGCGGGCCAGCAGCGACTCCAGGTCGCCGTATTCCTGGATGAGCTGTGCGGCGGTCTTCACGCCGATGCCGGGCACGCCCGGCACATTGTCCACGCTGTCGCCGGCCAGCGCCTGCACGTCCACCACCTTCTCCGGCGGCACACCGAACTTCTCCGCCACCTCGGCCGGTCCGATCGGCTTGTTCTTCAGCGGGTCGAACATGCGCACGCCGGGGCCGACGAGCTGCATCAGGTCCTTGTCGGAGGACACGATGGTGACCGGGCGCCCGGCCTCGCGCGCCAGCCGGGCGTAGGTGGCGATCAGGTCGTCGGCCTCGAAGCCTTCGAGCTCCAGGCAGGGCAGGCAGAAGGCGTGGGTCGCCTCGCGGATCAGGGCGAACTGGGGCTTCAGCTCCTCCGGCGGCTCCGGGCGCTGGGCCTTGTAGGCGGGATAGATGTTGCTGCGGAAGGTGTCTCCCTTGGCATCGAACACCACGGCCACGGCTTGCGCCTTGAGGTCGGCCAGCAGCTTGGTCAGCATGTTGGTGAAGCCCAGGACCGCGTTCACCGGCGTGCCGTCGGGGCGCGTCAGGATCGGCAGGGCGTGGAAGGCGCGGAAGATGAAGCCGGAGCCGTCCACCAGATACAGCTCCTCGCCCGCGGTCGTCGTGGTGGCGTCGGCGGCGGTATCGGCGGTGGTGTCGGCGGCGGTCTGGTCGGTCATGGCGGCGTCGTTCCGTCCCTCGGGCTGGCGGTCGCTACCTTGGCGGATGCGCGGCCGGGAGTCGAGTGGATGGGGCATGGAAGGTGCAGGGCGGCTTGGCCCGGCAGGAATTGCCGGGAAAAAAATGCCGGGCCGACGCGCTGGAAGTGTCGCCCCAACCGCGTATAACCGGTTGAATGCGTGAGGTACCGGCAGGCGGCAGGGCGAGCGATGAGGATAGCACGGTTCATCCATCTGGCCGAAGCGCACGGGGGCGACCTGGAGCGCTGGCCGGTCGCGGAGCGGGAGGCGGCGCGCGAGCTGCTCGGCTGGTCGGACGAGGCGCGCCGCGCGCTGGAGGAGGCGCAGGCGCTCGACATCTGGCTTGACCGGGCGACGCCGGCGGTGGATGCGAAGCGCGTCGAACGGCTGGCGTCCCGAATCGAGGAGGCGCTCGACCGCCGCGGCCCGGCGCCGGTTCCGCCGGCATGGACCTTGCCGCGGCTGTGGCCGGCGGCCACCTTCCTGGCGGTCATGGGCCTGATGGGGGTGGTGGTCGGCAGTGTGGGTCTCGTTCCGGCCAGCGCCGGTGCCACCGGTCTCGCCGGTCTCGTCACCGCCGGGCCGAGCTATCTGAGCGTGTGGGTCCAATGATCGCTTTTCTCCGCCGCCGCTGGATGCCGGTGACGCTCGTCGCCTCGCTGGGCATCAACATGTTCCTCGTCGGCTTCATCGTCGGCAACCATGGCGGCCCGCCGCCGCCGCCGCCGGATCCGCAGCGCATCGTGGATCGGGCGATCGAGATCCTGCCGCCGCAGGACGCCGCGGTGCTGCGGGCGGTGTGGGAGCGGTTGCGGCCCTCGATCCCGCCCGGGCCGCCGCTGCGCGACTTTCCGCTGCGGGTGAAGGCGATCCTGTTGCGCGAGCCGTTCGACGCCGCCGCGTTGTCCCGCCTCTTCGACGAGCAGGACCGCCGGGATGAGGAGAGGCGGGCGCTGCTGCGGACCGGCCTGATCGAGGCGGCCTCGGCCATGTCGCCGGAGGGGCGGAAGCGGCTGGCGGAACTCCGCCCCTGAGGCATCATTTCTGCGCATTTTTTTGCAGGTCGCGCGCAGGATTCCGCCGCGCCGCGCGTCCAACCTTGCGCGACCGAATCCTCCGCGCGCCCGCGCGCCGGCCGGAACGGCTTGCGAAGGCAAGGAGTGCGCCATGTCCATCTCGTCCGCGACATCATCCGCCAGCGTTGCGGCCTACCAGCGCCCGCAGGGACCGGGGCGGGAGATCCGCGAAGGCATCGACCAGTTGAAGTCCGCCGTGGAATCCGGCGACATCGCCGCCGCGAAGGAGGCGTATTCCTCCCTCTCGAAGCTCCAGGAGAGCAGCGGCCGCAAGACCGACGGCAAGGATCCGCTGTCCACCCTGCTGTCCAACGTCGGCAGCGCCCTGGAGAGTGGCGACATCACCCAGGTCCAGCAGGCCTTCGCCCAATCCGGTCCGCCGGACGGCGCCAAGGGCGGCCCCCAGGCAGCGGGCGGCGGCCAGCCGCCGGGACCGCCGCCGGGTGGCGGTGGGCCGTCGCAGGAGGTGCGCGACGCCATCGGCGGCCTCGCCGATGCGCTGCGCTCCGGCGACGTCTCCAGCGCCCAGGACGCCTACTCCTCGCTCGCCTCGCTGCTGGAGGAGGAGGCGGAGGACGAGGAAACCGACGAGACCACCACGGAGTCCACCGACTCCGACTCTCCCGCCGACCGCTTCAAGGCCATGCTGGAAAAGGTCGGCAGCGCGCTGGAATCGGGCGATCTGTCCGGTGCGCAGACGCTCTTCGCGGCGATGACGCCGCGGGGGTCGCAGGGCGTGGACCTCCACGCCTGATCGCGACGCAAACCGGACCCGCCGTCGAAACCCCCGCCGGCGGGTCCGTGTTGCAAGGGAGTTGAAGGCGGGGGTCGCGCGTCGCGGCCCGCCCGCCGTCAGGACACCGCCGCCGCGCTGCTTTCCCGCACGAAGGTCTCAAAGCTGATGACGTCCAGCGGGCGGCTGATCAGGAAGCCCTGGATGCGGGAGCAGCGGTGGTTGCGCAGGATGGTGGCCTGCTGCTCCGTCTCCACCCCTTCGGCGATGGTGTCGAAACCCAGACTTTCCGCCAGATTGACGATGGTGCTGACGATCGCCGGGTCGGTGGCGGACTTGACGATGTCGCGCACGAAGGAGCGGTCGATCTTCAGCGTGTCGATGGGGAAGCGCTTGAGGTAGGCGAGGGAGGAATAGCCCGTCCCGAAATCGTCGATGGACAGCCGCACCCCGATGTCCTTCAGCCCGCCCAGGATGGCGACGGCCTTCTCGATGTCGCCGATCATGGCGGATTCGGTCAGCTCCAGCTCCAGACGGCTGGGGTCGATGCCCGTCTCCTCCACCACGCTGGTGACCAGCCCGACCAGACGGGCGTCCTGGAACTGGCGCGGCGACAGGTTGACCGACACCGACGGCAGCGACAGCCCGGATGCGGTCCAGCCGGCCAGACGGCGGCACGCCTCGTACAGCGTCCAGCAGCCGATCTCCCAGATCAGCCCGGTCTCCTCGGCGATCGGGATGAACTCCGCCGGGCTGACCAGGCCGCGGGTGGGGTGGCGCCAGCGGATCAGCGCTTCCGCCCCGATCACCTGGCGGGTGTCCAGATCCACCTTGGGCTGGAAATGCAGCTCGAACTCGCTGCCGGCGATGGCCCGGCGCATGTCGTTCTCCAGCCCCAGATGGAAGCCGGACTGTTCGCGCATGCCGGGCTCGTAATAGACGAAGCGTCGTTCCGGGTTGCGCTTGGCGTGGTACATCGCGAGATCGGCGTTGCGCAGCAGCTCGTCCGCGCTGTCGCCGTCGTCGGGGTAGAAGGCCACGCCCACCGACCCGCCGCAGTAGATTTCCTGCCCGCGGATGGTGAAGGGCTCCGACATGGAATACTGGATCTTCTCCACCAGCCGGGTGCCGGCCCCGCGGTCGGCGGCGTCGGGCGCCACGATCAGGAACTCGTCGCCGCCCAGCCGGCCCACCGTGTCGGACACGCGGGTGCTGTTGCGCAGCCGCCGCGCCACCATCTTCAGCAACTCGTCGCCGGCGTGGTGGCCCAGCGAGTCGTTCACCTGCTTGAAGCGGTTGAGGTCGATGAAGACCACGGCGACCTTGGTGCGCGCACGCTGGGCGCGCAGGATCGCCTCCTCCAGCCGCTCGCACACCAGCCAGCGGTTGGGCAGGTCGGTCAGCCGGTCGAAGCTGGCCTGATAGCGGATCTGGTGCTCCTGGTATTTGCGCTGGCTGATGTCGGCCAGCGTCAGCACGAAATGCTCCAGCGCACCGGTGGGGGAACGCACCGCCGTCACCGACAGCGAGGCGGCGAAGGGCTCGCCGGTGCGGCGCATGCTGGTCACCTCGCCCTGCCAGGCGCCGGCGTGGCGGGCGGTGGTCCAGATGGTCTCCACGAAGGCGCGGTCGTGCGCGCCCGGCGCGAAGAGGGTCAGCGGCTGGCCCAGCAACTCCGACGGGTCGAAGCCGGCGATGGACACGAAGGCGGGGTTGACCGCCTGCACGGTCAGGTCGGGCTCGACGATCAGGATGCCGTCGGCGACGCTCTCGAACACCGTCGCCAGCAGACGGATCTTCTCCTCGTGCTGCTTGCGCTCGGTGATGTCCTGGACGGTGCCTTCGTAGAAGCGGATGTTGCCCTGACCGTCGCGGGCGCAGCGCGCGTTCTCGGAAATCCAGATGATGGAGCCGTCGCGGCGGTAGACCCGGGCTTCGAAGTTCTTGACGATGTCCTGCCGCGCCATCAGATCGGCAAAGGCCTCGCGCCGGCCGGGATCCACATAGAGCTGGCCCGCGATGTCGGTCAGGCCGTGGATCAGTTCGTGAGGGTTGTCATACCCATAGATGCGCGCCAACGCGGGGTTGACCCGCAAGTAACGACCATCAATCGTGGTCTGATAGATGCCTTCGATCGCGTTCTCGAAAATACTGCGGTACTGCTCCTCGGTCTCCTGACTCATGGAGCGCTTCCCTTCACCAACTCGATCCAACATCGCAGTGTATAGCATTCCGATGCTCAAGCGAATGTCCAATCGATGTTGACCGACGATTGGTACGTGAAGGCCGATTTGGCACCGCAGCGGAATAGAGGAGATCCCGTCGGTATCTGCAACCCATCATATTTCAGATTTGGAACAGGTAGAAGGGAATTGTGACACGAATGATATGCGACACAGTGCGCCCACGGCTGCTGTTCGCGCATGCGAAAAGCCGGCCGGAGCGATCCGGTCGGCGCGATGGGGGGAGGCAACCGGGGCGGCGGATCGTGTGGATCCGGCCGCGCGGCGGTGGTCAGTGCCCGTGTGTGCCCGTCTTGGCGCCCGCCTTCAGCACATAGAGGCGCGAGCAGTAGGGGCATTCGACCCGGCCGTCGGCGCTCAGCGTCAGATAGACGAGCGGATGGCCCAGTGCGCCGCCACCGCCGTCGCAGCCCACCGTCTCGGTTTCCACCTCGATCGTCTCGACCGGCTCCATGAAGGGCGTCCTCCCTTTGACACGCGTGGAACTTCGCGGCACCGTTAGGATGGTCGGCGCCGCCCGCGCGGGATCATACGCAAAGGCGCGCGGCGTTCAACGGGTTCCGTGGACGCACCCCGGCCGCACCGTCGCAACGAAGGCATCCGTTCCCCCATGGCCCACGCCGTTCCCGTCTCCCCCATCCGCTTGCCGGCCTCGGCCGTGGAGGTGCGGGGGCTGACCAAGACCTACGCCGGCACCGGCAAGGCCGGCCCGAAGCTGGCGCTGAAGGGCATCGACCTGACGATTCCCCGCGGCTCGCTGTTCGCCCTGCTCGGCCCCAACGGGGCCGGCAAGTCCACCCTGATCAACATCCTGGCGGGGCTGGTGAACAAGAGCGCCGGCAGCGTCGCCATCTGGGGCACCGACATCGACGAGCACCCGCGCCAGGCGCGCGCCTCGATCGGCGTGGTGCCGCAGGAACTGAACATGGACCCCTTCTTCACCCCGCGCGAGATCCTGGAGCTGCAGGCGGGCCTCTACGGGGTGCCGAAGCGCGAGCGGCGCACCGACGAGCTGCTGGCCGCCGTCGGCCTGTCCGACAAGGCGGACGCGCACGCCCGCTCGCTGTCGGGCGGCATGAAGCGGCGGCTGATGGTGGCCAAGGCCATGGTGCACAGCCCGCCGGTGCTGGTTCTGGACGAGCCCACCGCCGGGGTGGACGTCGAGCTGCGCCACCTGCTGTGGGAGCATGTCCGCATGCTGAACCGGGCGGGCAGCACGGTGCTGCTGACCACGCACTACCTCCAGGAGGCGGAGGAGCTGTGCGACACCATCGCCATCATCAACCACGGCGCCGTGGTGGCGTGCGAGGCGAAGTCGTCGCTGCTGCGCCGGGTGGACGCCAAGGCGGTGATCATGCTGGTCGACCGTGACCTGGACGCGGTGCCCGCCACACTGGCGGGCTTCACCGCCGACCTGCCGGAGCCGCGGCGCCTCGTCGTCCGCTACCAGCCGAGCCGGCAGCGCATCGACGCGGTGCTGGCGGCGGTGGCCGCCGCCGGCCTGTCGATCGTCGATCTGACCACCGAGCAGTCGGACCTGGAGGACATCTTCCTCCAGCTCACCGGTGGTGCCCATGCGGCGGCTTCGGGGACGGGGGCGGCGGCATGATCCTGCCGGGCGGCCTGCCGCGGCTGCTGGCCGCCGCACTCCTCGCGCTGGGCCTTGCCGGCTGCAGCACCGCCTTCCAGCCGATGGGGCCCAGCGTGGAGGTTGCGCGCATGACGGACGCCGAACTGGTGGCGCCCGATGGTTTCCGCCTGCCGCTGCGCCGCTGGGCGCCGCCGGAGGGGATGCCGGTGCAGGGCGTGATCCTTGCCCTGCACGGTTACAACGACTATTCCAACGCCTTCGACGGGGCCGGCCGCTGGTTCGCCGGGCGGGGCCTCGTCACCTACGCCTACGACCAGCGCGGCTTCGGCGCCACCCGCAACGCCGGGATCTGGGCGGGGGCGGACACCATGGTGGCCGACCTGCGCATGGCGGCCGATCTGCTGCGCGCCCGCCATCCCATCGGCACGCCTTTCTACCTGCTGGGGGAGAGCATGGGCGGGGCGGTCATCATGGCGGCGCTGGCCGGACCGCACCCGCCGCGCACCGACGGCGCCATCCTGGTGGCGCCCGCCGTGTGGGGTTTCAACAGCATGGGCTTCCTGCCGCGCACGGCGCTGCGGCTCAGCTACGCCGCGGTGCCGGGCTGGGTCGTCCATCCGCCGAAGGAGCTGAACATCCAGCCCTCCGACAACATCGAGATGCTGCGCGCGCTGGGCCGCGACCCGCTGGTGATCAAGGGTTCGCGCGTCGATGCGCTGTACGGCCTGACCGAGCTGATGGGGCGCGCCATGGACGCCTGCGGGCGGTTGCGGGCGCCGGCCCTGATGCTCTACGGCCGCCACGAGCAGGTGCTGCCGAGCGGCCCGGTGGAGAAGGCCATGACCGCCCTGCGAAGCTCCGCGCGCAACCGCGTGGCCCTC
Source organism: Azospirillum oleiclasticum (assembly GCF_013423485.1). Lineage (GTDB taxonomy): Bacteria > Pseudomonadota > Alphaproteobacteria > Azospirillales > Azospirillaceae > Azospirillum > Azospirillum oleiclasticum. The sequence continues at coordinate 102,427 of NZ_JABFFR010000013.1, forward strand.
TATCCCAAGGGCTACCACATGCTGCTGCGGGACCTGTCGGCGGAGGTCGTGCTGGCCGACATCGCCCACTGGATCGGCAATCCCTCCGAGCCGCTGCTCAGCGGCGCCGACCGTACGGATCCGGCGCTCGTCGCGGCGCGGTGAGGGCCGCGGCCAATGCCGCGCGCCGCCGTCCGGCGGCCGACGCGGCGGCGGCGAGCGCCAGCGTGGACAGGGTCATCAGGATGCCGGCGACCAGGGCGCCGTTCAGGGCGACGATCAGGGTGTCCATGGCGCACCTCCGCAGGGGGCAGGGGCAAGGGGGGTAGGACCCCAGCCTGCGCCCGGATGCGGCGGCTGGGAATGATCGGGATCAAATGATCAGCGATCCGGCGAATCCGCCGTCGGCGGGTCCGCCGCATGGACGGGTCAACCCGGACCTTCGTCACGGCCGCAAGCCGTAGCCTATCGCCGATGGTGAAAGCCGGCGCAGCCACTATTGAAGGCAGAGAAACGCTGCCCATTTTCGGCGCACAGTCCACGAAGAAATCGGGTTGCGTTGTGAAGATTCTCGTCGTCGAGGACGATCCGCTGATCGGCCCCGCCATGAAGGCCGTGCTGACCAGCGTCGCGCACGAGGTCGTCGGCCCCGTCCGCGCCGCCGCCAAGGCGAGCCGGCTGGCGGCCCGCATGCGTCCGGATCTGGCGCTGGTCGATTACCATCTGGCGGGCGGCGAGGACGGGCTGAGCCTGGTGCGCAGGCTGCGCCGCGACCTGGGCGTGCCGTCGCTGCTCGTCACCGGCTTCGACCACCGCTTCCAGGAGGTGCGGGACGACGCCCTGGGCCTTCTGCGCAAGCCCTTCACGCCGCAGGCGCTGACCGACGCGGTGGCGGCGGTGGAGCGCCTGCTGCACGGGCTGCTCCCCCCGGTCCTGCCGCCCTCGCTGGTGCTGTTCGGGGAGCCGCGGCCGGCGGCGTAAAGCCGGCCGGGCAGGGGGGGCTCACCCGCCCGCGGCGTTGCGGAAGAAGGCGATCATCCGCCGGAGGTCGCCGGCCTGATCGGCCAGCGACCGTGCGGCTCCGCTCGTCTCCTCCACCATGGCGGCGTTCTTCTGGGTCATCTCGTCCATCTGCGAGACCGTGGCGTTGATCTCGTCCAGGGCACCCGCCTGTTCGGCCGAGGCGGTCGCCATGCCGGCGATGCGGGTGGCGACGTCCTGCACCCCGGCCATGATCCCGTCGAGTGCCGAGCCGGCCTGGCGCACCAGCGCCACCCCGTCGCGTACCTGTCCGTCGCTGTCCAGGATCAGGGCCTTGATCTCCTTCGACGCCTGGGCGGAGCGCTGGGCGAGCTGGCGGACCTCCTGTGCCACCACGGCGAAGCCGCGCCCGGCGTCGCCGGCGCGCGCTGCCTCCACCGCGGCGTTGAGCGCCAGCAGATTGGTCTGGAAGGCGATCTCGTCGATCACCCCGATGATGTCGGTGATGCGGCGCGCCGACTCCTCGATGCGCTGCATGGCGGTGACGGCCGAGCCGGCGACGCTGCCGCCGCTTTCGGCCGCCTTGCGGGCCTGGGCGGCCAGCTGGTTGGCCTCGTGCGCGCTGTCGGCGTTCTCGCGCACGGTGGCTCCCAGCTCCTCCATGGCGGCGGCGGTCTGCTCCAGGCTGGCGGCCTGCTGCTCGGTGCGGTGGGCGAGGTCGTCCGAGCCGGCGGAGATCTCGGCGGCGGCGGACGCGATGGTCTCCGCCGCCGCGGCGATGCCCGACACGATGTCGCTCAGCCGGTCGGCGGTGCGGTTGGCGTCGTCGCGGATGCGGGCGAACATCCCCTCGTGCTCGCCGGTCATGCGCCGGCCCAGGTCGCCGTCGGCCAGCGCCTCCAGGAAATCCACCACGTCCCGCAGCGACCGCGCCGCGGCCTCCGATTGGGCGTTCAGGCGCCGGGCGAGGTCGAGCATGAAGCCGCTCTTGCCCGCCGGGTCGATGCGCCGGGTGAAGTCGCCGGCCGCGGCGGCCTCGGACATGGCGGCGATCTCCGCCTGGATGGTCAGCTCCTGCGTCACGTCGCGCCATTCCACGACGGTGCCGTGCCGCTCGCCCGCCGCGTCGATCACCGGGGTGGCCACCAGGTCGAATCGGCGGGAGCCGACCTCGATGCGGGCGCGGTGGGGGGCGGTGAGGTCGCGGATCATGGCGCGCTGCTCCGCCGGGTTCTTATGGAACCGGTCGAAATCCGCCCCGATCAGGCTCGACGCGTCGAAGCCCGGCAACTGCCGGCGGATATCCTCCTCCGCCGTCTTGAACATCTCCTGCACGGCGCGGTTGACATAGATGAGCGTGCCGTCGCGGTCGGCCATCATCACGTTGGCGGACACGGTGTCGAGCGCGGTCTTCACCCGCATCGCCGCCACACCGGCGTTGCGGATGGCGTGGATGGCGCGGGCGAGGTGGCCCAGCTCGTCGCCGCGCTCCTCGCCGGGAACGGTCACCTGCACGTCGCCCTCCGCGATCCGCGTGGTGGCGCCGGTCAGCCCGCCGATGGCGCGGGTGACCGAGCCCACCACCATCAAGCCGATGGCGACGGCCCCCGCCGACGCCACCAGCGCCACCCCCAGCAGGATCGCGAAGTCGGTGGCGGCCCGCTTGGCAGCCGCCGCCGCGGTCGCGCGCAGGGCGTTCGCGGTCGCATCCTCCACCGCCTTCAGCCGGTCGATGCGCGCGGTGGTCGCCTTGAACCAGTGGGGTGCGGGCGTGCCCTTCAGGTCACCGCCGATACCGGCGTCGATCGCCAGCCGGCGAAGCCCCTCGACTCCCTGGCTGTCCGCCCCCTCCAGCTCGCGCGTCAGCGCGGCGCCGAGCTCGGCCGGGGCGGACGCTCGGTGCACGCCGAAATAGGCGTCCTGCGCCGCGATCAGCCCGATCAGCCGGGCGTAGAGCGTGCCGTCGAATCGCCCGGCGGCGAAGCCGGCGGAGCCGGTCGCCCGTTCCTGCCCCGCACGCTCCTTGCCCTGGAGCAGGGCTGCGTAGGCGTGGACGAGCTGGCGCACCTCCGCGTCGGTGGAGGCGCGCGCCAGCTCCCCTGTGGCGTCGAGCAGCCCGCTGATCAGGCGGGTGTACTGCGCGAAGCTGTCCGGCCCTTTGACCGTCAGCCGGTCGATGCCGGCGCGCCGAGCGTCCTGCCCGGCCAGAAGCCCCTCCGCCTCCGCCAGCCGGGTCAGGAAGGCGGCGTAGGCCGGCTGGTCGCGCAGCGGGGCCAGCGCGTGCGTCAGCGCGGCGGCGGCCTGGCTGGTCAGCCGGCGCTGCTCGGTCAACTCGCTGCGGAACTGGGTGCCGCCGCTGGCGAGGAACAGGGCGGACGCGCCGCGTTCCTTCTGCAGCTCGTGGGCGAGGGACCCGATGGCCACCGCCGCCTCGGTCAGCGTCTCCACCCGGCCAAGGTCGGCCAGGGTGCGCCAGCGTTCATACACGGTGACGGCGGAAATCCCGACCAGGGCCAACACCGCGACCAGCAGGCCGGCGAGGACCTGCTGCCGGATCGGCCGGTTGGAAAGGCGCAGGCTCATGACCGACTCCTGATGCGCAAGGGTTGCGCCGGCGGTTGCCGGCTCACCCTTCGGTGTAAGGTTCTATGACGTTCGGATCAAGCCGCGTGGTTACGGAACCGGCCATAGGTATAGTGTGCGGCGCAGGCCCCCTCCGACGACACCATGCAGGAGCCGACGGGGTTCTCCGGCGTGCAGCCGGTGCCGAACAGCGCGCAGTCGGCAGGCGCCTTGCGCCCGCGCAGGATCTCGCCGCAGGCGCAGCCCTTGTGGTCGGCGACCGAGCGGCCGGGCACGGCGAAGCGCCGCTCGGCGTCGAAGGCCGCGAACGCCTCCCGGATGCGCAGCGCGCTGTCGGGGATGGCGCCCAGCCCCCGCCATTCGAAGGAGGGGCGAAGCTCGAACACCTCGGCCACCAGCGCCTGCGCCTTGCGGTTGCCGTCGCGGGTGACGGCGCGGGTGAACTGGTTCTCCGCCAGGGCGCGGCCGTCGTTGATCTGCCCGACCAGCATCAGCACCGCCTGCATCACGTCCAGCGGCTCGAACCCGGCCACCACCACCGGCTTGCGGTGCTCCTCCGCGAAGATCTCGTAGGGGCGGCTGCCGATGACGACGGAGACGTGCGCCGGGCCGATGAAGCCGTCCAGCGGCACGCCGGCCCCGGCCTCCTCCGGGCTGTCCAGGATGGCGCGGATCGCGGCGGGGGTCAGCACATGGTTGCAGAAGACGCTGAAGTTGGTCAGGCCCTTGTCGCGCGCCGCGCGGATGACCACGGCGGTGGGCGGAGTCGTGGTCTCGAAGCCGATGGCGAGGAAGACCACCTCCCGCTCCGGGTTGCGTTCGGCGATGGCGAGCGCGTCGCCGGCCGACAGCACCATGCGGATGTCGGCGCCCGCGGCCTTCGCCTTCAACAGGCTGGTGCGCCCCGACGCCGGCACCCGCATCAGGTCGCCGTAGGTGCACAGGATCACCCCCGGCTGGCGGGCGATGGCGATGGCGTCGTCGATGCGCCCGACCGGCAGCACGCAGACCGGGCAGCCCGGCCCGTGGATCAGCCGGATCGCCGGCGGCAGCAGGTCGGGCAGGCCGTAGCGGGCGATGGCGTGGGTGTGGCCGCCGCAGAACTCCATGATGTGGTAGCGGCGGTCGGGCCGCACCGCCGCCGCGATGGCACGGGCCAGCCCGCGCGCCAGCGCCGCGTCCCGGAACTCGTCGATGTACCTCATGCCGCCCGCCTCTTCTCCGCGCACCGTCGCCGCGGCATTGGGCCGCAAGGGGCGGTGCGGCCGCATTGATGCGGGTCAAGCCTTGGTTGCGGGCGTGTTCACGCGCGGCGACCGGTGCGGCGACGATTCGAACAGGGCGATGACCTCGGGCGCGACGAACAGACGATCCCGCGCCCGTGCCCCGGCCGCCGTCACGATCCCCATGCCGGCAAGCTGGCCGACGGCCCGGTTCACGCTGGCGAAGGTGCCGCGGCCGATGCCCGCCACCGCATCCCGGATCGTGAAGGCGGGCGTGGTCAGGATCCACGGCACCAGATCATGCACGGCGCTGTCGGAACGGACGCTCCCCGTCGTGCGCTTCCAGCCGTCGAGAAGCGTTCCCAGCTTGCCGATGCGGTCCAGGTTCAGCCCGGCGGTCTGCGCCGTCAGCGCCAGGAACACACGCGTCCATGCGCCCATGTCGCCGGTCAGCCGTCCCCGCTTCAGCGCGGAGACGTAGGTCTGTTTGTCCCGGTGCACCGCCTCTCCGAGGAAGCAGCAGGCGTTGCGCGTCGCCCCCTTGGCGCGGAGGACGAGCGGCACCAGCAACCGGCCGACGCGGCCGTTGCCGTCGGCCGTCGGATGGATGTGCTCGAACAGCCAGTGCGACACCGCCTGGCGGACGAGTTCGGGACCGCCCGTCGCCATGGTGAAGGAGGCCCACGCCTCCAGCGCCGCGGGAAGCGCGGCCGGCGACGTGTAATGGAACAGGCCGGTCGGTGAGTCGGGATCGTCCGTGGCGTTCGGGTGGGCCTTCCAGCGTCCGGCCTGCGCCGCCCAATAGGGATCGGGGTCCCGGTCGAACAGGCGGCGGTGGATGGCGAGCGCCGCGTCGCATGGTGCTCCCATCCCGTCTTGGAGATCGTCGAACGCCTCGGCAGCCCCGGAAACGGACGCCGCATCCTGCGGATCCTTCGCCCGCCGCAGGGCGCTCTGGTATTCGAGCAGGTCGGTGAAGGAGGTGGTGGCGCCTTCGGCCCCCGAGGAGTGCACGGCATCCAACCGGGCGAACAGCCGCCCGACGACACCGGGCACCGGGAAGGCGGACAACGCCCGGTCGAACGCCTCGACGACCGGGCGGGTGCGATCGAGCGCCTCCCACACCTCGTCGGTCGGGGGCAGCGGGGGCACGGGTGGCCGGTAGCAGGCGACGATCCGTCCGCCCTCCGCCTCGAACGGTTCGTAAGCACCGAAGCCGATCACGGCAGGCGTCCTTATTATACTTTAGCTGACGATCGCATAATAACGCGGTGGCGCGCTGTCGGATAGCGGGCTCCGCCGGTCGTGAGACATCGTGCCGCCTTGGTGCCCGCGCACCCACCGCGTATGACCGGTGCCACAAGAAGGCGGCCGGTTCGTCCGGCCCAACAACCATGAGGGGACGGAAACCACCATGCAGCCGAAGACCATGAAGCCCAGCGCTGGCCCGCGCTGGGAGACGATCGCGTGGCAGCCCGGATTCGGCGTCGGCCACGGCGCCATCGACGGCGACCACCGCCGCCTGTTCGAGCTGTTCAACGAGTTCGCCACCGCGGTGAACGAGAACCGCGGCGACGCCGAGATCCAGGGCGTGTTGGGCGAGCTGCTCGAATACACCGATTACCATTTCGACCGCGAGGAGGGGCTGATGCGCGAGCATGGCTATCCCGACTACGCCGGTCACAAGGCGATGCACGACGCCTTCGTCCGCCAGCTCCACGACGTGAACAACGCGCTGGATGCCGGCGGGGAGAAGGGCGCCTATGTGCTGGGCGTGCTCGGCAAGTGGCTGACCGGCCACATCCTCGGCGTCGACAAGAAGCTGGGCGCCTTCCTGGAGCAGCGGCCGGCGGCGTGAGCGTGTGCGGCGCCCTCGGACATTCGCCGGATGAGGGTGTCCGCATCGACCCTGTTGCCTGCGGCTGTGTTCATGATGATATTTTCGCGTCGGTACGCCCGGTGACGGGGACCGTGCCGGGACAGCAGCGGGGACAGCCATGAAGGACATGATTCTCGACGCCTACGCCCAGGCGCTTCTCGCCGCGATGGAGAAGGGGATCCTGGGCGAGCGGGCGAAGGTCGCGGCCCGCAACGCCACCGCGCATGTGGTGTCCAGGGAACTGGGGAAGCCGGTCACGCCGGAGATGGTCAAGGAGATCGTCACCAACGCGTGAGCAGCCGCCCACCCCTCTCGACCTTGGGGCGCTACCATGGGGCGCGACCACGGGGCCGCGCGGCCGGACAGGCCGCCGCGGCCCTTTTTCCAGTTATCCACCGCGAATCACCGCACCCCCCGGAACCATCCCCATTTCCCACCGTTGTGTGGCAATCGACACAATATCTTGTGGATGGTTTCAGGTGTGACACCAAATATGTTGCGTGTCGCCGCCTGTGGGGCTAAGGTCCCCCCATCATACAGGATGTTGTGGCTGACGGCCATCGGCCGGCATGGGATGAGCCCGTGCCGCAGCGGGTGGCTTCGCCGCCAAGCCAGGGGAGCTCTTCTCACATGCGGATCCAGCGACGCTTCACGATCGAAGGCCAGGATGCCTACGCCGGCCTCGGCTTCCGCAGCACCGCCAGCGAGATCCGCAATCCCGACGGCTCGGTCGTCTTCCACCAGGCCGGCATCGAGGTGCCCGAGGGCTGGAGCCAGGTCGCCAGCGACATCCTGGCGCAGAAGTATTTCCGCAAGGCGGGCGTGCCGGCCAAGCTGAAGCCGGTCGAGGAGAACACGGTCCCCTCCTGGCTGTGGCGCAAGGAGCCCGATTCCGAGGCGCTGGCGGCACTGCCCAAGGAGAAGCGGCTGGTCGGCGAGGAATCGGCCAAGCAGGTGTTCGACCGCATGGCCGGCACCTGGACCTATTGGGGCTGGAAGGGCGGCTATTTCGATTCGGAGGAGGACGCGCGCGCCTTCTTCGACGAGATGCGCTTCATGCTGGCCGCCCAGATGGCCGCCCCCAACAGCCCGCAGTGGTTCAACACCGGCCTGCACTGGGCCTATGGCATCGACGGCCCCGGCCAGGGCCACTACTACGTCGATTTCCAGACCGGCGAGCTGGTGAAGTCGCAGTCCGCCTACGAGCACCCGCAGCCGCACGCCTGCTTCATCCAGTCCGTCGGTGACGACCTCGTCAACGAGGGCGGCATCATGGATCTGTGGGTGCGCGAGGCGCGGCTGTTCAAGTACGGCTCGGGCACCGGCTCCAACTTCTCCCGCCTGCGCGGCGAGGGCGAGAAGCTGTCGGGCGGCGGCAAGTCGTCGGGCCTGATGAGCTTCCTGAAGATCGGCGACCGCGCGGCGGGCGCCATCAAGTCGGGCGGCACCACCCGGCGCGCCGCCAAGATGGTGACGGTCGATCTCGACCACCCCGACATCGAATCCTACATCGACTGGAAGGTCATCGAGGAGCAGAAGGTGGCGGCTCTCGTCGCCGGCTCCAAGATCGCCCGCGAGCACATGACCCGCGTCATGGAAGCCTGCAAGGGCGGCCTCGACCCCAAGGAGAACAAGGATCTCAAGAAGGCGATCGTCGCCGCCCGCAAGGCGCAGATCCCCGAGAACTACATCCAGCGCGTGATCCAGTTCGCCGGCCAGGGCTTCACCTCGATCGAGTTCCGCACCTACGACACCGACTGGGACTCCGAAGCCTACCTGACCGTGTCCGGCCAGAACTCCAACAACTCCGTGCGCATCAGCAACGACTTCATCTCCGCGGTGCTGGAGGATGGCGCCTGGGACCTGAAGGCGCGCACCACCGGCAAGGTGACGAAGACGCTGCGCGCCCGCGACCTGTGGGACAAGATCGGCTACGCCGCCTGGGCCTGCGCCGATCCCGGCGTGCAGTTCGACAGCACCATCAACGAGTGGCACACCTGCCCGGAGTCGGGGCGCATCAACGCCTCCAACCCGTGCTCGGAATACATGTTCCTGGACGACACGGCCTGCAACCTGGCGTCGCTGAACCTGATGACCTTCCGGCGCGTCGATGGCTCCTTCGACGTGGAGGCGTTCGAGCACGCCTGCCGTCTGTGGACCGTCGTGCTGGAAATCTCCGTGCTGATGGCGCAGTTCCCGTCGAAGGAGATCGCGCAGCTCTCCTACGAGTTCCGCACGCTGGGTCTGGGCTTCGCCAACCTCGGCGGCCTGCTGATGGCGTCCGGCCTGTCCTATGACTCGGACGCGGGCCGGTCGCTGTGCGCCGCCGTCTCCGCGGTCATGACCGGTGTCGCCTACGCCACCTCCGCCGAGATGGCGGAGGAGCTGGGCACCTTCCCGGCTTACGATAAGAACCGCGACGCCATGCTGCGGGTGATCCGCAACCACCGCCGCGCGGCGCACGGCGCCACCGACGGCTACGAGGGGCTGGCGGTGAAGCCGGTGCCCTTCGACGCCGCCGATTGCCCGGACGCCGACCTCGCCGAGGCCGCCGCCCGCGCCTGGGACCGCGCGCTGGCGCTGGGCGAGGCGCACGGCTTCCGCAACGCGCAGTCCACGGTGATCGCGCCGACCGGCACCATCGGTCTGGTGATGGATTGCGACACCACCGGCATCGAGCCCGACTTCGCCCTGGTGAAGTTCAAGAAGCTGGCCGGCGGCGGCTACTTCAAGATCGTCAACCGGCTGGTGCCGGTGGCGCTCGACACGCTGGGCTACAGCGCCAGGGAGATCGCCGCCATCGAGCGCTACGCGGTCGGCCATGGCACGCTGAAGGGCTCCCCCGCCATCGGGCACGAGGCGCTGAAGGCCAAGGGCTTCACCGACGAGGCGATCGCCAAGGTCGAGGGCGCGCTGCGCACCGCCTTCGACATCAAGTTCGTCTTCAACAAGTGGACGCTGGGCGCCGATGTCATCACCGGCACGCTGGGCGTTCCGGCGGCGGCGCTGGAGGCGCCGGGCTTCGACCTGCTGTCGGCGCTGGGCTTCACCCGCGGCGAGATCGAGGCGGCCAACACCTACTGCTGCGGCGCCATGACGCTGGAGGGTGCGCCGCACCTGAAGGACGAGCACCTGGCGGTGTTCGACTGCGCCAACCCCTGCGGGCGCATCGGCAAGCGCTGCCTGTCCTGGCAGAGCCACATCACCATGATGGCGGCCTCCCAGCCCTTCATCTCCGGCGCCATCTCCAAGACCATCAACATGCCGAACGACGCGGCGGTGGAGGAGTGCAAGGACGCCTATCTGATGTCCTGGCGCCTGGGGTTGAAGGCCAACGCGCTCTACCGCGACGGCTCCAAGCTCAGCCAGCCGCTGTCGGCCTCCCTGCTGGAGGGCATCGAGGACGAGGACACCATCGAGAGCGTCATCGACGCCCCCAACGCCGCCCGCGTGCCGCTGGTCACCGAGCGTGTGGTGGAGAAGGTGATCGAGAAGATCATCGAGCGGAAGTCCGCCGCCCGCGAGCGTCTGCCCCACCGCCGCAAGGGCTACACCCAGAAGGCGATGGTCGGCGGCCACAAGATCTACCTGCGCACCGGCGAGTACGAGGACGGTCGCCTCGGCGAGATCTTCATCGACATGCACAAGGAAGGGGCCGCCTTCCGCTCGCTGATGAACAACTTCGCCATCGCGGTGTCGATCGGCCTGCAGTACGGCGTGCCGCTGGAAGAGTTCGTCGAGGCATTCACCTTCACCCGCTTCGAGCCGTCGGGTGCGGTGCAGGGCAACGACACCATCAAGATGGCGACCTCGGTCATCGACTACATCTTCCGCGAGATCGCCATTTCCTACCTCGGCCGCGAGGATCTGGCGCACGCCACGCCGGAGGATCTGCTGCCCTTCACCGTCGGCACCGGCGACAAGCAGGGCGACCTGCCCGACGTGCCCGCCACCGCCGCCTCGGTGCATGGCGACATCGTCCGCAAGCTGGCCTCCAAGGGCTATGTGCGCTCGAACCTGCGCGTGCTCGACGGGGGACAGGCGCAGCGGGCGGTGGCCGCGATGGCGGTCGCCACCGGCACCGATGGCGTCACGGCCAGCGCGGTCGCCACGGCGGGCGGGGTCCAGGCCCACGCCGCCACCACCATGACCGGCACCGCCTATGGCGGCGCCTACAGCGACACCCGCTACGACCGCGTCCGCGAGGCCCGTGCCCGCGGCTATGAGGGAGACCCCTGCGGCGAATGCGGGAACATGACCCTGGTCCGCAACGGCACGTGTCTGAAGTGCGACACTTGCGGTTCGACCACGGGGTGCAGCTAACCAAGAACCATCCTGAGCAGAAAGACTTGGGGGCGCCTCCGCAAGGAGGCGCCCCACTTTTTTTCACGCCGGATAGCCCGAACGGCGTCGCGTGATCGGCCTTCGACTTCGCCATACTGCGGCCGCGGCCGATTCCCGGCCGGGGAGTGTGCAGCACATGGCCGGCGGCGAAGCTTCGCTCATCATCTACGACGGCGATTGCGTCTTCTGTCAGAACTACGTGCGGTTCACGCGGCTGCGGGAGACGGTCGGGCCGGTCGAGCTGCTGGACGCGCGTTCCGGCGACCCGCGGGTCGAGCGCTACTGGCGGGACGGGTTCGATCTGAACGAGGGGATGCTGTTCGTGCACAAGGGGCGGGTGCACCATGGCGCCGAGGCCGTGCACATCCTCGCCGCCCTGTCGAGCCCGGACGGCGCCTGGAACCGTCTGAACGGGCTGGTCTTCTCCAACAGCACCACGGCGGCGCTGCTCTACCCGCTGCTCAAGCTGGGCCGCCGGGCGACGCTGCTCGCCCGCGGCAAGCGCCTGATCGACCGGCCGCCCTCGCTGACGGAGTGAGCGGCCGGGGAGCACCGGCCGCCAATCCGTCAGTGCGTGCACACCTTCGGCCGGCGGACGTCCACCGTCTTGAAGATCAGAAAGGCGCGCTCCAGCAGGGACGGCTGTTCGAAGGCGGGGAAGGACGCGTGCGTCACCTCCTCCTCCACCAAGCCGTTCAGCCGGTAGGTGACCCAATGCTCGCGGTAGCGGCGCAGCACGTCCTTCAGGGCGTAGAGCACCATGCGCTCGTTCCGCGCCTTCAGATGCAGCAGGTAGGGGTGCGAGGAATCGAGGATTTCCACCACGTCGTCCTTGTAGCCGAACAGGTAGGGCGGCCTGGCGAACAGCAGGTGGTTGGTCTCGCCGCCCTCGGTGTGGAGGTTGCTGAACATGTTGATCGAGCTTTCGGTCTTCAGCCCGATGTAGGGGGAGGTGCAGGCGACGAACAGCGCCAGCGGGATGAGGTGCAGCCACAAGGGCTGGCGCGGCTGCGCGGCCCCGCGGTAGGGGAGATGCTCCAGCGCCGCGCGGGTCATCAGCACCGAGGCGACGGCGCCGAACATCGCCCACACCATGATGAAGGTGGAGTGGTAGAACATCCGCAGCGGCCGCTCCGGATAGTCGGTCGCCACGATCATCGCGCTGACCCAGGCGGCGGCCACCAGCAGCCCGCCGGCCAGCGGCAGCGCCGCGTTGCCGAACCAGCCCCGCACCCGCCGCAGCGGCCCGGCGACGCTCCGGTAGAAGTCCCGCTGCGCCTCCGGCGGCATGGTCAGCGCGTAGAGCGCGAAGACCAGGCAGGAGAAATCCATGTACCAGGAGTACGCGCTGATCGGGATGATGTAATGGAACACCAGCGCCAGGATCAGCCCCACGGCGAACCAGCGGCGCCAGTACAGCGCCGCGATGGCGATCGCCTCGATGATGAAGGTCGAATAGATCGCCAGATAGCGCCCGAACAGGTTGCCGTCCAGCCCGAAGGGGCGGGCGAGCGGCGCGTAGAGCATCACCGCGCAACTGACGTTCGGATCGAGGAAGTCGGTGTTGATCTTGTGGAAGATGCCGTAGAAGTACATCACCGCGAGCAGCCCGCGGGCGATGACGCGCAGGTGCTGGTAGACCAGCTCGCGCCGCGGCTCGGCCTGCGACCACGCCGCCTGCGCCAGCACCAGCAGGATGCCGGTGTTCATGAACAGCGTGATGGTCTTGTTGTTGGACGCCACCGGCGCCAGCAGGGCGTAGCGCAGGATGAGGGCCGCGGCGAGCAGGCCCAGCAGCCACGTCAGCCGCGGCCGGATCACCAGTGCCACCGCGGCCAGCACGGCTGTCCATCCCACCAGGAACAGGGCGGGGCCGTCGCGGCCGATGAAGGTGGACGGGTTGTCGGCCAGGCTGAACAGCATCGCCACGGCCCACATCGGGGCGAAGACGGTCAGGCCGTCATGGACGCGGGCGTGCGTGGCGGTTTCCGGCGGCCACAGGCGGGAGCGGATGGCACCCGCCAATCCCCCGCCCCGCCGCAAACCGGAGGTCATGGACATGCCTTCAAAGTTCCCTTGTGGATGATCGCTGGGCTCGTCCGCGGGGCGGCATCCACGTGCCGCCCGCTGTCACTCCGTCACCGCGCAATCCGCGTAGTAACGGCAGCCGGTGGCAACCGGCAGGTTGCTGCTGGCCACATAGACACCGACAAGCCCAAGCGCGGTCATGAAGACAAGGACAAGCTTCTTTGAAAAATCCACCATGACCCGCACTGCCCGAATGGTTTGGATCGTCTGCGTAGACTGTGTTGGTCGGGAGTGCACTTGCAAAAGGTAGGTAGTGGAATCGGCGTACTCCGGTGGGTTAGGCCGTTCGGGGGTGACGACGGGTGTTGGTGCCACGTCCCGTCGTCATCCCCGTCGCGTCACCTCTCCGGCGTCACCGGCCCGGCTCCCGCCCCGGTGGTTTCGATCGCGTCTGCGATGGCGGCGATGTCCTCACGCGTCAGCTCCAGTGTCGCGGCGTCGAGCCATCCATCCACCTGGGCGGGGCTTCGGGCGCCGACGATCGCACCGCTCACGCCGGGCCAAGCCAAGGTCCAGGCGACCGCCACCGCGGCGACGCTGGTGCCGTGCCGCTCCGCCACCGGGCCCAGCGCGTCGGCCAGCCGCAGGTTCCGCTCCAGCCTGTCGCCCTGGTATTCCGGATTGCGGGAGCGCCAGTCGTCGGTGGGAAGCGCCGCCGCCCGCTCCTTGGTGAAGCGGCCGGTCAGCAGGCCGGACTGCATGGGGCTGTAGACGATCACGCCCGTCCCGTGCGCCGCGCACCAGGGCAGCTCCGCCGCCGCCACGTCGCGGCGGATGGCCGAGAAGGGCGGTTGCAGCGTGTCCACATGGCCGACCGCTTCGGCGGCTTCGAGCTGGGCGGCGTTGTGGTTGGACAGGCCGACGGCGCGCACCTTGCCCTCCTCCTTGAGGGCCAGCAGCGTGCCCCAATACTCCGCCAGCGGCGTGCCGTCCTCCGCCGGCCAATGCATCTGGTAGAGGTCGATCCGGTCAACGCCCAACCGCTTCAGCGACGCTTCCACCTCCCGGCGGATGCTGTCGGGGCGGCCGATGCGGCGCGGCATGGCCTTGCGGTCGGCCTCGTCCCAGACGAGGCCGCATTTGGTGAAGACATAGGGGCGCCCGCCGGACGGGATCTCGGCCAGCGCCCTGCGCACGACCTCCTCCGACCGGCCGAGGCCGTAGATCGCGGCGGTGTCGATCCAGTTGACGCCGCGCTCCACGGCGTGGCGGATGGCGGCGATGCTGTCGCGGTCGTCCTGCGCGCCCCAGCCGACGGCCCAATCCGGTCCGCCGATGGCCCAGGCGCCGAAGCCGACGCGGGTGATCGCCATGTCCGTGCGGCCGAAGGGGCGGGTGGGCAGCGCGCTGCCAAGTCTTTGATCGGTCATGAAGCTCTCCGGAAAATCGGGAACCCCGGCCGACCGGAGGGGGCGCCGAGGTGGGCTGCTCACATGGGGGCCGCGTCGGCCCCCCGGCAACCCGCCCCCGCCGTCAGGGCAGTGCCGCGCCGCCCGGCCGCCGGCCGGCTCCACGCCAGCGCGGCACCCGCCACCAGCGCCGCCAAACCCCAGCGCAGCGCCCGGCTGTCGCGCCGCGGGATTTCCGGCGCGTCCCGCGGCACGGCCGCCGTGAAGGCGTCCGGCCGCACGCGCAGCCGGTCATAGGCAAGGCCGGTCGCCGCTCCCCACACCACATGCGCCGCGATCATCAGCCCGTTGCGCCGGGCGGAATGGCGGGTGGCCGGGGTCAGCAGCCCGACAGCCGGGATCCAGCCCAGATAGCTGGCCGCCCACACCGCCACGCCATAGGCGGCACCACCCAGGACGGGCGTCAGCCCCAGCCTGCGGGCCGCCGCCGGGTAGAGCGCCCCGGTCAAGGCGCCGTAGCCGTAATGGGCGAGCAGCGTGATGTCGGCGCGCACCCCGGCCGGCAGCGCCCGCGCCGACCCGTCCGGCGCCAGGATGCGCTCGGTCAGAAGCCGCGGCGGCAGGGCGTGGCGGTCCGCCTCCGGCAAGCTATGGTACAGCCGCGACATGGCGATGGTCATGGGACCGGTGGCCGCGCATCCTGCCATGGCTCCGGCGACCGCTTCCCGCGTCCAGACCAGGGGTTCCTCCATCGTCGTCGTTGCCATGGCGCGCACGCTCCTCCGCATCGTGGATCGTGCCGGGGACAACAGCCGTACACCGCGTCCGGTGCCGGATCCCGGAAAGGGAACGGCGGGGGCTGGCCTTCGGTTGCCATGGGCGGCAGGATGCCGGTCCCGCGCCGGAACCGGCGCCGAGAGGGAGGTTGGGCATGAAGCGGGTCACCCTGACGGACGGCACGGCCGTCCCCGCCCTGGGACAGGGCACCTGGATGATGGGGGAGGGGATGATGGCGGAGGGGCAGGCCGACCGGCGTGCCGAGATCGCGGCCATCCAGGCCGGCATCGACCATGGCATGACGCTGATCGACACGGCCGAGATGTACGGCGGCGGCCGGTCGGAGGCGCTGGTGGGCGAGGCGATCGCCGACCGGCGCGACGGGCTGTTCCTGGTCAGCAAGGTGCTGCCATCCAACGCGTCGCGCCGCGGAGTCGTCGAGGCCTGCGAGCGCAGCCTCAGGCACCTGCGGGTCGATGTCCTGGATCTGTATCTGCTGCACTGGCGCGGCGGGGTGCCGCTGGCCGAGACCGTGGAGGGGTTCGAGGCGCTGCGCCGGGCCGGCAAGATCCGCCGCTGGGGCGTGTCCAACTTCGACGTCGAGGATCTGGAGGAGCTGGCCGAGGCCGCGGACATCCGGGACTGCGCCGCCAACCAGGTCCTCTACAACCCCGAGCATCGCGGCATCGAGTTCGACCTGATTCCGTGGCAGCGGCGGCACGGCATGCCGGTGATGGCCTATTCGCCCATCGGGCAGGGCGGGCGGCTGCTGCGCCATCCGGCACTCCTGGAGGTCGCCGGCCGGCACGGTGCCACCCCGGCCCAGGCCGCGCTGGCCTGGGCGCTGCGCCATGACGACGTCGTCGCCATCCCCAAGACCGGCCACGCCGAGCGCGCCGCGGAGAACGCCGCCGCGGCCGGCCTGACGCTCTCGCCCGAGGATCTCGCCGCCATCGACCGCGCTTTTCCGCCGCCCCGGCGCAAGCAGCCGCTGGCGATGATCTGAACCGGAGGCGCCAAGGTTCCCCCTGTTCACGGAATCGTGAACAGGGGGCCTATTCTATCCGCCCGGCTGCTCACGCACTTTGGGCGGGGTAACCCGTGATCAAAGCGGGCTGGATAAGGGCGAGGCAGGACGTGGCGGGACGAATGGGGGCGACCCTCGGGGCGCTGGCGGTGACTTTTGTCGCAGCGTTGTGGCCGGCGGGCGCGGCTCTGGCGCAGGGTGCGCCGGGCGGGGCACCGCCGCCGGTGACGGTGGCGCAGCCGCTGCGGCAGGAGATCGTCGAGTGGGACGAGTTCACCGGCCAGTTCTCGGCGATCGATTTCGTCGAGATCCGGGCACGGGTCAGCGGTTATCTGGAATCCATCCATTTCACCGACGGGCAGTTGGTGAAGAAGGGCGATCTGCTCTTCGTCATCGACCCGCGGCCGTTCGAGGCGACGTTGGCCTCGGCCCAGGCCGAGCAGGCGCAGGCGCAGGCCAGACTCGATCTGGCGCAGCGCCAGCTCGCCCGCGCCAGCGAGCTGCGGCGCGGCGACAACATCTCCGCCAGCGTCTTCGACGAGCGTCAGCAGGAGGTGCGGGTCGCCGCCGCCGGGGTGGAGGTGGCCAAGGCCAGCGTGCGCACCGCGGAACTCAACCTGGGCTACACCCGCATCTCCGCACCGATCGCCGGGCGCATCAGCCGCCGCGCGATCAGTGTCGGCAATCTGGTGGCGGCCGGGGAGGGGGCGCAGGCCGCCGCACTCACCACCATCGTCTCGCTCGATCCGATCTACTTCGACTTCGATATGAGCGAGCGCGACTTCCTCGCCTATCAGCGGGCGATCAAGGACGGGCGCATCTCCTTCCAGCGCAACAACGGCAATGGCAATGCCGACGGCGTGCCTGTGGAGGGCCGCCTGTTCGACGAGCCGTCGAATCGCTGGTCGCTGAAGGGGCAGCTGAATTTCATCGACAACCGGGTCAATTCCGGCTCCGGCACAATCCGCGTGCGCGCACTCTACCCGAACCCCGACCTGTTCCTGACGCCCGGCCAGTTCGGCCGGTTGCGGCTGCCGGGGTCGGAGCGCTACACCGCCACCCTCATCCCCGACACCGCCGTGATCAGCGACCAGGCCAGCAAGATCGTCATGACGGTGAAGGAGGACGGCACCGTGGTGCCGAAACCGGTTCGCCTCGGCCCCATCGAGAACGGACTGCGCGTGGTCCGCGCCGGGCTTGAGCCGACCGACCGCGTCATCATCACCGGCATCGTCCGCGCCCGACCCGGCGCCAAGGTGACGCCACAGCCGGGCAAGATCGAGCCCCCGGCCCAGCCCAACTGATCCGAACAAAGCGGGGCCGGCCATGCGGTTTTCCCATTTCTTCATCGACCGCCCGATCTTCGCGGCGGTCGTGTCGATCTTCATCACCCTGATCGGGGCCTTCGCCTACCTGACGCTGCCGGTGGCGCAGTATCCGGAGATCGCACCGCCCACCATCGAGGTGCGCGCGACCTATCCCGGCGCTTCGGCCGAGGTGGTGTCGAACACCGTCGCCACGCCGATGGAGCAGGAGATCAACGGCGTGGAGAACATGCTGTACATGGTCTCCCAGGCCACCGGCGACGGCAACCTGTCGCTGACCATCACCTTCGCGCTGGGCACCAACCTCGACACGGCGCAGGTGCTGGTGCAGAACCGCGTCGCCATCGCCGAGCCGCGCCTGCCGGAGGATGTGCGGCGCCTCGGCGTGACGGTGCGCAAGAACTCGCCCGACATGCTGATGGTGATCCACATCAGCTCGCCGGACGGCACGCGCGACCAGCTCTATCTGTCCAACTACGCCACGCTCCAGGTCCGCGACCGGCTGGCGCGGCTGGACGGGGTGGGCGACGTGCGGCTGGTCGGCGCCCGCGACTACGCCATGCGCATCTGGCTCGACCCCGGCAAGGTGGCCGCCCGCAACCTGACGGCGGGGGAGGTGGTGTCCGCGCTGCGGGCGCAGAACGTGCAGGTGGCGTCTGGCGTCATCAACCAGCCGCCGGTCCCGGTGCCGGGCGCCTTCCAGCTCAACGTCGAGACGCTGGGCCGTCTGACCGACCCGCGGCAGTTCGAGAACATCATCGTGAAGGAGGACGGTTCCGGCGCCGTCACCCGCGTCCGGGACATCGCCCGCGTCGAGCTCGCCGCCCAGGATTACAACCTGAACGGCTATCTCGACGACCGCCAGGCGGTTCCCATCCTGATCTTCCAGCGACCCGGCTCCAACGCGCTGGAAACCGCCGAGCGCATCCAGGCCACCATGGCCGAGCTGTCGCAGAGCTTCCCCAGCGGGCTGCGCTACGACATCGTCTACAACCCGACCGAGTTCATCGCGGAGTCGGTGAAGGAGGTCTACAAGACCATCATCGAGGCGGTGATCCTGGTGGTCATCGTCGTCGTGCTGTTCCTGCAGACCTGGCGCGCCTCCATCGTGCCGATCCTGGCGATCCCGGTGTCGCTGATCGGCACCTTCACGGTGCTGGCGGCGTTGGGCTATTCGCTGAACAACCTGTCGCTGTTCGGGCTGGTGCTCGCCATCGGCATCGTCGTGGACGACGCCATCGTGGTGGTGGAGAACGTCGAGACCAAGCTGCGGGAAGGCTTGATGCCGCGGGAGGCGGCGCACCGCACCATGGACGAGGTGGGCGGGGCGCTGGTCGCCATCGCGCTCGTGCTGGCGGCGGTGTTCATCCCCGCGGCCTTCGTCAGCGGCATCTCCGGCCAGTTCTTCCGGCAGTTCGCGGTGACCATCGCCACCGCGACGGTCATCTCCATGATCGTGTCGCTGACGCTGAGCCCGGCGCTCTGCGCCATCCTGTTCAAGCCGCACCACAAGGAGCACGAGGAGAAGCATTCCCCCCTGACCTGGCCGATCCGGGCCTTCTTCAACGGCTTCAACCGCGTGTTCGACCGCATGTCCGGCGGCTATGGCGGGATGACGCGGCGGCTGGTGCGGGTGCCGCTGCTGGTGCTGGCGGTCTATGGCGGGCTGCTGGTCCTGACGGGGTATCAGTTCAACCGGGCGCCCACCGGTTTCATCCCGAACCAGGACCAGGGCTATCTGATCACGATCGTCCAGCTTCCGCCGGGGTCGTCGCTGTCACGCACGGACGAGGTGGTGCGCCGCGCCACCGGCATCCTGCTGGAGACGCCCGGCGTCATCCACGCCGTTCCCTTCGCCGGGCTGGACGGCGCCACCTTCACCAACGCGTCGAACGCCGGCGCCATCTTCGCCACGCTCGCCCCCTATTCGGAGCGTGTGGAGAAGGGGCTGAGCGCCGACACCGTGCTGGTCGATCTGCGCCGCCGCCTCGGGGCCATCCAGGAGGCCTTCATCATGGTGGTGCCGCCGCCGCCGGTGCGCGGCATCGGCAACGCCGGCGGCTTCAAGATGATGGTGCAGGACCGCCGTGGCCGCGGCCTCCAGGCCCTGGAGCAGGCGACCAACGAGATGATGGTCGCCGCCAACCAGGAACCGGGGTTGACCGGCGTGTTCACCCTGTTCAACACCCGCTTTCCCAAGATCTTCGCCGACATCGACCGCCAGCGCTCGGAGATGCTGGGGGTGCCGGCCAATCTGGTGTTCGAGGCGTTGGAGGTCTATGTCGGCTCCGCCTTCGTCAACGACTTCAACATGCTGGGCCGCACCTTCCGGGTGACGGCGCAGGCCGACGGCCCGTTCCGCCAGGACCCGCGCGACATCGCCAACCTGAAGACGCGCAACACGCGCGGCGAAATGGTGCCCATCGGCTCCGTGGCGGAGTTCAGCGACGTCACCGGCCCCTACCGCGTCACCCGCTTCAACCTGTTCCCGGCGACCGAGCTCCAGGGCAACACGCTGCCCGGCGTATCGACGGGTCAGGCGCTGACCAGCATGGAGCGGCTGGCCGACCGGACGCTGGCCGACGGCTTCGGCTACGAATGGACGGAGCTCGCCTATCAGGAGAAGGCGGCGGGAAGCACCGGCCTGATGGTCTTCGGTCTGTCGGTGGTGTTCGTCTTCCTGTTGCTGGCCGCGCAGTACGAGAGCTGGGCCTTGCCGCTGACCGTCATCCTGATCGTGCCCATGTGTCTGCTGGCCGCGGTGTCGGGCCTGTTGGCCCGCGGCATGGCGGTGGATGTGCTGGCGCAGGTCGGATTCGTGGTGCTGGTCGGACTGGCGGCCAAGAACGCCATCCTGATCGTGGAGTTCGCCAAGCAGGCGGAGGAGGAGGGCAAGGACCGCTTCGAGGCGGCGGTCGCGGCGGCACGCGCCCGCCTGCGCCCGATCCTGATGACCTCCTTCGCCTTCATCCTGGGCGTGGTGCCTCTGGTGATCGCGCAGGGTGCCGGTGCGGAGATGCGGCAGTCGCTGGGCACCGCGGTGTTCTTCGGTATGCTGGGGGTGACGGTGTTCGGCCTGATCTTCACCCCCGTCTTCTACACCGTCGTCCGCGGCCTCTTCCGCCCGCGGCCGAAGCCGGAGCGGCAGGAGGCGTGGACGGTCGAGTAGCGCGCCAAGCCGGCGACCGCCCGGCCAGCGGTCACACGGTCGGCGGTCGCTGTCAGGCGGCGCTGGCGGTGCCGGTGTGCACCGCACGCACCAGCGCTTCGCGCAACGCCTCGATGCTGTGGGCCACGTCGTCGCTGCCGGCGTGGACCTTGCGGGCGCGATCGCCGGTGCGATCGGCCTCGTCGGACACGGCGGCGATGCGCGACGACACCTCGCGCGCGGCGGTCGCCGTTTCGACGACGTTGCGGCTGATCTCCTGGGTCGCGGCGGCCTGCTCCTCTATGGCCGCGGCGATGCTTCCCGACACGCGGTCGATCTCGCCGATCGACCGGCCGATGGCGTCCACCGACGCCACCGCGCTGCCGGTCGCCCCCTGGATGTCGGCGATCTGGCGGGTGATCTCCTCGGTGGAGCGGGCGGTCTGGGTGGCGAGGTTCTTGACCTCCTGAGCCACCACGGCGAAGCCCTTGCCGGCCTCCCCCGCGCGCGCCGCCTCGATCGTGGCGTTGAGCGCCAGCAGGTTGGTCTGGCTGGCGATCTCGTTGATCAGCCCGACCACCTCGCCGATCCGCCCGACGGCGTCGGACAGGGAGCGGATGGTCTCGCGCGCCTCGGCCCCCGTTTCCACCGCCTGGCGGGTCACGGTTCCGGACTGGGCGATCTGGTGCGAGATCTCGCCGATCGACGCGGCCAGTTCCTCCGCGGCGCTGGCGACGGTCTGGGCGTTGGCGAGCGCCTGGGCGGCGGCTCCGGCCACGCTCTGGGCGTTGACGCTGACGCGGTCGGCGGCTTCCGCCATGCCGTCGGCATCCTTCGCCATGGCGTTGGTGCGGGCGGCAACCTCCTCGACCGCCTTGCCGGCCTCGCGCTCCACCGTTTCCGCCATGGTGCGGAGCGCCGCGGCCTTGGCGGCTTCGGATTCCCGGCGCTGGCGTTCCTGCGCATCATGCAGGCGCTGGTTCTCCAGCGCCTTCTGCCGGAAGACTTCCACGGTCGCGGCCATGGCGCCGATCTCGTCGGTGCGGTCCAGGCCCGGCACGGTGAGCGCGGTGTCGCCGTCGGCCAGCGCCCGCATGGCGCCGCGGATGCGGTCCAGCGTGCGGAACTGGCGGCGCACCACCAGAAGCATGACCAGGGCGGCGAGCAGGGTGATGCCGCCGGCCACCGTGATGGTGCTCGACACCACCGCGTCGATGACCTTCAGCGTCTCCTTCTTCGCGATGCCGACGAACAGGATCCCCACCGGGGCCCCGTTGCGGTCGAACAGCGGGTCGTAGGCGGTGAAGTAGGTGGTGCCGAGGATGTCGGCCTCGCCACGGTAGGGTTTCCGCTGGTCGATCACCGCGGTGCGCGCCGGCCCGGCGGCCAGCGTGGTGCCGACCGCACGGCTGCCGTCGGGATTCTTGATGTTGGTGGCGATCCTCCGGTCACCGTGGAAGATGGTGGCGACGCCGCCGTTCAGGCTGCGCACGGCGTCCACGATCTCGTTGGCACCGTCCAGCCGGGTGGCGCCGACATGCAGCACACCATCCACGACGCGGAACTCGCTTCCCTTCTGCTCCAGCAGCATGCGGGCGGTGCGGATCGCCTGCTCGCGCCGTTCCAGTGCCTCCGCGCCGACGCGGTCTCCGACGATCACCACGGTGGCCCAGGTCAGGGCCACCGCCAGCATCACCAGCCCCGCCGTCGCCAGCAGCGTCAGCTTGGCGGCAAGGCTCAGGCTCCGCAGATACGCCATCGCGACAATCCCTCCTGGCAGTGGCCGGCGCAACCGGCCTCGATTACCTGGGGGATTATAACGTTCGATCACTAAGAAACTATACGAAAGGCGATGGGTTATTTCCTTGCCGCTTGCAGGGCGCCGGTTCAATCGGCCGGGTATCCAAGCCGCTCGAGCACACGCTTGCGGGCGGCGCCGCGCTCCACGTCCGACACCGCCAGCAGACCGCCCAGGCGACGCAGCAGGTTGGATTCCAGGTCGTTCAACGCGCCGTCCGCGTAGGCCACCTCCCACAGCATCTCGATCAGCCAGAGCCGCTGGTCCGGCGGGCAATGGTCGTTGATGATCCGGACATAGTCGTAGAGGTGCGACGGACCGCGCGTCTGGGCGCGCGCCTCCTCGTACAGAGTCGCGGCTTCGGTGTCGGTCAGGCGGAAATGGCTGCGTACCGCGGCGATGATGTGGGTGCGCTCGGCGTCGGTCACGGTGTCGTCGGTGCGCGCGGCCTCCAGCAGCAGGGCGGCGGCGGCCAGAGGCAGCTCGTCCTGTGCCGGCGTGGCCTCGTCACCATCGAGCCGGTCGAAGAATTTGGCGATGCGGTCGAGCATGCGGGTCCGTCCTCGTGATCGTCACCGGTGGAAACGCCGCGGAGGCCGGTTCGCTCCCGCCAAAAAAGAACGCCTCCGTCCCGACGGGCGGAGGCGCTTAGGTTCCCACTCTATCCGAGCAACCATGCTCATACCGTGATACGCAGGGGAGCGCGGTTCGGATCACTCCGGAATCGACTCCGGCGTCACGTCGAGAATCATCGGGTTGGACGGCACCAGCGCCAGCCGGATGCGGTAGCGCGCGGTGGGCATCTCCTCCCCCGACAGCTCCACCATCAGCTCGGTGCCCTGGAGCGAACGGTTCGCCAGCCCGTGCAGCGGCGACCGCACCCGCATCACAAAACAGTCCCGCGTTCCGCGCTTGGCCCGCGCCACGGAGCCGACAGGCTCCGGCGCCTGCCACAGCACCCGCTGCACCACGAGATGGTCGAGCACCACGATGCCGGTGGGGTCCTGCCAGTTGCTGGCGAAGGTCACGCTCATGGGGGATCCTGGTTGGGGGGAGTGTCTGTGGGGGGCTTCGCGCCCGGCGCTTATGGATGCAATCACGCCGTCCGTCCCGCGGCCAGCGCCCAGCGGCGCAGCGCGTCCACGGTCATGCGTTCGATCTCCGTCCAGCCGAGGGTGGACGCCATGTCGTGCAGCGCCTCCAGCCGGGCGTGGCCGCCGGCGTCGGTGGCCCGGGCCAGATCGAAGGCCAGCGCGCCCATGTGGCGGTGCAGGTCGGCGGTCAGCGCCTGCATGGCCTCCACCCCGTCGCTGGCGGGCAGGCGGGTGGCGAAGGCGTAGAGCGCGCCGACCGGACGCAGCTTGGCGGCGAAGCTGTCGGGGGCGGCGCTGCCGGCCAGCGCCCGCAGCTCCTCGATGGACAGGGCGGCGAAGCGGCGGGACAGCTCGATGAACTCCACCACGATCTCACGGCCGATGGCCTGGAAGGCGCCGATCCCGTCCGGGCTCGTCTCCAGCACCCGGCCGGCCATGACGATCAGATCCTCGATGTCGGACAGGATCACCGCCACGCCGAAGCGGGCGAAGCCGTCGTTGCCGTCGGTGCAGGCGCGCAGGATGCTGTTCACCTTGCGCATCACCTGGCCGGCGAACATCAGCATGGTGCCGCGGGCGCCGCGCAGCTCGGTCTCCGCCCCCAGCTCCTCCAGCGCCATGGCCAGGATGTCCAGCCGCATGAAGTCCGCCGACAGCCGCATGATGTCCGGGTTGTCGTCGGCCATCAGCTCGCGGTTCAGTTCGTTGGAATAAAGCAGCACGGCGCCGCTCAGCTCCATCGCGATGCGGGCCGCCATCATGGCGGCGCGCTCCGGCGTGCCGAGCCGGCCGAGCGTGGCCTTCAGCCGCGCGAACAGCCGGACCAGCGCCATCCAGTCGGCCCGCCCGCCGGTGAGCACGGCGCGCGGTGCCGGCACGCCCTTCAGGATGAGGGCGCTGACCGGCTCGACCCCGGCCTCGGCCAGCATCAGGCCGAAGCGCGCGGCGTCGCCGCCGGACCCGGTCAGCCACTCCTCGATCAGCCGGCCGATCTCCGCCAGCCGCTTTTCCCCCAACGGCGTGTCGGCCACCGCGCGCAGCAGCGCCTCCAGCTCCGTCGCGACGGTGTCGCGGTCGCGAGTGACCAGGGTCTCCTCCGAGTCCGGCACCGGCCGTCCGGCGGCTTCCTGGTCCCCGGCGGGGGCGGCGGCGAGTGCGGCGCGCAGGTCCGCCGCCAGTTCGCCCGCGGTGGCGTAGCGCCGCGTCGGATCCTTCGCCAGCGCCTTCATGATCACCGGATCGAAGCTGGCCGGGACGCGCGGGTTGACGGTCGAGGGCGGCGGCGGCTCGTGATAGAGGATCTGCTGCATCACCGTGGCGACCGAGCCGGTGAAGGGCCGCTTGCGGGTCAGCAGGTAATAGAGCACCACCCCGGCGGAGAACAGGTCGGCCCGCCCGTCCGTGCCCTCGCCGCGCAACTGCTCCGGCGCCACGTAGGCGGGCGTGCCCAGCAGCTCGCCGGACTGGGTCACCTCCGACGACGGGATCTGGGCGATGCCGAAATCGGCGACCTTGGGCACCCCGTCGTTCTGCAGCACGATGTTGGCCGGCTTCACGTCGCGGTGCACCACGCCGTTGGCGTGGGCGCAGGCGAGCGCGTCGAGCACGGCCAGCATGATCTCCACCGCCCGCTCGATGGGCAGCGGCGGCTCGGCCTCCATGAAGTCCTTCAGCTCGCGGCCCTTCACCAGCTCCATCGCCAGCCACGGGCAGCCGTAATCCTGGCCGTAGTCGAAGACGCGCACGATGTTGGGGTGGTTCAGCCGCATGCCGATTCGCGCCTCGCGCTCGAAGCGGGCAAGCACGGCGCTGCGCTCGGCGGCGGCCAGCAGCTCGCTGCGCAGCACCTTCAGCGCCACCGGGTGGTCGCCGGACTCGGCGGCGCGGTAGACGACGCTCATGGCACCCTGGCCCAGCACCCCGTCGATGCGGAAGCGGCCCAGGGTCTGCAGCATGCTCATGGGTGTTCTCCCTGTGGCCGGTCATGGCCGCCGGCCCACGCGCGCCAGCCGCCGTCGAGCATCGACACCAGCCGGTCCACGGGCGGCAGCCCGGCGCAGGCGGCGAAGGCCGAACTCGCCCGTTCGTTTCCGAGACTCCACCACAGGCTGGCCGGTGTCGGCAACGCGCCCGTGTGCTCCTCGATGGCGCGCCGGCACAGGGCGGCGGCGATGCCACCCCCCGGCACCGGCCGGCCGAGCGACGCCAGCCCGGCGGCGAAGCCCTCGTAACCGCAGGCCCCGGCCATCAGCCCCCCGGTCAGCGCCTCCACCCCGGTGAACCACGCGTCGCAGGTGAAGGGCGCCAGCGCCGCGTCGGTCCCCTCGGGCAGGGAGGCCGCGACCAGAAGCGGGTAGGGTCGGCCCACCCGGTCCAGGCTCGGCACCAGCAGACCGGCGGCGGCGCGTCCGCCACAGGCGCCGGGATCGAGTGCGAAGCGCCACCACGCACCGGCCGCCAGCACCGCCCCCCAGTCGCGGCCGTGCCGGCGCAGGCCGAGATCGACCACGTCGGTCAACAGCCCGTCCCACGGGTCCGCGATGGCGCGCGGCAGCCCGTGGCGGACGAAATCCCCCACCGCCGGCATCTTCCCGAGGAAGCCGGGGCCGAAGCCGGTACCGCGCACGTCGCTCACAAGCTGGGCGGACAGCGGAAGGACTCCATCAGGTTGCTGGAAAAGGGGTTGTTGATGCTGTCGGCGCGCAAGCTGAAGGTCGCCCGGCGGTCGCCGACGGTGACGGTCAGGGTGAAGCGGTCGGGCTGGTCGGTGCGCGACAGCGCCTGGTCCGCCAGGAAGCGGAACAGCGACCATGGCCCGGTCCGCACCACGCCGGCCGGCTGTCCGGCCAGCGGCGGCCCGAAGCTGAGGCGCACGGTGCTGGGGCCGTCGCCGCCCGGCCATTTCATGATGACCGGCCGCGGCGGCCCGTGCTGGTAGCCCAGCGACTGGCCGTCCACGTCGAACACCACCTGGGTGGCGCGCGCGTCGAGCTCCACCGGGGTGATCTCGAACACCACCTTGGGTGCGGTGGCGCCGGGCGGGAACAGCCCGTCGCGGATCTTGGCCGCGCGCTCGAACTGCTCCAGCGCTGCCGTGCTCATTCCCAGTGCGGCGTCATCGACCTTCTGGAACTTCCAGGGCGACTGGCTGGTGTCCACGAAGGGCTTCAGGTTGGCGTTGAAGAACTGGTCGATCAGCCCGCCAGGGGCGAACAGCTTGACGAAGTCGGCCGGCGCCACATCGACGGGGGAGTTGCGGACCATCGGGAAGCGGTTGTCCAGCGCCGCCTTGCACAGCGGCAGGACGGTGCTGGTCCAGACCTGGTTGATCTGGTTCTTGGCACCACCCACCGCGATCGTGGTGCTGGCCTGGGCGACGCCGGCGACCATGCCGCCGACCGGCGGCGGCAGGTTGCGGGCGGTCGCCTTCATGGCGGCGACGAGCTGCCCGCGGTCGCCGCCGGACAGGTTGGCGAGCAGCGCCGAATTCTGGTCCGGGGCGTTGGCGGCGCGCGCCACCTGCTGGTAGAGGTCGCCCAGCTGCTTGATGGTGTCGTCCAGCTTCGACGGCTGGCCGTTCTCGCTCTTGGCGTAGTCGCGCAGGGCCTGGAAGCGGTCGTTGATGACCTGTCCCGGCGGCGGTCCGCCCTGGTCCACCTGGACCCCGGCGATCCGGGCCAGGGCGGAGAGGTTCTGTGTGCCCAGCGCGAGGTTGCGCTGGGCCTGGTTGACCTGGTTGAGCGCCGCCGCCCCCGGCCCCGACGCGGCCCCCGGCTGGCCGGCCGCCGGCTGCTGCGGCCCCGGTACCAGCGTCGTCTCGCGCACCACGGCGGTCATCCAGCGCTTCAGCGGCGAATCCGGGCCGGACAGTGCGTTCAGCACGTCGGCGGCGTGGCTCAGGCTGCGGAAGGGGACGATGGCGACGTCGCCCAGCAGCTCGTCCCAGCGCCGGCCGTATTCGTTGAGGTAGAGGGCGAGGATGTCCTTCTGCAGGCGGTTCTGCAGGTTCACCGCGTCCGGCCCCAGCGTCGGCTGGCCGAGCACCCAGCCTTCGCCGACCAGCGCCCCGGCGACCGCGGGGATGGCGTCCATCACCGGGCCGTGGAAGGCGTCATAGGTGTAGAGGCCGGGCACCCCCTCTGACAGCGGCTTGCCGGACGGGCGGTAGAGGGCACGGGTGGAGAGCGGCCCGGCCTTGTCCACCAGCCGCCAGTCGGGCAGCGCCTTCAGCGCCTCCTCGTTGCGCAGGGCGTCGAAGCCACGCTCGGCGAGCGGGTATTGCCCCAGCGTCACCCGCGCCTCGCGCACCAGCCCCTCGTCGAGCGGGATGGGGGCGAATTTCGCCTCCATCAGCGCTTCCATGTGGGTGCGCAGGTCGTTGCGGGTGTTTTCCAGGAAGGGACCGGGAAGGGTGGCGAGCCAGTCCAGCGCCATCCAGTCGACCACCAGCTCCTTGTCCAGCGGCCCCTGGCCGCCCAGCATCAGGTAGACCTTCAATGCCTGATAGAGATAGTCGGGCCGCGACCGCTCGCGCCGCACCTGCTCCTCCAGCCGCAGGAAGACGCGGCTCAGCAGCACGGTGCGCAGCGCCCGCACATAGAGCGTGTCGGCCTGCCGGCCGATCCGGGTGCCCTGGTAGAGGCCGCCGGTCAGCTCCAGCGGCGGCCACGACCCGCGCTCCAGCCAGCCGCCGGGCAGGGTGCGCAGGGCGTTCAGCCCCGGCACGATGGTGGCGAAATCGGTGTCGCTGACCCGCGACAGGCTCAAGGGCGCGGTGTTCAGCGGCTTGAGCGCCTGCGCGGCGGCGGCGGTTGCCGTCTCCGCCTTGTCGAGCAGGGCGTGGTTGCCCTGGTTGCTCACCGCCCAGAAGCCGGCGACCGCCACGGAGGCCGCCACGGCCCCGCCGGTCGCGACCCGGCGCACCAGCCGCCGCCGCTTCTCCATCGGCAGGTCGGTGCCGGCGAGGTTGGCCTCGGGGAACACCACCTCGCGCAGCAGCCGGGCGATGAAGAAGCTGCGACCCTGGCCGACGAAAGGGGGCAGGGTGGGGCGCTCGATGCCGAAGCTGTCGGCGAAGCCGCCGGTCAGCCGGTCGAGCGGCACGCCGTCCTGGGTGCCGCTGGTGAAATAGACGCCGCGCAGCAGCGGCCGTTCCTCGAACCGGTTCGGCTCGAACACCAGCGCCAGGAAGTCGAGCAGCGCCGGCCGCAGCAGCGCCACCTGCGCCGGGAACAGGAAATCCAGGGAGCGGCGGGCCATGTCCGGCTCCTGGTGCATGCGGTCGAGCAGCCGGCGGTTGAGACGGCCGACCAGCGCATCGAACTCCGGCCCGACGAAGCGGACGGCCGCCTCCTCCCCCGCGCCGTCGTCCATCGGCAGCGTCATGCCCCAGACCTGGTCGCGCTCCTCGCGGCCCAGCGATTCGAAATACTCGTTGAAGCCGGCCAGCAGGTCGGCCTTGGTCAGCAGCACATAGACCGGGAACCGCACGCCCATGTGGGTGCGCAGCTCCTGCAGGCGGCGCTTCAGCGTCAGCGCGTGCTGCGCCCGGTCGGCGTCGTTCCACACCAGCAGGTCGGACAGGCTGACCGCCATCAGCGCGCCGTTGATCGGCTGGCGCGGCCGGTGCTTCTT
This sequence comes from Azospirillum oleiclasticum, assembly GCF_013423485.1. Lineage (GTDB taxonomy): Bacteria > Pseudomonadota > Alphaproteobacteria > Azospirillales > Azospirillaceae > Azospirillum > Azospirillum oleiclasticum. Next base: position 131,656 of record NZ_JABFFR010000013.1, read on the forward strand.
CAGCAGGTCGAGGAAGCCGGTCCACACCCGCCCGTCCACCGACTGCCGGCTGTCCTGGGTGGTGTAGCGGCCGGCGGTGTCGATCAGCACCGCCTCGTCGGTGAACCACCAGTCGCAATTGCGGGTGCCGCCCAGGTCGCGCACGGCGGTGCGCCCCATCTCCGAGGCCAGCGGGAAGCGCAGGCCGGAGTTCATCAGCGCCGTGGTCTTGCCCGATCCCGGCGCCCCGATCAGCAGGTACCAGGGGAGCTGGTAGAGGTAGCGCCGGTCCCAGCGACCGCCGAAACGGGTGCGCTTCAGACGCGCCATCGCCTCGCGCAGGCGCTGGCGCAGCAGGTCGATCTCGTCGTTGCCGACCTCCTGGTCGGGATCGGCCTTGGGCGGTGCGGTCGCCTCGGCCAGCGCCTCCACCACCCGCTCGTTCGCGGCGCGCTGGCGGGCGAGGCTCCACTGCATGGACAGCGCCCACACCAGCAGGATCACGAACACCGCGACCAGCCGCACCGTCTGGTCCTCGAACGGGCGCGCGTCGGCGAAGGCGAACAGCGGCCCCAGGAACCAGACGATCGCCGCCAGCGCCAGCGCGCCCACCAGGGTGACCAGCCAGCGCGACGTCAGGATGGACAACAGCTTCTTCAGCATCAGGGCCGTCCGGGCGTGGATCCCGCCTCTCCCCCCCGGGGAGAGGTCGGCGCGCAGCGCCGGGTGAGGGGGAAAACCCTCTCCCGCCTAGGGCGAGGGTTGCTGGCGTCTTCGTACGTCGTGTTGCCGTCTGGCACTGCCGGACTCCGCTCGGCGGGAACGTGGGTCGCTCACGGCGCTTCGAGGATGACCTCGATGCGGCGGTTCTGCTGGCGGCCCTGCGGGGTGGCGTTGCTGGCGATGGGTTCGGTGTCGCCGCGTCCCTCCGAGCTCAGCCGGTCGCGGCTGCCCAGGACACGCCCGACCAGCCCGGCCACCATCTCCGCCCGCGCCACCGACAGCTCCTGGTTGGAGGGGAAGCGGATGGAGCGGATCGGCACATTGTCGGTGTGGCCGACCACCTGGATCGGTCCCTTCTCCGCCGCCACCGCCTGTCCCACCTTGTCGATCAGCGGCCGCCATTTGGCATCGACCGTGTCGCTGCCGGAGAGGAACAGGCTGGCCAGCACCCGCACCACCACGCCGCCGCCGTTGCCGGCGAGCACCGACACCTGCCCGGCCTTCACCTCCGCGTCGAGGAAATCGGTGACGCGCTGGAGCGCGCTGCTCGGCGCCGGCACGGCCGGGGCGGGGGGCGGTGTCAGGCGGGCGATCTCCACCGGCCGGTCGGGCAGGAGCGTGGCCAGGCGCGCCTGCACCCCGTCCGTCCGCTCGCCCAGCGCGAAGGCGAACCACATGTAGAGGAACATCAGCAGGGCGGCGAGCACCGCGCCGGTCACCCACAGCGGCACGACCGCGCCCAGCGGGCGGTAGCGGTCGGTGATGCCACGCCAGTGCGGCGACAGTTCCCGCTCGAAATCGCCGCGCTCGCGGCGGATGGCGCGGTACAGCGCGTCGCGCAGCCGCGCCAGCTCCGCATAGCCGCGCGGTAGCACGCGGTACCGGCCCTCGAAACCGAGTGACAGGCAGGCGTAGAACAGCTCCAGTTCCGACAGGTAGCGGCGCGGCTCCTGGACCATCTGCTCCAGCAGCTCGAAGAAGCGCTCGCCGCCCCAGGTCTCGCGGTGGATGGTGGACACCAGGCTCTTGGTCGCCCACACGCTCTGCCCGCCCCAGGGGGTGGCGAGCACCACGTCGTCGATGGTGGCGCACAGCGCATAGCGGCCGACGCGGATCTGGTCGGCCGTCAGGCCGGCCTGGATCGCCGTCGTCTCGAAGCGCTGCATCTCCACGATCACCCGCTCGCGCAGGCTGTCCACGTCGCGGTGGGTCGGCAGGTCGCGCACCCGGACCACCAGCGCCAGGATGGGCGCGGCGGTGCTGAGCAGCGGGTTCTGGCCCAGCGAGGCGAGGGCGGCCAGAACCCCGTCGTCCATCGCTGCGGATCCCGGCGGGCCGAATGACGGCGCGGGCCCGGTCGCGGACAGCGGCGGTGGTGCCGTCGGCGGCGGCGAGGCCGCGGCGTGGGGCGGCGGAAAGCCGTGCGGCGGGGCCGGCGGCGTGGCGGCGGGTGCGCCGGGGCGGTGGAACGCCATCGGCCGCATGACGGTGGCGTCGATGTCATCCGGTTCGGCGAAGGGATCCTTGCCGGTCACGAGCGCCCGTCCCCGGCCGGCAGCGCTGCGGTCAGGCAGGGGCCGGCGACGGGGCGGCAGCGCAGGATCGGCCGCTCCGTCGTTTCCTGCGTGTAGGTTCTCTCCACCTTCATCTGGACGTTCTGGGAAAGAATCTGGAGTTGCAGGACGTTGATCTTGTCCTGCTCCACCGGCACCACCGCCCGCCAGATCGCCTTCTCGAAATTGCGGAAGGCGACGACCACGCCGAGCGCGGTCACGTCCGACTTGATGGCGACCTTCACCGTCTCGATCTGGCCGGGCTGGACCACCGCGTCCTGCTTGCCGACGGAGGTGGGGCCGAGGGCGGCCTGGTCCTGCTCGAAGAGCTGGAAGAAGTCGGCGTTGTTGAACAGGTCGGTGGTGACGAGCTGGTGGAAGCGCACGACGACCGGCGACGGCCGCCCGTTGATGTCGGGATTGAGCGTCGGGGCGGCCATCACGTTGACCTCCGCCAGCGTCTTGGGCGGCGGCGGTTCGGGGTCGGACCCGCAGCCGGCCAGGACCGGCGCCAGCCCGGCCGCCAGCAGAACCCCCAGTACGGCCCGCCCCAGTACCGCCCGGCGCGCGATTGTGGCCGTTCCTGCCTCGATACCCATGCTCATCGCCCTTTTCGGTGGTGGCGCACCGCCGACGTGCTTAACCCGTTCTTGCGGTCATCATATACCAGCGATAACCACGCCGGTCACCCCCAAGCGGTCCCGGGGGTGGCCCGGGGGACAGGCGGACCAAAATGGTTTCAGGGGGTTGCCGGGGCGTCACAGGCCGAAGTCGGGCGGCGCGATCTCCACCACATAGCCCACCCCCGGTGCGCGCGGGTCGCCGGAGGCCTGGCAGGCCTTGGACAGGTTCTCCGTGTTGCGCTGGCAGGTGACGAGGCTGACCCGGCCGGGGATGTCGGCCGGCCGGCCGGCGTGGATGGCGGGTGCCTGCGTCTCGCCGAGGACCGCCGGCAGGGCGGCGGCCAGCAGGGCGGCGGGGCCGGCGTTGCGGCCGTCGCCGGGGTTCGCCACACCCGTGCCGCCGAACAGGGTGCGGCCGACGATGACGTTGGTCAGCAGCGCCGGAGCGCCGAATCCGGCGCTGGTCACGGGAACCGCGCCCAGCATGCCGGTGCCCGGCACCATCCGCCCGGTGCCGAAGGGGGCGCCCAGGGTGAAGGCGCAGGAGACGGCGTTTTCGTTGCCGTCCACCACAGTGAAGCCGGCGGCCGGCGCCTCCGCCCCGCCGCCGGTTCCCAGCGCCTGGAGCGCGCGGGCGACGCGCTGGGCGGCCGGGGCGTCCTCCCCCGCCTTCCAGGCGGCGGCGATGGCTTGGCCGGCACCCGCCTCCGGCAGGTCGGCGAATTGCAGGTCGTAGGGCTTCTGCGGCACGCTGACGGTGCCGCGCCAGGCCGGCTGGTAGCCGCGCAGCGCCGCCGGATCGATCCCCAGCGCCTGCGCGACCGGTCCGCTGAAGGAGCCATTGTAGATGGGCCCGACTCCCAGGCGGCGCACCTGCGACAGCAGGTTGCCGGCGTCGGTCTGGGCCAGCGGCGTGCCCTCCGCCGGCGGCTGGCCGCCCGGCATCAGGATGCGGCGCGCGTCGGCGTCCAGCCGGTTGCCGTGGGCGGCGAGGTCCTGCGCGAAGGCGCGGCTGACCGCCGGGTTGCGGTAGGCGGCCTGCTCCGCCTGCACCGCCACCTGCTCCCAGCGCAGCTTGCCCATCGTCCCCTGGAGCGCGTAGACGCCGCGCAGGAAGGCCGGCACGGCCGCCGTACCAGCGCCGCGCGGCAGGAAGTCCAGCGTGCGGTTCTCGCGCTTGGCGGCATCGAAGGTGACGCAGACGCCGCCGCCGCCGAATCCGACGCGCGACGGCAGCGTGGCCGTCATCATCAGCGCCATGGCGGCGGCGGCGTCGGCGGCGTTGCCGCCGGCGGTCAGCATGTCGCGGGCGAGTGCCGCGGCCCGCGGCTCGTCGGCGGCGACGAAGGCGAAGAGGGGATCCCCGGTGCGGAATCGGGTGTTGACGCAGCCGGGCAGAATCGCCACGGCTATCGCAATCGCGCCCCACCGTCGCCAGATTGCGGCGGTAGAGGACGGACCCTGGTTCCGGTGTGCGGAGGTGCGTGCGGTGCGCAAGCCAAGAAGGCTCGTTTCGGTCGTCGGCATGATGATCGGCTTGGTTCTCTCGTGGACGGCGCCCGCCCACGCCCAGAGACGCGAACTCCAACTGCTGAGCGATGCGGAGACCGAGCATATCATCCGGGAGATGGTGCGGCCAATCTTCGAAGCGGCCGGCATCGTCCCCGAAGCGGTCAACATCGTGCTGGTCAACGACAAGACCATCAACGCCTTCGTGGCCGGCGGCCAGAACATCTTCATCCACACCGGCCTGCTGCTGCAGGCGGACAACGCCGGCCAGCTCATCGGCGTGATCGCGCACGAGACCGGCCACATCGCCGGCGGCCACCTCGTGCGCGGCAACGAGGCGATGGAGAACGCCTTCCTGTCCTCGCTGATCGGGTTGGGGCTCGGTGTCGTCGGCGGGCTCGCGTCCGGCAACGCGGGGGCCGGTGCGGCGGGGCTGATGCTGGGCCAGCATCTGGCGGAGCGGAACTTCCTCAGCTTCTCGCGCGCGCAGGAATCCTCGGCGGACCAGGCCGGGCTGTCCTATCTGGAGCAGTCCAAGATGTCGGCGCAGGGCATGCTGACCTTCCTGGAGAAGTTGGGTGCCGACGAGCCGGTCTTCACCGACCGCGACGTCGGCTACCGCCTGACCCACCCGCTGACCCGCGAGCGCATCGACACCGTGCGCAACTTCGTCCAGCGTTCCCGCTTCACCGACCGTCCGGTGCCGGCCAAGGCCGAGGACGGGTTCGAGCGTATCCAGGCCAAGCTTCTGGCGTTCCTGGACCCGCTGGCGGCGCTGCGGCGCTACCGGCCGGAGGACCGCTCGATCGTCGCCCGCTACGGCCGCGCCTACGCCTATTTCCGCCAGGGCGACGTGCGCAACGCCCTACCGCTGGCCGACGGGCTGATCGCGGAGGAGCCGCGCAACGCCTTCTTCCACGAGATGAAGGGCGACCTGATGCTGCAGACCGGCCGCCCGACTGAGGCGCTGGCCCCCTTCCGCAAGGCGATCGAGCTGGCCCCCGATTCCGCCCCCATCCGGGTGTCGCTGGCGCACGCCCTGCTGGAGCGCAACGACCCCCGCAACGCCGACGAGGCGATCCGCAACCTGCAGGTGGCGTCGCGCACGCAGGGGCGCTCCGCCTTCCTGTGGCGGCTGATGGCGCAGGCCTACAGCCTGAAGGGCGACCAGGGCATGCTCGCCTACGCCACGGCGGAGGAGGCGCTGGCCCGCGGCGACCGCGCCATGGCCCGCGTCCACGCCGAACGGGCGGAAAAGCTGCTGCCCGCCGGCTCCCCCGGCTGGATCCGCGCCCAGGACATCCGCGGCCTCGCCGGGCCGGGACCGGGGGAGAAGAGGAATTGATCGGGATGGCCGCCGGTGCCGGTGACGGCGCCGGGTCGGTCGGTTAGGATACGCTCATGAACGCGCAGTCCCGCCCTGCCTCAGAAGAGCCCGTCCTGTCTCCTGCCAAGGAGCGGGAATACCGCGACCGCATCGCGGGCAAACTCCGGGCCCGTGGAACGCCGGAGGCGGAGATCCCCGGGCGTGTCGAGGAACTGCTGCACCGGCGCCTTCCGATCGATTTCCGCGCGGCCGGGCTTTTCGGCTGACCGGCATGGGATTTCCGGAGTTCCTGGCGCAGATGGACGCGCTGTGCGCCACACTTCGCGCCGATCTCCGGCGTGGTGCCGATCGTGGGCATGTGTTGCGGCGGGCCCGGCAAGGGCTGGCCATGCTCGACAACGCCGTGACGGCGGATGATGGCGACACTATCCTCCATGAAATCGCGCGGGAGGATCTGTTGGACATCATCCGCTTGGCCGGTGGCTGATCCGCCGTCGGCCGTGCCGCGTTCACGACCGCGTCACCTGCCCTGTCCGCCCCTTGCCCCGCGGCGGTTTTCCCGTCCATGGTAGCGTCCGTCAGCCCATTCCGGAGGTCTTCCGCCATGTTCCGTTTCCGCGTCACCGCCTTTGCCGCCCTTGCCCTCCTCGCGGCCGCGGGGCCGGCGGCGGCGCAGGCCATGGACGACGCGCAGCGCCGTGCCATCGAGAGCGTGGTCCGCGACTACCTCGTCAAGAACCCCGAGGTGATCCTGGAGGCGATCCAGTCGCTCCAGGCCCGTGAACGCGAGCAGTCCGACCAGCAGGCCAAGCAGGCGCTGGTTGCCAACCGCCAGAAGCTGTTCGAGAACCCGGACAGCCCGGTGCTGGGCAACCCCAAGGGCGACGTCACGGTGGTGGAGTTCTTCGACTACCAGTGCGGCTATTGCAAGGCGGTGCACAACGACGTGCAGCGTCTGGTCAAGGATGACGGCAAGCTTCGCTTCGTGTTCAAGGAGTTCCCAATCCTGGGACCGGCCTCCGTCACCGCCTCCAAGGCGGCGCTCGCGGCCCGTGGCCAGGGCAAATACATGGAAATGCACGACGCGCTGATGACCCACCGCGGCCAGCTCGACGACGACACCGTGTACCGCCTCGCCCGCTCCGCCGGGCTGGACGTCGACCGGCTGAAGAAGGACATGGAGTCGCCGGACGTGCTCAAGGTCATCGCCACCAACCAGGCGCTGGCCGAGCAGCTCGGCATCCGCGGCACCCCCGGCTTCATCTTCGGCGACACCATCGTGCCCGGCGCCATCAAGCTGGACGAGATGAAGAAGCTGGTCGCCACGGTGCGCAAGGGCTGAACATGGCGGGCAACCCCTCGGTCGTCGTCTTCGACATCGGCAACGTCCTGATCCAGTGGGACCCGCGCCACCTCTACCGCGACATCTTCGACGGCGACGAAACGCTGATGGAAAGCTTCCTGGCGGAGGTCTGCACCCCCGCCTGGAACCTGGAGCAGGACCGCGGCCGTCCCTGGGCGGAAGCCGTGGCGACGCTGGCGGCCGAGTTTCCGGATTGTGCGGAGTTGATCCGTGCCTTCGACGAGCGCTGGATGGAGATGGTGCCGGACGTGGTGCCCGGCACGCCCGAAATCCTCGAGGAGCTCAAGGAGCGCGGCGTGCCCGTCTACGCCATCACCAACTTCTCCGCCGACAAGTTCGTGCTGAGCCGGGAGCGTTACCCGTTCCTGGGCGGCTTCGACGGCATCGTGGTTTCGGGGGAGGTGGGGCTGGTCAAGCCGGACCACGCCATCTTCCACCGGCTGTTCGACGGGTTCGGCGTGCGACCCTCCGAGTCGCTGTTCATCGACGATTCGGAGGCCAACATCCGGGCCGCCGCTGAGCTGGGCATGCACACCCACCAATTCGCAGGTGCAGCGCGACTGAGGTCGGAGTTGGAAAAATTCGCGTTCCTATGATCTCGCTTGGCGAACGGTTATCCGGTAAGACATGATTGGTCCAACGAATGGGTGGGCTAAGGGGCCGATCGTATGAACGCGAAGAGAACGTTGGTCCACAGACCGATGATGTCGCGACGTGACATACTGGGATATGCGGCGGGCGGCGTTCTGAGTCTTGTGCCACAACGGGCTCTTCATGCGAACAACTCTGGACATCGACTGATCCGCATGGTGGCCGGCGGTTCCTTTCCCCCTTTCACGGTGCTGGACGGCGACGGCCGCATGACCGGTGTCTACCCCGATGCCCTGGCGTCGATCGGGCGTGAACTCGACTGGACCTTCCAATACATGGCGGTCCCATGGGCGCGTGCGCAGGACATGGTCCGCACCGCCCAGGCGGACGGTTTCATCACGGTGCCGACCCCGGAGCGGCAGAATTACGCCCTGTTCGCCAAACAGCCCCTGGTGAGTGGGCTGGGCATGGTGATCGTGCATGCGGTCGATTCACCACGCCGGTCCGAGATCGAGCGCATCGCGAGCTACGACGATCTGCGGCCCTTCGCGCTGGTGGATTACATCGGCAACGGCTGGGGCAACGCCATCTGGGAATCCTGGCCGACCGTGGAGCGCGTGCGCGATCTGCGCACGCTGGTCCGCATGATCGCCACGGGCCGCGCGGACATTGCGCTGCAGCCGCGGTCGGTGGTGGAGGCGGTGGCCCGGCAGGCTGGGTTCGAAGGGCAGATCGTCTTCCACGCTGCCACATTCGCGGAACGCAGCACGTCCGGTGTTCATTTCGGCCTGCGCCGCAACTTCCCGGGGGCCGAGGCCAGTATGGCCCTCTATGAGGAGGTGCAGGCGCGCTTCATCGCCCGCCGTGGCGTGGATGACCTGATGGAACGCTGGTCGTAAGGGGGTCGATTGGAGGCGCGCGCAGCGCGCCCCGACATCGGACCGCCGCTCACTCACCCGAAACCCGCCGGTGCGCCGAGACCCGGTGTCGCGATCGCCAATGCCTTGAACAATGTCCCCATCCCGTCCGGCCCCAGAAGCCGGTCGAGTGCCGCGTCGATGGCGGCGGCTTGCGGCGGGGTGGCGTTGCGCTTCAGTGCGTCGGCGCGCTGCAGGATGCCGAGCCCGAGCAGCAGGTCGCGCTGGTCGACCGGGCCGAAGCTTTCGGCACCCGCCGCGCGCGCCGCGGCGGCGATGGCGGTGAAGTCCACATGAGCCGTCAGGTCCGCCTCGCCGGGGTGCTCCAGCACCGGGGCGAAGGCGTGGCGGCGCACCGCCTGCAACGTCTCCCCCAGCGCCGGGCCGCGGCCGTGGCCGTAGTCGATGACCAGCGCCGCACCACCCTGCGTCGCCAGCCGGGCGGCGAGGCTGCGGGCGACGGCCTCCGCGGCGGGGCAGATCTCGAACACGCTGCCGGGGGCGGCGCCGGCCAGCCGCTCCGGCGCCAGCCCGGCGGCGGGGCTGCCGAAGGCTTCCAGCACGAAGCGGAAGCGGGGATCGTCGTGGGTGGACTCCGGGTCCACATCGACCAGCCGCTCGGTCCAGCCATGCTCCGTCTTCTGGAGCTGGCGGATGGGCAGCGCGTCGAAGAACTCGTTGGCGATCACCAGCGCCGGGCCGTCCGGCACATCCTCCAGCCGGTCGTGCCAGCGCACGCCGCCATGGGCGAGCGGGAAGGGCGCCAGGGTGCGCCGCTGCCGCTCGCGCAGCACCGGGCTCGTCTCCACCAGATGCACGGCGACGGCGTTGCGGAAGTCGGGCACCAGGGACGCGGCGCGCAGCGCGTCGGCCATCAGCGTGCCGCGGCCGGGCCCCAGCTCCACCAGCCGCACCGGCGACGGGCCGCCCATGCGCGCCCACAGGTCGATGCACCACAGCCCGATCAGTTCGCCGAACATCTGGCTGACCTCGGGCGCGGTGACGAAGTCGCCGCCTTCGCCGAAGGGATCGCGGGTCGTGTAATAGCCCAGCGTGGGGTGGCCCAACGCCTCCGCCATGAAGGCGGCGACGGTCAGCGGGCCTTCCAGCGCGATCCGCCGGGCGAGCCGGCGCGCCAGCGTGTCGGTTCCGTCCCCCCCGGTCGGCGCAGCGTTCATACCGGGACCGTCCGCCGGCTGCGCAGCGCCATCCACAGGCCGAAGGCCACCATCGGCAGCGACAGCAACTGCCCCATCGTCGCCCCGCCCCACAGGAAGCCGAGCTGGGCGTCCGGCTCCCGGAAGAACTCCGCCGCTATGCGGGCCAGGCCGTAGCCGATGAAGAAGATGCCCGCCGCCATGCCCGGCCGCCCCCGCACCGCCGGCAGCCGCACCACGACCGCCATGACGATGAAGAGCACGAGACCCTCCAGCACCGCCTCGTAGAGCTGGCTGGGATGGCGCGGGATCTGCAGCGGGTCGCGCGGGAACACCATGGCCCAGGGCACGCCCTCGCCGGCGCGGCCGTACAGCTCGCCGTTGATGAAGTTGGCGATGCGGCCGAAGAACAGCCCGATGGGGGCGGCGGCGGCGATCAGGTCGCCGAAGGCGAAGGGCGAGATGCCGCGGCTGCGGCAGAACAGCAGGATGGCGACCAGCACCCCGGTCAGCCCGCCGTGGAAGGACATGCCGCCCTTCCACACCGCCAAAGCCTCCAGCGGGTTCGCCGCGTAATAGGGCAGGTTGTAGAACAGCACATAGCCCAGCCGCCCGCCGACGATCACGCCCACCACCGCCCAGGTCAGGAAGTCGTCGTAGTCCTCCGGTTCCGGCCGGCCGGGCGCTCCCGCCGCCAGCCGCAGGCAGTAGCGCCAGCCCAGGATGAAGCCGGCCAGATAGGCCAGCGCGTACCAGCGGATGGCCACCGGCCCGATCTCGAAGGCGATCGGGTCGATGACGGGGAAGGCCATGGCGAGCATCGGCGGGGCGGCCTCAGGCGTAGGGATCGTCGGTGGACAGGAAGTCCTGCACGTAACGGCGCACCCCCTCCTCCAGCTCCGTGAAGGGCAGGTCGAAGCCGGCGGCGCGCAGCTTCCCGGTGTCGGCCTGGGTGAAATACTGGTACTTGCCCTGCAACTCCTCCGGCATGTCGAAATACTCGATGTCCGGGGCGCGGCCGAGTGCGGCGAAAGTCGCCTCCGCCAGGTCGCGGAAGCTGCGGGCGCGGCCGGTGCCGACGTTGAACAGGCCCGACACGCCTGGGTTGTCCAGCAGCCACAGCATCACGTCCACGCAGTCGCCGACCCAGATGAAGTCGCGGAGCTGGCCGCCATGGTCGTAGTCGGGGCGGTGCGACTTGAAGAGCCGGGCGCCCTTGCCGGTGGCGAGCTGCGGGTGCAGCTTGGCGACCACGCTCATCATGTCGCCCTTGTGCCGCTCGTTGGGGCCGTAGACGTTGAAGAACTTGAGCCCGGCCCATTGCGGCGGGGCCGGCTCGCCGCGCACCACGGCGCGGGCCACGCGGCGGTCGAACAGGTGCTTGGACCAGCCATAGGCGTTCAGCGGGCGCAGCATGGCCAGCGCGTCGGGCTGCTCGTCGTCCACGAAACCGTGCTCGCCGCCGCCGTAGGTGGCGGCCGACGAGGCGTAGATCAGCCGGGCGCCGCGCCATGCGCACCAGCGCCACAGCTCCATCGACAGCACCACGTTGTTGCGGACGATCAGGTCCACGTCGCGTTCGGTGGTGGCGGAGATGGCGCCCAAGTGGAAGACCACGTCCACCTCGGCCGCGTGGGCGTCGAGGAAGGCCATGACCTCCTCCGGCGGCACCAGGGCCGCCAGCTCGCGCTTGGCGAGGTTGCGCCACTTGTCGTCGCTGCCGAAGCGATCGACCACCGCGACATCGACGATTCCCCGCGCTTCCAGCGCCGCCACCAGGTTCGATCCGATGAAGCCGGCTCCGCCGGTGACCACGATCATGTGCCTGCGACCTCAGTTCCGCTCCGGGCGTCGCGCCCGCGGCCGTTATAGGCGCGCCCGCCCGCCCCCGCAAGGCGGGGTTGACCGGGCCGGGGCCACGGCGTCATGCTGATGGAGGAACACCGCGGAGCCTGCCGATGCCGTTCGTGTTTGCCCGACGCCGCTCCGCCCGATGCCGCCACGCGGCACCGCCGCGCATGGCTCCTTGCGGGTCAACACACGGGTTATCACGTTGAATCCGGACGGCAGCCCGCCCATAATCCAGAGTGCAATTGTACCGGATGTGAAACGATGCAGGTGGACAACAAGCTTCTCGACGATCTCGCCCGTGTGGCCGGTGGGGCGCTCGGCGCCCTCTCCAACCTTCGGGAGGAGGCGGAGGCGCAGATGCGCCAGCAGTTCGAGCGGATCCTGTCCCGCATGGACGTCGTGAGCCGGGAGGAGCACGAGGCCGTCCGCGCCATCGCGGCCAAGGCCCGCGAGGAGCAGGAGGCGCTGACCGAGCGCGTGATCGCGCTGGAGGCCACCGTCGCCACCCTGCTGGCCGACCGCACCCTGCTGCACGAGGAAGCCGGCCCGCGCCGGCGCGCGGCCGGCCATGGCGCGAAGCCCGCGGCGGACGAACCGCCCGCCGCGCCGACCACCGTTCCGCCCGCCGCCGCGCCCTGACCGGCCGCAACCCGGTGGCGGCCCATTATCCGGTTGCGCCCGCCGCCGGGCTTTGGCACGTTGCCTTCGGTAGTAGCCCCCTGGTCGAAGACCACCAAATGTCGGGGCGACGCCCTGATGGCCTTGGGGGAAGTGCCGTCCACCGCGCCTTCAAAGGAGGACGCCCGCCATGTCGGCTGTCGCCGTCGAGACCACCCAATCCTCCCACAACCCCCTGGATATCGTGGAGGAGATCGTCACGGCCAACGAGTGGCCGTTCGAGCGCGCCAGCGACGACGAGCTGATCGTCGAGATCGGCGGCCGGTGGTGCGACTATCGGCTCTATTTCGTGTGGCAGCCGGACATCAGCGCGATGCAGTTCTCCTGCCAGTTCGACATGAAGGTCCAGCCGAACCGCCGCACCCCGGTGAACGACCTGCTGGCGGAGGTGAACACCCGCCTGTGGCTCGGCCATTTCGACGTGTGTGCGGAGGAGAACACCCCGATGTTCCGCCAGACCACCCTGCTGCGCGGCTCGCGCGGGGCGTCGGTGGAGCAGCTCGAGGACCTCGTGGAGATCGCCCTGTCGGAGTGCGAGCGCTTCTATCCCGCCTTCCAGTTCGTGATCTGGGGCGGCAAGTCGGCCAGCGAGGCGGTCTCCGCCGCCATCCTCGACACCGCCGGAGAGGCCTGACCGCCATGGGCGTGGCGCTTCTGCTGGTCGGATGCGGCAAGATGGGCGGCGCCATGCTGGACGGCTGGCTGGCCGCCGGCACCGTGTCGCGCGTGGTGGTGGTCGAGCCGGCGGGACTGCCGGCCGCGCTGGCCGGAAAGCCGGGTGTCAGCGCCGCCGCCGGCCCGCAGGACCTCCCGGACGGCTTCGCGCCCGATGTGGTGGTGCTGGCGGTGAAGCCGCAGGTGATGGAGTCGGTGCTGCCGGGCTATGCGCCGCTCGCCGCGGGCGGGGCGGTGTTCCTGTCCATCGCCGCCGGCAAGACCATCGGCTTCTTCGAACGGCATCTGGGGGTAGGGACCGCCATCGTTCGCGCCATGCCCAACACCCCCGCGGCCATCGGCCGCGGCTTCAGCGTGGCTGTGCCCAACCCCAAGGTGACCGAGGAGCAGCGCGCGCTCTGCGGCGCGCTGCTCGCCGCCGCGGGCGAGGTGGCCTGGACCGATGACGAGGCGGCCATGGACGCCGTCACCGCCGTGTCGGGCAGCGGCCCCGCCTATGTCTTCCATCTGGTGGAGGCGCTGGCCGCCGCTGGCGTGGAGGCCGGGCTGCCAGCCGATCTGGCGATGCGCATGGCGCGCGCCACCGTGTCCGGTGCCGGCGAGCTTCTGCACCGCACCGACACCCCCGCCGCCGACCTGCGCAAGGCTGTGACCAGCCCCAACGGCACCACGCAGGCGGCGCTGGAGGTGCTGATGGGTGACGGCGGGCTCACCCCACTGATGGGCCGCGCGGTGGCCGCGGCGGCGGCGCGGTCGCGGGAACTGGCGTCTTGACCGATCTTACCCCCTCCGCCCGGCACTTCCAGGAGGTGCTGGACGGCATCGGGCTCGGCCACCGGGTGGTGGAGCATAGCGACAGCACCCGCACGTCGGAGGATGCGGCGGCGGCCATCGGCTGTACCGTGGCCCAGATCGCCAAATCGCTGATCTTCCGCGGCAAGGAGAGCGGGCGGCCGGTGCTGGTGATCGCCAGCGGCGTCAACCGTGTGGACGAGAAGGCGGTCGGCCGCCTGATCGGGGAGAAGATCGAGCGCGCCGACCCCGGGTTCGTGCGGGAGAAGACCGGCTACGCCATCGGCGGCGTGCCCCCCATCGGGCATGCCGAGCCGCCGCTGGTGCTGATCGACGCGGATCTGGCTGTCCTGGAGACGATATGGGCCGCCGCCGGCACGCCCAACGCCGTCTTCCGCCTGACCCCGGCCGAGCTGGTCAGCATGACCGGGGGACGGGTGGAGACGGTGCGGAAGGGCTGAGCCTCAGCCCACCGTGAACAGCGCGCTCGACACGCTGCGGCTGGAGACGCCGACCAGCGTCACGTCGTCGGTCAGGCCGAAGCGCACCACGGCGTTCCCGGCGCGGTCGTCGCGCACGCTCCAGCCCATGCCGGCGTCGATGCGGATGCGGTCGCCCTCGGCGATGCTGAAATCCTCGATCGTGTCGCGCCCGCAGCCGCGGGAGAAGTCGAAGACGTCGGCCCCGGTGCCGCCGAACAGCGTGTCGCGCCCGGTGCCGCCGATCAGCAGGTCGTCGCCGCCGCCTCCCTGGAGCACATCCTCCCCGGCGAGACCGGACAGGGTGTTGGCGCTGTCGTTGCCGACGATCCGGTTGTCCAGCCCGTTGCCGGTGCCGTTTGTGGCGCTCTCCAGCAGCGTCAGGTTCTCCACCTGGTCGGGCAGGGTGGCGCTGATCCAGGCGCGCACTTCGTCGGTGCCGCCGAAGCGGTTCTCGATGATGCGGTCGTAGGGGTTGTCGTAATAGTAGACGTCGTTGCCGCTGCCGCCGATCATCCGGTCGATGCCGGCCCCGCCGTCCAGCAGGTCGTTGCCGGAGCCGCCCAGCAGGATGTCGTTGCCATAGCCGCCGATCATGTCGTCGTTGCCGCGCAAGCCGGCCAATATGTCGTTGCCGTCCTTCCCGTCCAGGAAGTCATAGTCCTGGTTGCCGACCATCAGGTCGGACCCGCTGGTGCCGAACAGCCAATTGATGATGTTGCTGCCGAAGATGAAGGCCATGGTCGCTTCCTCCGCTTTATGGGCTCGGATCGTGCGACCTTGTTTTAAATTTCGTTTGAACCTTCGTCCCGGTGGCGGACGGCGATCATCCCGACACGTTCGTGGGCGATTTCACGGCCCGCCATTCGGGCCGGTGGCTACCACCACCATCGATCGGGGATGAGCGCCCCGATCGATGGTGGTAGGTGCGCGCTCTACGCGGCCATCAACAGGGCGCCGGCGACCGGCTCGACGTCGACCATCTCCCACGGGATGATGGCGCGGCCGTCGTCGGCGAGGCGCTTGGGCTCCACGCGGCCCACGACGCTGCTGCCCGCCGCCGACAGGCGGATCAGGTCACCGTCCTCCGGCACGATGGCACGCTCCACACCGCAGGAGCGGGCGAGGCGGGCGTGCTCCTCCAGATGCTCGATGGTGCCGTGGACCGGCACCGCGAAGCGCGGCCGCACCAGATCGTACATGCGACGCAGGTCGTCCCGCTTCGGGTGGCCGGAGACGTGCACGGGCGCCTCGGCCGGCGTCACCACCTCGACCCCCAGGGACCGCAGATGGGCGTGCACGGCGCCGATGTGGTCCTCGTTGCCCGGAATGGTGCGGGCGGAGAAGATGGCGGTGTCGCCACGCTCCAGCCACAGCTCCCGGTGGTCGTTGCGGGCGATGCGGCTGAGTGCGGCCCGCTCCTCGCCCTGGCTGCCGGTGCACAGCAGCACGAGGTTGCGCCGGTCGGTCCAGGACGCCTCCTTCATGCTGAGGAAGTCGGGGAGCCCGTCCATAAAGCCGCAGGCACGCGCCGCCTTCTCCATCCGCAGGAATGAGCGGCCGACCAGCACGACCTTGCGGTCGTTGGCCTTGGCGGCCTCCAGCACGGCGCGCATGCGCGCCACGTTGCTGGCGAAGCCGGTGACGGCGATGGCGCCCTTGCGGCCGCGGAACGCCTCGATCAGTCCGGCGCGCGCCTCGGCTTCCGAGCCGGTGGCGCCGTCCACATTGGCGTTGGTGCTGTCGCACAGCATCGCCAGCACCCCCTCGTCGCCCAACCGCTTCAGGGCGGCGATGTCGGCGGTGACGCCGACCAGCGGGTTGGGGTCGAACTTCCAGTCGCCGGTGTGCAGTACCGTGCCCGCCCCGGTGCGGATGGCCAGCGCCACCGGCTCGGGGATGGAGTGGGTCATGGCGATGCTCTCGATCCGGAAGGGACCGACATCGAAGCGGGCGCCCACCTCGAACACGCGGATGCGCACGTCGCGCGCTGTGCCCTTCTCCTTCAGCCGGTCGCGCACCACGTGGGCGGCGAAGGGCGTGACCCAGATCGGGCAGGTCAGGCGCGGCCACAGATGGTGGATGGCGCCGATGTGGTCCTCGTGCGCGTGGGTGACCACGAGCCCGACCACATCCTCCATCCGCTCCTCGATGAAGCTGGGGTCCACCATGATGGCGTTGATGCCCGGCGCCTCGTCGCCCGGGAAGGCGACGCCGGCGTCCACGATCAGCCATTTCCCGGCGTGACCGTACAGCGCCATGTTCATCCCGATGCGGGAGCAGCCGCCAAGCGGCAGGAAGAGCACTTCGTCGGCTCCGGGAACCGGGCCTGGAACGGCGCGGCGGGGAGCGGTTTCGGTCAACGACCGCGGTCCGATGTTACGGCCACGGCCCTGCGGCGCCACGCGCCGCCGTTTCTTCTCAACGATCATCCGGTCTTTCGACTGTCAAAGGGCCGGCATTCGACGCTGCCGGACGGGCGTGCACCAGGGAGAGGTGCGGAAAGGGAAGACAGGCGCGCAGGGAACAGGTGGCGCCCATCGCCGCTCTGGCGAGGGACCGGCCGGCATCCGTCCAGGGTCCTGTCGATGGAAGTCAGGGAAACGAAAATCAAGGAAACCGCAGCACTCGTCGTGTGTGTCGACACGTCCGGAGGGTCGGGATCCCGCAAGTCATGTCCTTCGTGAACCCAATATGGTGCAACGCACCGCATCTTGCAAGGGTTACGCGAAGGGCAACCGACGCCGGGTCCGATCCACGGCGTGTGAGCGTCGTCAGCCGGCGACGGGCGCCGGCTGCTGCTTGCGGATCAGCGCCGCGAAGTCGGCGGGGAGCATGGGGCGGCCGAACAGATAGCCTTGGAGAAGGTCGCAGCCGACCGACTTCAGGAAGTCCTGCTGCTCCGGCGTCTCCACCCCTTCGGCCACGACGACCAGCCCCAGCCCGTGCGCCATGCCGACCGCGGCCCGGACGAGCGCCGCGTTCTTGGTGTTTTCCGGCACGTCCTCGACGAAGCAGCGGTCGATCTTCAGCTTCGCCACGGGGAGCTGCTGCACGTAGCTGAGCGAAGAGTAGCCGGAGCCGAAATCATCGATGGCGGCAATCACCCCGATCGCCGCCAGCTCGGCGATGGTGCGCACGGCGGCTTTGAGGTCGCGCACCGCCGCCTGTTCGGTGATCTCCAGCCCCAGCCGCTTCTCCAGCCCGGGATGGCCCTCCAGCAGTTCGGCCAGCCGGTGGGTGAGGTTGCCGCGCAGGAACTGCTGGCCGGAAATGTTGATGAAGACCCGGCTGGGCAGCACGCCTTCGACCAGCCACGCCGCCATCTGGGCGACCACCGCCGTCAGAACCCAGTCGGTGATGGGGACGATCAGGCCGGATTCCTCCGCCACGGGGATGAACTCGGCGGGAGAGACGGGGCCGAGCTGGTTGTGGGTCCAACGCAGCAGGGCCTCGGCACTCGCCACCCGTCCGGTGACGGCCTCCACGATCGGCTGGTAGACGACGTGCAGCTCCCTGCGCTCGATGGCGTGGGCCAGGTGCATGGTCAGCAGCATGCGCCGGGTGGCCGCCGCCGCCATCTCCGGCGTGTAGAAGCAGACGGAATTGCCGCCGCTGTGCTGCACCGCCTGGAGCGCCAGCTTGGCCTTGGCGTTCAGATCCTCCACCGTTTGCATGCCGGTGTCGAACAGCGCCGCGCCGATCGACACCCGCAGCCGCACCCAGTGCCGGTCCGCGTAGATCGAAGCGGTCAGCCGGTCGTGCAGCACGTCGGCCAGCGTCTGGGCCTGCTCGGCCCCCGTGACCCGCGACAGCGCCGCAAACTCGTCGGCGGCGATGCGGCAGAGGAAGCTGTCCTTGGGCAGCACCTCGGTGACCCGCGCCACCAGCGCCTTCAACGCCGCGTCGCCGACATGGAAGCCGAAGGCCTCGTTCACGTCGCTGAACTGGTCCACATCCAGGCAGAACAGAGCGTAGCCGTCCTTCTGGTCCGCAGGGTCGAGTCTCGCCAGCACCCCGTCGCATTCCTCCAGGAAGGCGGTCCGGGTCAGCACGCCGGTCAGCGGGTCGTGGCGGGCGAGATAGCTGACGCGCTGCTCGGCCGCCAGCCGTTCGGAGATGTCGCGCAGGATCCCGACGAACGCGACCCCGCCGTCCAGCCGGGCGACGCCGACACTGATGTGGATCGGAAACACGGTGCCATCGCGACGCTTGCCCAGGGACTCGCGGCCGATGCCGACGATCTTCGCACGGCCGGTGGCAAGATAGCTGTCGATGTAGCGGTCGTGGTCGCGTGAGAAGGGCTGCGGCATCAGCCGTGTGACGTTCGTCCCGATCAACTCCTCGCGCGTGAAACCGAACATCGCGCAGCAGGCTTTGTTGATCGTGTGGATGATGCCGGAGCCGTCGGTGATGATGATTCCATCCACGGCCGCGTTCAACAGGGCGCCGACCAACGGATCCGCTTCGATCCGCGCCAGCGCATCCGTCCGCCGGTCGTCGCCGGTTTCCCCGTGCCCGCCGGTCGTTCGGTCATCGGCCTCTGGAATGGACACAGTGATGCCTGCGTTCGTGTTGAATACGTTTCAAGTCTTACCGCCCGCACGGCGGAGTTGTCATTATGAACCTTCCCCGCCGTATTGCCAGCGTTTCGGCGCAAAACCGGTGCAGGTCAGCCCGGCACCCCATCCGGATCCGCAATGATCACAGGCGGCACCGCCGGACCACCCCTATAGTTCCGGGTAATCCGATCGCGGTAATGCGGATGCCCTTCCGGCGCCGCATGCCCGCCATGAGCAGGGGTGATCGCGGTGTCCATCTTCGGCGTGTATGTCGGCAATTCGCCGGCCGCGGTGAACGACTTCGAGACGTGGATGGACCGTCCCGTCGATGCCATCCTGGCCTATGTCGGGCGCAACAACTGGGCGGACTTCACCGGCAGCGCGTCGTGGGCGGTCCAGCTCTGGGCCAACATCGACCGGCCGGTGCTGTGGTCGGTCCCACTCATCGTCAACAACAGCTCGCTCGATGCGGCGGCGCATGGCGACTACAACGCCTATTACCGGCAGGTCGCGCAGTCTCTGGCCGCCAGCCGTCCGCAGGATCCCCTTATCTACGTGCGCACGGGGTGGGAGTTCAACGGGCAGTGGTTCCCCTGGAAGGCGGCCGGCAAGGAGGAGGCGTACATCGGCGCCTACCGCCAGTTCGTCGACAGCTTCCGCGGGGTGTCCGACCGCTTCCGCTTCGACTGGTCGCCCAACATCGGCGACCTGGGGATGGACCCCGCGGCGGCCTATCCCGGTGACGCGTACGTCGATGTGATCAGCCTCGACTTCTACCACAACACCGCCTACGACCCGCGCGATCCGGCCACCGCCTGGAACTACCAGGTCAACCGGCCCTACGGCCTGCGCTGGCACCAGGAGTTCGCCGCCGCCCACGGCAAGCCGACCGCCTATTCGGAATGGGGCGTCTCCACCAACGACGCGGCACCATACGTGCAAGCCGCCGCCGACTGGTTCGCCGCGCACGACGTGCTTTACCACGCCTATTGGGACAGCAACGCCGATTACCCCGGCAAGCTCAGCGACGGCCGCAACCCCGCGACCGGTGCCGTGTTCCGGCAGGAGTTCGGGGTCGACAGCGACCACGCCGTCATCGGCACGGACGGGCCGGACCTGCTGTACGGCACCGATGGCAACGACCATATCGACGGGCGCGGCGGCGCCGACACCATGGCCGGGGGGGCCGGCAACGACAGCTACGTGGTCGACCGCGGCGACGATGTGATCATCGAGCTGGCCGGCGGCGGCATCGACGGCGTGCGCAGCCACGCCGCCGCCTACACGCTGCCCGACCACGTGGAGAACCTGACCCTGATGGGGCCGGGCGGGCAGGCGGGGGCCGGCAACGCTCTGGACAACCGCATCATCGGCGGCGCCGGTGACGACCTCATCGACGGCGGTGCCGGCAACGACTTCCTGATGGGCGGCGTCGGCAACGACCGCTTCATCATGCACCGCGGCACCGGCCGCGACACCATCGCGGATTTCCAGGCGGGGGCCGGCGCCGGCGATGTCCTGGTGCTGGACGGCTACGGCCTCTCCGGCTTCGATCAGGTGCGCGCCCGGCTGGAGGCGTACGGGTCGGACAGCATCCTGGCCCTGCCCGGCGGTGACGTGGTGGTGTTCCGCGGGCTGGCGCCCGGCGCCTTCGCCGCCGACGATGTCGCGTTCACCGGCGCGCCACCGGCGCCGCGTCCGGTGTGGTTCCCGGAGGCACCGGAACCGCCGCCCACCGGCGTGCAGTATTCGCGCACCGGCACCGGCGGCAACGACACGCTGACCGGCGACGACCGCAACGATTTCCTCGACGGCTCCGGCGGTGCGGACACGCTGATCGGCGGACGCGGCCACGACGTGTACGTGGTGGACCAGGCCGGCGACGTCATCGTCGAGCGGCCGGGGGAGGGCATCGACAGCGTGCAGAGCTGGTCGCGCAGCTACACGCTGCCTGACCACGTGGAGCACCTGTCGCTGTTGGCCACCTACGCGCAGACCGGCATCGGCAACGCGCTCGCCAACCGCATCACGGGCGGCGCCGGCAACGACACGCTGATCGGCGGGGCGGGCGACGACTGGCTGACGGGGCGTGGTGGCAACGACCTGTTCGTGTTCCAGCCCGGCGCCGGGCACGACGTGGTCACGGACTTCAACGCCGGTCCCGGTGCCGGCGACCAGGTCCGGCTGGACGGGTACGGCCTGGCCGGCTTCGCCGCGGTGCGGGCGGCGATGTCCGCGGTGGGGGAGGGCACCGTGCTGACCCTGCCGAACGGCGACACCGTGCTGTTCCAGGGCGTCTCCCCCGACCGCTTCGCGATGGACGATTTCGCCTTCGCCGCCGCCGCCAACCGGGCGCCGACCGTCGGCTCCAACCGCAGCCTGTCCGTGGCGGCAGGGGCGGGGGCCACGGCGCTCGGGCTGGCCCAGCCGACGGATCCCGACGGTGACGCGCTCACCATCGCCGTCAGCGCCCTGCCGGCCGGCGGCAGCGTCCGCTTCGCCGACGGGCGGGTCGTGGTGGGCGGAACCATCGCCGTCTCCGACCTGCCGGGCCTGACCTTCACGCCCAACCCAGGCTTCACGGGGGATGCCGGCGTCTTCTCCTACGTCGCCAGCGACGGGCGGGGCGGCAGCGCCGCGCAAGCCCTGCGCCTGTCGGTCGGCACGCCGTCCCCGCCGCCGGCTGACTTCGACCCCCTGGCGTACACCGCCGGCTACGCCGACCTGTCCGCGGCCTTCGGCACCAACGCCGCGGCGGCCACCCAGCATTATCTGACGAACGGACGTGCGGAGGGGCGGCGCATCGATCTCTTCAACCCCGCGTCCTACATGGCCGTCAACCCGGATGTGGCGACAGCCTTCGGCTTCGACCCGTCGGGTGCGGCCGCGCACTACATCGTCAACGGCCGGGGGGAAGGACGCGTCACCGGTGGGGTGGACATGCTGGAGTACACCGCGGGCTACGCCGACCTGCGTCAGGCATTCGGTACGAACGAGACGGCCGCCGTGCGCCACTACCTGACGTACGGCAAGGCCGAAGGACGGACGGACCGCTTCGACGGGCTCGCCTATGTCGCCTCCTACACCGACCTTGCCGCCGCCTTCGGGCCCGACGACCGGGCCGGGGCGCGGCACTTCATCGGGATGGGGGCCGCGGAGGGGCGCACGGTCGTTTTCGATCCGAACAGCTACCTCGCCGCCAATACGGATCTTCTGGCGGCCTTCGGCGGCGACCGCGACGCGGCGTCGCGGCACTATTTGCAGTTCGGCCGATCGGAGGGGCGCGGCACCACCTTCGCGGCGGCCGGCTATCTGGCGGCCAACGCCGACGTGGCTTCGGCCTTCGGCGGCGATACGGCGATGGCCGCCTGGCATTATGTTCACCACGGCCGCTCCGAGGGGCGGGCGCTCGCGCCCGCTTAGGGTCGGCCCCGGCGCTGACGCTTCTGCCAGCGGCGGAAGGCGATGCGGGTCCACCAGCCGCGCAGCGCCGCAGCGATGTCGCCGGGGCGCTGGAACAGCGGCACGCGCGGCTTGGCCGCACCGGTCGGTTCCAACGCCAGGCCGACGCCGGTGACCGTGCCGTCCTCGTCGATGTCGCGCACGATCAGCTCCACCGCCCCCATGCGCATCCGGTCGCCCGGCTCCACCGCGCCGCCATACTCCTGGCGGAACAGCTCGGCCAGAGTCAGCTCGGCGCGGGTGGCGGACATCGGCAGCCCGTACATCACCGCGATCTGCTGCACGGTCGCCGTCGGGCTGAGCACCAGATCACCGAAGAATTCCCGGTCGTCCTGGTCGATCGGGCGTACGCCGCCGTAGAGACGGTCGAGCAGCGGCACCTTGGACGGCGCGCTGAAGACGTACACATGGTCGCCGCCCAGCAGCGTGCGGGCGCGGTGCGGCGGGATCACCTTGCCCTCGCGGATCACCAGCGACGGCCGCGCCCAACCCGGCGGACGCAGGCCCCGGACCACCGCGCTCTTCGGGTGCACGGTGTAGGCCACCAGCTCGTGATTCGCCTCGCCGGGCAGTTCCAGCTCCACCCGGTCCACCGGGCCGGTGCGGGGCGGGACGATCAGCCGCAGCCAGCGCGCCATGGGCGGGATGGTCCAGCCCTGCACCATCAGCGACACGATCACCACGATGAAGGCGGTGTTGAAGATGATCTGCCCGTTGGGCAGGCCGCCCAGGATCGGCACCAGAGCCAACAGGATGGACACGGCGCCCCGCAGCCCCACCCAGGCCAGGAAGGTCGTCTCGTTGGGTGAGAAACGGAAGGGCATCAGGCACAGCCACACCGCGACCGGCCGCGCCACCAGGATCAGGAAGGCCGCCAGCAACAGCGCCGGTCCCAGAACGTGGAGGAATTCCCGCGGGGTGGCGAGCAGGCCCAGCATGACGAACATGACGATCTGGCTGAGCCAGGTCAGCCCGGAGTGGAAGCGCCGCAGTCCCTGCGCCCCGCGCAGCGACACGTTGCCGGCCACCAGCCCCGCCACATACACCGCCAGGAAGCCGCTGCCGCCCAGCATGTTGGTGCCGGAGAAGACGAACAGCGCCATGGTCAGGCTGATCACCGGCATGAAGCCCGGTTCCAGCCGGGCGCGGTTCAGCAGCCCCACCATCAGCAGCCCGCCCAGGATGCCCAACACCGCGCCGAAGCCGAGCTGGCGCGCGAACTCCAGACCCAGCTCCAACGGCGTGCCCCAGCCATGGCGGGCCGCCTCGACCAGCATCACCGTCAGCAGGATCGCCATGGGGTCGTTGCTGCCGGACTCGATCTCCAGCGTCGAACGCACGCGGTCGCGGATGGTGATCCCGCCGACGCGCATCAGGAAAAACACCGCCGCCGCGTCGGTGGAGCTGACCACCGCTCCCAGCAGCAGCGCCTCCACCCAGGGCAGGCCGAGCAGGTGATGGGCGGCGGCGCCGAACAGGCCGGTGGTGGCCGCCACCCCCACCGTCGCCAGCGACAGTGCCGGCCAGGCCGCCAGACGGTAGCTGCTGATCCGTGTGTCCAGCCCGCTTTCGAACAGGATGACGGCGAGCGCCATGGAGCCGATCAGGAAGGCCACCTCGGCGTCGTCGAATCGCAGGCCGCCGAGCCCGTCCTCCCCCGCCAGCAGCCCGACGCCGAGGAAGATCAGCAGCAGCGGCGTGCCCACGCGCACCGCGGCGAAGCTGGTCAGGATGCTGGCGATCAACAGCGTCGATCCGACCAGGATGAAATGGCTCGTCGTCTCCATGCTGCCGATTGTGGCGACTCGCGACCGTCACCGCAACCTGTTGTGTTGCGGCGCAGCATGGGCTGTGGCTGAAGTGCCACGGTGCCTTGGGGCGGTGGCGGTCGGTGACGGGTCTCGCGGCCCCGCCCCACCGCCCCGGAGCGGTCAGCTCACCAGACGCCAGGTGCCGTCCGACTGCCGGCAGGCGGTGCCGGTCGCCTGCTCGGCGCGGCCGTCCACGAAGATGGTGTGCGAGTAATCGCGGCAGAGCTGGCCGTTGCTGTTGGTGTAGGTGCGCTGCGGGTCGATGGTGCCGCGGGTGCCCGAGTCGGGGTTGTTCCAGGAGATGGACTCGTTCCGGGCCAGCGCCTGACGTTCGGCGGTCGCGGCGCGTGACCCGTCATTTTCGGTCAGCCGGCGTCCGGCCTCGCGTCCGGCGAGCGCGCCCAGAAGCGTGCCGACCGCGGTCGCCGCCAGCTTGCCGGTGCCGCCGCCGAACTGCGAGCCGAGCAGGCCGCCGGCCGCGGCGCCGCCCAGCGTGCCGACGGTGCTGCCGCTGATGCCGCCGCCGCTTCCGCTCTCGCAGGCGGCCAGACCCAGGGCCATCGCGGCGCAGATCGCCGTCTTGCGGATGTTCATGGTGGTTCCCCTTATCCTGGTTGCTGCGCCTTCAACGAAGCCGGTGCCACGCGGTTCCGAAAGGGCGCATCCGGAGGAGGGCGGAAGCATTTCGGCGTCTGGAGCGTTTACGGACGACAGAACCCCATTGGAGGAGCCCAATGTCTCGTCTTCGACTGATCGGAGTTGCCGCCATGCTTCTGGCGCTGGGTGCCTGTTCGACCGGCGGCGCCATCGGCGGCGCCACCGGGGCCGCGGGCGGCTATGCGGTGGACGGCACCCGCGGTGCGGTGATCGGCGGCGTCGGCGGCGCCATCATCGGCAACGCCCTGGACTGATCATCGCGAAGTTCCATTGATCGTGAACGATCAATGGTCCCTCACACGCCGGGCGGCCCGCTTCCGCGTGCCTTGGCTTCGCGGGCACGAGCCCGCGGGGCCTCAACGGCCCAACCGGGCCCCGATGAGCTGCACTCATCGGGGCCCGGTGTCAGCCCTTGTGGGCGCTGAAGACGGCGAGCGCGTCGTGCAGATCGGGCAGGACGCGCTCGACCGCCTCCACCCCCTCGCGGATGCACTCGTCCGCGCGGTCGAACTCCAGCAGGCCGATGTGGCCCAGCCGGGGGGCGATGTGTACGTCCGGCGGTTCGCCGGCCAGGCGTGAGCGGGTGATGCGGTCGGTGATGATGCTCAAGGACGACACCATAACACCGAACACGCTGGGCCCGTCGTAGTCGCGCCGGAACAGCCGCCGCGTCAACGCGCCGATCGGCGACGCCGCGCGCGCCGCGGGCTGGGCCTCCTCGATCAGCTTCAGCAGGTCGAAGCCGGCGGCCGTCGGGATGGCGGCTCCGGGACGCCGGGCCTTGCCCAGCAGATCGCCGGCAAGGTTGACCGCGATGACCATCTGTGCGCCCAGCGCCCGGCAGGCCGACACCGGCACCGGGTTGACCAGCGCACCATCGACCAGGAAGCGGCCGTCCACCCGCACCGGCGGGAACACCCCCGGCAGGGCGAAGGACGCGCGCATGGAGTCGACGATGTCGCCCCGCTGCAGCCACACCTCGTGCCCGGTCACCAGATCGGTGGCGACCGCGCAATAGGGCACCGGCAGGTCCTCGATGCGCAACTCGCCGAGGTGCTGGCGCATCTCCGACACCAGCTTATGGCCGCCGATCAGACCGCCGGCGGTCACCCGCAGGTCCATGTAGCTGATGATCTTCAGCCGGTTGAGCGAGCGGACCCACTCTTCCAGCACCTCCAGCCGTCCGGCCAGGGCCAGCCCGCCCACCAGCGCGCCGACCGAGGCGCCGCACACGATATCCGGTTCGATGCCGTAGCGCTTCAGCGCCCGCAGGACCCCGATGTGCGCCCAGCCGCGCGCCACGCCGCCGCCCAGGGCCAGACCGATCCGCGGCCGGTGCCGCCCGAATTCGCCGTCCGCCGCCATGCCCCCGCTCCCGCGAATTTTCCCGTACGATGGTGGCACGGGGCGCTTAACGAAGCCATAAGCGCGGCCGCGGCCGTTACCGCCGGGCGATCTGCGCGGCGAGCTGGTCGAGAAGCCCAAGCACCTCGTCCGACAGACGTTCCACCTCGTCCAGGCGCAGCAGGGCCGCGTCGGGGTCGCCGCGCTCCAGCAGCGTCAGCGCCTCCTTGCCGGCTTCGTGGAAGCGGCGGTGCGGCGCCTCCAGCGTGCGGAAAGCCGGGGAGGAACGGACGGCGGGATCCTGCACGCCGTCGTACCATTTGCCCAGCCGGCAGTGGTGGTGGTCGGCCACCCCGTCGGCGCGCAGCCTGGAGCGGCCGGCCAGCGCCTCGTAGATGCCTCTCTTGAAGCGGACATGGTCGGCCTTGGCGATCTGCACGACCTTGCCCGCGAAGTCGCGGGTCATCAGCGCTTCAAGCGCGGCGCTGATGGCGCCGTCGCTGGCGGTCATGGCCTGGGTCAGCTGGTCGATCGCGGTGGCGGAGTGGGCGACCATGTCGGCGACGGTCTGGATGCCGCCGGCCACCTCGTGAGTCGCGGCCTGCTGCTGGGTGAGCACACTGGCGATCTCGGCGACGCCGCCGGTGATGCCGTCGATCCGCTGCTCCACCGCGCGGATGTGGCGTCCGGACTCGGCGATCACCGAGCCACCCTGCTGCACCGCTTCGGAGCTGACCTGCATGGAGCGGACGATGGTGTCCATGTCGGCGCGGATCTGTTCGATGCGGCGGCGGATCTCCTCCGTCGCGTCGGCGGTCTGGCCGGCGAGGTTCTTGACCTCCGTCGCCACCACGGCGAAGCCCTTGCCGGCCTCACCGGCGCGTGCCGCCTCGATGGTGGCGTTGAGGGCCAGAAGGTTGGTCTGGCTGGCGATCGCCTCGATCTCCTTGACGATGCTGCCAATGCTGCTCGACGCCTCGGCCAGCGACTCCACCTTGGACGAGGCGTCGCCGACCGCGGCGGCGATGCGGTCCATCGACGCCACCGCGCGCTCCGCCGCCCCCAACCCGTCGGCCGCCACCCCGCGCATCGACCGCGCCTCGCCGGCCGTGCGTTCGCCGAGACGGGCGATCTCCTGCACCGAGCCGACCATCTCCTGCGCGGCGGCGGCGATGCCCTGGCTGCGGTCGCTGATCACCCGGGTGTCGCGCATCAGCGTGATCACCGACACCAGCGCGCCGCCGCACTGGACGGAAACATCGACCAGGGCCTTCAGCTCGTCGAAGCTCTGGCGCTCCAGCACGCCGGCCAGATCGCGCAAGGCCCGCGCCGTGTCGCCCGCGGCGTCGGGGATGCGGACATACTGACCGTCCGCGAGCGCGCGGATGAGAGGGGCGAGATCGACCGGGGCCGGCCGGGTGGCGGTCGTATCGGCGACGGGTTCGGCGGGGGAGCGGCGGGTCCAGAAGGGCATGGTGCGGCACCGGTAGCCGGCGTATCCGGTTGTGAAATAAAATTTCAAGCAACCGGAATTTGCCGTCAATTTGTTTCAGAGTGCTAATGGTTAGAATGTAAAGATTACCAACCTGTAAACGTGAAATTCAGTCCGTGCCGCGTTGAACAATCTTTGGTTGCTTAAGGCGGTGCTGGTGACGGTTGACGCCCGCCCGGTCGGGTCCGTACCCTCCCTCGCGCCTGACCAGCCCCCGCGGGAGCGTGCCATGACCGATGTGACCAGCCTCGATCCGCAGCTCGTGGCCGCCGCCGACCACGCCATGCGCCATTGGACCGGATCGGATCCCGGCGCCATCCGCATCGGCTCGGCCGCGCACAAGCGGCTGTTCTGCGACATGCTGCTGGCCACCCACAACCCCTACAAGCCGTCGGTCATCCGCTGGCCCGACCTGGAGCCGGACGCCCGCGACCGGCTGGTGTCGCTGCCCATCTGGGACATGGCGGTGCAGACGGAGGGGCGGGCCAAGCTCCGGGTGCAGAGCTACGCCGACACCATCCGCGACGAGCTGCTCAACAAGGCGGTGACGCTCGACGCCTGGGAGGAGGGGCGGCACAAGGAGGTGCTGTCCCGCCTCGTCGCCTTCTACGGCATCACGCTGGAGCCGGAGCCGGAGTATGTCCGCCCGCGCGACCCGGAATGGGCGTTCCTGCGCACCGGCTACAGCGAGTGCATGGACAGCTTCTTCGCCTTCGGCCTGTTCGCGCTGGCCGAACGCTCCGGCTTCTTCCCGCGCGAGCTGGTCGACACCTTCGAGCCGGTGATCCAGGAGGAGGCGCGCCACATCATCTTCTTCGTCAACTGGGTGGCCTGGCACCGCGCCAACCTGCCGCTGTGGCGGCGGCCCTGGTTCGACCTGAAGCGGCTGGCGGTGTGGGCGACGATCTCCTTCGACCGGCTGCAGACCGCCCGCGACATGGGCGGCGGCAAGGGCGACACGAAGAAGGACGAGAATTTCACCGCCACCGGGCACAAGGCGATGGGCATCGACGCCAGCGCCCGCGACCTGTTCGTGCTGTGCCTGGAGGAGAACGACCGCCGCATGGCCGGCTACGACCCGCGCCTGCTGCGGCCGAAGACCATGCCGCGCATCATGCGGCTGGTTTTGCGCTTCATGAAGTGACGCGCGGCTGCCGCCGGCTTTGAAGTTAAGCCATGGCATAAACGTTCGCCAATCCGGCTTTTCTGCGCCGCGGGGGTGGTTTTACAGCGCTGTCCATGTGCGTTGACTGGACGAATCCGTCTTTCTATTGTCCGCGCCGCTGGCAGCACGCGCGGTCACGGCCGAAACCGGCCACGGTGATTTGCGCGTTCTGCGGATTGTTTCTCCGCTCCCCGTTCCTCCGGGGCGCCAGCGCGCAGGAAGCCCCGATCCGGCCGGGGTTTCCGGCGTTCGGTCTTCGCCCGGTGGTGCCCGCCATGACCCCGATGTCCATCGCCGTGCTGTCGCTCGGCATGTCCGCCGATGCCTTCGCCGCCGCGATCGGGCGGGGGGCGTCGCTGCGACCGGACTTCCCGGCGGCGGTGCGGGGCGGGGCCGTCTTCGGCGCGGTGGAGGCGGTGACGCCGCTGGTCGGCGGGGCGCTTGGTCTGGCCGCCGCCGGCGCCATGGCGGCGGTCGATCACTGGATCGCCTTTTCCCTGCTGGCCATGGTCGGCGGCAAGATGCTGTGGGAGGCGCTGCGTGCATCCGGCACCGGGGACGGCACGGCGCCGGCGGCACGCACCGGCCGCTGGACGCTGGTGGCGGTCGCCATCGGCACCAGCATCGACGCCGCGGCGGTCGGCGTGTCGCTGGCGATCCTCGGCGCCGACATGCTGCTGATCGCGCTGTCGATCGGCTTCACCACCTTCGTCATGGCGACCGCCGGCCTGCTGATCGGGCGCGCGGTCGGCGCCCGCTTCGGCCGGGCGGTGGAGATGCTGGGCGGTGTGGTGCTGATCGGGCTGGGGTCGAGCATTCTGCTCGAGCATCTCGGCTGGCTGGGGTGAACCGGCGCCGTCACTCCCAGGTGCCGTCCTCCTCGGTCTCCGCCGGTTTCCCGATGCGGTAGAGCTGGAAGCGCCCGCCGTCGTGCAGCAGGGTCAGCCGGTCCGGGTCCGGGTTCGGCTGGCCGCTGGTGTAGAGGATGTAGAGATAGTCGTAGCGGTCGGGCCAGGCGTCCCAATAGGCGGGCCGCCGGTCGGGCGCCGTGCCGTCGGCCGACGCCAGGAGCTGGCGCACCGTCGGCGGGTCGCCGTCCAGCGCGTCGACCCGGTCGCGGAAGTCGGGACGGACGTCCAGCACCTGCTTGCCCTGCACCGTGAAGGCGGTGGAGACCAGCGCCTGCCGCTCGATCATGGCGATGCAGGGGGCGTGGCTCAGCCCGGCGTTGCTGATCTCGTCGCCGGAGGGCCGGTCGGCGTGCGCCACCAGCACCACGGCCCCCGGTTCGATCAGCCCGACCGACTCCTTGAAGTCCAGGTCGATGGCGCGCAGCCGCTGCCAGTTCACCTGCACGTCCACGACCCGCACCAGCGTCAGGCCGAGCACGATGGCGTAGAAGGCCAGCCGCAAGGCGCGGTCGCGCCCCTCGAAACGGACAAAGCCCAGCGCCAGGAACAGCACCGCGATGGGCAGCCGCTGGTCGGCCATCCAGGAGCCGAACAGCATGCGCGGCATGGCGAGATACACGGCCGCCGACACCGCCAGCAGAACCCAGCCGGCCGGGTGCATGCGCAGCAGCCCGCGCCCGGCGGCCGACACCACCAGCCCGACCATCAGCGCCGCGACGGCAAGGTCGAAGGCGTCCCAATAGGTCTGCACGACCGTGAACAGCCCCTGGATCTTGCCGCTCGATTCCCAGATGTTCTCCGACGACAGTCCCAGCGTCGGGCTCGCCAGCATCAGCGGGATCACCGGCAGGAAGGGCAGGGCGAAGGCCAGCGCGTCGGCCGGCCGCACGCGCGGCCACGCCCGTCCTTCCGGCCAGGCACGCCACAGCTCGTAGGCCAGCAGCGCCATGCCGTAGACGCCGACCGCGAACAGGTGGCAGGCGAACAGCGCCAGCACCATCACCGCCGACAGCAGCCCGCGGCGCCACGCCGGCCCCTCGCGCAGCGCGATCCAGCCGGCCAGCCCCCACACCGCCAGCCCCGCCCCGAACAGATAGTTCATCAGCCCGTACAGCAGGATGCCGTTGTAGGCGAAGGGGAAGGCGACGAGCGGCCAGGGCGACAGGCGCCCGTACAGCACCCGCTGCACCACCATCGGCCCGGTCACCATCAGCACCACGGTGGCGAGCAGGAAGACTTGCCCGGCGACATACACGTCCACGATCCGGGTCAGCGGCGGCACCACCAGATCCATCACCAGATTGGGGATGATGGCCCAGTGGATCTCGTAGAAGCGGGCCAGCAGCGGGTCGGCGTCGATGCCGGCGATCACGTGCATGCGCGCGAGGTGGTTGACGTAATCGGCCAGCGGCGGCAGCCCGTCGGTCAGCACCGGCCACGCCACGGCGAGCAGGAGCGACGCGGTGACGAGCGGCAGCAGCCGGCCGCGCCGGACAGCGCCCGCACGGGTGGCGGGGCGGATGGCGGTACCGGTGGGCATCGTGTGGAGGTTCCTGTCCTGTTCGGCGCGCCACCATAGCGCCGCCGCGGTTCGCCCACCAGGGACGAGTGTGGAGTGGCGACGCCCCGCGCCACCGGAACCACCGGACAAGGTCAGAACACCAGCGTATGTGAATATTGGAAGTTTATTTGTGTAATTCGGATTTTCTTTTCATGTTGAAAAGCACGGATTGCCTAAACAAAGTAAATGTCATCGGGTTATCAATATCCGCCATCGATCAATCGCTGCGGTGCCGCGCCGCAGCGCGGCTCCATGACGCGCATCCGGCCTGTCCGGGGCGCGACGGAGCGGGGTCGTGCCCGTGATGGCACCGCAACGAACAGGGGAGCTCCATGAACGACAAGGAAAAGCCGGCAGCCGTGCTGAACATGCGCCACGGCCTCGCCCGCATCAAGCGCGTGAATGTGGCCGATGGGATCTTCGGGCCTCGCCAACCCGGGAATTTCCCGCTGACCTGTGACGGGGGCGGCGCCTTCTCGGCTCCCCTCTTCGCCCCGCACCAGGACAACGGCGACGAGGCGAAGTACGCCGGGGATCCGCTGTTCCCCTTTTTCGGCAACTTCTCGAAGGGCTTGGAGCACGACGACAGGGGGGCGGTGAACGCGGCCGCCTACCGGGCGTTCGTGTCCGCCCTGATGACGGCGATGAACAGCCCGGCCGGCCCCGGCACCATCGCCGCCATCGACCAGATCCCCCGCGCCACGGTGGCGCGCCCGCGGCCCTTCGTGAACCCGTTAGCCGGCTTGGCGTTCGACCTCAACGGCGGCGACGCCTGGGACTTCACCTGCGCGCCGGCGCCGGTCGTGGCCGGGCCGGAGTCGGCGGCGGAGATGGTCGAGCTCTACTGGATGGCGCTGCTGCGCGACACCGCCTTCACCGCCTACGACTCCGATCCGCTGGCCGCCATCGCGGCGAAGGATGTCGGGGCGCTCGGCGCTTTCACCGGGCCGCGCGCGGATGGCAAGGTGACGCCGGGCACGCTGTTCCGCGGCTCTACCCCCGGCGATCTGAAGGGTCACTACCTTTCGCAGTTCATGCTGAAGCCGGCCATCTTCGGCACCCAGACCATCGACCAGCGGCAGAAGACGGCGGTCGCCGGCATCGACTACATGACGACGCGGGACAGCTACCTTGCGGTTCAGCGCGGTGCCGACGTCGGCGGCGTCGACCGTTTCGACACGGAGCGGCGCTACATCCGCAACTTGCGCGACCTCGCCACCTACGTGCATTTCGACGCGCTCTACCAGGCCTACTTCAATGCCTGCCTGATCCTTCTGGAGCTCCAGGGCCGCGGCGTGATCGGCATCGACAAGGACAACCCCTACGCGACCGCCAAGAAGCAGATCGGCTTCGGCACCTACGGCGGGCCGCACA
Organism: Azospirillum oleiclasticum; assembly: GCF_013423485.1. Taxonomy (GTDB): domain Bacteria; phylum Pseudomonadota; class Alphaproteobacteria; order Azospirillales; family Azospirillaceae; genus Azospirillum; species Azospirillum oleiclasticum. Next base: position 164,212 of record NZ_JABFFR010000013.1, read on the forward strand.
TCCTGAGCCTCGTCACCGAGGTGGCGACCCGGGCGCTGAAGGCCGTGTGGTTCCAGAAATGGTTCGTGCACAGGCGGCTGCGGCCGGAGATGTTCGGCGGTCGCATCGACGCGCTGCTGCGGCTCAAGGCGGCGGGCACCGGGGTCAACCTCGACAACTACGTGCACAAGAGCCTGCTCGAGTCCGCGGCCGGGTCGGCGGTGCTGTCGGGGACGGGCGGCTGGTTCCTGCCGCAGGCCTTCCCGGAGGGCAGCCCCATGCATCCGGCCTACGGCGCCGGCCATGCCACCGTGGCGGGAGCCTGCGTCACCATCCTGAAGGCGTGGTTCAACGAAGAGGACGCGCTGCCCGACCCGGTGGTGCCCAACGCCGACGGCACGGCCCTGGTGCCCGACCCCAAGGCCCCCGGCCTCACCGTCGGCGGCGAGCTGAACAAGTTGGCGGCCAACATCGCCATCGGCCGCAACGGCGCCGGCGTCCATTGGCGGACCGACTACACCCGCTCGATGTCGCTGGGCGAGGCGATCGCCGTGTCGATCCTGCAGGAGCAGTCGGTGTGCTACGCCGAAGGCGGCGGCTTCACGCTGACCACCTTCTGCGGCAAGCCGATCAAGATCTGGGACGGCAGGGTCATGCCGGCGTGACGGGTCCGCGCGGCACTGCCTTGACGGGCTGTGCCGCGCGGACCACCCCCATCCTTCCTGTTGCATTGGTATCGGCGAGGGGCTATGAAGGCGCCGTCGTCAAAACCTCACGCGGGCTGGCGGACCTTCGGCGTTGCGCCGTCGGTTCCATCCGGTGTTCCCCAAGGCTCCATGCCCCAAAGGAACCGAAGGCCCGCGGCGGAGCAACCGGAAAAGGGACCTTTTTCCATGGCTATGCCGTCCTTCACCATGCGCCAGCTCCTGGAAGCCGGCGTGCACTTCGGCCACCACACCCGCCGCTGGAACCCCAAGATGCAGCCGTACCTGTTCGGCGTGCGCAACGGGGTCCATATCATCGACCTGGAGCAGACGGTGCCCATGCTGCACCGCGCCATGCAGGCGGTGCGCGACGTGGTTGCCGGCGGTGGCCGCGTGCTCTTCGTCGGCACCAAGCGCCAGGCGCAGGAGCGGGTGGCCGATGCCGCCTCGCGCTGCGGCCAATACTACGTCAACCACCGCTGGCTCGGCGGCATGCTGACGAACTGGAAGACCATCTCCCAGTCGATCAAGCGCCTGCGCGAGATGGAAGAGCGTCTGGCCGGCGACACCTCGGGTCTGACCAAGCGCGAGATTCTGCAGCTCACCCGCGAGCAGGAGAAGCTGGAGCGCGCGCTGGGCGGCATCAAGGAGATGGGCGGCCTGCCCGACATCCTGTTCATCATCGACACCAACAAGGAATCCATCGCGGTGAAGGAGGCCAACAAGCTTGGCATCCCCGTGGTGGCGGTGATCGACAGCAACTCCGATCCGGACGGCGTGGCCTTCCCGATCCCCGGCAACGACGACGCGCTGCGCGCCATCGACACCTACTGCGAACTGGTCGGCGGTGCGGTGCTTGACGGCCTGCAGGCCGAGATGGTCGCCGCCGGCATCGACGTGGGCAGCCGCGAGGAGGCTCCGGCCGAGGCGCTGCCCGAGGACGAGGACGTGGTGGAAGCCGAAGCCGCCGCCGTCCAGGGCTGATCCGTGGTTTAGGGGCAGCCGGGCCGCGCGAGCCGCCCGGCTGCTTTTTTGTTGAGTACCGATACCGACCGTTTGGGAAAGAAGGGGCGAACCATGGCCGAGATTTCCGCCGCGCTTGTGAAGGAACTGCGCGAGAAGACCGGCGCCGGCATGATGGACTGCAAGAAGGCGCTCGGCGAAACCGCTGGCAACCTCGAGGACGCGGTCGACTGGCTGCGCAAGAAGGGCCTCGCCGCCGCCGCCAAGAAGTCGGGCCGCATCGCCGCCGAGGGTCTGGTCGCCGTCGCCACCGCCGGCACCGCCGGCGCGGTGGTCGAGGTGAACGCCGAGACCGACTTCGTCGCCCGCAACGACAAGTTCCAGGCCTTCGCCGCCCGCGTGGCCGAGCTGGCCGTCGCCGGCACCGGCGAGCTCGAGGTGCTGAAGCAGACCGCCTACCCCGGCACCGGCCATGCCGTGCAGGAGGAGCTGGCGAGCCTGATCGGCACCGTCGGCGAGAACATGAACCTGCGCCGCGTCGCCCGCCTGTCGGTGCCGGCCGGTGTGGTGGCGACCTACGTCCACCAGGCGACCGCGCCGGGCCTGGGCAAGATCGGCGTGCTGGTGGCGCTGGAGTCGACCGGCGACCAGGGCAAGCTGATGGAGCTGGGCAAACAGATCGCCATGCATGTGGCCGCCGCCCGTCCGGACGCGCTGGACATCGCCGACGTCAGCACCGCCAACCTCGACCGCGAGCGCGCCGTGCTGATCGAGCAGGCCCGCGCGTCGGGCAAGCCCGAGAGCATCATCGAGAAGATGGTCGAGGGACGCGTGCGCAAATATTACGAAGAGGTCGTGCTGCTCGAGCAGACCTACGTGATCGACGGCGAGACCAAGGTCCGCAAGGTGGTCGAGGCCGCCGCGAAGGACGTCGGCGCCCCGGTGAAGCTGACCGGATTCGCCCGCTTCGCGCTGGGCGAGGGCATCGAGAAGGCCCAGGCCGACTTCGCCGCCGAGGTGGCCGCCGCCGCCGGCACCCAGCCGACCGCCTGACCGCCTGTCGCCTGATTGCGCGCCACCCAGGGAGAGCCGCCGCCATGGACCAAGCGTCCCCGAGTCAGGAGCCCCGCGAGGGCGTTCGCTACAAACGGGTGCTTCTGAAGGTTTCGGGTGAGGCGCTGATGGGGTCGAGGGATTTCGGTCTCGACCCCGGCATGGTGAACGAGGTCGCCGACGAGGTGAAGGAAGTCACCGCGCTGGGCGTCCAGGTCTGCCTGGTGATCGGCGGCGGCAACATCTTCCGCGGCATCAAGGGTGCCGCGGGCGGGATGGAGCGGGCAACCGCCGACTACATGGGCATGCTGGCCACCGTCATCAACGCGCTCTCCATGCAGAGTGCGTTGGAGCGCAAGGGGGTCAGCACCCGCGTGCAGTCGGCCATCCCGATGTCGTCGGTGTGCGAGCCCTACATCCGCCGCCGCGCCATCCGGCACATGGAGAAGGGCCGCGTGGTGATCTTCGCGGCCGGCACCGGCAACCCCTTCTTCACCACCGACACCGCGGCGGCGCTGCGCGCGTCGGAAATGGGCTGCGACGCGCTGCTGAAGGCGACGCAGGTGGACGGCGTCTACACCGCCGACCCCAAGAAGGTGCCGGATGCCGAACGCTACGACCGGCTCACCTACCTCGACGTGCTGTCCAAGGACCTTCAGGTCATGGACGCGTCCGCCATTTCCTTGGCGCGCGAGAACCGAATCCCCATACTGGTCTTCTCGATCCACACGGCGGGCGCCTTCGCGGAAGTCATGGCCGGGCGTGGCCGTTACACGATCATAACGGAATCCAGGGAGTGAGCCGTGACTGATCAAGTCATTGCCGACGTCAAGCGCCGCATGGACGGTGCCCTCGACGCCTTCAAGAAGGAACTCGGCGGCCTGCGCACCGGCCGTGCTTCGACGGCCCTGCTGGAGCCGGTGGTGGTGGAGGCCTATGGCAACCGCATGCCGCTGTCCCAGGTCGGCACCATCGGCGTGCCGGAGCCGCGCATGATCACCGTCAGCGTCTGGGACCGCTCGCTGGTCAAGGCGACGGAGAAGGCCATCCGTGACTCCGGTCTGGGCCTCAACCCGCAGACCGAGGGGCAGACGATCCGCGTGCCGATCCCGGATCTGAGCCAGGAGCGCCGGGCCGAGCTGGCCAAGGTCGCCCACAAATACGCCGAGCAGGCCCGTGTGGCCGTGCGCAACGTGCGCCGCGACGGCATGGACGCGCTGAAGAAGGCGGAAAAGAAGGGCGACATCAGCCAGGACGAGCTGAAGGTCTGGTCGGACAAGGTGCAGGGCGTGACCGACCAGCACATCAAGCTGGTCGACGAGGCGCTGGCGCACAAGGAAAAGGAAATCATGCAGGTCTGAGGGAAGGTGGGCGCAGAGGCCATGAACCCCCCCGACGATCGCCCCGTTCCACCGCGGCACGTGGCCGTCATCATGGACGGCAACGGCCGCTGGGCCAAAGCACGCGGCCTGCCGCGCACCGCCGGCCACCGCAAGGGTGTGGAGTCGGTGCGTGCGCTCGTGGAGAACGCGCGCGAACTCGGCATCGAATACCTGACCATCTTCAGCTTCTCGTCGGAGAATTGGCGCCGGCCGGAGGAGGAGGTCACCGACCTCATGCATCTCCTGCGCTTCTATCTGCGCAGCGAGATCGCGTCGCTGCACAAGGGCGGCGTGCGGTTGCGGGTGATCGGCGACCGCCGCCGGCTCGCCCCCGACATCATCGAGCTGATCGACGGGGCCGAAGCGAAGACCCGCGACAACCGGCGCCTGACTTTGGTGGTCGCGCTCAGCTATGGTTCCCGGCAGGAGATCGCCGAGGCGGCCCGGCGGCTGGCGGAGGAGGCGAAGGCCGGCGCGCTCGACCCCGCCGCCATCGACGAAACCATGGTCACCGACCGGCTCTACACGGCCGGCATTCCCGACCCCGACCTGATCGTTCGCACCAGCGGCGAGAAGCGGATCAGCAATTTCCTGCTGTGGCAATCGGCCTACGCGGAATTCGTGTTCGTCGATACGCTGTGGCCCGACTTCACCAAGCGCGACCTGGAGGCGGCGATTGAAGAGTTCCACCGGCGAGAGCGCCGCTTCGGCGCCACGGCCGGTCCCCGGTAGGGCGGGCGATCTCCGGACACGCGTCTGGTCGGCGCTCGCCCTGGGGCCGCCGGTCCTCGCCGCCGTGTGGGCCGGTGGATGGGTCTTCCTGGCGGTGGTCGCCGTCGTCTCCGTGCTGTCCGTGCACGAGTGGATGGCCATTGTCGGCCGTTCCGAAAACGCGCGTCTCGACCGCCCGGAGCCGGCGCGCCTTCTCGCCTGTGCGGCGGTGCTCGCCGTCATCGCCCTGTACGCTGTCGCCGGCGCCGCACCTGCGGCGGTGGCCTGTCTGGTGCTCGGCACCGCTGCCGGCGCCGTTGCCGGCGGCGAGGACCGCTGGGTCGCCGGGCTGGGGGTGCCTTATGTCGGGTTGGGCGTGGTCGGGCTGCTGTGGCTGCGCGACGCGCCGTCGGCCGGCCTCGGTCTCTTCCTGTTCCTGATGCTGGCCGTCTGGGCCTGCGACATCGGCGCCTACGCCGCCGGCCGCAGCATCGGCGGGCCGAAACTGGCCCCGCGCATCAGCCCGAAGAAGACCTGGGCTGGCCTGATCGGCGGCACCGTCGCCGCGGCCCTGATCGGACTTGCCGTCGCGATCGGGTCCGACGCCCGCTCGGCGGTGGCGGCGCTGCTGCTGGGGGGGCTGGTCGCGGTGGTCAGCCAGGGCGGCGACCTTTTTGAATCGGCGCTGAAGCGGCGCTACAACGTGAAGGACAGCAGCCGGCTCATCCCCGGACACGGGGGGCTGCTGGACCGCATCGACGGGCTTCTGGTCGCGGCCCCGGTGCTGGCCCTGTTCCACGCGACCCTGGGGGCGCAACTCGCATGGTGGTGACGCAGGACGGCGGGCGGGAGCCGCGCCGGGTGACGATCCTGGGGTCCACCGGCTCGGTGGGCACACAGACCATCGACCTCGTCGCCCGCGACCCCGGCGCCTTCGCCGTTGAGGCGCTGACCGCCAACCGCAACGTGGCCCTGCTGGCGCGCCAGGCGCGCGAGCTGGGCGCCAAGCTGGCCGTGGTCGCCGATCCCGCCGCCTACGCCGACCTCAGGGACGCGCTCGCCGGCACCGGCATCCGCGCCGCCGCGGGGGCCGAGGCGGTGGCGGAGGCGGCGTCGCTGCCGGCGGATTGGGTGATGGCGGCCATCGTCGGCGCCGCCGGGCTGGAGCCGGTGCTGGCCGCGGTGCGGCGCGGCGCCACCGTCGCCTTCGCCAACAAGGAGGTGCTGGTCTGCGCCGGTTGCCTGATGATGGAGGAGGTGCGCCGCCACGGCGCCACCCTGCTGCCGGTGGACAGCGAGCATTCGGCCATCTGGCAGTGCTTCGACTTCGCACGCCCCGGCGGGATCCGTCGGCTGGTGCTCACCGCGTCGGGCGGGCCGTTCCGCACGCACGACCGCGCCTTCATGGCGACGGTGACGCCGGAGCAGGCGGTGCGCCACCCGACCTGGGACATGGGCGCCAAGATCTCCATCGACAGCGCCACCATGATGAACAAGGGGCTGGAGATCATCGAGGCGCATTTCCTCTTCGACGTGCCGGAGGAGCGCATCGACGTGCTGGTCCACCCGCAGTCGGTGGTGCATTCGCTGGTGGAGTATGTGGATGGCTCGGTGCTGGCGCAGCTCGGCACGCCCGACATGCGCACCCCCATCGCCTACACGCTGGCCTGGCCGGAGCGCATCGCCACACCGGCCGAGCGGCTCGACCTGGCGAAGGCCGGAACCCTCACCTTCGAGGCGCCGGATCCCGAGCGCTTCCCGGCGCTGCGGCTGGCGCGCGCGGCCTTGCAAAGCGGCGGCGGTGCGCCCACTATCCTTAGCGCTGCGAACGAAGTGGCGGTGCAGGCTTTCCTCGACCGCCGCATCGGGTTCCTCGACATCGAACGCGTCGTCGAGGACACGCTGGCAGAGCTGCCGCACCACGCTCCCTCCGATCTGGAGGGCGTGCGTCGGATCGACGCGGAGGCGCGCCGCTGCGCCACCGGCCTCACAGCCGGCCGATGACCGCCGGGCGACCGGCGGCTCCGTGACGGGAACGCCGGCCGCGGCGGCGGGCCGGCAGGACAGGTGTCAAAGGCTCACATGGCTATCCTCGGCGGTTTCTGGACCTCCGTTCTCGCCTTTCTTCTGGTGCTGACGGTGCTCGTGTTCGTGCACGAGCTGGGGCATTACCTGGTCGCGCGGCGCAACGGCGTGCGCATCGAGGTGTTTTCGATCGGCTTCGGGCCGGAGCTGTTCGGCTGGAACGACCGCACCGGCACACGGTGGAAGTTCAGCGCCATTCCACTTGGCGGCTATGTCAAGATGTTCGGTGATGCCGACGCCGCCTCCACCCCCGGCGACGTGCGCGGCATGACGGAGGAGGAGCGGCGCGTCTCCTTCCACCACAAGCCGCTGGGAGCCCGCGCCGCCATCGTGGCGGCGGGGCCGGCGGCGAACTTCATCTTCTCCCTGCTGGTGCTGGCCGTGCTGTTCATGACGGCGGGGCAGCCCTTCACCCCCGCCGACGTGGGCGGAATCCAGCCCGGCAGTGCGGCGGAGCGTGCAGGCCTGCGGCCGGGCGACCTGGTGAAGGAGATCGACGGGACCGGCATCGCCCGGTTCGAGGAAATCCGCCAGATCATCACCATGAATCCCGGCCGTCCGCTGACGGTGGTGGTGGAGCGCGACGGCCGGCCGGTGACGCTGACCGCGACCCCCGACGTGTCGGAGGTGACCGACCGATTCGGCAACGTCCACCGCATCGGGCTGCTCGGAATCACCCGCGGCGGGACCGAGCAGGTGGTGCACGATCCATTGTCCGCGCTGTGGCAGTCGGGGCGCGAGATCGTGAATATGACCTTCGGCACACTCACCGCCGTCGGCCAGATGGTCGAAGGCTCCCGCGGCACCGAAGAACTGGGCGGGCCGCTCCGCATCGCGCAGATGTCGGGGGAAGTCGCGCAGACGAGTTTCTACGCGCTCGTCTGGTTCATGGCTTTCCTGTCGGTCAATCTCGGCCTCATCAATCTTTTCCCGGTGCCCATGTTGGATGGTGGGCATCTGATGTTCTACGCGATCGAGAAGGTCCGCGGCAAACCGCTCGGGCCGCGCGCGCAAGAATACGGTTTCCGCATCGGATTGGCTCTGGTATTAAGCCTCATGGTCTTCGCCACGTGGAACGACTTGGTTCAGCTCCGTGTGGTTGATTTCTTCAGAGGACTGGTTTCCTAAGAGCCATCAGAGCCGGGGGGCGGACGTTGCGCGTTTCCAGCAGGGTTCTGGCGCTCAGCCTTATGGCTGGCTGCGCCACGACAAGCATTTCTTTGGCACACGCACAGTCGGGTGCCGGCGGCAGTCCGCTTCTTCCGGTCGATCGTGTCCAGGTGGCCCAGGTCTTCTCTGGCGGCACCATCCGTGACATCCGCGTCCAAGGCACCCAGCGCATCGAGGAGTCGACGGTGCGCACCTATCTGTCGGTGCGGCCGGGCGACCCCTTCGACCCCGACCGGATCGACCAGTCGCTGAAGGCGCTGTTCGCCACCAGCCTGTTCCAGGACGTGGTGCTGCGGCGCGAGGGCGACACGCTGGTGGTGGCGGTGGTGGAGAACCCCATCATCAACCGCATCGCCTTCGAGGGGAACCGCCGCATCGAGAGCGACCAGCTCCAGGGCGAGATCCAGCTCAAGCCGCGGCAGGTCTACACCCGCACCCGCGTGCAGAACGACGTGCAGCGCCTGCTCGACATCTACCGGCGTCAGGGCCGCTTCGCGGCGACGGTGGAGCCGAAGATCATCCAGCTCGACCAGAACCGGGTCGATCTGGTCTTCGAGATCAACGAGGGTGCCCGCACCGGCGTGCGCGCCATCAACTTCGTCGGCAACGAGGCGTTCAGCGACAGCACGCTGCGCAGCGCCGTCCAGACGAAGGAGAGCGCCTGGTACCGGTTCATGACGTCGGACGACAGCTACGATCCCGATCGTCTGACCTTCGACCGCGAGCTGCTGCGCCGTTACTATCTGCGCGAGGGCTACGCGGATTTCCGCGTGCTGTCGGCGGTGGCCGAGTTGACGCCGGACCGCGAAGACTTCATCGTGACCTTCACCATCGAGGAAGGCCAGCGCTACAAGTTCGGCAAGGTCGACATCCGCAGCTCGCTGCGGGCGCTCGACACCGAGGCGCTGAAGTCCGTGGTCACGACGCGCGAGGGCGACTGGTACAACGCCCAGGACGTCGAGAACACCATCACCAAGCTCACCAACGCGGTCGGCGACCAGCAGTACGCCTTCGTGGACATCCGCCCCCAGGTGAACCGCAACCGCGACGCTCTGACCATCGACGTCACTTACGAGATCGGCGAGGGACCGCGCGTCTTCGTCGAGCGCATCGACATCACCGGCAACGTCCGCACGCTGGACAAGGTCGTCCGGCGCGAGGTGATGGTGGCCGAGGGCGACCCGTTCAACACCTCCAAGCTGCGCCGTTCCGAGCAGCGCATCAAGGATCTGGGCTATTTCGAGCGGGTGCAGGTGACCTCGCAGCCGGGCACGGCGCCCGACCGCTCGGTCGTCAACGTCGAGGTGACGGAGCAGTCCACCGGTGAAATCTCCTTCGGTGCCGGCTTCTCCACCTCCGACGGCCCGTTGGGCGACTTCTCGATCCGCGAGCGCAACCTGCTGGGCCGTGGCCAGGATCTGCGCTTCGGGGCGACGATCTCGGGCAGCCGGCAGGAATACGACATCAGCTTCACCGAGCCTTACTTCCTCGACCGCGACATGTCGGCGGGCTTCGATCTGTTCCGCCGGACGCGCGACTACCAGGACGAGTCGAGCTACGACGAGCGCAACACCGGCTTCGCGCTGCGCCTCGGGGTGCCGCTGTCGGAGCGCCTGCGCCAGCGCTTCTACTACCAGCTCCAGAGCACCAACATCAGCAACGTGCCCACGACCGCGTCGGAGTTCATCCAGGCGGAGGAGGGCACGCGCGTGACCTCGCTGATCGGCACCGAGCTGATGTACGACGCCCGCAACAGCCGCCTGCAGCCGACCGCCGGTTACTTCGGCCGCGTGTCGGCGGAGTTCGCCGGCCTCGGCGGATCGGAGCGTTTCGTGCGCACGCGCATCGGCGGCGGCTATTACCTGCCGCTGACCGACGACGACAGCTGGGTGATCGCCACCACGGCCGAGGTCGGCTACATCGTCGGGTTGGGCGAGGACGTGAGCCTTGCCGACCGCTTCTTCCTTGGCGGCGACACCTTCCGCGGTTTCGAGACCGCCGGCATCGGCCCGCGCGACACCACCACCAGCGATGCGCTCGGTGGGCAGCGCTACGTCCGCGGCTCGGTCGAGATGTCCTTCCCGCTGGGCCTGCCGGAGGAATTCGGGCTGAAAGGCCATGCCTTCACCGACGTCGGCACCCTGTCCGACGCCGACATCAACAGCCCCAAGGTGGCGGATGAGAATTCGATCCGCCTGGCGGCCGGTGCCGGTGTATCGTGGCGCTCGCCGCTCGGGCCCATCCGGGTCGATCTGGCTTTCCCGATCCTGAAGGAAAGCTACGATCAGACCCAGTATTTCCGATTCAGCTTTGGGACCAGGTTCTGACAATGACCGTCACCACCATGCGGGGACTCCTCGCCGGAGCGGCGCTCGCCGCCGCCCTGGCGCTTCCGGCGCTCCCCGCCGCCGCCCAGACCGCCCCCGCGGCTCCCGCCGCGACGACGCCCGCCCCCGGTGCGGCGTCGCAGAAGCTGGAGGCCCCCACCATCATGGTGGTGGACGTCCAGAAGATCCTGCAGGAGGCCGCGGCGTCCAAGGGCATCCAGAAGGCTGTCGAGACGCAGCGCGACACCTATCAGAAGGAGATCGCGGCACTCGAGGACAAGCTGCGCACGGCGGAGCAGGAGCTGCGCAAGCAGCAGACCGTGCTGTCGGCCGACGCGCTCGCCCAGCGCCGCCGCGATTTCGAGAAGCAGGTCGCCGACGTCCAGCGCACCGTGCAGTCGCGCAAGCGCGCGCTCGACAGTGCGCTGAACGACAGCATGGGCCAGGTCCAGAAGGCGATGGTCGAGATCATCGCCGAGATGGCGCGCGACAAGGGCGCCAACATCGTGCTGGCCCGCCACCAGTTCGTGCTGGTCGAGGCGCAGCTCGATGTGACCGACGCGGTCATGGACCGGCTGAACAAGAAGCTTCCCAAGGTCGCGGTCACCATCCCGAAGCAGTGACGCGGTGATCGTCGCAGGCCCCGCCACCGGTTCGGAGGCGGGGCGCTTGGCCGTTGAACCGCTTTGCGAAATGGGGCACAACGTGCCGGCGTGAAGGGCGAGGCCGAAGCGGCGCCGACGGGACGGCGGCGCGCTACCAGAGCGGATGTGCGGACGATGGACGTAGCGGACAACAACGACCGGGCGGACAACAACGACCGGGCGGACGACAGCAACCGGGCGGATGATATCGACATCCTCGGGGTGATGCGGAAGATCCCGCACCGCTACCCGTTCCTGATGATCGATCGCGTGGTCCAGGTGGTGCCCGGCGAAAGCGCCGTGGGCATCAAGAACGTCACCATCAACGAGCCGCATTTCCAAGGTCATTTCCCGTCCCGGCCGGTCATGCCGGGCGTGCTGATCGTCGAGGCGATGGCGCAAACCGCGGGGATTCTCGTGGTCCAGACACTCGGCCCCGACGCCGAGGGCAAGCTGGTCTATTTCATGACCATCGACGAAGCGCGCTTCCGCCGCCCGGTCACCCCCGGCGACCAGATCCACATCCACGTCTCCAAGCAGCGCCGGCGCGGCAATGTCTGGAAGTTCAAGGGTGAGGCCAAGGTCGACGGCGTGCTGGTCGCCGAAGCCATCTATTCCGCCATGATCCTGGACGAGAAATGACCGCCACCATTCATCCCAGCGCCGTCGTCGACCCGGCCGCGCGCATTGGCGAGGGCGCCGTGATCGGCCCCTTCTGCGTGGTCGGGCCGGACGTCGAACTGGGCGCGGGGGTGAAGCTCCTGTCCCATGTGGTGGTGGAGGGGCGGACGACCGTCGGCGACGGCACCGTCATCTTCCCCTTCGCGTCCATCGGCCACCGGCCGCAGGACCTGAAGTACAAGGGTGAGCCGTCGCGTCTGGAGATCGGCCGCAACAACACCATCCGCGAACACGTCACCATGAACCCCGGCACCGAGGGTGGCGGCATGCTGACGAAAGTGGGCGACAACGGCCTGTTCATGATGGGCGCCCATGTGGCGCACGACTGCATCCTCGGCAACCACGTGATCATGGCCAACAACGCCACGCTGGCGGGCCATGTCGTGGTCGGCGATCACGCCTTCTTCGGCGGGCTGTCGGCGGTGCACCAGTTCGTGCGCATCGGCGCGCACGCCATGATCGGCGGCATGTCGGGGGTGGAGAACGACGTCATTCCCTTCGGTCTGGTGATGGGCGAGCGGGCGCGGCTCGCCGGCCTGAACCTCGTGGGGCTGGAGCGGCGCGGCTTCTCCAAGGACGACGTGCGCGGCCTGCGCGCCGCCTACCGCCTGCTCTTCGCGTCGGAAGGCACCTTCGCCGACCGCATCGAGGAGGTGGAGCGCCAGTACGGCGAGCAGGGGCTGGTGGCCGACGTGCTCGGCTTCATCCGCAGCAAGGCCTCCCGCTCGCTTTGCCAGCCGCGGATGGAGGGGGGCGGCTGACCGTCGCCCCGGCGTCGATGACCGTCGGCACCGGCACGGCCCCGAAGCTCGGCATACTGGCCGGCGGCGGCACGCTGCCCGGCATGCTGGCCGCCGCAGCGCGCGGTGCCGGCCGTGGCGTCTTCATGGTCGCCTTCGAGGGCCACACCGACCCCGCGGCGGTGACGGGATTCCCGCATCTGTGGAGCCGTTTTGGCGCCGCCGGCACCGTGATCGACCGGCTGAAGCGCGAAGGGGTGGGGGAACTGGTCTTCGCCGGGCCGGTGCGCCGCCCGACCCTGGGCGAGCTGATGCCGGACTGGCGCACCGCCAAATTCATCGCCCGCATCGGCACCCGCGCTTTCGGTGACGACGGCCTGCTGCGCGCCATCGCGCGCGAGCTGGAGGGGGAGGGTTTCCGCGTCGTCGGGCTGCACGAGATCCTGCGCGACCTCGTCACCCCCGCGGGACCGGTCGGCCGCTTGACCCCCGACGCGCAGGCGCGGGTCGACATCGCCCGCGGGGTGGAGGTGGCGCGCGGCCTGGGCGCGCTCGACGTGGGGCAGGGTGCGGTGGTGCAGCAAGGCATCGTGCTGGCGGTGGAGGCGGTGGAGGGCACCGACGCCATGCTCGCCCGCTGCGCCGGCCTTGCCCGAACCGGTGCCGGCGGGGTGCTGGTGAAGACCAGGAAGCCGCAGCAGGACCGCCGGCTCGACCTGCCCGCCATCGGCACCGACACCGTGCGCAACGCGCACGCCGCGGGCCTGCGCGGCATCGCGGTGCAGGCCGGGGGCAGCCTGATCATCGACCGCGCCGGCGTGGCAGCCGAGGCCGACCGGCTCGGCCTCTTCGTGGTGGGGGTGGAGGTGCCGGAGTGACCGGACCCTTGGTCTTCCTGATCGCCGGGGAACCGTCGGGCGACGCGCTCGGCGGGCGGCTGATGGCGGCGCTGAAGCGGCTGACCGGGGGTGCGGTGCGCTTCGCCGGCATCGGCGGCGAGCGCATGGCGGCGGAGGGGCTGGACACGCTGGTGCCGCAGTCGGAGCTGGCGCTGTTCGGCGTGGTGGAACTGCTGTCCCACATCCCCAACGTGCTGCGCCGCATCGACCAGACGGTGGCGGAGGTCCGCCGGCTGAAGCCGGACGTGGTGGTCAGCATCGATTCGCCGGGCTTCACCGCGCGGGTGGCGAAGAAGCTGCGGGCGTCGGACGCCGGCATCCCCCTGGTGCATTACGTGGCGCCCACCGTCTGGGCCTGGAAGCCGGGGCGGGCGAAGAAATACGCCCGGCTCTACGACCATCTGCTGGCCGTGCTTCCCTTCGAGCCGCCCTGGTTCGAGCGGGAGGGGCTGCCCTGCACCTTCGTCGGACATTCGGTGGTGGAGGGCGGGGCCGGCAAGGGCGACGGCGCCCGGTTCCGCGCCGCCCACGGGCTGGCCCCCGACGCCCGCGTCGTCACCGTCCTGCCGGGCAGCCGGCAGGGCGAGGTCGGCCGGCTGCTGCCGGTGTTCCGGGAGACGCTGGAGCGATTGCTCGCGGATCACCCGACGCTGGTCGCCGCCATCCCCACCGTCGCCACCGTGCGCGACCGGGTCGCCGCCGACACCGCCGGCTGGCCGCTGCCGGTCGTCGTCGTGGAGGGGGAGGCCGCCAAGCACGACGCCTTCGCCGCGTCGGAGGCGGCGCTGGCCGCGTCGGGCACCGTGGCGCTGGAGCTGGCGCTGGCCGGTCTGCCGTCGGTGGTGACCTATCGGCTCAACCCTGTGACGGTGGCGCTCTATCGCCGTTTCATCCAGGTGCGCTATGTGAACCTCGTCAACCTGATGCTGGACCGCATGCTGGTGCCGGAGCTGCTTCAGGAGGATTGCCGGGCCGACCGTCTCGCCCCGGCGCTGGCCCGGCTGCTGGACGATCCGGCGGCGCGGGCCGAACAGATCGAGGGCGTGGCCGCCGTGGCCGGCTGGCTCGGCCAGGGCGGTGCCCCGCCCAGCGAACGCGCCGCCCGCGTGGTGCTCAATGTGATCGCCGCCGGGCCGCGCCACCTTGGAGGGAAGAGATGAGCGAGACCACCGCGGGTTTCCGCGTCCTGCACACCATGCTCCGGGTCTTCGACCTGGAGAAATCCATCGACTTCTACACCCGGCTGCTCGGCATGAAGCTGCTGCGCCGCAACGACTACGAAGGCGGGCGCTTCACCCTGGCCTTCGTCGGCTATGGCGAGGAGTCATCGACCGCCGTCATCGAGCTGACCCACAACTGGGATCAGGCGGAGCCCTACAGCATCGGCTCCGGCTACGGCCACATCGCCATCGGCGTGCCCGACATCTACGGCACCTGCAAGACGCTGGAAGCGGCCGGCGCCAAGATCACCCGCCCGCCGGGGCCGATGAAGCACGGCAGCACCATCATCGCCTTCATCGAGGACCCCGACGGCTACAAGGTCGAGCTGATCCAGCGGTCGTAACCCTCACCCGACCCTCTCCCCGGTGGGGAGAGGGCTTTGGTCCATGATCAACGCCGCGGCAGCATGGCGCCCTGGCTGCGGGCGTGGATGTATTCCGCGGCGCACTGCACCGGCACGTCGGCGTCCGGCCCGGTGGCGGGGCTGCGGGCGCTGTTGGGGCACACGTCCTCCCACCGGCTGGAGCGCACCACCGGCGGCGGCGGGGCGTTGGGGTCGCAGCTCGCGGGATCGGCGTGCACCTCGTCCGCGTTTCCGTTGGCGGCCCTCACCTCGACGTCGGGGGTGACGCCGAAGCAATCCACCAGCGCGCCGTGCGGGCGGTAGTAGCGCGCCGTGGTGAGCCGCAGCCCGACATCGCCCGGCAGCGGCGACAGCGTCTGCACCGATCCCTTGCCATATGTGCGCACGCCCATGACCAGCGCCCGCTTGTGGTCCTGCAACGCGCCGGCCACGATCTCCGACGCCGAGGCGGAGCCGGAATTCACCACGACCACCACCGGCAGCCCCGGCAGCAGCTCGCCCGGCGTGCCGCCGTAGCGGCGGTTGTCGATGGGCTTGCGGCCGCGCACGGTCACGATGTCCACCGCCTCCAGGAAACGGTCGGAGACGCTGACCGCCTGGTCCAGCAGTCCGCCCAGATTGTTGCGCAGGTCGATGACCGCCCCGGCCAGCCGGCCGCCGGACTGGCGGCGCAGCTCCTCCACCGCCTCGTCCAGGCTGGTCGAAGTCTGCTGGTTGAAGGTGGCGATGCGGATGTAGCCGACGTCGCCCTCCAGCCGGTAGCGGACGGAGCGGATCTGCACGATGGCGCGGGTCAGGTTCACCCGGACCAGCGATTCCTTGGCGCGGCGCAGGGTCAGCGCCACCGAGGTGCCGACCGGGCCGCGCATGCGCGCCACCGCGTCGTGCAGCTTCAGCCCCTTCACCGGGTAATCGTCGATTCGGGCGATCAGGTCGCCGGGCTTCAGCCCCGCGGTGGCGGCGGGCGAGCCGTCGATGGGGGCGACCACGCGGACGAGCCCCGACTCGTCGTCCATCACCACCTCGATCCCCAGCCCGCCGAACTCGCCCTGGGTCTGCTCGCGGGTGAAGCGGTAGTGGTCGTTGTCGAGGAAGCTGGAGTAGGGATCCAGCGAGCTCATCATCGCCGTCAGCCCGGCCTCGGTGAGCGTGCGTTCCGAGGCGGCGGGGGTCTCCTGCTTGGCGGTGCGGGCGGCGGTCAGCGCCCGGTCCACCAGCACCTGCGGGTCCTGCGGCTTGACGTGGTCGTCGAGCACGCGGTCGAGCACGCGGGCGAACAGCTCGTAATTGCCGTCGTAGCTCGACATCGGAGAACGGGTGTTGGAGATCTTCGGGAACTCCTGACGGTATCGGGCGAGTGCCCGCACCTCCTCCTGGCTTTCATAGGAGGTCACCGCGCAGGCCGGCCCCATCGCCATGACCAGCAGCAGCAGTGCACCCAGCAGTTTCCCCATCCTGCGTCCCTCTCGACAGGCCGGTGCGGCCGGCGGATTGCTTCCCATCGAACCCACGCTGCCCCGTTGCTTGATTATGGTTCCCGTCTCGCACGGGACCACGGGCGCAGAAGCCGCGCCGCGTCGGGGCGCCGACGTCCCCGCCGCGGTCGCGCGGAAGAGTATCACGCGGGTCCGGCGATAACAATTTGGCAGGGTTTGGTTCTCAGCAGATGCGCGGCAGCTGTTCGCCCGACAGCCAGTCGACGATGCGGGTGCCGCCGAAGCGGGTTTCCATCTGCACGAAACGGTGCCGGTCCTCCACCACCCGGCCGATGACCGCGGCATCCTGACCCCGCGGATGGGCGCGCATGGCGGTCAGCAGGGCGTCCGCGTCCTCCGCCGCGCAGATGGCGATCAGCTTGCCCTCGTTGGCGACGTAGAGCGGGTCCAGCCCCAGCAGCTCGCAGGCCGCCGCCACCTCGCCGCGGACGGGGATGTCCGCCTCCCGCAGCGCCATGCCGACGCCGGACTGGTGGGAGATCTCGTTCAGCGTGGTGGCGAGGCCGCCGCGGGTCGGGTCGCGCAGCGCATGGACGTCCGGCACCGCGGCCACCATAGCCGCAACCAGCCCGTGCAGGGCGGCGCTGTCGGACAGCACTCCCGTTTCGAAGCCGAGATTCTCGCGCGTCGACATGATGGCGACGCCATGGTCGCCCATGGTGCCGCTGACCAGGATCGCGTCGCCCGGCCGCGCCCGGTCGCCCGACGGCGCCACCCCCGGCGGCACCATGCCGATGCCGGTGGTGGTGATGAACACCCCGTCGCCCTTGCCGCGCTCCACCACCTTGGTGTCGCCGGTGACGATGGCGACCCCGGCCTCGCGCGCGGCCTCCGCCATGCTCGTCACCACGCGGGCGAGCTCGGCCAGGGGGAAGCCCTCCTCCAGGATGAAGCCGGCGGTCAGGTGCAGCGGCACCGCACCCGCCATCGCCACGTCGTTGACCGTGCCGTGCACCGCCAGCGAGCCGATGTCGCCGCCGGGGAAGAACAGCGGCGACACCACGAAGCCGTCGGTGGTCACCACCATGCGCCCCGCCGGCACGTCGAAAGCCGCCTGGTCGTTGCGCTGGTCGAGCAGCGGGTTGGCGAAGGCCGCGGCGAACAGCTCGGCCACGAGCTGCGCCATCGCCTTGCCGCCGGAGCCGTGCACCATCTCCACCGCACCGTTGGCGAGGTCGAGCTTGCGGGGGAACAGCCGGCTCATGCCGCAGCTCCCGCCACTTGGCCGGCTTCCGCGAGCAGCGCCAGCGTCCGCTCCGCCTCGTCGGTGTCCAGGCGGGACAGCGCGTAGCCGACATGGACGATCACGTAGTCACCCACCTCGACCCCCTCCACCAGCGCCAGCGAGCAGGAGGAGGTGACGCCGCCGAGGTTCACGGTGGCGCGGTCGTCGTCATGGATGGCCACCACGCGGGCGGGCACGGCGAGGCACATGGCGCTGTCTCCCTCAGGCCGGCCGTGCGGCGGCAAGGCCGGCGGCGATCCAGTCGTACCAAGCGGCCATGCCCTCGCCGGTGGTGGCGGAGACCTGGAGCACCGGCAGGTCCGGCTTCAACCGGCGGGCGTAGCCGATCATCCGCTCCATGTCGAAGGACAGGTGCGGCAGCAGGTCGACCTTGTTGACCAGCAGCAGGTCGGCGCCGGCGAACATGTTGGGGTATTTCAGCGGCTTGTCCTCCCCCTCCGTCACCGACAGCACGACGACGCGCGCCGCCTCCCCCAGATCGAAGCCGGCGGGGCAGACGAGGTTGCCGACATTCTCGATGAACAGCGCGCCGCAGGATTCCAGCGGCAGCCGGCCCAAGGTCTGCGTGATCATCTGGGCGTCGAGATGGCAGCCCTTGCCGGTGTTGATCTGGATGGCGGGGGTGCCGGTGGCGCGGATGCGCTCGGCGTCGAAGCTGGTCTGCTGGTCGCCCTCGATCACCGCCACCGGGAAGCGGCCCTTCAGGTCGGTGAGGGTGCGGGCGAGCAGGGTGGTCTTGCCCGAGCCGGGGCTGGACATCAGGTTCAGCGCGAACACCCCCTTCGCCGCCAGGAGCTGCCGGTTCACCGCGGCGAAGCTGTCGTTCTTCTCCAGGATGTCGCGCTCGATGGTGACGAGCCGGGCCTTGGCGTCGGTGTCCGCCGGATGCGGGTGGCCGTGGCTGTGGCGGTAGATTTTGCCGTCCGGGCCGACATGCTCGTGGTCGTGCTCGTGCGCATGGTCGTGCTCGTGACCATGCCCCGGCCCGTGGTCGTGGGTGTGGCGCTCCCAATGGTCGTGCCCATGACCAGGGGCGTGGCCGTGATGATGGTCGTGGTCATGCCCATGGGCATGCCCGTGGCCGCCCTCGATCCTGGTTTCGCCGGCACCGCAGCCGCACACCGTGCACATCACTCCACCTCCAGTTCCTTCACGCGCATCTCGTCGCCGCCGGTCAGCACCATCTGGTGGCCGCCGCAGGTGGGGCAGGGGTCGAAGCGCTCCGCCACCTCCACCGCGCGTTCGCAGGCGAGGCACCAGGCCTGACCCGGCGGCCGTTCGATCTCCAGCGCCGCACCCTCGGCCAGCGTGCCGCGGCTGACCGCGTCGAAGCCGAAGGCCAGCGCCTCGGGCTCCACATGCGACAGGGCGCCGATCACCAGCCGCACCGTGCGCACGCGGGTGAAGCCCTGCGCCGCCGCTTGCTCCTCGATCATGGTGACGATGCCCTGGCTCAGCGCCAGCTCATGCATGATGCACCCCCACCGCGCCCGGAGTCCCGATCGCCAGCGTCCCGATCTCCAGCGTCCACGGCACGCAGGGATCGAGCGCCATCACCAGCAGCCGCACCCTCTCCTCCAGCCCCGGCCCCGCCTCCGCCCCGGTCAGGCCGCGCGCCAGCGCGCCGTCGGGGTGGAAGTTCCATTCGGTCGGCGCCACGGAGCGGAAATCCGCCACCCGCCCGCGCTCCAGCCGCACCCGGTGGGCCAGCCGCCCGCGCGCCGTCTCCACCACCCCGGCGCCGCTTCCGTCCACCGCATCGGGTGCGGCACGCCCCGCGTCGTCCGTCAGGTCCGGCAGCAGCGCGCGCAGGCGGCCGGGCAGGGCGGCGATCTCGGCCAGCCGTGCGGCGGCGTGGGCGGCGAGCCCGTTGCCGTCCGGCATGCCGCACCGCGCCAGCGGCCCCGTCACCGCCGGTCGGCCGTCCAGGGTCGGGCGCTCCGCGAAGCCGGGATCGGTGGACAGACGTTCGGCGAACCAAGCCGCCGGCAGGTCCGGCAGCGGCTCCACGCCGGCGCCGCCGAAGGACCCGTCGCGCAGCATGCGGGCCGCCAGCCGCGCCGCCGCGGTCGCGCCGGCCGTCGTCCAGGCGGTGAGTTGGTCGGGATCGGCCGGTGGCTCGCCGCCGAACACCGCGGCGAACAGCGCCTGCTCCGCCCCGTCGATGGCCGCGGCCAGGGCGGCGCGGTCGGGGGCGATCGGTCCGCCGCCGGGGCGCAGCCAGCCGGGCTCCGCCCGCAGCGCCCGCGTCATCCCGTCGAAGGCCTTGCGCAGGCGGGCGAGGCCGGCGGCGTCCACCGGCTCACCCAGCAGCCGCGGCCCGTCCACCAGCGCGTGCCACGCGTGGCTCTGCGCCTGCTCCGCCAGCGCCAGCAGGGCGCGGGCGGCGGCCTGCGGGGGTGACGGCTCCACGCCCATGGCCGCCTCGCAGGCGGACACGGCCGCAACCCCCTGGGCGGTGCCGCACACAGCGAAGAGCAGCGGCACCAGCCGCAGCGCCTCGGCCACCGGCCGCCCGGCCAGCGCCCGCACGGCACCCACCGGGCGCTTCACCGCGACGTCCGCGCGGGCCACCCGGCCGGCGGCCAGCGACAGCCGCAGCTCGACCCGCCCGGCGTCGGCGCTCACCGCGGCCCTCGGCCGAACAGGGCGCGGCGCGACACGGTCTCCGCGCGCGCCGGCGGCGGCGCGTTGGTGGCGGGCTCCGGTGCCGTCATCAATCGGTCGACCGCGAAGCCGGCGGCGGCCACCGCCTCGGCGTGGCTGGTGAAGACGTTCATCGCCGACACCAGCGGGATCACCAGCAGCGTGCCGAGCCCGTCCAGCCGCGCCGCGGTGAAGGCGTGGTCGCCGGCCGGCAGCGGCACCACCTCGCGGTCGCCGTCCAGCCGCAAGGCCCATCGCGCCGGATCGGCGGGGATCAGCACGGCGTTGAGGAACCAGGGGGTCACCACCGCGCCCAGCCAGCCCGGCCCGAAGGGGCGGAAGCCCACCGCCTCCACCGCCAGGGCGGGGTTGCAGATCGGCACCCCCACCATGTCCGTCGCGGCGATGCGCCGGTACTCCGCCACCAGCGCCGCCACGCGCCCATCCAGGCCGCCGGTCATGGTGCGTCGTCCCGTTCGGGTATGGTCAACAGATGGTCGACGTTCCCGCCGCGGGCGGCGATCAGGATGGCGTCCAGCGCGTCGTCGATGGGGCCGACCTCCGCCTCGTCCAGCGCCTGGACGGCGTTGTCCATATGCACGAGCACCCAGCCGCCGACCGGCACCTCACCCACCAGCAGCAGGTTGACCAGACGCTCCTCCCCGCGGCGCACGCAGCGCGCGGCGATGCCGTCCGTTTCGATCACCCGCATGGGGATGCCAAGGCACATGGCCGCTCAGGCTCCAGGTTGGGGCTCCAGTTCGGGGCTCCAGGTTGGGGCGCAACAGTCCGTCCCGCCCGCAACCGCCGCATTGACGTGCGTCAAAAAGATCACCCTGCCGGGCCCAAGGGCCACAAGAACAGGGGAAAACGCATGCAACAACCATCCATGGCGAAACTCTTGGCCCTGTTCTCCGTTCTTGCCGGTGACGCAGGTCGAGGAGAAGGAACATGCGGGAAAACGTTTACGAGGCATCGCCGCGGGCCGATGCCGTGCCGGATGTCACGGTGCACGCCGGCGTGCACCGTCGGGTCTCCTGGGCGGCCGTCTTCGCCGGGGTGGCGATCACGCTGGCCTTGCAGATTCTGCTGAGCATGCTGGGGCTCGGCATCGGCTTCACCACCATCGACCCGTCGCAGACCGGCGGCACGCCGCAGGCGAGCACGCTGGGCACCAGCGCCGGCGTCTGGTGGACGGTCAGCTACATGATCGCGCTGGCGGCCGGCGGCTATGTCGCGGCGCGGCTGGCCGGTGTCGCGGTGCGCGGCGACGGTGTGCTGCACGGGGTGGTCACCTGGGCCTTCGCGCTGCTGGTCAGCGCGTGGCTGGTGACGACGGCGGTCGGCAGCGTGCTGGGGTCCACCGCCACCATGCTGGGAAGCGTGGCGTCGGGCGTCGGCTCCACCGTGTCGCAGACCGTCCAGCAGGCCGCACCCGAGGCGCTGCGCGCCAGCGGGCTGACGCCGGACGAGCTGCGCAACCAGGCCGAACAGCTCCTGCGGCCCGAGGGCGAGCAGCAAAGCCCGGAGAACGCACGGACCGAGCTGGCGACCCTCGTCGGCCGCATGGCGAGCGGTGACCAGTCCGCCGCCGACCAGGCGCGCGACCGCGCGGCGCAGATCGTCGCCCAGCAGGCCGGCATCCCCGAGGACCAGGCCCGCCAACGGGTGCAGGAACTGGAGCAGACCGTCCGCCAGGCCGGCCAGCAGGTCCAGCAGACCGCCACCAACGCCGCGGAGGCCACCACGGACACGCTGGCCCAGGCCGGCATCTGGGGCACGGTGGCGCTGGTGCTGGGCGCCGTCGCCGGCATGATCGGCGGTGCGGCCGGCACCCGCCGGCCGGAGGACATGCTGGTGACCTCCGCCCACCGGTAAGCTTCGATTAACCGGCCGCGGACATGGTGCTTCCATCAATGGAGGCACCATGTCCGTCGTCTGGCTCTGTCTGAGCGTCTATCTCATCTTCGGCGCCGTCGCCCTGCTGGAGGCCGACGTGCGCGCGCGGCCCGGTCACCGGCCGTCGATCGCCACCGTCTGCTGGGCGGCCCTCGTCTTCGCGCTCACGCGGCCCGCCGTGCAGGTGGGGGAACGGTTCGGGCTGCGCATCTGACGGCCCCCGTGGAATAGCCCGGTCCGGCCGGTGTTCGTAGAGGAGCCGCGGCACCCCTACGACAACCGGCCCGAGACCTCCATGATGATCCACGCCAAGATCGCCCTGCTGGCGATCACCGGGGCGCTGCTGACCGGCTGCCACGGCCACCACCGCGCCTATGGCGGCGGCTACGGCTATTACGATCAACCCCGCGTTTACTACGGACAGCCGCGTGTCTACGCGCCGCCGCCCGTCTACGAACGGCCGCGCCACCCGCCGCCGCGCCGCGACCGGGACGACGACCGCCCGCGCCGCGATCACCATCACCGCGACGGCTGGAACGGCGACTGGCACCGCCGGGACCGGGATTGACGGGTCGGGCGGGGCTGTCCGGGGACGATGACGCGCTTGACCATGACTGCACGCCCCAGGGCTGTCGCATTCGGGGATCGTTGTCCTGAAGCACGGTCATCGTAATCCCGGCGAAAGCGCTACGGCATGCACACATTGTGGACGTGAGACGCTCTCCACCTCTCCCCCCCGGGGAGAGGTCGGCGCGCAGCGCCGGGTGAGGGGGAAAACCCTCTCCCGCCCCGGGAGAGGGTGGCCGGCGCAAGCC
Organism: Azospirillum oleiclasticum; assembly: GCF_013423485.1. Taxonomy (GTDB): domain Bacteria; phylum Pseudomonadota; class Alphaproteobacteria; order Azospirillales; family Azospirillaceae; genus Azospirillum; species Azospirillum oleiclasticum. Next base: position 187,237 of record NZ_JABFFR010000013.1, read on the forward strand.
GGCCGGGTGAGGGCTCGTTGCGGGAACGTGGAGCGAAGCCGCGGCGTTGGACCCTCACCCGGCGCCTGCCGGCGCCACCCTCTCCCGGGGCGGGAGAGGGTTGTTGGGCGCTTCCAGCGTTGTGTGCATACCGTAGCGCGAAGGCGGGGATCCGGTCGTCCAGGGACTTGCCCGATGTGCCCGGATCCCCGGTCAAGCCGGGGACGACGGTGGGAGAGGATTGGCGCCTGTGAAAGCCCGGCGTCCAAACAGTCGCTGACGCCCCGGCATTTCTGCCGGGGATAGTTCCGCTACACCGACGACAGCGAGGAGAACGCCGGCGTGCTTCAATGAGGCCCCGGCATTTCTGCCGGAGATAGCCTGAAGGTGGCGAAGAAGAGCTTCCCCGTCCTGATGGTGCTTCAATGAGGCCCCGGCATTTCTGCCGGGGATAGTCCGCCCGCATGAGCGAGGGATCGGAGGAGACCGGCACGCTTCAATGAGGCCCCGGCATTTCTGCCGGGGATAGGCGGCAGAGCTGTGCTCGAAGACGCTGAAGGACGGCGGCGGGCTTCAATGAGGCCCCGGCATTTCTGCCGGGGATAGCAGCGCGTGGATGCCGAACTTCAGCACCTCGTCGTCGCAGCTTCAATGAGGCCCCGGCATTTCTGCCGGGGATAGCAACACGACGCTCACCCTGCCGGTGGTGAGCTTCCAGACGCTTCAATGAGGCCCCGGCATTTCTGCCGGGGATGGGCGGCAGATGTTCCGGCACCTGTCCGCGTTCGTCTCCATGGCTTCAATGAGGCCCCGGCATTTCTGCCGGGGATAGAGGGGGGTTGCCAAGCCGCTGAAAAGGGCCGCCGAA
>NZ_JABFFR010000014.1 GCF_013423485.1 Azospirillum oleiclasticum
GGGTTGCCAAGCCGCTGAAAAGGGCCGCCGAATCGACGCGTTTGCGAGGGGTCCGGCGAACCGGCCGGATGTGGGCCGATTTTCGTTCCGTTCTGTTCTCAACGATGTCAAAGAACCCAAGAGAATCAAAGGCCCGCCGGATTCGAGCGCTGCCGGGGTTTTCGCCTGCACCGCAGCGCTCGAAGAAAAAGAACGGCAGAAGAACGTATCACGATGGCGGGGGCCTGTCACCCGCCCTGCGCACGTCCCGCGCGAGACCGGGGTGCTGGGTGCAACGCGGGTCGGCCGGGCGCTCTCCGCCTTGCGTCGGGAGTTCGTTGGTTGTAGGATTATAGTCCCTGAAGCCGGCAAGCCGGAGGATCCGCCATGCCCGTCGCTCCCGGCCTGCGCCGCGGTCCCCGCGCCGTCCCCCGCGACCGGTCGCAGGGCTTGGCGGCGCTGGGGTTCTATCAGACCTTCACGCAGATCGCGTTCCGGAACAACGACCCGCGCGTGGCCTGCGCGGAGGCCGGGCACAGCCAGCGTGGACGCCGGCTGCCGGAATCCGGTCCTGACGCCATCCCCGGCCCGCCCGCCATCCGGGCGCCGGAGGGGCGGCTGGTGCCGCGGTCGCGGACGCCGGACCGGGTGTGGGCGCGGGCGGCGCGGGCTCTGGCGGCGGGCTACTCGCCGCGTCGGGTGTCGGAGTCGCTGGGCATCGGGCCGGACGCGCTGCGCAACGCCTGGAAGGAGGCGGACGACTTCCGCTACCGCACCTATTGGGAATACCACTCCATGATCGCCGAGGCGCGGGCGAGGCTGCGGCGCAACAACGCCTATGTGCTGCCGGCGGCACTGGTGCCGGACTGGCAGACGGCGATGTGGGCGCGGATGGAGGCGGCGAGCCCGGCGCGACAACCCACCCAACCCCCGTGCGACACCCCTGTCGCACGTTCGCTCACGAACGACTCCGCCCAATCCCTTGACGTGACAACGCAATCCACCGCCGCACCCCATGCGACACCCGGCGCGGGCGCCGGAAAGCGTCGCACGATGTCGCGTGGGGAGGCCGCGGCGCGGGCCCCCCTCCCGACCTCCCCCCACGTCGCGGGGGGAGGAGAAAAAGAAGCCCCCCACGTCGCGGGGGAAGGAGAAAAAGAAGCCTCCCCCCACGTCGCCGGAGGACGGGAGGACGACGCCCCCCGCCCCACCGGGGGGATGCCGTCACGACCCCTCCGCCTCCGCCAGCCGCACCGGCTCCGCGTCCGTCCGGCCCATCAGCCAGAGCAGGATGCAGAGAGCCGGCAGGGCGCCCAGCATCGACACCAGGAAGAAGGACACCCAGCCCAGCCCGTCGGCGAGGAAGCCCGACCACGCCCCGAACAGGTCGCCGCCCAGTTTGAAGAAGCTGGACAGCAGCGCGTACTGCGTCGCCGTGTAGGCGGCGTCGCACAGGCTGGACAGGTAGGCGACGAAGGCGGCGGTGGCGATGCCGCCGCACAGGTTCTCCACCGCCACCGTCACCGCCAGCGCGCCGAGGTCGTGGCCGGCCAGCGCCAGCATGACGAAGCCGAGGTTGGAGACCATCTGCGCGATGCCGCCGAACAGCAGCCCGCGCATGACGCCGACGCGCCCCACCAGCACCCCGCCGAGCAGCCCGCCGACGATGGTCGCCCACAGCCCGAAGACCTTGGTGACGCCGGCGATCTCCTCCTTGGAGAATCCCAGATCGACATAGAAGGGGGCGGCCATCACCCCCGCCAGCACGTCGCCCAGCTTGTAGCAGGCGATGAACAGCAGGATCGCGGCCCACGCCCGCCGCGTCATGAACTGCGCGAAGGGGGCGACCACCGCCCCGAAGATCCAGGACAGCGCGTCGGCCCGCCAGCCGCGCAGGTGCGGGCGCGCCGCCAGCCACGCCGCCACATGCCGCTCGCGCTCCACCGACTCAGCGGACGCCCGCACCTCCGGCTCGCGGATCAGCAGCACCGTCAGCATGCCGACCGCGACCAGCGCCGCCATGGCGGTGTAGGCCGTGGACCAGCCGAAGGAGCCGGCGATGAACAGCGCGCCGGCCCCCGACGCCAGCATGCCGAAGCGGTAGCCCAGCACATAGGTGGCGGCCCCCGCCCCCTGCTGCTCCTCCTCCAGCCGCTCCACGCGGTAGGCGTCGATGACGATGTCCTGGCTGGCCGAGCAGAAGGCGACCACCACCGACAGGAAGGCGGTCCACCACAGATCCGCCAGCGGGTCGGTGGAGCCCAGCCCGACCAGGGCCAGGGCCAGGGCCGCCTGCGACACCAGCGCCCAGCCGCGCCGCCGCCCGAAGGTGCCGGTGACCAGCGGGATGCGCAGCCGGTCGATCAGCGGCGCCCACACGAATTTCAGCGCGTAGGGCAGGGACACCAGCGTGAACAGCCCGATGGCGCTGCGGCTGATGCCGCCTTCGCGCAGCCAGACCGACAGGGTGGCCCCGGTCAGCGCCAGCGGCAGCCCGCTGGAGAAGCCCAGGAACAGGATGGCGACGACGCGGCGGTCGAGATAGACGGCGGCCGCACGGCCCCAGGACGACGACAGCACGGGGATTCACCTCTTCGGGATGGCCCCGTGGTTATACGCGTACGATGCCGGGTGCGGCCAGAGTCCAGCGCCGGACGGCCGGGACGCGGCAATCGCCTGGTGAGACGAGGGTCCGACACGGAGCGTCCGGCATCCGCGGCCGGGTGCCTTGTCCGTTCCACCCACCCGGTGGTAGGGTCGGGCCATGATGTTCATGTCCATATTCCTCCTGCCGGTCTGAACCCCCCGGTGTCGTTCCGGCGCTCCGGCGCCGGTCGGATCAGCACGGCCACGCCTGCGCGGTGGCCGAACGGAAGAATGTGCGATGGGCAAGAGCGAACGCATCGGCCTGACCCCGGGTCAGGTCCAAACCTTCATCGACGATGGTTTCGTCCGGATCGACAACGCCTTCAGCACCGGGCTCGCGGCACGGTGCAGGGATGCCTTGTGGGCGGAGATCGGCCTTTCCCCGGACCAGCCGGGCGGCTGGACCCGGCCGGTCGTCCGGGTGGGATGCATGGCGTCCCCGCTTTTCATCGAAGCGGCCAACACGCCGGCCCTGCATCGGGCCTATCACCAACTGGCCGGGGAGGGGCGGTGGCTGGCGCCCGGAGGCCTTGGAACCTTTCCGATCCGCTTCCCCTCGCGGACCCCGCCCGGAGACGATGGCTGGCACGTGGATGTGAGCTTCGGCACCGAGCACCCGGATTTCATGGAATGGCGCGTCAATGTGACGAGTCGCGGCCGGGCGTTGCTGATGCTCTTCCTGTTCTCGGATGTCGGTTCCGACGATGCGCCCACGAGGATCCGCAAGGGATCGCACGCCACCATCGCGCGGGAACTGCTTCCCTACGGCGACGCGGGCGCGACGCTCCGGCAGCTTTCCGCCGACGGGTACGCGTCGACAGCGGGGTGCGCGGTCGAGCTGGCGACGGGCGCGGCGGGCACCGTCTATCTGTGCCACCCCTTCCTCGTTCATGCCGCGCAGCCCCATCGCGGGACGCGCCCGCGATTCATGGCGCAACCGCCGCTGATACCGTCGGGCGCGTTCGATCCGGCCTTGCCGCCGTCGCCGGTCCAGGTCGCCATCCGCCGGGCCTGCGGCCTCCCCTGGTGACCGGATCGGGCGCCCGCGCACCGCCGCCGGTTGGCGCCGCACCCGTGCCGCCCTACCTTCACACTACGCTGGACGACATGCGATTCGGAGTGACCATGGACGACACGCGGGAGCTGACCCGCCGGGTGGCGGAGGCCGCGATGCGGCTGGCGGCGGAACGGGGCTGGCGCCGCACCGGGCCGGTCGAGGTGGCGAAGGCCGCCGGCGTGCCGCTGGCCGCCGTCTACCGCCATTTCCCCGACCGCGCGGATCTGCTGGGCGCGGTCTCCACCGTGGCCGACGAGGCGGTGCTGGCCGACGGGGATGCGGACGGGGCGGGCGCCGGCATCAACGAGATGGCGGGGGAGACCGCGCGCGACCGGCTGTTCGACGTGATGATGCGGCGGTTCGACGCGCTGCTTCCCTTTCGCGACGGGCTGGCCGTGGCGGTGCGGGACCTGCGGCGGGAGCCCTTCACCGCGCTCGCCTTCGCGCGCCGCTACCGCCGTTCGATGGCCTGGATGCTGCGCGCGGCGCGCATCGAGGCGGACTCGCCCGCTGGCGCGCTCAGGGCGGCCGCTCTTGGTGCGCTGCACGCACGCGTCTTCCGCGTCTGGCTCACCGACGACACGGCCGATCTGGCCCGCACCATGGCGGCGCTCGACGGCGAGTTGCGCAAGGCCGAGTCCTGGGCCAACAGCCTGTGCCGGCGTTCATCGGGTGGCACGACCGCCGGTGGGGCGGAACCAATTGACGCACCCGCTGTCTAATGGGGTTGATCGGCAGAATCCATGTTGCGCTGCACAAAGGAAGTGACTATCTTTTCGGCACACTGCATCGGCAGCGTACACGCGTGTCGCGCCGCGATGGATCGGCTCACTTTCAGGGGATGAAACAACATGGCCAAGACGACGGGTAACCCCTTCCTCGACATCGATGTCACGAAGTTCATGGGCGACTACAAGGTCCCTGGCGTTGACGTCGATTCCCTGCTGGCGAGCCAGCGCAAGAACATCGAGGCCGTCACCGCGGCGAACCAGCTCGCGGTCGAGGGGCTTCAGGCGGTGATCCGCCGTCAGGCCGAGATCCTGCGCCAGTCGCTCGAAGAGGGCAGCGCCCTGATGGGCGACCTGATGTCCGCCGGCTCGCCCGAGGACAAGGCCGCCAAGCAGGCCGACATCGTCAAGGCGTCCTTCGAGAAGGCGCTCGCCAACGCCCGCGAGCTGGCCGAGCTGGTCGCCAAGTCCAACACCGAGGCCGCCGAGATCCTCTCCAAGCGCTTCTCGGAGAGCCTGGACGAGCTGAAGGTCGCGATCGTCAAGGTGAAGAAGTAAGCATCACCCCCGTCAGGGGTGTTGTCGAAAGGGCCGCCCCCGCCGGGGCGGCCCTTTTCGTGTCGGGATGCCGGTGTTAGCCTCCCCTCCCACAGATGACAGGGGAAGGGACCGATGACCATCGGCTACGACGATTTCCTGAAGGTGGACGTGCGGGTCGGCACCATCATCGCCGCCGAGCCGTTTCCGGAGGCGCGCAAGCCCGCCTGCAAGCTGACCGTGGATTTCGGGCCGGAGATCGGCACGCGGCGCAGCTCCGCCCAGATCACCCGCCATTACCAGCCGGACGCGCTGGTCGGCCGCCAGGTGATCGCCGTGGTCAACTTCCCGCCCAAGCAGATCGGCAAGTTCATGAGCGAGTGCCTGTGCCTGGGCGTCCCAGACGCCGACGGCGAGGTGGTGCTGCTGTCGCCCGACCAGCCGGTGCCGAACGGCGGGCGGATGTACTGAACCGAAGCCGGGCCCCTCGGTGAGGAGGGGGCGGTGTCCTACCCCTCCATCCCCTTGCGCGGGTTGTAGCCCTCCGGCGGGGTGTAGCCCTTCACGAAGGCTTCCAGCGCCGGGTCGGGCGGATCGGGGAGGGCGATGCGCACGGTGACGAACTGGTCGCCGCGGCTGCGCCCGTCGGCCTCGGGCAAGCCCTTGCCCTTCAGGCGCAACCGCGTGCCGTTGTTGGCCCCGCGCGGGATGGCCAGCATCACCGCGCCATCCACCGTCGGCACGCGCACGCGGGCGCCCAGCACCGCCTCCGCCAGCGTCACCGGCAGGTCGAGGTGCACGGCGCCGCCCTCGCGCCGGAACCAGGGATGCGGGCGAACGCTCACGGTGATAAGCGCGTCGCCGGGCGGGCCGCCACTGGCGCCGGGCAGCCCCTGGCCCTTCAGCCGCACGGTGGCCCCGTCCTCCAGCCCGGCCGGCAGGTCGACATCCAGGCTGCGGCCGTCGGGCAGGGTGACGCGGCGTTTGCCGCCCTTGGCGGCTTCCACGAAATCCAGCGGCAGGGAGAGGCTGAGATTGCCGCCGCGCGCCCGCGGGCGAGGGCCGCCCGCGGCCCCGAATCCGAAACCGCGGTTGCCGAACAGGTTGCCGAAGGCGTCCTGCAGATCCTCCGCCGAAAAGCTCTCGCCCCCGCGCCCGCGGGCGAAGCCGCCCTGGAAGGGGCCGCCGCCGCCGCCGTGGAACGGCCCACCGCCCTGGAAGGGGTTGAAGCCGCGCTCCTGGCCGGCGGCGTCGATCTCGCCGCGGTCGAAGCGGGCACGCTTCTCCGCGTCGGACAACAAATTGTAGGCCGCCGTCACGTCCTTGAAGCGGCGCTCCGACTCCGCCTTGCCGGGGTTGAGGTCGGGGTGATGCTGCTTGGCGAGCTTGCGATACGCCTTGCGGATCTCGTCCGCCGTCGCGGTCGGCGGAACACCGAGTGTTTCGTAGGGGTTGTTCATGCGCCGGTCGGTTGGTCGGTTCAGTCTGCGCTTTGCATGTGTTCACCCGAACTCCGGCGATCAAGAGGGCGAATGGCGGCCATGGTTTTCTTAGGGATCGGATGAAATCGGCGCCCTCCGCCGCAACATGGAGAGGGAGGATTGTTCCGCCGGCACGAGGCCCGACGCATGGTCTACATCCCGACCGACATCGCGCTGGCGCAGTCGCGGCGACGGCACAAGATCAACAACCTCATCCATTCGGGGGCACTGCTGGGCGGGCTGGGGTTGCTGCTGTCCCTCACCGGCTGGACTCTGGCAGGGTTGGAGGGCATGCTGCTGGCCGTGATGGCGGGGGCGCTCAGCGTGCTGTTCGCGCCGCGGGTGTCGCCGCGCATGGTGCTGGGCTTCTACGGGGCGCGTCGTCTCAGCTACACAGACGCCCCCGGCCTGTTCGAGGTGGTGCGCGCCGTCTCCGCCCGCGCCGGTCTCGCCAGCCCGCCGACCCTGCACTGCGTGGCCAGCCCGACGCTGAACGCCTTCGCCGTCGGCGGGCGCGACCAGGCGGCGGTGGCGCTGACCGACGGATTGCTGCGCGCCCTGACGCTGCGCGAACTGGCCGGCGTGATGGCGCACGAGATCAGCCATATCCGCAACAACGACCTGTTCGTCATGGGGCTGGCCGACACCATGGCGAGCCTGACGCGGCTGCTCAGCGTGCTGGGTGCGGTGCTGCTGATGGTCAACCTGCCGCTGCTGTTGCTGCAGCGGGAGCCGCTGCCCTGGCTGGCGGTGCTGCTGATGACGGTGGCCCCGGCGCTTGGGGCGCTGCTGCAACTGGCGCTGTCGCGCACGCGCGAATACGATGCCGATCTCGACGCCGCCTATCTGACCGGCGATCCTGAGGGGCTGGCGTCCGCGCTCGACCGTGTGGAGCGGGTGCAGGGCCGGCTGTGGGAGGGGCTGGTGCTGCCGCGCCGCAGCACCTCGGCCGGCCCGTCGCTGCTGCGCAGCCACCCGCATACGGAGGACCGCATCCGCCGCCTGCTCGACCTGCGCACGCCGCCGCCGGTGTTGCACGACCTCGACCATCTGCCGGTCCATGTGGCCTTCCCCGCGGCGGACCGCCGGCCGCGCTTCCGCCTGTCCGGCTACTGGTATTGAGCCGCCACCGGCGGCGGACAGGGTGTCGCCTGGACAGGCGGCGGGCCGACCGGTAGAAGCCGTTCCCCAAGGGTCACTCACCCCCGAAGGGAACCCATGGACCTCTCCCGGCGTCTCATCCTGCTTGTCTGCGGCGTGCTGATCGCCGCCGTCGCCGTCACCGGCGGCGTCTTCGCCTATGGCGCCCATGGCGCGCTCCTGGAGCGCGCGCTGGCCGACGGCCGCCATGTGGCGGAGCTTGCCGCCCGTTCCACGGCGCTGGTGCGCGAGGTGCCCCGCGCGGCCGAGGAGCTGCTGTCCGCCCAGATCGTCGCCCAGGCATCGCTCGCCGCCGAGCTGGTGGCGATGGGGGAGGCGGCCAGGCAGCCGGCGCGGGTGATCAACGACCGGCTGCGCGCCGCCGCGGACGCCGGTGCCATCGAGGAGATCGTCGCCACCGACCAGCGGGGCCGCATCGTCTACCGCAGCCGGCCGGTCGCCGATGTCGCCTACGGCGCCGACGCGGCGCCGTCGGAACAGCCCTTCACCACCCTGCTGAAGGGCTCCACCACCCCTGTGGTCCGCCCGGCCCAGCGGCTGGAGGCCGGCGGCCCGGTGATCAAGCCGGCGGCGGTGGCCGGGGCCGACAAGCCGCGGGTGGTGCGGGTGGACGCCGACGTGACCGGGCTGGCCGAACTGGCCCGGCGCGCGGGCGTCGAGCGGGTGATCGACGAGCTGCTGGCGAGCCGCATGGTGGAGGCGGTCTGGCTGCTCGCCCCCGACCAGCGCGTGCTGGCGCACGGTGCCGTCACCGGCATCCGCGCCGCCGGCGCCCCGGCCCCCGACGCCGACGAGCTCGCCGCCGCCCGCAGCGCCAGCGGGGGGCGCAAGGCCGCCGCCGTGCTGGCTGGCCCCTGGGTGCTCGCCGCCGCCCCCGTCACCCTGTCCAACAACGAGCCCTTCGCCACGCTTCTGGTGCGCATGCCGGCCGGCGATCTGGACGGCGGCTGGCGCACCCCGGCGCTGGTCGCCGGCGTGGTGACACTGCTGCTGCTGATCCTCGCCGTCGGGCGCATCGCCGCCACCGTCGGCGGTCGGCTCGACGAGCCGCTGGACCGTCTGGCCGAAGCCGCCTCCGCCCTCCACGTCGGCCGCTTCAACCCCTTTACCCTCAACGACCTGTGCGACCGCGACGACGCCGCCGCCCGCGCCGCCCGCGCCTTCCGCGCCATGGCCGTCGAGGTCACCCAGCGCGAGGAGCATCTGGAAGCCCTGCTCCAGTCGGCCCGCGGGGAGCCGGAGGAGGAGCCCGCGCCGGAGCCCGAGGGGGCGCCGGCGGACGAGGAGTATCGGGACGGGCAGGGGGTGTAGACCCGTAGGAAGCGTGAGTTGTGCGCCGCTTCCGGTTGACACCACCCGGCCCGCGCACTATGGTCCGCCGCTCTTGGAGAACCCCGACCAGTCTGGTTATCGCGAGTCAGGACCATTGCCATGAAGATCGTCAATTCCCTCAAGTCGATGAAGACCCGCCACAAGGCTTGCCGCGTGATCCGCCGCAAGGGCCGCGTCTACGTCATCAACAAGCAGAACCCGCGCTTCAAGGCCCGTCAGGGCTGACGTCCTCAGGTTCGGCCGGGCTTCCGGCCGGCCGGATCGACTGGTCGGGTGTTGCAGCATGGACCGCGCCGCGTCAATTCGGCGCGGTTTTTGCGTTTTCGCGTCATGCGCGCGAATCGTTGTTGCCCATGGCTGGTGATACCACTAAATCCTAGCCCACCGCACGAAGGCCCGGATAAGCCGGGCCATGGCCTTGGGAGGACTTGGCCGGCATGAAGATGCCCGCGCCCGACAGCGGCGTGATCGCACGCCGCCGCGAGATCGTCGACCGCCTGCGGGCCATCGTGCCCGGCGAGGGGGTCATCGTCGACGAGAACGAGCTGCGCGCCTACGAGTGCGACGGCCTCACCGCCTATCGCCAGCTTCCGCTGGTGGTCGTGCTGCCCTCCACCACCGAGCAGGTCAGCCGTGTGCTGAAGACTTGCAAGGAGATGGGGGTGAAGGTGGTGCCGCGCGGCGCCGGCACCTCGCTGTCCGGCGGCGCCCTGCCGCTGGAGGATGGGGTACTGCTCGGCATGGGCAAGTTCAACCGCATCCTGGAGGTCGATTTCGACAACCGGTGCGCGGTGGTTCAGCCCGGCGTGACCAACCTCGGCATCTCCAACGCGGTGGCGCATGCGGGCTTCTACTACGCCCCCGATCCGTCGAGCCAGATCGCCTGCACCATTGGCGGCAACGTGGCGGAGAATTCCGGCGGCGTGCACTGCCTGAAGTACGGGCTGACCACCAACAACGTGATGGGCGTGGAGATGGTGCTGATGGACGGCACCATCCTGCGGCTGGGCGGCAAGCACCTGGACCAGGGCGGTTACGATCTGCTCGGCATCATCACCGGGTCGGAGGGGCTGCTGGGCGTCGTCACCGAGGTGACGGTGCGCCTGCTGAAAAAGCCGGCGACCGCGCGGGCGGTGCTGCTGGGCTTCCCCACCAACGAGCAGGGCGGCGACTGCGTGGCCGCCATCATCGGCGCCGGCATCATCCCCGGCGGCATGGAGATGATGGACAAGCCGGCCATCCACGCGGCCGAGGCCTTCGTCCACGCCGGCTACCCGCTGGACGTCGAATCGCTGCTGATCGTCGAATTGGACGGCCCGGCGGCCGAGGTCGACCACCTCATCGGGCGGGTGGAGGCCATCGCGGGTCAGCATGGGGCCTGCTACAGCCGCGTCAGCCGCAGCGAGGAGGAACGTCTGGTCGTCTGGGCCGGGCGCAAGGCCGCCTTCCCCGCGGTCGGCCGCATCAGCCCCGATTACTACTGCATGGACGGCACCATCCCCCGCAAGGCGCTGCCCCTGGTCCTGCAACGCATGCAGGAGATGGCGGAGCGCTACAGCCTGCGGGTCGCCAACGTGTTCCACGCCGGCGACGGCAACCTGCACCCGCTGATCCTCTACGACGCCAACATCCCCGGCGAGCTGGAGCGGGCCGAGCTGTTCGGCGCCGACATCCTGAAGCTGTGCGTGGAGGTCGGCGGTGTGCTGACCGGCGAGCATGGCGTGGGCGTGGAGAAGCGCGACCTGATGACCCACCAGTTCACGGAGACCGACCTGGAGCAGCAGCAGCGCGTCAAATGCGCCTTCGACCCGGACGGGCTGCTGAACCCCGGCAAGGTCTTCCCGGTGCTGCACCGCTGCGCCGAGCTGGGCCGCATGCACATCTCCGGCGGCAAGCTGCCGTTCCCCGACATCCCGCGCTTCTAGAGGGCCGTCCGGCATGACCATCTCCACCTTCCGCCCGGAAACCGCCGCGCAGGCCGCGGACGCCGTGCGCTGGGCGCTGTCCAACGCCGAGCCTCTGGAGGTCCTGGGGCGCGGCAGCAAGCGCGGGTTGGGGCGCCCGGTGCAGGCCGCGCACGCCATCGACCTGTCGGCGATGACCGGCATCGTCGCCTACGCGCCGGAGGAGTTGGTGCTCACCGTGCGCGCCGGAACCCCGATGGCGGAGGTCCAGGCGCTGCTCGCCGAGAACCGCCAGCAGCTCGCCTTCGAGCCGCCGGATCTGGCCCCGCTCTACGGCGGGGCGGCGGGTGAGGGGACCATCGGCGGGCTGGTGGCGGCCGGGCTGGCCGGTCCGCGCCGCATCAAGGACGGAAGCTGCCGCGACCACACGCTGGGGTTCGAGGCGGTGAACGGCCGCGCCGAGGTCTACAAGGCCGGCGGCAAGGTGGTGAAGAACGTCACCGGCTACGACGTGCCCAAGTTGATCGCCGGTTCCTTCGGCACGCTGTCGGTGCTGACCGAGGTGACGGTGAAGGTGCTGCCGGCCCCGGAAACTTCCGCCACCATGCTGGTCCTGGGGCGGGAGCCGGACGCCGCCTTGCGGGTGCTGACGCAGGCCCTGCAAAGCCCCTACGAGGTGTCGGGGGCCGCTTTCCTGCCGGCCGCGGTCGCCGCCCGCTCCGGCGTGGCGGCGGTGGCGGGGGCCGGAGGGTCTGCGGCGCTGGTCCGGCTGGAGGGCTTCGGCCCCTCGGTGACCGCCCGCGCCGCGGCGCTGCGCGACGAGCTCGGCTGCGACGGCGTGCTCGATGCGGCGGAGTCGGCGGCCCTGTGGGCGGAGATCCGCGACGTGTCCTACTTCAGCGCCGCCGACCGGCCGCTGTGGAAGCTGTCGGTCCCGCCGGCGTCCGGACCCGCGGTCGCCGCCGCACTCCAGGCGTCGGTCGCCTGCGAGCTGTATCTGGACTGGGGCGGCGGCCTGGTCTGGGCCGCGGTCGATGGCGGGGATGGCGCCGAGGCCGTACGCGCGGCCGTCGGTGCCAACGGCCACGCCACGCTGATGCGCGCGCCGGAATCCGTGCGCGCGTCCGTTCCCGTCTTCCACCCGCAGCCGGCTCCGGTGGCGGCCCTGACCCAGCGCGTCAAGGCCAGCTTCGATCCGGCCGGCATCTTCAACCCCGGCCGCATGCACGCCGGCGTCTGAGCGGATTCCATGCAGACCAACTTCTCCCTGGCCCAGCTCGCCGACCCCGACACCAAGGAGTCGGAAGGCATCCTGCGCACGTGCGTGCATTGCGGCTTCTGCACGGCGACCTGCCCGACCTATGTCCTGCTGGGCGACGAGCTGGACAGCCCGCGCGGCCGCATCTACCAGATGAAGGATATGCTGGAGAAGGGCGGGCCGCCGTCCGACTCCACCGTCAAGCACATCGACCGCTGCCTGTCCTGCCTGTCCTGCATGACGACCTGCCCGTCGGGCGTGCATTACATGCATCTGGTCGACCACGCCCGCACCCACATCGAGGAGAACTACAAGCGCCCGCCGGCCGACCGCGCGATCCGCGAGTTGCTGGCGCGGCTGCTGCCCAACCCCCGGCTGTTCCGGCTGGCGCTGCTGGGCGGGGCGCTGGGGCGGCCCTTCGCGGGACTGCTGCCAGGGCGCATCGGCGCCATGATGGGGCTGCTTCCCAAGAGCGTGCCGGCGCCCAGCCACAGCGACCGGCCCGGCGTCCACCCGGCCGAGGGGCCGCGGCGCAAGCGCGTCGCCATGCTGCTGGGCTGCGCGCAGCAGGTGCTGGCCCCCGGCATCAACGAGGCGACCATCCGCCTGCTGACCCGCCACGGGGTCGAGGTGGTGGTGTCCAAGGGCGCCGACTGTTGCGGCGCGTTGACCCACCACATGGGCAAGGTGGAGATGTCGCACGAGAGCGCCAAGCGCACCATCGACGCCTGGACCCGCGAGATCGACGGCGGTGGGCTGGACGCCATCGTCATCAACGCGTCGGGCTGCGGCACCACGGTGAAGGATTACGGCCACATGTTCCGCGACGACCCCGTCTGGGGGCCGAAGGCGGCGCGGGTGGCGGCGCTGGCCAAGGACGTGACGGAGTTCCTGTCCGGGCTGGGGCTGATGGCGCCGGTGGTGGCGACCGGGCAGGCGATCACCTACCACTCCGCCTGTTCGATGCAGCATGGCCAGCGCATCAAGGCGCCGCCGCGCGATCTGCTGGCCGCCGCCGGCTTCCGCGTGCAGGAGGTGCCGGAGGCGCATCTCTGCTGCGGCTCGGCCGGCACCTACAACATGCTCCAGCCGGAGCTGGCCCGGCAGCTCCGCGACCGCAAGGTCCGCAACATCGAGAGCACGCGCCCCGACGCCATCGCCGCCGGCAATCTGGGCTGCATCACCCAGATCGGCGGGGGCACCGGCGTGCCCATCCTCCACACGGTGGAGCTGCTGGACTGGGCCACCGGCGGCCCGCTTCCCGAGGCTGTGGCCGGACACCCCGCCTTCATGGTACGAACGGATCCCGCGCAACGGGCCGAGGCGGCGGAATAGTGGACCAAAGGGTCGAGGTACGCGAGCCATACACGCTGCACCGCCGGGCTTCCGCCTGGGCAGTGCACGTCTTCACGGCCAGCGGGGCGGTGTTCGGCCTGCTGGCGCTGTTCGCCGTGTTCCAGGACCAGCCGGCGATGGTGTTCCTGTGGCTGGCGGTGGCGCTGATCGTGGACGGGGTGGACGGCACCTTCGCCCGCCGGGCGGATGTCGCCAACGTGCTGCCCGGCGTGGACGGCTCGGCGCTCGACCTCGTGGTCGATTACCTCACCTATGTGGTGGTGCCCGCGGTCTTCATGGTCCGCTTCGGGCTGTTGCCGGACGGTTTCGCGCTGGCGCTCGCCGGCTGGGTGCTGCTGACCTCGCTCTACTGCTTCGCCAACACCGGGATGAAGAGCTCCGACGCCTATTTCGTCGGCTTCCCGGCCGTGTGGAACGTGGTGGCGCTCTATCTGTGGCTGCTGGATTTCGATCCCTGGGTCAACACCGGCATCCTGCTGGCGCTCGGGGTGCTGACCTTCACCCGGATGAAGTTCCTGCACCCCTTCCGGGTGCGCACGCTGATGCCGCTGAACCTTGCCGCCACGGCCGTGTGGTTCGTGGCGGGCGGCTGGCTGGTCGCCGTGCACCCCGAGCAGCCTTCCCTGGCCTTTGTGCCGTGGCTGGCGGCCAGCGGTTATGTGGTCGGCATGTGCGCGTGGCGCAGCCTGCGTGACCTGAGGGGCTGACCGAAGGGCGGGTGCAACCCATCGGCGGCCGGGCCGTTGAGAGGGGGTGTCGTTCCGGGACGGAGGCCCCCATGCCCGAATCACCCCCGCATGTCGTGATCGTCGGCGCCGGCTTCGGCGGGCTTGCCTGCGCCGGCGGGCTCGGCCATACGCCCGTGCGTGTCACGGTCATCGACCGGCAGAACCATCACCTGTTCGTGCCGCTGCTCTATCAGGTGGCGACCGCCGCCCTGTCGCCCGCCGACATCGCCCAGCCCATCCGCCGTATGCTCGGCCGCTACCCGAACATCGAGGTGCGGATGGCCGATGTGGTCGGGGTGGACACCGCCGCGCGGCGCGTAGGGCTGGCCGATGGCGGAGCCGTGCCCTTCGACCGTCTGGTGCTGGCGACCGGCTCCTCCTACGGCTATTTCGGGCATGACGAGTGGGCGGAGCACGCGCCCGGTGTGAAGACGGTGGAGGACGCCCGCTTCATCCGCGCCCGCCTGCTCACCGCCTTCGAGCAGGCGGAGGCCTGCGACGACCCGGAGCGGCAGAAGGCGCTGATGACCACGGTGGTCGTGGGTGGCGGTCCCACGGGGGTGGAGATGGCGGGTGCCGTCGCCGAGCTGACCCGCCACGCGCTGGCCCGCGATTTCCGCCGCATCGACCCGCGCGCCGCCACCGTGCTTCTGGTGGAGGCCGGTCCCCGGCTGCTGACCACCTTTCCGGAGGAGTTGTCGGACTACGCGTACGCCAAGCTGCGGGATCTCGGCGTCGAGGTGCGGCTGAACCAGGCCGTGGAGGACGTGCGGGAGGACGGCGTGCGCATCGCCGGGCGCTTCATCCCGGCCGGCACCATGGTCTGGGGGGCCGGGGTCAAGGCGTCGCCCGCCGGGCGCTGGATCGGCGTGGAGACCGACCGCGTTGGCCGCATCCCGGTCAACCCCGATCTCTCGGTCAAGGGGATGGAGGGGGTGGTGTACGCGCTGGGTGACACGGCGCTGACCATGGGCGGGGACGGCCGGCCGCTGCCCGGCCTTGCCCAGGTGGCCAAGCAGCAGGGGCAGCATCTTGGCCGCGCGCTGCGCGCCAATCTGTCGGAGGGCGCGCCGATGCCGCCCTTCCATTTCAAGGACCGCGGCAACACCGCCATCATCGGCCGCAGCGCCGCCGTCTTCGATTTCGGCCGCTACCGGCTGCGCGGCTGGTTCGCCTGGATCCTGTGGGCGATCGTGCACGTCTATCTGCTGGCGGGCTTCGAGAAGCGACTGCTGGTCGCCATGCAGTGGCTGTGGCGCTACGCCACCTACCAACGCGGGGCGCGGCTGATCACCAACCCCACACATGGGCATGTGG
The DNA here is from genome assembly GCF_013423485.1 of Azospirillum oleiclasticum. Classification (GTDB taxonomy): domain Bacteria; phylum Pseudomonadota; class Alphaproteobacteria; order Azospirillales; family Azospirillaceae; genus Azospirillum; species Azospirillum oleiclasticum. The sequence goes on from NZ_JABFFR010000014.1 coordinate 15,485, forward strand.
AGCGGGCGGCGTCGCCCTTGGGGGAGGCACCGCAGGGGGCGCAGGGGAGCGAGCCCCGCCGCCGGGCCGCCGGCTGAGACGCGGAACCGGGGCCTCGGCCGCGGCGTTTCCTGCGGGCGATACCGCTTCGAGGACACGCGCCTTGCCCACCCCCACCACCGTCGCCGCCGTTACCGCCGCCCCGATCCTGCTGCCGGCCATCATCGAGGCCATCGCCGGCATCGACGAGGCGGTGCGTCGGCGCTGCACCGCGTCGCCTGACACCCGCGTCGGGCCGTTGGCGGTCGCCGGGCGCTACGCCATCAAGCGCCATGTGCTGTTCCCCGCCTTCGCCGCCGCCTGGTGGCTGGGGCGGCGGCAGGACCGTCCGCGCCTGCGCCGGGCGGGGGCCTTGGGATTCACCGGAGTGCTCGCCACCATGGCGGTGGTCGATGCGGTGAAGCTGGCCCTGCCGCGCGGCCGGCCGGACGAATGCGGCGACGCGCGGCGCTGGCGCGCCGGGGACCGTGCGCGCTCCTTCCCCTCCGGCCACACCGGCAGCGCCTTCGCTGCCGCCACCGCGGTCGCCATCACCGCCGCCGACCCGCTGGCCGCCGCCGCGGTGATGGGCGGGGCTGCCGCGCTCGCCAGCGGCCGGGTGCTGCGCGACCGGCACTGGACCAGCGACGTGGTGGCCGGTGCGGTGATCGGCACGGTGACGACGGCGCTGGTGGCTCTGTGGAGGGCCGGCGCGGCTGACCGCCGCACTCAGAAATACGGCGCCTCCAGCCCCTCCGCCACGAAGGCGGCACGTACGGCGGGGCGGGCGTACACCCGCTCCAGGAAGTGGCCGAGATTGGGCAGGTCGCGGGCCTTCAGCGTCATGTTGCGGCTCCAACGCGCCAGCATGAACAGATAGGCGTCGGCGGCGCTGTACGTCTCCCCCAGCAGATACGGGCGGTCGGCGAGCGTTGCGTCGGCGATCTGGAACTGCAGGTGCAGCCGCCCCTCCGCCACCGTCTTCAGGTCGGCGCAGGCGGCAGCCGGCACGTAGCGCTCGGGGTAGAAATAGACGAGCATGTCCGGCTGGATGGTGTTGGTCAGCCACGCCATCCACTGGTAGAAGCGCGCCCGCTCCTGCGTGCCGACCGCGGGGGCGAGGCCCGCCTGCGGGTGGCGGTCGCACAGGTGCAGGCAGATGGCGGCCGATTCGTAGACCACGAGGTCACCGTCCACCAGCGTCGGCACCCGGCCGTTGGGGTTCAGCGCCAGATACTCGGCGGATTTGTGCTCCTCCTTCGCGCGTTCGAGGAAGACCAGCTCGTGTTCCGCGCCGATCTCGCGCAGCAGGATGTGCGGGGCCATGCCGGCGGTGGAAGGCATGGTGTGGAGCGTGTACATCGGGGCCTCCGGCACGGGTGTCGCGTCCATCCGGATAGCCCCGCGCGCGGCGTCCGTCCAGTGGCTCGCCGCGCGCATGGCGGCTTTTCGCGCAGGAGTGCCGCGCGCGGCTTGGACGCTGCGGGGGCGGGGATGTAGCATCGGCTACCGCCGCCGGCGGGGCCGCCACCCGCGAGCCCCCGGCGCAACGCCAGGGAACGACATCATGACCGCGATCGGCAACTCGCCCGCCAGCCGCGACAAGGCCTTTGTCCTGCACCCCTACACCAACCTGAAGGCCCACGAGACGCAGGGGCCGATGATCATCGACCGCGGCCAGGGTGTGCGCGTCTACGACGACTCCGGCAAGGAGTACATCGAGGGGCTCGCCAGCCTGTGGTGCGTGTCGCTGGGCTGGGGGCAGGAGCGGTTGGTCGAGGCGGCGGCGCGGCAGATGCGCAAGCTCGCCACCTACCACACCTTCACCCACAAGTCGCACGAGCCGATGATCGACCTGGCGGAGGCGCTGCTGAAGCTGGCGCCGGTGCCGATGTCGAAGGTGTTCTTCGCGAACTCCGGGTCGGAGGCGAACGACACCGTCATCAAGATCATCTGGTACTACAACAACGCGCTCGGCCGGCCCGAAAAGAAGAAGATCCTGTCGCGGTTGAAGGCCTACCACGGCGTCACCGTGGCGACCGCCAGCCTGACCGGCCTGCCCAACAACCACCGCGATTTCGACCTGCCCATCGCGCGCATCCAGCATCTGGACTGCCCGCACCATTACCGCTTCGCCGAGCCGGGCGAGACGGAGGAGCAGTTCGCCACCCGTCTGGCCGAAAACCTGGAGGCCCACATCCTGGCCGAGGGGCCGGACACCGTCGCCGCCATGTTCGCCGAGCCGATCATGGGGGCCGGCGGCGTCATCATCCCGCCGGAGACCTACTTCGCCAAGATCCAGCCGATCCTGAAGAAGTACGACGTCCTGCTGATCGCCGACGAGGTGATTTGCGGCTTCGGGCGCACCGGCAATTTCTGGGGCTCCGAGACCGTCGGCATGCAGCCGGACATCCTGACCTGCGCCAAGCAGCTCTCGTCCGGCTATCTGCCGATCTCCGCCGTCATGGTGAACGAGAAGGTCTATCAGGCCATGGTGGCGGAGAGCGAGAAGATCGGCATCTTCGGCCACGGCTTCACCTACTCCGCCCACCCCGTCGCCGCCGCGGTGGCGCTGGAGACGCTGAAGATCTACGAGGACATGGACATGCTGAACCATGTCCGATCGGTGTCCCCGCGCTTCCTGGAGCGGCTGACGGCGCTGGGTGACCATCCGCTGATCGGCGAGGCGCGCGGCATCGGCCTGATCGGTGCGGTCGAGCTGGTCGCCGACAAGGAGACCAAGACTCCCTTCGAGCCGGCCGGCATGGCCGGGGCCAAGGTGAACGCGCTGGGCCACGAGCAGGGCGTGATCACCCGCGCCATGGGCGACCGCATCGCCTTCTGCCCGCCGCTGGTGATCGGCACGGACGACATCGACGAGATGTTCGACCGCTTCACCCGCGCGCTCGACGCCGCGATCCCGGTGCTGAAGCCGTAAGGGGCGGGGGAGGGGCCGGGTTGGGCTTCGGCCCTCCCCCACAACGCTGTCAGCACCGCGCCAATCTCGACCGCCTCGACCCGGCTGGCGATGACGGGTTCGGCTGCGGCCGGAGACGGGGGCGGGATGGTGAGGAGAAGGAGGAGGATTCGAAGGACGGTCGGCGTCGGCATATTAATGCATGACTTGGCTGGTCGTTTTTTTGGCCGCTATCTTCCGATACCGTCGCTCTATTGAAAGGGCGATGGTGTTTATCACCAAATTTTTGGTGAAGATCACTCAACCGTTGCAGAATTCGGCGCCGTGCCCGAGTTATCGCATATGATCACGGCGGAGCAGATACGGGCGGCGCGCGGCCTCCTCAGTTGGACCCAGCATGACTTCGCCGACCGTGCGCTGCTGTCCGTGAACACCATCCGTTGCATCGAAAAAGGCTCCGCCGACACTCTCGTCCGCTCGGCATCCCAGGTCCCCGCCGACCTGGAAGCGGCGGGCGTCGAGTTTTCCATGCGCGGGGATCCATGGGGTGCTGGAGCGCAGGGAGGGACCGTAGATTGACGTCAAGTCCGGCCCAGCCATGGCAGGAGGAAGCGGTTTGGCTCACATCGAACCATATCGTGTAGGCGAGCGAAGCAGCAGTGAGAAATAAACAAACGATCGCATTGGCGTAAATTTCTCTAAGAGCGTGTGTGTGTCCGGGTTAGAATGCCGGTGACGCGACAAACTAGCGAGATGAGCGGCGGGTGGCGACTGTACCGTACCTGAGTGATCCACGTGAACTTGAACGCTGGCTGGAGGATAAACCGGCTGACTGGTCGCAGGCCATTGCGGCGCGTGCAGCACTGCGACTGCTGCCAAAGATGTTCGATTCTCCAATCATTCGAGAGCGGGAAGCGGCGTCAGTTCTTGCGGTAATGCGCGCCACGTACATTTCGTGGGCAGCGTCTAAGTTTCCTGCCCATGATATGAAGGCCGCCGCTGCCGCTGCCGCCGCTCGTTCCGCTGCCCATTCCGCCGCCGCCGCTCGCTCCGCCGCTGCTGCTTCGGCGGCCGCGGCAGCAGCCGATAGCGCCACCGCTGCGGCAGCAGCCGCTGCCGCTGTTGCGTCTGGCTCCACCGCCCGCATAGGTGTGCGTGCTGTCAACTACTTCACCTCTGTCGTTTCCGGCGACGCCGCATGGCTATTGGGTGTCGACGGCCAGACAGTGCACCGGGGGGGTAGGGAGTTGATTGATCGCCCACTGTGGCCTTCCGGCGCTAAGAACCCGGTGCGTCAAGGACTGCAGGCTGCCCGGCAGCGTACTCTCTTCGCAGATCACGAATTCGTACTCTGGGCCGCATGGTACGAAGCTCTGCTGCCCGCCACCCCGGCCGCGGAGCCCTTCGACATTTTCGGCGAAGCCTTGACGCTGCGCATCGTGACCCAGCCTGATGCGTGGTGGGACCGCCCGGCCAAGGATGTGAACGCCGAAATCGCGCGGTGGCTGAAGGAGCGGGACGCGGTGGCCGTCACGGACACCTCGTCCCTCGCCCCCGCTATTGCCGCGCTGCCCGGATCCAGCCCCGCCCCAGTGAATTTTCGCTGGCGCGCCGATTGGCTGGAGGCGCTCGACCCCGAGACCGCGGGCGACGCGGCGGGGCTGGCGCAGGATTATCTGGACGAGGCGCGGGAGCAGGCGCTTCACACGCAAACGCGCATCGGTGGCAACGCTGACCCCTCCGTTGTCCGCGTGGTCGCGCGGGTGGTAGATGCTTTGCCGGAGCGGGTGGAGGCGGTGCGGCCGGCAATCCTTGACGCGCGCTGCCTAGCGCTCGGCACCTTCCTCGCCCGCTACGATGGGCTGGACCTGAAGGACCGTGAGCTGTCGGAGGAGGCACTGGCTGACCTCGCGGCCTTGATGCTGATCCTGCGACGGCTGTGTGCGCTGATGCCCGACCTTGCTCGGGAGGCGGTGGAGGCCATGGGGTGCGACCTCGCCGGCAAGGAGGAGGCAGTGCGCCCTGCGCTGATCGCCATCGTTCAGGTGGCTGCCGATGCCCCGATCACCGGAGCTAGCGCCCGGCCGGTGTTGGAGGCCCTGTGCGAGGAGCTGTCCCGCCCGCCGAACGAGCCGGAACGCCGCCGCTGGCTCGCCATCGCCGGAACCACCATCCGCGACTGGCTGCTGGAAGCCGCCCGCTTCGCCCACCGGCCGGCGGCCACCGTGTCCCGTGAACTTGCGGCGCTGGCGAAGGAGGCCTACTCCGACGCCCGTCCGAAGCTGGTCAAGGAGGCCAGCGACGCCATCGTGAAGACTGCCAAGGCCGGCGTGGTCGGCGGCGTGGCGTGGGTGATGACCAGCGTTCTTGATGATTTGACCGCACTCGCCCGCAACATCCCCGGCTTCGAAGAAATTCTCCGCGTCGCCCGCGAGGTGGTTAAGTTCTTCAAGAGCAAGGATCCGGGTTGAGCGGGTGGTCCGATCCCACCGGGGCGGCCAGCGGCCTCAGGTCCGGGACGCTCAGCGCCCCTCCGCCACGAAGGCGTCGAACAGCTCGCCGGCACGATGGACGCTGCTCGCAGCCCTCTCCCGCGGCAAGGGCATGGAGAACTGATAATCCGCGGCCACGCGGACCCGTTGCAGGAAGGGCAGGGCATCCTGGGCCGTCAGCAGGAAGCCGCCCGCCGTGGACGCATCGACCGGAACGAGGCGGGCGAGCAACTGGTCATGGCGGGCCTGCCGACGGTCGCCGCGGTCAAGGCCGAAGAAGCCGGCCACCAGATGATAGGCCGCGCAATAGGCAGCGTGTGCTGCGGCCCGGTGCCCGGCCTCCCCCTGGTCCGGCTCGGCCAAGCGGCGGGCGAGACCGAGCTACGCGTCAGGCGCCATCAATCCTCTGGGTGTACTCCGCCACCATCCGCCCCGACCACGGCACACCATCCGCCCGCAGCATGGCCTTGGCCCGGCGCTCTCGCTCGATCAGGCCCTGTGTGTCGTCGAGCAATGGCCGGGGCACAGTGACATCGACCACGAGGAAGACCGCATCCTCCGGCCAGGATTCCCACCGGCGGCCGACAATGCGAGCCTCCGGCAACAGCCGCGCGAAGGCGTCGGCGAAGGCGTCAGCCATCCGCTCCGCCGTGGCCTTCTCCGCTTCGGTCAGCCCGATTTCGGCGCGCGCGACATGGTTCATGGGGTCGAAGTGTAGGAGCGGCCGGGAGGGCCGTCAACGTCGTCCGCCCCTCGCGGCGACGGCCGGACATCCCCCTTGAGCCCATACCACATCCACCCCACACTCCCCCCCATGAACCACATCACCCCCACCGTCGACCTCGACCTCGCACCGGAGGAGATCGCGCGCGCCGAGCGGATGGCGGACGCGTACGCAGAGGCGTTCCCGCGCCTCGTCCCCGGTTCGCGGGTGATCGGGCAGCGTTGGGAGGCTTGGCCCAACGACGCGGTGTTCCGGGTGGTCACCATCGCCGTGCCCGCGGCGTTGCGCGAGGATGCGGCGCGGCTGGTGGCGATTAACCGTGACGTCCGTCGGCACGTGTACGCGAACGGCGTCGCCTATTCACCCTATGTGGTCCATCAGTTCGAGACGGTGGGCGATGGTGCCTGACCGGTTCCTGGCGCTCGCCCGTTCATTGCTGACGACGGAAGGCGCCGAGGCCGAAGAGCGGTTCCGGGGTGTGGCGCACGCCGCGTACTATGCCAGCTACCATCTGATCGCGCGCCACTATGGGCTTGATCCCCTGAACCGCCGGCAGGCGCGGCACGACCCTCTGCTTGCGCGTCTGCGTGATGATCCTGCCGATGCGCTGCTGGTGTCCATCGGCCGGGACGCGTTGCCTCTGCTCCACGCCATGCGCACCCGCGCCGATTATGACCTCGGCATCCGCTTCGGGCACGAGGCGGCGGCGGAGGCTCTGGCCGAAGCCGAACGCCTCTTCGCCGCCGGTCCTGCCGTGGACGCCCGGTAGCCCCCCGTCACGCCACCGCGTCGCAGCGCCGGGTTTCGGCCAGCAGGGCTTTCAGTTCCGGGATGCAGGAGCCGCAGTTGGTGCCGGCCTTGAGCGCGGCGCCGATGGCCTCGACGCTGGCGAGCTCCTGATCGCGGATCGCCGCGGCGATGCGGGTGACGCCGACGCCGAAGCAGGCGCAGACTGTCCGCCCCTCGTCCGGCCGCGCCACCGCGGGGCGGCCGGAGAGCAGGGCGAGGCGGCTGGGCGCTTCGGCATCGGCGGCGAACAGCGACACCAGCCAGCCGCGGTCGAGCCGGGCACCCTCCGCGGCGAGGAAGACGCAGGCCTCCACCCGTCCGTCGCGGAACCACGCCCGCCGCAGCACGCCCCGGGCAAGGTCCAAATACTCGACCGTCTCGGCTCCGAACCCGCCGAACCACGCGTCGAGATCGTCCAGACCGGGCAGGGCGCCGTCGCCGGCCAGTTCGTGCATGTGGCAGCCCGCCGCCGCATGCCGGCACCAGTAGGGGACCGCCGCCGGCTCCACGGCCGCCCGGCTCACCAGCAGGCCGGACCACGCGGTGGGAAACGCCGTCACCTCGGCCGGCATGCGCTTGCTGTCCGGCTGGCCCGAGAAGGGGTCGGTGATGCCGTCGATCAGCGCGCCGACCACGCAGGACGCGGTGAAGCGGTCGGTCCAGTGCATGGGCAGGAAGACCTCGCCGCGGCGCTGGCCGTCCTCGATGCGCACCCGCGCGATGGCGGTGCCGGTTGCGGTGGCGATGCTGGCAAGCGCGCCGTCCTTCAGCCCGCGCGCCGCTGCGTCGGCCGGGTGGAGGGCGACGGCGGGTTCCGGCGCGTGTGCCGACAGGCGGGGTGAGCGCCCGGTGCGCGTCATGGTGTGCCACTGGTCGCGCAGGCGGCCGGTGTTCAGCCGCAGCGGGAAGGCGTCAGTAAGGCCGCGCGCCATCGGCCGGCCGGTGACCGGAACCAGTCGACCGCGCCCGTCCGGCGTGAAGAAGCGTCCGTCGGCGAACAGGCGGCCCGCCGGCACCCCGCCGGCCGGGAAGGGCCAGCGCACCGGTGCCAGCGCCTCGTACGCGTCGTCGGTGGCGGTCGTCAGGGCCCCGATGTCGAAATCGCGGCTGCCCCCGTTCTCGAAGGCCGAGAGGGCCGCGTGCTCGCGGAACACCGCCGCCGGACCGGCGTAGGCGAAGGCGTCGCTCCAGCCCATGGCGCGGCCCACCGCCGACAGGATCCACCAGTCGGCCCGTGCCTCCCCCGGCGGAGCCAGGAACGGGCGCTGGCGGGAGATGGTCCGGTCGCTGTTGGTCACCGTGCCGTCCTTTTCGCCCCAGGCGAGGGCGGGCAGGCGGATGTGGGCGTGGCGCAGCGTGTCGGTGTCGGCCTCCGTCTCCGACGCGATGACCAGTTCACAGCGGCCCAGCGCCGCGCGCACGCGTTCGGCGTCGGGCAGGCTGACGGCGGGGTTGGTCGCCATGATCCACACCGCCTTCACTCGGCCGTCGCCAACGGCGTCGAACAGATCGACCGCCTTCAATCCCTCGGTCTCCGCTACGCGGGGAGCATTCCAGAAGCGACGCACGCGGTCGATGGAGGCGGCGTCGAACCCCATGTGCGCGGCGAGCTGGTTGGCGAGCCCGCCGACCTCGCGCCCGCCCATGGCGTTGGGCTGGCCGGTGACGGAGAAGGGACCCATGCCCGGCCGGCCGATGCGGCCGGTCAGCAGATGGGTGTTGATGATGGCGTTCACCGTGTCGGTGCCCTGCGCCGACTGGTTCACCCCCTGGGAGAAGACCGTGACCACCCGCTCGGTCCCGGCGAACAGACCATAGAAGCGCTCGATCGCCTCGACCGGCAGGTCGCACGCGTCGGCGACGGCTGCAACGTCCGGAACCTCCGCCATGGCGGAGGCCAGCGCCCCCTCGAGGCCGGTGGTGTGCGTGTCGACAAAGCCGCGGTCGGTCAGCCCGCCGCGCGCCAGCCGCAGCAGCAGCCCGTTGAACAGCGCGATGTCGCTGCCCGGACCCAGCGGCAGGTGCAGGTCGGCGTCCTCGGCGGTGGCGGTGCGGCGCGGGTCGATCACCACCACGCGGGTGCCGCGCGCCGCACGGGCCGCCAGCAGCCGCTGGTGCAGCACCGGGTGGCACCAGGCGAGGTTGGAGCCGACCAGCACCACCAGATCGGCCAGCTCCAGGTCCTCGTAGACGCCGGGCACCGTGTCGGCCCCGAAGGCGCGCTTGTGCCCCGCCACCGTCGACGCCATGCACAGGCGGGAGTTGGTGTCGACGTTGGCGCTGCCGATGAAGCCCTTCATCAGTTTGTTGGCGACGTAGTAGTCTTCGGTGAGCAGTTGGCCGGACAGGTAGAAGGCGACGGAGTCCGGGCCGTGCCGGTCGATGATGGCGGACAGGCGCTGCGCCACCGCGCCGATGGCGTCCTCCCAGCCGACGCGGTGCCCGTCGATCACCGGGTGCAGCAGACGGCCGTCGGGCCGGGTCGTCTCGCCCAGCGCCGAGCCCTTGGAACAGAGCCGTCCGCGGTTGGCCGGATGCTCCGGATCGCCGCGCACCACCGACAGGCCGCCGGGGCCGGCCTCGGCCAGCACGCCGCAGCCGGTGCCGCAATAGGGGCAGGTGGTGCGGCGGCCATGCCCGGCGCCCAGCTGTATGACGGGATTGCTCATGCCCTTGTTGCCCCCATGGTCCGCTGCTGCCCGATCCGCAGGCACGGCGCCGCCGCCACCCGCATGCCGGGACAATTCAGCAAGAAACAAGCCAAGACCTTGGTATTGGGGGCAAGACCAACGGAGGTGGCAGAAAGGCCCGTGGGACCAGGCGCGGGTGGCCGGTGGAAATTCTTGATGGGATTGGCTTTTCCGCATGTGACGGCGATCCGGCCCGCCGCCCGTCCGACTGGCGCTCTGTCGGACGGATGGCGCCGGGGCCGGGCGCGTGACGCGCCTTCTGCCGGCTTCTTGTGCGCATGCGCTCGGAATGGGCGGGCGGGACCGCGGGAGGACCCCGCCTTCGCGGTTCCCAACCGTGCCATCGATGCGCTAAAACCCTGACGCGGTGTTCACGGCGCCCGCTGGGGCGCCCTCGTTCGCGCATCCCCGTGGTGTCCAGGGCTGGAGAGGCGCATGGCGTCCTATCAATACGTTTATGTCATGAAGGGCCTGACCAAGGTCTATCCCGGCGGCAAGAAGGTGCTGGACAATGTCTGGCTGTCCTTCTACCCCGGCGCCAAGATCGGCGTCATCGGCGTGAACGGTTCCGGTAAGTCCACCCTGCTGAAGATCATGGCCGGGCTGGACAAGGACTACAACGGCGAGGCGTGGTCGGCGGAAGGGGCGAAGGTCGGCTACCTGCCGCAGGAGCCGCAGCTCGATCCGTCCAAGACCGTACAGGAGAATGTGCTGGAGGCGTTGAAGGAGACCAAATCGCTGGTCGACCGCTTCAACGAGGTCTCCAACCTGATGGCCGAGCCGGACGCTGATTTCGACGCGCTGCTGACCGAACAGGCGGAGCTCCAGGAAAAGATCGACGCCGCCGACGCCTGGGACCTGGAGCGCACGGTCGACATCGCCATGGACGCGCTGCGCTGCCCGCCGGGCGACAGCAGCGTGGACAAGCTGTCGGGCGGCGAGAAGCGCCGGGTGGCGCTGTGCAAGCTGCTGTTGGAGAAGCCCGACCTGCTGCTGCTGGACGAGCCGACCAACCATCTCGACGCCGAATCCGTGGCGTGGCTGGAACGGCACCTGGAGGAATACAAGGGCACCGTGGTGCTGGTGACCCACGACCGCTACTTCCTCGACAACGTCACCGGCTGGATCCTGGAGCTCGACCGCGGCCAGGGCATCCCCTACGAGGGCGCCTATTCGGCGTGGCTGGAGCAGAAGCAGAAGCGGCTGGAGCAGGAGGGCAAGCAGGAGCAGGCCCGCCAGAAGCAGCTTGCCGGCGAGCTGGACTGGATCCGCGCCAGCCCGCGGGCCCGCCAGGCGAAGAGCAAGGCCCGCATCGCCGCCTACGAGACGATGCTGGCCCAGCAGAAGGACGCCGCGCCCGACCAGGCGCAGATCGTCATCCCCGCCCCGCCGCGGCTGGGCGATCTGGTGATCGAGGCCGACGGCATCGCCAAGGGCTTCGGCGACCGGCTGCTGATCGACGGGCTGTCCTTCAAGCTGCCGCCGGGCGGCATCGTCGGCATCATCGGTCCCAACGGCGCCGGCAAGACCACGCTGTTCCGCATGATCACCGGGCAGGACAAGCCCGACAGCGGCAGCTTCCGCGTCGGCGAGACCGTGGTGCTCGGCTATGTGGACCAGAGCCGCGACACGCTCGACGGCAAGCGGACGGTGTGGGAGGAGATCTCCGACGGGCTCGACGTGATCGAGCTCGGCAAGAAATCCATGCCCAGCCGCGCCTACGTCGCCGCCTTCAACTTCAAGGGGTCCGACCAGCAGAAGAAGGTCGGCCAGCTCTCCGGCGGTGAGCGCAACCGGGTGCATCTGGCGAAGATGCTGAAGTCCGGCGCCAACGTGCTGCTGCTCGACGAGCCGACCAACGACCTGGACGTGGACACGCTGCGGGCGCTGGAGGACGCGCTGGCCGATTTCGCCGGCTGCGCCGTGGTGATCAGCCACGACCGCTGGTTCCTCGACCGCATCGCCACCCACATCCTGGCCTTCGAGGGCGACAGCCACGTCGAGTGGTTCGAGGGCAACTTCCAGGATTACGAAGCCGACAAGAAGCGCCGCCTGGGCGCCGACGCCGACCAGCCGCACCGCATCAAGTACAAGCCGTTGGTGCGGGGCTGACGGCAGCCTCCATGTACCGGGCAAAGAAAAAGCCCCTCTCCCGTCGTCGGGAGAGGGGCTTTTTCTTTGCGGCTCACCTCACTTCGGCATCGCCGTTCCCAGCCGGCCGCTGGGGGCCGGACGGGCGTCCGGGGTCGGGTCGGTGTGGTGGAAGCGCATGGCCATGACCGACAGGAAGCTGATGGCGGCCACCACGGCGACGTAGGCGCAGATCCACCAGGGTTGGCCGTTGCCGTAGCCGAGCAGCGCCGTGGCGATCAGCGGGGTCAGGCCGCTCGCGAAGATGCCGGAGAACTGGTAGACGAAGCTGATGCCGGTGTAACGCACCCGTGGGCTGAACAACTCCGAGAACAGCGCCGCCTGCGGGCCGTAGACGGCCGGGTAGGCGAAGGAGAAGGGCAGGACGATGGCGAACCAGACCCAGGCCGCCTCGCGGTAGGTGTTCATCAGCCAGAAGGACGGAAACACCAGGATGCCGATCGCCGCCGCACCGCAGCAGTAGATGGTGCGGCGGCCGATGCGGTCCGACAGCATGCCGTAGAGCGGGACCATGACGATCATGATGGCGGAAGCGATGATCACCCCCATCAGCGCGGTCGAGCGCGGCAGTTGCAGCGTCGTCGTCACGTAGGTGATGATGAACACGCCGAAGATGTTGAAGCACACTCCCTCGATGTAGCGGGCGCCCATGCCGAGCAGCACGTTCTTCGGATGGGTGGTCAGCAGCTCGACGAAGGGGACGGCGGCTTCGCTCTTGGATTCCTTGACCTTCTGGAAGTCGGGCGTCTCGATGATCTTGACCCGGATGTAGAGACCGACCGCGACCAGCAGGCCCGACAGCAGGAAGGCCACCCGCCAGCCCCAGGCCAGGAACTGCTCGTCCGTCAGGTTCGACAGCAGCGCCACCACCCCGGCGCTCAGCATCAGGCCCGCCGGCACGCCGATCTGCGGCCACGAGCCGTAGAAGCCGCGCCTCCCCTTCGGCGAATGCTCCACCGCCATCAGCACGGCCCCGCCCCATTCGCCGCCGATGCCGATGCCCTGCATCACGCGCAGGAACAGCAGCAGGATCGGCGCCCAGATGCCGATGCTGTCGTAGGTGGGCAAAAGTCCGATGAAGAAGGTCGCCAGCCCCATGATCAGCAGGGTCAGCACCAGAATGGTCTTGCGGCCGATGCGGTCGCCGAAATGGCCGAAGATCACACCGCCCACCGGCCGCGCCACGAAGCCGACGGCAAAGGTTGTGTAGGCCAGCAGCGTGCCGACCAGCGGGTCGTAGGACGGGAAGAACAGCTTGTTGAAGACCAGCGCGGTGACCACCCCGTAGAGGAAGAAGTCGTACCATTCGATGGTGGCGCCGACGGCGCTGGCGAAAGCGATCTTGCCGATGGACACAGGCTCGTGCGCGTTCGAGCTTGCGGGGTTGCTCATCATCCCTCCGATTGTGTTGTCGTTGCCGCCCCCGGCGCGGAGGGCCGGCCATTGCCCCGGGCAGGCCTTCCGCAAGAAAATTTGCCGCGGAGGTTATTTTGTACGCGGATAATCGGCAACATGGAAATCTGTGCAGTCCCGCAATATGATAACGATCTGTCGCATTGAATGAGACTGAGGGCGGATGATGGAGGGTGGCTCGACCCGGTCAGCCGTTGGCAAGATCGTCGCCGTGATCGAGGCGCTGGCGCGCGCCCGCAAGGCACCGACGGTGACCGAGTTGGGAGCGGCACTGGGGCTCAGCCGCGCCCAGGCTTACCGCATCGCCGCGGCCTTGCAGGAGGAAGGCGTACTGACGCGCCATCCCAGGAGCGGGCGCCTGATGTTCGGCCCGCGGCTCGGCGCAGCGGCGCTGCGCATTGCCGGCGGCTCGCCGATCAACCCGCTGTGGCACAAGCTGCTCCAGGACTTGCGGGAGGCGGTGGGCGAAACCTGCAACCTCGTGGTCTTTCCCGACGCCACACCCACCTACTTCGACCGGGTGGAGGCGGGATGGCCGCTGACCCTGCATTTCGGGATCGGCACGCGGGTGCCGCTGCACTGCACCTCCGCCGGCAAGCTGTACCTGACGCGGCTGCCGGCCACCGAGCGGACGCTGTTGCTGGAGCGCATGGACCTGCATTCCTGCACGCCGCGGACCTTCACCGACCGCGCAGCGCTGGCGGCGCATCTGAACGAGTTGGCGGTCGAGGGGATCGGCATCGATCTGGAGGAGTTCGTCGTCGGCATGGTCGCCATCGCCGTGCCCGTGCTCACATCCGACGACCGCCTTCTCGCAGCCCTGTCGGTGCACGCGCCAACGGCCCGGCTGCCGCCGTCGGGCTTGCGGGGGTTGCTGCCGCAGCTCCGGCGCACCGCCGCCGATCTGGGGGCGGTGTTCGACGCGGTGGGGTAGGGTGGGCACCCGCTGTGGCGGCACACCCGTTCCTGGCCGATCCCTGAAACGACGAAGGGCCGCACCCTGCGGTGCGGCCCTTCGTCAGGCGAAGCTGGAGTGGACGGCTCAGCCCTTGCCCACGCGCTGGCGCAAAGCGTCGATCAGGCCGGCGACGCGGCCGCCGTTGGACTGGATGACGGAGGCGAACTCGGAGCGCTGGGTCACGCCCATGCTCACGCCTTCGACCACCACGTCGATGATCTTGTGGCTCGAGTCGCGGCTGCGCACGCGCCATTCCACATTGATCGGCGGCCCATTGGTGCGGACGACCTGGGTGGCGACCATGGAGTCGTTTTCACCGGCCGGGGCCGATCCGGTGATCTTGAACGTCTCACCCGCATAATCGACAAAGCGGTTGGCGTAGGTCTCGACCACCAGCTGCTCGAACAGGCGCTGGTATTCCTGCTGCTCCTGCGGGCTGGCCTGGTTCCAGTAGCGGCCCAGCACCCAGCGACCGATGTAGGGGACGTCGAAGCCCTTGTTCAGCAGCGACTTGAAGCGAGTCACCGCCTGTTGGCGGGACAGGCTCTTGTCGGCGAAAGTGGCGATCGTCTCGTTCCCCAGGGTCTGGATGAACGCGACGGCGCTTTTGTCGCCGGACTGGGCGAAGGCGGGGGGCACGACCCAACTGCCCAACGCGAGCAGGGCCGCGCACGCGATGAACGAACGGCGTGTCAGCATGGTATGGATCAAGTATCGACTACACGCCCCTTGTCAATGGGGAGCCTGCGAAAGGCTCCCCATCCGCGCCGACCGTCACTTCTTGGCCGCGTCGGTGGTGTATTCAGGGAAGTCCGGCTGCGGCGAGGTGCCGGACTGGTCGCGGATGGCGGCCGCACGCTGCTGCGCGTACAGGCTGCGCACGGTCGCGTACATGTCGATCGAGTTGCGGCGGAGATCGTCCACCTCGTCGAGAAGACGCGAGCGGCGATCGACACCGGACGCTCCGGTGCGTGCATACAGCCATTCCTCGTGGTCGTTGCTGACACCCCAGATGCGCACCGGATCACCGACGGTGTCCACCACATAGCCCGTGGTGTCGCGCAGGTTCGACGGGCCCAGCAGCGGCAGCACGATGTAGGGGCCGTCACCGACGCCCCAGACCGCCAGCGTCTGGCCGAAATCTTCCGCGACGTAGCCATTGCCGGCCTGGGTCGCCACATCGGCGATGCCGCCGGCACCCAGGATGGTGTTGGTCATGAAGCGGCCGGTCGCCTGCACCGCCCCGTCGAAATCGCCCTGCAGCAGGTTGTTGGCGATGGTCAGCGGGCTCAGCAGGTTGCGGATGAAGGACTGCACCGAATCGCGGACGGGGTCGGGCACCACAAAGACGTAGCCCTGGGCGACCGGCTTGATCACCGCCTTGTCCACCGCTTCGTTGACCGCGAAGACACCGCGGTTCACCGGTTCCAGCGGATCATACACGGCGTTGTCCGTCGTCGGCTGGGTGGCGCAGCCGCCGAGGCAGGCCGCGAGGGTCGCGGCAGCCGCCGCACGGATCGGGGAGCGGAACATCGAAGCGGGCATCGAACGGGCTCGTCTCACGTCGGTTGTTGTTGGAACGTCCCGAAGCGGCCGTTGGATGGTGCTGCGGGCGCGAGGCGAAACTGGCTGAAGAGCGCGGACATCTCCCGGCGAGCGCCGGACAACACCCGTCCTGAAGGTTGATCTAACACCCTCTTTGCCCTTTTGCCAGGGCACGCGGCGGTGCACAAGCCTGATTTGGCCACAGCTGTGGTAACCTTGCACAGGGTGGTAATCCGTTTAGGGGAGAAGGCCGGTCAAAAACCGGTTTACGCTGCATAAAGATATCTTTATATCTGTATTCGGCAGCGTGACGGAGGGCTGGCGGCGCATGGATGATCTGTTGGGAACCCTGAAGGCGGCGGCGGAGACCACGCGACTCCGGTTGCTGGCGCTGTGCGCGCATGGTGAGCTCACGGTCACAGAGCTGACCCAGATATTGGGGCAGAGCCAGCCGCGCGTCTCCCGCCACCTGAAGTTGCTGTGTGACGCCGGTTTGCTCGATCGCTTCCGGGAAGGCACCTTCGCCTTCTTCCGGCTGGCCGAATCGGGAGCCTCCGCGGCGCTGGCCCGCGTGCTGGTGGACGCCATTCCCGCCGACGACCCGGTGCTGGCGCTCGACCTGGAGCGGCTGGAGGCGATCAAGCGCGGGCGCGCCGAATCGGCCGCCGCCTATTTCCGTGAAAACGCGTCGCGCTGGCATGAGATCCGCGCTCTGCATGTGCCCGAGCGCGAGGTGGAGGAGGCGCTGCTGCGCCTTCTGCCGCTCGACGGCATCGGCTCCTTGCTCGACATCGGAACCGGCACCGGCCGCGTCCTCGAACTGCTGGGGCCGCGCGCCGAGCGCGCCGTGGGCGTCGACCAGTCGCGCGAGATGCTGGCCGTCGCCCGCCTGAAGCTGGAGGAGGCGGGGCTGCGCCACTGTCATGTCCGGCAGGCGGACATGTACCAGCTTCCCTTCTCCACCGGCAGCTTCGATGCCGTGACCGTCCATCAGGTGCTGCATTTCGCCGAGTCCCCCGCCGAGGTGCTGGCCGAATCGGCGCGCGTGCTGCGCCCCGGCGGGCGGCTGCTGGTGGTGGATTTCGCCCCGCACGGGCTGGAAAGCCTGCGCGCCGAGCACGCCCATCGCCGCCTGGGCTTCGCCGACGAGGAAGTGGTGCACTGGTGCCGGCAGTCGGGACTCGACTGCGGCCCGGTCGTGCATCTGCCGGGCGACCCGCTCACCGTGTCCATCTGGCCCGCCTTCCGGCCGCCGCGGCGGTCGGTGGCCACCCCTCAACCCATCACCACCGGAGCCCTTTCATGACGTCCGGCGCGCCGACGGTCAGCTTCGAGTTCTTCCCGCCCAAGACGGAGAAGATGGAACAGAGCCTGTGGCAGGCGATCCGGCGGCTTGCCCCGCTGGCGCCGGCCTTCGTGTCCGTCACCTACGGCGCGGGCGGCTCGACGCGCGAGCGCACCCACGCCACGGTCTGCCGCATCCAGAGCGAGACCGGCATCCACGCCGCCGCCCACCTGACCTGCGTCGGCGCCACCGCCGACGAGATCGACGCCGTCGCCCGGACCTACTGGGACGCCGGCATCCGCCACATCGTGGCGCTGCGCGGCGATCCGCCGGAGGCGGCGGGAGGCGTGGCCGGCCATTACACGCCGCACCCCGGTGGCTACCCCTACGCCGCCGATCTGGTGGCGGGCCTGCGCCGGGTGGCCGATTTCGAGCTGTCGGTCGCGGCCTATCCCGAGAAGCACCCGGAGGCCGGCTCGGCCGAGGCCGACCTCGACAACCTCAAGCGCAAGATCGACGCCGGGGCGACGCGCGCGATCACCCAGTTCTTCTTCGACAACGACGCCTATTTCCGCTTCGTGGACCGTGCGCGCGCGGCCGGCATCGATGTGCCCATCGTGCCCGGCATCCTGCCCATCACCAACTTCGCCCGCGCGGTGGAGTTCGCCGGCCGCTGCGGCGCGGCCGTGCCCGCCGCCATGGCCGACGCCTTCGATGGGCTGGACGCCGACCCGGAGACGCGCCAACTCGTCGCCGCCACGGTCTGCGCCGAGCAGTGCCAGGCGCTGCGCGCGCAGGGCGTGCACGATTTCCACTTCTACACGCTGAACCGGGCCGACCTGACCGTCGCGATCTGCCACCTGCTGGGCGTGCGCGCGAAGGCGGTCCCGGCGGAGGCGGTGGCGGGAGCCTGATCCACCCATGCTACACTGACCGGAGTCCGGCAAGGGAACCCCACCCATGGACCGCCACCCCGCCTACGACGACGATTTCTACGCCTGGACCCAGGACCAGGCGCGGCGCCTGCGCGACGCCGCGGCCGAGCGGGTGAACGCGCCCATAGACTGGGAGAACCTGGCGGAGGAGGTGGAGAGCATGGAGCGGTCGGAGGTCCGGGCGCTGGGCAGCGCTCTGATGTGGGTGATCGAGCATCTGTTGAAGCTCGAACACGCGCCGGCTGCCGACCGCCGGCCGGGCTGGGAGGAGTCCGTGCTCACCCATCGCGTGGCGGCGTGGGAGGAGATGGAGGCCAGCCCCTCCCTGTGCGGCCGCATCGACCTGGAGCGCCGCTATCAGGACGCCCGCCGCTTCGCGGCCCGCGGGATGGCGCGCGATGGCCTGCCGGAATCGGTCCTGCCCGACGCCTGTCCCTATACGCTGGAGCAGGTGCTGGACCACGATTGGTGGCCGGTCAACCGCCACGGGCTGGAGGACTGACCATGGACCGGCATCCCGGCTACGACGAGGACTTCTTCGCCTGGACCCAGGATCAGGCGCGGCTGCTGCGCGAGGCGGCGGCCGAGCGGACGAACACGCCGATCGACTGGGACAAACTGGCGGAGGAGGTCGAAGGCGTGGGGCGGTCGGAGCTGAGCGCGGTAGAGAGCGCCCTGATGAGGGTGATGGAGCATCTGCTGAAGCTCGAGTTCTCCCCCGCCGCCGACCCGCGCGCGGGCTGGAAGGCATCCGTGATCGAGCACCGCGCCCGCGCCGCCAAGGACCTGAAGGCCAGCCCGTCCCTGCGCAACCGCATCGACCTGGATGGCGAGTACGCGACGGCGCGCGACCTTGCCGCCCTTGGCCTCGCCCGCGATGGGGTTCGGGCGGAGGAGTTGCCGGAAGCCTGCCCCTATGGTCTCGACCGGCTGCTCGACCGCGCGTGGTGGCCGGCGAACCGGCGCGGGCTGGAGGACTGACCATGGACCGGCACCCGGCTTGCGACGAGGACATCTACGCCTGGACCCAGGAACAGGCCCGGCTGCTGCGCGAGGCGTCCGCGGTAAGGGTCAACCTGCCGCTGGACTTCGCGCACTTGGCCGAGGAGATCGAGGGCATGGGCAAGAGCGACCGCCGGTCGGTGCAATCGGCGCTCGCCCGCGTCATCGAGCATCTGCTGAAGCTGGAATTCTCCCCCGCCGCCGACCCGTGCGGCGGCTGGCGCAAATCGGTGCGCGAGCAGCGCGCCGCGGCGCTGGATGCGCTTGACGACAGCCCCTCCCTGCGCGGCCGCATCGACCTCGTCACCGCTTGGCGGCGTGGCCGCGGCTTTGCGGTGGACGGGTTGAATCAGAACCGGGTGGACGAACGGCTGCTGCCGGACGAGTGCCCCTACGACCTCGACCAACCGCTCGACGATGACTGGTGGCCGGCGAACCGGCACGCCCTCGACTGACCCCGCCCTTTTGCCAAGAAGAACAGACGATCCCCATGCCCCACATCCTCGACCTCCTCCGCGACCGCGTGCTCCTTTGCGACGGCGGGTTCGGCAGCCGCATCCAGGCGATCGACCTCGACGTCGAGCGGGATTTCTGGGGGCATGAGAACTGCACGGACATCCTGCCGCTGTCGCGGCCGGACATCGTGCGCGACATCCACCGCGGCTATTTCGAGGCCGGGGCGGACATGGTGGAGACGGACACCTTCGGCGCCTCGCCGGTCACGCTGGGCGAGTTCGGCATCGGCGACAAGGCGCACGCGATCAACAAGCGCGCGGTCGAGCTGGCGCGCGAGGCCGCCGAGAGCTTCGGCGACGGGCGCGACCGCTTCGTGCTGGGCTCCATCGGGCCGGGCACCAAGCTGCCCAGCCTGGGCCACATCGCCTACGCCGCGGCGGAGGCATCCTTCCATGTGCAGGCGGCCGGGCTGATCGCCGGCGGCTGCGACGCCATCCTGATCGAGACCTGCCAGGACCCGTTGCAGATCAAGTCCGCCGTCAACGGCGTCAAGCGCGCCCGCGCCGAGGCGGGGACCGACACCCCCGTCTTCGTGCAGGTGACGGTGGAGACCACCGGCACGCTGCTGGTCGGCACCGACATCGCGGCGGCGGCCACCATCATCGATGCGCTCGACGTGCCGCTGATCGGCCTCAACTGCGCCACCGGCCCGCTGGAGATGAGCGAGCACGTGAAGTGGCTGGCGCAGAACTGGCCGGGGCTGATCTCCGTTCAGCCCAACGCCGGCCTGCCGGAACTGGTGGACGGCAAGACCCACTACCCGCTTCAGGCCGGCGACTTCGCCACATGGCTGGAGCGTTTCGTGGCCGAGGACGGGGTCAACATGGTTGGCGGCTGCTGCGGCACCAACGTGCCGCACATCGGCGCCGCCGACGCCATGCTGCGCAAGCTGGCGCCGGCCGGGCAGCTCCGCCCCAATGTCAAGAACCGCACGGTGCATTGGGTGCCGGCGGTGGCCTCGCTCTACTCGCAGGTGACGCTGCGGCAGGAGAACGCCTTCTTCGCCATCGGCGAGCGTTGCAACGCCAACGGCTCCAAGAAGTGGCGCGAGCTTCAGGAGCGCGGGGATTGGGACGGCTGCGTCGATATGGCCCGCGAGCAGACGCGCGAGGGCTCCCACGCGCTGGACGTCTGCACCGCCTTCGTCGGGCGCGACGAGGTCGCGGAGATGAACGAGGTGGTGGGTCGCTTCGTCGGCTCGGTCACCGCGCCGCTGGTGATCGACAGCACCGAGTACGTGGTGCTTGAATCGGCGCTGGCTCTCTATGGTGGCAAGGCGATCATCAACTCGATCAACTTCGAGGATGGCGAGGAGCCGGCCCGCAAGCGGCTGGCGCTCGCCAAGAAGTTCGGGGCCGCGGTGATCGCGCTGACCATCGACGAGGAGGGGATGGCCAAGACCGCCGAGCGCAAGCTGGCGATCGCACAACGCCTCTACGACATGGCGGTGAACGAGTACGGGCTGAAGCCGCACGACCTGCTGTTCGACCCGCTGACCTTCACCATCGCAACCGGCAACGAGGACGACCGGCGTCTCGCCATCGAGACTCTGGACGGCATCGCCGCCATCGCCGAGGCGATGCCCGGTTGCCAGATCATCCTGGGCCTGTCCAACGTGTCCTTCGGGCTGAACGCGGCGGCGCGGCACGTGCTGAACTCGGTCTTTCTCGACCATGCGGTGAAGCGCGGGATGACCGGGGCCATCGTGCACGTCTCCAAGATCATGCCGCTGCACCAGATCGCCGAGAAGGAGGTGAAGACGGCGGAAGACCTGATCTTCGACCGCCGTGCGGACGGTTACGACCCGCTCCAGGCCTTCATCGCGCTGTTCGAAGGGCGCAAGGCCGCCGACGCCAAGAAGAAGGTGCGGCCCGACACCATCGAGGAATGCCTGAAGCAGCGCATCGTCGACGGCGACCGCACGGGGCTTGAGGATGACCTTAAGACGGCGATGGTGACCCACCCGCCGCTGGAGATCATCAACAACTTCCTGCTCGACGGCATGAAGGTGGTGGGCGAGCTGTTCGGTGCCGGCAAGATGCAGCTTCCCTTCGTGCTCCAGTCGGCGGAGACGATGAAGACCGCGGTGGCGTGGCTCGAACCCTTCATGGAGAAGGTGGAGGGCCAGCAGAAGGGCACCATGGTGCTGGCCACGGTGAAGGGCGACGTCCACGACATCGGCAAGAACCTCGTGGACATCATCCTCACCAACAACGGCTACAAGGTCGTCAACCTCGGCATCAAGCAGCCGATCGCCAGCATCATCCAGGCGGCGAAGGAGCACAAGGCGGATGCCATCGGCATGTCCGGCCTGCTGGTGAAGTCCACCGTGGTCATGCGCGAGAACCTGATGGAGCTGAGCCGCGAGGGGCTGGAGGTTCCGGTGGTGCTGGGCGGTGCCGCCCTCACCCGCGCCTATGTGGAGGAGGATTGCGTGCGCTCGTACGCGTCGGGCCGCGTGGCGTACGCGGGCGACGCCTTCGACGGGCTGACGCTGATGGACCAGGTGGTCACCGGCCAGTTCGACACCCAGCTCGCCATCCAGCAGGCCAAGCGCAAGGGACGCGCGACCAACCGCCGCCGCGTGCTGGGACAGGCCACCGGTGCCGCCACCGGGCCGGTGGACGTGGAGGCCGTACGCGCCCGCCGTGCGCGCCTGGCCGAGGGCGTGCCGGTTCCGACGCCGCCCTTCTGGGGGCCGAAGCTGGTGGAGTTCGTGCCGCTGAAGACGCTGGTCACCTACCTGAACGAGCGCATGCTCTACCAGCTCCAGTGGGGCTACCGGAAGGACGGCAAGTCCTTCGAGGAGTTCAAGGAGTGGGCGAAGAAGGAGCTGCGGCCGGTGCTCGACCGCATCCTGCGCATCGCCGCCAAGGAGGAGATCCTGATCCCGCAGGCGGTCTACGGCTATTGGAAATGCGCCGCCGACGGCAACGACGTGATCCTGTTCGAGGAGGACGGGCGGACCGAGACCGCGCGCTTCACGCTGCCCCGCCAGGGCCGGGAGGACGGGGAGTGCGTGGCGGACTTCTTCCGCGACGTGACCGACCCGCAGCGCGACGTCATCGGTCTCCAGATCGTCACCATGGGCCAGCGGGCCAGCGACGTGGCGCGCGACTGGTTCGCCGAGAACCGCTACCAGGACTACCTGTACCTGCACGGCCTGTCGGTTGAGATGGCCGAGGCGATGGCGGAGTACGTGCACGCCCGCATCCGCTCCGAACTGGGCTTCGGGGCGGAGGACAGCCGCGACAAGGAGAAGCTGCTGCAGCAGGACTACCGCGGCAGCCGCTACAGCTTCGGCTATCCCGCCTGCCCGAACCTGCAGGACCAGGAGGCGCTGCTGCGCCTGCTCGACGCCGGCCGCATCGGGGTGGAGATGTCCGACGAGTTCCAGCTCCACCCGGAGCAGAGCACGTCGGCCATCGTCTGCCACCACCCGCGGGCGAAGTACTTCACGGTGTGACCGGGCGGGGTGGCCCCGACGGCGGATCGCCGCGGGGCCGTCAGCCCCGGCCGGCGATCAGGCTGTCGGCGGCGGCGCGGGCTTCCGGGGTGACGGTGGCGCCGGAGAGCATGCGGGCGATCTCCTCGCGCCGCTCATCGCCGTCCAGCTCGGCGACGCCGGTGGTCACGGCGTCGCGCCGGGCGGTCTTCTGCACCTTCAGGTGCACCGAGCCGCGGGCGGCGACCTGCGGGCTGTGGGTGACGACCAGCACCTGCCGGACCTGACCCAGCGCGGCCAGCCGTTCGCCGACCGCGGCGGCGACGGCGCCGCCGATGCCGGTGTCCACCTCGTCGAACACCAGCGTGCCGACGGTGCCGGTCTGGGCCAGCACCACTTTCAGCGCCAGCATGAAGCGGGCCAGCTCGCCGCCCGACGCGATCTTGTTCAGGGCACCCGCCGGGGCGCCGGGGTTGGTGGCGACCTGGAAGGCCACGCGGTCGATGCCGTGCGGCCCCCAGTCCGCCTCCTCCAGCGCCTCGACCGTGGTCTGGAATCGGGCCTTCTCCAGTTTCAGCGGCGGCAGCTCGGCGGCGACCGCCTTGTCCAGCCGCTTCGCCGCGTCCCGCCGGCCGGCGCTCAGCGCGTCGGCGGCCTTGCGGTACGCGGCGCGCGCGGTCTCCGCCTCCCGCGCGAGGCGGGCGAGCAGGTCGCCCTGATCCTCGATCAGGGCCAGACGGCCGGCGAAGTCCTGGCGCAGGGCGGCCAGACCGTCCACATCGACGGAATGCTTGCGGGCGGCGGCGCGCAGCGCGAACAGCCGCTCCTCCAGCTTCTCCAGCGCGGCCGGATCCAGATCCATGTCGGCCGACGCGGCCTGGAGGGCGGCCACCGCCTCCGCCGCCTCGTTGGCGGCACGGTCCAGCGCGTCGATGGCGGCGTCCAGCTTGCCGGCCGCCTTGTCGGCGATGCGCGCCAGCACGCGCGAGGCGCTGGCCAGCGCCCGCTCGACGCCGCGGTCGCCGGACAGCTCGGCGAAGGCGGCGTTCATGGCGTCCACCAGCTTCTCGCGGTGCATCAGCACGGCGCGCGTCTCGGCCAGCTCCTCCTCCTCGCCGGGGCGGGGGTTGAGGCTGTCGAGTTCGGCCACGGCGTGGCGCAGATACTCTTCCTCCGCGCGGGCGCGGGCGATCTCGGCGGCGGCGTTGGCGCGGGCGTCCTCCACCTGCCGCCAGCCGCGGTAGGCGGCGGCGACCTGGGCGGCCTGGATGTCGAGTTTGGCGTAGGCGTCGAGCACGCCGCGGTGGGTCTGCGGGTTCAGCAGGCCGTGGGTGTCGAACTGGCCGTGCACCTCGACCAGCTCCTCCCCCAGCCGCTTCAGCAGCCCGACACCGACCGCCTGATCGTTGACCCAGGCGCGGCTGCGCCCATCGGCGCTGACGGTGCGCCGCACCACCAGCCGGTCGTCGGGATCGAGCCCCTGTTCCTTGAGGATGGCGAAGGCGGGGTGGTCGCCGGACAGCTCGAACTCCGCCGTGACGGAGGCTTGATCGGCGCCGTGCCGCACCAACCCGCTGTCGGCCCGCGCACCCAGCGCCAGACCCAGCGCGTCGAGCAGGATGGACTTTCCGGCACCCGTCTCGCCGGTTAGCACGCACAGGCCGCGGCGGAAGGTCAGCGACAGCTTCTCGATCAGGACGACGTCCCGGATCGACAGCGTGACCAGCATGGACCGTCCTAGAACGGCGAGAGGGAGCTGAGGGCCCGGCTGATCCACGACTGTTCGTTGCGGGCCGGACGCACGTTGGCGTCCACCAGCAGCGCGTAGCTGTCCATGTACCATTCGCTGCCCGGGTAGTTGTGGCCGAGAACGGCCGCCGCGGTCCGCGCCTCGTCGGTGATGCCGAGCGCGAGATAGCACTCGACCAGGCGGTGCAGCGCCTCCGGCGTGTGGGAGGTGGTCTGGAAATTCTCGATCACCGCCCGGAAGCGGCCGATGGCGGCGGTGTACTGGCCCTGGCGCAGGTAGAAGCGGCCGACCTCCATCTCCTTGCCGGCGAGATGGTCGTTGGTCAGGTCGATCTTCAGCTTGGCGTCGCGCGCGTACTCCGTCTCCGGGAAGCGGCGGACGACCTCCTGCAAGGCGTTCAGCGCGTTGCGCGTCATGCGCTGGTCGCGGCGCACGTCGGTGATCTGCTCGTAATAGGCCAGCGCCCGCATGTAGTAGGCGTAGGCCACCTCCGGCGCGCCGGGGTGCAACTGGATGAAGCGGTCGAGCGCCAGGATCGCGTCGTCGTACTTCAAATCCTCGTAATGGGCGTAGGCCGCCATGAGCTGCGCCTTGGTCGCCCACTGCGAATAGGGGTGCTGCCGCTCCACCTCGTCGTACAGCTTGGCCGCCGTCTTGTAGGTGCCGGCCTTCATGGCCGCCTCCGCCTCGGCGTAAATGGTCTCGGGCGGGCGCTCCACATACTCCAGCTCGTCCTTGGTGGACGAGCAGCCGGCGAGCGCCAACACCATCAGCGCGGTGGCGAGAAGGGGGCGGTACGGGCGGAGGGGCATCGGCGTTTCGGCGTAGTCGGTCTGAGGTGGCGCCTGTATAGCACGGCGCGGGGGCGGGGCGGCAAGGGCAATGGGACCGCAGCGGCCTGCCCGAAAAGAAACACCGGGCTCGGCGGTTGCGCGAGCCCGGTGTCCGGGACGGGGTCGATGGGCGTGAGTGGCTTACGCCACGGCCAGCCGCTTCTCACGGTGGCTCCACACCGCCGGGACCAGCGTCTCGGCCGGAGTGTCCCAGCACCAGGCGGAGCTGTCGGCGAACAGCGTGCGCAGCAGCTTGTTGTTCAGCGCATGGCCGGAGCGGTGGCCGTGGAAGCGGCCGACGATCGAAGCGCCGGCGAGGTAGAGGTCGCCCACCGCGTCCAGGATCTTGTGGCGCACAAACTCGTCGCTGTAGCGCAGGCCGCCCTCGTTCATCACCCGGTCGCGGTCGATGACGATGGCGTTGTCGAGCGAGCCGCCGCGGGCCAGACCCATGCGCCGCATCATCTCCACCTCGTGCAGGAAGCCGAAGGTGCGGGCGCGGCCGATCTCGTCGCCGAAGGCACCGTCGGTCAGCTCGAAGCAATAGGTCTGATTGGCGATCGCCGCGCTGTCGAAGTCGATCTCGAAGCTGAAAATCTCGGCGTCGTCCGGGGTGAAGGAGGCGGTCTTGTGCCCCTCAACCGCGGTGACCGGCTTCAGGATGCGGATTACGCGCCGCGGCATGGACTGCCGGGTGGTGCCGACGCTGGCAATGGCTTCCACGAAGGCGGCGGAGCTGCCGTCCATGATGGCCACCTCGGCCCCGTCGATGGCGATCTCGGCGTTGTCGATGCCGCAACCGCGCAGCGCGGCCATCAGATGCTCCACCGTGCCGACCGTGGTTCCGGCGTCGTTGCCCAGCACAGTGCACAGGCGGGTGTCCACCACCCGGTCCCAGGCGGCGGGGAGCACCGCGGCGGCGCCGCGCTTGTCGGTGCGCAGGAAGGTGATGCCGCTGCCGGCCTCCGCGGGCGACAGGGTCATCGTGATCCGCGCGCCCGAATGAAGACCGACGCCGGAAAAACGAACCGGCCGCTTCAGCGTGCGCTGGAACAATCCTTCGGTGATCCTGCGGGCGTGTTGCACGGTGTCGTCCTGCTGTGAGCGCGGCCGGGACTCACTTCGGCTGGTTGTTGGCAATCCCAATGGTTGGATTTGCTTCCATCCAGTGTCGCGAATGACCGCACTCACTAGCTAACACCCGCTCCCGACAGGGACAAATCACTCTTTGTTACCGATTGTTGCAGAGCGGCGAAGCGGTGAAACCCAAGGAAACGCGGGGTTTCAGGCCATGTCGCAGGTGAAGCTGGCGACGTGGTCCTGGTCCGCCTCGAAGGGCTCGGCGCCGAATCCGATCAGGCCGGAGCCGCTCAGCTTGGTGCTGTCGCGGCGCAGCGCCACCGCGTGGGCGTTGCCGTTGCGCACGAAGGAGCCGTTGGTGGAATGGTCGGTCAGGATGAAGCTTTCCCGGCTGAAGTCGATCACCGCGTGCTGGCGCGAGGTCTGGCGGGAGAGGATGCGGACGTCGCTGCTCTCCTCCCGGCCGACGGTCAGGCGCGGGTAGAGCCGGTTGGCCGTGTAGGTGTGGCCGCGGTAGGTGATGCGCAACACCAGCATTCCCTCGCCGCCCGGTTTGGGCAGGGAGATGCCGAGCGTCGTGCTGTCGACCGTCGTGTCCTCGCCGGGGATGGTCGGGCGCAGTTCGTGAATGCGGATGGGTGCGGACTTGCCGCGCACGGACACGTTGGACAGCGGCTTGCTGCGCGCCTGCATGCGCGGCGTGAGCTGCTGGACGAAGGCGTCGGTCGCCAGGATCTCGCCGGGCTTGGCGATGTGCTCGACCCGCGCCGCGACGTTGCAGGCATCGCCGTACAGATCCTCCGCCCGCTCCACCACCGCACCGTAATGGATGCCGACGCGCAGCCGCAGCCCGAAAAGCGGGGCACTGTCGATCATGCTCATGGAGGCCCAGGCCGCGTCGTCGGCGGTCGGGAAGGCGGCCAGCAGCCCGTCGCCCAGCGTCTTGATGACGGTGCCGCCGTTCACCTCGATCGCCAGCCGCAGGTGGAACAGCATCTTCCGCGTCAGCGCAGACGCGCGCATATTGCCGATCTGCTCGTAGAGCTGGGTGCTGTCCGCGATGTCCACGAACAGGATGGCGAGGGGCTTTTCCATGGATCGTCGCGGTTTACCGGTGACGGAAACGGGCGCCGGGCGCCGACGCGCGTTCCGTCCGGCACGATACCATGGAAGCCCGTTGCTCAGAAGCGCTTGATTTCAATGTTGTACTTACGGAGCGCGTAACTCACCTGGCGGGTGGTCATGCCGAGAAGGCGTGCCGCCTTCGCCTGCACCCACCCCGTCCGGTCCATCGCCCACAACAGCCGCTCGCGCAGCGAGCCGTTGTCCGGTACGTCGGACAGGGCGTCGGCATCGGCGTCGGCCTCGGCGCCGTCGGCCGGCTCCGGTTCGGGCAGGGGGGCCAGCGGCACCGTGACGCTGCTGGTGCCGGAACCGCAGGTCGGGCTGGCCGCGCAGGCCGACGCGCAGGCCGGCCAGGGCTTGCCGTTGGGCGACGCCGCCGGGGCCGGCAGCGGGGAGGACTGTACGGAGAAGGGGGGGGCGGAGAAGGGGGGCGCGCCGCCGTTGTGGCCGTTCGGGGCCGCCGGCCGCGGCCCGGTCGGGGTGACCGCCGCGGCGGGGGCGAGGCCGCCCACCGGTGTGCCGGTGGTCCGGTACTGGAACAGGATCGACGAGTTGCAGAGATTCATGCTGCAGGACAGGTCGACGGCCTTGATGACGCCGTTCGTGCACTGGGTGGCTGCGCGCTCGACGCAGTTCTCCAGCTCGCGCACGTTGCCGGGCCACGGACAGCGGTCCAGCACGCCCACCGCGTCGTCGGCCAGCTTGATGTTCAGCCCGTTGTCCTTGCTAAACTTGGTCACGAAATGGCGGGCCAGCGTGGCGATGTCGCCCGGCCGTTCGCGCAGCGGCGGCAGCATGATGCTGATCACGTTGATGCGGAAATACAGGTCGGCGCGGAACTTGCCCTGGCCCACCGCCTCTTCCAGATTGGCGTTGGTGGCGCAGACCATGCGCACGTCGGTGCGGATGGTCTTGGTGCCGCCGATGCGCTCGAACTCCTGCTCCTGTAGCACGCGCAGCAGCTTCGCCTGGAAGTTGCTGGAGATGTCGCCGATCTCGTCCAGGAACAGGGTGCCGCCGGACGCCAGCTCGAAACGGCCCTTGTGATCCTTCTGGGCGCCGGTGAAGGCGCCCTTCTCGTGGCCGAACAGCTCCGATTCCAGCAGCGACTCCGGCAGTGCCGCGCAATTCACGCGGATGAAGGGGCCGTCCTTGCGCTGGCTCAGGTTGTGGATGGCGCGGGCGATCAGCTCCTTGCCGGTGCCGCTCTCGCCGCGGATCAGCACGGTGGACTTGAAGGGCGCCACACGGTGCACCTGCGCCAGCACCTCCATCATGCTGGGGCTGCCGCCGACGATGTCGGCGATCGGCTCGGGCTGGCGGAGCTCCTTCTGGACGCGGAAGGTCTCCCGCATCATGTAGCGCCGCTCCTCGGCGACCGTGCGGTGCAGCCGAACCGTCTGGCCGATCAGGTTGGCGACCATGGACAGGAAGCGCACGTCGCTGCCGAAATGGGTGGTCGGACCCTCGTCGGAGATGCGGTCGATGGTCAGCACGCCGACGACGCTTCCCGCCGCCTTGATCGGCACGCCGACCAGCGACGCGATCTGTTCATCGAGGTCCTCGCGCCCGCCGGCGACGTTCCGGAACAGCGGCTCCTCGGCCAGGTTGGGGATCACCACCGGCATGCCGGTCTTCAGGATCCGGTCGCTGATGCCCTCGCCCTCGCTGATCGCAGTGGCGGTGATCTGCTCGTTGGAGAATCCGTTCACGGCGACCAGCCGCAACACGTTGTCGTCGCCCAGCAGATAGACCCGGCCCCGGCGCATCTGGAGATGGTAGGACAGCACCCGCAGGACTTCACGCAGGGTCTGCTGCAGATCGAGCGACGAGCCGAGGATCTTGCTGACCTCGTAGATCGCCAGCAATTCAAGGTTCGACGAGGACTGGCGCGACACAACCCGCATGGATCACACCTCCAATGGCCGTCACGCTGGCCCGCCGCACCGGATGGTGCCGCTTCGGCCGGCCGCAACCCTGGACCCTATCCCTCTGCGTCGCCCTTGATCGCAATTCCCGCCCCGGTTTGCAGCCCATGCGCTGGGCCGGGACCGGGGTCCGTCCTGTGCCCGCGTGCCCGGAAATGCCTGGAGCAGCTCCTCAATTGACGACGCGGACGATGCGAGCATCGGCGACTATGCCCGCAAAGGCAAGAGCTTTCGTAACGGCAATGCTGCGGCGCAGCAACTCTTTTGTGGACGGGTGGCGCGATCGGTCCGCGTCATTCCGCGCGCTTGCGCCGACGGTCCGGAGGTATTAATAACTGACCGGTCATTAATAAACGAGGCCGTTATGGCCACCGACCCGTCGCCGCGCTGGCGCCGCCGCAAGGAGGCGCGCCCGCAGGAGATCACCGCCGCCGCGCTGGAGCTGTTCGCCGAGCGCGGTTTCGCGGCATCCCGGCTGGACGACGTCGCTGCACGCGCCGGCATCTCCAAGGGCACGCTCTACCTGTACTTCCCGAACAAGGAGGAGCTGTTCAAGGCGGTGGTCCGCGACGCCGTCGTCGCCACCATCGACGAGGCGGAACGGCTGGCCGGCAGCTTCTCCGGCGGCTCCTTCGAGCTGCTGGAGATGGTGGTGCGCCGGCTGGCGGGGCGGATCGTCGGCACACGCGCCGGCGTCATCCCCAAGCTGATCCTGGCGGAGGCCGGCAACTTCCCCGAACTCGCCCGCTTCTACCACGACGAGGTGGCACGCCGCGGCTTCGCCACGGTGGCCGCCGTGCTCCGCCGCGGGATCGAGCGGGGGGAGTTCCGGCCGGTGGACGCGCGCGCCATGGTGCCGGTGATTATCGGGCCGCTGCTGCTGGCGTCCCTGTGGAAATCGACCTTCGAGCCGGTGGCGGCCGAGCCGCTGGATCTGGCCGCCCTGCTCGACACCCACCTCGACCATCTCCGCCGGTCCCTGGCCGCCGACGCCCCGAAGGGAGGCCCGCCATGACCTGGTTTTCCGATGCCGTCGCCGCCGTCGCCCTGTTCCTCGGCCTGTCCGGCCCGCCCGCCGGCCCGGTGGCGCACGGCTATGTGGAGGGGGAGTATCTGCGCATCGCCGCCCCCGTCGCTGCCACGCTGGACAAGCTGAACGTTGTGCGTGGCCGGACGGTGGAGGCGGGGGCGCCGCTCTTCGCGCTCGACCGGACCATGGCGCGGGCCGAGCGGGATCGCCTCGCCGCCGCCGTCGCCCAGGCCAAGTCCCAGCGCGCCGATCTGACCAAGGGCAAGCGGCCGGAGGAGATCGCCGTGATCGCCGCGCAGACGGCGCAGACCGAGGCCAGCCTGCACCAGACCCAGGCCGAGCTGCACCGTCAGGAGGTGCTGGTGCGCCGCAACGTCGGCGCGGTGGAGCGGCTGGAGGCTGCCCGCGCCGCCCGCGATCGCGACGTGGCGCGGCTGGCCGAGCTGTCGGCCCAGCTCGACACCGCCCGCCTGCCGGCCCGCATCGACCAGATCGCCGCGGCCGAGGCCGCGCTGGCGATGGCGGAGGCCGCGCTGGCGCAGCAGGAGCGGCGGCTGGCGGAGATGGCGCCGATGGCTCCGACGGCCGCGCTGGTGGAGGATACGCTGTACAACCCGGGCGAATGGGTGCCGGCCGGCTCCCCCGTCGTCACGCTGCTGCCGCCGGAGCGGCGCAAGCTGGTGGTCTTCGTGCCGGAGCCGCTGGTGGCGCGGGTGCGGCCGGGGCAGGCGCTGCCGGTGTCCTGCGACGGCTGCCCGGCCGGGCTGACCGCGGTGGTCGCCTTCGTGGCGCCGCGTGCGGAGTACACGCCACCCGTCATCTACAGCGTCGGCAGCCGCGAGAAGCTGGTGTTTCGGATCGAGCTGGCACCGGACCCGTCCTGGTCCGCCGCCCCCGGCCTGCCCGTGGATGTGGGGCTGCCGCCATGACGGCGCCCGCCGCCGCCGACTCCGGCCCAGCCATCGACGTGCGCGGCCTCGTCAAGCGGTTCGGCGCCAAGACCGTGGTGGACGGCTTCTCCATCCGCGTCGGGCACGGGCGCATCCATGGCTTCCTCGGCCCCAACGGTTCGGGCAAGACCACCACCATCCGCATGCTGTGCGGCCTGCTCACCCCCGACGCGGGGGAAGGGACCTGCCTCGGCCTCGACATCCGCAGCCAGAGCGCCGCCATCAAGCGGCAGGTCGGCTACATGACCCAGAAGTTCAGCTTCTGGGAGGATCTGAGCATCGCCGAGAACCTGGACTTCGTCGCCCGCATGTACGGCCTGTCCGACCGCAAGCGGCGGGTGGCCGACGCGCTGGAGCGACTGGGCCTCGGCAACCGACGCCGGCAGTTGGCGGGGGAGCTGTCGGGCGGGTGGAAGCAGCGGCTGGCGCTGGCCGCCTGCATCCTGCACGATCCCAAGCTGCTGCTGCTGGACGAGCCGACCGCCGGCGTCGATCCCAAGGCGCGCCGGGAGTTCTGGGACGAGATCCACGCGCTCGCCCGCGACGGGCTGACCGTTCTGGTCAGCACCCATTACATGGACGAGGCCGAGCGCTGCCACGCCATCGCCTATCTCGCCTACGGCCGGCTGATGACGGAGGGCACGGTCGACGAGGTGGTTGCCCGTTCCGGCCTGCACACCTGGACCATCGCCGGTCCCGACCTCGGGCCGTTGGAGCGCGAGCTGGCCGGCCGGCCCGAGGTGGAGATGGTCGCCGCCTTCGGCGCCCGCCTGCATGTGAGCGGCAGCGACGGGGCGGCCCTGGCGGCGGCGCTGGCCCCCCTGCGAGGGCAGCCCGGCCTGACCGTCGCCGAGGCCGAACCGACCCTGGAGGACGTCTTCATCCACCTGATGAACCGCTCCACCGACAATTTCGCGTGAGCCGGTAGGCAACTGAGAGATACAAGGGGGAGGTTTCCATGTCCGCCCGATTCTCGCCCGCGCGCTTCCTCGCCATTCTGGTGAAGGAGTTCATCCAGATGCGGCGGGACCGGCTGACCTTCGCGATGATGGTCGGCATCCCGATCATGCAGCTCGTGCTGTTCGGCTTCGCCATCAACTCCGACCCCAAGCGGCTGCCCACCGCGGTGTTGGCCGCTGATCAGAGCGTGTTCGCCCGCACCATCGTCGCGGCCATGAAGAACTCCGGCTATTTCGAGATCGGCCGCGCGGTGATGGACGAGGCGGAGCTGGGCCGCCTGCTGGCGGAGGGGGAGGTGCAGTTCGCCGTCACCATCCCCGCCGGCTTCGCCCGCGACCTGCAGCGCGGCGCCCGGCCGGTGCTGCTGGTGGAGGCGGACGCCACCGACCCCGCGGCGACGTCGAACGCCATCGCCGCCCTGATGCAGGTGGCGCGCACGGCGCTCGACCCCGAGCTCGACGGGCCGCTCGCCCATCTGAAGGCCGGAGCCGATCCGGTCGATCTGCGCATCCACCGCCGCTACAACCCGGAGGGGATCACCGCCTACAACGTGGTGCCGGGCCTGATGGGCACCATCCTGACCATGACCATGGTGATCATGACCTCGCTCGCCGTCACCCGCGAGCGGGAGCGCGGCACCATGGAGAACCTGCTGGCCATGCCCGTGCGCCCGTTCGAGGTGATGCTGGGCAAGATCGTTCCCTTCATCCTCGTCGGTTACGTGCAGGTGGTGATCATCGTGCTGGCGGCGCGCGTGCTGTTCCAGGTGCCGATCGTCGGCAGCCTGGGGTTGCTGTCGCTGGTGATGATCCTGTTCATCGCCGCCAACCTCGCGGTCGGTTTCACCTTCTCCACCGTCGCGAAGAACCAGCTCCAGGCGATGCAGATGTCGTTCTTCTTCTTCCTGCCATCGATGCTGCTGTCGGGCTTCATGTTCCCGTTCCGCGGCATGCCCGGCTGGGCACAGGCGATCGGGGAGGTGCTGCCGCTGACGCACTTCCTGCGCATCGTCCGCGGCATCCTGCTGAAGGGCAACGGCTGGGCGGAGATCCTGCCGGAGATCGGGCCGCTGCTGGCCTTCCTGGTGGTGGTGACGGTGATCGCGCTGAAGCGGTACCGGCAGACCCTGGACTGAATCCATTACAATCATAGGGTTTGACGTTCGTAGAATATCCGATCTAACGTCCGGACTGCACGAAGGTGGTATGCGGTCGCCAGGGGGCGACTGGTCGCCGCCGTGCTTCATGGGGGAATAGCATGGTTCGCAGCTTGGCTCTTGGTGCGGCCCTGGTTGTCGGAATGGTGGCTCCGGCCTTCGCCCAGAGCGCCGACTCGGTCGTCGGCAACTACAGCTACACGGGCACCGACACCGACGGCTCCAAGTATTCCGAGGCCGGCAAGGTTGTGGTGAAGAAGGCCCCGTCGGGAGCGCTGGAGGTGAGCTGGGACGACGGCGCCTATGTCGGCGTCGGCCAGGTGACCGGCAACGTGTTCGCGGTGGCGTCGGTGGCCGACGGCAAGAACAGCATCATGCTCCTGACCATCGGTGCGGACGGTTCGCTGAGCGGCCCGTGGTGGCGCCGCCTGGACAAGGGCGCGAAGGGCACCGAGGTCTGGACCAAGAAGTGATCCGGCGGCCCCCACCCCGGCCGGCGATGCGGGCCGGGGTGGGGGCCGGCCTTCCGCGCGCTGTGATCGTTCCATTTCCTCCATGTTTCGTTAATCGTCGTTCGGCATAAGATCCACCGGTCCCGATCGGGGCGTACGCGGGTGGAGGGGCCGATGCGTGGTGTCGTTTTTGGCGCGCTGCTGGCGCTCGGTCTGGCGACCCTCACCGGGGCCGCGGCGCAGGCCCAGCCGCAGAAGGCGACCGACCGCGTGAAGGGGCTGCAGGCCGCCGCCTGGGCCGCCGCTCCCGGCCCGACGAAAGGCGCCGCCTATGCCATTGGCGGCTACGCCGCGGGGTGCCTCGCCGGCGGTGTGGCGCTGCCGGGGGAGGGCACCGGCTATCAGGCCATCCGCCTGTCGCGCCAACGCAATTTCGGCCACCCCGTGCTCGTGGACTTCGTGCGCGACTTCGGCCGCCGTGTGGCGACGGCGGGGCTGGGCACCGCCCTGATCGGCGATATGGGCCAGGCGCGCGGCGGACCGATGACCTTCGGCCACGCCAGCCACCAGATCGGGCTCGACGTCGATGTCTGGCTGCGGCTCGACCTGCCGCCCATGGGGCGCGCCGCGCGCGAGCGGCTGGAGGAGATCAAGTACGTCGATTACGACGCCGGCCGTGTCGATGCCGGTGTCTGGACCCCGGCGCAGGGCGGGATGATCCGCATCGCGGCGTCCGACCCGCGCGTCGCCCGCATCTTCGTGCATCCGGCCATCAAGCTGGCGCTCTGCGATCATCCCGGATCCGACCGCGTTTGGCTGCGCAAGGTGCGGCCCTGGTACGGCCACGACGGCCACATGCACATCCGCCTGAGCTGCCCGCCCGGCAGCCCGCAGTGCGAGGAGCAGAAGGAGCTGCCGCCGGGCGACGGCTGCGACGACGACCTGTACGACTGGATCCGCTCCGCCTCACGGCCGGTGGTCGAGCGCGCGCCGGGCGAGGCCAAGCCGCCGGCCCCGGCGCTGCCGGCCGCCTGCCGGGCGGTGCTGCGCGGGACGAGCCTTCCGGTGGTGGCCGCGCGCTGAGGTGTCCTATGCGCGGTGCATACCTATGCATCGAAGGTCATTGTAATATCTGTTTAATGCGCGCTTAACCGGATTGCGCCAAACTGCGTCGGGATGTGTCATCCGGTCGCCGTGCGCGCGTGGCTGAATGACCCGAGGGGGGTGCCAACGGAGCGGACGCAGTGTCGATGACCGGGCAAAATCACGAAAACGAGTCGCAGGGGCCGAGCCTCAAGACCAAGCTCAAGGCGTGGTGGGAGGGTTACGACCTCTCCGCCCGGAACCGCCGTGCGGCCGACGAAGCACCACCTCCAACGTCGGCACCCGCACCGGCCAAGCCAGCCGTCGCACAACCCGGCGTCAACCGCTGGGGAAAGCCGCTGTGGAGTGCCAACCGCATCCAGGTCGCCGAACAGATCTGGGGTCAGGGCTTCTCCACGCCCGGTGGCGCCGACCATGTGCCCTACCTCGTGCGCCCATTGGGGTTGAACCCGGCGATGAGCGTGCTCGACCTGTCGGCCGGGCTTGGCGGCACCAGCCGCGCCATGGCCGCGAAGTTCGGCTGCTGGGTCACCGGGCTGGAGGCGTCTCCCCTGCTCGCCAAGGCCGGCATGGAGCGGTCCTTCATGGCCGGGCTCGCCAAGCAGGCGCCCATCGAGGCCTACGATCCCGAGAACTTCTCCTTCGCCCGACGCGTCGACGCCGTGTTCTACAAGGAAGGGATGTTCACCGTCGCCGGCAAGGACCAGATGTTCGACGGGATCGAGGTGCACCTGAAGCCGCGCGGCCATGTGCTGATCACCGACTACATCCTGGCCCCCGGCGCCAAACTCGACGACCTCACCGCATGGCACCAGCACGAGCCGCAGGAACCGCATCTCTGGACCAAGGAGGAGTTCGCCAACGCCTTCGCCCAGCGCAACCTCGACCTGCGCATCGCGGAGGACATCACCGACACCCACCGCGGCCTGATCCTGACCGCCATCCAGCGGCTGGTCGAGCATATGGAGAAGCACCACCTCGACCATGAGACCAAGATGAACGTCATGGACGAGGTGGAGTTGTGGGTGCGGCGTGTGAACGCCATGGAACGGGGATTGCGCTGCTTCCGCTTCTACGCCCTGAAGCCGCCGGAGTGACCGGCCCTCACAGCCGCAGCCGACGCAGCTCGCCCTCGCGGCGGCGGCGGTCGTAGTCCAGGAAGAACTCGTCGAGCTGCGGCGGCTCGGCACAGGTGCCGGACAGCATGGCGTGCGCCTGGCCGCGGTGGTGGATCTGGTGCACGAACAGGTGCGCCAGCACCTGCCCGACCGTTTCCCGGTCCAGCCCGTCCTCGCCCCGGTCGATCACCACCACGCGCTCCAGCCCGTCCGGATCCGCAAGCCCGTCGCAGAAGGCGATCAGCCGGCGGTCCACCGCTCCTTGCGCTTCCACCAGCCCGGCGGCGGCGGGGTAGGGTATGGCCGGATCGAACACCGACAGCCCCATGCCGCCGCCTTCCAGCGCGTCCAGATAGAAACAGTCCACCGTCAGGATATGGTTCAGCGTCGCCTGCAGCGAGGGAAAGAACCCGGTCCGCGGTGCCGCGAACGCCTCCTCCGTCAAGCCGGCGCAGGCGGTGAGCAGCCGGTGGTTGGACCACGCGTTGTTCCGCGCCATGGCACGGACATGCTCGACGAGGGTCATGGGGGCGAATCCTCCGCGATTTTTTGGTTCGTGGTTGGGGGAGGTGGTGGTGGACGGCGGTCCGTGCAAGGCCGGCGCATCGTCGCGCCCCCGCGGTGATGGGTGGGGTTGTGGTCGCACGAGGCGGCACCCGGCGAGGCGATGCCGTGGGCGGCGGCGGTGGGGACGGTGGGGTTGAAGAAGGGTACGCCATCCACCCATCATTCTACCCATCAACGTGCGCCGGATCGCCTCAGAGCGGCCCAACCATGTCACGACGCTCTGTCTCCTTGCTGGTGCTCGATCACTGTCATGCCGGGCCTGCGCATATTGATGTATGCAACCTCAGTGCAAAAGATTGTGATTGGATACAACCATTTGACTCGACAGCCGGCGTTTGTATGCGCATTATGGTCCTACAACATAAGGACTATGGCCTATGCCGAACAGCCGACCAATGTCGTCCTGCTGCCGTGCTGTGCATCTTGTCCGAGAGCATAGCCGTGCGATATCCGGCATAGCCTGCCGCGAATTCCTTCTTCGCGTGGAGCGTCGCCTCCTTGAGTTCGCCTCCGACGACGAAGCGGCACATTCAGCATCCGGGGGGCCGCCATGCTCGTAGAAAGCGCTTTGACGTGGGGTGCAACGGAAGACGTGGCAGTGGGCATGCCGAATTGGACATGTGAGGAATGCGCACACTTGGACGTGTGCTTGGTCGTTAAACCTGCCTCGCTGATGAACCCGACAAGGTAACGTTTGTTCAGCGCTGGCTGTGCAATCAATCGAATTCCGAACTGGACGAGTTGGCGAAGCGGCTTCTGACTGCCGTGAGGGAATAGCCCTCAGAGTTCCCCCCGAAAGCATGCTGCCGTGGAGCGGGGCTCCGGGAAATCCTGGTCATCCCACGCGCCGACTTCGGCCCGCCCATGGCGATGCGGCGATCATGTCGGGTGGAGCCTCGCACCTCGGTTCGTCGGGGGGCGCCCCCAACTTGCCAGCCAGAGGGGCGGCCTTCTCCATCTCGTCAATCCGCGCGGCGCCTTCTACGAACCGTAGCGCACGCCGCAGCTTGACCGCGGCCCCGGCCGAGACGTGGGCGGGAGTCGCCGCAATGACGTCTTGCGCTTCGTCGGCGGGAGCGTCGAGCGGTTCCATGGTAGCGATTGTGGCGGATGGGGGGTCTGCCGAACCGCTGTCCGCCTATGTCCACCCTCTACCGCGTTCCCCTTGAAACTGCTGAATTTCTTTTGTTCGATTGTCCGCCAACGTCCGTTGTTATCCGCCTACACCCCACATAAAATGTGGGGCAGAATGTGGGGCAGGATCGACGGGGAATCGAATTGCCGAAGCGGAACGGGCGCCACCCGGAAAAGGCCCTGACAGCGGTAGCGGTGCGCTCCGCCAAGCCCGGCCGGCACGCGGACGGGAACGGTCTCTATCTGGAGGTGGACCCATCGGGCGCCAAGCGGTGGCTGTTGCGGCTGATGATCCAGGGGAAGCGCCGGGACATCGGACTCGGCTCCGCGTCCCTGGTGTCGCTGGCGGAAGCGCGGGAGACAGCCGCGACGATGCGGAAGGCCGCCCGAGCCGGCGGTGATCCGCTGGCCGAACGCCGCGCCGAGCGTCGAGTCGTGCCGACGTTCGCGGAAGCGGCGCGGTCCTGCCACGAAGAGCACAAGGGCAGTTGGAAGAACGGCAAGCATGCCGACCAGTGGCTCAACACCCTGGAGGCGCACGTCTTCCCGACGCTGGGCGCCGTGACCGTGGACAAGATCGGCACGCCCGAGGTGCGCGACGTGCTGTTGCCCATCTGGCTGGAGAAGCACGAAACGGCCCGCCGGGTGCGCCAGAGGATCGGCACTGTCCTGGATTGGGCGACCGCCAAGGGCCTTCGGGAAGGCGACAACCCCGTGCGCGGCGTCACCAAGGGCCTGCCGAAGCCGAAGGGGCAGCGGGGGCACTTCGCCGCGCTGCCCTATGCCGACGTGCCCGCCTTCCTGGCCCGGCTGCGGGAGACGCTGAAAGCCGGCCCCATGGTCAAGCTGCTGTTCGAGTTCGTGGTGCTGACCGCGGTGCGCAGCGGCGAGGCGCGCGGGGCGCGGTGGAACGAATTCGACCTCGACGCCAAGCTGTGGACGATCCCCGCGGATCGGATGAAAGCCGGCAAGCCCCATGTGGTGCCGCTGGCGCCGCGCGCCCTGGCACTGCTGAAGGCGGCCGGGGAGCTGCGCACCAGCGATGATCCGTCCGCCCTGGTCTTCCCCGGCGAGCGGTTGGGCAAGGCCATGTCCGACATGGCGTTGACCATGCTCTTGCGCCGGATGGAGGTGGACGCGACCGCCCACGGCTTCCGTTCGTCCTTCCGCGACTGGTGCGCGGAGGCGACGAACTTCCCCCGCGAGGTAGCGGAGGCCGCGCTCGCCCACGCGCTCGAAAGCAAGGTGGAGGCAGCCTATCGCCGCTCCGACCTGCTGGAGAAGCGCCGCAAGATGATGGAGGCGTGGGCGCGGTACTGCGAGGCGACGGCCGGCAAGGTGGTGCCGCTGGCGAAAGCGCGGAGGCCGCAGGGATAGGCCGCAACGTCTCACACGAGGTTCATGTTTTCTGGTGGTACAGGTGGTACAGGTGGTACAAAGTCGCGAAACGCTGATAATTCAGTACCTTGCGGTTTCCGTCCTCTGTACCACCTGGGAAATGGCGTGGTGGTACAGGTGGTACATCAAGCCGCCGGCCGGGTGACGACGGTGGCGCTGGTGGTCCCTGCCCGCGCTGCCAGCTTGTCCGCCATCTCTCTGGGGACGATCCCGCACCACGCGGCTATATCGTCCCGGCGCTGAAGGCCCGCCCGGTCAATGAGCTTGCGCGTGTAGCCGTTCGACCGGCTTCCGGTGCGGACGGCAACGGCGACCTCTCCCGGCCCTGGCACCAGATCATCGGGGACGGCGAGCGGCCCCCATCGCACGTCTTCGTTCGTCGCTCGCATCGCCAGCGAGCGGAGCACCTTGTGGAGGGGTTCCCCGGCCCTGGTGCGCTGGGCTATCTCCCGAAGCGCAGCGTGGGCGGACTGAGGGGCAATGATGTTGATCTGCGCAACGGCGGCTTCAGCGAGTCGGGCGCGGCGCTTTGCCTGTCTGGCGGCTGCTGTCTGATCGGGCATGGCGCGTGACTAGTCACAGGTTCCCCCAAAAGATGGGCGTGACTAGTCACGGTTCAAGGGGCGCACTATCGTGATTAGTCACGGCTACCCTTCAAAGCTGTTATCCGCAACCCATTGGCGGAATTCGTCTTCCGACCGTTCGCTTGCCGCCACCGACAGAATCATGTCAGCGGCTTCCCGCTCGCTCACGTCGAGATGAAGACCATTCATGTGCAGGATCATGCCGAGAGCGACGAA
The DNA here is from genome assembly GCF_013423485.1 of Azospirillum oleiclasticum. Lineage (GTDB taxonomy): Bacteria > Pseudomonadota > Alphaproteobacteria > Azospirillales > Azospirillaceae > Azospirillum > Azospirillum oleiclasticum. Next base: position 55,750 of record NZ_JABFFR010000014.1, read on the forward strand.
GCCGGCCCGCTTGTTGCCGTCCACGAAGGGATGGTTGCGTAGGATGCTCACGCACACCGCCGCCGCCAGATCAAAGACGGTGACGTGCCCATCCGCATAGGCGATGATCTGGTGGGCGCGGGCAAGCGAGGCTTCCAGGGCGCCGCGATCACGCAACCCTGGTGCCCCGCCGTGCTCCGCCAAGAGTTCCGCATGAAGGTCGATGATCGCCTCAATGGGCGGAAAGACCGGCTCCTTCACTTCGCCAGCACGGCCATGGTACGGCGGTAGCGGGCGGCGAACGCCCGGCCGGCTTCCATAGCCCGGTTGTAGGCATCATCGGCCCTGGCGATTTCAATGCGGCCATCACGGACGCTGAGCGTCACCTCATCGCCGCGGTCAAGGTGCGCTTCGGCCAGCACGTCGCGCGGGATGGTGACTCCCGTGGAGTTCCCAATCTTGGTCAGTCGCGTGGTGTGCATGGCGTGCTCCTTCATCGTTCCCGTCATTATGTAATGACGAGCGTTCATACGTCAACGGCGAACTTGGGTGGACAACAGCGGACAGTGGCGCACATCACCGCCTCTGAAAGCCCCTCCCCTTTCCCCCTGCCGCTTGGTTGTCCGCCAACGTCCGATTTAGGACTTGACTCCTACTCCCGTATGTGGCGAGAATGGGCCTGTCAACGCCCGAGGTGTGTCAAGCGTCTTTCAGTTTGGACCGTAGTTCGCCAAGCACTTCGATCAATATATCGAGTTGCTCTTTGTTGTTTGCCATTGGATATCCCGCAATATGCGACCGCAGAATATCGTGATGATCTACATAAAGCATATGGTTTGATACATAGTGCCTATATTCTTCCGGATTCATCTGGTCCATTCCGCGAATATCAGCGGACTCTATTTCAACCGATGTCTTGAACATTTTCTGCATCGCCGTACTCCTTCATCGCTGATAGACAGAAAACCGCAAAGGTCAACTTACTCTGCGCTGGCACTTGGTAGGTAGCCACGTTCAATCAGCCACGCCTTCAAGATCCGCTCTACCAGCGACGATACCGAGCGGTCATCGTCCTTCGCGGCTCGGGCCAGCGCGTCTTTGATTTGCGGATCAAGCCGCATGCTTGTCGGTGGATGGGTGGCCATTGCGCTACCTTGTAATACAAACCCATTGACGGGCGGTTTTGGTAGTGCGATTGTAATACCTATGCGCTACATGCGCAAGCGGCCGAATCGAGTGTAGCGAGCACTCGGTTCGGCCTGACCACAACCGACCTGAATAGGAGATCGGATCATGGCTGATTCCGAACATAGCACGACTCTGCCTGTGTCCCGCCGCCACCTGCTGGCCGGCGCCTGTGCTCTGGCCGTCACCGCGCCTGCTGTGGCGAGCGGGCTGCCGGTCACCGCTGGTGCCGCTGCCGCCGAAGTCCCGCCCGTCGTCGCGCTCTGCGGCGCCGCGTGGGAGAAGGAGTGGTTGGCGGAGCACGACCCGCAGGTGCGTGAGTTCATCGAACTGATGTGCGAGCTGAAGCACCGCCTACCGTCCGACGAATACGACGAAGCCCGCAACAGCATCTACGGCCGAATCCGGGAAGCCCGAGACACCGAAGCCGCGGGGGAGGACATCGGTGACCAGCTTCCGCCGGCCGACCTGCTGACCTTCCAAGGAACGTTCGACATGGTGGCGGAGACCATCGGCGACATTCCGCCGGATCGGGCGCTCACCATCTCCATCAATGCGATGCGCGCGGCCCGCGGCCGGTGGGGCAAGGACCAGTTCGCCAACGCCAACATGAACGCGCTGATGATCGCCCACGCCTACACGGGATTGATGCTCACCAGCCTGGGGCACCCCGACTTCTTGACCGAAGAAGAACGAGCGGCCCAAGAGGCAGCCTGAACCTGGGGGGGCCGGTTCCGCCGGCCCCTTTCGCATATCCTCTGGCTGCCCCGGAAAACAATTCGACGAATTGCTATTGAAATCCCATTCGTTGAATGGTATCTCTGGTCCGAAAGTGAGGACCAGATGACCAAGCGACCCTATCCACCCGAACTGAAGGCCAACATCGAAGCCCTGTTGGCAGCCGCTGAGGAAGCCAAACAGAAGGGTATGGCCGACTTCACCGAGCCGCGCTTCACGTTGGCGGCAATCACCGCCGGTCTTGGCATCCCCGAAGCGACAGTGCGCAACTGGCTCACCCGGAACCAGATCGACCTGGGGGCTTCGGAGGGGCGCCAGCGCGGAAAGTGGCGGTTGTTCTCGACCCGCGACGTGCTGGTAATCGCGACTTGCTACCACCTGAGCCGCCTGGGCGTACCGGTCTCCGTATTCTCCATGGTCTACAGCAAGGTTGTCGGACTCGCCCGAATGTATTTCTCCGGCCCGGTCGGCATGGTCCAGCACCCGATTGGACTGCTCTACAACGATGGCGAGTGGCGCCTTGAGCGGACCTTCGACAGCGGCCCAATGCGTGTGACCGACGGAACGTCGCCGCCGATCTGCATCATGATCGACTTCGAGAAGATCATCCTTTCGACGCTGAACAGCCTGGGACTGAACGTCGGGTTTGTTCGTGCCTCCGATGTGGTTGGTGAAGGCGGTAGGGACGGCAACGATGCTTCTATCTGAGCGGTACACAGATAGGCGTTGCCACCCCCTTCTATCGGTGCTATGGTCCGATAGAAGCAAGGAGGTTCGCAATGGCTCTGGTGAGTGATTTGGTGGAGGCTATCGCGGCGGTTGAGGATTTGCCTCTGCCCACAGTGCAGATGGTCGCTCGGCACCTTCGTGAAGCAGGTTTGCTTTCAACGGGTGCGCGTGGTCGAAACGCACCAGCTGCCACCGTGACCGACGCAGCAAATCTGCTGATCGCGGTCAACGCCAACGGCTGCATCGTGAAGGACGCGCCGACCACGGTCCTGGAGTATAGGGGGCTTATGCTGCACGTGTCCGATGGACCGCTCCTGTACCGGTGGAAGGCCGAAGGGAACATGCAGACGCGGGTTGATGCAGAGTTCGAAGCCGTTGGTTTCTTGCGCGAAATAAACCTTCCCTTCGGGGCCGCTCTCGAAAGCATCGTTGAAGGCTTCGTGAACAGCGAAGTCCCCGACCTCTTCAACTGGCTGGCACATGATCTGTGGGAAAAGCCATTCAGGGAGCGTGCTGTCGAGCAATTCGGCGACGACGAAGAGAAGATCGCCCAATGGGTTGCCAATGCCTGCAAATCCTATATCGGTGACGTGCTTGGGCTGAGATTGGAGTTCTTCCGGCCGCGGCAGAACGTCATGTTGAAGATCGAATATAACGACGCTGGAAACCAAAAGACCTTGATGGAAGCGCGGTTCATCCAGAACGTGAACCGCTCCATGGAAGGACATTACCGGCAATCCTCTGGCGACCGGTATGAACAGACGACGATTGGTTACAAGACTCTGCTGAAGATCGGTGAAGTCCTGAAATCCTAGTTACGGAGTTCTAAAGATGACGACCCTGAACGGGCGGCCGGGGAACACCCCTCGGCCGCAAACACCCCCGGCTTGCCTGGACTCCGCCGCTGGCACCACGCGCCAGAAGAGCAAGGCCACCGACACCAGCCGCATCACCAAGGCCGGCTATTCGGTCCCGGAGTTCTGCTACGGGGCCGGCATCGGCCGCAGCAAGGCTTATGAGCTGATGACCGCCGGCCTGATCCGGTTCGTCACGGTTGGCCGCCGCCGCATCATCACCGACTCGCCCGCCGACTTCCTGGGGCGTCTGGCCGGCAACGGGGAGGGCTGAGCCGATGCGCGATACCGCCCGCCTTGCTGCCATGGACCTGCCCGACGCCAACCCGCACTTCCGCCGGGGCTGGTCTTGGGACATTCCCGACCGTCTGCCGCACCAGCGGCCCCGCCGCCGCCCGGCCCGCTCCCTCGACCACTTGGCGGCCGAGATCGCGGCCGACCATCGCCGCGCCGCTCGCGCGAGGGCCTGACCATGCCGCCGGCCCGCCTCGACTTCGACGGAATCAACCGTGCTGCTCTTGCCGCTCTGCCGGCCCTGCTGGCGCGCTGGCTCCCGGATGGCAAGCGGGTAGGGCATGAGTTCGTCGCGCGAAACCCGCGCCGCGCCGACCATCGGCCCGGCTCCTTCTCGATCAACCTGACCAATGGTCGATGGGGCGACTTCGCTACCGGCGACGCTGGAGGCGATGTGGTGTCCCTGGCCGCCTACCTCGCCGGCATCTCTCAGGCCGATGCCGCGCGCAACCTTGCCGATATGCTTGGAATGAAGTGATGCCCGACGACACGTCCAAAATGTTCGCGCCGCTGTCCGCCGACGAACTGACCGCAGCGACCGCATCGGGCACCGTAGCCAAGGGGAACGGCAAGGTCCCGATCATCCCGGTTCCCCCGGGTGCCCCACCGTTGCAGTTCAAGCATCCGAAGTATGGCGAGCCGTCGCGGACGTGGCCCTACCACGATGCGGATGGCTGCCTCTTGGGCTATGCGGCCCGCTTCGACTTCACCGCCGACGACGGCACGCCCGACAAGGACGTGATGCCGCTCACCTTCTGCGACTTGGGCGACGGCCGGCGCGGCTGGCGCTCGAAGGCGCTTCCGTCGCCGCGTCCGCTCTACCGCCTGCCCGAGCTGCTGGCGCTGCCCGACGCGCTGGTGATCGTGGTGGAAGGCGAGAAGAAAGCCGACCGGGTGCCGGAACTCTTCCCCGGCTGTGTCGGCACCTGCACGGCTGGCGGTGCCAAGGCCGCGAAGCTGAGCGACCTGTCGGCGCTGGGCAGCCGGCGGGTGGTGATCTGGCCGGACCAAGACGCGGCCGGCGCCGTCTTTGCCGACGACGTGGCGCGGCTGGCGACCGAGGCGGGGGCCGCCAGCGTGGCCGTGGTTCAGGTGCCCGCCGACTGGCCAGTGTCCTGGGATATCGCCGACGAACCGCCGCCGGGTGTCACGGTGGACATGTTGCGCGCCATGATCGACGGCGCGGTGCCCTGGCAGCCGCCGGCCGACAACCCGCAGGATGCCGCGGACGTTGCCCGCGACTGGCCGTTCCGCATGGTTCCGGCCGGAGTGGAGAAGCGCATCGAACGCACCGACCGGGACACCGGGGATATCCGCGTCGAGTGGAAATGGTTCTGCTCACCGCTGGAAATCGCCGCCGACACCCGAGACACGGACGGCGAAGCCTGGGGCCGCCTCCTGCGCGTGACCGACCGCGACGGGCGCATAAAGGAATGGGCCATGCCCATGGCGATGTTGGCCGGCGACGGCACCGCCTATCGCGAACGGCTCCTGTCGCTGGGCTTGATCCTGTCGCCCGGCCGCTTCGCCCGCGATGCCCTGCACGAATACATCTCAACCGCCCGACCGGGTGACAAGGCGCGTTGCGTCCATCGGATCGGCTGGAAGTCGAAAGACTTCGTTCTCACCAACAACACCTTCGGAGACGAAAGCCATGGGTGAGCGCGTCATTTTGCAGACGGACGGACGCTTTGACTATGCCCTGCGGGAAGCCGGGACGCTGGAAGGCTGGCAAGAGCACGTCGCCGCGCTGGCCGTGGGGAACAGCCGCCTCGCCCTGTCCATCTCCGCCGCCTTCGCGGCGCCGCTGCTGTACCCGACCGGCTCCGAGTCCGGCGGCTTTCACCTGCGCGGCGCCAGCTCGACCGGCAAGAGCACCGCCCTGGTGGTGGCCGGATCGGTGTGGGGCGGTGGTGGCATCCGGGGGTACGTGCGGACGTGGCGGAGCACGGCGAACGGCCTGGAGGCGATGGCCGAAGGGCATTGCGACACGCTGCTGTGCCTGGACGAGCTGGGGCAGGTGGACCCGCGGGAAGCCGGGCAGATCGCCTACATGCTCGCCAACGGCTCCGGGAAGATCCGCGCCGGCCGCGACGGCGGTGCGCGGCGCGTGGCGGAATGGCGGCTGCTGTTCCTGTCGAGCGGCGAAATCAGCCTCGCCGACAAGATCGCCGAGGACGGCAGGGGACGGCGGGTTGCCGCCGGGCAGGAAGTCCGCATCGTGGACGTGGCGGCCGATGCTGGGGCGGGCCTGGGGCTGTTCGAGAACCTGCACGGCTTCCCCACCGCCGACGCCTTCGCCCGTCACCTGAAGATGAAGGCGGGCGAGTTCTACGGCACCGCCTGCCGCGCCTATCTGCGCTTCCTCGCCAAGCGGTTCGATGACATCGCGCCGACCGTGAAGGGCTTTGCCGACGAGTTCATGCGGGAGTCGGTGCCCGCCGGGGCGGATGGGCAGGTGAGCCGCGTTGCCGGCCGGTTCGCGCTGGTGGCCGCCGGGGGCGAGATGGCAACAGCCTATGGCGTGCTGCCCTGGCAGCCGGGCGAGGCGACGAACGCGGCGTCCCGGTGCTTTCGCGACTGGTTGGCCGCCCGCGGCGGATTGGAGCCGGCGGAGGAACGGGAAGCCATTGCGGCGGTTCGGCGCTTCATCGAGATGCACGGCACGTCGCGGTTCGAGCCGATGGGGGAGAGCGGCGAGGGCGAGAGTGTCGTGCGCACCGTCAACCGCGTCGGCTTCCGCCGGGCCGATGCTGCCGGCGGCACCGACTATTTCGTGCTGCCCGAGGCGTGGCGGACGGAGGTGTGCCCCGGTCTCGATCCCGTGACCGTGGCAAAGGCCCTGCTGAAGCGCGGCTTCCTGATCGGGAAGGACGGCAAGTTGCAGGACCAGAAGCGGCTTCCGGGCTTTGCGAAGCCGGTGCGCTGCTATCACGTCGCATCCGCCATTCTGAGCGATGGGGGCGACCATGCCTGACCTGTCGCGGTTCGCCGCGCTGGCCGCCAAGGCGGGCGCTTCGCCTGTACCACCTGTACCACCTGCCGTTCATGGCGGTGGTACAGCGGGCTTCGGCGGAAAGATCAAGCGTTATCAACGCATTGCCGACCCTGTACCACCTGTACCACCTGTACCACCGCGGGAAATCAATGCCCCGCATCATGCGGACCTGATGGACGCCTACGAAGAGCGGGCCGCCATCCTGGAATTCGACGCCCACCTGTCGCGCGCTGAAGCTGAGCGCATCGCCTGGAATGAGGTATTCGGGAACCATTCTCAGTATCCGTAGATCAAGTCTTGTGCGCACAGAGACAAACACGAACGAACGCCAGCGGACATAAGCGGACAATTTTCCTATTATCTTTGATTTATTACCGCAATTGCTGTAGAATAAGCCCGGATTTTCAAGCGGTACGGGCCTTTCGATGCTGCATCGGCTCAAGTCAATATTCGGTCTAGAGACCAAGGCGACCTCGACCTTTTCGGAGTTCGAGGCGCTTCTGTCTTCCCGCCGTCCGACCGCGGCCGGTGTGTCGGTCGGGCCGGAAGCGGCGATGCGCTGTTCCCCCGCCTTCGCCTGCATCCGCATCATCGGCGAAACCGTCGAACAGGTGCCGCTCCACCTTTACCGCAAGCTCCCGGACGGGGGGCGCGAGCGTGTCACCGATCACCCGGCCGCGCGGCTGCTGAAGGCCCCCAACGAGTTCACGACGGCGGGCGAGTTCAAGCTGTTGCTGGGCACCCACCTTGCCGCCTACGGCAACGCCTACGCCTGGACCGGGCGGGATGATGCCGGCAACCCGGTGGAGGCAATCCCGCTCGATCCGCGCCGGGTGTCGGTCAAGCCCGACTATCTGACCATGGCGCCGCAGTACACCGTCACCGCCGGCAACGGCACGCAGCGCACTTACAGCCGCGCCGACGTGCTCCACGTCCGCGGCCCCGGCCTGGACGTGTACCGCGGCACCGCCCCGGTGGAGCTGGCGCGCGAGGCCATCGGGCTTTCCCTCACCCTGGAGAGCCATTGCGGTTCGCTGTTCGGCCGTGGCGCCAAGCCGTCCGGTGTGCTGAAGGTGAAGGGCAAGAAGTCCCCGGAAGCACTCGCCCGCATCCGCGCCCTGTTCTCGCAGTTCTACGGCGGTGCGGACGCCGAACACCGCACGATGCTGCTGGACGAGGACACCGACTTCACGCAGGTGCAGTTGAACAGCGTGGACGCGCAAACGCTGGAGATGCGCCGGTTCCAGGTAGCGGAAATCTCCCGCTACTGGCGCATTCCGCTGTCCCTGCTGAACGACCTGGAAAGGGTGACGCATGCCAACGCCGAGTCGCTGGCGATGCAGTTCGTCCAGTTCACCATGCTCCCGGTGTTCCGCAGCATTTCGGACGCGCTGGCGCTGACCCTGCTGCGCCCGGAAGAGCGGGACGACCTCTTCTTCGATTGGGTGGTGGACGACTTCGTGCGCGCCGATCTGGCGACGCGGATGCAGGCATACGCCACCGGCATTTCGCATTCGATCCTGTCCCCGGACGAGGCGCGGCAGATGGAGAACCGGGGCCGCATCCCGGACGGCTCGGGCGCCACCTTCACCCGGCCGGTGAACGTCGGGGTGCAGCCGCCGGCCGGGGCCGCAGCCGCCCGCACAGAGGACACCGCCGATGCTTGAGGTGAAGGTCTCCCCCGAGGGCGAAGTGATCGGGTACGCCTCCCTTTGGGGCGGCCCTGCCGACGCGGTGAACGACATCGTGCAGCCGGGCGCCTATCGCAACAGCCTCTCCGCCGGCCTGCCGCTCATGCTGCGCGAGCACAAAGGCGCTCCTATCGGACAGTGGACCGACGCAACGGAAGACGACATCGGGCTGAAGGTCCGAGGGGTTGTCACCGATGCGGCGACGCTGGCCGACCTGCGCACCGGGCGCCTGGACGGCCTGTCCATCGGCTTCATCGCCACCAAGGCCCACCGCGACACCGCCGGCCGGCGGGTGCTCGACGAGATGGACCTACGCGAAATCAGCATCGTGAAGCGCCCTGCGTCCAGCCGGGCGCGGGTGCTGTCCGTGAAGAGTTTCCCCCCGGCCGCTGGCGCGGCCCCCAACAGCGAGAGCATGACCATGGAAGACCAGACCACGGCCGCGCCCGACACCGGTACGACCGAGACCACTGAGACGAAGGGCGTGGACATCACCGCGGCTGTCACCGCCGCCCTGGCGCCCGTCACCACCCGCCTGGAGACCGTCGAACGGATGCTCCGCCGTCCCGGCGGTGGCACGACGACCGAGACGAAGAGCGGCCCCGCGCCCGAGGTGAAGGCGTTCAGCGAGTATCTGCGCTACGGCACCGCCGGCCTGGACGCCGTGGAGGTGAAGGCGCTCCGCCTGTCCGACGACGAGTCCGGCGGCTACCTCGCCCCGCCGGAGTTCGTGGCGGAGATCGACAAGAACCTCGTCCAGTTCTCGCCCATCCGCGGCATCGCCACCGTGCGCAACACCGCCCGCTCGGAAGCGCAGGTGCCGCGCCGCACGGGCGCCCCCACCGCGCATTGGGTGGAGGAAGACGACGACCGGCCGGAGACCGAGACGAAGTACGGCCTGGGCCGCTACCCGGTGAAGGAGATCGCCTGTTACATCGACGTGCCGCTCGCCCTGCTGGAGGACGCGGGCGTTGACGTGTCCGCCGAGCTGGGGATGGACCTTGCCGAAGAGTTCGGCCGGGCGGAAGGCGAAGCGTTCGTCACCGGCTCGGGCGTGGGCCGCCCCTTCGGCTTCATGAACGATGCCGACATCGGCTTCGTGAAGTCCGGGCACGCCTCGCAGGTGACGGCGGATGGCCTGATCGACCTGTTCCACGCCGTCCCGACCTTCTACCGCACCAACGGGGTGTGGGTGCTGAACTCCGCCACGCTGGGCGTGGTGCGCAAGCTGAAGGACGGCACCACGGGGCAATACCTGCTGATGACGCAGGGCATCGGCAACACCCCTGTCACGACGCTGCTGGGCCGCCCGGTGATCGAGGCTCCCGACATGCCGGACGTGGCGGGCAACGCCTTCCCAATCGTCTTCGGCGACTTCGGGCAGGGATACCGGGTGTTCGACCGCATCGGCACCTCGATCCTGCGCGACGACCTCACCCAGCGCACCAAGGGCAAGGTGCGGTTCCACGCGCGCAAGCGGGTGGCTGGCGGTGTGCGCAAGGCCGAAGCCCTGAAGAAGCTGAAGATCGCGGCGTAAGGAGGACCAGACCATGCGCGACCTGCACCACAACATCGGCACCGTCACCGCCATCCTGCCGCAGACGGTCACCACGGCCGGCGGCGCCGTCAACTCGGGGAACCTTGACCTGCTGGGGTTCGAGTCGGCGGAGTTCGTCGTCAGCGTCGGCACCAGCGGCGACACCCTGTCCGGCACGAACAAGCTGTCGGTCAAGATCGAGCACGCGCCCGACGACGACGGTTCGCCCGGCACCTATGCGCCCGTCGCCACGGTCAACGTCCTGGGCGCCACGCCCGACGTGAACGGGGTGGTGCTGGTGGTGGACGATCCGGCCGAAGACGCGGTGACGCTCCGCTTCGGCTATGTCGGCTCCGGCCGGTTCCTGAAGCTGACCGTCACCCCGGCCGGCACCCACACCAACGGCACGCCCGTGTCGGCGGTGCTGGTGAAGGGCAACCCGCTCAAGGCGCCCGTGGCTTGAGGCCCGCCATGCTGACCGTCATCACCCCTGCCGCCTCGCATGACCTGACCACCGTCGCCGCGGTGAAGGCCGAGCTTGCGGTGTCCGGCTCGGGTGATGACGCTTGGCTGGCAGACACCATCACCCGCACCAGCGTCACCGTCCGGCGCTGGTGCAACCGGGTGTTCGCCGCGGAGACGGTGCGGGAGACCTATCGCCTCGCCCGGCCGGTGCCCGAGTTGCTGTTGTCCCGGCTCCCCGTCGTCACCATCGCCAGCGTCACCGTGGACGGGAGCACGCTCGCCTCGACCGAATACGAGGCCGACACCGATAAGGGCGTGCTCTACCACCTGGACAGCCGCCGCCGCTTCCTGTGCTGGTCCGCCGACGTGATCGAGGTGGAGTACACTGCGGGTTTCACCCTGCCCGGTGCTGTCGGTCGGACCCTGCCCGAGGATGTGGAGAAGGCCGCCATTGCCCTGGTGAAGGCTGCCTACTTCGCCCGCACCCGTGACCCGCTGGTGAAGTCCGAGAGCGTCGAAGGGGTGGGCTCAACGGCCTATTGGGTTGGCGATGCCATGCCGCCGGACATTGCCGGGTGGCTGTCCGGCTACTGCCTGTCGGCCCTGGAGTGATCCCATGCAGCCGGAACGCCTTGCCCTGGAGCGAACCTTGCGGATCGGGGAGACGGTGACGCTCCGCCGCCGCATCGGCACCAGTTCCACCTTCGTGGACGTGGCCTGCCGCGCGGTGGTGCGCGGCTACAATCCGCGGGAGCTGATCGGGGGGATAGCGCAGAAGGACAGCAAAGTGATCATCTCGCCCGCGGAGATCGAGGCTTCCGGCTGGCCGGGCGCGGCGGGTGGCATCACCACCCCGCGCAAGGGCGACTTCGTTGTGATCCAGGGCACGTCCCGCGCCGTCGAAGTCGTCGGCCCGATCTACGTCCGCGGCGAGCTGGTGCGCATCGAAATGCGCGTAATCGGGTGACGCCATGCCCTACGCCCCGCCCCGCCTGTGCCCCCGCCACGGCCCGTTCACCGGCTCCCGCTGCCCCGCCTGCTCCAAGATGGAGGATCGGGCGCGGGGCAGCCGGCACGTCCGTGGCTATGACGCCGAGTGGGTGAAGCTGCGGGCCGCCCACCTTGCCAAACACCCGGCCTGTGCGGTGTGCGGCACCACGGCGGGGGTGGACGTGGATCATGTGCAGTCCATCCGGGAAGCGCCGCACCGCCGGCTCGACCCGATGAACCTACGGACGCTGTGTCGCCTGCATCACAACCGGAAGACCCACGGCGGACGCCATACCCCATAGGGGACCTGGAGTTTCCCGGCCTGGGGGCGGGGACCGGACAGGGGTCTCGCTCCCGACAGAACCGAATTGAGCAAATCGAGGTGTGGAATGCGTGGACGGAAACCGGAACTGAAGGCCATCGAGGGCGGGTTGTCCCGCCTGCCGCCCGCGCCGTCCTGGCTGCCGAAGGAGGGTAAGGACGAGTGGCGCCGCGTGGTGCCCGCGCTGAAGGAGCGGCGGACGATCACCAAGGCCGACCTCCCCATGCTGGAGGCGTACTGCCTCGCCGCCGGCACGGTGCGGCGGGCGCAGATCACCATTGCCACCGAAGGCGACTACATCGCGACCGACAAGGGCGACAAGCGCCGGCACCCGGCCTTTCAGACGATGTTTCAGGCGCTCACCGAGTCCCGCCGGCTGGCCGCTGAACTCGGGTTGACGCCTGCCAGCCGGAACAAGGCGGCAGCGACGGAAACCGACGACGACCTTGCGGACCTGGACCTCTGACCATGGCGACCAGCACCTATCCCGAGTGGCTGTTCGACGGCAGCGACATCCCCGACCCGATGGGCCACGGGGAGCGGGCCGTTTCGTTCCTGCGCCGTTTGCGGCACCCGAAATCGACGCTGCCCGGCCGGCAATTCCAGCTCTATGACTTCCAAGAGCGGTTGGTGCGGCGCATCTACGGCCCGCGCCACCCGGACGGACGGCGGATCGTGCGCAACGTCGTCATGCTGCTGCCGCGCGGTGGGCGGAAAACCAGCTTGGGCGCTGGGCTGGGGCTGCTGCACACCATCGGCCCGGAGCGGGTGCCCGGCGGGCTGGCGCTGTTCGCCGCGTCGGATCGGGAACAGGCGCGCATCGGGTTCGAGGAAGCCGCCGGCATCTGCCGGGAGGATGGGCGGATCGCCGACAAGCTGCGCTTCATCGACTACCGGCACCGGATCGAGCATCCGAAGAGCGGGTGCAGCCTGCGCGCCATCTCGTGCGACGCGGCCCGCAGCCATGGCACCACCCCGACATTCGCCCTGGTGGACGAGCTGCACGCATGGCCCAAGCGCGACCTGTGGGACGTGATCCGCACCGGCTTGGTGAAGGTGCCCGGCTCCCTGTCCGTCGTCATCACCACCGCCGGGCGCGGGCAACAGAACGTCGCCCACGACATCGTGGATTATGCCCGCCGGGTGGCGCGCGGCGAGGTGGACGATCCCGGCACGCTCCCGGTGCTGTTCGAGACCGCAGCCGATGCGGAATGGCGCGACGAACGGGTGTGGTTCCGGGCCAACCCCGGCTTGGTCCACGGCTTCCCCGACCTGGAGGGGCTACGCCAGCTTGCGCGCGAGGCGGAGAACCGGCCGGCGGATCGGGAAGCCTTCCGGCAACTGCACCTGAACGTGTGGCTCGACCACTCCACCGACCCGTTCGTTGACATGGCGGTGTACGACGCGGGCGCCGCGCCGCTCGACCTGGACGACTTGGCGCACGCCCCCTGCTGGTTGGGCGTGGACCTGTCCAGCAACAGCGACCTGACGGTGGTGGTAGCGTGCTGGCGGGTGGGCGACGGCTATGTGGTGCTGCCGCACTTCTTCTGCCCGAAGGACAACCTGCGCGGCCGACAGGACCGGGACGGCGTGCCCTACGTCCGATGGGCCGAAGAGGGGCTGATCGAGCCGACGCCGGGCAACGTGGTGGATTTCCGGGCGGTGGAGGACTGCATCCGCGACCTGTGTGACCGCTTCGACGTGCAGTCCATCGGCCTGGACCCGCACCTTGCCCGCTCGACCATCAACAACCTGACCGACGACGGCTTGCCGGCGGTGGAGGTGCGCCAAGGGTGGGTGACGATGGCCCCCGCCATCAAGGATCTGGAGCGCGCCATCATCGGGCGCCAGTTCCAGCACGGCGGGCATGAGGTGCTGCGCTGGTGCTTCGACAACATCCAGGTGGAGACCGACCGCGCCGGCAACCGGCTGTTCAGCAAGGGCAAGGCGCGCGAGCGGATCGACGGCGCCGTGGCGTGCGCCATTGCCGTGTCGCTGGCGATGCATGGCGAGGGCGTGGGCGGCTCGATTTACGACCTCGACGTGCCCGACGAAGCCTTCTTCGTGTGATCCCCAACAGACAGGAATCCCCCTGGACGTGGCCGCCGGAGAGCCAAACGATAGCCGCTTTCCCGTCCGCGAACGTCCGCCAACAGCGGCGCCAATCCGCCGCGAAGTGTGGGGTGAATTGTGGGGGAGAGGGGTGCGCCGGAGCGGATTTCCCTATGAAATCAACGCTCTAGCGCGAAAAACTGGCGGACGGGGTGGGATTCGAACCCACGGTGGGCGTGAACCCACGGCGGTTTTCAAGACCGCTGCCTTAAACCGCTCGGCCACCCGTCCGGTACGTCCGCGGATATAGGAAAGGGGGGCGGCGGTCAACAGGCGGGTTGCAGGTGGGGGTCACGAGCGCACGGGGCGGGCCAGGTTGCGCAGGCGGCGCACCGGCTTGGGCGGCGATGGCTCGTCGGAGAAGTCGGGTAGGGCGGGGGCGCGGGCGCAGATGCGCTGGATGATCCCGGCGGTGGCGTCGAGGTCCTCCAGCACCGCCGGTGCCACCTTGTCGGCGTATTGCGGGCGGGAGAGCTTCAGCCGCATCTCCTCGATGATGCGCAGCTCGGGCTCGAACAGCTCGCGGGCGCCGATGGGCAGGATCTGGTCGTCGCGCATGCTGGCGAAGTAGCGGCGCGTGGCGTTGGCCAGCAGGCGGATCAGGAACAGGTCCATCTTCTCGAACTGTGCCCGCAGGTCGTCCACGCGGGTCTCAGACAGGCTCTGCAGACGGTCCTCGGTCAGGGTGGCGAGCGCGCGGGCCTCCTCCACCTTCTTGCGGAAATCGAGGTAGGAGGCGAACCGGTCGCCACCCATGTCGCGCTGGGCGCGCTCGCCGAGCGCGACGGCCTCCCGCGCCTGCCGCTCGATGGCGTCGATCAGGCCGCGGATCTCGTCCCGCCCCGCCGAATCCCGCTTCCACGCCATGATCGCCGCCGCTGCTCCCCTCACCATGCACCGCAGCACCAGCATGGCGGGGAAGGCGTTAACAAACTCCGATTGAATTCGATTGAAATGCAAACGAACGATCGGTCAGTCCATCAGTTCCACGATGACCGGCGTGTGGTCCGATGCCTTCTCCAGCCCACGCGGCCCGCGGTCGATGGTGCAGGCGGCCAATCGGTCGGCGGCCTGCGGCGACAGCAGGAAATGGTCGATGCGCAAGCCCTTGTCGCGCGGCCAGCAGCCGGCCTGATAATCCCAGAAGCTGTAGGCATGGTCGTCGTCGTGCAGCGCGCGGTAGGCCTCGGTCAGGCCGAGATTGACGAGGGCACGGAATTTCGCCCGCGACTCCGGCCGGAACAGCGCGTCGTTGGCGAAGGCCTTCGGGTCGAACACGTCGCGCGGCTCGGGGATGATGTTGTAGTCGCCGCCGAGCACGAAGGGCACCTCTTCCGCCAGCAGGCGGGCGGCGTGGGCGTACAGCCGGTCCATCCAGCGCAGCTTGTAGGCGAACTTTTCCGTATCGACCGGATTGCCGTTGGGCAGGTAGAGCGAGGCGATGCGCAGGCCGTTCATGTCGACCTCCACATAGCGGGCCTGCGTGTCCTCCTCCTCGCCCGGCAGGCGGGTCAGCACCACTTCGTGCGGCTTCTTCGACAGGAAGGCGACGCCGTTGTAGCTCTTCTGCCCGACCGCGGTGACGTGGTAGCCGAGATCCTCGAAGACGGCGGCGGGGAAAGCCGCGGTTTCGCACTTGATCTCCTGCAACAGCGCGACGTCCGGCGCGGCGCTGCGCAGCCACTCGGTGACGATGGGCAGCCGCGCCTTCGCCGAGTTCACGTTCCAGGTGGCGATCCGCAAGATCCGGCGCTCACACCGCGAAGGAATTGCCGCAACCGCAGGAGGCGGTCGCGTTGGGGTTCTTGATCTGGAAGGCGGCGCCCATCAGGTCCTCCACGAAATCGAGCGTGGAGCCGTTGAGAAGATCGAGCGAGCAGTCGTCGGTGACCACCTTGGTGCCGGCGTTCTCGAACACATGGTCGTCCTCGTTGACCGCGTCGTCGAAGTTGAAGCCGTACTGGAAGCCGGAGCAGCCGCCGCCGGACACGGTCAACCGCAGCATCAGCCCCGGCCGGTCTTCCTGCGCGATCAGGAAGGCGACGCGCCGGGCGGCGCTGTCGGAAATGGTGAGCACGCGGGTCTCGGCAGGCAGGGCGGTGTCGGGCATGGCGTTATGTCCTCAGCCGGGCAGGGGATGTCCGGTCATTGAATGTAAGCGTGGCGGGGGCGTTCGTCAAAGCTCCGTCCCGCGCCGGCCACGGGCCGCGGGCTCACCGGCTGCGCAGTGACGCGTAGAGCCCCGCCAGACTCTGCGCCAGATGGTCCTTCTCGATATCCAGCGCCTTGCGTCCGGGAGCGGTCGCGTCGAGCGCGGCCAGTTCGGTTTCGACCGCCTTCAGCCGCTGCTTCTCCGTTTCGATCCGGGCAGCGATCCGGGCGAACTGCTCGTCGGCGGCTTCCACAGCGGCGCGCTGCTGGTTGCCCGTCCGATCGGCCAGCAGTTTGGTGACCGCCGGTGATGCCGCGTCGGTGAAGAACTTCGCGACGCCGGCCCGCGTGGTGCCGATGGCGCCGATGTCCACCGATGGCAGTTGTAGGTCGCGGAAGAAAGTCTCCTCCTCCTCGGCCATGGCGGCTCGCGCGGTGGCCACGGCCGCCCGCATGTCGCTGCGCAGCTCCGCGGCCAGGGCGATCCGCGTGCCGGTGGTCGCGACCCGCTCCGGATCGGCCTGCCAGCGTGTGATCAAGCCCGCGTAGGTGGAGGAGATCTTCGACCTGGCGGTCCAGAACGCGGCGAAGCGGAAGCGCCGTCCGAAGGCGTCGCGCAGGATGCCCTGCGTCGCCGCGAACCCGGCGATCAGCGCGATCAATACCTCCGACAACGAGGTTCCAGCGCTGGCCGACGACGACAGGAGGACCGGGACCAGTCCGATTGCCATGGCGATGAACGGCATGCCGAGTGTGATGGCGAGCGCCGCCAGCAGGCCTCTCTGGTAGGCGCGCCTGCCCTCGTCGATCTTGTCCCCGTACCACGCGACGGCGAGCACCGTTTCTGTCATCAGCTCGACGATCTGGCGCTGATCTTCGGGAATGAAGTCCGTCAGCTTGGCGTCAACGCCGATCGCTTCGAGAAACACGGGAGCGGTCGCAACCGCATTCTCCGCCGAGCGGACGGAGCCCTTGCCGCCGCTGGCGGGAAACCCGGTACCGACGGCGGCCTTCAACACCGGCGGCCGGCCGGCTGGCGGCGCGCCGGTGGGATTGTCCTGACCGTCGGCGGGAAGCGGAGGGCAATCAAGGGTTGTGGTGGTGTCGGCGGCCACAGAGAACGGTCCTCCAAAAAGCACGCACTAGGAGTATGACAAGATAGCTATCGACCGTAAACTATGTCTCACTGGAATTTATATCGACTGGCGATCCACATGACTGCGCCCTGTGCCCGTTGAACGGCTGTGCGGGGCACGTGCGGTCCTGTTACGGGGTCCGGCCATCGGCTCGTTCCCCCGTCGTTCCCCCGCCTTCCCGGTTGCGCCGCACCCCGGCCCCGGCTAGGGTCCGGGCCATGACGGCGGACAGCTTCCATGGATGGCTGGCACCCTACGCCACGTCGCCCGCGGCCAGCCGCGGCCGGCTGGTGGGGGAGCCGGAGAGCCCGACGCGCTCGTGCTTCCAGCGCGACCGCGACCGCATCGTGCATTCCGGGGCCTTCCGCAAGCTCAAGCACAAGACCCAGGTGTTCGTGTACCACGAGGGCGATTATTACCGCACCCGGCTGACCCACAGCCTGGAGGTGGCGCAGATCGCCCGCTCCATCTCGCGCGCGTTGCGGCTGAACGAGGATCTGGCGGAGGCGGTGGCGCTGGCCCACGACCTCGGCCACACCCCCTTCGGCCATGCCGGCGAGGCGGCGCTGGACGACTGCATGAAGCCCTTCGGCGGCTTCTCGCACAACGATCAGTCGCTGCGCATCCTGACGCGGCTGGAGCGGCGCTACGCCGCCTTCGACGGGCTGAACCTGACCTGGGAGACGCTGGAGGGGGTGGTCAAGCACAACGGACCGCTGCTGCCGCTGCCGGCCGGGGCGGTGCTGCCGGTGACCATCCGCGCCTTCCAGACCGTCTGCGACCTGGATCTCGACACCAACCCGGGGCTGGAGGCGCAGGTCGCGGCGTTGGCCGACGACATCGCCTACAACAACCACGACATCGACGACGGTCTGCGCGCCGGCTTCTTCACGCTGGAGGAGATCGCCGAGCTGCCGTTGCTGGGCCCGATCATCGGCGACCTGCGCCGCCAATGGCCGGGGCTGGAGCAGCCGCGGCTGGTGCACGAGACGATCCGCTGCATGATCGACCGCATGGTCTCCGACCTTCTGGCCGAGACCGGCCGGCGCATCGCCGCGGCCGATCCCGGCGGCGTGGAGGAGGTGCGCCGGGCGCCGCGGGCGCTGGTCGCCTTCTCCGCCGGGATGGACGAGGTGCAGCGGCCGTTGCGCGCCTTCCTCAGGCAGCGCATGTACCGCCACTACCGCGTCAACCGCGAGATGAGCAAGTGCAAGCGGGTGGTGCGCGCCCTGTTCGAGCTGTTCATGGCCGAACCCAACACCCTGCCCACCTCCTGGCAGGTGGAGCTCCGTGACCACGGGGGCGACACCGATGACACGATGCGCGCCCGGCTGGTCGCGGACTATATTGCCGGGATGACCGACCGCTACGCCCTGTCCGAACACCGCCGCCTGTTCGACGTCGATACGAAGACCTGAAAACCATGAACATCTTCAAAGCGTTCGAGACCGACATCCGCACCCTGCTCGGTGAGCTGGCCGCCGAGGGCGCGCTGCCCGCCGGGCTGGACACGGCCCGCGTGACGGTGGAGCCGCCGCGCGAGGCGGCGCACGGCGACCTGTCCACCAACGCCGCCATGGTGCTGGCCAAACCCGCCGGCATGCCGCCGCGCAAGCTGGCCGAGATGCTGGTCGAGCGCCTGCGGCAACGCGCGGACGTGACGGCGGCGGAGATCGCCGGCCCCGGCTTCGTCAACCTGCGGCTCGACCCGGCGGTGTGGCGGGATCGGGTGCGCGACGTGCTGTCCGCCGGTCCCGCCTATGGCGACAGCGCGATGGGCGGCGGCCTGCCGGTCAATGTGGAGTATGTCTCGGCCAACCCCACCGGGCCGCTGCACGCCGCGCACGGGCGTGGCGCCGTGTTCGGCGACGCGCTGGCGGCGCTGCTGGCCAAGGCCGGCTACGCGGTGACGCGCGAGTACTACATCAACGACGCGGGCGCCCAGGTCGATGTGCTCGCCCGCTCGGCCTACCTGCGCTACCGCGAGGCGCTGGGTGAGGCGATCGGCGACATCCCGGCCGGCCTCTACCCCGGCGAGTATCTGAAGGATGTGGGCGAGGCGCTGGCGGGGCGCGACGGCGACCGCTGGCTGGCCGCGGAGGAGGCCGACTGGCTGCCGGCGGTGCGCGACTTCGCGATCGCCGAGATCCTGAAGACCATCAAGGCCGACCTCGACCTGCTGGGCGTGCGGATGGACGTCTACACCTCCGAGCGCGGGCTGGTCGCCTCCGGCGCCGTGGACACGGCGCTGGCGTCACTGGAGGAGCGCGGGCTGATCTATGTCGGCGTGCTGGAGCCGCCCAAGGGCAAGAAGCCCGAGGACTGGGAGCCGCGGCCGCAGACCCTGTTCGCCGCCACCCGCTTCGGCGACGACGTCGACCGGCCGCTGAAGAAGTCCGACGGCTCCAACACCTACTTCGCCAACGACATCGCCTACCATTTCGACAAGTTCCGGCGCGGCTTCGGCAGCCAGATCGACGTGTGGGGGGCCGACCATGGCGGCTACATCAAGCGCATGCAGGCGGCCACAACGGCGGTGACCGATGGCAAGGCGGCGCTGGACGTGAAGATCTGCCAGCTCGTCCACCTGCTCCAGGACGGCAAGCCGGTGAAGATGTCCAAGCGCGCCGGCACCTTCGTGACGCTGAGCGACGTCATCGGCGAGGTGGGCAAGGACGTCGTCCGCTTCATCATGCTGACCCGGCGCAACGACCAGACGCTGGACTTCGACTTCGCCAAGGTGACCGAGCAGTCCAAGGACAACCCGGTCTTCTACGTGCAGTACGCGCACGCCCGCTGCCGCTCCGTGCTGCGCCACGCCGGCGACCCCAAGCCGGCCGAGCTGGTGAACGTCGACCTGTCGCGGCTCGATGCGCCGGAGGAGATGGCGCTGGTGCGGCGCATGGCGACCTGGCCGCGGCAGGTGGAGTCGGCGGCCGAGGCGCACGAGCCACACCGCGTGGCGTTCTATCTCTATGACCTTGCCAGCGACTTCCACGCGCTGTGGAATCGGGGCAAGGACGACACCACCTTGCGATTCCTGGTCGACGGCGACGAGGCGCTGACGCGGGCACGGCTGGCGATGGTGTCGGCCGTCGCCACGGTCATCGCGTCCGGTCTGGCCGTGATGGGTGTGGAACCGGTGGAGGAGATGCGATCGTGAGTTTGGATCACGACGTCCATTATTCGACCGGCACCTACGGGCATGTGGCCCCCCCGCGGCGGCGCCGCGGGCTGTTGGGCTACGCGCTGCCGGTGGTCGGAATCCTGGCCTTCGCGGGGGCCGTGGTCGTCGTCTATGGCGGCGGGTCCGGTTCGGGCGGCATCGGCGGCGGGCCGCCGCTGATCGAGGCCGACGGCACCCCCACCAAGCTGCGCCCGCAGGAGCCGGGCGGCATGGAGGTGCCGCACCAGGACAAGCTCGTCTACGAACGGCTGCACAACGGCACGTCCAAGCCGTCGGTCGAGCGGCTGCTGCCGCCGCCGGAAACGCCGCTGCCGCGCCCGGTGGTGACGCCGCAGCTTCCGCCGCCGCTGCCGGTGCCGACGCCGCCCGGTCTGGCGCAGGTGATCCCCGCTCCGCCGCCGGCGGCGGAGCCGCCGGCCGTGTCGCCGGCAACGCCGGCTCCGGCCCCGGTCCCTGCGCAAACGGCCCAGGCGCCGCGCGCCACCGCGCCCTCCGCGGCGCCCGCCGCCACCCCGGCCCCCGCGCCACGTGTTCAGGCGGCCCCCCCGGCGACGGCCCCTGCGAAGCCGGCACCCACGCCAGCCCAGCCGCAGACCGCGGTCTTGCCGCCGCCGGCAGCGGCTCCGGCGAAGCCGGCGGGGGGCAGCGGCGCCTGGCGCGTCCAGCTCGCCTCCGTCCGCAGCGAGACGGAAGCGCAGGCGGAGTGGAAGCGGCTGCAATCCCGCTACGGCGACGCGCTCGGCGGCCTGTCCATGTCGATCGTCCGCGCCGATTTGGGCGACAAGGGCGTCTATTTCCGGGTGCAGGGCACCGGTGCCGACGAGGAGCGGGCGAAATCCGTCTGCAGCCAGTTGAAGGCCCAGAACGTGGGGTGCGTGGTTGTCCGTCCTTAAGCCGAGGCCGGCCCCGCGGCACCCGTGTGCCCTCATCGTCGGCTGCGCGGGCACCACGCTCGGTGCGGACGAGCGCGCCTTCCTCGCCGAGGCCGACCCGCTCGGCTTCATCCTGTTCCGCCGTAATTGCGAGAACCCGGTGCAGGTGCGCGCTCTGGTCGCCGACCTGCGCGCCGCGGTCGGCCGCGCCGACGCGCCGGTTCTGATCGACCAGGAGGGCGGACGCGTCGCCCGCCTGCGCCCGCCGCACTGGCCGACCAACCCGCCGGCCCGCCGCTTCGGCGAGCTGGCGGAACGCGACCGCGCCGCCGGCCGGCGCGCCGCCTGGATCAACGGGCGACTGCTGGCGCTGATGCTGCTGGACCTCGGCATCACCGTGGACTGCGCGCCGGTGTGCGATGTGCCGGTCGACGGGGCGCACGATGTGATCGGCGACCGCGCCTTCGCCAACGACCCCGCCCTGGTGGCCGAGCTGGCGCGCGCCACCTGCGAGGGGCTGATGGCGGGTGGCGTGCTGCCGGTGATCAAGCATCTGCCCGGCCACGGGCGCGCCTGCGCCGACAGCCATATGGAGCTGCCGGTGGTGGACACCGCGGCGCACGAGCTGGCCGCCACCGATTACGCCCCGTTCCGCGCGCTGGCCGACATGCCGCTGGGCATGATGGCGCATGTGGTCTTGCGGGCGGTGGACGCCGACCACCCCGCCAGCACCTCGCGCCGGGTGGTGGAGGAGATCGTGCGCGGCGCGCCGATCGGCTTCGACGGGCTGCTGTTCAGCGACGACCTGTCCATGGGGGCGCTGGCCGGCGGCATGGGCGAGCGCGCGGAGGCGGTGCTTGCCGCCGGCATCGACGTGGTGCTCCACTGCAACGGCGACCTGGACGAGATGCGCGCGGCCGCCGCGGCGGTCCCGCCGCTGGGCTACGCCGCGGCGCAGCGCTGGGTGCGGGCGCAGGCGGCGCGTGCCGTGCCCGGAGCTGTGGACGAGGCGGAACTGCGCGCCGAGCTGAACGGCCTGCTCGGGCTGCCGGCGGTCTGACGGAAGGGGATGGGCGTGGAAAGCTGGCTGTTCACCGCGACGGCGGTCGCCATCCCGGCGATCCTCGCCATCACCCTGCACGAGGCGGCGCACGGCTGGGCCGCCTGGAAGCTGGGCGACGACACGGCCAAGGTGCTGGGACGCGTCACCTTCAACCCGCTGCGCCACATCGACCCGTTCGGCACCGTCATCCTGCCGGCGCTGATGTATTTCACCACCGGCTTCGTGTTCGGCTGGGCCAAGCCGGTGCCGGTGAATTTCAACCGGCTGAACAACCCGCGCATGGACATGGTGAAGGTCGCCATCGCCGGACCGGCCATCAACTTCGTTCTGGCGCTGGTGTCGGCCTGGCTGTGGGGCTTCCTTCCCGCTGACGGTCTGGGCGGCGGCGGACCCACCGTCGGAACCTGGGCGAAGGCGGCGCTGGAGGTGTCGGTCTTCGTCAACGTCATCCTGATGGTCTTCAACCTGATCCCGCTGCCGCCGCTGGACGGCGGGCGGGTGGCGGTCGGGCTGCTGCCGGACGCTTTGGCGGTGCCGCTGGCGCGGATGGAGCGGGTGGGGCTGCTGCTGCTGATCGGCGTGCTGTTCCTTCTGCCCATGCTGGCGCGGGAGTTCGGCTACGACCTCAACCTGCTCGGCTGGATCCTCGGGCCGCCGGTGGACGCGGTGATCGAGGTGATCCGCGTGCTGACGGGGAACGACTGAGGCCATGGCGAAGGCCGATGGTATCAAGCCGGCGGAGCCGGAGGCCGCGGCGGCCGAGCCGCTGGTGCTGGTGCTCGACGGTTTCGAGGGGCCGCTGGACATGCTGCTGTCTCTGGCACGCGACCAGAAGGTGGACCTCGCGAAGCTGTCCATCCTCCAGCTCGCCGACCAGTATCTCGCCTTCATCGCGGAGGCGCGGCGGGTGCGGCTGGAGCTGGCGGCCGACTATCTGGTCATGGCGGCGTGGCTGGCTTTCCTGAAATCCCGCCTGCTGCTGCCCGAGCCGGACGAGGAGGAGCCGTCGGGCGCCGACATGGCGGCGGCGCTGGCCTTCCAGCTCCAGCGGTTGGAAGCGATGAAGGAGGCGGCGGCGCGCCTGATGGACCGGCCTCAGCTCGGCCGCGGCCGCTTCGTCCGCGGCGCGCCGGAGGACATCGGCGTGCTGCACACGCCCTTCTACGAGATCGGGCTGAACGACCTGCTGCGCGCCTACGCCGACCACCGGCGCCGCAAGGAGGGCGGCGTGCTCCACATGGAGCCGATGCGCCTCTACTCCATCGAGGACGCGGTGCGCCGCTTGTCGGACATGCTGGGCCATCTGCCGGACTGGGCGACGCTGGCGAGCTTCCTGCCGGCCGAGGAGGGGGAGCCGCTGATGGGGCGCTCGGCGCTGGCCGCCCATTTCGCGGCGACGCTGGAGCTGGCCAAGGCCGGACGGATCGAACTGCGGCAGGAGGGTGCCTTCGCGCCGATCTGGGTGCGCAGCGCGCGCGTGGGTGAGGAATGATCGAGGAAGTGACGGACGCCGGGGTGGTGGAGGAACGGATCGACAGGCTCCGCCTGCTGGAGGCGCTGCTCTTCGCGTCGGCCGAGCCGGTGCCGGAGGCGGCGCTGGCCGCCCGTTTCGGCGACGGGGTGGACGTTCCGGCCCTGCTGGAGGATCTGCGCCGCCACTACGCGCCGCGCGGGGTGGTGCTGGTGCGGGTCGGCGCCGCCTGGGCCTTCCGCACAGCACCGGACCTCGCCGACCGGCTGCGGGTGGAGGAGGAGGTCGCGCGCAAGCTGTCGCGGGCGGCGGTGGAGACGCTGGCGATCATCGCCTATCACCAGCCGGTGACGCGCGGCGAAATCGAGCAGATCCGCGGTGTCGCGACCAGCAAGGGCACGCTCGACCTGCTGATGGAGCAGAACTGGATCCGTCCCGGCAAGCGGCGGGAGAGCCCCGGCCGTCCGCTGACCTGGATCACCACCGAGCATTTCCTGGACCATTTCGGCCTGGAAAGCCTGAAGGAATTGCCGGGGGTGGAGGAACTGCGCGCCACCGGCCTGCTGGATTCCCGCCCGGTGCTCTACGGCGTGACCGCCGACGACAGCGCCGTGCCCGTAGCGGAGGCGGAGGACGGGGAGGAGTGACCGGCGTGGGGGTGGCTGCAAAACGCTTCCTCGGCCGAAATGCACTCCAGCAACCGGCGCTCGACCCTCAGCAGCACCTCACGGCACGCGATGCCGACATCGCCGTGGCTGAGATCCCGCACCAGATGCACCGCCCGGCAAACCGGTGATTGCGGCTGATACTTTAGCATGATGGCCACTCCGAAAGGCATAGCCAATCAAAACATACTCGCCTAGGGGCTTCAACGGCGTTCTTCCAACCGCGACAGAAATCGGCCAACGGCGACGAACCGTAACAAGCCAGAAAGCCGCACGTCGGCCGCAGTAGCCGTCAATAAGAACCATTTGCGCCTTCGCGGGCGGACGCGCTAGTAAGAGCGGTGGTGCCCCAAGAATCCCGCCGGTCCGGAGTCCTCCCGTCCATGGATCATCACGCCGCCGTAAGCGAAAGTCAGGGTTCCCGCCCGTCACGCCTGCGCGCCGCGCTGCGGGAACGGACGGCGGGCTGGTTCGGCCGGGGGGAGGAGCCGCCGGCCCCTTGCGGTGCAGCGCCTGTGACCCTGTCGGGCCGGCCGGCCATCGACGCGCTGGGGCCGCGCGAGCCTCGCGCCGCGGTGCCGCTGGAGGCGCTGGCGCTGGACGCCGTGACCCACCGGTTCGGTACGGTCACCGCGGTGGACGACGTGACCGTGACCGTCGGGGCGGGGGAGATCGTCTGCCTCTGTGGCCCCTCGGGCTGTGGCAAATCGACCTTGCTGCGCATCGCCGCCGGGCTGGAGACGTTGCAGCTGGGGGAAGTGCGCGTCGGCGGGCGGATGGTGGCGGGTGAGGCCGGTGCGGTGCCGCCGGAGCGGCGCGGCGTCGGGCTGGTGTTCCAGGACTACGCCCTGTTCCCGCATCTGTCGGTGCTCGACAACGTGCGCTTCGGCCTGTCCGCCCTGCCGGCGGACGAGCAGCGCCGGCGCGCGCTTGACGCGCTGCGTCAGGTGGGGATGGGCGATCACGCCGACCGCTTCCCGCACCACCTGTCGGGCGGGCAGCAGCAGCGCGTGGCGCTCGCCCGCGCGCTGGCGCCCAACCCGGCGGTCCTGCTGCTGGACGAACCCTTCTCAGGCCTCGACGCCCGGCTGCGCGAGCAGGTGCGCGACGAGACCCTGCATGTGCTGAAGCGCACCGGGGCCGCCACCATGCTGGTCACCCACGACCCGGAGGAAGCCATGTTCCTCGCCGACCGCATCGTGCTGATGCGCGACGGACGGGTGGAGCAGGTCGGCTGCCCGGTGGACCTCTACACCCGCCCCGCCACCGCCTACGCCGCGGCCTTCTTCGGGGAGGTCAACGCGCTGACGGGCGTGGTGCGTGGCGGCACGGTGGACACGCCGGTCGGACGGCTGGCGGTGGAGGGACATGCCTGCGGCTGCTGCGTGGCGGACGGCGCGTCCGTCGAAGTGCTGATCCGGCCGGAGGCACTGAAGCTGGCACCGCTGACCGACGGGGTGCCGGGGGCGCTGCCGACGATCGCGCGGGTCGCCGCCGCGCGCCTGCTCGGGCGCAGCAGCCTCGTGCACCTGAACCTGCCGGACGGGCGCGGTGGCACGGTGCACCTGCACGCCCGCATGCCCGGCCAGTTCCTGCCCGCCGAGGGCTCGCATCTTTCCGTGGAGCTCGACCGCACTCAGGCCTTCGTATTTCCGGCCAGCGTCACCAAGTGATCGGTGTTCGATCCATCAGGGCCCCGCGGCGTTGCGGGCACTTGGCCTTTCTGCCATAGTGCCGGCCCGACAGGGGGCGTACGCTCAGGACAAGGAAATCATGGGACTGACGAGCATCTGGCACTGGCTGATCGTGCTGCTGATCGTGCTGCTGCTGTTCGGCGCCGGCAAGCTGCCGAAGGTGATGGGCGATCTCGCCAAGGGCATCAAGAACTTCAAGGCCGGCCTGAAGGACGAGAGCGACGACGATCCCGCCTCGGCGGCGACACCGCTGCCGAACCAGGCCACGACCCCGCCGCCTCCGGTGAACCCGGCCCCGGTGCCTCCGACGACCGCCCAGCCGACGCCCGTGCAGCCCGCGGCGGCCCCGGCCGCCCACGGCACGCAGAACACCGGGACGACGACCCGCTCCTGACCGGGGCGGTCCCGTCCGACCACCGGCCGTAGCCTTGGAATCGAGAATCCATGTTCGACATCGGCTGGACCGAGATCATGGTCATCGCGGTGGTGGCCCTGGTGGTCATCGGCCCGAAGGACCTGCCCAAGGCCATCTACAGCATTGGCAAGTTCGTGCGGAAGGCGCGCGGCGTGGCGCGCGAGTTCCAGCACCACGTCGATGACATGATGCGCGAGGCGGAGCTGGACGAGCTGCGGCAGCAGGCGCTGAAGGCGCGCGACCTGAACCTGACCCGCATCGTCGAGGACACGGTGGATCCCAAGGGCACGCTGCGCGGCGCCTTCGAACCGCCGTCCCTCGATGGCTCCGGCCCGGCAACCGCCGCCGGTCCGGTGCCCGCGTCGGCCAGCCCGCCGGCTCCGCTGCCGGCGGCGGAGCCGCCGGCCGCCCCGCCGCCGGCTGCTGCCGAACCGGCGCCGGAGCCCGCGGCCCAACCCGCCGTCATGGCCGCCGCCCCGGCGTCCCCGCCGGCACCGCCCGCTGCCGTGCAACACCCTGACAAGACGGCCTGACCAACGTGGCGACTTCCCAGGAACCGCAGGATTCCCTCGACGACAGCAAGATGCCGCTGATCGATCACCTGATCGAGCTGCGCAACCGGCTGATGTGGGCGGTGCTCGCCATCATCGTGGCGTTCCTCGTCTGCTACGCGTTTTCCGACCGCATCTACAACTTCCTGGTCCAGCCGCTCGCCGACATCCTGGCGGGGCAGGGCCGACGGATGATCTACACCGGCCTGACCGAGGCGTTCTTCACCTACCTGAAGGTTGCCTTCTGGGCCGGCTGCTTCCTGTCCTTTCCCATCGTTGCCACCCAGATCTGGATGTTCGTGGCGCCCGGTCTCTACAAGCACGAACGCAAGGCCTTCCTGCCCTTCCTGGCGGCGACGCCGTTCCTGTTCTTCCTGGGCGGGGCGATGGTCTACTACTTCGTCATGCCGCTGGCCTGGCGCTTCTTCCTCGGCTTCGAATTCCACCCGCCGGGCCCCGGCGAGCTGCCGATCGAGTTCGAGGCGCGCGTCGGCGAATACCTGTCGCTGGTGATGGCGCTGATCTTCGCCTTCGGCGTCGCCTTCCAGCTTCCGATCCTTCTGACCCTGCTGGTGCGTGTCGGCATCATCGATACCGCCACGCTGGCCGCCAAGCGCCGCTATGCCATCGTCTTCGTGTTCGTGATCGCGGCCATCCTCACACCGCCGGACGTCATCAGCCAGGTGACGCTCGCCATTCCGCTCCTGCTGCTTTACGAAATCTCCATCTGGATCGGCCGTATGATCGAGAAGGACCGCGCGCGCAAGGAAGCGGAGGACGAAACGGCCGGGGAGTGATTCGGTGGTCGATGCGCTGATCGTCGTCGTTCTGGTGGGGCTGTCGGCGATCGTGATCGCCGTCGGTTGTGCTCTCTCCTGGCAGCGGCACCGGGATTTCCCGGCGCTGCGCGATTGGGCGGTCGGGTCGGCCCTCATCGCGCCCAGCATGTTCATCCTCGGCCTGCTGGATCAGGACGGCGCCAGCCACCTGCCGATGCTGGCCTACGTCGTGGTGGCGCTGATCTACGCCGTCTTCTGGTCGGGCGTCCGGCGGTTGACCGGCCGCGAACGGACCTGGGGGCCGCCGGTGATGGCCGGTGCGGTGTATCTGTCCGTGATGGCCTGGTTCATGTACCGCGACCCGGATTTCCTGGCGCGGGTGGCGACCACCTCGGTGCTGGGCATGCTGGCGGCGGCCTTGCTCGCCACCGAGCTGCTGTCCGACCGCCGCATGCGCGGGCACCGGCCGGGCCGTCTGATGATCGCGCTTCTGGTGCAGTTCGGCCTCTTCCACGCGGTGCGCGCCGGGGTGCTGCTGTTCGCGGACGTCACCGACACGCTGGTCCTCGACGTGCTGCGGCTGCTGACCTTCGTGGAGCTGGTGCTGTTCGTGGTCGGCGGCGGTCTGCTGGTCATCGCCATGGCGAACGAGCGCACCATGCACCGGCTGCGCCGGCTGGCCGATCGCGACGAGCTGACCGGCCTCTACAACCGCCGCGCCTTCATGCGCACCGCGGACGAGGCGCTCCGGCATGCGCAGGCCCGCGGTGGCGACCTCTCGCTCGTCCTGTTCGACCTCGACCACTTCAAGCGTGTCAACGATACCCATGGGCACCTCGTCGGTGACCAGGTGCTGCGGGTGGCGGCGGAGACGGTGATGGCGGCGCTGCGCGAGGCGGACGCCCCCGGCCGCTACGGCGGGGAGGAGTTCTGCGTGCTGCTGCCCGGCCTGGGCATCCCGGCGGCGCTGGAGGTGGCGGAGCGGATCCGCGGAAGCCTGGAGGATGTGCGCATCGACACGCCCACGGGACCCCTGCGCATCTCCGCCAGCCTGGGCGTGGCCGGGCTCGCCCATGGTGCGGCCTCGGTGCCCGAGCTGCTGGCCCTGGCCGACGCGGCGCTCTACCGCGCCAAGGCCGAGGGGCGCAACCGGGTCGTGCTGGCGGCCCCGGCCGGCGCCGCACCGGCCCCTGTGCAGCACGACCTCGCGGAATCGTAATATGCCCCGGCGCATGCCTGGATCCGGGGTGGCCCGCCCGACTATGATCGGAGCGCCGATCCTGCGGGAGTTCCCGTCCGCCATGCACATCCCCGGAACCATTCGCACCTGCCGTCGGGCCGGGACTGCTACCACACTCGCGCGCCCACCGCTGCTGTCCGTCCCGGTCCCCGTCTGGACCGGCCGCCGCGTCGCCGACGAACCGGCGCGGGGCGGGGCGGACGGCCGGGCGGCGGACTGACGGGACGACGGTGCTCGACACCCTCACCGTCGCGCTCCTCGTGGTGCTGTCGGCGGCGATGGTCGCGGTCGGTTGTGCGGTGTCGTGGCTGTACCATCGGAGCTTTCTGCCCCTGCGGGACTGGGCGGTGTCCAGCACGCTTGCCCCGGTGGCGATGCTGCTGCTGGCGTTCCACGAGGCGGATTCGGCGGCTCCGGTTGCCTTGGCCGCGCACATCATCGTGTTCATGGCCTTCGCGACCTCCTGGTCGGCGGTCAGCCGCCTCGTCGGGCGGCCCCCGCCGGTGACGGCCTGCGCCGTGGCGGCAGCGCTGTACCTTCCGGCCATCACGGTGGCCATCGTCGTGATCCCGGATTTCGAGAAGCAGATGGCGGTGACATCCTTCCTGGCCGTGGCCATGGCTGGCGGGATGGGCGGCGATCTGCTGCTCGACCCGCAGCTGCGGCGTCGCCGGTCGGGACAGGCGATGATCCTGCTGTTCGGGCAGTTCGCCGTATTCTCGCTGGTGCGCGGTCTGCTGCTGATGGTCGAGGAAGGGCGTCCGCTCGCGATGGGCGTCCTGCGCCCGCTCGCCTTTGTCGAGGTGATGATCTTCGTGCTCGGCGGCGGCCTCTACATGATCGTGATGGCGCACGAGCGGACGGTGAGCCGGCTGCGCCGCTTGGCCGACCGCGACGAACTCACCGGGCTGCTGAACCGGCGGGCCTTTCTGCACGCCGCGGAAGGCGCGGCGGAACGGGCGCGTCATGGCGGCGACCAGCTGGCGCTGGTGTTGCTCGACCTTGATCATTTCAAGCGGATCAACGACGAGCACGGCCACCTGACGGGCGACCGCGCGTTGCGGCTGGCGGCGGACACCGTGACCGCGGCGCTGCGGACGGCCGACGCGGTCGGGCGCTACGGTGGCGAGGAGTTCTGTCTGCTCCTGCCTGGCGCCGATGCCCGGACCGCCGAGACCATCGCCGAGCGGATCCGCTGCAGCATCGCCGCGGTGCGGATCGACACCTCGGGCGGCCCCCTCCACCTGACCGCCAGCTTCGGGGTGGCCGCCCTGGGGCCGGACGTGTCGACGGTGCATGAGCTCCTCGTGCAGGCCGACGCGGCCCTCTACGCCGCCAAGGAGCAGGGGCGGGACCGGGTGGTGGTGGCACCCGCTGGCAACACTGGTGCGGCGTTGACGCAACAGTTGGTCACCGAACCCTGAACCCCTGGGTGGCGTGCCTGGACCTGGGATCGGGGAAAGGACTATAAACGGCTTCCCGATCATCCAAAGTTCGTAGTCCGCCATGCATGACCTCCGCGCCATCCGTGACTACCCCGAAGGCTTCGACGCCGCCCTGGGACGCCGGGGGTTGGAGCCGGTGTCCGGCGCGATCCTCGACCTCGATGCCCGCCGCCGCACCGTGCAGACCCGTCTGCAGGAGATGCAGGCCCGCCGCAACGAGGTCTCCAAGGAGGTCGGCGCCGCCAAGAAGCAGGGCCGCGACGCGCAGCCCCTGCTCGACGAGATGGCGGTCCTGAAGGACACCATGCCGACGGTGGAGGAGGAGGACCGTGCGCTGGGCGCCGAGCTCGACAACCTCCTCGCCGGCATCCCGAACCTTCCCGCCCCCGAGGTGCCCGACGGTGGCGGCGAGGCCGACAACGTCGAGATCCGCCGGTGGGGCACCCCGCGGGAGATCGCCAACCCAAAGCAGCATTTCGACCTGGGCGAGTCGCTGGGGCTGATGGATTTCGAGGCCGCCGCCCGCATGTCGGGCGCCCGCTTCACGGTGCTGAAGGGCAAGCTGGCGCGCATGGAACGCGCGCTCGCCCAGTTCATGCTCGACCTGCACACCACCGAACATGGCTACACCGAGGTGTCGCCGCCGCTGATGGTCAAGGACAACGCGCTCTACGGCACCGGGCAGTTGCCGAAATTCGCCGAGGACCTGTTCCAGACCCAGCCCACCGGCCATTACCTGATCCCGACGTCCGAGGTGCCGCTGACCAATCTGGTCAACGACCAGATCGTGCCGCTGGAGGAGCTCCCCTACCGCTTCACGGCGCTGACGCCGTGCTTCCGGGCCGAGGCGGGGGCGGCCGGGCGCGACACCCGCGGCATGATCCGGCAGCACCAGTTCTGGAAGGTGGAGATGGTCAGCATCACCGCCCCCGACCAGTCGGAGGCGGAGCACGAGCGCATGACCCGCTGCGCCGAGACGGTGCTGGAGCGTCTGGGGCTCCCCTACCGCACCATCGTACTGTGCACCGGCGACATGGGCTTCGGCTCGCGCAAGACCTACGATGTCGAGGTGTGGTTGCCGGGGCAGGGCGCCTACCGCGAGATTTCGAGCTGCTCCAACTGCGGGGACTTCCAGGCCCGGCGCATGAAGGCGCGCACCCGTGCCAAGGGCGAGAAGAACACCCAGTTCGTGCACACGCTCAACGGGTCGGGCGTGGCCGTCGGGCGCTGCCTGATCGCGGTGATGGAGAACTACCAGCAGCCCGACGGCTCCATCCTGGTTCCCGAAGCGCTCCGCCCCTACATGGGCGGGGTGGAGAGGATTGAGGTCTGATGTTCGAACTTCCGCTCGACCTCTCGAAGGCGCGGATCCTCGTCACCAATGACGACGGCATCCACGCCGACGGCATCCAGGTCCTGGAGCGCATCGCCCGCAGCCTGTCCGACGACGTGTGGGTCGTGGCCCCGGAGGCGGAGCAGTCCGCCGCCAGCCACTCGCTCACCATCCACCGGCCGCTGCGCCTGCGCCAATACGCGGAGAAGCGCTATTCGGTGGACGGCACGCCGACCGACTGCGTGCTGCTGGCGGTCAACAAGATCATGGCCGAGAGCAAGCCGACGCTGGTGCTGTCCGGGGTCAACCAGGGCTCCAACATCGGCGAGGACGTGACCTACTCCGGCACCATCGCCGCGGCGATGGAGGCGACCCTGCTGGGCGTGCCGGCCATCGCGCTCAGCCAGCATTACGAGCGGGCGGACGGGCCGCCCAACTGGGCGACGGCCGAGCGCTGGGGGCCGGAGGTGGTGCGCAAGGCGGTGACCGTGGCGTGGCCGCGCAACGTGCTGCTCAACGTCAATTTCCCGGCCTGCGACCCGGCCGCCGTCACCGGCATCCAGGTGGTGCGCCATGGCAAGCGCAAGATCGGTGACGAGCTGGTGGAGCGCACCGACCCCCGCGGCCGCCCCTATGTCTGGATCGGCACGCTGCGCGGCGAGGCGGACGTCAGTCCGGACACCGACATCCATGTCGTGCTGTCCGGCGGCATCCCGGTCACCCCGCTGTTCCTCGACCTCACCCACGTCCCGACACTCCAGACCCTGAAACAGGCCTTCGCGTGAGCATCGACGCACGCAAGATCCGCCTGATCATGTCGTTGCGCCGGCACGGCGTGACCGACACGCGGGTCCTTGCGGCGATCGAGCGCATCCCGCGCGACCAGTTCGTTCCCCAGACCTTCCAGGACCAGGCGTGGGAGGACACCGCACTGCCGATCGACCAGGGCCAGACCATCAGCCAGCCGCTGGTCGTCGCCCTGATGACCCAGGCGCTCGACGTGCACGAGCGCCACAAGGTGCTGGAGATCGGCACCGGCTCCGGCTATCAGGCCGCCGTGCTCTCCCGGTTGTGCCGGCGGGTCTACACGCTCGAACGGCTGCGCCCCCTGCTGCTTGATGCCGAGCGGCGGTTCCACGCCCTGCGACTCCACAACATCACGACGCGACATGGCGACGGAACAAGGGGTTGGCCCGAACAGGCCCCCTTCGAACGCATCATGGTCACGGCCGGCGGTGGACGGGAGCCGCCAAAAGACTTGACGGATCAGCTCGCGGTTGGTGGTGTCATGGTCATCCCGCTGGAGGGGGACTGGCGCGAACACCGCATCGTCCGAATCCGGCGCACCGAAACCGGTCTTGATCGGGAGGAGCTGTGGCCCGTCCGTTTCGTTCCGTTGCTGCCGGATGTGCCGGCGGTCGCGGACGAGCGCGTCCGCACCGCGTGACGGCGGCGCGCGCGCTCGCCCTCGCGCTTCTGCTGCCGCTCGCCGTCGCCTGCGAGCGCACGGGTCCGCTTGCCCCCGTCACCTCGGTGGGCGACGCACCGTTGTCCGCCGGTGGCGCCATCATCGTGGTCAAGGGCGATTCGCTCTACAGCCTGTCGCGCAAGTACAACGTGCCGCTCCGCGATCTGGCGGAGGCGAACCGGCTGTCGCCGCCCTACACGCTGGACATCGGACAGCGGCTGGTGCTGCCCGCCTCGCGCCAATACATCGTGCAGCGGGGGGACACGCTCTACGGCATCTCCCGCATGTTCGGTGTCGATGTCAGCGAGCTGACGCGCGTCAACAACCTGTCCGCTCCCTTCGCCGTGCAGGCCGGCCAGCCGCTGCGCCTGCCGGGAGCCGGCGGCACCACCGCCACGGCGGAAGCGCCCAAGCCCGCGACGCGCGGTTCGGTCCAGGTCAGCGAACTGTCCCCGCCGCCCGGCAACGCCGCCGCCGCCAAGCCGGTCACCGTGACGCCCGCTCCGGCGTCACCGGCACCTGCCGCGGGCGCTCCCGCCGCCGCGGCGGTCACGCCGCCGGCCGCCAGCGGCACCGCCGCCGCAACCGGCTTTGAGCCGGGACGCGAGCCCAAGCCGCTGCGCCCGCCGTCCAAGCCGGCCACCGCGACCGAATCCGCCCCGGCCGTCGCGGCCGGCGCCCCCGTCCAGCTCAAGCCACCGACTCCGCCCACGGCGGCCGAGGGCGCGCGCCCCGCCGAGCCGGAGGTCGCCGCCGCCCCCGCCGCCCCGCCCAAGGAGGTCGGCAAGCCGCCGCCGCGCGCCGGCACGCGCTTCCTGTGGCCGGTCAAGGGCAAGCTGGTGTCGGGATATGGCCCCAAGCCGGACGGCATGCACAACGACGGCATCAACATCGCGGCCGCCAAGGGCACGCCGGTGGTGGCCGCCGACAATGGCGTCGTCGCCTATTCCGGCAACGAGCTGCGCGGCTTCGGCAACCTGCTGCTGGTCCGCCATTCGGACGGCTTCATCACCGCCTACGCCCACCTCGATACGATGAAGGTGGAGCGCGGGGCGACGGTGAAACGGGGGCAGGTGATCGGCACCGTGGGCCAGACGGGGGCCGTCAGCTCACCGCAGCTCCATTTCGAACTGCGCAAGGGCAGCCAGGCGGTGGACCCCGACGGGCATCTCGATCCCGCCGGGGGCAAGGTCACCGGAGCGGCGTTCCCAGACGGCCAGCCAGGTCCTGGATGAACTGCCACGCCACGCGGCCGGAGCGGCTGCCGCGCGTGACCGACCATTCCACGGCCTCCGCGTGCAGCCGCTCGCGCCCGACCGTCAGGCCGAAGGCGTCGGCGTAGCCCTCCACCATGGCGAAGAAGGTGGGCTGGTCGCAGTTGTGGAAGCCCAGCCATAGGCCGAAGCGGTCGGAGAGGGAGACCTTCTCCTCCACCGCCTCGGCCGGGTTGATGGCGGTCGACCGCTCGTTCTCGATCATGTCGCGCGGCATCAGGTGGCGGCGGTTGGACGTGGCGTAGAACAGCACATTGTCCGGCCGCCCCTCGACACCGCCCTCCAGCACCGCCTTCAGCGACTTGTAGTGGGTGTCGTCGGTGGTGAAGGACAGGTCGTCGCAGAACAGCACGAAGCGCTTCTCCCGCCCGCGCAGCAGCGCCAGCAGCCGGGGCAGGGAGGGGATGTCCTCCCGATGGATCTCCACCAGCGCCAGCGTGCCCGGACGCTCCGCGATCACGGCGGCGTGGACCGACTTGACCAGCGAGCTCTTGCCCATGCCGCGGGCACCCCACAGCAGCGCGTTGTTCGCCGGCAGGCCGGCGGCGAACCGCCGGGTGTTGTCGAGCAGCAGGTCGCGCTGCCGCTCCACCCCCTGGAGCAGGGCGATGTCCACCCGGTTCACCGAGGGCACCGGCTCCAGCCGGTCGGGGTCGGCGTGCCAGACGAAGGCGTCGGCGGCCGACAGGTCAACCGGCGGCGGCGGGGGGGGCGTCTGGCGCTCCAGCGCGTCGGCGATGCGGGTGAGGACGGCGAGAAGGGCGGCGGCGGAAGAATCGGACACGGTTCTGCCCTGCTTGTGAAATGGCTGGAAAGTGAAGGAACGTGCCGCCATCTGTCGGCTGCAAGGGACCACCCTAGTCACAGCCGACCGCACCGGCAACCCGCGCACCCCCGCACGCCATGCACAGGGCCGTTGCATCGGGGGCACGGGCGGCTATAGTCGCGTCGTCCCGACGCGCGGCGGTCGCAGGACCCAACAACGAGGAGCACCAGGATGTTCGTTTCGACGGCCTTCGCCCAGACCGCGGCCCCGGCGGCGGGCGGAACCGACATGATCATGTCGTTCTTGCCGCTGATTCTGATCTTCGTCGTCTTCTATTTCCTCCTGATCCGCCCGCAGCAGAAGCGGATGAAGGAGCACAAGGCGATGCTGGAGGCGGTGCGCCGTGGTGACCGCGTGGTGACCGGTGGCGGCATCGTCGGCACGGTGACCAAGGTCGGCACCGACGACGAGGTGCAGGTGGAGATCGCCGAGGGCGTGCGGGTGAAGGTGCTGCGCTCCACCATCAGCGCCGTGCTGTCGCGCAGCGAGCCGGTCAAGGGCGGCGAGGGCGGCGCCCCGGCCGCGACCCCCGCCGCGGCGGAGGAGAAGGGCGGCCTCGCGAAGATGTTCGGGCGCAAGTAACCGTCCACCATCCGGCACCGGGGGCCGCCCGCGCGGCCCCCATGAGCATTTCACGGAACGGGTCAGTCGACGGGCGTCATGGTCCATATCGCCAAGTGGAAGGTCATCCTCGTCATCGCGCTGTGCGCGTTGGGGATCGTTTACGCCGCACCCAACCTGCTCGGGCGGCAGACGGTGGAGCATCTGCAGGCCAGCCTGCCGTCCTGGGCGCCGACCAAGACGATCAACCTCGGACTCGACCTGCAGGGTGGCTCGCATCTGCTGCTCGAGGTCGACGTGCGCAGCGTCGTGCAGGAGCGGGTCAACGGCCTGCTCGACACCGCCCGCACGGAGCTGCGGCAGGCGCAGATCGGCTACACCGACCTGTCGGCCGACGCCACCGGCATCGGCTTCACGGTGCGCGACGCGGCGCAGGTGGACCGCGCCCGCGACCTCGTCCGCCGCACCGCCGCGCAGGATCTGGAGACCAGCGTCTCCGACGGCAGCCGCGTGCGCGTGGCCTACACCGATCAGGCGATCCAGACCTGGACGCGGCAGGCGGTGGACCAGTCGATCGAGATCGTGCGCCGCCGCATCGACGAGACCGGCACCAAGGAGCCGGCGATCCAGCGCCAGGGCCAGGACCGCATCCTCGTCCAGCTTCCCGGCGTGGACGATCCGGAGCGGGTGAAGCGCCTGCTCGGCCAGACCGCCAAGCTGACCTTCCAGATGGTCAACACCGAGGTGGGACCGGCCGAGCTGATGGCCGGCCGCGTGCCGCCCGGCTCCGTCCGCCTGCCGATGGCGGAAAGTCCGGGCCAGTATCTGGCCGTGCAGCGCCGGGTCATGGTGTCGGGCGACACGCTGACCGACGCGCAGCCGACCTTCCAGGACAATCAGGCGGTGGTGTCCTTCCGCTTCGACTCGGTCGGCGCGCGCCGTTTCGCCGACGCCACCAAGGAGAATGTCGGGCGGCCGTTCGCGATCGTGCTCGACAACAAGATCATCTCCGCCCCGGTGATCCGGGAACCGATCCTGGGCGGGGCCGGCGTCATCTCCGGCAGCTTCACCGTGCAGACGGCCAACGACCTCGCCCTGTTGCTGCGCGCTGGCGCCCTGCCGGCTCCACTCAACGTGATCGAGGAGCGCACCGTCGGCCCCGGACTCGGCGCCGACAGCATCGAGGCGGGTCGCATCGCCAGCATTGTCGGCTTCGTCGCGGTGATGGCGCTGATGATCGCCTGCTACGGCCTGTTCGGGCTGTTCGCGGTGGCGGCGCTGGTCATCAACGTGGTGCTGATCTTTGCCCTGCTGTCGATCCTGCAGGCCACCCTGACCCTGCCGGGCATCGCCGGCATCGTGCTGACCATGGGCATGGCGGTGGACGCCAACGTGCTCATCTATGAGCGCATCCGCGAGGAGCAGCGGGCCGGCCGCTCGGTCATCTCCGCGCTGGACGCCGGCTACAGCCGGGCGATCACCACCATCTGGGACTCCAACCTCACCACGCTGATCGCCGCCGCCCTGCTGTTCATCCTGGGATCGGGGCCGGTGCGCGGCTTCGCGGTGACGCTGACGATCGGCATCATCACCTCGATGTTCACCGCGATCATGGTCACCCGCCTGATGGTGCTGGCCTGGATGCGGCGGACCAAGCCGAAGCTGGTGCCGATCTGATCCGGCGGGGCGCCCGTCCGCCCCGGCCGGTGCATGCCGAAAGGACCGAGAGCCGATGGACATCACGCCGCTCATCCCCGCCGACCGGCAGGTCATCGACGGCTACGCCCCCGGCCGGTTCTGCGTGGCCGGCTCCTGGCGCGATGGCGGGGTCATCGTGTTGCCGGACCGGACACTGGAATGGCCGGAGACCGAGTTCGCCGCCCTGACGGTGGAAAGCTTCCGCCCGGTGATCGCGGCGCTGCCATCGGTGGAACTGCTGCTGCTGGGCAGCGGTGCCCGCATGCAGCTCATGCCCAAGGCGCTGCGGATCAGCCTGCGCGAGGCGGGGCTGGTGGTGGAGGTGATGGATTCCGGTGCGGCCTGCCGCACCTACAACGTGCTGCTCGCCGAGGAACGGCGGGTCGCGGCGGCCCTGCTGCCGATGTGAGAAACCCTCTCCCCGCGTCGGGGGAGAGGGTTTCCTTCGCAGGACTTACTTCTCCTGCAGGCGGACCGCCACCGTCTCCCAGTTGACCAGCTGGTCGAGGAAGGCGTTCAGGTAGTCCGGGCGGCGGTTCTGGTAGTCCAGGTAATAGCTGTGCTCCCAGACGTCGCAGCCGAGCAGGGCGTGCTTGCCGTGCGCCAGCGGGTTCTCGGCGTTCGGGGTCTTCATGATGGACAGCTTGCCGCCGTCCTCGACCAGCCACACCCAGCCGCTGCCGAACTGCGCGACGCCACCGGCGGTGAACTCCTTCTTGAAGTTGTCCACGCTGCCGAAGTCGGCGACCAGACGCTTCTCCAACTCCGACGGGATGGCTCGGCTGCCCTGCGGCGCCATCCACTCCCAGAACAGGATGTGGTTCCAGTGCTGGCCGGCGTTGTTGAAGACCCCCTGCTTCTCGGCCTTGCCGAAGCTGGCCTTCACGACCTCCTCCAGGCTCTTGCCTTCCAGCTCGGAGCCGGCGACCAGCTCGTTCAGCTTGGTCACATAGGCCTGGTGGTGCTTGTCGTGGTGGAACTGCAGCGTCTGCGCCGACATGTAGGGCTGGAGAGCGCTGTAGTCGTAGGGGAGCGGGGGAAGTTCGAACGCCATAGTTCCCTCTTCTTGCCGATGTCGTTGGTTGCTCGCCCCGGCCGGACGGCCGGGGGTTCCAACGGCTCAGATATGTCGCCCGCCGGGCAAAGCCAAGGCCGGAATGGACAATCGCGCCATAATCCGTGACCGGAGCGGTGCCAGGACCGCCCGCGCGGCCCGCTCGCCGGAGCGCACGGCCCCCTCCAGCGTCGCCGGAAGCCCGGTGTCGGTCCAGTCCCCGGCCAGGAACAGGTTTCCCGTGGCCGGAACGCGGGTGCCGGGACGGCGGGCGGCGCTGGCGGGGGTCTGGTCGAAGGTGGCGCGCTTCTCCTTCACCACCCGCACCGGCGGAACCGCCGAATCGAGGCCAAGCGCCGCCGCGCAGTCCCGCCACAGCCGCTCCGCCACCGACTCGGGCGGCAGGGCGGCCAGGGCGTCGGCGTCGCTGACCGTGACCGACAGCACGTCACCGCGCAGGAACAGCCATTCCGCGGTGCCGCCGACCAGCCCCAGGAAGGGCAGCCCGCCGGGCAGCGTCGCCGGCCGGTCCAGGCGGAAATGCGCGTTGACGATGGCGGCCCCGGCCGGCGGCGCCTCCAGCCCCGGCACCAGCCGCGCCGTCGCCCAGGGGGGTACGGCCAGCACCACCGCCTCCGCCGGTGCCAGCGGCACCGCGGCTCCCGCCACTGACAGCCCGGTCACCCGCCCGCCGTCGATGGTGAGCCCGTCCACCCGTGTGCCCAGCCGAACCTCCGCCCCCAGCCGCTCCAGATGGCGCAGCGCCGGCTCCACGAAGGCCTCCGCCAGCCCGTGGGCGGCAACCACCGGCCGGCAGGCGGCCTCGCCGCGCAGCAGCGTCTCGCGCAGCACGGCGCCGAACAGGCGGGCCGACACGCGGTCGGGGGCGCCGTTCATCGCCGACACGATCAGCGTGCCCCACAGCCGGTCGAACAGCGGCGTGCCGGCCGGCAGCACATCCGTCGTCACCGCCCGCGGCCCGGCGACCACCGCGCGCAGGGCCGCCAGATAGTCCGCGGCTGTCGTGCCGGGCACGCGCCGCGCCGGGTCGAACAGCCACAGCCCGCCGGGTTTCAGCGTCCACCGCTGCCCGTCGCGCAGGTCGAGGAAGGGAAAGGCGGCCGGCGTCACGACGTCGAGCGCGCGGGCACCGCCGGTGCGGCGCGCGTAGTCGAGCAGCGTCCGGTTGCCGCTCAGCACCATGTGGCTGCCGTTGTCGACACGGCGGTCGAGCGTCGAATCATGGAAGGAGCGGCAGCGCCCGCCGGCCTGCGGTGCGGATTCGTACACGGTGACGTGCCGCCCGGCCTCGGCGAGGCGGACGGCGCAGGCGAGGCCGGCGAGGCCGGCCCCGACGATGTGGATGGCGCTGCTCACGGCCGCGCACCCTAGCGGAGACGGCCGTTCCACGCCACGGGGAAGCGGCCCCGCTACCGGGCGGCGAAGCAGCGGCTACCGGGCGGCGAAGCCGCGCGCCACCCCGCGCATGGTGGCGGCGACACGCTGGTGGGCGCCCAGCGCGACGCGGCCGGCCATCGGGTCGCGGTTGCGCAGTCGGCGTGACAGCGCCTCGGTCTGCGCCAGCAGAACCGATGTCTCGATGCGCAGGCCGCGATGGGCGATCTGGCCGGGCAGGGTGGCGGCGCGCTCCAGCAGCCGGTCGGTGTGGTCCAGCAGCTTGTCGAACAGGCCGCGCAGCTTGGGGTCGGTCTCGGCCTCCACCATGCGCTCGACGCTGATGCCGGCCTCGTCGAACCAGGTCAGCGGCAGGTGGCAGCGCCCCAGCACCACCCAGTCGTCGCGCCCGCTCTGCAGGTGCTTCAGGATCTGCACGGCGGAACACAGCGCGTCGGCCGCCGGTCCGGCCCCGGCACCCTCGCCATGCAGCTCCAGCAGGTAGCGGCCGACCGGGTTGGCGGCGAAGCGGCAATAGAGCAGCAGGTCGCTCCAGCTGTGGCACCGCGCGCCCACGGCGTTGCGGCGGAACGCGCGCAGCACCTGCCGGGCGTGGCGGTCCTGCACCCCGGTGGCCTGGAGGCTGAGCCGCAGATCGACGGCCGGCTTCAGGTAGGCGTGCTTGGCCTGACCCGACGTCAGCGCGCGTTCCAGCGCGTCGAGATAGGCCAGCTTGGTCTCCGGCTCCATCTCGGCGTCATCGGCGATGTCGTTGCCGAGTCTCAGGAAGCGGTGGAAGGCAAGCACATGCGGCCGGAGATGCTTGGGCAGCAGGCGCGACGAGGTGGCGAGCGGCTGCGAGCCCGGATCGCGGCGGGCGATCGTGGCTGGCTTGGCGGGGATCGTCGGGACCACGTTGAAATCGGTCATGTCGGGGGGCCTGCTTGCGCGTTGGGCTGGCGGGTGACCTGTGAGAGACAATATATTCCGTTGCCCGGCTTTGACTTGGGCTCTTCGCGCCAACACCCCCATTTTTCCGGAATCACACCCGATGGCGAACCGAAACGCCGACCTGTCCTATTGCGGACAGGAGGTGCGTAAGCACGACAACGACCGGTTTCTCGTCGGCCTATTCGTCCCGGCCGAGCGGCGGGAGGCGGTTTTCGCGCTGTGCGCCTTCAACATCGAGGTTGCCAAGACGCGCGAGGTGGTGACCGAGCCGATGATCGGCCAGATGCGCCTGCAATGGTGGCGCGACGCGGTGGAGGCCGTGTACGAGGGCGGGGCTGCGCCCAACCACGCCGTCGCCCGCCCGCTCGCCGACGCGGTGGCGGCGCACGGGCTGGACCGCTCCCAGTTCGATCGGCTGATCGACGCGCGCGAGGCCGACCTGGACGACGAGTCGCCGGCCGACCTGCCGGCGCTGGAGGCCTACGCCGAGGCCACCGCCGCTCCGTTGGTCCTGCTGACGCTGGAGACGCTGGGCGTGCGCGACGCTGCCGCGATGGAGGCCGGGCGCCATGTCGGCACCGCCTACGCCCTGGCCGGGCTGCTGCGCGCCGTGCCCTTCCACGCCGCCCGCGGCCGGGTGATGCTGCCGGCCGACCGGCTGGCCGCGCATGGCGGCCGTTCACGCGAGATCCTGGACGGAAAGCCGGGTCCTGCCGTCCGCGCCTCCGTGCGCGAGGTGGCCGAATCGGCGCGCCGCCATTTGGAGCAGGCTCGGGCGCTGCGCCGCTCGCTGCCGAAGGCGGCGTTGCCGGCCCTGCTGCCCGCCACCCTCGCCACCCTGCATCTGGATGTGCTCGCCCGCGAGGAGTTCGACCCCTTCGCCGCGCGTGTCCAGATGCCGAATCCGTTTCGGCAGTTGCGGCTGGGCTGGGCGGCGCTGCGGCAGCGGTATTGACGAGGCCGACCCGTCGCAGCTGCCGCGCGCTGCCGAAGCGGATAGGACTAACCAAGGGTTGTCAGGCAGTGATTATCGCTGCAGGGTGCTCCCAATTGGCTACGGCGGACGGAGCGGGCGATGGACTTCCTGGTCGGGCTTTGGTCGGTTCCCACCCATTCGACGCCGTTCTCCAGGGCGACGCTCGCCTCCCGCTGCACCACCCTGGAAAACGCGGTGCAGCAGTTTGCCGGCAAGCTCGGCAATTACGCCATACCCGGCGGCCAGAAGATCCGCGGGATCTTCGTGGCTCCGGAGTATTTTCTGTCGCACCGCTTTGGGGATCACTTCAATCCGACCAACAACACGGTCATCGAGCGCACCATCTCCTACGACGAGAAGGAGGCGTTCGTGCAGACCCTGCGTGGTGTCAGCCGCGACAACCCCGGCGTCCTGCTGATCCCCGGCACCATCGCCTGGAAGAAGACTTTCGAGCGCCAGGATTCACAGAACTTCAAGCGCGACCCGCGCACGCACCAGCGCACGCTCGTGCCCAAGGATTCGCTGACCGACCGCCGGGTACGGCTTGGCAACGAACTCGACTACTTCATCAACCTCGACGGCGGGCACCAGTTCATGCGTCAGGCGCGCGAGCGCTTCGAGGACCGCAGCCGGCCGGTGACCGGCGGGGGAACCTCCTCGACGGTCGGCATGCATGTGCCGAGCGTGGCCGCCAAGCGCGACCTCGTGTCGGGCAAGACCACCGTTCTGGTCACTGATCCGTCCACCGGCACGCTGCGCGGCATCGTGGCGCCGCAGCCGGTGCCCTACTACATGCGCAACACCGCGTACGTCTTCCTCGACAACGAGGTGCTGTACAAATACCACAAGAAGGGCGACTTCTTCGAATCGATCAACACCACCGACCATGTCTTCGTGCCGAGCATGAAAAGCCCGGTGGTGCCGATCGCCGTGGACAACACCAACAACCTGCGCTTCGGCTTCGAGATCTGCCTCGATCACAACATCGGGATGCTCGGCGGCTTCATCAGCAAGCAGGCGCTGAACACGCCGCATGTGCACGTCGTCTGCTCGGCGGCGGTGCAGAACAACACCGCCAAGATGCACACCGTGGACGGCGGCTTCTTCATCCACGCCAGCTCCTACCAGCCCTATACGGTCGTGTACGGCAAGCGCGGCGGCACGATGGTGCAGATGACGGCGCTGGAGACGATCAAGGTCGGCGGTTGGGATCTGGGTATCTGGCGGATCCGCTACATCCTGCCGGAGGAGGCGACCTTCCTCACCAACGTCCGCAACGCGCTCGACCGCTACAACCGTGAGAAGACGATCGCCGCGAGCAAGGAGAGCAAGAACGCCCTGGCCGTGCTCCGGCGCCTTGTGAACGACGAGGACGTGAACGGCCTGCGCGCGCACCTCAACTGGTATCTGGGCCGCGTCGGCGCCCTCCAGCCGGTGGGGGCGGGGGCCAAGATCCCCGCCGGCAAACGGTTCGCCACACTGCTCACCGCGGCCTATCCCTGACCGCCCTCGGCCGGGCGCCTATGCGCCCGGGTTGAGATTCGCCGCGTGGGCCTTGAACGCGATGGCCACCCATTTCAGGAAGGTGGTCTCGTCGTTCAGGTAGGCTCCTCCCAGATCCTCGGCAGCCGCGTGCATGTTGGTCAGGGCCATGGCGATGAGCTCGGCGCGGATGGACCCGTAGCTCTGTCGTCCCATCATTTTCGGATCGAGGTTGCCGCTGAAACCGGTTTCGAGGTCGGTCGGTTCGACGCCGATGGCGATGCCCGGATGCCGGCCGATGGTCATGCCGGGGACTGGATCGGCGAATTTGAATGTGGCGGCTTTGCCTTGCAGGTCGGCGACGAGGTTGTCGCGCTGTGACAGGCTGACGTAGATGACGATCTTGTCCTTGCGCGTGTGGAACGCCAGTGGACCGGCTATTTTGAACG
Organism: Azospirillum oleiclasticum; assembly: GCF_013423485.1. Taxonomy (GTDB): domain Bacteria; phylum Pseudomonadota; class Alphaproteobacteria; order Azospirillales; family Azospirillaceae; genus Azospirillum; species Azospirillum oleiclasticum. The sequence continues at coordinate 99,780 of NZ_JABFFR010000014.1, forward strand.
AATGGATGGCCCGGCGTTTCGCGTTCGCCATAAGGAACATGAGGATTTTGGGCGCGGAGTCGGCCGGAAAATTCAAGTAGATGCGCCACAACTGCTGACCAGGGTGTTCGCGGTGTGTCGAATAGTAGATGAAATCGGTACCCTGGTCGTGGTTCGACGCGATTGTACCGGCACTGCCGGCCGGCACGAAGGTTTTGGTGTGCTGCAACGACAAGCCGAACCCGGCGCCCTTCTTGTAGATCCTCGGCAGCTTCATCGCCCACAGGGCGGGATCGGCGATCTTTGGCTCGATGTGGCCGTTGTAAAGGCGGTAGATCGCATTGGCCAAGCTGGCATAGGGTCGAGCGCTGACTTTGTGGTCGGGGAAGTGGGTGTTGCGATCGGCCCCTGTCGCACGATCGAGCAGGTTGAACAGGGGTGCCCTGTTGAGCCAGACTTGGCGCATGAAATCGAGATCAAGGGGGCCAAGGACGTTTTCGGGTTGGATGGTGCGGAGCTGATCCTCAAGATCGAGGATGATGCCCCCCTTGGTGTAGGGTTGGACAGCGGTCAGAGTGGCTTCAAGGCTGCGCCGCTTGTCCCCATCAGGGTATGCACGCCGCAGATTGCACAGGCCGTTGTATGCCTGCCACCGCAACCCGCCACCGAACCGCGCGTCGAACGCCGCCTTGAAGACCGAGACGATCGGATCCTTGAACATCGTGTCGTTGGTCACGGACTGTGCGTGTTCGCCGCTTCCCTTGTTGCCGAAGGTGCGCTTGACGAAGTTGCCGGCCACCTTGAACAAGCCGCTGTTGCGGTCGTATTCCAGCTTGAAGCTGCCGGTTCGCGCCCGCAGCCCGGCAAAGAAACGGATGTTGTCCTCGTACTTGTCGGCGGCGGTCGGCATAGGGCGTGCTCCTCATCCATGAGGCGGCGATCCGTCCACCGCCCTGTGCTGGGACGGGTGGAATCATTCGAACGCACGCAATGTTGAGGAGGCAATCCGGATAAGACAACCCCCGCGTTGAAACACGCATCCAACTTCGCGCATCGTGGTCGCCGCCTATCCTTCACCGCCCTCCGCCAGCCACACCGCCAGATCCGCAAGCGCGCGGACCGTGTAGGCGCGTTTGCGCTCGCGACCGCGGATGCGGTCGTCGACCGGCGGGAACAGGCCGAAATTGACGTTCATCGGCTGGAAGGTCTCGGCGTCCGCCCCGCCGGTGATGTGGGCCAGCAGCGCCCCCAGCGCCGTGGTCGGCGGAGGGCGGCGCGGCTCCTCGCCACGCCGCTCGGCGGCGGCGAACCGCCCGGCCAGCAGCCCGACGGCGGCGCTCTCCACATAGCCCTCGCAGCCCGTGACCTGCCCGGCGAAGCGCAGGCGCGGCATCGCCTTCATCCGCAGCACCCCATCCAGCAGCCGCGGGCTGTTCAGGAAGGTGTTGCGGTGCAGGCCGCCCAGCCGCGCGAACTCGGCGTTCTCCAGGCCGGGGATCATGCGGAAGACGCGCGACTGCTCACCGTGGCGCAGCTTGGTCTGGAAGCCCACGAGGTTGTAGAGCGTGCCCAGCGCGTTGTCCTGACGAAGCTGGACCACCGCATAGGGCCGCCGGCCGCTGTGCGGGTCGGTCAGCCCGACCGGCTTCATGGGGCCGTAGCGCAGCGTGTCCACCCCGCGTTCCGCCATCACCTCGATGGGCAGGCAGCCTTCGAAGTAAGGGGTGCTCTTCTCCCACTCCTTGAAATCGACCTTCTCCGCGCTGCGCAGCGCCTCGATGAAGGCGAGATAGCCCGGCTTGTCGAAGGCGCAGTTGATGTAGTCCTTGCCCGTGCCGCCCGGCCCCTCCTTGTCGTAGCGTGACTGGAACCACGCCTTCGACAGGTCGATGCTGTCGCGGTGCACGATCGGGGCGATGGCGTCGAAGAAGGCCAGCGACTCCTCGCCCGACAGATCCCGCACCGCCTCGGCCAATGCGGGGGAGGTGAGGGGGCCGGTCGCGATGATCACGCTGTCCCATTCGGCGGGCGGCAGGCCGGCAACCTCGCCGCGCTCCACCGTCACCAGCGGGTGCCCGGCCACCGCCTCCGTGACCGCACCCGCGAAAAGGTCGCGGTCGACGGCCAGGGCGCCGCCCGCGGGGACCTTTTGGGCGTCGGCGCAGGCCAGGATCAGCGAGCCGCAGCGCCGCATCTCCTCGTGCAGCAGCCCGACGGCGTTGTACTCCGCATCGTCGGAGCGGAAGGAGTTGGAGCAGACAAGCTCCGCCAGCCGATCGGTGTGGTGGGCGTCGGTGCCGCGGTCGGGGCGCATCTCGTGCAACACCACGGCGATGCCGCGGTTGGCGAGCTGCCACGCCGCCTCGCTGCCGGCGAGGCCGCCGCCGATGACGTGCACGGGGGTGGGGGTATCGGTCATGTCGCTGGATACGGTCCGTTGGAACTCCGGTCGGCTAACGTGGCCCCGCCGGCCGGCCGCGTCCACCATTTCCGGCACCGGTCGGCCCTGCGGCATTCTTGGCACGGGCAAGTTTTCGTGTGGAGCACGGGCGACGAACAGGGTATCGGTTATGACGGGATCAGAACGCGAACCCGCAACCGCCCGCGACGTGGCGGCCGGGCCGCGGCACCAGGGCCGGAGTGTGGGCATGAGTGTGCGCTGGCGTGGCGTGGCCGCCGTGGCGGCGGCCTTTCTCTTGGTCGGGGCCACTGATGGCGCCCGCGGCGCGGACCCGTTGGTGGCCTCGCTGCCGCCGTCCACCGCGGTCGCCGCGGCGCCCGCCTGGATGCCCGACCCGTTGCCGGGAGGCGGGCCGGCGCGGCTGGCCGTCGTGCTGAATTCCGAATCCGACAGCGTCAGCGTCATCAACGGGACGACGATGACCGTCTCCGCCACCGTTCCAGTGGGGAAGGAGCCGCATCATTGGATGGTCTCGCCGGACGGCCGGCTGATCGTCGCCAACACCCGCGGCGACGACCTCGTCTACATCGACCGCGAAAGCGGCCGAATCCAGGAACGGCGCGGCAACATCGTAAACCCTTACCTCGCCGGCTACAGCCCCGACCAGCGCTGGCTGGTAGTGAACGGGCTGCGGCTCGGCCACCTCGACATCTACCGGGCGGGCGACCTGTCGCTGGTCAAGCGCATCGTGGTGGGCGGCATGCCGAGCCACCTCGCCTTCGACGCGGATTCGCGGAAGGTCTTCGTCACCCTCCAGGGGCATGACGAACTGGCGCAGGTCGATCTGGAGACCCAGGCCATCGACTGGCGCATCAAGGTGGGCGACACGCCGGCCGGCGTGCTGCTGACGCCGGACGGCAACCATCTGCTGGTCGGCGTGATGGGCCAGTCCGACGTGGCGGTGGTGGAGTGGCGCAAGGCCGCCATCGTCGGGCGAATCCCCACCGGCAAGGGTTCGCACAACATCCTCCAGGTGCCGGGCAAGCCCTTCGCGCTGGTCTCCAACCGCAGCGTCAACACCATCTCGGTGATCGACCAGCGCAGCTTCACGGTGGTGGACACCATCGGCATCCCCGGCGGGCCGGACTGCATGATGTTCTCCCCCGACGGGCGGCAGCTCTGGGTCACCGCGCGCTGGCGCGGCAAGGTGCATGTCTACGACCCGGTGGAGCGGCGGGTGGTTATGTCGATCCCGGTCGGCCGCTCGCCGCACGGCGTCTATGTGGAGTAGCCTGCGCCGCGCGGCGGCAGGCGCGCTGGCCGCCCTGGCCGGTCTCTCCGCGGCGACGGCCGGCGCCGCCGACTGCAAGGGCACGCTGCGCCTCACGCTCGACACCGGCAGCATGATCGCGGCGGAGCGCATCGCCGGCATCCTCAAGGCGCGCTCGATCCGCGCCACCTTCTTCATCGCGGCGGAGCCGACCTACGACGGCGGCACGCCGCTCGACGCGCGCTGGACCGGCTACTGGAAGGCCCGGGTGGCGGAGGGGCACGCCTTCGGCAGCCACACCGTCAACCACTGGTACCTGCGGGAGGACCGGCCGGACGGCATCCTCTACCGCTCCGCCGAGGGGCGCAGCCGCGTGCTCGACCGCGCCGCTTTCTGCCACGAGCTGGCCGACGTCGGCGACCGCTTCCGCACGATGACCGGCCGCGGCTTCGATCCGATCTGGCGGGCCCCCGGTGGACGCACCACCAGGAACAGCCTGGACTGGGCGCCGGGCTGCGGCTTTGCGCAGCATGTCGGCTGGTCGAAGGCGGGCTTCCTGGGCGACGAGCTGCCGTCCGACCGCCACCCCAATGCCGAGCTGCTGCGCAAGGCGCTGGCCAACATCCGCGACGGCGACATCCTGATGATGCATCTCGGCATCCGCTCGCGGAAGGAGCCGTTCGTCGATGTGCTGGAACCGCTGCTCGACGGGCTGACCGCCCGCGGCTTCTGCTTCGCGACCATGATGGACAGGACGGGGTGACGGCGATGGGCGACGCGCTCGTCGATGGCTTCCTCTGGCTCCAGGACCGGGCCTGGGAGCTGGTGGTGCAGCCGCTGGTCTACGCCCTGGGCTTCGCCGCCTACATCGAGGACGCCTACACGGCGACCGGCATCATGCTGATGGGGGCCATCGGCGTGGTCGCCATGGTGGCGCTGCTGGCGCCGCTGGAGCGGCTGCGCGCGGTGGAGGCGCCGGGGCCGTGGCGGGCGGTGGCGGCGGATGTCGCCTACACGCTGATCCACCGGCTTGGCCTGTTCGGGCTGATCGCCTTCGCGTTCACCGATCCGGTGGAAATCGCCTTCACACATCTTCTGATGGCGTTCGGGTTGCCGCGCGGCTCGCTGCTCGACGCTTTGCCGCCGCTGCGGGACTGGCCGGGGCTGGAACTGGCGGTCTATGTGCTGGTGCTGGATTTCGTCATGTACTGGGTGCACCGCGGGCAGCATGGGCTGACAGCCTGGTGGGCTTTGCACGCGCTGCACCACAGCCAGCGGCACATGACGCTGTGGTCCAACGACCGCAACCACCTGCTGGACGACGCATTGATCGCCCTGATCATGGTTGTGGTCGGCACGTTGGTCGGGCTGCCGCCGGCCGCTTACGCCTGGGTCGCGGTGGTTCTGGGGCTGGTGGAGAGCCTGTCGCACGCCAACGCGCGGCTTGATTTCGGCCCGGTGGGGGAGCGGCTGCTGGTCAGCCCGCGTTATCACCGGGCACACCACGCCATCGGCGATTACACCAACGCGGAGATGCGCTCCTGCAACTTCGCAGTGCTCTTCCCGGTGTGGGACATGCTGTTCGGTACGGCGGATTTCCGCCGTGACGTCTATCCCGCCACCGGCATCATCGACGATGATTTCGGCGACGGCCTGCTGCGCCAGCAGGTGGCCGGCCTGCGCCGTCTCGCCCGCCTGCTGCCGGGAGGCACGGCGCGGCGGGCGTGACGGCGCTGGACCGGCGGTATCGGCGTCAGTCGTCCACCGTGGTGGTGGTGCGGCGCTCGGTCGTGCTGCTGCCGGTGGCGGGCGGGAGCACAGTCGTCGTGCTGCTGCCGGCACTGGGCATGGTGGAGGTGGTGGTGCTGGTGGTCGTCGTCGAACGCGTGGTGTCCGACCCGCAAGCGGCGAGCAGCAGGGCGGCCCCGCCCGCAACCACCACACCGCGCAGAACAGTCGCCATCATGGGTGCGTATCCTTTCCGGATGGAAGCGATGGCGTTGCAACGCGCGGCGCGGCGGAAGGTTGCGCGCCAGCGCCCCCGCCGGGCGGGTTACCGCGAGTTGCCGGAAGGGTTGCGCTCCGGCGAGTAGGGCGGCGACACGCCTTGGTTCGCAGCCGGATCGGCGTAATCGGGGATGTTGGAGGACCCGGTCGCCGGGTTCGATCCCGGCGAGCTTCCGGTGCCGTAGGTCGACCCCGCCGCCGGCCTGGTCGTCGATCCGGAGGTCCCGGCGGACCGGTCGCTGCCAGTCGTGTCGCAGGCTGCCAGCGACAGCGCCGCGACCCCCGCGGCGAGCAGGGGAATCAGGGTGCGTGGCATCGGTCGTGCTCCGTTCGGTTGTTGCCGTCGGTGGCTCAACCGGGCACGCCCCGTGTGGTTCCGGGTGGATTGGTGCGCGGCGATCACCCGCTCCGTGCGGCGGCCAGCTTCAGGTCGGCCAGGAACGTCGGCTGCTCGGCGAGCTGGCCGCGCAGGATGTAGCTGGGGTGGAAGGTCGGCACCACCACCGCCCCGGCCAGCAGGCGGCAGGGCAGCACCGTGCCGCGCAGCTGCATGATGCCGTTCTGCCCGGTCAGCGCCCAGGTGGGCGTGCGCCCCAGCGCCACGATGGCGGTGGGGGCGAAGGATTCCAGCGCCTGCCGGAGGTGGTCCAGTTCGCCGGAGAAGTCGGCGAGCACCCAGTCCGACGTGCCGAACGGCCCCCAGCGCTCGTCGATGGCGCGCCCCTCCTTCTTCGCGCGCGTGCGGGACGCGAAGAACAGCCCGACCTTGTTTCCGGGCGGCTGGTAGCGGAAGACGTTGCCGACCAGACAGCGGGCGCGGTCGATGCCGGCGGCGGCCAGGGTCTCGTCCAGCAGCCTGCCGCTGCGCCCGACGAAGGGGCGGCCCTGACGCGCCTCCTCCGCCCCCGGCGCCTCGCCGATGATGGCGAGCCGGAGGCCGGCCGGCGGATCGGCGGGGATCTGGAACTCGACAAAGGGCCAGCCGGTGGTGGCGGTCATGGGCGGGTGCTCTCCTGGCGAAGCGTGACGGGACAACAGCCCCGGCGGTGGGGCGGTCTCGCCGGCCGCGTATATCCCGCCCCGCGCGCCGCCACAACCGCCGCCGGCACCTTGCCGGAACCGCGGCGCGCCACCAGGATTGAAGACGCCAGGAGTGAAGGCGATGAAACACACCCGAGGAGGAGAGGGGACATGACGGCCGAAGCAACCGATCTGGCGGCGAAGACCTGCGAACCGTGCCGGGGCGGAATCCCGCCGATGGACCGGGAGATGGCCGAAACCTATCTGGTCCAGGTCCCCGGCTGGTCGCTGGGCAGCGACCCGGACCATCTCGTGCGCACGTTCAAATTCGGCGACTTCGCGGCGGCGCAGGATTTCGCCGTGCGCGTCGGCGGCGTGTGCGAGGCGGAGGGGCACCACGCCGACATCAATTACGGCTGGGGCTATTGCACGGTGAAGTTCTGGACGCACAAAATCCGCGGCCTGCACGAGAACGACTTCGTGATGGCCGCGAAGGTCAACGGGCTGGCCGACACTCCCTACATGCCGGCGTTGGCGTCGGAGGGCGATGTGTCGCCAACGGCGCGCAAGGGCTGACGCCGCGTGACGCCGGGGGCGTGCGTCCCCGGCGCCGTCGGGCGACTCAGTGCCTGCGCGCGCCGCGTCCCGACAACGGGATGGCGTTGTTCACGTCGGTCAGGTTCTTGAACTCGTCCAGGCTGCCGCCGATCCGCTGCACGGTGGCGGCGGCGTAGGCGGCGTAGTGCTGCATCAGCACGATGCGGGCGATGGTGATGTCGCGACCTGACAGTTGATCGCGCTGAAGGCGCTTCTCGAGGCCGACGATGGCCTCGTGGTGACGGTCGGTGTCGGTACCCAAGGTGTGGAGCACGGTGGACCCTCCCGGAGTGCGGCGTTGGCGCCTGCCGAACTTTTTAGCAATTGCTATCGGGAGCGGCAATTCAGACCAAATACGGACCCGGTACTAGGACCCATCTGTTCGTTCGATGAAGAGGGCATGCCGGGTCGGGGTACCGCAAAAGAAAGACCCCGCCGGCCGGAGTGGCGGGCGGGGTCGGTGCGCGGAATCTTGCGGGCGCCGTGACGGCGCCGCCGGTCAGGGCAGCGGCGCCGGGCTGTCGGCCAACGAGCGCAGATAGGCGATGACGTTGGCGCGGTCCTTGTCGGACTTGATGCCGGCAAAGCTCATCTTGGTGCCGGGAACATAGCCCTTGGGGTTGGCGAGGAACTTGTTCAGACCCTCGTAATCCCACGGGCCCTGGATGCCCTTGAGCGCCGCCGAATACGCGAAACCATCGACATGGCCGTGCGCCGCGCCGACGACGCCGTACAGGTTCGGGCCAACCTTGTTGGCGCCGCCCTTCTCGAAGGTGTGGCAGGCGGCGCAGGCCTTGGTCGCTGCCTTGCCGGCCTCGGGGTCGGCGGACGCCAGCAGCGGAGCGATCGGCGCCGGGCCGGCCGGCTGTTCCTGCGCGGGTTGGCCGGTGCCGCTGCCTTCGGGCATGGCGACCATGTAGGCGGGTTCATGGAGCTTGTGGGGGTGCACCAGAACCTCGGCGATGAAGCCGCTCATCATCGCGATGAGCCCGGCGAGGAGGACCGCGCCGAAAACCTTGTTCCACTCCATGCTCGACATTGCGTCTCGATCCCTCTTTGCGACAGCATGCGCTCTTGCGGCGGCGGCACCATAGCGCGGCGAATGCGGCTTGTCACCCGCACCCTGGACCGACCGGCGACGTTGTTGCGCGGTGTTGGGGGCGGCAGCTTGACGGCGGTGCCGATCCATGCTTCACCCGCGCTCGCGCGTGGCTACGCGCGCGAGAAGGTTCAGGCTGAGGAGGCCACCGCCATGACCATTGTTCCCGCCGCCGCTCGGGTCAAGGCCCCGGCCAACCCGATCGTGGTCGTTCCGGCCCGCATGGCCTCCTCGCGCCTGCCCGGCAAGCCGTTGGCGGACATCCACGGCGTGCCGATGATCGTGCATGTCTGGCGCCGCGCGATGGAGGCGGGTATCGGCCCGGTGGTGGTCGCGGTGGGCGAGCCGGAGATCGCCGTGGCGGTGGAGGCCGCCGGTGGTCGCGCCGTGCTGACCCGGCCGGACCACCCCTCCGGTTCCGACCGCATCTTCGAGGCGGTGAACCTGATCGACCCCGACCGCGCGCACGACGCGGTGGTGAACGTGCAGGGCGACCTGCCCACCATCGACCCGGCGCTGGTGCGCGTCGCCTTCGACACGCTGGCCGACCCCCTGGTGGACCTGTCCACCCTCGTCGTTCCCATCACGCGGGAGGGGGAGCGTACCGATCCCAACGTCGTCAAGGCGGTGGTCGAGCTGGCCCCCGGCGCCACGCGGGGGCGCGCGCTCTACTTCACCCGTGCCACCGCGCCCTGGGGCGACGGGCCGCTGTTCCACCATGTCGGGCTCTACGCCTACCGCCGCGACGCGCTGGAGCGTTTCGTGTCGCTGCCGCCGGCGGCGCTGGAGCAGCGCGAACGGCTGGAGCAGCTCCGTGCGCTCGCCAACGGCATGCGCATCGACGCGGCCGTCGTTGACGCGGTTCCGCTCGGCGTCGATACTCCGGCCGACCTTGAACGTGCCCGGATCGCCCTGGCGCCGTCCCCTTCCGCAGCCTGAAGAGACCCCGGCCGCCATGTCCGCCAACACCATCGCCTTCCAGGGCCTGCCCGGGGCCTATTCCGACCTGTCCTGCCGCAGCGTCTTGCCAGAGATGACGACTCTGCCCTGCGCCTCCTTCGAGGACGCCTTCGCCGCGGTGCACGAGGGGCGGGCGCGGCTCGCCATGATCCCGGTGGAGAATTCGGTCGCCGGCCGCGTCGCCGACATCCACCACCTGCTGCCCGAAGGCGGGCTGCACATCGTGGGCGAGCATTTCCAGCGCGTGAACCACCAGCTCCTGGCGCCCAAGGGGGCGACGCTGGCGGGGCTGGAGACGGTGCGCAGCCACATCCAGGCGCTCAGTCAGTGCCGCAACGCCATACGCGCGCTGGGCATCCGCGCCATCACCCACGCCGACACCGCGGGTGCGGCAGCCGAGATCGCGAAGCTGGGTGACCCGCGGCACGCCGCCATCGCCTCCTCGCTGGCCGCGGAGATCTACGGGCTCGACATCCTCAAGGCCGACGTCGAGGACGCCCAGCACAACACCACCCGCTTCGTGATCCTGGCGCGCGAGCCGAAGGTGCCGCCCGCCGGCTCCGGCCCGGTGGTGACCAGCTTCGTGTTCCGGGTGCGCAGCGTGCCGGCGGCGCTTTACAAGGCGCTGGGCGGCTTCGCCACCAACGGCGTCAACATGACGAAGCTGGAGAGCTACATGCTCGGCGGCCGGTTCACCGCCGTGCAGTTCTACGCCGACGTGGAAGGCCACCCCGACGAGCGGCCCCTGCGGCTGGCGCTTGAGGAGCTGGATTTCTTCGCCCGCGACGTGAAGATCCTCGGCGTCTACCCCGCCAATCCCTTCCGCTTCAAGGAAGGCCAGATGGGTGGGGAGGACTAGGACGTCTCCGCCGTCCGGGGGGCGTATACCTCTTATTCCCTAGGCCATGGACCGTCGGCTTCACGAACAATTAACGCGATCGGCCCACCATCGGGGGCAGTCGCGTTGATCCGTACGCGTTGATCCGTAAGAGCGTTCCATGACCGAGAAACCTGTGTGGACGCAGCAGACGTCCAAGCATTTCATCCTGCAGCGCGGTGACCGGAAGGTCTCGCTCCATTACGAGGATGCCGGGTTCCAGAGCTTCTGGGCCGTCTATGACGGCGACCGTCTGGTCGACCGGGTTCCGGAATTCATGCAGGCCCGCGGCGTCGCCCTGCAGGCCACCGGGGCGCGGGCGTAAGCCACGCCGGCCCACACGGTGGCGGCGGGCATCACCGACCCGCCCCACGCCGCCGGCCGGCTCAGGCGTGGCCGGCCTCCGCCGACAACATGGAGACGCTGACGCCCAGCTTGGCGATCGAGCGCTCCCACTTGCCGTCGAGCTCGGTGTCGAACAGCAGCCCTTCGTCGCAGGGCACGTTCAGCCAGCCGTTCGCCTGGATCTCGGCGTCGAGCTGACCCGGACCCCATCCGGCATAACCCAGCAGCAGGATGCAGTTCTTCGGGCCGCGCTCCTCCGCGATCGCCCGCAGGATGTCGATGGTCGCGGTCAGCGCCACGCCATCATCCACCACCAGCGTGCCGTCGCGCACGTAATCGGTGGTATGCAGGACGAACCCTCGCCCCGATTCCACGGGACCGCCATATTGCACCGGCATGTTGGTGGTGGCCGGCGGCATTTCCGTGCCGAGCTGGTCGAGCAGATCCTGGAAGGTGATTTGACCGAACAGCTTGTTGACCACCAATCCCATGGCGCCATCCTCATTATGAGCGCACATATAGATGACCGTGCGCTGAAAGCGCGGGTCGAGCAGGCTCGGCATGGCGATGAGGAGTTGCCCTGTGAGATACTCCGAAGACTTGGTGGCACGGGACATGGGTGTTTATCCTTCGTGTCGAGGGCTTGCCGCCCACGGCCTCCTCGCCGGAGTGTGACAGCACCGGCCGAGGCTTGTCATCTAGAATAGCGGGGCGGAAAACCCGCCCGAACCACATATGAGAACAGCCGGCGCGATGAAAAGGTTTGCATTCGGGGTGCTCGTCCTCCTCATCGCCGGAATGGCCGGTCGGGCCGAGGCGGCAGCCGGTCCGTGGGTGAAGGCCGGCCCGGTGGAGGCCCGCCTGGTCGCCGCCGTGGAGGGCACCGGAACGCTGGACGCGATCCCAGCGGGGCTGGAATTGCGGCTCGATCCGGGGTGGAAGACCTACTGGCGCAGCCCCGGCGACGCCGGGTTGCCGCCCACTTTCGATTGGTCGGGGTCCGACAACCTCGACTCGGCCGTGCACCGCTACCCGGCCCCACACCGCTTCACCCTGCTCGGCATCGAGACGGTGGGGTACGACGCCGAGGTGCTGTTCCCCATCCGCGCGGTGCCGCGCCGGGCGGGAGAGCCGGTCACCCTCAAGGCGTCGGTCGATCTGCTCGTCTGCGCCGACATCTGCATCCCGCAGAAGGTCGCAGTCGGGCTGTCGCTGCCGGCCGGACCCGCCACGCCGGGGCCGGAGGCCAACGACATCGCGCGGGCCGAGGCCGCGGTGCCCGGCGACGGGCGCGCCTCGGGCCTGTCCATCACCGCGATCCGCAGCGCCAGCGGGGTGGTGGAGGTGGAGGCCACGGCGCGCGAGCCCTTCGTGTCGCCGGACGTCTTCATCGAGTCGGTTCCGCCGGTGGCCCTCGGCGCGCTTGAGGTCACCTACCTCGACGGCGACCGGCGGGCCATCCTGCGCCTGAAGGCCACGGATCCCGCCCCGGTCGACCTTGCCGGCCGGACGGTCACCGCCACCATCGTGGACGGCGCGCGTTCGGTCGAGGTCCAGGTCCCGGTCGCCGCCGGAGCCACCGCGGCGGCCGACGGCCGCGGGCTGCTGGCGATGCTGGGGGTGGCGCTGCTGGGCGGGCTGATCCTCAACCTGATGCCCTGCGTGCTGCCGGTGCTCTCGCTGAAGCTGCTGTCGGTGGTGCGCCACGGGGACCGGCCGCCCGCCGCGGTGCGGGCCGGCTTCCTGGCGTCGGCCGCGGGCATCCTGGCGTCCTTCCTCGTGCTGGCCGCGGCGATGATCGGGCTGAAGGCGGCGGGCGCCTCGGTCGGCTGGGGCATCCAGTTCCAGCAGCCGCTGTTCCTCGTCTTCATGGTGGTGCTGGTCACGCTGTTCGCCGCCAACCTGTGGGGCGTGTTCGAGGTGCCGCTGCCGCGCGCCGTCGCCGACCGGCTGGGCGGGCAGGAAGGGCAGGGGCTGGGCGGTCCGTTCGCCACCGGGGCCTTCGCCACGCTGCTCGCCACCCCCTGCTCGGCGCCGTTCCTGGGGACCGCGGTCGGCTTCGCCCTGTCGCGCGGAGCGTTCGAGATCCTGGCCGTCTTCGCGGCGCTGGGTGTGGGGCTGGCGCTGCCCTACCTGCTGGTCGCGGCCGTGCCAGGGCTGGCCCGGCTGCTGCCCCGTCCCGGCCGCTGGATGGCGGCCCTGCGCCGGGTCCTGGGGGCGGCGCTGGCGCTGACCGCGGCGTGGCTGCTGTCGGTAATGGCGGTGCAGGTGGGGACGGAGACGGCGGCGCTGGTCGCCGGGCTGATGGTGGCGCTGGTGCTGGCCCTGTGGCTCGGCCGGCGGCTGGGGGAGGGGATGCGCTGGGCCGGGGCCGGAACGGCGGCGGCGCTGGCGCTGGTCGCCTTCGGCGTGCCGATGGTCTTCCAGCCCGCCGCCGACGCGGCCCCCACCGAATCCGCCACACGCTGGGTTCCCTTCGACGAATCCGCCATCGGCAGGGAGGTGGCGGCGGGCCGCGTCGTGCTTGTGGACGTGACGGCGGAGTGGTGCATCACTTGCCTCGCCAACAAGAAGCTGGTGATCAGCCGCGGCGAGGTGGCGCGCCGGCTGGACGACCCGGCGGCCGGCATCGTCGCCATGCGGGCGGACTGGACGCGGCCCGACGAGCGGATCGCCCAGTACCTCGCCGTGCACGGGCGTTACGGCATTCCCTTCAACATTGTCTACGGCCCCTCCGCCCCCGCCGGCATCCCGTTGCCGGAACTGCTGAGCGAGGCGGCCGTGCTGGAGGCCCTGGAGCGGGCGCGCTGACGGGCGGGCGAGGGGCGGGCGAGCGGGCCGTGGGCGTGACAAGCTTGCCGCCCGCGGCGCGCCCGGCTAGAACGGAGCCGGTTCGATCACAACCCCCCGGGAGGGAAACATGGCCATCCAGGTCGGCGACACGATTCCGTCCGTCAAGCTGAAGCACCTGACCGACAACGGCATGCAGGAGGTCGACACGGCCGACCTGTTCAAAGGCAAGAAGGTCGTCCTGTTCTCCGTTCCCGGCGCCTTCACGCCGACCTGCTCCGCCAAGCACCTGCCGGGCTTTGTCGAGCAGGCCGAGGCCCTGAAGGCCAAGGGTGTCGAGGAGATCGTCTGCACCGCCGTCAACGACCCGTTCGTCATGCGCGCCTGGGGCGAGAAGCACAATGTGGCCGGCAAGGTGTTCATGCTGCCGGACGGCAACGCCGCCCTCGCCACCGCGCTCGGCCTGACCATGGACGCCTCGGGCCACGGCCTGGGCACCCGCGGCCAGCGCTTCGCCATCGTCGTGGATGACGGCAAGGTCACCCACGTCGCCGTCGAGAAGCCCGGCCAGTTCGAGGTCTCCTCGGCCGAAGCGGTGATCGCGGCGGTCTGAGCGAAAAAGGGTGCCGGGCCGTATGGCCGGGCACCCCCTCACTTCCGCCGCGCCTCCTCCAGACCCTGGCGGGCGAGCGCGTCGGCGCGTTCGTTCTCGGGGTGGCCGGCGTGGCCGCGCACCCAGTGGAACTCGATGGCATGACGCTGGCGGGCCTCGTCCAGCCGCTGCCACAGGTCCATGTTCTTGACCGGCTTCTTGTCGGCGGTCTTCCAGCCCTTGGCCTTCCAGCCGTGGATCCACTGGGTGATACCGTTCTTCACATACTCGCTGTCGGTGTAGAGCCGCACGGTCACCGGCCGCTTCAGCGCCTCCAACGCCATGATGGCGGCGGTCAGCTCCATGCGGTTGTTGGTGGTGGCGGGCTCGCCGCCGCACAGCTCCTTCTCCACCCCGCCGAAGCGCAGGATGGCGCCCCAGCCGCCGGGACCGGGGTTGCCGCTGCACGCACCGTCGGTGAAGATGTCGACCGCCTTCGGCGCGTCGTTTTGCGGGGCGTCGGGTGCCGGTTCGTCCATTCCCTCAGCCCTCCATGTCCAGGCCATAGTCGCCGGGGCCGCGCACGCCCTGGTGGAAGCGCAGCTTGCGCCGATATTCCAGCGGGTCCTTGGGCCGCACGAAAGCGCCCTCCGGGTGGTTCAGCCAGTCGTAGAGCCGGGTCAGCAGGAAGCGGATGGCGCTGCCGCGGCAGAGCAGGGGCAGGGCCGCGACCTCGCGCGCCGACAGCGGGCGGACCTTGCGGTAGCCGGTCAGCATGGCCCGCGCCTTGGTGGCGTTGAAGGCGCCGTCGGCCTCGAAGCACCAGGCGTTCAGCCCGATGGCGAGGTCGTAGGCCAGCGCATCGTTGCAGGCGAAGTAGAAATCGATCAGCCCCGTCAGCTCCTCCCCGCGGAAGAAGACGTTGTCGGGGAACAGGTCGGCGTGGATGACGCCGGCGGGCAGGTCGGCCGGCCAGCGCGGGCCGAGATGCTCCAGCTCCGCCCCCAGCTCCGCCGACAGGCCGGGCCGCACCTCGTCCGCGCGGTGACGGCATTTGGCGTAGAGCTCCCGCCACCCGGCGAGGCCCAGCGCGTTCGGCCGCGTGAGGGTGAAATCCGCCGCGGCGAGATGCACCCGCGCCAGCGCCGCGCCGACCTCCGCGCAGTGGACGGGCTGCGCGCGGCGCGGCCACTGGCCGGACAGGAAGGTGACGATGACAGCCGGCCGGCCGCACAGCTCCCGCAGAGCCACTCCGTCGCGCGCCGCCACCGGCAGCGGGCAGGCGATGCCGCGGGTGGACAGATGCTCCAGCAGACCCAGGAAGAACGGCAGATCCTCCCGCTTCGTCCGCTTCTCGTAAAGCGTCAGGATGTGGGGGCCACGCTCCGTGACCAGCAGGAAGTTGGAATTCTCGACCCCTTCCGCGATCCCCTTGCAGGACAGTACGGAGCCCAGATCATAATCGGCGACGAAGGCATCGAGATCCTCGTCGGTCACTTCGGTGTAGACGGCCATGGGCGAAGCGCTACCGGGATTCCCCGTCCCGGTCAACGCCGGGCTTGCCCGGCGGGTGCGGGGGCGTGCATCAATGGCCGCATGCGCACGGCCATCCCGATCCTCCTCGTGCTGCCGGCCCTCCTGGCCGGCTGCGGCCTCGACTTCAGCCACGCGCGGGAGGACGCGAACGCCTGCATCGCGCGCGGGTTGACGCCCGGCACCCACGAGTTCGCGGCCTGCCGCACCGGACTGGAAAAGGGCCGCCGCGAGCGTGCGCCGGCGCCGACCGGGCAGGAGGCGATCCCGTTGCTGTTCAACAACCGGTCGGGGTGACCGGCCGCCGGTCAACGCGACGGGCGGTCGCAGGAGAAATCATCCACAATCGGCTGGACGACTGTGTTGACTTTTTGAAACAGTCGTGTGTCCGCCCGATGCACCGACGCAACCAGCAAAAACCAACAAACATGCGGTTTCGAAGGATCCGGCTTGCCGCACAAAAAATGGGCAAAGCCGCAAAAACGTCATGGAACAGGCGCTTTACGCCGGGAATCCTGCGGATTCGCCCACCGACTTATCCACAGGAAATGGGGGTATCTCGGCAGCGCCGCCTCACGCGGTCACCGCCGGCCCCTCCGCCGCCTCGACCAGCGCCTTGGGCAGCTTGAAGACGATGCTCTCCTGCGCGGTGGTTACCGTCTCCAGCGTGACGTCGAAGCGGCTGCGGATGGCGTCCACCACCTCCTCCACCAGCACTTCCGGGGCCGACGCGCCGGCGGTGATGCCCAGCGTGCGCACGCCCTCCAGCCAGGCCCAGTCGATCTCTGCCGCACGCTGGACCAGCCAGGCGCGCCCGCAGCCGCTGGTCTTCGCCACCTCGACCAGCCGCTTGGAGTTGGAGGAGTTGGGCGCGCCCAGCACCAGCAGCGCCTCGATGCGGTGGGCGATGCTCTTCACCGCCTGCTGGCGGTTGGTGGTGGCGTAGCAGATGTCCTCCTTCTTCGGGCCGGAGATGGAGGGGAAACGGGCCTGCAACGCCGCCACGATCCCCGCCGTCTCGTCGATCGACAGGGTGGTCTGGGTGGCGTAGGCGAGGTTGCCGGTGTCGGTGAGGTCGAGCCGGGCCACGTCCTCCTCCGTCTCCACCAGCACGACGGCATCCTCGGGAAGCTGGCCCATGGTGCCGACCACCTCCGGATGGCCGGCGTGGCCGATCAGGACGATGCGCTTGCCCTCCTCGAAATGTCGTTCCACCTCGCGGTGGACCTTGCTGACCAGCGGGCAGGTGGCGTCGAGGTAGAACAGACCGCGGCGGTCGGCCTCTGCCGGCACCTGCTTGGGCACGCCATGGGCGGAGAAGACCACCGGACGGCCGTCCGGCACCTCGTGCAGCTCGTCCACGAAGACCGCACCCTTGGCCTCCAGCGTCTCGACCACGAATCGGTTGTGGACGATCTCGTGCCGGACGAAGACCGGGGCGCCGTAGCGCTCCAGCGCCGTCTCCACGATCTGGATCGCGCGGTCGACGCCGGCGCAGAAACCGCGCGGTGCGGCGAGCAGGATGGTCAGTGGCGCTCTGGTCATGCCGTATCCCGTTTCTCAGGCTCTCGCGGACGCATGCTGCGGTGCGGCTTGTGCCGGCCCCGCCGCTTCTCTACAGTCGCGGCCGGACGCAACGAAAACGACACCAGGCAACGCGCATGCTCCGCCGTTCGCACCCCTATATAGGAACCTTCGCCCGCGCTTGTCTGCCGCTTTCGGCCCTTGTGGGGCTGGGCGGCTGCGGCAGCATGGGGCTGTCGGCACCGACCCCGACCGAACTGGCGCTGGCTTGCCCGAAGGTCGCCATCGTCCGCGATCTCCAGACCGTGACCCAGTTCCGGCCCGGGGCCGGGCGCGATCTGACCGACGTGGAGTCCCGCGCCGCCCTGGTGGACTACGCCGGCAACTGCGAATACGGCAGCGACGGCGTGACCGTCAACGTCAACCTGTTCCTGGTCGCCGAGCGCGGTCCGGCCCTGCAGGGCAGCCAAGCCAAGTACACCTATTTCGTCGCCATGTCCAAGCCGGGCCAGGACCAGCCGGCGATCAAGACCGCCTTCGACACCACGGTGGACTTCCCGGCGGGCAAGAACCGCGCCGGCAACCGGGAGGAGCTGAACCCGAGGATCCCCCTGCCCAAGGACGTGAACGCCAAGGACTGGGCCATCTTCATCGGCTTCCAGTTGACCCCGGAACAATTGGAATACAACCGGAAGCAACTGGAGCAGCCGGTTGTGAAGTAGTGCGGCTGTATGGAGCGGGGCAACTTTTCCGAAGGGTGGTCCACGCATCCGTTGACAAACCCGCCCGGCCGGGTAGGTTAGGCCGCATACGCCGATCATCCCTCGCGGGAGAGACCGCCGCGGAGCCTGCCCCGACAGGGGCATGCGCCGGCCGGGCGGCGCCGAAGGAGCAACCGCCCCCGGAAACTCTCAGGCAGAAGGACCGCAGGGACAGGCACTCTGGAAAGCGGATCGCCGCGCTCGTTGGCGCGATGATCCCACCGAAGGAGTAAGCCGGCGCCGTCCGCGGCCCGGTGAATCTCTCAGGTCCAAGACAGAAGGGGGCCGACCTCCGCGAACCCGCGGGGGATGGCACCATCGTCGGAGGAACCGGAGTGACCGAGGCGCCTGATACCCTCAAGACCACCCCGCTGCACGGGCTCCATCTGGAGCTGAAGGCCCGCATGGTACCCTTCGCCGGCTATGACATGCCGGTGCAATACCCCATGGGCATCATGAAGGAGCACCAGCACACCCGCGCCCGCGCGGGTCTGTTCGACGTGTCCCACATGGGGCAGGTGCGGCTGTTCGGCGACGATCCGGCGGCGGCGCTGGAGTCGCTGGTGCCGGGCGACATTCGCGGGCTGAAGCCGGGGCGGATGCGCTACACCCTGTTCACCAACGAGGCTGGCGGCATCCTGGATGACCTGATGGTCACCAACGCCGACGGGCATCTGTTCCTGGTGGTCAACGCCGCCCGCAAGGAGCACGACATCGCCCACCTGACCGAGCGGCTGAAGGGCCGGGCGGAGGTGGAGCCGCTGCCCGACGCGGCGCTGATGGCGATCCAGGGGCCGGAGGCGGCGGCGGTGCTCGCCCGCTTCATCCCGGAAGCCGCGACCATGGCCTTCATGAGCTACCTGCCGGCCACCTTCGACGGCATCCCGGTGATCGTCACCCGCTCCGGCTACACGGGCGAGGACGGCTACGAGATCTCCTGCGCGTCGGCCGACGCCGACCCCATCGCGCGGCGCCTGCTGGCGGAGGAGGAGGTCGAGGCGATCGGGCTGGGTGCCCGCGATTCGCTGCGGCTGGAAGCCGGGCTCTGCCTCTACGGCCACGACATCGACGAGACGACCACGCCGGTCGAGGCCGCGCTGGAATGGGCGCTGTCCAAGCGCCGCCGGCAGGAGGGCGGCTTTCCCGGCGCCGACACCATCCTGAAGCAGCTTGCCGAGGGAGCGCCGCGCCGCCGCGTGGGCATCCGCCCCGACGGCCGCGCCCCGGCGCGCGAGCACACCGAGATCACCGACGCCGCGGGACGCCGCATCGGCGAGGTCACCAGTGGCGGCTTCGGCCCCACCGCCAACGCGCCGGTCGCCATGGGCTATGTGGAGACCGCGTCGGCCGCCGCCGACACGCCCCTCCAGCTCATGGTGCGCGGCAAGCCGCTGGCCGCGCGGGTGGCCGCCATGCCCTTCGTGCCGCAGCGCTACTACCGCGGTTGACAGACAACACACACGGACTTCCGGACAGGGGACAGGCGATGACCGTCAAGTACACCAAGGATCACGAGTGGGTTCGCATCGAGGGCGACGTCGGCACGGTCGGCGTCACCGACTTCGCCCAGCAGCAGTTGGGCGACGTGGTGTTCGTGGAACTGCCGGAGGCCGGCCGCGAGCTGACGCTGGGTGGCGAGGCGGCGGTGGTGGAGTCGGTGAAGGCGGCGAGCGACGTGTTCGCCCCGGTCTCCGGCACCGTGACCGAGTCGAACGGGGCGCTGGTCGAGGAGCCCTCGATGGTCAACAGCGCGGCCGAGACCGACGGCTGGTTCTTCAAGCTGACGCTGTCCAGCCCGTCGGAGCTGGACGACCTGATGGACGCCGACGCCTACAAGGCCTACGTCGAGGGACTGCACTGAGATGCGTTACCTGCCCCTGACCGAGTCCGACCGGCGGTCGATGCTGGCGACCATCGGCGCCGCGTCGGTCGACGACCTGTTCCGCGACGTGCCCATGGCGGCCCGCCACTCCGGCCCGATCCCCGAGCTCCCCGGCCACATGGGCGAGCTCGAGGTGGAGCGGCTGCTCGGCTCCATGGCCGCCCGCAACCTCGCGGCCGGGTCCTGCCCGAGCTTCCTGGGGGCGGGGTCCTACCGCCACCATGTGCCGTCCACCGTCGATTACATGATCCAGCGCGGCGAGTTCCTCACCGCCTACACGCCCTACCAGCCGGAAATCAGCCAGGGCACGCTCCAGGTCCTGTTCGAGTTCCAGACGCAGGTGGCGCTGCTGACCGGCATGGATGTCGCCAACGCCTCCATGTACGACGGCGCGACCTCCTGCTCGGAGGCCGTGAAGATGGCCAACCGCATCACCCGGCGGAAGAAGGCCATCCTGTCCGGCGGGCTGCACCCGCATTACCGCGACGTGACCACGACGGACGCCGCCTTCACCGGTTTCGACGCCGTGACCCTGCCGCCCGACGCCTTCGGCGGCGAGGATCTGGCGGGCATGGTGGACGCGCAGACCTCCTGCGTGGTGGTGCAGTACCCCAGCGTCTTCGGCCGCATCTACGACTACACGGAGCTGGCGAAGAGCTGCCAGGCCAAGGGCGCGCTCCTCATCGTGGTGGTGACGGAGGCCGTGTCGCTCGGCCTGCTGACCCCGCCCGGCGACATGGGTGCGGACATCGTGGCGGCGGAGGGCCAGTCCTTCGGCAACCCGCTGAACTTCGGCGGACCGTATGTCGGGCTCTTCGCCTGCAAGGAGAAGTACGTACGCCAGATGCCGGGCCGGCTCTGCGGCCAGACGGTGGACGCCGACGGCAAGCGCGGCTTCGTGCTGACTCTCTCCACCCGCGAGCAGCACATCCGGCGGGAGAAGGCGACGTCCAACATCTGCACCAACTCGGGCCTGTGCGCGCTGGCCTTCTCCATCCACGTCTCTCTGCTGGGCGAGGAAGGGCTGGCGGGGCTCGCCCGCCTCAACCACGCCAAGGCCGTGCAGCTCGCCGAGAAGCTGGCGGGTGTCAAGGGGGTGGAGGTCGTCAACGACGCCTTTTTCAACGAGTTCACGGTGAAGCTGCCGAAGCCCGCCGCGGGCGTGGTGGAGACGCTGGCGCAGCGCCGCATCCTGGCCGGCGTGCCGGCCTCCCGCCTGTTCCCCGGCGAACACCCCGACCTGCTGCTGGTCGCGGCGACCGAGACCAACACCGACTCCGACATGGACGCCTTCGCCCAGGCGCTCGCCGAGGTGCTGTGACGATGAACAACCAGGGACGACCCACCGCCATCCCCGCCCCGACCTCCGCGGCGGGCGACACCGTCACCGGCAACCGCGGCCTGCGCATCGAGGAGCCGCTGATCTTCGAGCAGGACAGCCCCGGTCGCTGCGGCGTCGATCTGCCGGCATTGCCCGACGTCGGCCTGCGCCTCGGCCCGGTGAAGCCGCGCGGCAGCATCGGGCTGCCCGGCCTGTCCGAGCCGCAGGTGGTCCGCCACTACACCCGGCTGTCGCAGAAGAACTATGCGATCGACGCCGGGCTGTACCCGCTCGGCTCCTGCACCATGAAGCACAACCCGCGCCTGAACGAGAAGATGGCGCGGCTGCCCGGCTTCGCCGACGTGCACCCGCTCCAGCCGGAGTCGACCGTGCAGGGGGCGCTGGCGCTGATGGACGAGCTGGCCCACTGGCTGAAGGCGCTGACCGGCATGCCGGCGGTGACGCTGGCGCCCGCCGCCGGCGCGCATGGCGAGATGGCCGGCATGATGGCGATCCGCGCGGCGCTGGAGCACCGCGGGGAGGGTGCCCGCAAGCGCGTGCTGGTGCCGGAGAGCGCGCACGGCACCAACCCGGCGACCGCGGCGGCCATCGGCTACAGCGTCGATCCGATCCCGGCGACCGCCGAGGGCCGCGTCGATCTGGAGGCGCTGAAGGCCAAGCTGGGTCCGGACGTGGCGGCGATCATGCTGACCAACCCGAACACCTGCGGCCTGTTCGAGCGCGACATCATCGCGATCGCCGAGGTGGTGCACGCGGCCGGTGCCTTCTTCTACTGCGACGGCGCCAACTTCAACGCCATCGTCGGGCGGGTGATGCCGGCCGAGCTCGGCATCGACGCCATGCACATCAACCTGCACAAGACCTTCTCCACCCCGCACGGCGGCGGCGGCCCCGGCTCCGGCCCGGTGGTCTTCTCCGCGGCGCTGGCGCCCTTCGTGCCGGTGCCCTACGTGCGCAAGGACGGTGACCGCTTCGTGCTGGTCGAGCGCGAGGGGGAGGGCGGCACCGCCTATGGCCGGATGAAGGCCTTCCATGGCCAGATGGGCATGTTCGTGCGCGCGCTGTCCTACATGCTGAGCCATGGGGCGGATGGGCTGTGGCAGGCGTCGGGCGACGCCGTGCTCAACGCCAACTACCTGATGGCGCGGCTCAACGACGTGATGACGGCGCCGTTCGAGGGGCCGTGCATGCACGAATGCCTGTTCGACGACCGCTTCCTGAAGGGCACCGGGGTCAGCACGCTCGACATCGCCAAGGCGCTGATCGACGAGGGCTTCCACCCCATGACCATGTATTTCCCGCTGGTCGTGCACGGCGCCCTGCTGATCGAGCCGACCGAGACGGAGTCCAAGGACGCGCTCGACCAGTTCGTCACCGCGCTCAGGGCGCTGGCGGAGCGGGCGAAGACGGGCGACGCCGCCTGGTTCCAGGCGGCACCGCGCTTCACCCCGCGCCGCCGCCTGGACGAGACCGCCGCAGCCCGCAAGCCGGTGCTGCGCTGGGCGCCCGAGCCGGAACGGCTGGAAGCGGCGGAGTAACGGGGAGGACGTTGGGTCTTGCGGCAAGCGAAGACCCAACGTCCGCCACTGTTCATGACAGGAGTTTAATTTAGAGGTTAAACAATCTTCAGTATCGGCCCGGCGGAGAATGGTGTAGCCTTCTCGCCGGGTTTGAGGTCAACGTGGGAGGCGGAGATGCCGGTGTGGCGCCGTTACCTCGTTCGCGACGCCTCCGGGCGGATGGTCGAACTGCCGAGCCGCGCTTTGGACAAGGCGGAGGACGGCACCTCGCCGATACCGGGCTTCGCCGGCCGCTGCGTCGATGTGGTGGCCGCCGTCCTGGTCGCCGAGCGCGGCCAGAGTCCGCAGGTGGCCGAGGTGTCCTTCACCAAGCTGTATTTCGACAAGAGCGGCTTCGTCGATACCGGCAAGCGCGAACGCATGATCCGCCTGATGCTGGAGAGCGTCGCCGACAAGCGCCTCGCCCGCATTCCCAACGCGGCGCGGGCGGAAGCGGCGGTGCGCGCCGGTGCCGCCCGGCTCCAACTCGCTGACGAGTTCGCGTGGCAGCCCGGCCCGGCGGAAATGAACGAGGTCATGCTGCGGCTCGACCACCGCCCGGCCGGGCAGGGTCACACCGTTCACTGATGGGGCACCACTGACCGGTCGGCATTGAAGTCCGGCCGTCATTGAAGTCCGGTCGGGTCCGGCACCATATGACGGCTCGGCGATCCCGCCGCATCGAGGCCGCGACACCACCATGGCACGCAGCACCGCCGCCACCCTGTCCCTGGCCCGCATGCGCCAGATCGTGTTGATCGGCATGGGCTGGACCATCATCGCCGTCGGTTTCCTTGTTGTCCCCCTGCCGGGGCCGTTCGGTCTGCCGTTGATGCTGGTGGGCGGCGTCATCCTCCTGCGTAATTCCGACGACGCCAAGCGTCTCTTCGTGCGCATGAAGCGCCGGTTCCCCCGCCTGTTCGTTCCGGTGGAGCGCGTCCGCGACCGCCTGCGCCGCCGCCGCCGCGCCGTCTGACCGGCGCCTCTTTACAGCCGCGTGACGGTGCTGCCATGGTGCCCGCCTTCGGTTCGATGCGGAGGAAGCGGCGGTGCGGTCGGGCAATGCGGTCCTGTCGGGGTACGGGACGACCATCTTCGAGGTGATGTCGCGTCTGGCGGATGAGCATGGCGCCATCAATCTGGGCCAGGGCTTCCCTGACGACCGCGGCCCGGCCGACGTGCTCGAAGCCGCCTCCCGCGCTCTCCAGGATGGGTGGAACCAGTACCCGTCGATGATGGGCACGCCGGAGCTTCGACAGGCGCTGGCCGCCCACGCCGCCCGCTTCTACGGGCTTGATGTCGATTGGAAGACCGAGGTGATGGTCACCTCCGGCGCCACCGAGGCGCTGGCCGCCTGCCTGTTCGGACTGATCGAGCCCGGCGACGAGGTGGTGCTGTTCCAGCCGATGTACGACAGCTACCTGCCGATCGTGCGGCGCGCCGGCGGCATCCCGCGCTTCGTCAATCTGCGCGCCCCGGACTGGAGCTTCACCGAGGCCGATCTGGCCGCCGCCTTCAGCGCGAAGACCAAGCTCGTCCTGATCAACGACCCGCTGAACCCGGCGGCCAAGGTGTTCACCCGCGACGAGCTGGCGCTGATCGCCTCCTTCGTCGAGCGGTACGACGCCTTCGCCGTCTGCGACGAGGTGTACGAGCACATCGTCTTCGACGGGCGCCCGCACATCCCGCTGATGACCCTGCCCGGCATGCGCGAGCGCTGCCTGAAGATCGGCTCGGCCGGCAAGACCTTCTCGCTCACCGGCTGGAAGGTCGGCTACATCACCGGCGCTCCGCGCCTGCTCCAGCCCGTGGCGAAGGCGCACCAGTTCCTCACCTTCACCACCCCGCCGAACCTTCAGGCGGCGGTGGCCTACGGGCTGGGCAAGGACGCGTCCTACTTCAGCGGGCTCGCCGAGGGTCTCCAGGCCAAGCGCGACCGGCTGGCGGCGGGCATCGCCGCGGCCGGGCTGGAGGTGCTGCCGTCCGCCGGCACCTATTTCGTGGTGGCCGACATCCGTTCCACCGGCTTCGACGGCACGGACGAGGATTTCTGCCGCTGGCTGACGGCGGAGGCCGGGGTGACCGCGATCCCGGTCAGCGCCTTCTTCGTCCAGGACGCGCCCACCACCTGCATCCGCTTCTGCTTCTCGAAGCGGGACGAGATCCTGGACACGGCGGCGGAGCGGCTGCGCGTCCGTCTGGCGCGCGGGTGACCGGCGGCCTTCCCGGAAGACTTATCCGTTTGGTGCCAAACCCGTAGCGCTTTTCCAGGCGCTTCGGCATACTCCCGCGCCGATTGAAGCCGGGCCGGCCCCGCGGTCGCACCGCAGGCGGCCCCTTCCTCCTTGGGGGCGTTCCCTGTCATGCTGCGTGCGCCGGCGCGTGTCCTTGCCGTTCTCCTTGCGTCGATCGCCCCCGCATCCGCCGACGAGCCGCCGCCGCTGACGGTCACCGCGCTGGAGGTGGTGGCCGAGCGCGATGTGCCGCAGGTCTGCGCCACCCTGTCGGAGCGGCTGGACCGGGTCGGAACCGACTACCGCTCCTTTGTGGAGGTGACGCCGCCGGTCACCGCGACCGTCGTGGTGCGCGATCGCAACCTGTGCGTGGAAGGGCCGCAGCACGGGCAGAAATACACGGTCACGCTGAAGGCGGGCCTGCCCGGTGCGGATGGCGGGACGTTGGCCGCCGCCGAATCACGTGAGGTGGAGATCCCCAACCGCAAGCCGGCGCTCGCCTTCCGCGGCGGCGGCTACATCCTGCCGCGCATCGGGGCGGAGGGGCTGGCCCTGCGCTCCATCAACGTGGACCGGGTGCGCATGCAGGTGCTGCGCATCACCGACCGCGGGCTGGTGGAGAAGATCTATTTCGGCCGCATCAGCCAGCAACTGTCCGACCACGAGGTGGGCGATCTGGTCGACCGCGCCGCGCAGGAGGTGTGGAAGGGCGACATGGCGGTGACCGGCAACCGCAACCAGCCGGCCGTCACCGCCTTTCCCATCGACGCGGTGCTGGGCCGGCTGGAGCCGGGCGTCTACATCGCCGCCGCCGCCATGGCCGACGGGGTGAAGGCCAGCCAGTGGTTCGTCGTCTCCGACCTCACCCTCAACACCGTGCTGGGGGAGGACGGGCTGGTGGTCTTCGCCCGCTCCCTGGCGACGGCGGGGCCGCTGGGCGGGGTGGAGCTGCGGCTGCTCGCCCGCAACAACGCGGAGTTGGGCAAGGTCAGCACCGGTGCCGACGGCATCGCCCGGTTCGACGCGGGCGCACTCCGCGGCACCGGTGACGACGCACCGCAGGCGCTGTTCGCCCGCGGCGCCGGCGGTGACTTCGGCTTTCTCGACCTCGTGGCCCCGGCCTTCGAGCTGGCCGACCGTTCCACCGTGGCGCCGACACCCGGCCGGGCCGACGCCTATCTCTTCTCCGAGCGTGGCATCTACCGCCCCGGCGAGCCGGTGAACCTGACGGCCCTGCTGCGCGACCCGCAGGGCGCCGCCGTGCCGGGCAAGTCGTTGACGCTGCGCCTGCTGCGCCCGGATGGCCTCGAGGTGGACCGCCGGCCGCTCACCGACGGCGGGGCCGGTGCCTACGCGGCACGGCTGGAGCTGCCGCGGGGTGCGCTGACGGGTGCGTGGTCGGCGACCGCTCATCTGGAGCCGGAGGGGCCGGCCGTCGGGCGCGTGGAGTTCCGGGTGGAGGATTTCGTCCCGCCGCGCCTGGGCGTGACGCTCACCGCCGATCGCCCGGCGCTCGACGCGGAGTCCGCCGCCAGCATCACCATCGCCGGCCGTTACGTCTATGGCACCGCCGCCGCCGGCCTGCCGGGCGAGCTGTCGATGACGCTGCGCGCCGCGGAGAACCCCTATCCCCAGCATCCCGGCTACCGTTTCGGGCTGACGCAGGACGATGTGAAGCCGCAGCGCAGCGAACTGCCGGGCTTCACCACCGGCGAGGACGGTCAGGCGCACGGCACCCTGCGGCTGGACCGTGCACCGGAGAGCACCCGCCCGCTGGAGGCGGTGGTGCGCGCGGCCATGGTCGATGTCGGCGGGCGCCCGGTGGCACGCGAACTGGTGCTCCCCGTCCGCCACCGCCCCTTCGCCATCGGCATCCGTCCCCGCTTCGCCGGTGACGCGGTGCCGGAGGGGGCGACGGTCGGCTTCGACGTGATCGCCGTGGCGCCCAACGGCACCCCCATCGACCGCCCCGACCTGTCCTACGAGCTGTACGAGGAGGAGCCGGAATACAGCTGGTTCGAATCGAACGGGCGCTGGGACTACAAGGTGGAGGTGCGCGACCGCCGGCAGACCGGCGGTACGCTGTCGCCAGCCGCCGGCAAGCCCGCCACGGTGGAGGAGCCGGTGACCGCCGGCCGCTACCGGCTGGAGGTGTTCGACCCGAAGACCGGCGTCGCCAGCTCCGTCCGTTTCGCCGCCGGCTGGTGGCTGACGCCGACCACGCTGGAGCGTCCGGACGAGGTGGAGGTCACCGTCATGCTGCCGCGCTACCGCGGCGGCGAGACCGCCTGGGTGCACATCAGCCCGCCCTACCGAAGCCAGGTCCTGATCGCCGTCGCCGACCGGCGCATCCGCATGGCGACGACTCGGGAGATCGGCCCGGAGGGCGCCTTCCTGCAGATTCCCGTGGACCCGTCCTGGATCGGCGGTGTGCATGTGGTCGCCAGCGCCTTCGCCATCCCCGACCCGCAGCAGAAGAGCGGGCCGCGGCGCGGTATCGGCACATCCTGGCTGGCGGTGGACCCGTCCGACCGGTTGCTGAAGGTCGCGGTGACGCCGCCGGGCGAGACCCGACCGCTGACCCGACTGCCCGTCGAGGTGACGGTGGAGGGTGCCGCACCGGGGCAGCCGGCCTATGTCACCGTGTCCGCGGTCGACGAGTCGGTGCTGCGCCTCACCGACTTCCACGGACCCGATCCGGCGGCCCATTATTTCGGACCGCGCGAGCTGACGGTGGAGATGCGCGACGTGTACGGCCGGCTGGTCGAAGCGGAGCCGCCGCCGCGCGCCCGCACCGCCGTGATGCCGTCGCTGCCGACCCCCGCCATGGGGCCGGGCCGGGCCAGCGCCACCCTGTCGCTGGTCTCAGGGATCGTCGCGGTGGGCGAGGGCGGACGGGCGACCATCCCGCTCGATCTGCCGGACTTCACCGGGCGCCTGCGCCTGACGGCGGTCGCCTGGACCGCCGACCGCATGGGGCGCGCCGACTCGGTGGTGGAGGTCCGCGACCCTGTGCAGGTGGACGTGGCGGTGCCGCGCCATCTCGCCCCCGGCGACCGTGCGACCGTCGCCGTGACCATCGCCAACACCGGCGGCCCGGCCGGTGCCTACGCCGCGCGGATCGCCGCCGATGGCGGCGTCGTGGCGCCGGGCGATCCGGTGGCCGTCGGGCATCTGGAGCCCGGTGGGCGGGGTGCCGCCGCTTTCGAGCTTGCCGCCGAGGGCGATGGTCCCGCCCGCCTCACGGTGGAGGTCACGGGGCCGGACGGCCTGCGCCTGACGCGTACCGTCGATGTGACGGTGCGGAGCGCCGAACCGCTGGCGGTTCGGAGCCAGACCGCGGCCCTCGCGGCGGACGGCCTGTTCACCCCGCCGCCGGAACTGGCCGCCGGCCTGCGCCCCGGCGCGTTTGCCGCCGCGATGCTCGGCGGCCCGGTGGAGATCGACGTTCCCGGTCTGCTCGCCGGTCTTGCCCGCGAACCGGGCGGCGGGGCGGAAGCGGCGGCGAGCCACGCGCTGGCCCTGCTGCCCTTCCTCGACACCGCGGCAGCGTTGGGGATCGGCGGCGAGGACGCTTTGCGCGCGCGTGTCCGTCGCGCCCTGGACCGTCTTTGGGCCTATCAGCGCGCCGACGGCGCCTTCGCCCCGTGGTCGGCGACCGGGGACGCGGACGGCTGGCTGTCGGCCTACGCGCTCGACGTGCTGGGCCGGGCACGCACCGCCGGATTCACGGTGGCCGAGGTCCGCTACCGCAAGGGGCTGGAGTCGCTGAAGCGCAGCCTTGAGAATACCTGGATCGACGGGGCCGGCTTCCCGGCCCGCGCCTACACGCTGCTGGTCCTGGCCCGTGCCAAGCTGATCGACGCGGCCCCGCTGCGCCACTTCCGCGAAGCCTTCTGGGACAAGGCGCCGGGCGATCTGGCGCGCGCCCAGATTGCGGCGGCCTTCGCCGCGCTGGGTGACGGCCGCGCCGCCGCCGAGGCGTTCGAGCGGATGGCCGCCGCCCGTTCCACGACCGCCGGACTGCGCGACGACGCGGCGGTGTTCGTGCTGGCGCTGGAGGGGGCGGCGGATCGCGAGCGTGGTGCGGCGGCCGAGCGTCTGCTGCGCGCCGCCGCCCAGCGCGGTGCCGTCACCGCGCAGGAACGGGCGTGGCTGCTGCTGGCCGCCCGCGCGCTGCTGGACAAGTCAGGGCCGGTCAAGCTGCTCGTCGGCGACCAGACGGTCGATCAGCCGCGCGCCGTCATCCGACGACTCGACGCTGCCGCCCTCCCGCCGATCCGCAACGCGGGTGGCGAGGTGAAGGTGGCGGTCACCGTGGCCGGCACCCCGGCCGACGCTGTCCCCGCGGCCGGACAGGGCTTCGCGCTCACCCGGCAGCTTTTCGACACCGCCGGCCGCCCGGCGGCGATGGATGGGATCGTCCGCAATCGCCTGTATGTGGCGGTGCTTGAGGGCGAAGCGACGGACCCGGCCACCGCCCACGCCATGCTCACCGACGTTCTGCCGGCCGGATTCGAGGTGGAGACGGTGCGCCTGTCCGACAGCGGCGCGCTGGGTGGGTTGTCCTGGGCCGGGGGCAGCGTCGGCGTGCGGCACGCGGAGGCGAGGGAGGACCGGGTGAGCGCCGTGCTCGACCTGCCGGCCGAGCAGCGCCGCTTCCGGCTTGTCTATCTGCTCCGGGCCGTGACGCCGGGCAGCTTCCGCGCGCCGGGGGCCGCGGTGGCCGATCTGGACCGCGCCGGCGTGTTCACGCGCCTGGACGCGTCGCAGGTGACGGTGGTGCCGGAATGACGGTGGAGGAGGAGCGGTGGTCGTTCAGACCAGCTCCTCCGGCTCCGACCGCCGGCGGGTGACGAGCATCAGGATGCCCACGAGCAAGGCGAAGAACACCGTCATGATGGCGTAGAACGCCATCGTGATGCCCACCGTCAAGGTGCCGATCAGCACCATCAACAGTATCCAGACACCGAATGAAACGATCGTTCGCGAAGACATGGCCCGTCCCAACCCGTAAGTGGAAGCCGTGGTTTTTTTGATTTTGGAAAGGGTGCCATAGGCATCGGCCGAAGCTCCGCGTGGCATCCTGTCACAGCGCGCCGCCGCCGCACCCAGACCCGCCGACATACCGCGATGTGCGTTAGGAATTGGTAAGGACGGTGGCCGCGTTGGCGGGGCTGCCAACGCGCCACGCCATGCCGTGGCCCTCGCAAACAATCCGCCAATCCCGCTTGACCTCCGCCGTTTTCTCACTTACCTTTACGTAAACGGAAGGCGTCCGAGCCGGCGCCGCAGGGAATCGGAGGGTCGGGGATGGGCGATGCCGCCCGGTTGCGGGACGACTCGGGATACCCGGAGCGCACCTACGCCATCGGCGAGCTGGCCGACGAGTTCGGGCTGACGCTGCGCAGCATCCGGCATTACGAGGACGAGGGGCTGCTCTCGCCCGGCCGGGAGGGGACGGTGCGCGTCTACGACCGTCGCGACCGGGCGCGCCTCGCGCTCATCTGCCGCGGCAAGCGGCTGGGCTTCAGCCTCACCGAGATCAAGGAATTCCTCAGCCTCTACGACACCGACGGGGCGCAGGTGGGGCAGATGCGCTACCTGCGCCGCATGGCGCGCGAGCGCATTGCCGCCCTGCGCCGCCAGCTCGCCGACGTGCAGCAGACGCTGACCGAACTGACCGACATCGATGACCAGATAACCCGGCACCTGCGGCGGCAGGGAGCCGACGACGCAACGAACGAGGAGGGATCACGCTCATGAAACCGGTCGTCATCGCGGGCTTCGCCCGTTCCCCCTTCACCTTCGCGACCAAGGGCGAGCTGGCGAAGGTGCGGCCCGACGATCTGCTGGCGACCGTGGTGTCGGCGCTGGTGGAGCGCACCGGCGCCAAGCCGGCCGACATCGAGGACGTGATTGTCGGCTGCGCCTTCCCCGAGGGCGAGCAGGGCATGAACATCGCCCGCACCGTCTCCTTCCTGGCGAAGCTGCCGGTGACGGCGTCGGCCACCACGGTCAACCGCTATTGCGGCTCCTCCATGCAGGCCATCCACATGGCGGCCGGCGCCATCCAGATGGGTGCGGGCGAGCTGTTCGTGTGCGGCGGCATCGAATCGATGAGCCGGGTGCCGATCATGGGCTTCAACCCGGTGCTGCACGCGTCCCTCGCCAAGGAATGGCCGGAAACCTACTGCTCCATGGGCATCACGGCGGAGAATGTGGCCCGCCGCTACGAGATCGGGCGGGAGGAGCAGCAGGCGGTCGCCGTCGCTTCCCACGCCAAGGCGGCCGAGGCGCAGGCCACCGGCCGCTTTGCCGACGAGATGGTCGCCATCGCCACGCCCTCCGGCCGGGTGGACCGCGACGGTTGCGTGCGGCCGGGAACCACGCAGGAGTCGCTGGCCGGGTTGAAGCCGGCCTTCGACGCGTCCGGCACGGTGACGGCCGGCACATCCTCCCCCCTGACCGACGGGGCGTCGGCGGTGCTGGTGGCGACCGAGGAGTACGCGCGGGCCAACGGCCTGCCGATCCTCGCCCGCATCCGGTCCGTGGCGGTCGCCGGCTGCGCGCCGGAGGTGATGGGCCTCGGCCCCGTCGAGGCGACGCGCAAGGCGCTGGCCCGCGCCGGCCTGTCCATCGGCGACATCGGCCTCGTCGAGCTGAACGAGGCCTTCGCGTCGCAGGCCATCGCCTGCATGCGCGAGCTGGGCATCGACCCCGCCATCGTGAACCTGGACGGCGGCGCCATCGCGCTCGGCCACCCGCTGGGCGCCACCGGTGCCCGCATCACCGGCAAGGCGGCGTCGTTGCTGAAGCGCGAGGGCAAGCGCTACGCGCTGGCCACCCAGTGCATCGGCGGCGGGCAGGGCATCGCCACCATCCTCGAAGCGGTCTGACGGCGCGGGAGGGAGACGGATCATGGAGATCAAACGCGCCGCCGTGATCGGGGCGGGGGTGATGGGAAGCGGCATCGCCGCCCACATCGCCAACACCGGGGTGCCGGTCCTGCTGCTGGACATCGTGAAGCCGGGGGCCGCCGACCGCAGCGCGCTGGCCAAGGGTGCCGTGGAGCGGCTGCTGAAGGCCGACCCCGCCCCCTTCATGCACCCGAAGAACGCCCGGCTGGTGACGCCGGGCAACCTTGACGACGACCTCGGCGCCCTGTCGGAATGCGACTGGATCGTCGAGGCCATCGTCGAGGACCCCAAGCTCAAGGCCGACCTCTACACCCGCATCGACGCGCTGCGGAAGGACGGCTCCGTCGTCTCCTCCAACACCTCCACCATCCCGCTGGCGATGCTGACGCAGGGCCAGTCCGAGCGCTTCAAGCGCGATTTCCTGGTCACCCATTTCTTCAACCCGCCGCGCTACATGCGCCTGCTGGAGATCGTGGCGGGGCCGGAGACGCGGAGCGACGCGCTGGCCGCGGTGGCGGATTTCTGCGACCGCCGGCTGGGCAAGGGCGTGGTGCGCTGCAAGGACACGCCGGGCTTCATCGCCAACCGCATCGGCGTCACCTGGATCCAGTCCGCCGTCAACGCCGCCTTCGACCTGGGCCTGACGGTGGAGGAGGCGGACGCGGTGGTCGGGCGGCCCATGGGCATTCCCAAGACCGGCGTGTTCGGCCTGATGGACCTCGTCGGCATCGATCTGATGCCGCACATCGCCAAGAGCCTGCTCGCCACCCTGCCGGAGGGCGACCTCTACCGCCGCCTGCACCGGGAATTCCCGGTGATCCAGCGCATGATCGCCGACGGCTACACCGGGCGGAAGGGCAAGGGCGGTTTCTACCGCCTGAACCGAGAGGGCGGGGCCAAGGTGAAGGAGGCGATGGACCTCGTCACCGGCCAGTACCGCCCCGCCGAGCGGCCGAGGCCCGAGAGCGTGGCCGCCGCCGGAAGGGATCTGCGGGCATTGGCCGAGCACCCCGACCGCACCGGCCGCTACGCCCGCCGCGTGCTGGCGGAGACCCTGTCCTACGCCGCCTCTCTGGTGCCGGAGATTGCCGACAGCATCGTCGCGGTGGATGAGGCGATGCGCCTCGGCTACGCCTGGAAGCAGGGGCCGTTCGAACTGATCGACCGTCTCGGCACGGCGTGGTTCGCCGAGCTCTGCCGGTCGGAGGGGTTGCCGGTTCCGGCCCTGGTGGAGCAGGCGGCCGGCCGGCCCTTCTACCGGGTGGAAGACGGCAAGCTGCAATATCTGACCACCGGCGGCGTCTACGACGACGTGCGGCGTCCCGACGGCGTGCTGCTGCTGTCCGACGTCAAGCGCGCGTCCAAGCCGGTCTGGAAGAACGGCTCGGCCGCCCTCTGGGACATCGGCGACGGCGTGATGTGCCTGGAGTTCACCAGCAAGATGAACGCGCTGGATGGCGACACCATGGCCGCCTACCAGAAGGCCATGACCCTGATCGGCAGCGGCAAGGGCGACTGGAAGGCGCTGGTGGTCCACAACGAGGGGGACAACTTCTCCGTCGGCGCCAATCTCGGCCTCGCCATGTTCGTCGCCAACATCGCGCTGTGGCCGGCGATCGAGGAGATGGTGGAGGCCGGGCAGCGCACCTACCGCGCGCTCAAATACGCCCCCTTCCCGGTGGTGGCCGCACCCAGCGGCATGGCGCTGGGCGGCGGTTGCGAGATCCTGCTGCACGCCGATCATGTGCAGGCGCATGCGGAGACCTATACCGGGCTGGTCGAGGTGGGCGTCGGCGTGATCCCCGGCTGGGGCGGCTGCACGGAGATGCTGGCCCGCCACGCCGCCAACAGCCGCGGGCCGAAGGGGCCGATGCCGCCGGTGGCCGGCGCCTTCGAGACCATCAGCCTCGCCAAGGTCGCCAAGTCGGCCGCCGAGGCGAAGGATCTGCTGTACCTGAAGGCCACGGACGGTATCACCATGAACCGCGACCGGCTGCTGGCCGACGCCAAAGCCAAGGCGCTGGCGCTGGCCGACGGCTACACCCCGCCGGAGAAGCCGGCCTACACGCTGCCGGGGCCGGGCGGCAAGACGGCGCTGGACCTGTTCGTCCAGGGCTTCGCGCTCCAGGGCAAGGCCACGCCGCACGATGTGGTGGTCTGCGACCATCTCGCCCGCGTGCTCACCGGCGGCCCCAAGACCGATCCGATGGAGCCGGTGGGCGAGGATCGCATCCTGAAGCTGGAGCGGGAGGCCTTCATGGCGCTGGTCCGACACCCGGCGACCATGGACCGCATCGAGCACATGCTCACCACCGGCAAGCCGCTGCGCAACTGAGGAAGGGGAGGGACCGACCATGCCGATCTACAAGGCGCCGCTGGCCGACGTGGAGTTCGTGCTCGATTCCATCGTCGGGGTGAAGGCGCTCTCGACCCTTCCCGGCTTCGAGGACGCCACCCCCGACCTGATCCGCCAGATCCTGGAGGAGGGGGCGAAGCTCTGCGAGGAGGTGCTGTTCCCGCTGAACCAGTCCGGCGACGCGGAGGGCTGCAGCTTCGAGAACGGCGTCGTTCGCACGCCGGCGGGCTTCAAGGAAGCCTATCAAACCTATCTGGAGGGTGGCTGGACCGGGCTGTCCTGCGACCCGGCCTATGGCGGGCAGGGTCTGCCGAAGCTGGTGAACACCATGCTGGAGGAGTTCATCTGCTCCGCCAACCTCAGCTTCGGCATGTATCCCGGCCTGTCGCTGGGGGCCTACAACGCGCTGTCGCTCTACGGCTCCGACGAGTTGAAGGCGCGCTTCCTGCCCAAGCTGGTGGACGGCACCTGGTCCGGCACCATGTGCCTGACCGAGCCGCATTGCGGCACCGACCTGGGGCTGATCCGGACCAAGGCGGTGCCCGGCGAGGACGGCGCCTACGCCATCACCGGCACCAAGATATTCATCTCCGCCGGCGAGCACGACCTGACGGAAAACATTCTGCATCTGGTGCTGGCCCGCCTGCCGGACGCGCCCGCCGGCACCAAGGGCATCAGCCTGTTCCTGGTGCCCAAGTTCCTGCCGCGGGCGGACGGCACGCCAGGGCCGCGCAACGGCGTCGCCTGCGGCTCGATCGAGCACAAGATGGGGATCAAGGCCTCCTCCACCTGCGTGATGAACTTCGACGAGGCCACCGGCTGGCTGGTGGGCGAGCCGCACAAGGGCATGCGGGCGATGTTCGTGATGATGAACGCGGCCCGTCTGGCCGTGGGCATCCAGGGTCTGGGCGTCGCCGAGGTCGCCTATCAGAACGCCGTCGCCTACGCCCGCGACCGGCTCCAGGGCCGTTCGCTGAAGGGCACCAAGGCGCCGGACAAGCCGGCCGACCCCATCATCGTGCACCCCGACGTGCGGCGGAACCTGTTGACCGCGCGCGCCTTCACCGAAGGCGCGCGGGCGCTGGGCGCGCTGGTCGCCTTCCACCTCGATCTGGCGGAGAAGCACCCGGACGCGCGGCAGCGCCAGGAGTCGGACGAGTTCGTCCAGCTCATGACGCCGATCGTCAAGGCGCTGTTCACCGACATCGGCTTCGACGCGGCCAACATCGCGGTGCAGGTGCATGGCGGCCACGGCTTCATCTGGGAGACCGGCGTCGAGCAATATGTGCGCGACGCCCGCATCACCCAGATCTACGAGGGCACCAACGGCATCCAGGCGCTCGACCTCGTCGGCCGCAAGATGGGGCAGGATATGGGGCGGCTGCTGCGCCGCTTCTTCCACCCCGTCCAGGCCGAGCTGGAGGCGGCCATGGACGACGACGGGCTGCTGGAATTCGCCGGCCCGCTGGCCAAGGCCTTCGGCAAGCTTCAGCAGGCGACCGCCCTGATCGCCCAGAAGGGCATGAAGGACCCGGAGGAGGCGGGGGCGGCGGCCAGCGACTATCTGCGGATGTTCGGACTGGTGGCGCTCGGCTGGATGTGGCTGAGAAGCGTCAAGGCGGCCCGCGCCAAGCTGGCGGCTGGGGAGGGCGACGCGGCCTTCCTGGACGCCAAGGTGAAGACCGCCCGCTTCTTCATGGCGAAGCTGCTGCCGCAGACCGGCGCCCTGTTCACCACGATCCTTTCCGGTGCCCGACCGCTGATGGAGATGGAAGAAGCTGCATTTTGATGCGTATTTTAGGTTGCTCCGCCGCTCCGGGATTTCGTGTGTTCCCGGAGCGGCACCAGATGCGTTGCCAACGGAAGCGCGGCCATGGCTTCCCAAGCGAAATCAACAGATAATGCTGTTGTGTGTACGCCGCCGCCAGCCCATAGTGCAGCGGTGGATTGAGCGAAATCACGTCTTTCCATCAGAGCTGCATGTCACAGGGATGACCCCACGGCGTCGGGCGTTCTCAAGTAATGGTTCGGACACATTCTGTCTGATTGTGCGCTGCACCGGACTGTGACAACCGGTGAAAGCGGTTGTCGCTGATCTACCGTTCGTGGTACACCAGAATAGTAGCTCGGATGGAGGCGTGGCTCGTATAGCTTTCGACCCATCGTCATATGCGGATCGACTGCCAATGGCACCAAATCCTCATGTGAAAGGGATGAAATTCGGGCCGGAGTGGAGCGCGGGAGAGTGAGATGAGGATCCTGATCGGCGACGACCATGTGCTGTTCCGGGAGGGACTGCGCAGGCTCCTCGAACAGCTCAAGGACGGCAGCGACTTCCAGGAAGCCAGCAATTTCAATGAGCTGCTCGACATGGCGGCGGCGGGAGAGACGTACGACCTGGTGCTGACGGACCTCCGCATGCCCGGCTGGCCCGGATTCGAGGGGATCGCGATGCTGCGGGAGCGTCAGCCCGATGCCAAGGTGGTGGTGGTCTCCGCGTCGGAGGCGCACGGCGATGTGCGCGACGCGCTGGAGCGGGGCGCCGCGGGTTATATTCCGAAATCGTCCAGCGTGAAGATCATGCTGAGCGCGCTCGACCTGATCTTCTCCGGCGGCGTCTATGTGCCGCCGACGGTCCTGCGCGAATCGGTGAGCGAGCCGGAGACGCGCTCCATGCCGCCGTCCGACCCGGCGCTGGAGCAGTTGCTGACCCAGCGTCAGCGCGAGGTGCTGGAGCGGCTGCGCGAAGGCAAGTCGAACAAGCAGATCGCGCATGAGCTGGGTCTGTCCGAGGGCACGGTGAAGATCCACATGACCGCCATCTTCAAGTCCCTCGGCGTGCGCAACCGCACCCAGGCCGCTATGGCGTTCCCGCAGTCCTGACCGCGTTCAGCCGATCCCCGCCACGAAGTCGCGCAGCGACTCGACCTCCATCTCGGTCTCGTCGAGCCGGGTCTTCACCACGTCGCCGATGCTGATGACGCCCACCATGCGCTCGTCCTCGATGATGGGCACATGGCGGATGCGGCGCTCGGTCATCACGGACATGACGTGGGCAACGGTGTCCGCCGGGGTCGCGGTTACGAGCTGGCGCGTCATCAGGTCGGAGGCTGGGCGGTCAAGGGCCGCTGCGCCATCGGCCGCAATGGCGCGGACGATGTCGCGTTCGGAGACGATCCCGCAGGGCAGCGCCGACCCGTTCTCCTCCATCACCACGACCGCACCGATGCGGTGGCGGGTGAGAGTGCGCGCGACGTCGCCGATGCTGTCGCCCGGCCGCACCGTCACGACGTCCGCTCCCTTCCGTTTCAGAACCGCTGCCACATGCATGGCCTGCTCCTTCCCGAATTGTTGGGATGACCAGCAGACACCGCGCGCGCCCTTGTGGGAACCCTCTCAAACGGCAACGCCGGATATGCCCTAGGGCATATCCGGCGTTGCGCGAACAACCAGCGTGTGACGACTATCAGAACTTGTAGCCGACACCGACGCCGATCAGCCACGGGTTCAGATCGACCTCGGAGCGCAGCGCGGTCGAGCCCAGGTTGACCTTCAGCGTGCTGTCGAGCCAGATCTTCTTCACGTCGAAGTTCAGCAGGATGTTGTCGGTGAGGAAGTAGTCCACACCGACCTGCAGCGCCGCGCCGAAGCTGTTGTTGACCTTCAGGCTGTTGAAGCCGGCATCCTCGTCCGCGCCGTAGAACAGGGTCCAGTTCACACCGGCGCCGACATAGGGGCTGAAGCGCTCCTTCGGCATGAAGTGATACTGGGCGGTCAGGGTGGGCGGCAGCAGGGAGATCTTGCCGACGTTGATCTCGGCGCCGCCACCGACGGCCTTCACCTGGTGGCGCGAGGTGCCGGCGATCAGCTCCAGCGCGATGTTGTCGGTGACGAAGTAGGAGAAATCCACCTCGGGGATGTAGTCGTTGTTGACGCGGCCATCCAGGCCGGTAGCGGCGCCGCTGGCGGTCGTGATGCTGCCGTCCTCATCCGGGACGACGGCAACGCCACGCGCACGAACGATCAGGTTGCCGGCCGACTTGCCCTTGAACTCCTGGGCGATCGACGGGGTGGCGACGGAGGCGATGGCGGTGGTCGCCAGCAGGGCAACCGCGGCACGCTTCAGGAAGGACATGGTCATGCTCCAGGGCACAGAGGGTCGTTTCGCTCGCTTCGAGCTTGTTGTGACCGCTCTATTACCAAAACCCGCGGAGCATTTCCAGACGAGCGCAACCAATCCGATGCACTGCGGCGCTCGCGCAACAGTGACGAGATGCCGCATCGACTTCGACGCACGCACTATGTGTGCATACGAATTGTTGACTCGCCTGCTCCGTCAATTCACCGGGGTGAGGCAGTTCTGCACGATGGCGTAGCATTCGCTGGCGTTGCCGCCGCCGGGGCCGCCATAGACGATGCGTTCCACCGTCCCGTCCTTCAGGGTGAAGGTGGCCTGGCAGGAATAGGTCCGGATCTCGTCGCCGATGTAACCGGGCCATCCCCAGCCGCCCCAGCCATAGCGGTAGCCGGGATACCACGGCCCGCCATACCAGCTCCCGAAACTGCCGCCGGGGTAGGAGACGATGCGGCTGTTGGAATAGGTGTAGAACTCGTAGCCGTCGGCCGACGCCTGCCGCTCCGGAACCCCGGCGCAGGACAGGAGCTGTTGCTTGGACAGGCCGACGAGGCTGCGTTGCGCCGAGGCCGCCTTCTCCACCGCCGGGTTGGCGCAGGACGCCACGAGCAGCCCGGCCCCCAAAGTGGCGGCGATGCCCGCCGCCCGCGCACCCGTCCTCCGAACACGATCGGTCATCATGCCCTCCTTGCAGATCGTCACGCGCGCAGCCGGTGAGGTGACAACGCCAATTCCGTGGCTCCGAGTTCCACCACATCCCCCGGAAGTGCCGCGCCGGTCGCCAGTGCCGCCGCGCTGCGGCCCATGGCAGGAGCCGTCTGGATCCCGTAGCCGCCCTGGCCGGCCAGCCAGAAGAAGCCGGGTGCCGCGTCATCGAAGCCCACCACCGGCACCTTGTCGGCCACGAAGCTGCGCAGTCCCGCCCATTTGTGGGCGATCCGCCGCACCTGGAAGCGTGCGGCGGCGGTCACCCTTTCGACGGTGACGGCCACGTCCCATTCCTCCGGCTGCGCGTCGCAGGGCTCGACCGGCGTCTGGTCCGCGGGGGATGCCAGCAGCCGGCCGGCGTCCGGCTTGACGTAGAAGGTCTCGTCCACGTCGATGACCATCGGCCAGCCGCCCAGACTCTCCAGCTCCGACGGGTCGTCGAAGACCGGGTCGAACAGGATGGCGGTGCGCCGCTTCGGCACCAACCCGATCGGCCGGACCCCGGCAAGTCCGGCCAGCACGTCGGCCCAGGCGCCGGCGGCGTTCACCAGCACCGGGGCGGCGAAGGCGCCGGCCGCGGTCTCCACCACCCACAGTCCGTCCCGCCGCTCCGCGGCTGTCACGCCGGCGCTGGTCACCAGCCGCCCGCCGCGGGCCTTCAGCCCGCGCAGGTAGCCCTGGTGGATGGCGTGCACGTCCATGTCCATGGCGTCCGGCTCCCACACCGCGCCGACGGCGTAGTCGTCGCGCAGCAGGGGCGCACGAGCCAGCGTCGCCGCCCGGTCCAGCCGTTCGATGGTGGGGGCCAGCGCACGCCCCTCGGCGTAGGCGGCGGCGAGGGATGCCTCCTGATCGGCCCGGCCGATCAGCAGCACGCCGCGCGGTGTCAGCAGCGGCGCCTCCGTGAACCCCGCGGGCGGGGCGCTGTAGAAGCCCCAGCTCGCCGCCGTCATCGCCCGCACCACCGGATGCCCGTAGGTGCGCGTATAGAGCGCGGCCGAGCGGCCGGTGGAGTGGTAGCCGGGCTGCCCCTCGCGCTCCAGCAGCAGCACGGAGCCGTGCGCCGCCAGCTCGTACCCCGCCGATGCGCCCGCCATGCCCGCCCCGACGATCAGGAATTCCGCCCGCTCCATACCGATCCCTCCCGGCGCCTCAGTCGTCATGCTAGCGCAGGATATCCGGACAAGCCACGCACCGGCACAGCTTGTCAGTCGGTCGCCGGTCCGCGCCGCCCCTGCTTGATCTCCGACCGCTTCGCCTTTCCTTCCAGCCGGCGCTGCTTCGATCCGAAGGTGGGCTTCGTCGGCCGGCGCGGCTTGGGTGGCACCGAGGCGTCGCGGATCAGATCCACCAGCCGTTCCCGCACGTCCTCGCGGTTGCGGATCTGGCTCCGGTGGCTGTCGCCCATCAGGATCAGGACGCCGTCCGAGGTCATGCGGGATCCGGCCAGCCGAACGAGCCGGGCCTTCACGTCGTCCGGAATGTTCGGCGAGTTCGCCACGTCGAAACGCAGCTGCACGGCGCTGTCGGTCTTGTTGACGTGCTGGCCGCCGGGGCCGGAGGCGCGCACGAACTCCTCCCGGAGCTCGCTGTCGTCCAGGGTGATGCGGGGCGTCACGCGGAGCATGGCCGGCTCCGGAGAGGATCGGGCGGGGCAAGGGGCCGGCCGGTGCGTCGGGCGATCGTGTCCATGCCGGCGAATGTCGGGCTTCCCGCCGTCCGTGGCAATGGTCGTGTTCCGGTCCACGCGCGCTTTGACGCACCTCGTTTTCTCGTGCAAGATCGGAGAAGGAATCGAATCGGCCCCGACGGGGCGGGAAGGCTGTCGTGCGTGTGCGGCTGTGGGACGGCAGTTGGGATGCCCGGTCGCTGCGGTTCCCGCTTCTGATCGTCGGCGGCCTTGTTGCGCTGGGTGCCCTCAGCGTGGGCGGCGCCGCTGCCGTGAAGTCGATGCTGGCACCGCCCAAGCCCGATGCGGCGGTGCGGATGGGCCCGAAGCGCAACTACGCCGCGCTGCCGGAGATCTCCGTCGCCGTCGGCGGTGCCGCCGACCGCACGGTGGACCTGCGCATCCTGGTCGAACTGGATCCGCAGGTCGATCCCAAGGCGACCGATCCCTACGCCCCCCGCATCGCCGACCGCGTGGGCGACCGCATCCGTGAGATCGGGCTGGACCGGCTGAACGGCAGCGAGGGCGCCGGGCTGGTGAAGGACGCCATCACCGCCGTGGTGGACCGCGAGATCCGTCCCCTGCGGGTCCGCGAGGTTCTGCTGGACCGCATGATCATCCGCTGAACGAATGCAACCGACGCGGGCGCCGGGACCAACGCCCCGGCGCCCCTTGTCCATTCACGCCTCGAGGCTCTTCGACGCCACCTCGAACACGTCCGGCGACAGGGCGGGGGTGGCGACGATGCGTTCGAGCTGGGTGCGCATCTGCGCCTGCCGCGTCGCGTCGTAGCGGCGGATGCGCGAGAACTGGCCCATCAGCCGGGACGCCACCTGCGGATTCATCGGATCGATGCGCAGCACCTGGTCGGCCAGGAAGGCGTAGCCGGCGCCGTCGGTGGCGTGGAAGCGCACGGGGTTGCCGCCGGCGAAGGCGCCGATCAGGCTGTAGACCTTGTTCGGGTTGCGGATCTCGAAGGCGGGGTGGTCGAGCAGCGCGCGCACCCGATCCAGCGTGTCGGGCCG
Organism: Azospirillum oleiclasticum; assembly: GCF_013423485.1. Classification (GTDB taxonomy): domain Bacteria; phylum Pseudomonadota; class Alphaproteobacteria; order Azospirillales; family Azospirillaceae; genus Azospirillum; species Azospirillum oleiclasticum. Next base: position 141,365 of record NZ_JABFFR010000014.1, read on the forward strand.
GTGCGAGGTGGCCTGGACGTTGAACCATTTGTCCACCACCAGCCGGTCGTCCTTCCAGCGATCGTAGAAGGCGGCCAGCGCGTCCTCCCGCTCCGGCGCGTCCGACCCGGCGAGCAACTGGAGCGCCGCGATCACGTCGGTCATCGCCCGGCTGCCGTGGAACTGGCCGATGGCGAGGCCCACCGCCTCGGGGTCCGGGCGCGCCATCAGGTAGGCGAGGCACAGGTTCTTCAGCGACCGCCGGCCGATCGCCGCCGCGTCCACCGAGAAGGGCTCGTTGCCGGCGTGCGCGCGGTGGGTGGCGAGCCAGCGGTCGCGCAGCCGCTCCGCCAGCGTGCGGCGGGCGAACTCGCGGGCCTCGTGGATGGCGATGGGGTCGATCACCGCCATCTGCGTGCCGAGGTATGACTCGCCCGGCAGCACCAGCGCCTGCGCCGCGAAGGCCGGGTCGTGCCCGGCGTCGCCCAGCACCGCCCCCATCGCCCCGACGAAGCCGTCGGGCAGGGCGAGCGGCCGGCCGGACTGGATGTCGGCGACCAGCCCCAGCAGGATGCGCACGCCCAGCACCTGCCCGGCCTCCCACCGGTTGAACGGGTCGCTGTCGTTGGCGGTGAGGAAGGTCAGGTCGGCGTCGGTCAGGTCGGCAGTCAGCTTGACCGGCGCCGAGAAGCCGCGCAGCAGCGACGGCACCGGGCGGGCCGGCACGTCCACGAATTCGAACCGCTGCTCCGCCGCGCGCAGCTCCAGCACGCGCGAGGTGCCGCCGGGCGCCGCCTCCCCCGCCAGCCGCAGCGGCAGGTCCTTGCCGTCCGGTCCCAGAAGCCCGGTGACCAGCGGCATGTGCATGGGCATCTTGTCGGGCTGGCCGGGGGTGGGGGGCACCGTCTGCCGCACGGTCAGGCGGTAGGTCCGGGCCGCCTCGTCATACTCCCCGGTCACCCGCAGTTCGGGCGTTCCGGCCTGGCTGTACCACAGCTTGAACTGGGTGAGGTCGACGCCCCCGGCGTCGGCCATGGCCGCGGCGAAGTCGTCGCAGGTCACCGCCTGCCCGTCGTGGCGCTGGAAGTAGAGATCCATTCCCCGGCGGAAGCCCTCGGCCCCCAGCAGGGTGTGGTACATGCGGATGACCTCCGCCCCCTTGTTGTAGACGGTGGGCGTGTAGAAGTTGTTGATCTCCACATAGGATTCCGGCCGCACCGGGTGCGCCATGGCGCCGGAATCCTCGGGGAACTGCACGGTGCGCAGGCCTTGCACATCCTGGATGCGCTTGACCGCGGCGGAGTTCATGTCGGCGCTGAACTGCTGGTCGCGGAAGACCGTCAGCCCCTCCTTCAGCGAGAGCTGGAACCAGTCACGGCAGGTGACGCGGTTGCCGGTCCAGTTGTGGAAATACTCGTGCGCCACCACCGCCTCGATGCCGAGGAAGTCGCCGTCGGTCGCCGTCTCCGGCCGCGCCAGGATGTATTTGGTGTTGAAGACGTTCAGCGACTTGTTTTCCATCGCCCCCATGTTGAAGTCGGACACGGCGACGATGTTGAAGATGTCGAGATCGTATTCGAGGCCGTAGACCTCCTCGTCCCACGCCATCGATTTCTTCAGGGAGCGCATGGCGTGGTCGCACTTGTCCTCGTTGCCCGGCTCGACATAGATGCGCAGGGCGACGTCACGGCCGGAGCGGGTGCGGAAGCGGTCCTCGACCGCGCGCAGGTCGCCGGCCACCAGGGCGAACAGATAACAGGGCTTGGGGAAGGGGTCCTCCCACTTGGCCCAGTGCCGCCCGTCGGCGGCATCGCCCGAGCCGACGAGGTTGCCGTTGGACAGCAGCACCGGATACCGGGCCTTCTCCGCCTCGATGACCGTCGTGTAACGGGCCATCACGTCGGGGCGGTCGATGAAATAGGTGATCTTGCGGAAGCCCTCCGCCTCGCACTGGGTGCAATAGTTGCCGGAGGATTTGTAGAGCCCTTCCAGCGCCATGTTGTCCTGCGGCCGGGTGCGGACGACCGTCTCCAGCACGAAGGTGTCGGGCGTGTCCGGCAGGGTCAGGTGGTCGGGTGACAGGATGTAGCCGTCGGGACCGAGCGGCACCCCGTCCACAGTCACCGACACCAGCTCCAGCCGCTGCCCGTCGAGCACCAGCGGCTCCGCGCCCGCGCGCGCCGGGTTCTGGCGGATGCCGAGCCGGGCGCGCACCGTGGTCGCCTCCTCGCGCAGATCCACATGCAGATCGACGGTGTCGATCAGGTGCGTGGAGGGTCGGTATGCGGTGAGGTGGATGGCCTTCGGGGTGCCCTTGTCCATGATGGTGTCTCGTCTCCCGTGGGATGCCGCCTGGGCGGGTCGTCGTCGACAGACATATGGGGAAACCGTCCGCAGCCCAAGCGTCAGCCGTCGGAAACCGCAGGCTGACGCGTGCAGGGCCGCCTTGCGTCGCGATGGCGCGATGGCCGGGGGGCGTCAGGGGCGAAGGTCGGGAGGCGAAAGCGGTGAGGCCGGCCGGTTGAACCCGCCGGACCGCTCCTGCGGCGGCCGGTTCCGCAGCTTGGCGGCACCGCGCTGCAGCGCGGCGGCGATGACGAGAAGGGTGTTGCGCGCGCCTGGATTCTTCATGGCCAAGCGGTAGAGTGTCAGTGCGTGCATGTCGAGAGTCACTGCCGGTCCCTCCTGACACCCACCGTCCAGCCTTCGAGCAAGAAAGCCACGGCTCGACCCGAGGATCGCAGGGAACTCCGATGTGGTCAACACGAGTTCGATTGCGCGTCGGTAACCGGAATTTCGACGTTTGTTACCATTTGCAATGCGAATTACCGGATGGATATCTGAGTATGACCTATCGGTAGTGGCGTTGTTGCGGCCGGTCGGGAAGAAAGGACTGGGCGGGACGGTGTCCCGCCCCGGCGATCACTGCGCGGTCCAGCCGCCATCCATGGTGAGGGCGGCGCCGGTCATCTGGTCGGCACTTGCGCTGCACAGGAACACGGCGAGGCCGCCGAGCTGCTCCGGCGTGACGAAATCGCCCGAGGGCTGCTTCGAACCAAGGAGCTTGGCGCGCGCGTCGGCGTCGCTCAGCCCCTGCTCGGCGGCCAGCGCGTCGATCTGCTTCTGCACCAGCGGGGTCAGAACCCAGCCCGGACAGATGGCGTTGCAGGTCACGCCGGTGCCCGCGGTCTCAAGCGCCACCGTCTTCGTCAGCCCGACCACGCCGTGCTTTGCCGCGATGTAGGCGCCCTTCTGGACCGACGCGACCAGACCATGGGCCGATGCGATGTTGATGATGCGGCCCCAGCCGCGCTGCTTCATGCCGCCGACCGTCAGGCGCATGCCGTGGAACACCGCCGACAGGTTGATGGCGATGACCGCGTCCCAGCGCTCGGGCGGGAACTCCTCGATGAGGGCGACATGCTGGATGCCGGCGTTGTTCACGATGATGTCGACCGGCCCCAGCGTTGCGGTGGCGTGGTCGATCAGCGCCTTCACCCCGTCGCCCGACGACAGGTCCGCGCCGTGGAAGGTCGCCCGCACCCCGAACTCCTCGGCCAGACCGGCACGGATCCGCTCGATCTCGGCCGCATCGCCGAACCCGTTGAGCACCACGTCGGCGCCGGCACCGGCGAGCGCCCGCGCGATGCCCAGGCCGATTCCGCTGGTCGATCCGGTGACGACCGCGATCCTACCCTTCAGCGTCATTGCTTATCTCCATCCCGAATGAGCGCCGGACCGGTTGCGCGCCGCCGGCGGCGAGCCGAACCATGCAACCTGCCGGCCGGTTTGTCACGCCGCGCGACCGCACATGCCGGGTAGGGACCGGCCGATCAGCGTCCAGCCCAAGGTCGCGGCTTGCGAAGCTGGATTGCGATGTTAAGGTACGCCCTCGAATGACAGCGGCTTGCGCGACGGGCGCGCGGGATCGCCGGCACAGGGGGTGGCCCCGGTGCAATGTCCGGCGATCCCACCAGTGAAAGGCGTCGGGATGGCATCCCTGGAGACACTGGCGCGGGCTGCCGACCTGTCGAAGGATTCGGTGGCCGTTCTGCGCATCGCCGGGCCGGACGGGGACGGCGCAATCATTACGTACGCCAATCACGGTTTCCTGCGCCTTGCGGCCATCGGCATCGCCGACATCGTCGGGGAGCCGCTTGTGCGCCTGCGTCACCCGCTGGCCGGGGTGGAATGGACGGACGCGCTGCGTGCGGCCCTGGTGTCGGGGGATGACGGCCGGGTCGAGCTGGCCGGCACGGCGCCCGATGGCCGGCCGCTCCAGCTCGAACTGTCGGTCCGGCACCTTCCGGAAGAGGGGCTCCTGCTTCTCTCTCTGCGCGACGTGACCGAAACCTGGCGGATGATCGAGGAGCTGCGCGAGGCCAAGGAGCTGGCGGAGGCCGCCAACCTCGCCAAGTCGCGCTTCCTGGCGTCGGCCAGCCACGATCTGCGCCAGCCGCTGCACGCCATGAGCCTCCTACTGGGCGTGCTGCGCAACCGCATCGAGGATCCGGAGCTGCTGCCGGTCACCGACCAGCTCCAGCAGTCGCTCGACGCCATGATGGAGCTGTTCAGCGCCCTGCTCGACATTTCCAAGTTCGAGACGGGGGCGGTGTCGGTCAACAAGTCGGTCATCCGGGTGGACCAGCTTCTCAGCCGCATCCAGGTCGATTTCGGCGCGGCGGCGCGGGCCAAGGGCGTGCGGCTGCGCATCGTCGGCTGCCCGCGGTCGGTGTGGAGCGACTCCATGCTGCTGGAGCGGATGCTGCGCAATCTGGTGTCCAATGCCATCCGCTACACCCCGTCCGGCGGGCGGGTGCTGCTGGGCGCACGGCGGCGGCGCGACGCGCTGCGGCTCGACGTGCTGGACACCGGCCCCGGCATCCCACCGGACCAGCTCCGCTCGATCTTCGAGGAGTTCCACCAGGTCGGCAACCCCGCCCGGCAGCGGTCGGAGGGGCATGGGCTGGGCTTGGCCATCGTCAAGCGGGGGGCCGGGCTGTTGGGACACCGGCTCGACGTCGCCTCCACCCCCGGCCGGGGCTCGCGCTTCTCGGTCGAGGTGCCACTGTCCGCCGATCTCGGCGATGTGCTGCAGGTGCTGTCGGCGCGCGACGAGCCGGCACCGGCCACGAACACCAGCCGCGTCGTGGTGGTGGAGGACGACCCGCTGGTCGCGCTCGCCATGCGCATGGTGATCGAGGACATGGGCTGCGAGGTGGTGGTCGCCAGCGATGGCACCGCCGCCATGGCGGCGCTGTCCGACGGGCGGCCGGTGCATCTGATCCTGTCCGATTACCGGCTGGGTGGCGGAGAGGACGGGATCACGACCGTGCAGAAGCTGCGCGCCCTGTACGGACCCGCTGCCATCGCCGGCATCGTCACCGGCGACCTGTCCGCGGACATCCAGACCCGTGCCAAGGCCATCGGTGCCCGCTGCTTCCTGAAACCGCTGCGCCCCGAGCAGCTCAAAGCGCTGGTGGCGGAAGCCGGCTGCTAAGGCGACGGATCGTCGTCCGCCAGCCTTATCCCCGCGAATGCCGTCCGCATCTCCGGGTGCAGGTGGTGGCGGGTGGTCGGAGCGGCCACGTCGAAGGGCGTGACGCAGCTTCCGCCACGAAGCACCATGCGGTTGACCATGAAGCGCCCGTTCACGGCCCAGCCCGTGTCCGGCGGGCGGCGGTGGCCGGGGTAGGGGACGAAGGCGCTGCGGGTCCATTCCCAGACGTCGCCGTACATCTGCCAGGGGCCCTCGTCCTGGCAGCGTCCGGGCAGCGGGTGGCGGTTGCCGGTGCCGAGCAGGTTGCCGATCGCCTCGCGGTGGCTCGCCACCGCCTCCCACTCGGCTTCGTCGGGCAGGCGCCGGCCGGCCCAGCGGGCGTAGGCGTCGGCCTCGTACCAGCTCACATGGCAGACCGGCTCGGCCGGGTCCAGCGAGCGTAGACCGTAGAGGGTGAAAATCCGCCACGCCCCCTCCCGCCACTCCCAGTAGAGCGGCGCCATCCACCCTCCGTCGCGCACCGCGGCCCAGCCATCCGCCGTCCAACAGGCCGAGCGCGCGTAGCCGCCATCCTCCACGAAGGCCAGATACTCCCCGCAGGTCACCGGGCGCGCGGCGAGCCGGAAGGGGGCGAGCACCGCCGTGTGGCGCGGCGTCTCGTGATCGAGGCCGGGGGCCGGGCCGTCGCGCCCGATCTCCACCGGCCCGCCGGGATGCTCGATCCAGGACTCCGGTGCCGGCGTCGTGTTGTCGGGCGGCGGCGGCGGCTCGTAGGCCGGCCTCAGCGGGTTGCACCAGAAGGCGTGCTTCACGTCGCACAGCAGCCGTTCCTGGTGGCGGCGTTCGTGCAGGATGGCGATTTCCATGCGCGCGGCCACGTCCGCCAAGCCATGCGCGTCCACACGGTCGAGCAGATGCAGGACCATGCCGTTCACATGGTCGCGGTAGCGCATGACCTCCTCGGCCGAGGGGCGTGACAGCAGCGCCAGCGTTCCCGGCGCCAGATGGCGCCCGACGCGGTCGTCCCTGGCCGCGAAAAGATGCAGGAAAAGCGGCTCCATCGGCCGGTAGCCGGACAGCCAGGGCTCGATCACATGGGTTTCGAACAGCCATGTGGTGTGGCCCAGGTGCCATTTCGGCGGCGCGCCTTGGGCCGTCGACTGGATCATCATGTCCTCGGGCGACAGGGGGGCCACCAACTCGGCGGTGCGCCGCCGCGTACGATGGAAGCGGGTGGCGAGCGACTGTCGCAGACTGTCGTCGCCGGCCAACGGGGTTTCGGCGGTGGGGGCGGCGTGATCGCGGGTGTCGGGCATGGTGCGTGCTCCCGGGAGCACGGGACCGTGGGAGCCCGTCCCGTACCCATGCTCCGCGCTCCATTCTGCGCCCGACACGGGGATGGCGGGGACGTGCATCGGAGGATGCGGAAGCACCCGAACGGCGGATATCCATCATCGAAGTGGGGGTATGGCCATCCGGCCGCACCACGACGCTGTCACACCTCGATCACCACATGGGGACGGAGGGCGCCGTCGACGCTGAGCAGAAGGTGCAGGTAGATCGCGATCTTGCGGGCGGTCTCGGTGCGCCGGGTCAGGCAGTCGCGGAGCTGGGCCGCCAGGACGGCGTTCTCCTCCATCTCCTCGGCGGGCAGATCCTCATCGACGGTCGTCACTTCCGCGGCGATCCGATCGGGGTCGATCGGCACCTCGGGAAGGTCGGCGGGACGGATGTCCGGAGCGTCGGGCGGCAGAGGCGGCAGCGTGGCCGATTGCGGCGGCGGTCGCGGTAGCACCGCGTCGTGCTGGCCGACGCGGCTGCGCAGGTTCCGGCGGAGCCGCTCCTTCTGGCGGACGTCCAGATCCGGGATCTGCTCGATCTCGTCGAACAGCAGGTCCAGCAGGCGGCGCCGTCGTCGGTTGTTGGCATCCGCGGCGCGGCGGTCCTGGGGCTTCGGCTCGTCCTTGCCGTGGCGCGGCGGCTGCCTGGGCTGGCGCTGCTCGCGGTCGGTGGCGCCGCCGGAGCGCTCCACCGCACCCGGTGCCCGAAGCAGCGGCCCGGAACGGCCGATCGTGCCCTCGCCCATGATGGCCCCTCCTGCGGTTGGGGTCCGTCGTCTACAAATGTTGCGTCGCGCACCCGTGGAGCGTCAAGCCTGCGATTCGCCGTAGGCTTGTGTCGGAATGGAAAAGGGCATGCTGTCGCTTCATCGCCGCGCGGGGGATCGCGCCGCGGCTGAATCCGCCCCATTTGCGCCATATTGACTTTCTAAGGGATCGGGTGTCGTCTCCCACCCCCAAAGGCTGCGGCGGCGCACTGGAAAGGGTCCATGTTCCGGGGCGTGCCGCGCATGTCCTGCCAGTGTTTGTCTTGATCATCCAGCGTGGGGTTCGTTCGCGAAATGGCCGGTCATTCCCAGTTCAAAAACATCATGCACCGCAAAGGCGCCCAGGATGCCAAGCGGTCGAAGATCTTCAACAAGCTGGCCCGCGAGATCACCGTGGCGGCGAAGGCGGGACTGCCCGACCCGGCCTCCAACCCGCGCCTGCGCGCCGCCATCACCGCGGCGCGCCAGCAGAACATGCCGCGCGATCGCATCGACCGCGCGATCAAGAGCGGCACGCCCGGCGGCGACGACGCCAACTACGAGGAGGTGCGGTACGAGGGCTACGGCCCCGGCGGTGTGGCGCTGATCGTCGAGGCGCTGACCGACAACCGCAACCGCACGGCGTCCGAGGTGCGGTCCGCCTTCTCCAAGCACGGCGGGAGCCTGGGCGAGACCAACTCGGTGAGCTTCATGTTCAACCGCGTCGGTGCCGTCTACTACCCGGCGTCGGCGGCGTCGGCGGACGCGATGTTCGAGGCGGCGCTGGAAGCGGGTGCCGACAACGTCGAATCCGACGACAACGGGCACGAGGTGACCACCACGGTGGAGAGCTTCGCCGTCGTGCGCGACGCGCTGGAAGAGAAGTTCGGCGCGGCGGAGAGCGCGCGTTTGACCTGGAAGCCGCTGAACACCGTCGCCCCGCCGGAGGATGCCGCGGCCAGCCTGATCAAGCTGCTGGACGTGCTGGAGGACAACGACGACGTTCAGACGGTCGAGGGCAACTACGACATTCCGGCGGATCTGCTGGAGAAGCTGACGGCCTGAGGAGCGGCGGCGCGCGTGCTGGATGGAAGTTCCGCAAGTCCGGCGGTCGTGCGCCTGCTGGGGATCGACCCCGGCCTCCGGCACACCGGCTGGGGCGTCATCGACGTCCGCGGCAACCGGATGACGCATGTGGCGGACGGCGCCGTCCATTCGGACGACGCCATGCCGCTCGCCGGCCGGCTCTGCCAGCTCCACGACGCGCTGGCCGAGGTGCTGGAGCGCTACCGCCCCGACGAGGCGGCGGTCGAGGAAACCTTCGTGAACACCAACGCCGTCTCCACCCTCAAGCTGGGCCACGCCCGCGCCGTCGCCCTGCTGGTGCCGGCCCGCGCCGGCCTGACCGTGGCGGAGTATCCCAACAACCAGGTGAAGAAGGCCGTGGTCGGGCAGGGGCGGGCGGAGAAGACTCAGGTGCAGGCGATGATCCGCCTGCTGCTCCCCGGCTGCACCCTGTCCAGCCCCGACGCCGCCGACGCCCTGGCCGTGGCGATCTGCCACGCGCATCACCGCTCGTCGCTGATCGCGTGGAGCACGACGGAAGCCCTCTCCCCCCCGGGGAGAGGCCAGAGGAAGCAGTTGGGCGAGGGGGCCGCCTCGCCTCGCAGCGACCGGATCGGCCGCGTTTCCCCCTCACCCCGACCGTCTCCCCGGGGGGGAGAGGGGGAGATGGTCGCGGCGGCTAGGGGCAAGCCCACGCCTGAGCGGACCGACTTCGCCCGCGACCTCCGCCGCGATTCCACCGAGGTGGAGAAGCTGCTGTGGCAGCGCCTTCGGAATGCCCAAATGGGGGCCAAGTTCCGCCGCCAGGAACCTCTATTGGGATACACCGTCGATTTCGTCGCCCATGACCACCGGCTGATCGTCGAACTGGATGGCGGCCAGCACGCCGAGCGCGCGGAGCAGGACCGCCAGCGCACCCGCGTGCTGGAGCAGGCGGGTTTCCGCGTCCTGCGCTTCTGGAACAACGAGGTGAACGACAACCTCGACGGCGTTTTGGAGACCATTCTGTTGCGCCTCAACGAAACCACCGTCCTTCGCAGGCCGGAAGCCCTCTCCCCCCCGGGGAGAGGGTTGGGTGAGGGGGAAACGTCCCACCCGCCGTCGCGTGACGGCAGACGCGAGCTTTCCCCCTCACCCCAGCCCTCTCCCCGGGGGGGAGAGGGGGAGAAACCGTCATGATCGCCAAGCTCTCCGGCGTGGTGGACACGCTGGCGCTCGACAGCGTCGTGCTCGACGTGAACGGGGTGGGCTACCTGCTCACCGCGTCGGGCCGCACGCTGGGGCGGCTGGTGGCCGGCGACCGGGCCGCGCTGCTGGTGGAGACCTTCGTGCGCGACGAGCGCATCGTGCTCTACGGCTTCTTCGACACCGGCGAGCGGGAGTGGTTCCGGCTGCTCACCACCATCCAGGGGGTGGGGCCGAAGGCGGCGCTGGCGCTGCTGTCGGTGCTCGACCCGGAGCAGCTCGCCCGCGCCATCGCGTCCCAGGACAAGACCGCGCTGCTCCGCGCCGACGGCGTCGGGCCGAAGCTGGCGCTGCGCATCATCAACGAGCTGAAGGACAAGGTCGGCAACCTGGCGCTTGGGACCGCCGCCCAGTCCGCGACCCCGGCGAAGGCCGGTGCCACGGCGGTGCCGGCCGACGGACGCCTCGCCGACGCGGTGTCCGCCCTGATCAATCTCGGCTACGGCCGGTCGGAGGCCTTCGGGGCCGTCATGAACGCCAGCCGCGCGCTCGGTGACGGGGCCGCGGTGGGCGACCTGATCCGCCAGGGCCTGAAGGAGCTGAGCCAATGACCCCCGCAGCGGACCCGAACCGCCTGGTCCAGCCGGGCCAGGGGGCGGGCGATGGCGGGGAGGCGTCGATCCGCCCGCTGTCGCTGGCCGAGTTCATCGGCCAGCGCGCCGCCCGTGAAAACCTGTCCATCTTCATCCAGGCCGCCCGCTCCCGTGGCGAGGCGCTGGACCATGTGCTGCTGTTCGGCCCGCCGGGGCTGGGCAAGACCACGCTGGCGCAGATCGTCGCGCGCGAGCTGGGTGTGGGCTTCCGCGCCACTTCCGGGCCGGTGATCGCGCGGGCCGGCGACCTCGCCGCGCTGCTGACCAACCTGCAACCGCACGACGTGCTGTTCATCGACGAGATCCACCGCCTTTCCCCCCAGGTGGAGGAGGTGCTGTACCCGGCGATGGAGGATTTCCAGCTCGACCTGATCATCGGGGAGGGACCGTCGGCGCGCTCCATCCGCATCGACCTGCCGCCCTTCACCCTGGTCGGCGCCACCACCCGCTCGGGCCTGATCACCCGGCCCCTGCGCGAGCGCTTCGGCATCCCGCTGCGGCTCCAGTTCTACGAGCCCGACGAGCTGGAGCTGATCGTGCGGCGCGCGGCGGGGGTGCTGGGCATGGCGATCACGCCGGACGGGGCGGCGGAGATCGCGCGGCGCTCGCGCGGCACGCCGCGCGTGTCCGGCCGGCTGCTGCGTCGGGTGCGCGATTTCACCAGCGTCGCCGGTTTGGAGGAGGTGGACGCGAGGGCGGCCGACGCCGCGCTGACCCGCCTGGAGGTCGACCGGCTCGGCCTCGACAGCATGGACCGCCGCTACCTCGGCTGCATCGCCGGCAATTACGCCGGCGGCCCGGTGGGGGTGGAGACGCTGGGGGCGGCGCTTGGCGAGCAGCGCGACGTGCTGGAGGAGGTGGTGGAGCCCTACCTGATCCAGCAGGGCTTCCTGCAGCGCACGCCGCGCGGACGCATGCTGACCGACCTCGGCTTCCGCTACCTCGGCCTCAACCCGCCGGCCGCACCAACTCGCCAGTTCGACCTGCTCGACCGGCTGGGGGCGGCGGACGAGCCGGAGGACGCCGATGGCTGAGCGCAACGCTGCCATGCTGGACGGCTGGATCGGCGATGACGGCGTGCACCGGCTGCCGGTCCGCGTCTATTACGAGGACACCGACGCCGGCGGTATCGTCTACCACGCCAACTACCTGCGCTTCATGGAGCGCGGGCGGACGGCCATGCTGCGCCTGATGGGGCTGACCCACCGTGATCTGGCGGACACGGCCGGTGTGTCATTTGCGGTACGGCGGATGCGGATCGAATTTATCGCTCCCGCGCGGCTCGACGACGCGCTTGAAGTGGCGACGCGGATCGACAATATCGGCGGCGCCTCCTTCGCAGTTGCACAATCCGTCCGCCGCGACGACCGCGAGGTGGCGTCGGCGGAGGTGAAGCTGGCCCTGCTCGGTCCCGAGGGCCGCGCGGTCCGGTTCCCGGCCATCCTGCGCGAGGCGCTGGCCAAACACCACGAACGGCAGAAGCGAGACTGACGGCAATGGAGCACGCGATGAACGCCGCGGGTGCGGTGGGCAAGGTCCACGATCTGACGATGTGGGGCCTGTTCATGCAGGCCGACCTGGTCGTCAAGCTCGTGATGGTGATGCTGCTGCTGGCATCCGTGTGGTGCTGGGCGATCATCATCGAGAAGCTGATGCGCATCCGCCGCCTGAACGCCCAGGCCGACGGTTTCGAGGAGGCCTTCTGGTCCGGCGGGTCGCTGGACGCGCTCTACGACCGCATCGGCAAGCGGCCGGAGGATCCGATGTCGGCCACCTTTGCCGCCGGCATGCGCGAATGGCGCCACGCCGCCGACCGCGGCCTGTCCGGGGCCATGAAGACCTCGCTGCAGCAGCGGGTGGAGCGGGTGATGTCGGTCACCATCGGGCGCGAGATGGCGAGGGCCGAGCGGTACATGACCTTCCTCGCCTCGGTCGGCTCGGTGGCGCCCTTCATCGGGCTGTTCGGTACGGTGTGGGGCATCATCAACAGCTTCACCGCCATCGCCAACACCAACAACACCAGCCTCGCCGTGGTCGCCCCCGGCATCGCGGAGGCGCTGTTCGCCACCGCCATCGGGTTGGTCGCCGCCATTCCGGCGGTGGTCGCCTACAACAAATTCACCACCGACCTCGCCCGTTACGCCGACCGGCTGGAGACCTTCGCGGGCGAGTTCACTGCCATCCTGTCGCGCCATCTCGAGGAGCGGGGAGCCGCCTGACATGGCCGCACAGCTTTCCGGCAAGGCGCACCACGGGCGCGGGCGCCGCCGCGCCTATCGACCCATGGCCGACATCAACATGACGCCCTTCATCGACGTCATGCTGGTGCTGCTGATCGTGTTCATGGTGGCGGCCCCGCTGCTGACGGTGGGCGTGCCGGTGGACCTGCCCAAGACCAACGCCGCCCCCATCGAGGCGCAGAAGGACCCGCTGTTCGTGACGGTCCAGGCGGACGGGCGCGTCTATGTGCAGGAGACCGCGGTCGAGGTCGCCAACATGGTGCCGCTTTTGGTCGCCATCACCAACAACAACCCCGATGCGCGCATCCTCGTGCGCGGCGACGCCAAGATCGCCTACGGGAAGATGCTTGAGGTGATGGGAACCATGAGTGCGGCCGGATTCAAGAAGGTGGGGCTGGTGGCCGAGCTGCCCAATCTGGCCGCCGGACCGGCCGCGGCCCCCGGCCAGCGCGTCGGTGGCCAGCCCCCGCGCGCCCCACAGGCCCAGCCGCGTTGACGCCGATGCCCAGTGACGGTCCCTTGCGCGATCCCCTGGTCGCTTCCGCGGTCCTGCACACGGCGCTGATCGCGCTGGTCGTGCTGGGGCTGCCGGACAGCGACCGCAAGATCGACATCCCGCCCTCGATCCCCATCGAGCTGGTGGATCTGGGCGAGGTGACGGAGGCCGCGCGCACCACCCAGGGCCAGCCCAGCCCGCCGGCCCCGCCGCGCCCCCCGGTGCCGGAGGCGAAGCCGACCCCGCCCGCTCCCTCACCGCCGGAGGAGGCGGCCGAGGAAGCCCCGCCGCCCCCGCCGCCGCGCACGCCCGAGCCGCCGCGCGTCGCCCAGCTGCCGCCACCCCCGCGCGAGCCATCGCC
>NZ_JABFFR010000015.1 GCF_013423485.1 Azospirillum oleiclasticum
CCGGCCGGGAACAGCGCCTCGACAACGTCCCAGCACAGCAGCAGGACCCCATCCTCCTCGTAGACTTGATGGTCCAGCCACACCTGCGGGGTCTGGGAGATCATGTAGCCCACCCGGCCGAGGACGGCGCGGCACTCCGGCCCAGCCAGCGGTGTTCCCAGGTTGCAGGCGAAGACCACCGGCGCCCCGGAGCCGGTCCAGTCCGGCCGACGCGCCAGATCGCGCAGCACCTGGACGCCGGAATAGCCGGCGTGGGCCACGTCGGCGTGGAACCGGCGCTGCAGGGCGAGGGCGTCCTCCAGGAAACCGCCGGCTCCGGGCGTGTCTACGCGCAGCAGAAGCAGGCCGGTGAAATCGGCAACCACATTCGCCAACCCCGGCGTGGCGAGGTCGCGGTCGAACAGCGGCACGTTGAGCAGGAACCGCGCGTCGGTGCTCCAGCGGGCGAGGATCGCGGCGAAGGCGGCGGCCAGGGTCATCGCCGGCGTGACGCCGTGCGTCGCGGCGGTCTCCCTCAACCGCGCCCAGCGATCCGCCGGCAGCCGGTGGGTCCGCCGGTGGAACACCGGGCACCGCACCTCCTCCGGACGCCGCGCCAGGGGCAGAGCCGGCCCGCTGGCCGCATCATCCAGCGCCGCCTGCCAGTAGGCGAAATCCCGCTGCCGCCGCCCGGCCAGCCGTTCGGCGTGTTGCGCCAGGTGGGCGGCGAAACTCCACTCCACCGGCAGGGCGGGCAGGGGCGCACCCTCATGGGCGAGGGCGAGGTCACGCAGAAGGACGCTCAGGCTGTGCACGTCGGCGACCAGCAGGTCGATGTCGACATGGACCCGCGTCGCCCCGCCGGGGAGCAGGCTGAGTTCGAGCCCCGCCACCTGTCCCCGGCCAACGTCCAGCCGGCGGTGGCTCAACCGGTCGCGGACGTCGAGAAGCGCCACCGCGACATCCACCTCAGGCAGGTTGCGCAGGTCGTGCACAGCCAGGGAGAACGCCGCCCCTTCGGGCATGACCCGCTGTCGGCCATCCTCGTCGAAACGGGCACGGAGCATGCCGTGCCGGGCCACCAACCGCCTCCAGGCGGTCTCCAGGCGTCCCGGATCCACACCGCGCCCATCCAGCTCCAGATAGGCGTGGCAACCAACCCCACCCAGTGGTTGATCGTCCCGGCGCCCTACCCAGTAGGCGTGCTGGACATCGGTCAGGGCGAACGGCGCGTCGTCCCCAACGGCAGCCTGCACCGCCGCCGATGGGGTGTCGGCGTTCGCCTCTCCCGCCAGCAACGCGCTCCACCGCTCCAGGGTCGGGTTCTCGACCAGATCGGCAAAGGTGACCGACGCCCCCAGCCGGCGCCAGCGCCCGACCAGCTGCATGATCTGGAGGGAATCGAGCCCGCGCTCCAGAAGGTTGTCGGCATCCCCGAGGAGCCGGCCCGGATCGGGCAGGAGGGGGACGATCTGCTGCCGCAGGGCGGCACGGTCCAGCCCGGACCCGGCCTCGTCCGGCGCGGCCATCATCGTGGTCAAGGTGGTCATTCCCGCTCTCCCGCCGAATGGACAGCCGCAACCGGGTCCGGCGCGGCCACCAAGCCCCGCGCCACGCCACTCAGCTTCTCGCAGGTCTCCCGCAGCTCCCGTTCGGGGGTGGACAGGGCGACGACGCCCGCACCGGCCTGCAGCCAGCTCCCACCGCGGTCCTGGAAGACGGAACGGAGCACCAGGGCCGCGTCCAGGCTCCCGTCATCGTCGGCCAGCAGCACGCACCCGGCATAGAGGCCGCGCGGCCCCTCCTCCAACCGGCCGATCGCCTCGACCGCTTCGCGTTTCGGGATACCCGAGGCGGTGACGGCGGGGAACAGGGTCTGGAAGGCGTGCCACCGGTCCCGCGTCCCGCCCAGCCGCCCGGTGAGGCGCGAGGCGAGATGCTGGACGGCGCCGCGCCGCCGCACCTCCATGAATTCGACGACCGCCACGCTTCCCGGCGCACACACGCTGGCCAGCTCCTCGAAGGCCAGACGCACGGAAACGGCGTGCTCGGCCACCTCCTTCGGATCGGCATGGAGTTCCCGGGCCCGTGCCGCGTTCCCGGTCTCGTCGGCGTCCAGCGCCCGCGTCCCCGCCAGCGGCTGCGTGGACACCGATCCCCCGGCATCCACCTCCACCACGGTCTCCGGGCTGAAGCCGGCCGCCTGGAACTCGGGCCCGATCAGCAGGAAGGAGCGGACCGGCTGGTTGATCTCCCGTCCGGCCAGGTAGCTCGCGGCGATGTCGAGCCGGCGGCCAAGGGGGACCCGGCGCGACAGGATCACCTTCGTGTAATGGCCGGCCGCGATCTCCGAGAGCGCGGCGGCCACCCGCGCGGTGTAGGGGCCGGCATCCTCGGTCTCGACCGCCGACACCTCCAGCCGGCAGGCATGACGGCGCGCCGCCATGCCGTTCCCCTCCTCCATCACGCGACGGCATGCGTCGTCGAACGCCGCGCGGACCCGCCGGAGGTCGCCCTCCTCCACCGCGCGCAGAACCGCCGTCCCCTCGCGCAACCGGCATTCCATCCTGGGAATGAAGAGTCGCAGCGGAACCTCACCGTCCGTGCCGCCGGTTGTATCCAGGCCCTGGAAGCGGCGCGCCAGTTCGAAAGTCGCCGTGCCGTACGCCCGCCAACCCCGCCACGGCAGCGCCGGCAGCGCCGCCTCGACCCCGTCCATCCCCGCCGCTGCCGGCCAGTCACGCTCACTCCCGTCGACCAGCAGCCGCACCGAGCCATCCTCGATCCGCAGCTCTGCCAGGGTTCCGAGGCCGACGCTCCATTCGCCGTTCCGCTCGTAGACCATCGCGCGCTCCTCCAGACCACTCTCCGCCAGGAGGGCGGCCAGGGGGAGCGGCGGAACGGCAAGCGGAATCGTCTCCTCGCGGAAGGCGGACGCTCCGGCGACCCGGGGCCCGGATGGATCGGCGAGGCGCTTCTTGTCGATCTTGCCCACGGCCGTCAGCGGCCAGGAGGACACGAATCCCAGTTCGTCGGGCAGCTGATGACGGGCGAGCCCCCGATCCCGCAGGAAGGCGTGCAGGTCCGCGAGTTCCGGCCGGGAACCGCCGGCGATCAGCACGGCGCGGCTGCGCTCCCCCAGGATCGGATCGGGAACGCCGAGAAGGACGGCGTCATCGACAGCCGGGTGAGCCCTCAGATGCTCCTCGATCTCCGCGACCGCGATCTTCTCGCCCGCTCGGTTGATCTGCTCCTTGATCCGCCCTTCGACGACAAGGTTGCCGTCGGCACGCCGCCGCACCAGGTCGCCGGACCGGTAGAAGCCGTCGGACGTGAAGGCGGTGCGGTTGTGGCGCTCCGCCCGGTAGTAGCCGCGGATGGTGTAGGGGCCCCGCGTCAACAGTTCGCCCGGCTCCCCCGGCGGAACATCCCGACCGGCCGCATCGACAATGCGCACCTCGTCGTCTGGCGAGAGCGGACGGCCTTGGGTGTTGATCACCACCTCTTCCGAATCGTCGAGGCGCGTGTAGCACAGCAGCCCCTCGGCCATGCCGAGCACCTGCTGAACCCGGCAGCCGAGGGCCGGCCCGATGCGCCGGGCCATGTCCGGCATCAGCCGGGCACCGCCAACCTGGAGCAGCTGGAGGCTGGAGAGATCGGTGGTGTCCCACTCGCGCTGCCGCAGCCACAGATCCACGAGGGCCGGCACCAGCGCGGTGAACGTCACCTTCTCCCGGGCGATCAGCGGAAAGGTCTCGTCACCCCCGGGCGTCCGCGCCATGACCACCCGGCCACCCCGCAACAGGGTACCGAGGATGCCGGGGCAGGCGAAGGTGAAGTTGTGCGCCGCCGGCAAGGCGGCGAGGTACACGCTCTCCGCTGACAGGCCGCACAGGGCGGCCGATGCCCGGGCGTTGTAGGCATAGTCCGCGTGCGTGCGCGGGATCAGCTTGGGCGTGCCCGTGGTCCCGCCGGACAGGAGCAGGCAGGCGATGTCCCCAGGCCGCGGCCCGGTGTTGCGGAGGGGCGGATCGTCCAGATCCTCAAGCCGGTGGTGCGGGCCAGCTTCGCCATCGACGACGACGTGGCGCAGGCTCCCGTGCCGCTTGGCGAGTTCCTCAGCCATGGGCCGGTAGTCGAACCCGAGAAAGCGATCCTGGACGACGAACGCCACGGGCTCCGCCAACTTGCACAACCCGTCGAGGTCATTGATCCGCTGCGCCGGCATCACCAGGATCGGCATGGCGCCCAGCCGGAACAGCGCGAAACAGGTGACGACGAAGGTCGCGGTGTTCGGCAGCTGCACCAGAACCCGGTCCCCCGGCCCCACCCCCAAGGCGTGCAGGCCGCTGGCCATGCGGTCGACCCGACCGTCGAGCGCCGCGTAGCTTGTCGGGCCCCGGTGATCGACGATCGCGCACCGGTCTCCGTGGACCGCGGCCCAGCGGCGCGGAAGCTCGCCAAGGGTTTCCCGCCCCCAGTAGCCCTGGCGCTCATAGCGTTCAACGAGGTCCGCGGGCCACGGAACAACATCCGCGCCCCACCCGACTTGCGCGGCCCGAGGCGGATCGCGGCGGGCAGCCGTGCCACCGGGGAACACGCTTGGGTCGGCCGTCTTGGCTGTCTCCACTGGTCCTCTCCTTATCGGAAACGGGTAGGTCCGCCGCCTCGGGATGGCCGTCGATCGGGCACGATGGCTCCCGCACCGATCCCGTGATCCACGCGGTGACGGCCACGTGCCGTCGCCCGGCACGTCTTGGTGGACGACGATAGTCGGTCGGCGTGTCCGTCTCTCCCCAGCTCGGATACGCAAATGCCCTCACCGGGACTTTATCGGCGCGCTCCCTACGGCCGTTGCGAGGCTGGCCGCGCCGCAGGGGCCGAGGCCGGCTCGGGCGTTAGTTGCGAACGAGTTGCATTCTTGATCCTACTGGGGTACTGACGAGGCGGGGGTCCAATCGGGTTCGCGGCCGGCCGTGGACGAACGCCTGACGCCCGTCGCACCCTTGAACCTGGACGGGGCTGATGCATGGCCTTCTCGGCGGACGAACCGACGATCGAGGCGCTGTACCTTCGCCACCACGACGCGCTGCGCCGGTTCCTCACGCGCATGCTGCGCAGCGAGGACGCGGCCGCGGAGGTCGCGCAGGATGCCTACCTTCGCCTCGTCCGCTTCGCTCCCCGCCGCGCCGTGGACGATCCGAAAGCCTATCTGTTCCAGGTCGCGGCCAACGCGGCGCGGGACCGCATCGCCCGTGACCGCTTGGCGGGAAGCGTGCTGGGCGACGGGGCGCTTGCCGACACGATCCCCTGCCCGCGGCCCGACGCCGAGGCGGTCGCGCTGGGCCGCGAGCGGGTGTGCATCCTGATCGAGGCGGTCAACGAACTTCCGCCTCGCTGCCGCGAGGTGTTCCTGTTGAGCCGCTTCGACGGACTTTCCAACGGCCAGATCGCGGATCGGCTTGGAATTTCCCGCAACATGGTCGAGAAGCACATCATCAAGGCGATGGTCCACTGCCGCCGCCGCCTGGACGCGGCCGGAACCTAGGCACCGGCTGCGGTGTCAGGACCCGGCTCTCCCGGCGGTCCCGGATGTCGGGGCTTCGCACCCGTTTGGCTGACGGCATGACATCATGAGGGTTCCCAGCTCCGGTCCCGGCGAGACGGGGGGCCACCGCAACGACCTCGTCGAAGAGGCGGCCGCCTGGTTCGTCCGGATGCGATCCGATCCGGTCAGCGACGCCGACCGCCGCGCCTTCTCGGCCTGGCTCGCCCGCGATCCGGCGCACGCGGCGGCGTATGCGGAGGCCGAGGCGCTGTGGGACGAGGTCGGCGACATTCCCGATCCGCGCGTCGCTCCCGGGGCCGGCCCCGGCGCGCCGGTGTGGTTCGACCGCCGTCGGGCGCTGCGGCTCGTCGGGCGCCTGGCGGCCGGCGTGGCGGCGGTGGCGGCGGTGGCGATGGTCGGCCTGTGGTCGGCCGGAGGGTACGACCGTCTCCGCGCCGACCACGCCACCGCCGTCGGCGAGACCCGGACCGTCACCCTTCCGGACGGATCGACGGCCGATCTCAACACCGGCACGGCCATTGCCGTCGACTTCTCGCCGACGCGCCGGCGGATCGAGCTGTTTCATGGCGAGGCGTTCTTCACCGTCGCCAAGGACGTGGATCGCCCCTTCGACGTGGTGGCGCGCGACGGGACCTCGCGCGCCGTGGGCACCGCCTTCGACGTCCGCGTGGCGGACGAGGCGGTCACCGTGTCGGTCGCCGAGGGACGGGTCAGGGTGACCACCCCCTCCGCGGTGCGGGCGGGCAACGACGGCGCGGTCCTGGGCGCGGGCGAGGCAGCACGCTACGACACGGCCGGCGGGCTTGCCGTCCATCCCGACGACACGGCGACCGCGACGGCGTGGCGCCAGGGTAGGCTCGTCTTCGCGAACCGTCCCCTGCGGGATGTGATGGTGGAACTCGACCGCCACCGCCCGGGCATCATCCTGATTCTCGATCCCGGCATTGCCCAGGCGCGGTTCACCGGGGCGTTCACCCTGCGCGACACCGACCGCGCGCTCGATGCCATCGAAGCCGCGCTTCCCGTCGACGTCATCCGGATCACACCGTACCTGACGCTGCTCCGCGCCCGCGGCTGACGCGGCGGGAGCCCGCTCCGGAAAAAATTCGCAGCCCCGCGTCAGGAGACGCACCCCCGGCCGGTCCAACACACCAGACGGGCGCGCCGTCGAGCGGACGCGCGCCAACCAACCGGTCCTGAGGCGAAGGGGAAGACCGCATGGCGACGTGGGGCGCAGCGCGTGGGCATGGGAACCGCAAGAATCATCACGATCGGCCTCCCCTCGCCGGCCCTGTCCTGCTGGGGGTGTCGCTGGCGGCTCTCGCCGTGTCGGAGCCGGCCGTCGCCGGGGACGGTCGCACGCGGACGGGAGGCGCGATCCAGCTTGCCCAGGCGGATCCCTCCGCGGCGCGCCGCTTCTCCATACCGGCCGGCGACCTTCAGGGCGCGCTGCTGGCGTTCTCCCAACAGGCCGATGTCCAGCTCCTCTATCCGGCCCGGCTCACCGAGGGGTTGCGGACCCAGGGCGTCCGGGGGACCCTCGCCCCGCGGGGCGCGCTGACCACCCTGCTCGCCGGCACCGGCCTCGTCCACGAATTCACCGCCGCCGATACGGTGACGATCTCCCGTCAGCCCGACGGACAGGGCGCCGCGATGCTCGCCCCGATCACGGTGGCCGGTGCCCGCTCCTCCAGCGATCCGGGCCGGACGGAAGGCACGGGATCCTACGTGGGATCACGGTCCTCGGTCGGATCGAAGATCCCGAGCACCCTGCGCGAGACACCGCAGTCGGTCAGCGTGATCACCCGGCGCCGAATGGACGACCAGGGGGTCACGACCGTCGACGAAGCGTTGCGGACGGTGCCCAGCATCGTGGTCACGCCCGCGTCCAACGGCTTCAATCCGGGCTTCCAGTCGCGTGGATTCGATGTCGGAGGGCAACTGGACGGTATCCCGATCGTCGACATGAACAGCATCGCCCAGTTCGATACCGCGATGTACGACCGCATCGAGGTGCTCCGCGGCCCGGCCGGCCTGTTCCAGGGCCAGGGGCAGCCCGGCGGCGCCATCAACATGGTGCGCAAGCGGCCGACCGGTGAGTTCCATGTGTCCGGGACGGCATCCTACGGCTCGTGGGACAACCATCGCGGAGAGGTCGACATCGGCGGCCCTGCGACAGAGTCCGGCCGGATCCGCTACCGCTTCGCAGCGGTCGGCCAGGACCGCGATTTCTTCTACGACGTCATGCACCAGAAGAAGCGGTTCGCCTTTGGCGCCGTCGAGATGGACATCACGGAACGTACCATCCTCACCCTCTCCGGCGCCTACCAGGACATCGACGGCAACGCGAGCTGGGGACAGCCCCGGTACACGAACGGCGCGTTCCTCGCCGACCGGTCGACCTATGTCGGCGCCGACTGGTCGCACGCCAGGGCGGCCAACCAGGAAGCCTACGCGGAACTGACCCATGCCTTCGACAACGGCTGGCGGGCCGAGGGCAGCCTGCGTTTCCTGCACTCCATCTGGGAACAGAAGATCGCGGCGTCGTTCGGCCCAGGGGTGGATCCCGCAACCGACACGCAAGCCTTCGTCGCGTACGAGAACCCCAGCAAGAACAACCGTTGGACGGGCGACGTCCACCTCTCCGGCCCGGTCGAGCTGTTCGGCCGGACCCACACGCTGCTGGTCGGGGCGAACGGCAGCCGCTATTCGTCTTATGACGCCTGGAGCGGCTTCGCGAATCTTGGCACCTTCAGCATCTTCGACCGCGCGATTCCCGAGCCGACCCTCAGCCTGACACCCCTGGCGGACAACAGGACCGAAGAATTCGGCTACTACGGGCAAGCCCGCATCAAGGTGCTCGACCCGTTGACCGTCGTCGTCGGCGGACGGCTGAGCACCTACGAGGCGTTCTCCCGCCCGGTCGGCGGCGGTTGGAGCCGCACGCAGGAGGAGCGCAACGTCGTCACGCCATACGCCGGACTGATCTACGACGTGACGGACACGCTGTCGGTCTACGCCAGCTACACCGACGTCTTCCGGCCGCAGACCAACCAATCGCCCTCCGGCGACTTCCTGGAGCCGATCGTCGGCACCCAGTACGAGACCGGTGTGAAGGCCGAATTCCTCGACGGCGGACTGACGGCGCAGGCGGCCCTGTTCCGCATCCAGGACCAGAACCGCGCCCAGCTCATCCCCGGTTGCGGCGGATCGCTGTGCTACGAGGCGGCGGGCGAGGTGCGCAGCCAGGGTGTCGACCTGGAACTGGCGGGCAGCCCCGCACCGGGATGGAACCTGTTCGCCGGCTATGTCTACACGCTCGCCAGCTATGAGAACGGCCCCAATGCCGGAACACGGTTCGCAACGATGACGCCGCGCCACAGCGCGCGCGTCTGGGTGAACTACAACTTCGCCGATGGCTCGCCGCTGGTCGGGCTGTCGTTGGGCGGCGGGATCAAGGCGCAGACCCGGACGTCCGACGGAGCCGCCCACCAGGGCGCCTACACGGTCGCCAGCCTGTCGGCGGGGTACAAGCTCACCGAGGCGGTCAGCGCCTCGCTGTCGGTGAACAACCTGTTCGACACGACCTATTACGAGACGTTCAGCGCCACCGGCTTCTTCAATTGGCCGGGAGAACCGCGCAACGTCGTGCTCCGGCTGAAGGCTTCGTACTGAACCATGCGCAGGTTGATGACGACGACCCACCGACGTATCGCCGCGGCGGTGAACGCCCGCCCGGCCGCGATCCGCTGGATCCTGGCAGGTCCCGGCGCAATCACGGCGGCGCTTCTGTTCACGACGGCGATGCCGCTGTGGTTCCCGGCCGGCGCGGCCGGCGTCAACCACATCGCCTACCCGCTGGTCCTGGCACCACTCGCCTGGGCGGCCGCCTTCATCCACGCCTGCCTCGTCGAGAACCTGGTCCGCGGACTGGCGTTCAGCGCACTCGTCCACGGCGTGTGCGGCGCCCTGATCGTCATCGCCCTTTCGGGATCGCTCCGATGGTGACGCTCACCCGCGCGCAGATGAAGCGCCTGACGGCCGTGCATGGTTGGTCCGGAACCATCCTCGGCCTGCTGCTCTACGCCGTGATCGTCACCGGGACCGTGGTCGTGCTCGGCGACGAGATCGGCGCATGGTCGGCCGGCGGCATCCGGACGGACCAGCCGATCGTCCCCGGCATCGACACCCGGGTGCGGCCGATCATCGAAGCGGCGCCGGCGGAGCATCGCACCGACATCACGGTGTTCGCGAACGCCCGCGGCGAGCTTCTGGTGTTCCCCCATGCCGACATCCAGCACCCGGACAGCGGGGAACCGGAGCCTTACGGCACGCTGTTCCGGCTCGATCCCGTGACCGGTGGGACGCTGAGCCGCCACGAGGGGTTCGTGTTTCGCGAACCCGCGTGGCACGAGGCGAGCGCGCTCCAGGATTTCCTGGTGGATTTGCACGTGCAGCTCCACGTACCCCCGCCCTGGGGGCTGATCCTCACGGGGGTGCTGGGCCTTCTGATGGTGGCGATGGGTGTCACCGGGCTGTTGATGCACCGGCACCTCGTCCGCGACCTGTTCGTGCCCGTGCGGCCGGGGCGGCGCCTGGTGTCGGCCCGCGACCGCCATGTGCTGGCGGGAAGCTGGGCGCTGCTCTTCGCCTTTGTACTCGGCTTCACCGGCGCTTATTTCAGCTTCGCCGGGACGGTGGTCTTCCCCCTGCTGACGGAGGTTGCCTTCGGCGGCGACGAGGTCGCCGCGGCGGAGGCCCTGTTCGAGCCTCCGGTCGTGACCGATGCGCGGCCGGCACCGCTGGCCGGCCTCGACCGCGTCGTCGCGGACGCCGCGGCGCGCGCGGGGTCACCGGTCGACACCCTGTCGATCGAGCGCTACGGCCGGGCCGATGCCCGGATCAGGACCTTCCACCGGCCGCCGCCCGACGGGATGGATTTCGTCCGGACCGTGTACGACGGGGTGAGCGGTGGCTTTCTCGAACTCCGTCCGGTCATCGGCAACCAGCCATCCGGCGGGGCGCTCCTGATGGGGTTGATGTGGCCGCTGCACACCGGAAGCTTTGCGGGAGCCCCTTCGAAGTCCATCTGGGTCGGGCTGGGATCGATGATGGCGTTCGTCGTGGTCTCCGGCATGCGGCTGTGGCTCCGGCGGCGCGACGCCCAGCCGTTGTGGCAAGGGTTCGGCCGGGCCGTGACGATCGTCGGCTATGGCCTGCCGGTGGCGATGCTGACCGCGGCCCACGCCTGCTTTCTGGCCGGCGCGGTGGACGCGGACGCCTTCCGGTGGACGCCGGCCGGGTTTGCCGTGGGCGTGATCCCGGGTGTTCTCCCCGGCCTCCTGCACCGCGACGAGGATGGCGCGAGGCGCCTGTACCGCGGCCTGCTCGGCGCCGGCGTGGTCCTGCTTCCGCCGTGCCGCATGGTGACGGGCGGCATCGGCTGGGGCACCGCGCTGTACGATGGGCAAGGAACGGTGCTTTCCATCGATCTGGCCTTGCTGGTACTGGGGGCGGCGCTGATCGGCTGGGCGATGCGGCCGGAGACGATGCCGAGGCCCCGTTCGGTGGCGGCCGAATGATGGGACTCTCCGTCCTCGGCGCGGTCACGGTGAGCGCCGTCGCGCTCGTGCGCCTCGCCCGCACCAACCCCAAGCGCCGACGGATCCTCGGGCTTCCCCAACAGGCGACGCACCATCGGCCGCTTGCCGCTGTCACGATGGTGTGTGCGCCGGGGCTGCTCCTGCTGGGCATGGAGGGCGGTCCTGCGTTCACCGTCTGGTTGAGTGCGCTCACCCTCCTCGGATGGGGAGTCGCGTCGCTCGGTCGATGATGACGGCAGAAACCGTCTCAAACCTGGGGGGATGATGGTAAAGCGCACTGGGAAAGCAGCGAACCCGGGGGCGCAATGAAGTGGCGGGTGATGGTGGAGGTGACGGGTGAGGACGGCACGGTGACGCAGCGCGTGACCTCCGAGGGTGGGCGCTCCGCCGTCGGTCAGGCGGCAACGCTCGGGCTGAGTCTGGCCGAGGGCAAGGTGATCCTGGCCGGCGTACAGCACGTCCTGGTAACCGCCCAGGCCTACGCGCACTGTCGCCACCGTCGCCGGTGCAGCCACTGCGGCGCGTCGCGCCCGCTCAAGGATTACCGCTCCCGCCGTCTGGTGTCGCTGTTCGGCACGGTGGAGGTGCGCGCGCACCTCGCTTTGAGCCCTGCCGCTGCGGTGTGGCCTGCCGGCGCAGACTGCCCCCGGTCGCCGGGATCATGCCCGACCGCTGCACCCCGGAGTACGAACGTGTCCTGGCCAGCCTGGGCAGCGCACTGCCGTATCGACGGGCGCAGGCGCTGCTGGCCGAGTTGCTGCCGGTGGACACGGCTCCGGAGGTGGAAACCGTTCGCCGGCGCACGCTCCTGGTCGGAGCCCGGCTCGAACGGGCGGCGGTTGTCCTGCCCGACGAGGGCTCACCGAAGCCGATGGAGGCGATCACGCTGGCCATCGACGCGGGGCACGTGAAATCGGTGCGGACCTACCAGATGCGTTGTCCTCGACTGGTTCCACCTGTCGATGCGGGTTCAACACGTGGCGCAAGCGGTCAAGGGCTGGGCCACGACGGTGCCAGCCGCCGCGGAGCGGACGACGATGCTGGCCAAGGCCGTGACCCGTCTGCGCTGGCGGCTCTGGCATGGCCAGACCGAACGGGCGCTGGACTTGATCGGCAACCTCCTGGCCGACCTCGACGCCAGCGTGAAAGCCGCCGAAAGCACGCCGGTCCGGAAGGTGGCGACGCTGCTGCGCGCCTTGGAAACCTACATTGCCGGACAGGCCGACCTGATCATCGACTACGCCGCCGCCCGGCACCGGGACGAGCCGATCTCCACGGCGACGACCGAAAGCACGGTTCAGCGCCTGCTGCACCGGCGCATGGGCGCCAACCAGCAGATGCGCTGGTCTCCGCGCGGCGCCCACCGGATGCTGAAGGTGCGCACAGCCGTGATGAACGGCACCCTCGCTTCGGAGCACACCGCCGCTGAGCCATACGCCCGCCGCCCCTTTCACCGCGCGGCGTGAGACCCCCCAGGTTTGAAACGGTCTCAATTCCCCTGCAAGAACAATCCCGGCGGTACTGCTGGCTGCGCGACGACAATGGCGGTCACGCCCGGAACAGGGGAAGGCGGACCACGACGCGGGCGCCACCGCCCGGCGCGTCGCCGATGTCGACGGTGCCGCCGTGCGCCTCGACGAGGCTGCGGACGATGGCGAGGCCGAGCCCGGCGCCGCCGGTGCGGCGGGCGCGCGACTCCTCCAGCCGAACGAAGGGTTCCAGCAGAAATGTCCGCTTGTCGGCGGGGATGCCCGGCCCCTCGTCGTCGACGGTCAGGACGGCGCACCCCCCCGGAAGGTCAGACCTGCCTTCGGCCGCCGCCTCGACCTGCACATGGGCGACCCGGCCATAGGTCACCGCGTTGGCGACGAGGTTGCCGACGATGCGCCGCAGCCCGACCCGGTCGCCGATGACCGCCGCCTCCGCGTCCCCCGGCCCGAGCCGCAGGTCCACCGGCGCGCCGGCCCGGCGGCGGTCCTCCACCTCCGCGGCGACGAGGGGAGCGAAGGGAACCAGCTCCTCGTCCAGCTCGCGCGCGCCGGCGCGGCTCGCCAGCATGGCATCGTCGAGCAGCGCGATCATGTCCGCGATGTCACCGACCGCCCGGTCCCGCTCCGCGGGGTCGGGTATCCGCTCGACGCGCAGGCGCAGGCGGGTGGCCATGGTGCGCAGGTCGTGCTGGATGCCGCCGATCAGCGCCATGCGCGCACGCAGCATCGCCGCCAACCGCCCCTGCAGCCTTTCGAAGGCGGTCACCAGCGCCCGGATCTCCGGCGCGCGCGCGCGGATCACGGGGAGCGGCACCGGTTCCCCCACCGGATCGACGCGGTCGACCGCCGCGGCCAGCCGCATCAGCGGTCGGATCTCCCGGTGCAGCACGATGAGTGCGGCCAGCGCCGCCAGCGTTCCGACGATCCCGGCGAAGACCCCGACCGGAAGCCCGATCGCGGTGACGGGAAGAGGGCTGCCGACCGAAACCACCAGCGTGTCCCCGGCGGCGAGTGCGACCTCCAGTACGAACAGAGGGGCGCCGGCCGCGAAGACCCACAGCACGCGCCGCGACTGCCAGCCATCGAGGACCGGACGGATCGTCACGACACGGCCCTCGAGCGCCCGCAGGTAGGGCTGAACCACCCGATGGTCGGCCGCCTCCGCGGATCCGGCGATGGGCGGGCGTGGCTCGGTTCGGACACGCAGCCCGCCAGCCTCGGCAACCAGGAACAACCGGGGCCGGTCGGCGGTCGGCGTGAGTTCGGCCAGGGCCACCAGCGCCGCTACCCGGTCGGGCGGCGGCAGCCCGAAGTCCGAATCCAGGTCGCGCATGCGGTAGGCGGCGGCGACCAACACCAGCCACAGGCACAGGATCGACACCAGCACGATCCCGGTGAGACGGGCGCGCAGGCCGAGCCGGGCGAGCACCGGCACCCTTCCCCACCGCGTCACGGTGCCGGCCGCACGATGGCGGTGAACAGATAGCCGCCGCTGCGCACCGTGCTGATCAGGACTGAGCCGGGGCTGGCGGTCTCCAGCTTGCGGCGCAGCCGCGACACCAGCATGTCCACCGTGCGGTCGAAGGGGTCGGCGCCGCGCCCGCGGGTGAAATCCAGGATCTGGTCGCGCGACAGGACGCGTCTCGGCCGTTGCACGAGGCAGGCCAGCAGATCGAACTCTCCGCTGGTGAGCGCCAGCGACTGCCCCTCGCCGTCGGTGAGCTGGCGGGCATCGAGGTCGATGATGAAGCGGTCGAAGGCGAAGCGGCGGAGCGGCACCGCCGCCGGGGCCGCTCCGGACCGGCGCAGGATGGCGCGGATGCGCGCCAGCAGCTCGCGCGGCCCGAACGGCTTGACCAGATAGTCGTCCGCCCCAAGCTCCAGCCCCACGACCCGGTCGATCTCGTCGTTCTTCGCCGACAGCATCAGGATCGGCAGGGAATCCACGGCGCGCAGCCGGCGGCAGATGGACAGCCCGTCCTCGCCCGGCAGCATCAGGTCGAGCACCACGAGGTCCGGCCGCATCCGTCCCAGCGCCCGGTCCAGCTCCTCCCCGCTCTCCACCGCCTCCACCCGGAAGCCCTCGCGGCGCAGCAGGTCGCCGACGAGGCGGCGGATGTCCGCGTCGTCGTCCACGATGAGGATGTTGGGTCCGGGCTCGGTCATGACCGCATGGTTGCGCAGCGGAGGCGGCCGTACAAGCGCATCCTGTGGCCGTTTACACTTTGATACGGACCGTTGATCCCCGGTGACGAGACGATACCGTCCGGTCATCGCGGCCATACAGTGGTCGGCCAACATCCAATCCGACATGGGGCGCGACGCCGCGCCTCCCGACCGAAACGGAGGATGTCATGATGGTCAAGACCATAACCCTCGCCACCTTCCTGTCCGCCTGCTTCGTCCTGGGGCTCGGCACCGGTGCCAATGCCTGGGAGCGGAACCGCTCCTTCACCGGCCCCTGGGGATCGACGAGCTACAGCGCGACCGGGTCGTGCAGCAGCGGGAGCTGCTCGCGGCAGACGACACGCACCGGCCCGGAGGGGCGCACCGCCACCCGCACAGGCAGCGCCGGTTGCGTCGACGGCGCCTGCAGCGCGAGCCGCACCGTCACCACCCCGGCCGGCGACACCTACTCCCACACCGGCAGCATCAGCCGCTGAACTGCCGCGGCCCAGCCACGAAGGAAAACCGCCATGACCATCAGCAACCACACGGTGCGGCCGGCCCTGCGCCGGGCGCTGTTCGCGGCCTTGCTGGCCGCTGCCACCGCCGCCGGAAGCGCCGCCGCCCAGGTGTCACCCTCCCAGGTATCACCGGAGACTCGCGCCCGCATGCAGGCCATCGCCCAGGCTTGCCGGGCCGACGGCCAGCGTCTGTGCAATGGCGTTCAGCCCGGCGGAGGCCGCATCCTCGCCTGCCTGAACCAGCAGATCGAGCGCGTGTCCATCCCCTGTAGAGACGCGCTCGCCGATCTTCCGCAGCAGGCCCGCCCGATGTCCCTGTCGGCCGCCGGCACCCGATGAGGCGGGCCGCTCCATGTCCACCGCTGCCATCCCGCGTACGGCCAACCGGCAGGCCACCAGCTACGGCCTGCCGGAGCCGCCCGAACACGAACCTCTGATCGGGACGCGGCCCCCCTCCCGTCCGCGGCGCCATGGACGTCGCGTCGTGCTGGTGCTCGCCGCCGTCGCGGTCACCGGCGCCGCGGTCTTCGTGCATCGCTTCGGATGGCCGCACCCGGCGGAGGCAAGCACCGCCACGCCAAGCGCCTTCGCGGTGGAACGGAGCGGACCGGCAATTCTCGACGCGACGGTGCGGGCGGAGATCAGCGCGCGCGTTCAGGGTCAGCTCGTCGCGGTGCATGCCGACCGGAACGACCGCGTGGCGGCGGGCACGCCCCTGGCCCGGATCGCGTCGGACGACCGCGAGGCCCAGCTTCGAGCCGCCACCGCCTCGCACGAGGCGGCGTTGCGCGCCGTCACCGAGGCCCGGGCCGAGCAGGACCGGGCATCGGCGGGGCTCGCCAATCTGCGGGCCACCTTCCAACGGCAGGCGGCGTTGCGCGATCGCGGCTGGAGCACCCGCGCCGATTTCGACGCGGCGCAGGCTGCCCTTGCCCAGGGCGAAGCCGAGCTGGCCCGCACCGGCGCGTCGGTCGCCCGCGCCGAGGCCCGGGTGCGGGAGGCCGCCGCGACCGAAGCGGCCGGCCGCGCGATGCTGGACGACACGCTGCTGCGCGCGCCGTTCGCCGGCATCGTGGTGGCGCGCGACCGCGGGCTGGGCGATCTTGTGACACCGGGCGCCACGATCCTGCAGCTCGTGGATCCGGGCACCGTCGTGATGACCGCCCGTTTCGACGAGAGCCTGATCGGGGACCTGCATCCGGGCCAGCCGGCCCGCATCGCCTTCCCGTCGGAGCCAGGCCGGGAAACCCCGGGCCGGGTGCTGCGGCTGGGCCGGCTGGTGGACACCGAAACGCGTGAGTTCACGGCCGACATCCGGCCGGACCGGCTTCCGGTCAACTGGGCCATCGGCCAGCGCGGCACCGCGGCGGTCACCGTGGAGACGCGGGCCGACGCGCTGACCGTGCCGGTCCACTATGTGGTGTGGCGGGACGGGCGGCCCGGCCTATGGTTCCTGATCGGCGGGCGGGCCCACTGGCGGCCGGTGACGCTCGGACCCAGCAGCGGAAACCGTGTCCAGGTGCTGGAGGGTATGGAGCCCGGCGACGTCGTTCTGGGTCCATCCGGTGTGTACGAATGGATGCGCGTCAGCCGCGCCGCTCCGGCCGCGGGGACTGGATCGTGAACCTGGCTCTCCGGGACATCCGGTTCAACGCCGTGCGCTTCCTGCTGACCATGGCGGGGGTCGGTCTGCTGGTCACCGCGGCCATCGGCATGGTCGGGCTCTACCGCGGGATCATCGCCGACGCGCTGCTGATCGTCCGCGACATCGGGGCCGACCTGTGGGTAGTACAGGGCGGGCGGGCCGGCCCTTTCGCCGAAGGATCAGCCGTGTCCGCCACCCTGGACCGCCGGGTCGAGGGGGTCGAGGGGGTCGCAGCCGTGCGCCGTTTCGTCCAGTTCAACCAGCAATTCGAAGCGGGAGGCCGCTCCCTTCGCGCCACCGTGACCGGCATCGACCACCCCGCGGATGACGGCGGGTGGCTCCGCCTCGCCCAGGGGCGGGGTCTGTCGGCTGGCCATTTCGAGGCCGTCGCCGACGAGAGCGTCGGGCTCGCGATCGACGATGTGGTGCGGCTGGGGGCCGACGACCATCGTGTCGTCGGGCTGACGCGCGGCATGGTGGACCAGATGGGCGACGGGCTGCTGTTCGTCACCATCAACGACGCCCAGGCGATCGCCCGCCGCCGCACCGCGGAGGAGGTGCTGCTGGCCCGGGCCGCCGGCAACCGGTCCGGTGCGGCGACCACCAGCTCCGTGCCGCAGGACAGCAAGATCGCCGCCGTGCTGGTGGCCCTCGATTCCGCCGCCGATCCGGCGGCGGTCGTCGCGGCGATCCGGCGGTGGGGCGACGTGGCGGTCCTCAGCCGGGACGACCAGGTCGACCTGCTCCTCAACAAGCGGCTGTGGCGGCTGCGCGTGCAGATCCTTGCCTTCACCAGTGTCCTGCTGGCGGTGATGACCATCGTGGTGTCGCTGATCGTGCACACCATGACGCTGGAGAAGCTGCACCAGATCGCGTTGCTGAAGCTGATCGGGGCCCGCAACGGCGTGGTCGTCTCGATGATCGGGCAGCAGGCGATGCTCATCGGGTCCGGCGGCTTCCTGGCCGGCGTCGGCATCGCCCACCTCGTCTTCCCGCTGTTCCCGCGGCGGGTGGAGATGACGGTCGCGGATCTGGCGGCGCTGTTCGCGACGGTGCTGGCGATTGCCGGAATCGCCGCCCTGTTCGGGATCTCCCGGGCCATGAGGGTCCACGCGCGCGAGGTCCTGTCATGACGCGGCCCCCCGTCCTCGGCGTGGATGGCGCCGTCAAGCACTATGACGGCGGCGGCGTGGTGCGCGCGCTGGATGGCGTCTCCTTCGAACTGCACGCCGGCGAACTGCTCGGCATCATGGGGCCAAGCGGATCGGGCAAGAGCACGCTGCTCCTGATCGCCGGGCTTCTCGAACCGCCGACCGCCGGGGAGGTGCGCATCGGCGGTCAGCGGGTGTCCTGGCCGGGAGCCGACCTCGACGGGCTACGCGAGGTGCGGCGGCGGCGCATCGGCTTCGTCTTCCAGAAGCCGAACCTCATCCCGTTCCTGAACGCCACGGAGAACGTCGCCCTGGCGCTGGAGATCGACGACGTTCCCCCGGGACCGGCCCGTCGCCACGCGGGCGGTCTGCTGCGGGCGCTCGGCCTGGCGCACCGCGCCAGCAGCCTCCCGGCCCGGCTGTCCGGCGGCGAGCAGCAGCGCGTCGCGGTGGCCCGCGCGCTGGCCAACGATCCCCCGCTGATCCTTGCCGATGAGCCGACCGCGGCGCTGGACAGCGTGCGCGGCCGTCAGGTGATCGCGCTGTTCCGCCGAATCGCCGACGAACGCGGTGCCGGCATCGCCGTCGTCACACACGACCCGCGCGCGCTCGACCTGTTCGACCGCACCATCGAATTGTCCGATGGCAAACTCGTCGGCGCCAGCACGGGGATCGGCGGCTTAGTACTACAGCGGGGATTATCCGAAGGTGACGTTGAGCGGCGTTGACTGTTGAGCGTGGATCAGCAGGGAGGATCCACGAATGACGGCCGTCAGCGAAGCAGCCGGATGGGCCAGCGCCCTGGAGGAATTGGTCGGGCACCTGGCTCCGCGTTTTCGTCGCGTGGAGGGGCGGCAACGGGCCTTGAGCTATCTACGCGGGCTGCTGGCCCCTCTGGAGCGTAAGAACGGTTGGCATCTGGCGGAAACCGCCGGGGATCGCACCCGGAGAGCATGCAGAACCCCTGGGTGGTTCGGATAGCCGTGCGGGCCGAAGGTCTGTAGGTTTGGGAACGTCTCTGCGAAATGGACGTAACCATGCCTCGCTGGCCGTCTGCCAAGAGCACGCCTCCTGAACCGCCTTCCGGCTCGATCCTGCAGGTGAAGGTTCGCCTGCTGGAGGTCAGACCCATGGTGTGGCGGCGGATCTTGGTGCCGGCTTCGTACACGCTCGAAGAACTGCACGGCGTCCTTCAAGTGGCGATGGGCTGGGAAGGCATCCACCTCTACCGGTTCCGGATCCGAGCCGTCCATTACGGCTCGTTCGATCTGTGCGTCTCCTCGCCGCGCGTGCCCCTCAACGCCTTCCGGTTCCGCAAGGGGACCAAGATCACCTACGACTACGACATGGCGGCCTTCTGGCGGCACGAAGTCCGGATCGAGGATCGTCTGGATCCCGAGCCGGGTCGGTCCTATCCGGTCTGCATCGCCGGAGACAACACCTGTCCGCCCGAGGACTGCGGCGGGCCGGAGGGCTATGCGGACCGGCGTCACAACGCTGTCGGGTTCGACGCCATGGACGACGTCGCCACGCTGGCCGGCCTGATCGAGGCGATCGTGGTCGAGAAGAACATCGGCCTGCTCGACGATCCCGACACGCGCTGGAATTTGGAGGAGGTCGCCGACCGCATCCGGGCCAGCGAGCCCTTCCTGCCCAACGCCTTTTCCCGGCGCGCGGTCAACCGCCGCTTCTGACAGGACGAGCACCACATGGTCATGCATCAGCAGCTCTGACGGGAGCCGCCCAGCAGGTCGGCGGCGAAGGCGGCGGCCGGAGCTCCGTGGTTGGCGGCGATCACCTGCACCAGCACCCGGCCGCCGGGGGCGGTGACTTGGTCGAACTTGCGCCGCAGCGTCGCCGCGCTGGTCTCGGCGTAGTTCCCGGTGGTGGCGATGTCGTCGTGACCGAGAAAGCGCTGGACGTCGGTGATGTCGAGGCCGAGCGCCAGCAGCCTGGTCGCCATGATGTGGCGCAGCAGGTGCGGGTACAGGCGCTTGGTGATGCCGGCGGCGTCGGCGACCTCGCGCACCATCTGGCCGATGCGTTGCCGGGAGTAGACGTGCGGATATGGCCCGGCTCCCTTCTCGCGGCTGGGGAACAGGGGCCCGGCC
The DNA here is from genome assembly GCF_013423485.1 of Azospirillum oleiclasticum. Taxonomy (GTDB): domain Bacteria; phylum Pseudomonadota; class Alphaproteobacteria; order Azospirillales; family Azospirillaceae; genus Azospirillum; species Azospirillum oleiclasticum. The sequence continues at coordinate 20,236 of NZ_JABFFR010000015.1, forward strand.
CGCCGTTTGCCGATGTGCAGGGCGAGCAGCCGGGCCAGCTCGAGGCGGATCGGCACCTCGCGACGCTTGCCGCCCTTGCCGGCGGTGATGGTGACGATGCGCTCGGCGAGGCTGACGTCCTCGATCCGCAGCGCCACGAACTCCGACACCCGGGTGCCGGTTTCCAGCAGCGTCTGCATCATCAGGCCGACCGGCCCACTGTGGGCGTAAGCGTGGTCGATGAAGCGCAGCTCCTCCTCCAGGCTCAGCCGGGCGGGGGCGCCGCGCCGGGGTTTGGGCGCGGTGAGCCCGGCCATCCGGCGCGCCGCCTTGAAGACGGCCTTGGTCTGGAGGTAGTCCAGCCCCTCGCGGGCGATCAGGGCGGCGATCTCACCGGCACCCCGCTCGATGTACCTGGCCATGAGTTTGCCTCGGCGGTTCTGGAGAACAGACCGGGTTGCAGCATAGGCCGGTGTGGCGCGAGACTGAAGCCTCCGGCGGGGATGCCGGCGCGGCCGGTTTTCCTCTCCGGGCATTCTGGAAAACCCATGGGGAGGCGGCCATGCGCGTCGAGATCCAGCTCCGCATCGTCGGCGACAACGACACCGTGCTCAGCGACGACACGGTTCTCCACCTCGACCGGCTGACCGAGGAACTGGCGGCGGTGGGGCTGTCGCTCGCCGAGGCCAAGACCCTGCTGGCCGGCATCCAGAACCGTATGGTCACCGCCCAGGCCGCCGACCATGTGGCCCGGCACCGCCACTGTCCCGCCTGCGAGCGGCGGCAACCGCTCAAGGGACACGAGACCATCGTCTTCCGCACCGTCTTCGGTGTGGTCCGGCTGCCCAGCCCGCGTCTGGTCCACTGCCGCTGTCAGGCCGCCAACCGTCGGACCTTCTGCCCGTTGACCGGGCTGTTCACCGAACACACCGCGCCGGAGCAGCTGTACCTGGAGAGCAAGTGGGCGTCGCTGGTGTCGTACGGGCTGACGGCCGACCTGCTGAAGGAGGTACTGCCGATCGGCACCACGGTGAACGCCTCGACCATCCGCAACCACCTCCATAAAGTGGCCCGCCGCTGCGACGCCGACCTCGGACCCGAACGGATCGGGTTCATCGAAGGGTGCCCGGCCGACTGGAAGGGGCTGCCGATCCCGGAAGGCCCGATCGTCATCGGCCTCGACGGCGGCCATGTCCGCAACTGGGCCGACAAGAAAGCCCGTTATTCGGTAGCAAACACACCCAGCCAAAAAACGCGATGCATGTAGATATTGACCCAGCCCCCGCCGCTGCTCCAGGGATCAGTAGAGTCTCGGCGGTTGATGCCTGACGTGGGAGCTGACACCCGCCCTGTCGATCACATCCGATGAAAAGAAAATTGCTGTTTGCTGGCCCTGTGGAGTTGTGGGCAAGCCGGCAGGCTTGTCCAGCAAATCCACAGGGCACCACCGCGCCGCGTGCTCGGCCGGCGTCCGCCAACCGAGCGCGCCATGTGGGCGGACGTGGTTGTAGTCCTCCCGCCATGCCGCCAACTCGGCCCGCGCCTGGGTCAGGCTGAGGAACAGGGTCTCGTTCAGGAACTCGTCCCGCAGGCGGCCGATGAAGCTCTCGGCGTAGGCGTTCTCGACCGGCTTGCCGGGTCGGATGTAGCACCAGTCCACGCAGCGCTCCTGACACCAGCCCAGCACCGCGTTCGAGGTGAACTCGGTGCCATTGTCCGAGATGATCCGCCCCGGCTTGCCGTGGACTTCCACCAGCCGCGACAGCTCGCGCACCACCCGATGGCCGCTGATCGAGGTGTCGGCGATCGACAGCAGGTTCAGCTTCGTCACCACGTCGATCACCACCAGGAACCGGATACGCCGGCCGCAGGCCAAGCTGTCACTGGCGAAGTCCAAAGCCCAGGCCTGATGGGGCCGCTCGTACACCATCGGCGCCAGCCGGGCACCCAGTGCACGCTTGCGACCGCCGCGGCGACGCACCGCCAGCCCTTCCTCCCGGTACAGCCGATAGACGCGCTTGTGATTGACGCGAAGGCCTTCACGCCGGAGCAGCACCGTCAGGCGGCGATAGCCGAAGCGCCGCCGTTCCGCCGCCAGCGTCAGCAACCGTTCCCGCGTCAGCCCGTCCGGCTCTCGCCGCGACCGGTAACGGACGCTCGATCGGCCAAGCCCCAGAACACGACACGCCCGCCGCTGGCTCACCTGATGTCCCGTCACCAGATGAACCGCGGCTTTCCGTCGAACGGCGGGCGTTACCATTTTTTTGATGCCACGTCCTTCAGCATCACGATGTCCAGTTGCTGATCGGCGACAATCCGTTTCAGCCGCGCATTCTCCGCCTCCAGCGCCTTCAGACGCTGAGCGTCGGAAACTTCCATTCCACCGTACTTGGCCTTCCACTTGTAGAACGTCGCCTGGCTGACGCCGTGACGGCGGCACACCTCCGCCGTCTTCGCTCCGGCCTCCTGTTCCTTCAGGATGGCGATGATCTGCGCCTCGCTGAAACGGCTCGCCTTCATGATCGTCCAACCCCTCTCCGTTGGGTCGGACTCTATTTCAACCTAGACCTCTTTCCAGGGGCTGGGTCACAGTGCATCAGTCACCTCGTGCAGAGACGTGACCCTCTACGTTCATCCCGCCGTTTCGATCAAGCTGGCGCGAAAGCTGCCGGAACCGCGCGCACGGTTCCCACTTCACGTTGACGCGCCGACCGTCAATGTCCGTCCGGCCACGAGTCGAGAAGGCGGCCGGCCGCGTCGAACCGCATCGGCACGGGTTCCCCCAGGATCTCGATCCCGGGCCGGGAGGCGAGCCGCGGGAGCAGCGCCTCGGACGCGTAGAGATGCTCCAGGTGCAGGGTGTTGGGGATGCGGATCATGGTGATCGCGTCCGGCGTCTGCGATTCGCAGGTCTTCACCGCCGCCTGGATCGCGGTCTTGTCGTCCGGCATCGCCATCGGCAGCGACGCGGCGATTAGCACGCCGGAGGTCAGGGAATTGGTGTAGACCGACTCCCGGTCGAAGCGGTCGAACAGCCGCTCGGTGATCACGTCGGCGCGCGCCACCCCGTTGGCGTTCCCCTGGCTCTTGTCCGTCACGTCCAGCACGACGATGCGCGACACCGACGGGCCGCCGCTGATCGCGGTGGTGGAGGGGCGGCCCGTGATGTTCGGGTCCATGCCGCTGCCGGAGAATTCCTTACCGACATGGTCCACCAGCAACACGTCCAGCGGACCGGATGCCAGCGGTTGGTCGAGCGGTCCCAGCGGCAGGCGCGGCATGTTGCGCATGGCTTCTGCCAGATGCTCCCGCTCGCGCTCGATCATGCCGTCGGGCGGCAGCACCACGATCTTGGACAGCCGGTCGTAGGCGTTCTCGATGGTGCCGATGCCGAACAGCACCCGGCAGGTCCTCAGCTTGACGCGCGCCATCTCGACGATGAAGCGGCCGACGTGGTTGAACCCCCAGGCGTGGCAATTCTCCGCACCCGATTGCTTGCCGAGCCCGATGGACAGCATCTTGACCAAGCCGCTTTCGTTCGCGGCGCGGAAGGCACTGTGCGGCTTGATGCGGTTGAACAGGACGATGCCGTCGGCTTCAAAAGCCAAGCGATCGACGCGCACGGACATGCCGTTGTCGAGCCGGCCGACCTCCACCGTCTCCATGCTCGACCGGATCGGGCAGCCGGCGGTCGCCTCCGTCACGCCGAGCTGCTCCAGCACCTTCACCTGCCCTTCGGCGGTGGCGCCGCCGTGGCTGCCCATCGATGGGACGATGAAGGGCTGGGCGCCCAGCGCGCGCAGTTCGGCCACGATCGCCCGCACGAGTTCCGGCAGGCTGGCAAGGCCACGGCTGCCGACGGTGAGCGCCACCGACATGCCGGGCCGGATGCTCCCCGCCACCACGGGGGCCGCCGCCATGGCCTCGCGCACCGCGCAGGCCGGGTCGGGGGTGCCGCCGGTGTCGAACCGCTGGCGCACGAGCGCCATCCGCGGCAGCGGAACATTCTCCACCAGCTTGACGTAGCTCGGCCTCATCCGGTCAGTCCTCCGGCCCGTCACGGGTGCACGAAAAAGTGGCGATCGACGTCCTGCCCGGACAGGAGCGCGATGACGTTCCGCACGGTTCGCAGCGACACCTCGCGGCGGGCGTCCTCGGTGACGCCGCCGATGTGCGGCGACAGGATCACGTTGTCCAGCCCCCACAGCGGGTTGTCGGCCGCCGGCGGCTCCGGCGAGAAGCAGTCGAGCCCCGCGCCGGCGATGACGCCGCCGCGCAGTGCCTCCACCAGCGCCGGCTCGTCCACCACCTCGCCGCGGGCGGTGTTGATCAGCAGAGCCGTCGGCTTCATCAGCCGCAGTTCGGGCGCACCGATCAGATTGCGGGTCTGCGGGGTGAGCGGGCAATGCAGGCTCACCACGTCGCTCCCGGCCAGCAGCGAGGGCAGATCCGCCGCCCGCGCGATGTCCGGCCCGAACGCTCCATCCGGCGCGAAGGGGTCATGGGCAGCCACCGTCATGCCGAGGGGCTGGACCATCGCGGCGAGCCTGCGCCCGATCTCCCCCATGCCGACCAGCCCGAGCCGCCGCCCGTGCAACTCGAAACCAGTATAGATCTTCGCCGCCCAGCCGCCGCCGCGCACGAAGGCGTCCTGCCGGCGTACGTCCTTCGCGAGCGCCAGCATCAACGCCAGCGCATGCTCCGCCACCGATCGGGCGTTCGCCCCCACCGCGGCCAGCACCGGCAAGCCAAGGCGGGCCGCGGCGGCCACGTCGATGTCGTTGGTGCCCGCGCCATGTTTGGCGACGACCTTGAGGCGCTGCGACGCGCGCAGGATGTCCTCGTCGATCCGCTCCACCAGCCGCACGACGATCGCGTCCGGCTGCCGTTCGGCGAGGAGTGCCAGGGTCTCCTCCTTCTTCGGATAAGCGCCGGTGGCGAATGACCGGATTCCGGCGTCGCGCAGCAGCGCTTCCGCGCCTTCGGTCACCGGACCGCCGAGACTGACCACGGTCAAGGTCATGGACCGGCTCCTCACACGGCTTCGGCGTAGGTCGCGGCGAGCGCGGCGATCCGGGCATCCACTTCCCCGGCGATCAGCACCGGCGCGCGGCTGGCCCCGACGTCCGGCACGGCGTGCCGCAGCGCCCTCTTGACCATGGCCGGCGGGAAACCGAAGGCGTACAGGTCCTTGCGAAGGGTGCTGAAGCGGGTTTGATGCTCCTCCGCCGCGGCGAGGTCGCCGCGCACGAAGCTGGCGTGGATGCCGTTGAGCGTCACGGGGGCGATGTTGCCCAGGCCGGAGATACAGCCCGCAGCACCATGGCGCAGCCCGTGCAGGACCAGCGAATCCGGGCCGACCAGCACGTCGAAGTCCGACCGCTCCCGCGCGATCGCGAGGAAGCCGTCGAGACTTTCCTGCGAGCCGGCGCTGTCCTTGATGCCGATGATGTTCGGGTGTTCGGCCAACGTACGCGCGGTGTCCGGCTGCAGCGTGTTCCCCGTACGCGCCGGGATGTTGTAGAGATACACCGGCACGGTCAAAGCGTCCGCCACTTGGCGGTAATGGTCGATCAGCTCATCCTGCGAGCAGGCGATGAAGGACGGCGTGATGGCCGACACCGCGCGCACGCCGAGCCCCTGGACGGCCTTGCCCAGCGCGATGGTCTGGTGGGTCGAGATCTCGCCGACATGCGCCAGGACCGGGACGCGCCCGCCGGCCGCCTCGACGCAGATCGCGGCGACTTTCACCTTCTCCTCGAAGGAGAGGGCGTAGAACTCCCCGTTGGTGCCGGCGCAGAACACGCCGTTGCCGACGGCGGCCTGCCGGGCAACCTGGCGGCGGAGTGCGGCGGCGTTGACGGACTCCTCCGCGTCGAAGGGGGTGACGATGGCGACGAAGGGACCGGTGATCCTGGTCATGGCCTGAAGCCTCGGAATGGGTGTGGGACGGCGGCGCGGTGGATCGGCTCAGAAGGCGGCGTGGTACATCGCCAGGATGTCATCGCGGCCGACGTCCCGCGGGTTGTTGTCGAGCAGCCGGCGGATGGCATGCGCCTCCGACGCCATGGCCGGGAAGTCGTCGGCCGGCACGCCGTAGGCCGACAGCCGCATCTCGCACCCCAGCCCGCGGCACCAGCCATGGGCGGCCTCGAACACCGCCGCCGGGTCCGTTGCCGGCGGCAGGCCCAGCGCCTCCAGCACCAGCGCCGTGCGTTCCGGCACGGCCGGCGCGTTGAAGGCCAGCACATGCGGGAAGATCAGCGCGTTGGCGGCGCCGTGCGGAACGTTGTGGCGGGTGCCGAGCGGATAGGCCACCGCATGCCCGGCGGTGGTGTTGACCGGTCCCAGGCAGAAGCCGCCGTAGAGGGAGGCGAGCGACAGTCCGGCACGGGCCGCGCGGTCGCCGCCGTCGGCGATGGCGCGCGGCAGCCAGCGCCCGACGAGCCGCGCCCCCTCCAGCGCGTACAGGTCGATGGCCGGGTGCGCCTTGCGGTTGGTGAAGGCCTCCACGCAATGGGCCAGCGCGTCCACCCCCGTGGCGGCGGTCAGTGCCGGCGGCACGCTGAGCGTCAGGTCCGGGTCGATGACGGCGAGGTCGGCCAGCATGTGCACGCTCTGCACCGCCAGCTTGTTGCGGGTCGCCGGGTCGGTCACCAGGGCGCGGGTGCCCGCCTCGCTGCCGGTGCCGGAGGTGGTCGGCACCTGCACCAGAAGCGACCGCTTGCCGGCCACCCGCTCCGGCCCGACCACCTCCGCCAGGGACTGGCCGCTGCCGGGGAGCACGGCGGCGAGCTTGGCGAGGTCCATGGCGCTGCCACCGCCGAGGCCGACGACCACCTGCGGGTCGACCGACAGCGCCACGGCCAGCAGCGCCTCCAGATTGGGAAGGTCCGGTTCCGGCTTCACCTCGGCGAAGACGGTGATGCCGCCGTCCAGCTCCAGCCGGTCGAGCCGGGCGGCGTTGAAGGCGTCGGCGACGACCAGGACGCGGCGGAGGCCCCGGTCGCGCACCCAGCGCCCGACGGTGCCGACGGTGCCGGATCCGAACTCGATGCGCGGCGGGCGGAGCAGTTCGATGGCCCGGGAGGGATCGTTCATGGTCATGGCAGGTCCTCAGCGGGCTGGGCGGGGGGCTGGGCAGGGGCGGCACAGGCTGCCAGCGCCCGGGCGTAATCGATGGCCTCGATCAGGCTCGTCTCGTTGGCGATGCCCTTGCCCGCGATGTCGAAGGCGGTTCCGTGATCGACGGAGGTGCGGATGATCGGCAGGCCTAGCGTGATGTTGACGCCGCTCAGCGCATCCCAGGCCCCGGTCGCGGGGTTGACGTTGAAGCCCAGAAGCTTGACCGGGATGTGTCCCTGGTCGTGGTACATGGCGACGACCGCGTCGAACTGGCCGGCGCGCAGCTTCACGAAGACGGTGTCGCCGGGCACCGGGCCCACCACGTCCAGCCCCTCCTCCACGCAGCGGCGGATCACCGGCTCGCTGACGTCGATGTCCTGGCGACCGAACAGACCGCCCTCGCCCGCGTGCGGGTTGAGCGCCGCGACGGCGATGCGGCGGCGCGGCAAGCCGAGACCCCGGAGCGCCTCGTCGGTGAGGTCGATCACGTAGCGCAGCCGCTCCGGCGTCAGGCGCTTCGGCACCTCCTCCAGCGCCACATGGGTGGTCACGTGGCTGACGCGCATGTTGCCGTGCGCCAGCATCATCACCGAACCGCGAGCGCCGGTGAGGTCGGCCAGCATGTCCGTGTGGCCGGCATAGTGGTAGCCGGCCTTGTTCAGCGCCTCTTTGTTGAGCGGCGCGGTGACGATGCCCTGGATGCGTCCGGCCTGCGCCAGCCGCACGCCGCGTTCGACGGCCAGGAAGGCGAAGCGGCCGGCGTCCATCGACAGGACGCCGGGCCGGATCGGCTCCCCCTCCGGCCCGGCCTGCAGGCAGGCGAGCGCCGGCCAGGACGCGTCGTCCGCCGTCACTTCCGGGATCGGCGGCGCGTTGTCGATCGCGTCCTGGGCGGCGCGCAACGCCGGCGTGCTGCCGATGATCAGCAGCCGCAGCTCGCCGGCGTCCAGGCGGTCCTTCAACTTGCGGCAGGCCTTGACGATGATTTCCGGCCCGACGCCGGCCGGGTCACCCATGGTGACGGCCAGGTGCGGTATCATGCGGGGTCTCCCTGGGTGGATGGTACGGCGGCGGCGATCAGCCGGCGCAAGAGTTGCGGGTCGCCGAAGGCACCTGATTTCGACACGACGCGGACACCGTTCCAGCGCCCGCCGCGCAGCACGGAACAGGGCACGCCCGCCTCGATCTGCCCGTCGAGATCCAGACGCTCGGCCCCGAGCGACCGGCAGAGCGCGCGCAGCGTCTCGCCACCGGCCACGATCAGCGTGCCGGGCGGTGGCAGGCGCCGCGCCAGCCTGTCCAGCCAGTCGGCGATGCGACCGGCGGCGGCCTCGCGCGGCAGACCGTCCGGCAGCGATGGACGGGCCAGGACGGCGCCCCCGCCGGCAAGGCGCTCCGCCAGCGCGGCGGCACCGCCCTCCCCGGCGTCTGGCAGCGCCAGGACGGACGATGCGCAGGCCGACAACTGTGCGTCGGTGACGGGATGGTCCGTCCCGAACAGCCCGAGGATGGGACTTGGCAAGACGCCGGCGCGCATCACCGGGACCGCACGTCCAAGCCGACCGGCCAGCGCCGCGGCCAGGCCGCCGCTGCCGCACCAGAGGACGTGGTCGCCCTGCCCCGCACCCGCCAACAGCCCGGCGGCGGCGATGGCCGCGAGATCGGTATCGGTCTCCGCGTCCCACAGGCTGACGCCGGGCGGCACGGCGTCGCCGGGACGGCAGAGCGCGGCCGACAGCCCTTCCCGTTCGAGGTCGTGGAGAAAGCCGGCGCCGACCGGCTGCCAGCCACCGGCCAGACGGGCCTGCTGCACGCCGCCGCGGGTGACGCGGCCCTGGAGGGGAAAGGCGGGGGCGATGATGCAGCGGGCGGGGTTGACGGCTTCCACCCAGCCGGCGATCGCGGCCGCCGCGTGACCGCGCAGCAGGCTGTCCAACTTGGCGTAGAGCAGCGTGTCCGGTCCGCCGTGGAGCCGGGCGGCGAGCGCCGCGGTGGCGGCCAGCGTCGCACCAAGGCCGGCCTCCCGCGTGCCGCTGTCGATGGCGATGGAGGATCCCGCCAACAGGGTGGCCGGGGCGCCCCAGTGGACCGGCACCGGGTCCGCGGGTCCCGCGAACCACACCGCCGTGTCGAGCGCGCCGGTCAGGTCGTCGGCGATCAGCCGCAACGGGGTCACGGGCTCACCGCGGGCGCGTCCCGCACGGGTCCGCATGGGGTGGAATTCGTCGCCACGGCACCCTTCCTCCGGTCGCGCGGCGGTGATCCGCCGCTGGTTGGCGTCACGGATAGATCGGCTGGACCGTCCTGTCAATATGTTGTAATGTTGAGCAACGGAAAACGGCACTGGACAGGCGATCGCGTCATTTACATGTTAACGACGCCGACCCGTGGACTCGCACCCCCGCGGTGACGCGGCACCCAGCGCGGAAAGACACCATGGCCGAACCGATCGCCACCGATGACACGCTCGACGACGACCGTTCCGGCGGAGCGCGGGCGCGTCAGTCGCCGCTTGCGCAGCGCGTCTACCAGCTGCTGCTCACCATGATCAACGCGGGCGACTACCAGCCCGACCAGAAGCTGCCGGGCGAGCATGAACTGGCGTCCCAGTTCCTCGTCTCCCGCCCCATCGTGCGAGAGGCGCTCGGCCGGCTGCGCGACGAGGGGCTGATCTATTCGCGCCAGGGCGCCGGCAGCTTCGTGAAGAAGCGCGGCAACGGGTCGCGCGTGCTCGGCTATGCGCCGGTGGAAACCATCGCCGACATACAGCGCTGCTACGAGTTCCGCCTCACCATCGAGCCCGACCACGCCTATTTCGCCGCGCTGCGCTGGAACGACCCGGCGCTGGACGCCATCGCGGCGGCGCTGGAGCTGATGCACGACGCGACCAAGGCCCATCTGCACCGGGAGGATGCCGACTACGCCTTCCACTGCGCCGTGGCGCACGCCACGAACAACCACTACTACACCGCGTCGATGCTGGCGCTGAAGGACCACATCGCGGTGGGCATGAAGTTCCACGGCGTCTCGCTGATGGGCCCGAAATCGGGTCTGGCCGGGGTGTTCGAGGAGCACAAGGGCATCTTCGAGGCCATCCGGCACCGAGACGCCGAGGCCGCCCGCGATCTCATGCGGCGCCACCTGGAAGGCTCCCGCGACCGCATTTTCGAGGGCAAGGTGCTGGACCTGTCGCTCTGACGGTCCGGACACCCGGTCGTACTGGCAGATTTACAATAGACGACAGCTGGACGATGGCGGTGCCGGTGCCGCACGCACGATCTGCCTGCCCACCAGCGATCGCCCTGCAATTTCCAATCTATTGATTTGTATCGACTATCCGTCGTGGAACCGAGAGCCTCCGCGGATCGGCGCGTGACGGACAATCATGCACGCAAAGAATTTACATGTTGACAGATAGACGGCAACTCGGCAGGCTCCAGGCACGAGCGGCCTGCCGGCCGCCCACCGGCGGATTGCCGTGCGTGGCGGCCCGTGGACGCCCCGGCCAGCCCGCAGGCACCGGCCGGCGCCGCACCAAGCACCAAAAATGGAGGAAACCGTGAAGCTCAAGTTCCTCGCCGCCGCTCTGCTGGGCTTTTCCATGGCCGGGCCCATTGCCGGGCCGGTCTCGGCGCAGACGCCCTACCCGACCAAGCCGGTGACGGTCGTGGTCCCCTTCACGGCCGGCGGCACGGCCGACATCATCGGCCGCATGGTCGCCGAACACCTCCAGAAGACCCTCGGCCAGCCCTTCGTGGTGGAGAACATCGGCGGCGGCGGCGGCGTGTCCGGTGTGGAAAAGGTTGTCAAGTCGGCACCCGACGGCAGCACCCTGGTGCTCGCCAGCACCTCCAACCTGGCGGTGCACCCCACCCTCTACGGCGCCAAGTTCCCCTACCAGACGCTGCGCGACCTAAAGCCGATCACGCAGGTCAGCGTGGTGCCCAACGTTCTCGTGGTCAACCCCGACAAGATCAAGGCGCGCACCGTTCCCGACCTCATCGCCTATCTCAAGGCGAACCCGGACAAGGTCAGCTTCGGTTCCTCCGGCATCGGCACCACCCAGCATCTGGCCGGCGAGCTCTTCCAGCAGCGCACGGGGGCGTCGATGGTGCACATCCCCTACAAGGGATCGAGCGCCATGCTCCCCGACCTGCTGGCCGGCAACATCGAGCTGGCCTTCGACAATGTGCCGCTGCTGCTGCCGCACGTCGCGGCGGGCAAGCTGGCCATGCTGGCGGTGGCGACGCCGGAACGCGCGGACTTCGACAAGAACATCCCCACCGTCGCCGAGTTCGTCCCCGGCTTCGAGGCGACCGCGTGGCACGGCTTCCTGGCGCCCGCCGCGACTCCCGACGCCGTGATCGCCAAGCTGGCGACGGAGATCCGCGCCTTCATGCAGCAGCCGGAGACGGTGAAGCGGATGAGCGGTCTCGGGATGACCCCCGTCTCCTCCATGCCGGAGGAGTTCACAGCCCTGATCCGGACGATGACCGCCCAATGGAAGGAAGTCATCGAAAAGGGCAACATCAAGCCGCAGTGAGCCCCATGGTCCGCCACCCCATCCTGACCGCGCTGGTGAGCCGGGATTCCCTCTCGGGCCTGATGTTCATCGCGTTTGCCGCCGGCTTCGCCTTTCTGTCCAGGGACCTGTCGCTCGGCACGGCGCTGCGCATGGGTGCCGGATACTTCCCGCTCCTCCTGTCCGCCGTGCTCGGCGTTCTCGGGCTGGTGATCGTCTTGCGGGCCCTGGTGGCCGGCGGCACGGCGGTGGAAGGTGTCTCCTGGCGCGGGCTGGCCCTGGTGTCCGCCTCCGTCCTGGTCTTCGGGCTGGGGCTGGGCGGGCTGGGCCTCGGTCCTGCCGTCGCCGGCAGCACGATCCTGGCGGCCATGGCAAGCGGTCGGGCCCGGCCGCTGGGGATCGCGATGCTTGCCGCCTTCCTGGTGGCCTTCACCTGGCTCGTCTTCATCCGCGGGCTCGGCCTTCCGATCCCGATGATCGGCTCCTGGCTGGCCTGACTGGGGAGCACCGGCGTGGACATCCTGAACAACCTGGCCCTGGGCTTCGCCACGACGCTCAGCGTCTCCAACCTCCTCTATTGTTTCGTGGGTGCGCTGCTCGGCACGCTGATCGGTGTGCTGCCGGGGCTCGGACCCGTCGCCACCATCGCCATGCTGCTGCCGATCACCTTCGGGCTGGAGCCGGTGTCGGCGCTGATCATGCTGGCCGGCATCTATTACGGCGCGCAGTACGGAGGCTCCACAACGGCGATCCTGATCAACCTGCCCGGGGAGAGCACCTCGGTGGTCACGGCGCTCGACGGCTACGCCATGGCCCGCCAGGGTCGCGCCGGCGCCGCGCTGGCGACGGCGGCGCTGGGGTCCTTCGTCGCGGGCACCATAGCCACGGTGTTCATCGCGCTGTTCGCACCGCCGCTGGCGGCACTCGCCCTGCAGTTCGGGCCGCCGGAATACTTCGCGCTGATGGTGCTGGGTCTGATCGCGTCGGTGACGCTGGCGTCCGGATCCCTTCTCAAGGCGCTCGCCATGATCATCCTGGGCCTGCTGCTCGGCCTGATCGGCCGCGACGTCTACACCACCGAGGCGCGCTTCACCTTCGGCCTGGAGAACCTGACCGACGGGTTGCAGTTCGTGGCGCTGGCGATGGGCGTGTACGGCATCGGCGAAATCATCAAGAACCTGGAGTCGCACGAGGACCGGACACCCACCGCCGCGAAGGTGGAGGGTCTCATGCTGTCCAGGCAGGACCTCGCGCGCATCACCCCGCCGGTGCTCCGCGGCACGGCGCTGGGCTCCCTGCTCGGGATCCTGCCGGGCGGCGGTGCGCTGCTGTCCTCCTTCGCGTCCTACGCGTTGGAAAAACGGATGTCGCGCAACCCCGCCGCCTTCGGCCGAGGCGCCATCGAAGGCGTCGCCGGGCCGGAAAGCGCCAACAACGCCGGGGCGCAGTCCTCCTTCATCCCGATGCTGACGCTGGGCATCCCGTCCAACCCGGTGATGGCCCTGATGGTCGGCGCCCTGATCATCCACGGCATCACACCGGGGCCGTCCTTCATCACCGACAAGCCCGAGATGTTCTGGGGTCTGGTCGCCTCAATGTGGGTCGGCAACCTCATGCTGGTCGTTCTGAACCTGCCGCTGATCGGCATCTGGGTGCGGCTGCTGACCGTTCCCTACCACTGGCTGTTTCCGGCCATCGTGGTGTTCTCCGCCATCGGCGTCTACAGCGTGAACAACAGCGCGGGCGACGTGCTGGTGATGGCGGCCATGGGGGTGTTCGGATACGCGCTTCACAAGCTCGACTGCGAGCCGGCCCCGCTGCTGCTCGGCTTCGTCCTTGGCCCCATGCTGGAGGAGCACCTGCGGCGCAGTATGCTCCTCTTCCGGGGCGATCCCACCCAGTTCCTCACCCGGCCCCTGACGGCGTCGCTGCTCGTGTTGGCGCTGGTGGCACTGGTGGTGGTCCTCCTGCCAACCATCGGGCAGAAGCGGGAGACGGTGTTCCGCGAGTGATCGTGGAGCCGGTGTGACTGTGCGCGGGGGCCGGATCGGCCGGGGTCAGCCGGCAGTGAGGTGGTCCCCGTTCCCCGGACAGTTTTGCGGCTGGAATAAGCTTGGTTCAGGTTCGTGTTATGCCGCCAATCTGATCCGGTCCAATGGGCCCTTATAGGCCTCGTCGGGGTTCTGCCGCCGAGCGCCGAGTGCGGGCGGTCGGCGTTGTAAAAATCGATCCAGCGGCCGGTCCCGGCCCTGGCCTCGCTGTCGGTTTGAACCGCCCGCATCCTTCGCAGCGCAGGCGCGTCGCACATCCCAAAGCGTCGTGTCCGGACCCAACTTGCGAGTACGGGCCAGCAACAACGGATCCAACGCGCGTCGGCGATGGCACGCGCCACACTCCGCCGTCAGCCTGCAGGCCGGCTCGATCAGCTCCTCCAAACGTCGGGCGTAGAGCGGCGCCGGCGGCGCCTCGACCGCCCGGTAGCCGCAGCCTTGGGTCCCACAGCCCGCGCAAGCCAGCCGGCGCACTGAACCGCACCGTGTTTCCCGGAGGCCGATTTGGTTGGATCACGCCGCCATGGCGACGCTGTCGGCTTGAGCATAGTAGCGTGCTTCGGCTTCGGCGGGAGGGATATTGCCGATGGGTTCGAGGAGGCGCCGGTGATCGAACCAGTCGACCCATTCCAGGGTGGCGAACTCGACGGCCTCCAGGGTGCGCCAGGGTCCGCGGCGCCGGATCACCTCGGTCTTGTAGAGGCCGTTGATCGTCTCGGCCAAGGCATTGTCGTACGAATCACCGACGCTGCCGACGGAGGGTTCGACGCCGGCGGCGGTGAGACGCTCGGTGTACTTGATGGCAACGTATTGGGTGAATTCAAGCGGTCGTCGCAACACCGATGCGGGGGGTGGGGCGATGGCAGGTCGGCGACGTTCGGAACGGGCCTTGCGAGAGAAGCTGAGGTCACCAGGGAGGCCAGGGGTTGGGCGTCGAGAGGACCGGCGCCGCTTCTGGACGTTGGTGGCTGCGGGCCTGACCAGCGAGGACGCAGCGATGCAGGTGGGGATCTCGCAGCCGGTCGGAGGCCGCTGGTTTCGCGATGCGGGCGGCATGCCGCCGTCGCATCTGTCCCGTTCGTCGAAGCCCCTGTCCCGGCGATACCTTAGCTTTGCCGAGCGGGAGCCCAATCTCCTGGACCGCAATTTCACGCCCGCCGCACCGAACGAAGTCTGGGTCAGCGACATTACCTTCCTGGCCACGGACGAGGGCTGGCTGTACGAGGCCCCCATCCTGGACCTGTTCAGCCGGAAAGTGATCGGCTGGGGATGCGCGACCACTTACGCACCGAGTTGCCACTGGCCGCGCTGACCATGGCGATACAGCGGCAGCGGCCCGGGCCGGGGCTGCTGCTGCACTCGGACCGCGGCTGCCAATACGCCTCGGCGGAGTACCGCAAAGCCCTGAAAAGCAATGGCTTCGTCCAATCCATGAGCCGCAAATGAAACTGCTGGGACAACGCCCCTATGGAGAGCTTCTTCGGCAGCCTGAGGGCGTAACTCGTCCATGAGCAGCACTATCCCACACGCGAGGCCGCCAAGCGGGACCTGTTCGCCTACATCGAAGGCTACTACAATCGCCAGCGGCTCCACTCGACCCTCGGCTACATCACCCCAGAACAGGCCGAGCTGCGGACCGCATAACCCGGTGTCCATTCCCCCGAGGGAAGCTCAGAATCCCGTTCCTCTGCTACTCGGACCCCGAGAACGAACGCTGGCCGGCGCGCGACCGCCCTCGCGGCCGCCTCAGCCCGGCACGTCGTCCGCGCGGTCGAAGCCGAGGGATTTCGTTAGGCGACGGTAGCCGTCCCGGATGTCGTTTTCGATCGCGGCGCGCACCGTGGCCCCGTCACGGTCGTGCAAGCCACGGATCGCCCACTGGTGGTTGGAGACGCCGAGCCGGTTGATGGCGTACTCGGGATACAGGCCGTTCAGCGAAGGGCCGACGCGCAGCCACAGCGTCTCGATCACCGCGACCAGGCGCGGCATCTTCGACAGCCCGTAGAGCAGGAAGTGGAAATCCTTGTTGCGCGCCAGGACGCACTGATAGTCCGCGCGATCCATCGCGGCGTTGATCTCCACCTGAATCGCTTCGAACTCGGCCGCCGCCGCCTCTCCGACATTCGCCACCGCCTCCTGCGCAGCCAGCCCTTCGAGGGCGAGCCGCATCTTGGTGACCTCGTCGAGCGTGGCCCGGGTCAGGACCGGGACCACGACGGTCTTCGGCCCCAGGTTGACCAGGGCGCCCTCGCTGATCAGGCGGGTGATCGCGTCGCGCGCCGGGGTGGTGCTGACCCCCAGATCGCCGGCCACCCGGCGCACCGTCAGCTTCTCCCCGGGCGGGAACGCGCCGCGGATCATGGTGTCCTTCAGGGCTTCGTAAGCCAGCTCCCCGAGGCTGCCCTGCCGGTCCAGCCGCCGCAGCTGGGTATCGTCGGTCGCGGCCTCCCTCATCGGGCTCTCCATGGCCAGCACCGATTGATCATGCGTCCCGTCCTTCCCGCGCTCTCACCCGTCCGCACAGGACGGACGATGATGCACCATCAAATGCCGCATCATCAAAAGTCAAGGCGCGGCTCAGCGGGCTGTAGCCGGTTCGAGCGGTGCGCATCAGTCAGGCGGGAGTGCCGGAGCAGGGCTTCTTCATGGTAGCGGTCATCCCGACCAGAGCGAAGCAGGCCAGAAACTTGACCTTGATCGCTGCGAACCGCGGCGTGAAACCAGCTCCCTCCTATTAGATTGTCGTTTGATGTAACATTTGTTCCAAATCCGGAGCAGGCACACTTTGCAATCTCGTGACGGACGTCGCGACAAGCGCGGGGAGTTCGCACAGGGCCTGCCGGGCGGGCGCAATCCATCGTTCCATCTGAATTTTTTGTTGCATCAAAATTGATTATTGGTCACTCTGACAGCAGCCGGAACGGCTGTTCGTCGGGACATGTCGCGCAAAAGCCGGCGCATCCGATGATATTGTTGCATCATATGACAATCTTCTCTTCATCCCCGCCTGGAACGGAGAACATGACGGTGCCAATCCCGTCGATCGGTCCAAAATCGGAAGCAGCGTACGCCCGCGCCCTCGATGTCTTTCCCGACGGCACGACGCGGGTGACCGTGGAATGCGACCCCCTGCCCCGCTACATCGCCCGCGGCGAGGGAGCCTGGCTGGTCGACGTCGACGGCCGACGCATGCTCGACCTCAACGGCAACTTCACCACGCTGATCCACGGCCACGCCTTCGCCCCGGTCACCGAGGCCGTCGTCCGCCAGCTCCACTCCGGCTCGTGCTTCGCCAGCCCGACGGAAGCCGAGATCACGCTGGCGGCAACGATCCGCGGCCGCGTGCCCGGCATCGAGCACATCCGCTTCGTGAACACCGGGTCCGAGGCGGTGCTGTTCGCCATCAAGGCGGCGCGCGCCTTCACCGGCCGCACCGGCATCGCCAAGATCGAGGGCGCCTATCACGGCTCCTACGACTGGGCCGAGGTCAGCCAGTCGGTCACTCCCGCCACCTGGGGACCGTCCAAGGCGCCGGCAGCGGTGTCTTATTACCGCGGCATGCCGCCTTCAGTGCTGAACGAGGTGGTGCCGCTGCGCTTCAACGACGCCGAAGGCGCGGCGCGCGCCATCGCCGCGCGCGCCGCCACGCTGGCCGCTGTGCTGCTCGACCCGATGCCGAGCCGGGCCGGCCTGATCGCGCCGGAGCCGGCGTTCGTCGAGGCGGTGCAGCGCACCGCCCGCGCCCACGGCATCCTGGTGATCAGCGACGAGGTGCTGAATTTTCGCCAGGGCTACGCCGGGGCCTCGGTACGACACGGCCTCCACCCCGACCTCTACACGCTGGGCAAGATCATCGGAGGAGGCTTTCCGGTCGGCGCGGTGGCCGGACGGGCCGAGGTGATGGCGGTGTTCGACGGCAAGGCCGGGCGCCCCGCCCTGCCCCAGGGAGGGACCTTCTCGGCCAACCCGGTGTCGATGGTCGCCGGTCAAGTCACCCTCGAGCACCTCGACCACGCCGCGTTCGAGCGGCTGGAGGAGCTGGGCGACGAACTGCGCCGCCGCCTCTCCGCCTCGATCGCGCGGCATGATGCGCCGTTCTCGGTCACCGGCGCGGCGTCGCTGTTCCGCATCCACCCCAAGCCGACGCCGCCGCGCGAGTTCCGCCAAGCCTTTCTCACCCCACCGGAGCAGACGGTGATGACCGCGCTCAGTCGCTTCTTCGCCCGGCAGGACATCGCGCTGCCCAACGGAGCCGCCGCCTGCCTCTCCACCCCCATGGGCCTTGCGGAGGTCGAGCTGGTCGCACAGGCCTTCGACGGCTTCCTTGCAACGCAGGCCGCGGTTTACGAAGGACTGGTTCGATGAACGATACAGTTGCCCAACGCATTGCCCTGGCGCTGAAGCGGCACGGGGTCACGACGATCTTCGGCCAGAGCCTGCCGTCCGCCGTCATCCTCGCGGCCGAGGCGCTTGGCATTCGGCAGGTGTCGTACCGGCAGGAGAACGCCGGCGGCACCATGGCCGACGGCTTCGCCCGCATCTCCGGCACCATCGCGGTGGTGACCGCGCAGAACGGCCCCGCCGCCACCCTGCTGGTGCCGCCATTGGCCGAAGCCCTGAAGGCCAGCATCCCGGTGGTGGCGCTGGTCCAGGAGGTCGAGCGGCCCCAGGCCGAGCGCAACGCGTTCCAGGAGCTCGACCACCCCGCCTTGTTCCAGGCCTGCGCCAAATGGGTGCGCCGGATCGTCACCGGCGACCGCATCGACGACCATGTCGACGCGGCCTTCGTCGCTGCCGGAAGCGGTCGGCCGGGACCGGCCGTGCTGCTGCTACCTGCCGACCTGCTGCGTGAGATCGCGCCGGTTGCGGCCGCGCCGCGCCGGGCCAGCCTGGGACATTGGCCAACCGACCTGATCCAGCCCGCGGCCGGCGCGATCCGCGACGCCGCGGCGATGATCGCCGAATCGCGCTTCCCCGTTGTCATCGCTGGCGGCGGGGTTCATGCCGCCGGCGGCTTTCACGCCCTGGCCCGCCTGCAGGAGGCCGCCCATCTGCCGGTGTTCACCACGCTGATGGGCAAGGGCACGGTCGATGAGCACCATCCGCTGTCCTGCGGCGTGCTGGGGCCCCTGGTCGGTCCGCGCTCGCTGGGGCGGCATTCACGCGCCCTGCTCGCCGAGGCCGACCTCGTCCTGCTCGCCGGCACCCGCACCAACCAGAACGGCACCGACAGCTGGCGCCTGATCCCACCGGGCGCCCGCGTGCTCCACATCGACGTCGATCCCAACGAGATCGGCCGCAACTACGAGGCGGTCCGCCTGGTCGGCAGCGCCGGCCCCACCCTGGCAGCGCTGTGCGACGCGCTGGGCACGCTCGATCTCCGCCATCGCGCCGCAACGCGGCCGGCGGTGGAGGCCCGCATCGCCGGGCTGTGGCAGCGCTTCGAGGCAGATCGGCGGGACGTCACCGCCCGCCGCCCCGGCCCGCTGCGTCCCGAGCGGGTGATGGCGGAGCTGCAATACCGGCTCACCCCCGACACGATCGTGGCGGCCGATGCCAGCTACTCGTCGTTCTGGGTGGCGGGCCAGCTCCGCTCGCTCGGTGCAGGCATGCGCTTCCTCACCCCCCGCGGCCTCGCCGGGCTCGGTTGGGGCCTACCGCTGGCGATGGGCGCCAAGCTGGCGCGGCCGGCGGCGCCCGTGGTCGCGGTGGTCGGCGACGGCGGCTTCGCCCACAGCTGGGCCGAACTGGAAACCCTGGCGCGCAGCGGCATCGCGCTGACGGTGATCGTCCTCAACAACGGCATCCTCGGCTTCCAGAAGGACGCGGAGACCGTCAAGTTCGGCGCCTACACCACCGCCTGCCACTTCGCTCCGGTCGACCACGCCCAGATTGCGCGGGCCTGCGGCTGCGCGGCGGCACGCGTCGAAGACGGCGCGGCCCTGCCCGGTGCGCTGGAGCTGGCGTTGCGCTCCGACCGCCCCTGGCTGCTCGACGTGATGACCGATCCTGCGGCCCATCCCCCGCTGTCCTTGTTCGACGGTACGCTCGACCGCGCCGTCGACTGAGACCGTGCCCCAACCCGGAGCTCGTTCCACCTTGACCGCGCCCCCGGGGGGCGCGGTCCCCTTTTCAACGTTCCGATCCGGTCACCGTCGGCCGGGGAGGCACCTGTCCCGATCGACACGGTCCCGCCGGCACGGACGGCGGTGCATTCGATGCACCGATCACGGCCGAACTTGCACTTTCACCGCGGGCGGTCATTGCGCTGGGATCATGGCCCCACCGGAGGTTCAAGGCCCATGACGACAAACGCTCTTCTGCTCGCCCGCCGCCTCAACGCCGTTCCCCGGGGAGTCGCGACGGCGACGCCGGTCTTTGCCGCCCGCGCCGAGAACGCCCAGATCTGGGACGTCGAGGGCAACCGCTACATTGACTTCGCCGCCGGGATCGCGGTGCTCAACACCGGGCACCGCCACCCCGCGGTGATGCGGGCGGTCGCCGAGCAGAGCGCGCGCTTCACCCACACCGCGTTCCAGGTCATGGCCTATGAGCCCTATGTGGCGCTGGCCGAGCGGATCAACGCGCTCGTCCCGATCGCCGGCCCGGCGAAGACCATCCTGTTCACCACCGGGGCGAAAGCGCTGGAGAACGCCGTCAAGATCGCGCGCGCCGCCACCGGCCGCAGCGGCATCATCGCCTTCACCGGCGGCTTCCACGGCCGCACCATGATGACGATGGCGATGACCGGCAAGGTGGCACCCTACAAGAAGGCGTTCGGGCCGCTGCCGGGCGACGTCCACCATGTCCCCTTCCCGGTCGCGTCGCGTGGCATCGCGGTTGCCGATTCACTGCGGGCGCTCGATTTCCTGTTCGCGGCCGATCTCGAGCCGGAACGCGTCGCCGCGATCGCCATTGAGCCGGTCCAGGGCGAAGGCGGCTTCCACGCCGCACTGCCCGAGCTGATGACGGCCTTGCGCCTCCTGTGCGATCACCACGGCATCATGTTGATCGTCGACGAGGTCCAGACCGGCTTCGCTCGCACCGGCCGAATGTTCGCGTCGGAGCACTTCCAGCCGGTCCGGCCTGATCTGATCACCATGGCCAAGTCGCTGGCCGGCGGCTTTCCGCTCTCCGGCGTGGTCGGCCGCGCCGACGTCATGGATGCCGCCGAGCCAGGTGGCCTCGGCGGCACCTACGCCGGCAATCCGGTAGCCTGCGCTGCAGCGCTCGCCGTGCTCGACACGATCGAGGCGGAGGGGCTGTGCGCCCGCGCCGAGGCGATCGGCACCCGCCTGACCGCACGTCTCGAAAAGATGCGGACGCGCAACGACCTTGTTCCCATCACCGCGCCGCGCGGCCTGGGTGCCATGATCGCCTTCGACGTCGTCAAGGACCGCAGCGGCAACGATCCCGACCCGGAGGTAGCGCGGGCCGTCGTCCGCCGCGCGATGGCGGAAGGGCTGATCCTGCTGAACTGCGGCACCGACGGCAGCGGCGTCCGCATCCTGGCACCGCTGACCGCCGACGACGCCATCCTTGATGAGGGAATGGACCGGCTGGAAGCCGCGCTGGCCCATGCCGCCTGACCCCATTTCCGACGAAAGACACCCGCGATGACGATGCCTTCCCTGGCCGACAAGGCCCTGTTCCGCGACCGCGCGTTCATCGACGGCAACTGGGTGGCGGCCGATGACGGCGCCACCTTCGCCGTCGACGATCCCGCGACCGGCAATGCGATCGGCCATGTTCCCATGATGGGGGAGGTCGAGACGCGCCGCGCCATCGCCGCCGCCCAGGCCGCCCTGCCCGCCTGGCGCGCCCGCACCGCCAAGGAGCGCGCCACGGTCCTACGCGCCTGGTTCGACCTGATCCTGGCCAGCCAGGAGGATCTGGCCCGGCTGCTGACCGCCGAGCAGGGCAAGCCGCTGGCCGAGGCGCGCGGCGAGGTTGCCTACGCCGCCTCCTTCATCGAGTGGTTCGCCGAGGAAGCCAAGCGCGTCTACGGCGACACCATCCCGGCGCCGCGACCGGAGAACCGGTTGATCGTAATCAAGCAACCGGTCGGCGTGGTCGCCGCCATCACGCCCTGGAACTTCCCGGCCGCGATGATCACCCGCAAGGTCGGGCCGGCGTTGGCCGCCGGCTGCACCGTCGTGGTCAAGCCGGCCGAGGCGACGCCGTTCACCGCGCTCGCCCTGGCCGAGCTGGGTTGCCGCGCCGGCGTTCCGGCCGGGGTGCTGAACGTCGTCACCGGCGTGCCGGAGCGCATCGGCGGCGAGCTGACCGCCAACCCGGCGGTTCGCAAGCTGAGCTTCACAGGCTCGACCCGCGTCGGCAAGGCGCTGATGGCGCAGTGCGCCGGCACGGTCAAGAAGGTCGGGCTGGAACTCGGCGGCAACGCTCCCTTCATCGTGTTCGACGACGCCGACCTCGACCAGGCGGTCGCCGGCGTCCTGGCCTCCAAGTTCCGCAACGCTGGCCAGACCTGCGTGTGCGCCAACCGCATCCTGGTCCAGGACGGGGTTTACGACCGCTTCGCCGAGCGGCTGGCCGCGGCGGTCGCCGGCTTCCGGGTCGGCGCCGGGGTCGGGGACGGCGTCACCATCGGGCCGCTGATCAACGCTGCCGCGGTCGACAAGGCGCTCGGCCATGTCGCCGACGCGGTGGCGAAGGGCGGCCGGGTGCTGATCGGCGGCGGGCGCCACGCGCTGGGCGGCAACTTCGTCGAACCGACGGTGCTGACCGGCGTCACCGCCGCGATGGTGGTGATGCGCGAGGAGACCTTCGGTCCGGTGGCTCCCCTGTTCCGCTTCGCGATCGAGGCCGAGGCGATCGGCATGGCGAACGACAGCGACGCCGGACTGGCCGCCTATCTCTTCAGCCGCGACATCGGTCGGATCTGGCGGGTGGCCGAGGCGCTGGAGTGCGGCATGGTCGGTATCAACGAGGGCGTGTTCTCCAACGAAGTCGCCCCGTTCGGCGGTGTGAAGGAGAGCGGCATCGGCCGCGAAGGCTCCCGCTACGGCATCGAGGAGTACCTCGACATCAAGTACCTCTGCCTGCGCCTGCCGGCGTGAGCACCGCGCACGCCATCTCCGGGCGGCGTCTCTTTCCTTTGCGGCGGCGGCTGCTAGATCCCCGCCATGAAGCTGCCGCCATTCGCCAGCCTCCGCGCCTTCGAGGCGGTGGCGCGCCACAGGAGCGTTCGACGGGCGGCCGAGGAGCTCGGCCTCGACCACACGGTGGTCAGCCGGCATTTGAAGACGCTCCAGGCCTTCGTCGACGTGCCCCGGCTGCAGACCTCGCGCCAGGGGGTGACGCTGCCCCCCGGCGGCGCCGACTATCAGGAGAAACGGTCGACCAGCCTGACCGTGTGGTGCATGCCAGGTTTCGCGCTCCGCTGACTGATGCCGAGGCTCGACGCCTTCCGCAGCCTGCATCCGGCGATCGAGATCACCCTGCGGCCGACCGATGGGCAGCCTGACCTGCTCGCCTTCGAGGCCGACGCGGCGATCGGCTACGATTCGCTGAAGCGCGTCGGGGTGCAGCAGGCGATGCTGGCGAACCCGCGCGTGTTCCCGGTGGCCAAGCCGGCCGACCTGATCGCGGCACCGCTGATCCACGAGGAGAGCCACGATCAATGGCTGGCGTCGTTCGCCACCGCGGGGGTCGACGCACCAGCCCGGCTGGGCGGCCCGCGGCTGTGGCATGCCCATCTCGCCATCGAGGCCGCCAAACTGGGGCAAGGCGTGGCGCTCGCCAACGACCTGATCGCCGGCAGGGACCTCGCGACCGGAGAACTGGTCGAGATCGGCACCAGCAGCGTTGCCTTGTCGCCCTACGTCTTCTCCGCCAAACGCGGCCGCTGGAAGGAGCCGGCGGTGGAGCGCGCGAAGCGGCCGGGCTGACCTCGCACCTCATGCTTTTCTTCCCTTGATAGCGGCGCCCGTAGGGACGCGGCCTTTTCGATGCCGCCCCCTCCGGCCCTCACCGTCCGCGAGGGTTGCCGAAACCGTCCTCCAGCCGGCGGCTGTATGTCGACATCGACCAGCAGAAGACGAAGAAGATGGCGGAGACCGCCAGGAACATCTCGAAGCCGAAGGCCTGCCAGACCGGGTCGACGATGGCGGCCTTGCCGGCGTTCAGCAGGTCGAAGACACCGATCACCAGCACCAGCGAGGTGTCCTTGAACAGGCTGATGAAGGTGTTGACCAGCGGCGGGATCACCCGCCGCAGCGCCTGGGGCAGGATCACCAGAACGGTGGCGCGCCAATAGCCGAGGCCGAGCGCCATAGCCGCCTCGTGCTGGCCCCGCGGGACACTTTGCAGGCCGCCGCGCACCACCTCGGCGAGGTAGGCGCTGGCATACATCGAGAACGCTACCAGCGCGCGGACCAGCTTGTCGACGGTCAACCCGCTCGGCAGGAACAGCGGCAGCAGGAACGACGCCATGAACAGCATGCTGACCAGCGGCACGCCGCGGATCAGCTCGATGTAGCCGACGCACAGCCAGCGGATGACCGGCAGGTCCTCCGCCCGGCGGCCGAGCGCCAGCAGCACGCCGAGCGGAAAGGCGATGGCGATCCCGAAGACCGCCAACAGCAGCGTGACCGGCAGCCCGCCCCAGCGCTCCTGGCTGACATGGGGCAGGCCGAGCACGCCGCCCCACATCAGCACGGCGATCGTCGTCAGCCCGGCCAGCCAGCCAACCATCAGCCATCGGGCCGCCAGCCAGCGGGTCCAGCTGCGCCGGAAACCGCTGGCGACGCACAGCACCACCAGGACAATGCAGGCGAGCGCCGGGCGCCACTGCTCCTCGTACGGATAGGTCGCGAACAGCAGGAAGCGATGCTTCTCGGCGACCACCGCCCAGCAGGCGCCGGCGCCCGGTGCCCGGCACAGCGCGGCATCACCGGGCGGGGTCGACCACACGGCGCGCAGCACCGCCCAGTCGGCGAGCCATGCGCCCAGCGCCGCGACCAGGACGGCGACCATCACCGTGGTGACGGTGCCGGCGGCGGAGTCGAAGCAGGCGGCGCGGAGCCGGACCAGCATCCCCTGGCCCAAGGAGGTGGGCGGCGGTGCCGGCAGAACCAGTGTCTTGGTCATGGCTTAGCGCTCCACCAGCTTCATGCGGCTGTTGAACCAGTTCATCAGGAGGGAGATCGAGACGCTGACGGCGAGGAACGCCGCCATGATCAGGCCGATGCACTCGATGGCCTGGCCGGTGTCGGTGATGATGCTGTTGATCACGGTGACGAGGTCCGGATAGCCGATGATGATGGCGAGCGACGAGGATTTCGTCAGGTTGAGGTACTGGTTGGTGGTCGCCGGGATGATCAGCCGCAACGCCTGCGGGATCACGACCAGTCGCAGGATGCGCCGGCGGTCCAGGCCGAGCGCGACGCCGGCCTCCCACTGCCCGGGCGACACCGCCAGGATGCCGCCGCGCACGATCTCGGCGATGAAGGCGGCGAAGTAGACGACCAGCCCGAGGGTGAGCGCGGTCAGCTCGGGCGAGATCGTGGTGCCGCCGGCAAAGTTGAAGCCCTTGAGCTGCGGCAGCGTCACCGTCGGCCACGCCCCCTGGACGGCGAGCGCGCAGGCCGGCAGGCCGAGCAGGAGTCCGGCCGCCCAGGGCCACACCAGCGGCCGCCGCCCGCTCCACCGCTGGCGGCGGGCCGCGAGGCGGTGCAGGGCGAACGCCAGCCCCGCCGCCACGCCGACGGCGGCGAGCAACGGCAGCCAGCCACCCGGCATCCCGACCGCGGGCAGCACCAGGCCGCGGTTCGACAGGAACGCCGTCCCGCCGAGCGAGATCGCCGAGCGCGCGGCCGGCAACCCCTGCAGCAGCGCGTACCACAGCAGGAGATGGACGGTGATCGGCACGTTGCGCGCCAGCTCGATGTAGAGGCCGGTCACCCGCGCCAGCGGCCAGTTGCGCGACAGCCGGGCGACGCCCACCACGGTGCCGAGGACGGTCGCCAGGACAATCCCCAACACGGTGACCAGCAGCGTGTTGAGCAGGCCGACCGCGACGGCGTGGAGGTTGGCGTCGCCCGGGGCGTAGGCGATCAGCGTCTCGGCGATCGGGATGCTGGCCGGCCGCTCCAGGAAGCCGAAACCGGAGCCGATCCGGCGCTCCTCCAGGTTGGACATGGTGTTGATGGCCAGCCAGGCCCCTCCCCCGGCCAGCACGGCGAGCGCCAGCCCCTGCCAGAGGATCGCCCGCGCCTTCCGGCCGGAAGGCCGCCAACGGTGGGATGGAAGTGCCTGGGTCCCGGACATGCGCCGCCTCGGTCAGATGGAACGAAGATAAGCCAGAGCACCTGGGCTGCCGGTCAGTTGAACGGCGGCGAGTAGAGCAGCCCGCCCTTGGCGGCGACGTTGTTCAGCCCGCGCGGCATCTTGACCAGCGACTTGGCGCCGAAATGGCGGTCGTAGATCTCGCCGTAGTTCCCCACGGATTCGACGATCTTGACCACCCAGTCCTTCTGGACGCCGAGCAGGCCGCCGAGATTGTCGTCGCTTCCCAGCATGCGCCGGACGGTGACGTCGGTCGAGCTTGCCGCGATCTCGCGCACGTTGGCCTGATTGATGCCCCGGTTCTCCGCCTCGACCAGTGCGTTATGCACCCAGCGCACCACGGTGAACCATTCCCAATCGCCGCGCGCGACGTACAGCGAGTACGGATCGTTCGACATCAACTGCTCCAGCACGACGAAGTCGGCCGGGTTGGGCGCCATGGTGACCTGGGCGCCGGCAAGATCGGCGGCACCGGCAATGGCGGCGTCGCAGCGGCCCGACAGGAAGGCGCGGAAGGTGTCCTGGAAGCGTTCGAGCTGGACCACCTTGTAGTCCGCACCCCTGCTCTTCATCGTATCGGCAAGGTTCTGTAGCGCGGTGTTGCCCTGACTGATGCAGAAGGTCGCCCCCTTGAGGTCGTCGATCGTCGTCACCTTGGAATCGCGCCGCACGATGAAACCGGCGCCGGTGTGGAAGTTGGCCGCGACCGAGATCACGCCGAGCGAGGCGTCGCGCGTCAGGTTGACGACGCTGTCGCGCGCAAGCAGATCGACCTCGCCGCTCTGCAGCGCGGTGAAGCGCTGCTGCAAGGTCAGCGGCACGAAGCTGACGCGCTTGGGATCCCCCAGCACCGCCGCGGCGACGGCGCGGCAGTAGTCGACGTCGAGACCGCTCCACTCCCCCTTGTCGTCCAAGCGGGAGAAGGTCGGAATCGAACCGCCGACTCCGCAGCGCAGGTTGTTCTGCGCCTTCACCCGGTCGAACACCGGCCCGGCCTGGGCCGGCGTTCCGGTGATCGCCAATCCCGCAGCCAGCAGGCCGGAAATGATGAGCGTGCGTCCCCACATAGGAGCCTCCATCGATTTTTCTTGGGAATGCGACCGCACCGGCCGGCAGTGCGCCCCCCGGATCGTTCGCGCCCAAAATGGATCATATGTTTCTGATTGCGTCAACATGAACTTTATGATCCACTATGACGGTGCCGCGACGGATGGGGCGTTGCGGGCGGGGAGTGGCGATCGATGGCGAAGCGGAATGTGGCGGAGATCGAGCGGGAGCTGCGGGACCTGCTGCCCAAGGTGCGCGGGCATGTCGGCCAGGCGATCCAGTTCGTGATCGCCCATGGCGACGAGGTGCCGGTGCGCTCGATGCGCGAGCTGGCGAAGCGCGCCGGGGTGCCGCCGGTCACCCTGGTGCGGATCGCCCAGAAGGTCGGTTTCGAGGGATTCGACGAGTTCCGCGATTCGTATGTCGAGGCCTACATGGCCGGCACCCACCGCAACCGCAGCCAAGCCGCCGAGCTGATCTCGCTCGCAAGCGCCGAGGGCGCGCTCGGCTTCGCCGCCAAGTTCGCGGAGCGCGAGCTGGAGATCCAGCGCCACACCGTGGCCGGCCTGGACAGCGCCCGGCTGGAGGCGGCCACCGCCGACATCGTGGCGGCCGACCGGGTGTTCGTCTCCGGACGGCGCACCATGTTCGGCCCCGCCCATTCGATCGCCTATTCGCTGCGCAAGGCCAAGCCCGCCACCCATCTGCTCGACGTCGGCGGCGGCATGGGGCTGGAGCTGACCGACCTGTCGCCGCGGGACCTCTTCATCGGTCTGTCGTTCCACCCCTACAGCCGCATCGTCCGCAGCTTCGCGCAGTCCGCCCGCTCCCAGGGTGCCAAGGTGATCGCCATCACCGACAGCGAGACCTCGCCGATCGGCGCGCTGGCCGACCACACCTTTCTCAGCCTGGTGAGGGGCTATTCCTTCCCCGATTCCGTGGCCGGCGCCCAGATGCTCGGCAGCATCCTGGTCGGCCTCGCCGTTGCCACCATGGGCCAGGCCGGACTCGACCGCATCACGGCCAACGACATCGAAATGAAGAATTCCGGCGAGCTGCTCGGCTGAGCACCGCCCCGAAATCCAGGAACCACCATGACGTCCTCCACCATGGCCGATCCGGCCCAGACACCAGCGGCCCCGCCCCCGGCCGTCGAGTTCCACAGGGTCAACAAATGGTACGGCACCTTCCAGGTGCTGCGTGACGTGAACCTGACGGTGCGCCAGGGCGAGCGGATCGTGGTCTGTGGCCCGTCCGGTTCCGGCAAGTCGACGCTGATCCGCTGCATCAACCGGCTGGAGGAGCACCATGAGGGCCGCATTGTGGTCGACGGCATCGAGCTGACCGCGGAGCTGCGCAACATCGAGGCGGTGCGGCGCGACGTCGGCATGGTGTTCCAACAGTTCAACCTGTTTCCCCACCTGACAGTGCTGGAGAACTGCACCCTGGCCCCGGTGTGGGTCAGGAGGATGCCGCGGGCCGAAGCCGAGCGGCTGGCCATGCGCTACCTGGAGCGGGTCCGCATCCCGGAGCAGGCGCACAAGTATCCCGGCCAGCTCTCCGGCGGGCAGCAGCAGCGGGTGGCGATCGCCCGATCTCTGTGCATGAGCCCGCGGATCATGCTGTTCGACGAGCCGACCTCCGCGCTCGATCCCGAGATGGTCAAGGAGGTACTCGACACCATGGTTTCGCTCGCCGAGGACGGCATGACCATGCTCTGCGTGACCCACGAGATGGGCTTCGCCCGCGAGATCGCCGACCGGGTGGTCTTCGCCGATGGCGGCGAGATCGTCGAGGTTGCCACCCCGGCCGAGTTCTTCGGCAACCCCCGGCATGAGCGCACCCGTGCGTTCCTTGGGCAGATCCTGCACTAGCCGGACGTTTCGTCACGATGCGACGCCAGCGCTCGTCCCGCATGGGGGGAGCGGACGGGGAAGACATGCCCGCGGCCACCGGAACCACCGGGCCGACACGCGGGTCGAGCTTGGAAGGTGCTTGTCCCTCATGCCCATGATCCGTTCAATCACACACAAGCTGCTCGCCTGTTTCGCCCTGGTCGCCGCCGCCACCGTGGTGACGGCGCTGCTGCTGCACGTCCTGCTGACCGTGTTGGAGGGCGACCAGCGCGCCTCGGCCGACAGCCGCGAGGCGCTCACCGTGCTGGAGGGCATCGCCGGTGCCATCATTGTCCAGGACGGCGCGGTCGGCCGCTACATCCTGTCGCTCGACGCCGCAACCCTGGAGCCGTTCCGCGGCAGCGGGCTGGACTCCTACACGCGATCGGTCGGGCAGCTCCGCACGCTCAAGGCCGGGGACACCGCCCAGCTCGGCCGGATTGCGGCACTCGACGGCGCGGTCGGGGCGTGGCGGGAAGCGGCACGGGACGACGTCAAGCGCATGACGGTGACCGAGGCCAGCCGCAAGGCGATGGCCGTGGTGCGCGAACTGCTCGCCGAGATCCGCCGGGTCGAGCGCGAGACCGTCGCCACCCGTTCGGCAGCGATCGACACCGCCTTCGCGGCAACCTCCCGTGCCGCCATGGCGGGATCGGCGCTGGCCCTGGTGGTCGCCATCGGCGCCTGGGTGTTCGCCGCCCGCCATCTCGCCCGACCGCTGGTGCGCCTGACCGGGACCATGCGCCGGCTTGCCGAGGGCGAGCTCGACACCGCGGTGCCCGACACCGGCCGGCGCGACGAGATCGGCGCCATGGCCCGTGCGCTGGAGGTGTTCAAGGCCAATGCGGTCGAACGCGGCCGGCTGGAAGCCGGGCGCGCAGCGGCCGAGCGCCACCGCGCCGAGGAGAAGGCGGCGCTGCTGCGCGGCCTCGCCACCCGCTTCCAGAACAGCGTCGGCCAGGCGGTGGCCGAGCTGATCGGCAGCGCCGAAACCATGCGCGGCGGAGCCGCCGACCTGATCGAGCTGGTCACGCGCACCGACGGCCAAGCCGGGGCCATCGCCCGTTCGGCCGACGCGGTGTCCGCCCACATGCAGGTGGTGGCAGGCGGCGCCGAGGAGCTGGCTGCCTCCATCGCCGAGGTAGACACCCAGATCGCCCGCGCCGCCGGCGCCAGCGACGACGCTCCTCCCGTGCCGAGGCCGCCGACCACACCGCGCGGAACCTGGCCCTGGTGGCCGAACAGATCGGCGAGCTGACCGCGCTGATCGAGCGCATCGCCGGGCAGACCAGCCTGCTGGCGCTCAACGCCACGATCGAGGCCGCGCGGGCCGGGGCGGCCGGACGCGGCTTCGCCGTCGTCGCCTCCGAGGTCAAGCAGCTCGCCACCCAGACCGGCCAGGCCACCGAGGCGATCAGCGCCCGCGTCGCCGAAGTGCGCAACGCCGCCGACGCCACCGTCCACACGCTGCGCGCCATCGGAACCAGCGTCTCCGGCCTGCGCGGCGCGGTGGCGACGGCGGCGCAGGGGATGGGCCAGCAGCGGGCGGCGACGCACGAGATCGCCCGCTCCGTCCAGGGCGCCGCGGAGGGCACCCGCGACGTCTCGGCCTCGGCCGATGCGGCGCGCCACATCTCGGGCCAGGCCCGGCAGGCGGCGGAGCGCACCGCCGGGGCGGCCACCCGCCTCTCCGGGCTGGCCGGACAACTCAACCACGCCATCGACGAATTCCTCGGCGGCATCGAGGCCGCCTAGGCCGCACACCAAGCAAGGAACAGAGGACGATGCACGACAAGACCCCTAACAACGCGGCAGAGGAGCTGACGCGTCTGCGCGTCGACAGCGACACGCTGGACATCGACGCCGGCGGCTCGCTGACCATCGACGGGGTGGCGGCCGACACGCTGCTGCGGGAGTTCGGCTCGCCGCTGTACGTGATCTCCGAGACGACGCTGCGGCGGAACATCCGCGACGTCTTCCGCGCCTTCGGCAGCCGCTGGCCGCAGCCGGTCAACGTCATGTACGCGATCAAGGCCAACAACAACCTTGCGGTCCGGGCGATCGTTCATGCGGAAGGTGGCGGCGGCGACTGCTTCGGCGCCGGGGAACTGCACGCCACCTTCCTCGCCGGCGCCGACCCGGCACTCATCGCCATGAACGGCAGCCTGAAGAGCGAGCAGGAGATCGGGGCGGCGTTCGACCGCGGCGTCACCATCAACATCGACGCCGAGGACGAGATCGACAAGATCGCGGCGGCGGCCCGTACGCGTGGCGTACGGGCGCGGGTCAACCTGCGGCTCAAGGTGACCAACGACGCCTTCCGCACCGTGGGCAGCGATTATTTCGGCGTCAGCGAGGCCGAAGGCCTGCACGACCGGATGGTCGCCAGCAAATGGGGCTTCTCGCTCGATGCCGCCGCGGCGCTGGTGCGGCGGATGGCAGGAATGCCCGAGCTGCACCACGCCGGCTTCAGCTGGCACGTCGGCCGCTTCTCCAACCACCCGGAGCCGATCGGAATCCTGTACCGCACCCTGGGCGAGATGGTCGTCGCTCTCCACGCCCGCACCGGCTACTGGCCTGAGATCCTCGACATCGGTGGCGGAATTCCGCGGCGACGCGAGCCGGAAAGCCGCAGCGGAGCACTCAACCCGCTCGACCTTGACGGTTTCGCCGGGATCGTGTGCAGCGCGCTGCTGCGCGCGCTGGAGACGGCCGGACGGCCGATCCCCGCCCTGTGGATGGAGCCCGGCCGCTACATCATCGGCAACGCCGGCGTGCTTCTCGCGACGGTCGGGACGGTCAAGCGCGACCTCGGCCATGTCTGGGTCAACCTGGATGCCAGCACCAATCAGCTCATGCGGATCGAGACCAGCGGCAGCCACTACCACGTCCTGCCGGCGACCGGGATGCGCCGGCCCTACGAGGAGGAGGCCAGCGTGGTTGGCGTCACCTGCATCCCCTCGGTGTTCGCCGCCTCCCGCCAGTTGCCGATCCTCGCTCCCGGTGATGCAGTCGCGATGCTCGACACCGGGATGTACTCGGAGACGGCGTCGACCCAGTTCAACGGCCTGCCCCGCCCGGCAACCGTGCTGGTCAACCAGGGCACGGCCGAGCTGATCAAGCTGCGCGAGACGGTGGAGGACGTGTTCCGCCTGCACCGCATCCCCGACCGCCTGCGCTCCGCCGGCTGAGCGGATGCTGCTCAGACTTGGCATCACCAGAAAGTTGTGATGAGGGCGCTGTTGCAAAGTCTGGACGAGGGTACCTGAAGCCGGTCGCCGGCATCACTGCCGGGGTCAAGCGGCCTGGAACTCGCGTCGCGTGGTGACGAACTGCACGGCCTCGGCAAGCGCACAGGGGCCGAGGCCACAAGCGCGTTCGACGAGGCGGACCTCGCCGCGTACGTCGCGGGTGATGGGTAAGCTTCATCGGCGCCCCACGTTGCGGCGGGCTGGGTATCGCGCGTGCACCAGGGCGGCCAAGCTGTCCATGCCGCGCCGGAAATCGACCGGCTCCGACCAGATCAGCACCCGCACTCTGGGCGGCGGCGCGATCATCGCCCGAGCACCTGCAGGACCCGCGGCATCGAAGCCGGCGCCGACCCGCACCGCGGCGCCATCGGGCAAGGCGATCTCGATGCGGTCGTCCACCGCCGAGGCGACATCCGGCTCCTCCGTTGCCGGGCCGATCTCGGCGATCTCGTCCCGAAGGAAACGCCCGGCCTGGCCTCCCGTCTCCGCCGGCCGGCGCTCGCGATCGAGCCGCCACGCCTACCAGCCGAAGGACTTGCGCGACAGCCCCTGCGCCGCGCAGTGGTCGCCGCCGCTCTGCCCACTCGCCCGCCACGCCTCAACGTGGCCCCGCCAGAACGACGTGCCCGAGCCCGCCGCCATGGATCCCATCCTCGCCTCCCGCTGATCATCTGCACGTGCGGGAGACTACCGACCTCAACGCCTTGCCGGCCACGTGAGGAGCCGATGCCGCTTACGTTCCTCCCGACCTCGCCATTCCCCGCCAGCTGCACGGCTGGTGCTGGCTGGACATGCGTCACGAGCGGCGGGTGATCGGGTTCGATGCCGTGACCGGCGGCGTCGTGATCACGCTTCCGTTAGCCCCCTCCGCGCACCTGGAGCCTCCGCGATGGGTGACGCTGACCGATGGCGGCGGGGTGCTGCTGCACTGCCCCGGTCCGTCCACGGCAGCCGCCTTCCTGGACGCCGTCGATCGCCTGCGCTCGGACTCCGCCAGAGGCCTTGCCGGAGTAGAGACCCGCATCGTGCCATGGAGCCCGCTTCCACGGCGCCTGCCGGACCCCGGTCTGCGGATCCGCCTCCAATCAGCTTGAGGATGGCGGATCCGGATGGTCCGGCCCCGTGCGCCAACCCGCGGACCGCCAGCCGGCGATCATGCGCACTGCATCGGCGGCGCGCTCGTTGCCCTGGAAGATGGGGAACACCCGGCGCAGCTCGGCCACCGCGGCCAGCTCGCCTCCCCAGTGCCACGCGGCCTGGATCAGCGCCGCTTCGTGTTCGCTGACGATGAACATGCCCAACTTCCCTGCCGGGCCACCCACCGCGCGCCCGGACCCGATGCTACGCCCGCAGGGCCATCGCGGGCATCAGGGTTTCAGCATCTCGTGCAGCGGCACGCCCACCGCTTCGGCCAAGCGGGCCATAGTGTCGACGATGGGGCTGTATTGGGCGCCCTCGACGTCGCAGATGTGCGACTGCGTGGTGCCGCTGCGCTCCAGCCGGGCCCGCCGCCGTTCCCGCGGCGTCAGCCGACGGTCGCGCCGCAGTTCCTGGTGCCGGTCCCGGTACCAGCCGGCGAGATCGCGCTGGTACGCGGCGTGCCGCGCGCGCAGGTCGGCCAGCGCCGAGCGCCGGGCCGCCAGGGCCTGGTCGCGCTCCCGCCGGTACCGGGCGTGGAGGTCGTCGGCTGCCGGGTGCGCGTGCAGCGGCTGCGGGCGGTAACGCCTCTCCGGTTCGGGATGGACGCCCGTGGGCGGCGCATAGGCCCCCCAGCGCCCGGTAAGCGCCGCCATCGACAGCCCGCGGTCCACGGCACTCGCCCGCACCGCCAAGCCGCTTCCGGTGTCGGCATTCGCCAGCCCGGCCCCACGGGGGCAGATCTCCAACCCGTAGCGCGCCAGCGCACGGTGCAGGTCCGCCCACCCCCTGCCCTGCTCGCGGCACGCCGTGAGCGCCGCTCCGGCGGTTTTGCGGATCCAACCCTGCAGGGACCGCTCGCCGCGGCGCGCCTCCAGCGCCGCCACCCCGTCGGGGGTGCGCGGCCCCGCTGCGCGCCCGGTCTCCATGTGGTTGTTGGGCGTCAGCCCATGGCGGGCCTCCAGGACGCCGCAGAGTTCCGCCAGCTTCGGGTGGTCGTAGTAGGGCTCGACCGCGCGCAGCGTCACGGGATGGACGCGGTCGATGGCGATGTGGACGTGGAGGTGGCCGGTGTCGGTGTGCACCGCCGACAGGCGCTGGTGGCCGGCGAACCCCAGCCCGTCGCACAGCGTTTCCTCGACGTCCTCCAGATGGGCGCGGGTCGGCCGCTCGCCGGCCGGAAACGACACCACGAGGTGGTAGCGCAGGCGGATGGCGTGGCGCGAGACGCGCCGCACCCGCGACGGCGCCCCCGTCACCGCCCAGGACTGGCAGGCCACCGACACCGTCTTCCAGGTTCCGCCCGCCGACGAGGCCACCCTGCTGCGCAACCCCATGGGCCTCTACGTCACCGCCTTCGGATGGTCGCAGCGCCTCTCCGGAGACCCCCTGCCCTCGCCTGTCTGCTGCCGCTCCTCGTCCTGCCCGCCCCGGCCGCGGCGCAGGCCGTGCCGGCGCTCGAGCCCACACCCGCGCGCACCAGTCCGCCGCCGCCGGTGAGCCCGCTGTCGGGCCTCGAGGCGGCGCTGAGCGCCAAGGAGCGCCACGGCATGGCGCTGGCCGGGCGCTGGATGACCGGCCCCGGCACCCCCGCACGGCGGCGCCGACGGGGCGGTGGTCTTCGCCTACGGCGCCACCCTGCCCTCGGTGGTCTGTGCACCGCTGCGCGCCTGCAGCCTGCGCCTGGATCCCGGCGAGACCATCGCACAGATCGACCCCGGCGATCCGGTGCGCTGGAAGGTGACGCCGACCGTCTTCGGCAGCGGTGCCGCGGCCACCTCGGCGGTGGTGGTGAAGCCGTCGGACAGCGGGCTCACCACCAGCATGACGGTGGCCACCGACCGCCGCCTCTACGTCGTCCCGCTCGTCAGCCGGACCAAGGACTGGATTCCGGTGGTGGCCTTCGCCTACCCCGAGGACGAGCACGCCGCCTGGAAGGCCTACCGCGCCGCACCCGGGCGCGAGGCGGAGGCGGCCGACGGCCTGAGCGGGCTCGACCCGGCGGACCTCGACTTCGGCTTCCGGGTCAGCGTCGACCGCCCGTCCTGGCGGCCGCTCAGGGTCTACACCGACGGTGTGCGCACCTACGTGCAGGTCCCGCCGGCCATGCGCCACGACGAGGCGCCGGCGCTGGTGGCGATCGGCTCGGACGCGCGCGAGCAGCTGGTGAACTATCGCCTCACCGGCGAGCGCTTCGTGGTGGACACCGTGCTGCGCCACGCCGCCCTGGTGCGCTTCGAGTTCGGCGGGGCGGTGGCCGGCCGCTGGTACGCGCGCTCACGGCGCGGTGCCCTGTCGGCCGGCTCGCCCTTCACCGTGCGCGAGGCACTGCCGGAATGATGGACCCAGCGCACACGCCCGACGGGCTGGAGCCGCAACGCGGCGGCCGGCGGGTGACCCGGGTGCCGCTCTACGTGGCGCTGGGGCTGGTGGCGCTGATGGTGGGCGCCATCGGCTACACCTACCACGACCGCCTGGAGCGCCAGCGCGCCGAGGCGGGGCGGGAGGCGAGGGCGCTCGAGCCGGCCGAGCCGCCGCCGCTGC
This sequence comes from Azospirillum oleiclasticum, assembly GCF_013423485.1. Taxonomy (GTDB): domain Bacteria; phylum Pseudomonadota; class Alphaproteobacteria; order Azospirillales; family Azospirillaceae; genus Azospirillum; species Azospirillum oleiclasticum. The sequence continues at coordinate 56,096 of NZ_JABFFR010000015.1, forward strand.
GCGGCGCTCCCGACGCCGGCGTCATTCCCGCCCTCCGCCCGCCGGCTCCGGAAGCCCTCGCGCGCGAGCCGCCGCCTCCGGCCGTGCCGGCCGTCGTGGCTGCGGCCACGGCACCGGACGCGGAGGTGGCCGAGGCGCTGCGCCGGGCCTGGGAGCGCCACGACGCGGAGCGGGCGCGGGTCGAGGAGGAGCACCGCCGGGCGCTGGCCTCGGCGCTGACGGCGGAAACCACGGTGCCGGCGGGGAAGGGTGGGGGCGGGTTCGCGGCGCTGGCGGGCCCGCAGGTCGGCGCGCGCGCGACCGCGGTCGGCCTAGAGGCGCTGGCCGGCGGCTCGGGCGGGGCCGGCCGGTCGGGAGGGGAGGGGCAGGGGGATGCGGTGGACCTGTCGGGCCCGCGGGATGGGCCGGAGACGCCGTACCTGAACGAGACGCGCGAGCCGCCGCGCTCGGTCTTAGCTGAAGGCCGGCGGTGTCATCCCCGGGGTGATGATCGGCGGCGTGTCCAGCGACCTTCCCGGCACGCTGGTGGCGCAGGTGCGTCATAACGTCTACGACACCGCGACCGGCCGGCGCCTGCTGATCCCGCAAGGCGCGCGGCTCGTGGGCCGCTACGACAGCCGGGTCACGCCGGGACGGGAGCGGGTGGAAGTCGCGTGGACCCGGCTGGTGTTCCCCGATGCCTCGACCCTGGAGCTGGGCGGCATGCCCGGCGCCGACCAGGGCGGCTATGGCGGCCTGAGCGACCGTGTGAACAACCATGTCGGCCGGGTCATCGGCAACGTGCTCCTGCTGTCGGTGTTTTCGGCCGGGGGTGCAGCTGTCCCATCCGCAGACGCGCGGCGGCAGCACCTACGACAGCCAGCAGATCGCGGCGGGGGCGCTCGGCCAGCAGCTGGACCGGCTCGGCAGCGAGTACGCCCGCCGCGGCCTGGGGTCCCGGCGTCGGCTCGGTGAGGGAGCGCGGCAGCGCGGACGAGGAGAGCCGGAGGAACCCGGCACAGCAAGCCCGGCGCCCTGCCGGCTCCCGCTCACCCGCGGTTTCGGCTGTCGCGGGCGTGTGCCGCGTCCGCTTCGGCCTACTCCGCGGACAACGCTCGACCTACGGCGTCCGGGTTGCGAACGATCACGGTGAGCAGCGTGCGCGCCGGCCCGTTCGGCTCGAGGCGGTGATGTTCCCTGTCCCGCAGGGTCCAGAGGTTCACGCCGAACTGGCTGGCGAACTGCTCCTGGGCCAGGCCCAATCGGATGCGCAAGGCACGGACATCCGGTGCGGGATGGCGGACGGAGAACTCGCACGCCGGGGTGTCGCCCAGATCCGGTGCGGTGTCCGGATCCATGTCGATCTGACGGCGGATGTCGTCTTCGGAGGTTGCGGACATCATCGCCCAATCGACCGGCTGTGAGGTCCTCGCATCATCAAGGGAAAAACGCGGCATAGACCCTCCGTTCCCCTCGGCTCGCCAGCTGGGCCGAGATGATCCAACGCATGGCGGTGCCGTCCTCGTCGGTGCGCCATGTGTAGACAACGCTCAGGACGTCCGATCCGATCCGGCCGATGGCTATGATCCTCTCCTCGCCGTAGTCCCGGCGAATGTCCGGACGCTCTGGTGCTTCCCAGAAAAATCCGAGCGGCGAACAGAAAGCGGAATCCGCGCTCCCGCTCGTTCGGTTCGTTTTTCCTCTGGTCGAAACCAACGATCATGGGGGCATGCTAGGGGACTGCCTCAGCAGCAGTCAACGCCGCTGACGGCGGTTCTCTCCCTCGTTGCCCCCGGCCGCAGGCTCGTCCAATCGACGATTGCGACCGACCATGATGGCCAAGACATGGCTGATGCCTTGCACCGCCCGCCGTCCAGGCCCGCTGTCCAGGGATGATGGAGCGGCCACCAACGACCACGGCCACAAGGCCGCGTGGCGGCGTTGCTCGAGCTCTTGGGAAATCTCGTGCCGGCCGGGGAGGGTGATGACGCCGACAGGCTCGCAAGTATGGCCGGCTTGGAGGCACTTGCTATCGGCTCGGACGATCGTTGGTTTGCTTTAACGGGGCGCATGCTTGTCGAGGGCGGGGCGGGGCAGTCAGGTACCGGATGCTCCCGCTGTGACATCGCAGGTCGCCGACAGGTTGCATATGCGAACAACCATGGGACGATCTGTGACGTCACAGGGTTGGCGTCAGCCGTCGGCCAACAGATGGCCGATCTCCGCGTGCAGCTCGGCGAGGCGGCTGCGATGGATGTTCGGGAGGGGGGAGCCGTTCGCCTTGAGCTTCTCGATTGCGCGGCCGATGGCCTTGATGGACTTGGCGACGGCGAGCGTCTCGGCGTTGCCGGGCTCACCCGTCGCTTCGGCCTTCTTCGCGGCGCGCAGCTGTTGGACCGTCAGCCCTTGCGACGCCCGCTTCCATAGCCGTCGTTGGGTGTCCTCGTTCCCCGTCTCGGCGATCTCGCGAAGAACGCTGGCGCTGACCGCACGGGCACGGTTTGTCTGATAGTCCGCCAGGATGTCGGATGGCAGGCGCAGAACCGTGAGGGCCTTGGTGACGACCGTGGCGTCCTTGCCGATCACGGCGCCGAGGGCTTCGTGCGTGTAGCCGTGGGTTTCGATCAGGCGCTCCAGACCCCTAGCGAAATCCACCGCGTCGAGATCCTCGCGGAGGACGTTCTCGATGATGGTGATCTCTTCGGGCTTGCCCGTGGTGATGATCGCATAGATCGTCTTGCGCCCGAGCCTTTGGTGCGCCCGCAGGCGCCGCTCCCCGGCCACCAGCCGGTAGGTGCCGCGCTCCGGCAACTCGGCGATGAGGATCGGCTGCTGAAGTCCGTAGCGCTCGATGGAGTCGGCCAGGGCGTTGAGAGCCTCCTCGTCGAACACAGTCCGCGGCTGGTCGGGGTTGTCACGGATGCTATCGATGTCGGCCTCGATCAGCCGGGGGAAGTTCCCCGACACACCGGTGAGGCCGTCGACCACCCCGATTCCCCCCTGGTCGTAGGCACCGAGCTTGGTCGGCTTCCGTGCAAGTCTAGGCGGCATCCGCGGTCTCCATGCGCTCGGCGGCCCCGATCAGGTCCTTGGCGATTTCTATGTAGCTCTCCATGCCCGGCGCTCCGGGGTCGGCGGCCAGGGTGATGGTCTGCGCGGCGGACGCCTGGGCGTAGATGGCGCTGCGCGGCACGGGCTCGTACACTTTGAAATGCTGCCCCCACAGATCACGAATCTCGTCGAGCGAGGCTCGGTCCTGGGTCTGGCGAGCGTTGTACAGGGTCGGCAGGATGCCGAGAACCTTGAGGCGCGGGTTCTCGCGCTTGCGCAGCGCGTTGATCGTCTCCTGGACCAGATCCTCCACAGCCATCACCGCGAAAGACTCCGTCTGGCATGGCATCAGCACGTAGTCGGCCGCCACCAGGGCGTTGAGCGTCACGGTTCCGATGGCAGGAGCGCAGTCGATGATCACGAACGCGTACCGGCCGGAGACGCTCCGGATCACTTCGGAGAGGCGGGCCAGACGCCCGAATTGCTGGCCGTTCAACTCGCTCTCGGCCCGCGCCAGGGCAATGCTCGACGGCAGTATGTCGAGATAAGCAACCTGCTCGACGGGAACGATCGCGTCGACTGCGGGCGTGCGGTCGAGGATCACGTCGGCCAGCGTCCGCTGAGCCTTCGTCAGGGCGACCAGCCGCTCCTTGTCGAGGCCGACATGGACTGAGGCGTTGGCCTGGCTGTCCGCATCCACCAGGAGAGTCCTGTAACCGGCGCGGGCCAGGATGTAGGCGATGCAGACGGCGGATTCCGACTTCGCGCTGCCGCCTTTTGTCAGGGTTGTGGACACCACGAGCGGCCTGCCCGACGTGCCGACGTCCTTGCGCCCTCCAAGCGAGGCGATGAGCAATGTGCCCTCGATCTCCCGTGGGATCTTCTCCCGTTCCGTTTCCCACCGGCTGATCTTCGCGCCGTCGTACCTGCGGGACAGGAGCCCGTTCAGCCACGCGGCGAAGTCGGGCTGATTCAACCCCCTGGCCTCGCGGATGGCCCTCATCTGATTGCCGTCCATGCTGGTTCCCCATAGAAGATGGCGAGGGATCCTATTGGGTTGATACAAGACCGTCAACGGCATCAAGTTGCGGTGCCGGATCGTTGCTGGCTGGTGCTCTCCCGCACCGGCCTGACCGCGGCCTACCGGCGGGGGAACACGCCGCCGCCGGCCGGGAGGAAACGGCGTGTTCCCGCGTCTTCCCGTTACGCGGATCGATCACCGATGGTGATGCCGTCGCCAAGGCCGGTCGGTCGCGCGTAGGCTGTCGGATCGGTGTCCATAAACCGGGCGAAGGGCAGGGGAGCAACGGTGTCGACCGGCGGGTGACAGTCGTAGGTCATACCGGATGTCGCGCGTGACTTCGAACCGGTGTTGTCGCCCTGGTCGCGAAAGTACACGCCCTCAGCGGGCGATCACGCGGCGTTCCGGGATCGGTGGGGGTGACGGGTTCATGACGATCCCGGTTTCGTCGACTCCAACCCGTGCATCGGGATAGACGGCCAGCGCCATCTTCAGGGCCTCGACAAAGCGCGGCTTGAAGTGCTTCATGGTGGCATAGCTGAAGCCGAACTGCTGGTACAGAGCCGCCCAGGTGATCGGGGTTGCCCGTTCCAGCACATGCAGGCGGTAAGCGAGCCAAACGTAGATGTCGATCGCCAGGCTCTTGTTCGCGATGAGCTTCATGGCCGGCTCCCAAACAGGCACCGGGTGCTCCCGCAAAGCCTTGAAGAAACTGTCGGACAGCCGGACCGTGTCGACCCATAGCCGAGGCTGATCTTCCTCCGCCTCGTAAAGCTGGATGCCACCCTTGACGATGCTGTCCTTGGCGAATTGAGCCCGGCGACCATCGTCGTCCCATACGAAGGTCAAGTGGCAGGCGCTGATTCGGGCCGCCTGTTCCCGGACGTCCTTGTATTGCTTTCCACCGACCGATACACCCATGCGGCCCAACCAGTCGCGCATGCTCGAGCCGAGTTCCACTTCCGCCGACCCGGTTTGGATCGCGCGGGTTTGAAGATAGATCAGAATCAGTCGTGCCCGGGAGCCGTAGGGAACGCCATAAAGGCGATCGCCGCCGCCGGGGGTCGGCAAACGGCCGGGTTCGATGATCAGGCGCACCTTGTGGCCGGCCCGGCGCCAGACCTCATCGTCCGGAAGCGCGTTGTGCGGCAGGCTCGTCAGGCAGAAGCCGGCGTAGGTGATGCCCAACGCCCGGCTCTCGTTGGCCAGTGCCTGGGCAGCCACGTCGACCAGACGCCGTTCACCGGCTGACACGAGCGCGCGGGCAGCGTTCACACCATGTCGAGCGATCAATTCGTGGACGTTGCCCATGGGAAGTCTCCGGCGCTTCAGTGCTGGGATCGTGCAACGGTGTTATCCACAGGGCAACTTGTACTTTCGCGACCTTCCTAATTGAAGGTTATTTGTAATCTCTTCTAGTTGCTTGGTCGCCAAAGTACAGTGGATAAGCCCGAGTCGGGTCGAGTCGCCGGTTTGCAACGGTCGCGAAAGTACACGGGTCCGTCGCAGGAGTACAAGGTCCGGGGTGTGGATGATGGGTCCGGTCGCGAAAGTACAAGGGTTCCTGATCGCGAATCGGACATGCGGCTGGGAACGGCCCGGTCGCGAAAGTACAAGGGTGACGAGGTGCGTCCGAGCCATGGCGACGAGAGCGGCCCTGACGGCCCATCCGGTCGTCCGGAGCCATCCGTCAGGGTTCTTGAAGGAGCCATCCCTCAGGGTTCTTGAATATGTGGACCATCAGTTCACACGGATTATCGGCGCAGGTCATGCGGACGGCCGGTTGTGGGGCACCGAAGAGATTGGTGGTATCGCAGACTTCACCGATGCCCCCAGTCAGCTGCAGAAGTTTAGACTAAACCTGACGGTTGGCTAGAATGGCGGGGAGATTGCCGCCGGGGGTGGGGCGGAGCGGAGCCCCGTAGGGGCGCAGCGCGGCACCACTTCCGCGGCGCTCGCCTGATGCTCATGCTTCATCGCAACTGTGATGTTAATCAGCGTCACTCACCGTTCCGCGGGCACGGCTTCGACCTGATCGAGCAGCATCGCGACGAAGGCTTCCACTGCATGGCTTCGGCCCACATCCGGTTGGATGATGAAGTACGGGTTGGGCGCCGGCACCTCGATGCCGATCGGTCGGACCAACGTGCCACGCCGCAGATCTTCGGCACAGAGGATCGAGGTACCGACCGCGATGCCCAGTCCTTCGCGAGCGGCCTGGATGGACAGGTGCGCGTCTGGCAGGATCACCTCCTGACGGAAGTGTATGGGGCGCTTCGAGGAGGCTCCCAACAGGCGTGACCAATCCGTCCGGTCACGGGCATGCAGTCCCACGAGGCCTGAAAGCGATTCCGGCTTCGTGACCTCGCATTGGTAGGCAAGCGCGGGGCTGCAGACCGGGAAGTAGACCTCATCGCGAAGAATGGCGATCCGCGTGCCCGGGGCGGAGCACTCGCCATACGCGATCACGACATCCATCGTACCGTCCGCCTGATCCATTTGATACAGGCGAACGCTCATGAACGGGAAGCTCTGAGCGAAGGCGTCGATCACCCTCATCAGGCGAAGCGCCGCGAACGCGGGCGCACAGGAGACGCGAAGCTCGCCTTTGACATCCGTGGCACTGAGGTCCCGGCACACGGATGCAATATCCGCGAAGGCGCGTCCGACCGACTCGAACAACTTGGTCCCAGCCGCCGTCAGCGTGAGATCACGCTTGCTGCGAACGAACAGTGACTGCCCGACCTCCTGCTCCAACTGCCGCAACTGATGTCGGATCGCCCCCGGCGTGACATTGAGCGCCTTGGCCGCCGCCGCGATGCCACCCGCTGACACCATGGCGTGAAAGGAGCGAAGAGCCGTCAGATTTTGGCTGGGAGTTTTCATGAGCGATCGCCCAATTCGTCAAATGAATTGACGAATTATACTATTTTTATTCGCTCAGGTCAATTCAAGTATCGATGTTAATAATGTGCAACGGTCCTATTGGTGCTGCCACAATTGCGGAGGTCGGTGGGCGCGATGAAGATCCTGGTCCTGGGAGGCGCAGGCGGCATGGCAAGCGGCACAGTCCGTGACCTGGTCGCACCCTATTCTCGAAACGTCATCGACATCGTTGTGGCCGACACGTCATTCCAGAAGGCCGATGCGTTGGTCACCGAGCTTGGAGACACCCGCCTCGGTGCCCGCATGCTCGACGTCTCGGATCGGCGCGCTCTGCGCGACGCTCTCGAGGGCAGGGATCTCTGCATCAATGCCGTGCCGACCTTCGCCGGTCACCAGATGGCGATCTTCGAGGCCTGCTTCGATGCGCGCGTGGCCTATGTCGACTTTGGCGGCATGGGGGTCTTCACGGTTCGGCAGAAGGCCCACCACGCCCGCTGGCAAGAGGCCGGGGTGACGGCGGTTCTCGGACTCGGCGCCGACCCTGGTGTTTCGAACGTCATCTGCAAGGCCGTGGCGGAACGGCTCGACCGGATCGACGCCATAAACCTGTATTGGGCTGCGAAGAAGTTCGGCGCCGAGAGCCCTGTGCTCGAACCACCCTATGCCGTCTCGACCGTTCTCGCGGAATACGCCAACCCCTCGCAGCAATTCATCGGGGGCGAGCTGCGGGAAATGCCGCCCCGGTCGGGTCGCGAGGTGCTCCACCTGCCCGATCCGTTCGGCCCGACGGAGTTCATGTTCACCCAGCATTCCGAGCCGCTCACCGTTCCGTTCGCGGACGGTATCCGCGAGAAGGGCATCCGCGAGTTCACCTGGAAGCTCCATCTGCCCGATCGCGAGCACGAGGCCTGGACGGGCCTCGTGAAGGCCGGGTTCGGCGGCTTCGACGACCCGCTGACGGTCGACGGCGTCGCCGTCACGCCGGGCCGATTCCTCGATGCGCTGATCCGGCGGAACGTCGAGCGGAATTCCCACAGCATTCCGGAGACGACGTCGCAGGAGTTGCACCTCGCCGTCGGCCATGGCGAGGCGAACGGCTGCCCGACGACGGTCAACTGCGCGGTGATGAGCCGCTCGGACCCCTTCTACGCCAAGTACCTCGACGCGGGCACATCGATGGGTCTGTCCATCGGGGTCCAGCTGATGGGCGACGCACCGTTGCGCCCCGGCGTCTGGGGGCCGGAGGAGTACTTCGAGGTCAGCCCCTTCCTCCAGGAGCTGAAGCGACGCCGCTTCATCGTCGTCAACGATCTGCCGCTCGGCCGAGGCGACATTCGCTGAAGCGGCAAAGGATCAGGAACAGGTCAGATGACACAAATGGCGCAAAGATCCGAGCCGCGGGTCAAGATGGCGATCGAGGTCGGTGGCACCTTCACCGATCTCATCTGGATCGAAGGTGACGAGGTCAAGACGCACAAGGTGCCGTCCACGCCGCACGATGCGTCGGTCGGCGTCATCGCCGGGCTGTCCGAGGCGCTGGAGCGCGACCTGTCGCGGCTGGAACAGCTCTTCCACGGCTCCACGGTGGCGACCAACGCGGTGATCGAGCGCAAGGGCTGCCGAACCGCGTTCGTAACCACGGCCGGCTTTCGCGACGTGTTGGCGTTGCAGCGCCAGCTCCGGCCGAATGTCTATGCCATCGCCTGCCGCAAGCCCGAGCCCCTCGTGCCGCTCAATCTTTGCGTCGAAGCGTCCGAGCGGATCGGCGTGCGGGGCGAGACCGTGACGCCTCTCGACGAAGCGGCCCTGATCGACACCATGGCGCGCCTCGTCGAGCGGGAGAAGCCCGAGGCGGTGGCGGTGTGCCTGCTGCACGCCTATCGCGAGCCTGCGCACGAGCTCCGGGTGCGGGAGATCATCACCCGCCACCACCCGGATCTGCCGGTCGTGCTGTCCTCGGACGTACTGCCGACCTTCCGCGAGTACGAGCGTGCCTCGACGACGGCGATGGCCGCGTACCTGGTGCCGCTGGTCGGCCGCTATCTCCACCGGCTGGAGCGCCACCTCGACGAGGGCGCGCCCGGCGGCAAGCTGTTCGTGATGCAGTCCGCGGGCGGCGTCCTGCCCAGCCGAGGTCTGCACGGGCGCGGCGTCGAGATGCTGAACTCCGGCCCCGCCGCGGGCGTGATCGGGGCGACCCGCATGGCGCAGGCCATCGGGGACGCCGACGTCATCACCCTCGATGTCGGCGGGACGAGCGCGGACATCTGCCTGATTGCGCAAGGCCGCCCCAGCGTGACGTCGGAGACCCAGGTGGCGGGGCTTCCTGTCGGCCTGCCGAGCATCGACATCGCCAATATCGGGGCCGGCGGGGGAAGCCTCGGCTGGGTCGATGCCGGCGGCATGTTGCAGGTCGGTCCCCGCTCGGCAGGGGCGCAGCCCGGTCCTGCCTGCTACGGCCGCGGCGGTACCGTGCCGGCACTGACCGACGCGCTGGTGCAGCTCGGCTGGATTCGACCCCATCGCTTCCTCGGGGGCCGCATGACGCTGCTGCCCGACCGTGCGACCGCCGCTCTCACGGATCTGGCCGCTCCCCTCGGCCAGGGTCCCGACGACATGGCCCGCGCCATGGTCGAGATCGGGGCGGCCAATGTCAGCCAGGGAATCCGGCTCGTCTCGGTGCAGCGGGGGCACGACCCGAAGGATTATGCGCTCTACGCCTATGGCGGCATGGGCCCGATGCTGGGGGCGCTCTCGGCGGGCGAGCTGAAGATCCGTCGCGTCGTGGTGCCGCCCTATCCGGGCCTCTTCTCGGCATTGGGCCTCCTGGTCGCGGATCTCAAGCGCATCTATCGTGAGACCCGGTTCCTGCGGGTCACCGACACCGTGGCCGCGGAAGTAGGGGCGGCCTTCGCACGACTGCGTGCCCAGGCCGAAGCCGAATTCGCCGGCTTTGGCCGCGCCCCGGAGGACATCCGGTTCGAGCACGAGCTGGAGATGCGGTTCGTCGGCCAAGGGTACGAGCTGCACTCGGGCATCGATCTGGACCGGCTTGCGGCGGAGGGGCGCCGGTATGTCGAGGCCCGGTTCAAGGCGGCGCACGAGGCCCGCTACGGTGTCGTCCTGGCCATGGACATGGTCGAGATCGTGACGCTGCGCCTGACGGCCTCCGTACCCACCGACGACACCGTCATGGGCTCCCTGACCCGGCCGGGGATCGTGGCGGCAAATCCCCGCATCGAGGAGAGCGCGATCCTGTTCGAGGGCCGGACGGTACCGTGCCGCTTCGCGTGGCGGGCCGACCTCGCGCCGGGCACGGCGCTCCAGGGAGCCGCCATCATCGAGGAGCCGACCGCGACGAGTTTCGTCCCGCCGGGCTGGACGGCGCGGGTCGACGCGACCGGCGCCCTCATCCTGACGTCGGAGGTCTGACGATGTCCGCCAAGCTCAGCCAATCCACCTTCAACATCATCAGCAACGGCCTCCACGGCATCGCCCAGGAGATGGGCGAGAAGCTCGTGCGCTCGGCCTATTCCACCATCATCCGCGAGGCGCGCGACTGCTCGACCTCGCTGCTCGACAGGCAGGGCCGGATCATCGCCCAGGCCCAGTTCTGCCCGATCCACATGAACTCCTTCGGCAAGGTCTTCGAGGCTTTTGCCAAGCGGTTCGATCTCTCGACGATCGGACCCGGCGAAGGCCTGATCACAAACGATCCCTACAGCGGCGCGCAGCACCTGAACGACATCGTGCTGTTCACGCCTGTCTTTCACGGCGGCAGGCTGGTCGCCTTCAGCGCCTCGCTCGGGCATCACATCGATGTCGGCGGCGGTGCGGCCGGCCCGAACGCCTCGGCCTCCGATGTCTACTCGGAAGGGCTCCGCATCCCGCTCCTGCGCTTCGACATCGCACGCGATCTCGGCGACGGCATGCTGGAACAGTTCATCCGGACCAACGTGCGGCCGCCGGATCAGGTCATGGGCGACATCTACGCGCAGATCGCCGCGAACCGCAGCGGCGAGGCGCGTTTCGTCGAAATGCTGGAGCGCTTCGGCGAGGAGACGGTGCTGGCCGGTGCGGCCGAGTTGCAGGACTATTCCGAGCGTCTCGCCCGCGAGGCGATCCGGACGATACCCGACGGCGTGTACGAGGCCGAGGATTTCGTCGACGACAACGGCTTCACGGACAGCCCCCTGCGCGTCGCCGTCAGGATCACCGTACACGGCGACAGCATCGGGATCGATTTCACCGGGTCCGCCCCGCAGACGAAGGGCATCATCAACTCGCCCCTCGCCTCCACGGTATCGGCGGCCCTGGGGGCGATGGCCGTCATGCTCGGCGGCGGCGACATTCCGGTGAACGACGGGCTCTATCGGCCGATCGGACGCATCCACGTCCCGTTCGGCAGCTTCCTCAACCCGAGTCAGCCGGTCGCCGTGCGGGCCCGGAACAACGCCTGTCACCGCGTCTACAACGCCATCATGCTGGCGATGTCCGAGGTCGCACCGACCCGGGTCCTGGCCTCCGGACACGACACGACCAACGCGATCGGCCTCGGGCACATGTCGGAGGACCGCTACCACGTCTACATGGAGGTCGTCGGCGGCGGCTGGGGAGCCTCGGCGGGGGCGGACGGGGCCGATGTGGTCGATGGTTACGTCGGCAACTGCTCGAACGTCCCGGTCGAGTCCCTGGAGGCCGACTACCCCTTCCTGCGCATCGAGGAGTACGCGCTCAGGCGGAACTCCGCCGGGGCCGGCGAGCGACGCGGCGGCCTCGGCGCCCGCCGCGTCTATCGCATCCTGGAGGACGGCGTCACCTTCAACTCCTACTCCGACCGCTTCAAGGTCGCCCCCTGGGGGCTCCACGGCGGCCAGCCCGGCCAGCATTCACGGTTCTTCGTCGAGCGGGAGGGGACCCCGATCCACTTGCCTTCCAAGGGCAACACCACGCTCGGAAAGGGCGACCGACTGATCATCGAGACCGCCGGGGGCGGAGGCTTCGGCCCGCCGGCGAAGCGGGACCGGGCCCTCGTCGCCCGGGAGGTCGCGGAGGGGCTCCTCAGCCCCGAGGAGGCCGCCAGGATCTACGGCTTTTGACGGGGGGCCGGCCCCCGTGCCGCCGGCGCTGGACAACGCAACAACGAAGGAGGCTTCAGATATGACACGACACCTCGTTGCGGGCGCAGCGCTCGCCTTGCTCGGCTGTCTCGGCAGCGCCCCGGTCTCCGCCGAGATCGGGAAACCGGTCATCAGAATCGGGATACTCAACGACAGGAGCGGTCCTTATGCCGATCTCGGCGGCCCGGGATCGGTCGTCGCCGCGCAGCTCGCGATCGAGGATGCCGGCGGCAAGGTCAACGGCGCCGCAATCGAGCTCGTCTCGGCGGATCACCAGAACAAGCCCGACATCGGCTCGGGCATCGCGCGGCGCTGGCTGGACCAGGACGGTGTGGACGTGATCGCCGACGTGCCGGTCTCCTCGGTCGCCCTCGCGGTCCAGGAGATCGGCCGGCAGGCGAAGCGCATCACGCTGATGCAGGCGACGACGTCCGACCTCAGCGGCAAGGCCTGTTCGCCCTACAGCACGGCGTGGCAGGACGACACTTACTCCTTTTCCAAGGCGACCGCGCAGGCGGTCGTCGCAACCGGCAGCAAGAGATGGTTCTTCATCTCGGCCGACTACGCGTTCGGCCATGCGCTGGAACGGGACGCCGGCAAGTTCATCAAGGAGGCCGGCGGCACCGTGACGGGTGCCGTCAGGCATCCGATCAACGCCGGCGACATGAGCTCCTACCTTGTGCAGGCCCAAAGCTCGAAAGCCGATGTCGTCGCGTTTGCGAACGGCGGCGCCGATCTGATCAACTCGATCAAGCAAGCCGACGAGTTCGGCGTTACGGCCGGCGGACAGAAGCTTGTCGGGTTCCTTCTCTATCTCACCGACGTTCATGCGCTGGGCCTGCCGGTCACGAAAGGCCTGTTGCTGTCCGAAGGTTTCTACTGGAATCAGAACGAGGCCGCGCGAACCTGGTCGAAGCGCTTTTTCGAGAAGACGAAGCGGATGCCGACCAAGCAGCATGCCTCCGTCTACGCCTCGGTCGCCCACTACCTGAAGGCCGTGAAGGCCGCCGACACGCTCGATGCCGATGCGGTAGCGGCGCAGATGCGGACAATGCCGGTCGATTACTTCGGCCATTCCGGAACAGTCCGGCAGGACGGTCGTGTCGTCTACCCGATGACGCTCTACGAGGTGAAGTCCCCGGCCGAGAGCAAGGAGCCCTGGGATTACCTCAAGCCTGTGCGGGAGATCACCGCGGCGGAGGCCTTCCGGCCGATTTCCGAGGGTGGATGCGGCCTCGTGAAATGACGGCGACGGCCGTCGGGCCGTCCCCGTCACATCGTTCTTCCACCCGCGCGCCGCGGAAGGTCCGGAGGCCGGGAGCAGGGCGGCGCCCACGGTCGCGGGTCCTTCCCGGCACTGCGGGCGATCCCGGATCGCCACGCTCGGAGCGAGAGGCATGAGATCGGAACTCTACATCGATGGCGAGTGGCGGGCCGCGGCCTCGGGCGGGATGATCGCGGTCGTCGATCCCGCGACCGAGGAGGTCTTCCATCACGTGGCGGATGCCGGCCCGACCGACGTTGATCGGGCCGTGACCGCCGCGCGCGAGGCTTTCGACGGCGTCTGGGGCCGGACGACCGGCCGGGAGCGCGCCGAGGTGCTCCGGGCCATCGCCGGCGCGATCGCCGGGCGGCGCGACGCCTTCGGCACGCTCGAAGTCCGCGACAACGGCAAGCCCCTGGCGGAGGCACTTTGGGATATCGACGACGCGGCCGGCTGCTTCGCGTATTACGCCGATCTTGCCGAAGAACTCGACGGCCGACAGGACGAGCCGGTGGAACTCCCCGATGCCCGTTTCACGTCGCAGGTGCGGCGCGAGCCGGTGGGTGTCGCGGGCCAGATCATCCCATGGAACTATCCACTCCTCATGGCGGCGTGGAAGGTGGCGCCGGCCCTCGCCGCCGGTGCGACGTGCGTCCTCAAGCCCTCCGAACTGACTCCCCTGACAGCTCTCGAACTCGCCGACATCGTGCACCAGGCTGGTCTGCCGCGCGGCGCGCTGAACGTCGTGACGGGTACCGGCCAGGCGGGCGCTGCGCTCGCCGAACACCCTGGCGTCGATAAGCTCGCCTTTACCGGATCCGTGTCCACCGGGGCGAAGGTCATGGCGGCGGGAGCCCGTGATATCAAGGCGGTGAGCCTGGAACTCGGCGGCAAGTCGGCTTTCCTGGTCTTCGACGATGCGGACATCGACAAGGCCGTCGAATGGATCATGTTCGGGATCTTCTGGAACCAGGGCCAGGTCTGCAGCGCGACCTCACGTCTCCTGGTGCAGGCCGGGATCGCCGATGCGTTGATCGAACGGCTTGCGATCGAGGCGGCCCGAATTCCAATCGGGCACGGCCTCGACCCGAAGACGCTGCTCGGACCGCTCGTCAGCCGGGGACACTATGAGAAGGTGACTGGTTACATCGCAGAGGGCCGCCGCGAAGGTCTCCGTTGCATCACCGGAGGAGACAGGCCGGAGCACTTGCCGAAGGGATATTTCCTGCAGCCTACGATCTTCGACGACGTGCCTGAAACGTCCCGGCTCTGGCGCGAGGAAATTTTCGGGCCGGTCCTCTGCATTCGACGTTTTCAGACCGAGGAGGAAAGTGTGCTTTTGGCCAACGCCTCCCCGTTTGGCCTGGCAGCGGCTATCATGTCGGCCGACGACGAGCGCTGCCGTCGCGTGTCGCGCGCGCTTCGCGCCGGCATCGTCTGGGTCAACTGCTCGCAGCCAACGTTCACGCAAGCGCCGTGGGGAGGCGTCAAGCAAAGTGGCATCGGTCGCGAACTCGGCCCATGGGGCCTTGATAATTATCTGGAGATAAAGCAGGTAACGCGCTTTGGCAGCGACGAAAATTGGGGATGGTACATCAAACAACCGTAACCGATGACGTTGGTGCAGAACTCGGCCTGAGGCCGGATTTCGCTCAGCGGCGATTGTGATCAGGCGAGCTTGCATGAGACCGGCATGCCGAGGCTGGTCATCCGATTGAGGACGGCGCAGGCGATCCGGGCCTCGACCTTCTGAGCGGGCAGAGTCCTGGCCCGGAGGCTCCGTCCGATGAGAACCTTGCAGCGGAAGAAAGCGGTTTCCACGAGGGCGCGCCTTCCATAGCCGGTCGTCGCCTGCCAGCTCATTCGGCCCTTCTCGGCGATCTGCTGGATGTGGTGGTCGCGCTGAGTGGGAGTGGTGTCGGCCTTCTGGCCCGGCACCGTCGTGGCGCGGGGCGGGATGATCACCGCGGCAGTGGGGTGGCGGTCGGAAATGGCACGGTAGACGGGATCTCCATCATATGCGCCGTCCGCCAGCACCGCGTTGACCGGGCCGGGGATCTGGTCGAGCAAGGGGCCGACCTGGGAGGCGTCGCCGTCCTCGGTGGTGGTCAGCTCCGCAGCCAGGATGTCACCGCTGTCCGGATCGATGGCAATGTGCAGTTTTCGCCGACTCCGGCGCAGCTTTCCGCCGTGCTTTTCCAAGTGCCACTCGCTGGCTCCGACCATCTTCAGGCCCGAGCTGTCGATCACCATGGTCACAGGGCCGTTCGGCTTCATCAGCGCGGCCGCCAGCGACAGGCGGGCACTGCGTCGGGCCAGCGTCGTGTAGTCGGGAACCGGCAACTCCATGCCGAGGATCTGGACAATGGAGCGCAGCAGCCCCTCCGTCTGCCGCCATGGGCGCCCAAAGGCCAGGCGCAGCATGACCCCGGTCTCTATGGCGATGTCCGAGTGGGCTGCTGGACGGCCTCTCCGGCCGGTGACGGCGGGTGTCCATGCCGCGAGAGCCCCGGGTGTCACCCAGATCGTCAGGCTCCCGCATTGCCGAAGAGCCCGGTTGTACTCTCCCCAGTTCTCGACCTTGTACTTGGACTTCGGGATCCGGTGACGGCGCGGTTCATTGTGCTTATACGGCATGCGGGCACTCGGCGGCGGAGCCCACCTCTATACCGGCTGCGCCGACGTCCCGCACCACGAACCGGATCTATACAACAACGCCACCGGACCCAGCACCACGTAGCCCGATGCGGTCAGGTCGGGGATGCACCGGGGTGACCTGAATGGCTGGTCTGCCCGAAGCGATCCTGGCGCTGATCGATGCCGCGATCGCGGCGCTGAACCGCACCGCCTTGGCCGGCCGTCCTCCCTTGCGGATGGCCGGCTGTCAGGTGCCGCAGTCGCGTGGCGTGATGCCCTTTTCTCGGGCGTATTGCGCCGCGGAGGCCTCGACCATCGGCCGGACGATGGACGGGTCGGGCTGCACCCAGTCGGAGATCATGGCCCATTTCCCACCGTCCCACTGCTGGAAGCGAATGCCCCCGCCGCCTTCATGATCGGCACAAGTCACCTTCAGCGGCGGCATCAGACCGTCGATCCCCAATTGGCGGAGGCGTTCCGGACTGATCTCCATGTTTTCAAGGCCCCAGCGCACCTCGTCGCCGGTCAGCGGCCGGTTGCCGAACCGGGCCATGGCGGTGCGCATGCCTTCCACCAGGACCACGCCGTGCAGCACGCCGCGCACGTAATACACCGACCCGATGCGGTTGGGCTCGACGTTGCCTTTGCCCTTTTCATAAACGAACTTGCGGATATCGCCGAACACCGGGAAGTCCTGGCCGGTGGCATGGAACTGGGAGGTGATGAACCCCTTGGCGGCGTCGCCGGCTGGGGTGACGTCCTCCTCCGACCCGGACCACCACCAACCGATCATCCGGTCGCGCGGGATGGCGACGCGGGCGGCTTCCTTGAGGCCGGCCGTGGTGGCGGATCCCCAGCCGGCGAACAGGATCCAGTCGGGCCGATACTGGCGCACCTGCAGCCACACCGCCCGCTGGTCGAGGCCGGGTGGCGCTATCGGGAAGTTCCGGACCTCGAAGCCGTGCATGCCCGCCTGCTTCTCCAGCACCGGGCCGGTCTCGCGGGCCGAGGGGAAGTCGACCAGGACATTGGCGATCTTCTTCCCCTTCAGCTTTTCGAAGCCGCCTTCCTTCTCGGCGATGAAGCGGATGGTGGCGGTGTTCTGAGTCCAGTAATTGGCGATGAGCGTGAACATGTAGGGGAAAACCCGGCCGTCGGAAGCGTCGGTGCGGCCATAGCCCAGCGTGATGCTCGGAATTTTATCCTCGGTCATGCGCTCGATCAGGGCGTAGACGGATCCGGTTCCCGACGGGGCGAAGGCGGCGGCGCCGGTCGGTCCCTTGTTCTTCAGGCGCTCGTAGCACTCGATCATGCGATCGGGCTGATAGGCCGTCTCGCATTCCTCGAACACCAGCTTGACACCGTTGACCCCGCCGTCGCGCTCGTTCACGAGCGCCAGATAATCGGCGTAGGCACCGTAGATACCGCTTCCGCCGGAGGCGTAGGGGCCGGTGCGATAGATGGCGATCGGGACGAATTGTTCCATCGGCTGGGAGAGGGCCGGGGCTGCCTGGGCAACCGAACCCAGGGCAAGAACGGCCAGAAGGGAACGCGCGAACGTCATGGTTTTTCCTTCCATGGGCGGCCCTGGGCTGTGGTGCCTATCAAAAGGACCAGGCCATCGTTGTCGTCGGACGGTGGGTCTGTCGTGATCGGTCATCGACGCCCGACAAGGGGCGGCAGCCGACGCGGCTTCGCACGCGGGCCGGGAGCTCGTAGCGGAGGGTCGGGTCGGCGGCCCACCAGCCGGCACCCGAACATGGTCGCCGGAAAACCCGGCACGGGTCAGTTCACCCTTGGCCGGGCCCCATCGACCGATGGCGGCCCGGTGCGGGTGACATCTTTCAGGCTCGTACCCGCCCCTGATCATCACCCGCCGGCTGCCCCGCCAACCCCGCCTGCCGGGCGCCGTCGGCCGCCGCCCGCTCCCGCAGGCGCAGCTCCTTGCGGCTGATCTTGCCGGTGATCGTCTGGGGAAGGGCGTCGAGGTACTCGATCGCCCGGGGGTACTTGTAGGGGGCCGTGACGGATTTGACGTGTTCCTGCAGGGCGCGGCTCAGCGCATCGCCTGGCTCGTATCCCTCCTTCAGCACCACGAAGGCTTTGACGATCTCTCCCCGCTCCAGGTCCGGGCTGCCGATCACGGCGCAGGAGATCACCGCCGGGTGCTCCAGCAGGGCGTTCTCGACCTCCAGCGGCCCGATGCGGTAGCCGGCGGAATTGATCACGTCGTCGGAGCGTCCGCGGAACCACAGATAGCCGTCCTCGTCGCGTTCCGCGCGGTCGCCGGTGATGAACCAGCGGCCGGACGGACTGTCGCGGAAGCAGGAACGCGTGCGCTCCTCGTCATTCCAGTAGCCGAGCATCATCTGCGGGTTGGGCGTCAGCACCGCGATGTCGCCCTCGCGATGCGGTGGGAGCGGCGTTCCGGTCTCATCGACGACCTCGACGCGCACACCGGGTCCCGGCCGGCCCATGGAACCATATTTCACCGGCTCACCAGGGATGTTGATCACGACGATCAACGATTCCGTCAGCCCGTACCCCTCGTCGATGCGCGTGCCGGTGGCCGTCTCCCAGCGCTCGGCAAGACCGGGACTGACGGATTCGCCACCCGATATGGTCCGGCGCAGGGCCGACAGGTCGTATCCGCCGATATCCTCGTTGACGATCCGGAACAGCTCCGTGCCGGGGGCGCAATAGACCGTGATCCGATGCTTCTGCAGAAGCCGCAGCCGATGCTTCGGATCGAACGGGCCGTCATAGAGGAAGGTGCAGGCGCCGCAACTCCAGGGACCGAACAGAACGCTCGTCCCGGCCTTGCTCCACCCGGTGTCGGCCGTGCACCAGATCCGCTCGCCCGGCCGCAGGTCGAGCCAGTGGATGGCGGAAACACGCCAGGCGTACAGGCCGCGCGAGGCGTGCAGCACGCCCTTCGGATAGCCCGTCGAACCGGATGTGTAGTACATGACCGCCGGATCCTCCCGCTCCACCGGTTCAGGACGGAGGTCGATGGACGCGGAGTCCATCTCCGCGTCGAAATCCACCCAGTCCGGCGCGCCGCCGATCGCGATCCGGACCGGAATCTCGTCGATCAGATCCGCGAACTTCTCCACCTGGGAGGTTCGGCACACGACCGCCCTGGCGCCCGAGTTCCTCACCCGGTAGGCGATGTCCTTGGACGTCAGCATCTCGATTCCCGGAATGGCGACGGCGCCGATCTTGAGCGCACCGACCATCACGATCATCCATTCAGGGATGCGCGGAAGGATCACCAGAACACGATCACCCTTCTTCACGCCATGCGCCCTGAGCAGGTTGCCGAAGCGGTTGGTCAGCGCCGCGATCTCGGAATAGGTGTAACGCCGCTCTTCCCCCGCATGGTTTTCCCAGATCAGCGCCAGACCGTCGCGCTCCCTCGCCCATCGATCGACCACGTCGGTCCCGAAATTGAAGCGGTCGGGCACGTCCCAGCGGAAGGCGTCTTCAATCTCCTGATAGGATTCGGTGCCATCCAAGTCGATGTTGGTCGACCACACGTCGCGCATTGTCGCCCTCCCTCCTGTCAAGTTCTTCGGCTTGGCGCGTATCCGACGCACCTCGCGGTGTGCAGCCATCAATTCTTACTTTGCAGAAGTTCCTTGCCGATGATCACGCGCTGGATGTCGCTGGTGCCTTCATAGATCTGCGTGGCACGGGCGTCGCGGCTGTAGCGCTCCACGTCGTGATCGGCCAGATAGCCGTTGCCGCCATGTACCTGCAGCGCCGCCGAGCAGACCTTCTCGGCCATTTCGGAGGCGAACAGCTTGGCCATTGCGGCTTCCTTGATGGCGGCATGTCCGGCCGCCTGCAGACGGCAGGCGTGGATGTAGAAGGTGCGCGCCACCTCGATCTGCATCGCCATGTCCGCCAGATGGAAGGTCACCGCCTGCAGCCGGGCGATCGGCTGCCCATAGGCGGTCCTCTGCTGCGCGTAGGCCAGGGCGGCCTCGAACGCCGCCCGCGCGATCCCGACCGACTGGGCGGCGATGGCGATGCGCCCGTCCGCCAGCCCGGCCAGCGCCAGCCGGTAGCCGTCGCCCTCCTCGCCGAGAATGTGGTCGGCCGGAACGCGGCAGCCGGACAGCGTCACCTCGACCGTTTCCGACGAATGCTGCCCCATCTTGGCCTCGACCCGCGTCGCCGCGTAGCCCGGGGTACCGGTGGGCACGATGAAGGCGGTGATGCCCTTCCTGCCCTTCGCGGGGTCGGTCACCGCCCACACCAGCACGGTGCCGGCGGACTTGCCGTTGGTGATCAGGTGCTTGGTCCCGTCGAGCACGAAATGCCCGCCGTCGCGCCGCGCTGTGGTGCGCAGTGCCGAGGAGTCCGAACCGGCCTGCGGCTCGGTCAGGAGGAACGAGCCGATGCAAGCACCGGTGGCCATCGTCGGCAGAAGGCTGCTCTTCTGTGCCTGCGTGCCGAACCGGGCGATCATCAGCGTGGCGCCGAGGCTGTGCACATGGACCGAGGTGGAGACGCCGGCATCGACCGCCGCGATTTCCTCCAGCGCCAGGCAGTAGCCGAGCAGGCTGCACCCGCGGCCACCGAATTCGGTGGGGACCAGCAGCCCCATGAAGCCGGCCTTCCCGAGTTCGGCGATCTCGCGGTGGGCGACGGCTCTCAGCCGGTCCCGCTCGCGGGCGCCATCAGCCAGCAAACTCCGCGCGACACGCCGCGCCTCGGTCCTCAACGCCTCCTCTCCCAGCGGCAGCAAGCTCGGTCCGAGGGTGGGCGACTGTTCCTGGATGTTCGTCATGACGCCGTCTTCGCTTGGTTCCGGATGGCCGCCGGAGGCCACTCGTCCGTCCGGTGATTGTTCGATAGTCCCACACTAAATTTTGACTGTCAACGAGTGCGATGATCAGTGATGCCGAGCTTATCAGAGCTCGCGTACGGGCGGCGGATAGTCATTCAAGACAAGGAATTACTCAGCTTTATCGGTCTCTGCATTCATGAGCGGGCATGGAACGCCGATGTCCTTCGCCGGTGAAACGACGGGACAATGATCGCAAAACGGGAAATTCTCCTTTGCTCCAATCCCGTTTCCGTCGAGAGTGCCGACCTAATGTCCGACCATATCCATGATGACCGTCGTGATCGGCATGCTGGAGCGGCTCGACAGGGGCATGACGGGCGCCGCGGCGTCAGGCGCCCTGCATCCTGAGCGCCGCGTCGAGCCGGATGACCGAGCCGTTGACCATCGGGTTCTCGATGATCGACAACGCCATGCGGGCGTACTCCTCCGGCCGTCCGAAGCGGCGTGGAAAGGGGATCGTCGCGACGATGGCGTCCTGCACCTCCTGCGGCATGGCGGTCACCATCGGGGTGCCGAACAGACCCGGTGCGATGGCCGCGACGCGGATTCCGTACCGCGCCAGTTCGCGCGCGGCCGGAAGCGTCAGGGAGGCGACGCCGCCCTTGGAGGCGGCATAGGCGGCCTGACCGATCTGCCCTTCATAGGCGGCGACCGAGGCGGTGTTGACGATCACGCCGCGCTCGCCGTCCTCCAGCGGGTCGAGCGTCGCCATCGCGGCGGCGGCCAGCCGCATCAGGTTGAAGGTGCCGATGAGGTTGACCGCGACGACGCGGGCGAAATCGTCGAGCGGCAACGGCCCGCCGCGGCCGACGATGCGCCCCGCCGGCGCGATGCCGGCGCAGTTCACCAGGATGCGGGCGGGGCCGTGCGCTTCAGCCGCGGCGGCGACGGCCTGTTCGGCCGATACGGCGTCGGTGACGTCGCAGGCCAGGGCCAGGCCGCCGGTCTCCGCGGCGAGCGGGGACAGCCGGTCGGCGGAAAGGTCGAGCAGGGCGACCGGGGCGCCCGCCGCGGCGAGCGCGCGGGCCGTGGCGGCGCCGAGCCCGGAGGCGGCGCCGGTGACGAGGGCGGGGGCGTTGCGCGGAAGCATGATGGATGTCCCTCGATGGGTGGAGACATGGGAAGGCCGTTCCCGTCCCCGTGGCCGGGACCGGCGCGCAGGGCGGGGACTGGCAGGGTGTCGTGGTGTATGGCGGCTCAGAAGCCGGAGAAGCGCGTGAAGGCGTCCGCCGGTTCGCGTTCGGTGTCGAACCGGTTCTCCGGTGCGTCGGCGTCGGCCTGTCCCAGCGCCATGCCGGAAACGAGAATCTCCGTGTCGGGGATGCCCAGATGGCGGCGGACGATGCGGTGGTGGTTGCAGAAGGCCTGCTGCGGGCAGGTGTCGAGGCCGAGGCCGCGGGCGGTGATCATCACGTTCTGCATGAACATGCCCAGGTCGAGCCAGCTTCCCCTCTCCATGTCGCGGTCGAGCGTGAAGAACAGGCCGACGGGAGCGCCGAAGAAGTCGTAGTTGCGTCCGTGCTGGCGGGCCATCGCGGCCTTGTCGCCCTTGGCGATGCCGAGCGCTCCGTAGAGGTCCCAGCCGACCTTGCGCCGCCGTGCCAGATAGGGCTCCCGCCACGCCGTCGGGTAATAGTGGTATTCCGGCGGCTCGGCCGGGCGGGCCGGATCGGCGTGAGCGGCCAGCAGCTCGGCCGACAGCGCCGCCCGCGCGGCGCCGGCGACGGCGTAGACCTTCCACGGCTGGATGTTGGACCCGCTGGGTGCCCGCGCCGCCAGCGCGAGGATGAATTCCACGGTTTCCCGTGGAACCGGCTGCCTGGTGAAGGCGCGCACGCTGCGCCGGGTGCGCACCGCCTCCACCGCCGACATGAGGCTTCCGTCCGTCCATCCGTCGTGCATCACGGTCTCCTTCCGCACCGGCACCGCCTAGACCACTTTAGCATCGCGCAGGGCGTCGATGTCGGCGTCGCCGTAGCCCAGCCCGCGCAGCACCTCGGCGGTGTGCTCGCCGAGCTGTGGCGGCGGGGCGCGCAGCCGTCCCGGCGTCCCGGAGAACTTGATGGGGAAGCCGAGCTGCGGGATGCGGCCCTCCACCGGGTGGTCCATCTCCGTCAGCATCCCGCGGTGCCGGAGCTGGGGGTCGTCGAAGGCTTCGCGCATCGTGTTGACCGGCGCCACGGGCAGGTCGGCGGGGCCGAGCAGGGCCATCCATTCGTCGCGCGTCCGGCCCGCCATCAGGTCGGCGACGCGCGCCATCTGCGCTTCGGCGGCGTGGCCCTCGGGCCATTGCTGGCCCTTCAGGTCCTCCAGCCCGACGACGTCGCAGAAGCGGTGCCAGAACACCTCCTCGATCAGGCCCAGCGTGATGTGCCGGCCGTCGGCGCAGCGGAACACGTTGTAGCACGGCGCCTGTCCCAGGAAGCGGCGCTCACCGCCCTTCGGCTCCACCCCGGCGAACAGATAGTCCGCCGCGTGGTAGGGCAGCCAGGAGACGAGCCCGTCGGTCATCGACACATCGACGAACTGGCCCTTGCCCGTGTGCTGGCGCGCCAGCACGGCCGCCAGCATGCCGAAGGCCGCCATCAGGGAACCGCCGCCCTGGTCGGCGATCGACAGCCCCGGCACGATCGGCCCCTCCCCGGCCTTGCCGAACAGTTGCAGCGCCCCGGCGAGGGCCATGTAGTTCAGGTCGTGGCCGGGCGTGCGGGCGTAGGGACCGTCCTGCCCGAAGCCGGAGATGGCGCAGTAGATCAGCCGCTCGTTGATGGCCGACAGCGCCCCATAGCCCACCCCCAGCCGGTCCATGACGCCGGGGCGGAAACTCTCGATCAGGATGTCCGCCTTGGCGGCGAGCTGGTGCAGGACGGCCTTGCCCTCCGCCGTCTTGAGGTTGAGGGTCACGCTCTTCTTGTTGCGGTTCAGCAGCAGGAAGGAACCGGACTCCTTCGTCGCCAGCGGCGGGAATTCGCGGTTGTAGTCGCCGCGTCCGGGTTCCTCGATCTTGATGACCTCGGCGCCGAGGTCGGCCAGGAGCTGGGTGCAGAAGGCGCCGGGCAGCAGCCGGGTGAGGTCGAGCACGACCAGCCCGGCGAGCGCATCGCGCGCGGGTGTGGCGCGCGCCGGCGTGTCGCGTGTGGGCGTGTCGGCGGTCATTGGGCGGTCCATCCCCCGTCCACGACGAGGCTGTGGCCGGTGACATAGGAGGAGGCGGCCGAGGCCAGGAAGACGGCGGCTCCGGTCAGCTCGTCGGTGCCGCAGAAGCGGCCCATCGGGGTCTGGCCCAGAAGCCGTTGCGAGATCTTCGGGTGCTCGCGCACGCGCACGGTCAGCTCGGTCTCGACGAAGCCGGGGGCGATGCTGTTCACCCGCACGCCGGACGGCGCCCAATCGACCGCCAGAACCTTGGTGAGCTGTTCCAGCCCGCCCTTGGCGGCGCAGTAGGGCAGGGTCTTGCGCAGCGCCACATGCCCGCCGATGGAGCTGATGTTGATGATGCTGCCGCGCTGGCGCGCCAGCATCGCGGTTCCGAAGTGCCGGCAGCACAGGAAGGTGCCGGTCAGGTTGATATCGATGATGGAACGCCATTCCATCTCGCTGGTCTCTTCCGCGGCACGGTAGATCGGATTGATGCCGGCGTTGTTGACCAGCACATCGACCCGGCCGCTGCGCTCGAGCACCGCGGCGGCCAGTGCCGCCACGTCCTCCTCGCGTGACACGTCGGCCGTCTTCCACCACACCCGCGCGCCCTCGGCCGCCAGTTCGTCCGCGGTGGCGGCCAGCGGCTCGGGGGTGCGCCCGCACAGGACCACCTCGGCCCCGGCGCCGGCGAGCCCCGCCGCCAGCGACCGCCCGATGCCGCGCCCTCCGCCGGTGACCACGGCCACCGATCCGGACAGGTCGAACAGGCTCCGCATGCGTTCCTGCAACGCGCTCATTGAACGGCCTCCCGTGCCAGCTTGCGTGCGATGCTCCATCGGTGGACCTCCGACGGCCCGTCATAAATCCGGAAGGGCCGCACCTCGCGGAAGATGCGCTCGACCACCGTGTCGCCGGTGGTGCCGAGCCCGCCGAGGACCTGGAGGCTGCGATCGACGATGCGCCAGATCGCCTCCGAGCAGATCACCTTCGCCATGCTGGACTCGTGCCGGCCCTTGCCGCCCCGGTCGAGCACCCAGGCGGTGTGGGCGACGACGAGCCGGCAGGTGTGGAGGTCCAGCTCGTTGTCCGCCAGTTGGAAGCCGACGCCCTCATGGTCGATCAGCGCGCGGCCGAAGGCGCGGCGCTGCCGCGCGTAGGCGGTGGCGACGTCGTGCGCGCGCTGTGCGGCGCCCAGCCAGCGCATGCAGTGGGTCAGCCGCGCCGGCGCCAGCCGCACCTGGGCGTAGCGGAAGCCCTCGCCCTCCCGGCCCAGCACGTCCTCCTCCGGCACGAACAGGTCGTGGAAGGAGACGACGCAGTGGCCGCCGGGGAAGCTCTGGTCGATGGTGTCCAGGGTCCGCTCGATGACGATGCCCGGCCGGTCCATGTCGGCCAGGAACATGGTCGCCTTCGGCTCCCCCTCCGGCGAGGCCTCGTCCCGCGCCATGATGATGCAGAAGGCGGCTCCGGTGGCGCCGCTGATGAGCCACTTGGTGCCGCTGACCACATAGCCGCCGGCCACCTTCCGGTAGCGGGTGAGAAGCGCCGAGGGATCGGCCCCCGCACCGGGGCTTGGCTCGGTCATGGCGAAGCAGGAGCGCGTCTCCGCCATCGCCAGCGGCGCCAGCCAGCGGCGCTTCTGCCGCTCGTCGGCGACCTGCTCGAGCAGGTGCATGTTGCCCTCGTCCGGTGCGGCGATGTTGAGCGCCAGCGGGCCGAGCAGGGAATAACCGGCCGCCTCGAACACGACCGCCTTGCCGCGGTGATCGAGGCCGAGCCCGCCCAACCCCGCCGGCATGTGCGGGGCGAGCAGGCCGGCGGCGCGGGCACGGGCGTTCAGCTCGCGCCGGAACGCGTCGGAGGGCCCGTGCGGCGACTGTCGGGGGTCGTTCTCACAGGGGATGATCTCGTCGCGTATGAAGGCTCCGACGCGGCCCTTCAGTGCCTGAAGGTCGTCGGGAATCGAGAAGTCCATGGCGTTCCATCCCTTCGGGCGCGTTCTTCAGAAGACGCGGCCCTGGCTGACGTCGTGGGTGAAGTCGAGGACCGCCTCCGCCAGCTCGCCGAAGCCGGCGTAGCGGGGATCGGTCGTCGTGCCCGCGAGGTGGCGGGCGTGGAGCTGCTGGAAGACGACCGCCAGCTTGAACAGCGCCAGCACCCGGTGGAAGCGGAAGCCGGACAGGTCGCGGCCGGTGCGGGCGGCGTAGCGTTCGGCCGCCTCGCGGCGGCTCGGGAAGCCGTAGCCCGCAGTCGGCATCTGCCCCAGCGCCCGCACCGCCGGCGGGTCGCCGGCCTCGGTCCAGTAGCTGAGCAGCGTCGCCAGATCGAACAGAGGATCCCCGCGCGTGCCCTGGTCCCAGTCGAGAATGGCGACCGGCGCCAGCCGGTGCGGATCGAGGATCAGGTTGTCGAGCTTGAAATCGTTGTGCAGCAACGTCGCCGCAGCCGGGCGCACCCGGCCAACCTCCCGGCCCAGCCAGGCGGCCAGCTCCGCGGTCGGCCCGGTCAGCGCCTCCGGTCCGGCACACAGCGTGGCGCGCCGAACCCAGCCGGTCACCGCACGGTCGAGGAACCCCTCCGGGTGGCCCAGATCGTCCAGCCCTACAGACGCCGGATCGACGGCGTGGATATCGGCAAGCGCGTCGATCAGGAGCGGTCCCAGGCGGGCGCCGGCGGCCGGCTCCCGCGCCAGCCGCGGCGGCGCGTCGCCGGCCAGGGTCACGCCCGCCCGGTATTCCAGCAGGATGAAGGGGCGGCCCGCGACGGCCTCCTCCTCGCACAGGTGCAGGCTGCGCGGTGCGAGGGGCAGGGCGCGCCAGAGACAGCTGAGGATGCGGTGTTCGCGCCGCATGTCGTTGGCGCCGGGCGGCAAGGGGCCGGGCGGCGGGGTGCGCAGCACCACCTTCCGGCCATCGAGCGTGACCAGGAAGTTCAGATTGGCCAGACCGCCGCGGAACTGGCGTGGCGCGGCGCCGGGATCCAGGGTCAGGCCGTGCGCGGCGAGGTGGGTGGCGATGCGCGGCCAATCCAGCGGCGCCGTGTCGGCCGGATTGTGGAACATGGGGTCGTCGAGCGGCATGGTCGCCTGCGTCTCGATTGAGGGGGACTGCGGAGAGGGGCTCATGCTAAGCACGCTCCTTATAGTCCGACAATCCGATCCTATAAGCAGCCAATCGGAGCTGTCAACGGGTTCATTCTCCGGATGGTCATGGAACGGCACTGCAACAACGACGAATGGCCGCCAACGTTGAGGCGTGCCAGGCATTTCCAGTCGATGATGCGGGCTGTTCACGCCTATTTGTTCGTAACGTTGACAAACAAACTGGGCGACGATATGGTGGGATCGTCCGACAAACGGAGCGAGGCCTTTCCGACAGGTGCCGCCTGTCTGGCGCCAGATCGGCGTGATCGTCCCCAAGGATGCGGGGCGAGGTCGCGTGTCCGTCGGACCAACGAGATGGAACAATCAGTAGAACCCGGAGGAAACGATGAAAACGCCTTGGATGAGGCCTCTGCTCGGCGCTGCGCTGCTGGTCGCCGCATCTGGTGTCACACCCACCTCCGCGCAGGAGGGCGGGGCGCTGCGTCTTCGCCTCGCGGACAGCCTGCCAGCCGGCCATTTTCTGACGAACTACGCGACGCGCTACTTCATGGAGGAAGTGACCAAGCGGTCAAACGGCGCGGTGACCTTCGAGCACTACCCGTCGGAGCAGCTCGGCAAGGCCAAGGACATCATCGCGCTGACGCAGAACGGCGTCGTCGACATCGGTTACGCGCCGGTGGCCGCGGTCGCCGACAAGCTGCCCTTGTCGGCCGTGGCCGAGCTGCCCGGCACCTTCACCACCTCCTGCCACGGCACGCTCGCGTTCTGGAAGCTCGCCCGCGAAGGCATCCTCGCGAAACAGGAATTCGCGCCCCAACGTCTCCGCGTCATTTTCGCCTACGTCAACCCGCCCTTCCAGCTCTTCGGCGCCCGTCCGGCCCTCAGCACGGTCCAGGCCTTCCATGGCGCGAAGCTGCGGGCGGTCGGCGGTGCGCAGACACTGACGGTGCGGGCCTTCGGCGCCGTCCCCGTTTCGCTGACCACCAGCGAAGTCCATGAGGGCCTGACGCGCGGCACCATCGATGGGATCCTGTTTCCGGTCCCGAACATCTACTCCTACGACCTGCAGCGGGAACTGAAGACCTACACCGACCGCAAGAACTTCGGCAGCTCCGTGGGCGCCTACATGATCAGCGAGCGGAAGTGGCAATCCCTGCCGCAGCCCGTGCGTGATGTCATGACGGCGGTGGGCGACGAGGCGACGCGGCGCGCCTGCGATCTGGCGGACCGGGACGTGGAGGCCGCCTACAAGCGCTTCCAGGAACTCGGGCTGAAGAAGCTGGAGACCACCCCCGAGCAGGATGCGGCGCTCGAGGCGGCGCTCAAAACGGTCACGGCGGACTGGGTGCAGCGTCTCGACGGGCAGCGCAAACCGGCGCGGGAAGTGCTGGCGAGGTTTGAGGAAGCGCTCGCCGAGGTGCGCTAGGCGGCACCGGCCGCGCGATCCGGGCCATGCCCGCCCCCCCAGTCTGCGAGGTGAGCCATGCACGCCTTCCTTGACCGCATCGAACGGGCGATGGCCGCCTGCGCCGGTGTGGTGACCCTCCTCCTGATGGCCGCGACGGCACTCGATGCGGCGTCCCGTTATCTGCTGCACCGGCCGATCACCGGGATGGTCGAGGTGACCGGCGATTACGCGATCGTGGCGATCGTCTTCCTGTCACTCAGCCATGCCTCGCGGCAGGGGTCGCTGATCCGCATCCCGATGTTCGTCCAGTGGCTGCCGGCATCCGTGGAGCGCTGGGTCAACCACGCGGTGCAACTCCTGTCCGTCGCGGTCGCGCTTCTGCTTGCCGGTGCCATGGTCGGGCAGCTCCAGGATTCCATTGCGATGCGGACCATGTCGGTCGGTGCGGTCGAGTATGTACTTTGGCCATCCTACGTCGTGGCACTGGCGGGGTTGTCGGCCTTGGCGCTCCGCCTCCTCATCGACCTGCCGCGGGTCGGGTCGAAGACCACCGGCATCTTCGCCGATTCTCCCGATCTGTAGGTGGACACGACCATGCTGTATGTTCCCTTCGCCATCCTTGTGGCAGCGCTCCTCTTCGGCGTGCCGATCGCGTTCAGCCTGACGCTCGCGGGCGCCTTCGGGCTCTGGATCACCCTCGGCGATGTCGGGCAGGTGGTCGAGGTCGTCGGGACCACCGTGTTCTCCTCGGTCGCGGACTACACGTTGTCGACCGTTCCGCTGTTCATTCTGATGGCGTTCCTGGCCTCGCAGAGCGGCGTCGCGCGGGAGCTGTTCGCGGCGCTGTCATCCTGGACTTCGAACATACGCGGCGGGCTCGCCGTCGCCACGGTGGGCGCCACCGGCATGTTCGGCGCCCTGTCGGGTGCCAGCACCGCCGCCGCCGCGGTGATGTCCCAGGTCGCGGTGCCCAACATGCGGAGTCACGGCTATGCCGATGAAGTGGCGGCGGGCGCCGTCGCCGTCGGCGCCACCACGGCCATCCTGATCCCGCCGTCCATCGCGCTGGTCATCTACGGCCTGATGACGGAGACCTCGCTCGGCGACCTGCTGATCGCCGGCATCCTTCCCGGCGTGCTGCTCGCCGTGCTGCTGGCGGCCACCATCCTGATCTGGGTGCGGATCAATCCTACCCTGGCACCGGAGACCTACCCCTCATCCTGGAGCGAACGCGTTGCCAGCCTGCGGGGCGTGTGGCCCAGCGCGACGTTGATCCTGCTGATGCTGTCGCTGCTCTATTCCGGCATCGCCACCCCGACCGAGGTCGGGGCCATCGGCGCGGTGAGCGCGATGGCGCTGGGCTTCGCGCTGCGCCGGCTGACCTGGCAGGGTGTGATGATCGCCGTGCACCAGACACTGCGCGCCTCCGCCATGATCTTCCTCATCTTCATCGCCGCGAAGATCTTCGGCTACTACCTGTCGCTCAGCCAGATCCCGCAGATGCTGGTGACCTGGGTCGGCCATCTGGCGGTCAACCGCTGGTTCATCATCGTCGGAATCATCGCCGGCTACTTCGTCCTCAGCATGTTCATGGACGAGCTTCCGCTGATGGTGATCACGTTGCCGCTGACCTTTCCGATCATCGTGTCGCTCGGCTTCGATCCGGTGTGGTTCGGCGTGCTGACCATGATGATGATCGCCATGGGCCTGGTGTTCCCACCCGTCGGCATGGTCGCCTTCGTGGTCAGCGCCTCGGGCGGCGTGGCGCTCTCCAAGGTCTATAAGGGAACTTTGTTCCTCATCCTTTCGATCTTCGCCGCCACGGCGCTGCTGATGGTCTTCCCGGAGATCGCGCTGTACCTGCCCGCACTCGTGCGCGGCCGCGAGTTCTGACCGGCCGCCATCCGACAATCCACTGGTCCACGGGAGGACAACCATGACGACCCTTTCGGTCAACGGGCGGAAGCATGCGATCATGCTGCCCGCGGACGTTCCGCTCCTCTGGGTTCTGCGCGACCATCTCGGCCTCACCGGCACGAAGTACGGCTGCGGGATCGGTCAGTGCGGCGCTTGCACGGTGCATGTGAACGGCGAGCCGGTCCGTTCCTGCACGATCCCGGTCGGTGAGCTGGACGGTGCCGCCGTACGCACGGTCGAGGGGCTGTCGCCCGACCGGTCCCACCCCGTGCAGGCGGCTTGGATCGCCGAGCAGGTGCCGCAGTGCGGCTATTGCCAGTCCGGGATGATCATGGCCGCGGTCGCGCTGCTCCAGCGCACCCCGGCGCCGACCGACGCCGACATCGACGCCGCGATGACCAACATCTGCCGCTGCGGCACCTACCAGCGCGTCCGCGCCGCCATCCATCGGGCGGCCAAGGCATGACCGGGCGACAGGACCAGGGAGGAACCGCCATGTCCGGAACCATTGCGCTCGACCGCCGCGCGCTGCTGAAGGGCGGCGTGGCACTCGGTAGCGGGCTGCTGCTCGCCGTTCCCCTGTCCGGTCCGGTGCTGGCCGCCGCCGGGCCGGCGGCCGCCACCGATCTGGGCGCCTTCCTGCGGATAGCCGCCGACGACACCGTCACCGTCATCGTGCCGGTGGTCGAGATGGGGCAGGGCGCCATGACCGCGCTCGCCGTGGTGATCGTGGACGAGCTGGGCGCCGATTGGAGCCGAGTTGCCGTGGCGCCGCCGCCCGCCGGCACCGCCTACCAGCGGCCGGACGTGACCAAGTACCAGCTCACCTCCGGTAGCTGGAGCGTGCGGCTGTGGTACGCCCCGCTGCGCACCGCCGCCGCCGCCGCCCGGACGATGCTGGTGGCCGCCGCCGCGAAGGAGTGGGGCGTCGATGCAGCGTCCTGCGCCACGGAGGCGGGGCGCGTCCTGCACCGGCCATCCGGCCGGTCGATCGGGTTCGGCGCGGTCGCCGCCGCGGCCGCCCGGCTGCCGGTGCCGGAAAAGCTGGTGCTCAAGGCCGCCGCCGACCTCACGCTGATCGGCCGGTCGGTGCCGCGCGTCGATGTGCCGTCCAAGGTGGACGGCAGCGGTGTGTACGGCATCGACGTCACGGTGCCCGGCATGGTGCACGCGGCCATCCGGCATGCGCCGGTCTATGGTGGCGGTGTCCGGTCCGTCGATCGCGCCTCCATCGCCGGCGAGCCGGGCGTGCTGGCGGTGGTCGAGGTGCCTGGGGCGGTGGTGGTGGTGGCCGAGAGTTTCTGGCAGGCCAAGGCCGCGGCCGAGCGGCTGGATGTCGCCTTCGCCCCGACGCCCCACGACACGGCCGGCACCGACGCCCTGATGGCCGAGGAGCGCCGCAAGCTCGACGCGCCGCAGGCGGCGCGCTTCCGCAGCGTCGGCGACGCTGCGGCGGCGATCGCCGGGGCCGCGCGCGTGGTGACCGCCGACTACAGCGTGCCCTTCATCCACCACGCGACGCTGGAGCCGATGAACTGTACCGCCAGCGTCACCGCCGACGGCTGCACGCTGTGGGTCCCGACCCAGTGCCACACCACCGCGCTGGAGGCCGCGGTTCGGCTGACCGGTTTCGACGAGAGCCGGATCCGCATCCACGCCACGCTGCTCGGCGGCGGCTTCGGGCGGCGCATCCACACCGACTTCATCGAACCGGCGATCCTCTCCTCCAAGGCGGTCGGGCGGCCGGTGAAGCTGCTGTTCACACGCGAGGAGGACATGCAGCACGGCTTCCATCGCCCCGCCATGACGGCCCGCCTCACCGCCAGCCTCGACGCCGGGGGCGGGATGACCGGGCTGTCGATGCGGGTGGTCGGGCCCTCGGTGCACGAGCATTTCTGGCCCGCCTTCTTCAAGGACGGGCTCGACTACGCGGCCGTCATGGGGCTGACGACCAAGGCGACCAGCTCGGGCCTGCACTACCGCATCCCGGCGCAGCACGTCGATTACATCTACCAGCCCACCCATGTGCCGATCGGCTACTGGCGTTCGGTGGGGGCGTCGCACAACGGCTTCTTCATGGAGACCTTCATCGACGAGGTCGCCCACGCCGCCGGCGCCGACCCCTACCGGTTCCGCCGCGCGCTCCTGCAGGACAGCCCCCGCGGGCTGGCGGTGCTCGACAAGGCGGCGGAGCTGGCCGGCTGGGGGAAACCGTTGCCGCCGGGTCATGCCCGGGGCATCGCCTTCTGCGAGAATGTCGACAGCATCGTCGCCGAGGTGGCCGAGGTGTCGGTCGTCGAGGGGCGGCTGCGCGTGCACCGGGTGGCCGCGGCGATCGACTGCGGCACGGTGATCAACCCCGACACGGTCGTCATGCAGATGCAGGGCGGCATCGTCAACGCGCTCAGCGCCGTGCTGGGGGAGGAGATCACCGTCGAGGACGGGCGCTGCGTCCAGAGCAACTTCCACGACTACCCGGTGCTGCGGCTTGCCGACGCGCCGGTCGTGGATGTCCACATCCTGCGCAGCGACGGGCCGATCGGCGGCGTCGGCGAGGCGATGGTCCCCACCTTGGCGCCCGCCGTGGGCAACGCGATCTTCGCCGCCACCGGACAGCGGCTGCGCACGCAGCCCTTCGCCCGCGACGGTCTCACGGTCGGCTGATCGCGGCGGCTCGACGACGGAGGAACGACGGACATGGATGACAACGACTTCACACGTGGAGAGGCCATGCGGCGCCGCGTGCTCGGCGACGCGCACGTCGATCGCTCGCTCGGCGGTGCCACCGACTTCACGCGCCCGATGCAGGAATTCGTGACCGAGGTGGCGTGGGGCCGGGTGTGGACGCGGGACGACTTGCCGCCCGCCACCCGCAGCCTGGTCACCGTGGCCTTCCTGATCGCGCTCGGCCGGCCGCATGAGCTGGCGGCGCACGCGCGCGGTGCGCTCCGCAACGGATGCAGCGCGGCCGAACTCCGGGCCGTGCTGCACCAGGCCGCCATCTACTGCGGCTTCCCGGCGGCGCTCGATGCGCAGCGTGTGGTGGCGGAGATGCTGGACAGGATCGCCGCCGAGGAGCCGCCTCCCTGACGGGCGCCGGGCGCCGCCGGGAACGCACAAGGACCACAGGAGGAAGGGAAGAGGGTATGGAGACGATCGAGACCGACGTGCTCGTCATCGGCGGCAACCCGGGCGGCTGCGCGGCGGCGATCGCGGCGGCGCGCTCCGGACGGACGGTGCTGCTGCTCGAATCCACGAAGACGCTGGGCGGCATCAACGCCAACGGCGTCTTCGGCTTCGACACCGCGGAGCCGGAGGCGCTGAGCGGCATCGCCAAGGAGATCGAGGCCGCGGTGCGCGCGCATTACGAGCGAGTCGGCCTCAAGGATCCGCTGTTCGAACGGCGCACCGATCAGGTGTGGGAAAGCCATGTGCTGGCCAGGGTCTGGCAGGAGGCGGTCGAGGCCACGCCCGGGATCACGATGCGGTGCATGGCTGTTCCGGTCGGCCTGGACACCGACGACGGCCGGATCCGCGAGGTCCGCTGGCAGGCGGCGTCGGACGTGATGGGCAATGTGGAGCCCGGCGGGCCGGTCGCCGGCGTCGCCCGTGCCCGGATGGTCGTCGATGCCAGCTACGAGGGCGACGTCACCGCCTGGTCGGGCGCCCCGTACCGCATCGGGCGGGAGGGGCGGTCCTGGCACGAGCCGCACGCCGGCATGATCTTCACCAACGACATGCACCCGTCCCCGGACGGGTGGATGCCGCACACGATCCTTCCCGGCAGCACGGGGGAGGGCGACGACGCGATCATGGCCTTCGCCTGCCGCCTGCACTGCCGCATCTACGACGACCGCTCGCCGGACGCGCCGCACCGGCTGAGGGAGCCGCCGCCGCATTACGATCCCGCCAACTACGACTGGAAGCCGCAGGCCGTGCGGCCGGACGGCAGCAAGGTCTGGTTCGCGACGCTCTATGTGCTGGTCAACGAGAAGTTCCTGGTCAACCGCATGGCGCGCGGGAATGAGCTGGTCGGGCCGAACCGCGACTACATCCTGGCCCACCCGTCGGAACGGCGGGAGCTGCGCCAGCGCTTCATCGACCATGCGCTCGGCTACCTGTACTTCATCCAGACCGAGGGAGGCATGCCGGAGCTGGGGCTGGCCCACGACGAGTTCCCGGACAACGGCAACATCCCCTACCAGCTCTACATCCGCGAAGGGCGTCGCATCGTCGGTCACGCCGATATGACCGAGGCCGATGTCAGCCCCTACATCACCGGGGACGGCCTGCGGCCGCCGCTGAAACCCGACGCCGTGGCCGTCGGCGACTGGACCTTCGAATCCCACGCCTGCCGCGACGGAACGCCGGAGGGCTACGTCTTTCCGGAAGGCTGGATCCTCAACCGCGCCACCCGCACTCCCTACCAGGTGCCGTATGGCTGCCTGCTGCCGCGGAGCGTCGACAATCTGCTGGTCGCCGGCCCGATCAGCGCCAGCCATCTGGCCTTCGGCGCGGTCCGCTGCGAGGCGGCGCGCCTGCAGATCGGCATCGCCGCCGGTGTCGCCGCCGCCCTGGCGCTGGAGCGCGGCTGCCCGCCCGCCGAGGTTCCGGTGGGCGCGGTGCAGGACGAGCTGATCGCCCGGCGCGGGCAGCTCACCTTCTTCAAGGACGTGCCCGGCCATCATCCGCATTTCGGCGGGATCCAATGGGCGGCGCTGCGCTGCTTCGTGCCGGCCGATCCGAAATGGCGCTTCTTCCCCGACCATCCCGTCGGCTGGGGCGAGTTCGCGGAGGCCACCATCCGGGTGCTCGGCCTGCCGGTCAGCGTCACCGGCATGCATTTCGAGGGCATCACCCGGCAGACCCCTTGCTTCCGCTATGTGGAGAGCCTGTACGATCTGGGCTCGCGAGCCGGCATCGATCTGTTCGGGGTGATGAAGCTGGCGCAGGTGGATCCCATCCCGGAGATCCTCCGCCTATACAGCGAGCCGCGACTCCTCCCCTTCACGCCGGACGCGCCGCTGACCGGGGCGGAGGCCGCCGGCTTCCTGTCGCGGGTTGTCGATGCGGTCGGACGCCGACCCGAGGACGGCGTCAACGGGCTTGCCGGGTTGGACGGCGGCGGCTGGCTTACCCGCGGAGCGATGTGCACCCTCCTGCGGGCCGCAGACGCCGCGATGGGGCCGGGGGCGGGCGTCCGGGCCGGGCGGCCCTGATCGTGGCCGCGACGGCGAGGCTTTCCGGAGGCCTCGCCGTCAGCCGCCGTAGGGCGAGGCGTCCACGGGCTGGTTGATGTCGAGATTGGCCAGTTCGTAGCCGCGGCGGAAGTCCTTGATGTGCTTCTCCATCCACAGCGCCGTGTGCTTGGGGTCCCGGCCGCGGATGCCGGTGACGATCTCGGTGTGCGCGGCCAGCAGCCGGTCCTTGGCGTTCAGCCGCGACATCACCTTGTAGAAGGCGGGGTAGAACAGCAGGCCGATCGGCTCGCGCGCCAGCAGCAGCGCGCGGTTGCGGGCGGCCCGGGCGACGGTCAGATGAAACTCGATGTCGAGCTTCACCAGCCGCTCCTCATGCTCCAGGCACTCCCGGGTGGCGGCGAGGTTGGCGTCGAGGAGCGCCACGTCCTCCTCCGTCGCCCGCAGGGCGGCCAGCTCCGCGGCCCGCGTTTCCAGCGTCAGCATCGTCTCCCAGAGTTCCTGGAAGGTGATCTCGTGCAGCACCATCGCCCGGCTCATGCGGGAGGCCAGTTCGCTTTGCCGTGGCACGCTGATCACCAAGCGCCGCGCGCTCTTGCGGAAGACGAGCCCGTTCTGCTCAAGGACGCGGATCGCCTCGCGCACCGTCGAGCGGTTGACGCCGAGCTGCTTGGCGAGGTCCAGCTCGGACGGAAGCTGCTGGCCGGGCTTGAAGGTCCCCTCCATGATGCGCTTCTCGATCATCGACGCGACGAGCTGATAGGCCGGCTGCGTCTCGACGCGATCGAAAACCAGGGGCTGGACTGCGGACACGGCTTTCCTCGTTGATGCCGGAGATGGGACTGCCACTTCCACAGAAGTAATGCCCGACAGACCAACAGTCGAGCGCTTTTGCGGACTATACGCCTTTCACGATTGTACACCAAACTCTTTTCGCACCGGACCACACCCTCTGTCTCCAGCGGAATCGCACCAGTTCGGAGCGCCTGCAAGACATCAGGGGTATGGATCCATGGCGTGATTCGAAACTGGCTTGACAGCACAGATGGACGAAACGATGATCCGATAGTCGGACAATAATTGCGGAGGCGACCCTGTTGCCGCCTCAGCAAAAAGGGAGGAGGTCATCACCATGACGCGCCGCATCGCAGTGGCCATGCCGGCCATCGCTTTTGCACCGCAGTCCGCCGCGGCCCATGCACAGGAGCCGTTCACTCCCTTCGCCATCGACCGCACCAGCCCGAAGGCGATGGCCGAAGGGCTTTCTGGTTTCTCGATCAGCGATGGTCGGACAGATGGAGTGGCCAAGCGGCTGCTTTCTCATGTCCTTCCGCCGGCCCCCGCCGCTCCGCAATGCGCCGGGAATGGGGGATCACGCCACACGGCAGCGGTCGGGGACGGTCCGGCATGATGTCCGAAACACAGCCGCTGCTGGCCGTCAACGGCGTGGAGGTGGTCTACGACCGTGCGGCGCTGGTGCTCAAGTCGGTGTCCCTGGCGGTTCCGGAGGGGGGCGTGGTCGCCCTCCTCGGTCCCAACGGCGCCGGCAAGTCCACGACCATGAAGGCCGTCGCCAACCTGCTCCGTGCCGACCGCGGCGAGGTCACCCGCGGCAGCATCGTCTACGACGGCCGGCGCATCGACCGTCTGGGTGCGGCCGATCTGGCGCCGCGCGGGCTGTCGCTGGTGATGGAGGGCCGGCACTGCTTCGCCAGCCTGAGCGTCGAGGAGAACCTGCGCGTCGGCGCCTTCACCCGCCGCGACGGCCGGGCGGCGGTGGCCGACAGCCTCGACCTCGTGTACCGCTGCTTCCCCCGGCTGAAGCTGCGCCGCGACAGCCCCGCCGGCCTGCTGTCGGGCGGTGAGCAGCAGATGTGCGCCATCGGCCGCGCGCTGATGGCGAAGCCGCGGATGATCCTGTTGGACGAGCCGTCCATGGGGCTGGCGCCGCAACTCGTCGATGAGATCTTCGAGATCCTCCGGCGGCTGAACCGCGAGGAGGGCGTCAGCTTCCTGCTGGCCGAACAGAACGCGGCGGCCGCCCTGCGCTACGCCACCCACGCCTATCTGCTGGAGAACGGACGGGTGGTCCTGGACGGCGGCGCCGCCAGTCTGCGCGCCGACCCGGTGGTGCAGGCGTCCTATCTCGGGCTCGACGCCGACGGCCGGCAGACCTTCCGTGATCCCGCAGCCGCCCGGCCGCGCCAGCGCTGGCTTTGCTGCGGCCGATGGAGACCAGAATGACATCCCTTCCCCCGCAGGGGGCGCCGCCCGGTGCCGACACCCTGCCGAAGCTGATCGCGCACCACGCGCGGACGCGGCCGACCCGCCCGGCGATGCGTCACAAGCGCCGCGGCATCTGGCGGACCTGGACCTGGGCCGGGCAGGCCACCGACGTCGCGGCCATCGCCCGGGTGCTGGCCGAGGCCGGCGTGGCGACCGATGCCGTGGTCGCCACACTCGGCGACAACCGGCCGGAGCTGTACCACGCCATGCTCGCCGCCCAGTGCCTCGGCGCGACGGCCCTGCCGATCCCGGCAACCGCCGATGCGGATCGTCTCGCAGCCGTGCTGGCGGGACACGTTCCGGCCGTCGTCGTCGCGGAAACCGAGGAGCAGGCGGACACCGTTCAGCGGGTCGCGCGGCGGGCCGAACCGGTCGTGCTCCGGCTGGCAGCGCCGGGTGCGTCCGCCTCGTCCATCCCGACGCTGGAGGAGCGCGCCGCCCGCTTCCGCGACACGCCGGCCGACTGGTTCGCGGCCAAGGCCGCCGCCACGCGGGCCGACGCCGTGGCCGTCGTGCTGCACAGCGCCGGGATCCAGGGGAAGCCGCGCCCGGTGCCGCTGAGCCACGCCGATCTTCTGTCGGCGGCATCGACCGGCGCCGCGGCACTGGCGCTGACGCCGGAGGATCTGGCGCTGGCGTTCCTGCCGATGGACAGCGTGCTCGACCAGGGTATGCTCGTCGTGCCGGCGCTCGTGGCCGGCCATTGCGTCGCCTGCGCCGAAAGCCCGGCGACCATCGCGACCGACCTCCACGACCTGGCGCCGACGGTAATCGTCGCACCCCCACGCGCCTTCGAACTGATCGACCGCCGCATCCGCCGCCACCTGCCGGTGGACCGGCCACTGGTGCGCATCGCCAGCGCGCTGGGAGCGGCCGGGCGCCGCCTGCTGCTGTCGGCGCCCCTTCTCAACGCGCTCGGCCTGCGCCGCTTGCGCGTCGCGGTCTCGGTCGGCGACGCGCTGGGGCCCGGCTGCGCGGTCCGGCTTCGTGCGCTCGGCGTCCCGCTGCGCCAGGGATATGGGCTGGCGGAGGCAGCCGGGCTGGTGGCGCTGGAGCGGGACGAGGGCGGCACGATGCAGCCGCTGCCGGGGGTGTCCGTCACCACCGTGGACGGTCAGCTCCGCGTCCGGCGCGACGATGGCCGCTGGATCGACACCGGTGATGCCGCGAGCCTCACACCGGATGGCGGCATGACCCTGCTCGGCCGTCGCGACGCCCGGCTCGCCGTCGGCGGGCACCCGCTCGACCCCGCGGCGGTCGAGGCGGATCTGCGTGGCCACGACGCGATCGACCGGGCCTTCGTCCAGGGGGACGGCAGCGGTCGGCTGGCCGCCCTCCTGGTGCTCGACCCCGACACGGTCGGACGATGGGCGCACCGGCAGGGGATCGCGCTGGCCGGTGGCATGACGACGGGGCCGGTGCGCGACCTCGCCGCCCGTCTCGTCGAGGCGACCAACGCGGCGCTGCATTCCCGACACGGCGCCGACGCGATCGCCCGGTTCGACATCGCGACCGGCCGCATCGACGCGGCGCTCACTCCGACCGGGCGGCTGCGCCGGCATCTGCTGGCGCGCGCGGTGCCGCGGGGGAGGGAGGCATGATCCCGCGCAGGCCCATCGGCGACGTGCTGCTCAGCGCCCGCTCCATCAGCCTGTCCTTCGGCGGCGTGAAGGCGCTGAACGACATCTCCATCGAGGTCCGCCGCCACGAGATCCTGTCGATCATCGGCCCGAACGGGGCCGGCAAGACGTCGATGCTGAACGTCATCAACGGCGTCTACCACCCGCAGGCCGGCGACATCACGTTCCGTGGCCGCCGCTGGACACGGATGGGCGGCGCCGAGGCGGCCGCCCAGGGCATCGCCCGCACCTTCCAGAACGTCGCCCTGTTCCGCGGCATGTCCGTCCTCGACAACATCCTGAGCGGGCGTGCCCGACGTTTCCGGGCGTCGATCGTCGCGCAGGCGCTGAACCTGCCCCACGCCGTGCGGGAGGAGGTGGCGGAGCGCGGGCGGGTGGAGGAGCTCATCGAGTTCCTGGACCTGCAGGCGGTCCGCCGGACGCCCGTCGGCACGCTGCCCTATGGTCTGCAGAAGCGGGTGGAACTGGCCCGCGCGCTGGCGGCGGAGCCGGAACTGCTCCTGCTCGACGAGCCGATGGCCGGCATGACGTTCGAGGAGAAGCAGGACATGTGCCGTTTCGTCCTCGACGTGAACCGCGTGCTCGGCACGACCGTCGTGCTGATCGAGCACGACATCGGCGTCGTCATGGACCTGTCCGACCGCATCGCGGTGCTCGATTACGGCCGCAAGATCGCCGACGGCCCGCCGGACGCCGTACGCGGCAACGCCGAGGTGATCGCCGCCTATCTCGGCACCAACCACGGCATCGCCGCCTAGGAGGATCCCATGGACGGGCTTTGGTTCTTCGTGGAGGCGCTGGTCGGGGGGCTCCTGTCCGGCGTCATGTACACGCTGGTGGCCCTCGGCTTCGTGCTGATCTACAAGGCCTCCGGCGTCTTCAACTTCGCCCAGGGCGCCATGGTCCTGTTCGCCGCGCTGACCTTCGTCGGCTTCGTCGAGCTGGGCCTGCCGTTCTGGATGGCGCTGGCGGCGGCGTTGGGCGTGATGATGCTCCTCGCCGTCGGCATCGAGCGCGTGGTGCTGCGCCCGCTGGTCGGGCAGCCGCCGATCATCCTGTTCATGGCGACCATCGGGCTCAGCATCTTCCTGGAAGGCTTCGCCCAGGCCGTCTGGGGCAGCCAGGTGCGCGCGCTCGACCTTGGCATTCCCGACATGCCGATGGAGATCGACCGTGTGCTGATCAGCCGGTTCGACCTGACCGCCGCCGTCATCGCGGCCGGGCTGGTGATCGCGCTGTCGCTCTTCTTCAGCCACACCCGCATGGGCCGCGCCTTGCGCGCGGTGGCCGACGACAGCCAGGCGGCGCAGGTCGCCGGCGTGCCGCTGAACCT
Organism: Azospirillum oleiclasticum; assembly: GCF_013423485.1. Taxonomy (GTDB): domain Bacteria; phylum Pseudomonadota; class Alphaproteobacteria; order Azospirillales; family Azospirillaceae; genus Azospirillum; species Azospirillum oleiclasticum. The sequence goes on from NZ_JABFFR010000015.1 coordinate 96,938, forward strand.
GATCTGGGCGGTGGTCTGGGGAGCGGCCGGGCTGGTGGCGCTGGTGGCGGGGCTGGTCTGGGGTGCGCGCCTCGGCGTCCAGTTCAGCCTGACGCTGATCGCGCTGAAGGCGCTGCCGGTGCTGATCCTCGGCGGCTTCGATTCCGTCGCCGGCGCCATCGTCGGCGGGCTGATCATCGGCGCCTCCGAGAAGCTCGCCGAGATCTACGTCGGCGCCCTGATCGGCGGCGGCATCGAGAACTGGTTTCCCTACGCGCTGGCCATCGCCTTCCTGCTCGTCCGTCCGGGCGGGCTTTTCGGCGGCAAGCGGGTCATGAGGGTCTGACGCATGTACTACCGGGACGCCGGAGAGATCCGGACCACCTACCGCCAGGACCGGGCCATCTTCCCCATCGCGCAGGAGCGCCGGGGCATGGCCGTCCTGCTGGCCCTGGCCTTCGTCGCCGTGCCGCTGGCCGCCGACGCCTATTGGCTTGGCTCCATCGCCATCCCCTTCCTGGTGCTGTCGCTGGCGGCGCTGGGGCTCAACATCATCACCGGATACGCGGGGCAGCTCTCACTGGGGGCTGCGGCCTTCATGGCGGTCGGCGCCTACGTCTCCGCCAACCTCGTGCTGCGCCTGCCCTGGCTTCCCTTCCCGGTCAGCTTCCTGCTGGCGGGGCTGGCGGCGGCGGCCGTGGGTGTCCTGTTCGGGCTGTCGAGCCTGCGCATCCGCGGCTTCTACATCGCCGTCGCCACGCTCGCCGCGCAGTTCTTCATCGAATGGCTGTTCACCCATGTGCCCTGGTTCACCAACGGCAACGCCTCGGGCGTCATCAGCACGCCGCCGCTGGCCCTGTTCGGCCTGTCGTTCCGCACGCCGGAGATGCGCTACCTGCTCGTCCTCACCGTGGTGGTCGGGCTGGCCTTCGCCGCCAAGAACCTCGTGCGATCCTCCATCGGGCGCGCGTGGATGGCGGTGCGCGACCACGAGACCGCGGCCGAGCTGATGGGCATCCGCCCCTTCGGCGCCAAGCTTTCGGCCTTCGCCGTCAGCTCCTTCTACTGCGGAATCGCCGGAGCGCTGTGGGGCTTCCTCCACCTCGGGACGGTGGAGGTGGAGGCCTTCACGCTGCACCGCTCCTTCCAGATCCTGTTCATGATCATCATCGGCGGGCTGGGCAGCATCCTGGGGTCCTTCCTCGGGGCGGGCTTCATCATCCTGCTGCCGATCGCCATCACCAACCTCGCCGCCCTGTTCGGCGGCACCCTGCGGCCGGACCTCCTCGCCAACCTCGAGCTGATGGTGTTCGGCGGCCTCATCATCGCCTTCCTGATCCTCGAACCGCACGGCCTCGCCCGGCTGTGCACGGTGCTCAAGACCCGACTCCGCCACTGGCCGCTCCACCATCAAGGATGACACCCATGCCGGGCCACATCATCGGCTGGGCGCACACGCGCTTCGGCAAGCTGGACGACGAAACCCTGGAATCGCTGGTTGCCCGCGTGTCCGCCGACGCGGTCGCCGATTCCGGACTCGATCCGGCCGACATCGACGAGGTGTTCGTCGGCCATTTCAACCAGGGCATGGTGCCGCAGGGCTTCCCCGCCTCCCTGGTCCTGCAGGGTGACGCGGTGCCGCGCTTCACCCCGGTGACCCGGGTCGAGAACGCCTGCGCCACCGGCTCCGCCGCCTTGCGGCAGGCGGCGGCGGCGATCGGATCCGGACAGGCGCGGGCGGTCCTCGTGGTCGGCGTGGAGACGATGACCGCCGCGTCCGCCGAGCAGGTGCGCACGGCGCTGGTGTCCGCCAGCTACGTGCGGGAGGAGGGCGGGGAGGGCGCCTCCTTCGCCGGCATCTTCGGGCGGATTGCCGACCTCTACTTCCAGCGGCACGGCGACCGCTCCGAGGCGCTCGCCCGGATCGCCGCGAAGAACCACCGCAACGGCGCCGCCAACCCGCTGGCCCACATGCGCAAGGACCTCGGCTTCGACTTCTGCAACGCAGTGTCGGAGAAGAACCCGATCGTCGCCGGTCCGCTGCGCCGCACCGACTGCTCGATGGTCTCGGATGGCGCCGCGGCGCTGGTACTGGCGCATCCCGACGTGGCGGCGACGGTCGGCAAGGCCGTCGCGCTACGCGCGCAGGCGCAGGTGAACGACTTTCTGCCACTGGCCCGTCGGGACATCGTGCGCCTGGAAGGCTGTGCCGTGGCCTGGGCCAGGGCCCTGGAGCGGGCGGGCCTGACCCTCGCCGACCTCGACTTCGTCGAGACGCACGACTGCTTCACCATCGCCGAGCTGATCGAGTACGAGGCGATGGGGCTCACCGGTCCGGGGCAGGGGCACCGCGCGATCATGGAGGGCTGGACGGAGATCGGCGGGCGGCTGCCGGTGAATCCCTCCGGCGGCCTGAAGGCCAAGGGCCATCCCATCGGCGCCACCGGCGTGTCGATGCATGTGATGGCGGCGATGCAACTCGCGGACGCACCGGTCGGCCTGCCGGTGCCGGGCGCGGCGAAGGCCGGCATCTTCAACATGGGCGGCGCCGGTGTTGCCAACTACGTCAGCATCCTCGAACGGGTGCGCTGACGGCACAGCGCCATGACCAGGGAGCGAACCATGTACGAAACCATCCTCGTCGAACACCGCGGGCCAGTCGCGCTCGTCACGCTGAACCGGCCGAAGGCGCTGAACGCGCTGTCGGACCAACTCGTGACCGACCTGGGGCACGCCATCGACGCGGCCGAGGCCGACGACAACATCGGCGCCATCGTCATCACCGGGTCGGAGAAGGCCTTCGCCGCCGGCGCCGACATCAAGGAGGTGGCCCGCTTCACCTACATGGACGTGTATCAGTCCAACTTCATCACAGCCAAGTGGGAGCGGGTGGCGAGGTGCCGCAAGCCGGTGGTGGCGGCGGTGGCCGGCTACGCTCTGGGCGGCGGCTGCGAATTGGCGATGATGTGCGACTTCATCCTGGCCGCCGACAACGTCAAGTTCGGCCAGCCGGAGATCACCATCGGGACCATCCCGGGGGCCGGCGGCACCCAGCGCCTGACCCGCTTCGTCGGCAAGTCCAAGGCCATGGAGATGGTGTTGACCGGCCGCAACATGGACGCCGCCGAGGCCGAGCGCACCGGGCTGGTCAGCCGCATCGTGCCAATGGCCGAGCTGGTGGACGAGGCTGTGAGGGTGGCCGAGCGCATCGCCAATCTGTCGCGCCCGATCGCCATGATGGCCAAGGAGTCGGTCAACAAGGCCTACGAGACCACCCTCGCCGAGGGTGTCGCTTTCGAGCGGCGCCTCATGCACGCGACCTTCGCGGTGGAGGATCGGAAGGAAGGCATGACCGCCTTCACCGAGAAGCGCCAGCCCGTCTGGAAGCACTGCTAGATTCGGAGTGATGGGGCGCCGACCGATGGCACCGTCGGTTGGCACATTCAAGGCGGGTGGTCGGCGGGTGCGAGAGGTGCCGCTATCGGCGATCGGGGCAGCCCTTATCCGCCACGGCGATCGTGCCCCGAGGCGTGGTGTAGGAGCCGGGTCGCTCCATTGGTCTCCGGCTGATCTGGCTGGTGTGTCATGCGACCATGGCGGGCAGAATGAAAATGGCATCATCGCCGAGCGGGGCGATGGTTTCCAGATGCTATGGGCCAGCGTGATCGTCGCGGCACGCTGAGATGTCTGGAACCGACGGAGACGATCCCATGCAGCAGCCCGAGATTGGCCGCTCGACGGCCACCATCGTTCCCGAGGAAATCCTGGTCGTGGTCATCGAGATGAGCCTGTCGAGCTGGCTCGTCGCCGGGCTTGTCCCCGGTGTCGACCGCCGGCCCTTGAAGACGCTGAGCCCTGACGAGAACGCTCTCCTGCTCTTGCTGGAGGGCTGGCGCCGCGAGGCGATAGCCGCCGGCCGGGACGTCACGCGAATGGTGGTCGCCTACGAAGCCGGCCGGGATGGCTACTGGCTGGCACGATGGCTGCGCGCCAGGGGTATCGAAGCCCGGATCATCCACGCCAGCAGCGTAGCGGTGTCGCGCGACCGTCGCCGCGCCAAGACCGATCGGCTCGATACGGAGCTGCTCATGCGCGTCCTTTTGGGGTGGCTGCGCGGCGAGCCCGGACACTGCACGATGGTGGCCGTGCCGGGGATCGAGGAGGAAGACGCCAAGCGTCCGACGCGCGAGCGGGAGAACCTCGTGGGCGAACGAACCCGGATCATCAACCGGATGAAGGCCGCCTTCGCCCGTCTGGGGATCCGCGACGTCAACCCGGCGCTGCGCAAGACGGCCGAGCGACTGGACGGGTTGCGCACCCCTGAAGGCGTGACGATCCCCGCCAATGCGATGTCGGAACTCCGCCGCGATACAGCCCGACTTCGGATGGTCGAGGAACAGATCGCGGAAATCGAACGCGAACGCATGGAGCGGATGGCCCAGGCAGCTCCGCAGCGCGGCCACGCCGATGCTATGGTCCGCATGTTGTCGCGCGTGGTCGGCATCGGGGTGGAGACGGCCGACCTGCTCGTGCAGGAGATCCTGCTTCGCGACCTGCGGGACCGCCGGGCGGTGGCGCGCTATGCCGGATTGACCGGCTCTCCCGATGAGAGTGGCGCGCGCCGACGCGAACGCGGATTGTCGCGCGCCGGTAACGCGCGGGTCCGCAAGGGCATGGTCCAACTCGCGTGGCGCTTCCTTGTCTTCCAGAAGGAGAGTGCGCTGGTGAAATGGTTCCGGGAGCGGACGGCCGATGGCCGAGGCCGGACCCGCATGGTGCTGATCGTTGCGCTCGCCCGCAAGCTGCTGATCGCGTTGTGGCGGATGGTGAAGACCGGCGAAGTGCCCCAGGGCACGCTTGTCCGGCCCGACCCTGCTGCGGCGTAGCTCTCGACGGGACGGCGGCCGACCGTAGCCGCTTGGCCGTCCTGGCGGGTCCGAGGTGGCGGCAGCCCGTTACATGACGTGGTCTTCGTACCGCATTCCAGATAGGGACCGCCGCCCCGGAGCCTGGTTGTCGATGCGGATGCCTGCATCAAGGTTCGGGTTCTCACGGACCCACCGAATACAAGGTCGCAGCGCACCTCGTGCGCTCCGCAAACCGGCTCCACCTCTGACCACTTCGTGCCGCCTGATCTCGACGGTCGCCACCAGATAGCTCTCCGTCATGCTGCCCTCCATTAGCAATGTCAGACAAACACTGCAGCCCGGCATTCGGCGATGCCGAGCGGTGGGGGCATCCACACCATCAGTTCAATGACGTGGATGACGCCTCGCAAGTCGGTCCACTGCGGGACCAGATCGCCGAGCCACTCGATGCCGTCGTCGCCGACGGTGCTTACGACCAGAGCGGCGTCTAAGAAGCCGTGACCAAGCGGCACCCAGGGGCGGGCGTGGTCGTGCCGCCGCGCTCTACCGCGGTACCGAGCGATACCGCGCAGAGCGCACCGACACAGCGGGATCGGCATCCGCAGGCCATCGCCGCAGGTGGACGCAGCGCGTGGCAGGCAACATCCGGCTACAACCTGCGCGCGCTCGTGGAAGCTTACTTCAGCCGCTACAAACACGTGATCGGGGAGGGTCTCCGCTTCCACAGCGACGACCGGCAGCAGACCGAGATTAGCGTCGCTGTCATGGTCCTGAACCGCATGTTCGACCTTGGACGTCCGGAGTCCGTCCGCATCCGATGATCAGACGCACCGATCTGCCGGCATCAGCTCTCGCCGCCTCGCTGCAACAGCGTCCGCCGGTTCACCAAGCCGGTGATGGCGCAGGAACTGCTGACCACCATCGGCGCCTTGTTGCCGGTGGCGAGTTAACCCGGCCCCTGTGCCGGGCACCGCACCGAGGGTCATCGACACCCCCTAGCAGCACGGCGATCCCCGTCGTCACCGCTTGTCGGCGAGGAATCGGTCGAGAACATCTCCGAGCTGCCGGGCGGTGACCGGCTTGTGGACGACATGGAGGTCATGCGCAGCCGCATCGTCCTGCGGCTCGCTTCCGGTTTCCCCGGTCAGAATGATGCCCGGCACGTTGGTGCCATAGACCTCCCGGACCCGCAGGATCGCTTCGGTCCCGGAACGCCTCTCGCGCAGGCGGTAGTCGGCGACCACGATGTCCGGTCGTCGGCCCCGTTCCCGAAGACGTGCCAGCGCCTGGTCCGCTGACCCGGCGGCCAGCACCTCATACCCCCACGCCTCGAACGTCGCCTTCAGCCCGAGCAGGACGATGGCGTCATCGTCCACCACCATCACAAGGCGGCCGTTGCCTCTTATCTCTGTCACCGCTGTGGTCGCTTTCTGTGTCCTCGCATGGCCGAGCGGAACCTCGATGGAGAACACCGAACCTCGCCCAACCACCGAGCGCACCGCCACCGGATGCTCCTGCAGCGCGGAGAGGCGCTGCACGATGGCGAGGCCCAAGCCCAAGCCGCGGTTACGGTCGCGTTCGGGATTGCCGACCTGATGGAACTCCTCCCAGATCCGCTCCAGATGATCGGGCGGAATGCCGATGCCGGTGTCGTTCACCTCGAGGCGCAGGCGGCCTTCAGCCTGGTGGCACTCGATGGCGATCCGTCCGGCCTCGGTGTACCGCAGCGCGTTCTCGACCAGGTTGCTCAGCATCCGTGACAGCAGCGTGCGGTCGCTGCGCACGACGGCCGGACATGGTGCGACGTGGAACGCAAGGTTCTGTTGCAGCGTTTGCGACGGAGCGAAGATCGGGTAGAATCCAGCCCTTTTTGGCAGCTGGGGTGACGGAGTGATGCGCAGCGGGAAGAGCCCGTTCAAGGGCCGACAGTTCACGGCGGAGGTGATCCTGTGGGCGTTGCGCTCGTACCTGCAATTTCCGATCAGCTACCGCGATCTCGAACGGATGTTGGCTGACCGCGGCGTGGTGGTCGATCACACGACCATCTTCCGCTGGATCCAGGCCTACGCCCCGGAGTTGGATCGGCGCATCCGTCCCAGCCTGCGCATGACGAACGGTTCCTGGCGGGTCGACGAAACCTACGTCAAGGTGAAGGGACGGTGGATGTACCTGTACCGCGCCGTCGATGCGCGCGGGCAGACGATCGATTTCCGGCTCTGTTGCAATGCTGGTCCGCATTCGGCGGAATGGCCGGAACGAAAGAGGGACTGGGCCGTGACGGATTTCAAGGGTCGCCACTTTGGGGGCGAGACCGTCGTGATCCTCGACGGCGTCGGGCCGATGCACCCGCGCCTCATCGCGGCCAACACACCGGCAGGCTGACACCACAAGAAAGGTGGCAGACGGGCCAGCGTGGTTCCCCGTCCGCCCCAACCGCGCTACAGTCGGCAGAGAACAGGCGCCAATGTCCGGCGGGGAGGAGGCATCAGGATGGCCATGGCCGCGGAGCAGGAGGCCGGAGCCGGCTGGCCCGACGACTCCGCCGTGACGTTCCGGCTGCTTGCCATCTCCCGCGCCATCGCGGGGCTGACCGACGGCGACGCGATTCTCCAGGCTCTGGCCGCCGAGATCCGCCACCTGATCCCGCACCAGCACCTCGACATCGCGCTGCTCGGTCCGGAGTCCCAGCTCCAGCACGTCTACGAGGCGGGCATGAAGACGCTGTGGAGCCGCGGCTCGTCCCGGCAGCGCCCGACCGCGCGGAGTCCCATCCGCACTGTGCTGTGGGGCATCGACCCTTTCCTGCTGACCGCCGACGCGCCGGCCGACGACCGTTTCCACTTCGACGGCGCCGACGACGAACCGATCTTCACCCACAATCTGCGCAGCCGCATCCATGTACCGCTGCGCGTCCAGGGCGAGGTGATCGGCGCCGTCAGCATCAGCGCCCACCGTCCCGATGCCTATGGTGAGAAGGACGTGGCTTGCGCGCGGCAATGCGCCGACCTCATCGCGCCCTATTTCTGGGCGCTCAGCCGCGGCGAGCAGGCCCAGCGCGCCGCGGTCGCCGAGGGCGAGGCGCGGGCGCGCGAGAGCCTGCTGCGGCAGGGGGCGCTGCGCCTGACCGAGGGCATGGAGCGGGAACGCCAGCGCATCGCCATGGATCTGCACGACCAGACGCTGGCGGATCTCGCGCGGATCGCACGCTCGCTGGCGCGTCTGCGCGAGGAGCGCGGGGGCCGCGCCGACGACCCTTTGGCCGCGGTGGAACGGGACGTCATCGCCTGCCTCAACGACCTCCGCGGGGTGGTCGAGGATTTGAAGCCGGGCGTCCTCAACCTGTTCGGGTTCGGCGAGGCGGTGGAGGCGCTGCTCTCCGGCCAGTGTGCCGGCCGGGAGGGGCGGCGCTGGTGGATCGACGACCGGGCGGACGGCGCGGTCGATCGCCTGCCAGATACGGTGCGGACCGCGCTCTACCGCATCACTCAGGAAGCGGTGAACAACGCCGTGCGGCACAGCCTCGGCACGGAGATCGCCGTCGTCATCGAATCCGCCGACGACGGTCTGGTGATCGCGATCCGGGACGACGGCGTCGGGATACCGGCCGGCTCCCCCTGCCGCGCCACCGGCGGCGTCGGCCACATGAAGACGCGGGCCGAGCTGGTGGGGGCCCGCCTGTCGATCGGGTCGGCGGAGGGCGCGGGAGGCGGCACGCTGGTGCGGGTGCTGCTTCCGGCCGGCGCGTGGTGGCCGTCCCGGACCGGGGATGCGCCATGCGAATCCTGATCGCCGAGGACGACCCCCTCCACCGCGCGTTCCTGCGCACCACGCTCGAGCGCCTGCTGCCCGCCGGCGCCGATATCCTGGAGGCGGCGGACGGCATGGTGGCGGAGGCGCTCGCCCGCGACGGCACCCTCGACGCGGCGGTGCTCGACCTGCAGATGCCGCGCCTGTCGGGCGCCGAGGTGGCGCGCGCGATCTGGCGCCGCCGTCCGGCGACCCGAATCCTGTTCTGGTCGAACTACGCCGACGAGGCCTATGTCCGCGGCGTCTCCAAGATCGTGCCCTCGGCGGCGGTCTATGGCTACGTGCTCAAATCCGCGTCGGAGGACCGCATCCGCTTCGCGTTGCGCGGCGTCCTCATCGAGGAGCAATGCGTCATCGACCGCGAGATCTGGGGGGTCCACCACCGCGCCAACGACCGCCGCCAGGGCCTGACGGAATTCGAGTACGAGGCCCTCGTCGACATCGCGCTGGGGCTGACCGACCGCGCCATCGGGCAGCGGCGCAACCTGTCGATCCGCGGGGTGCAGAGCCGGCTGCACGGCCTCTACGACAAGCTGGGCATCCACGGCCAAGGGGACGGCGAGGACGCCGGAGCCGGCCCCTTCAACCCGCGCAGCCGTGCGGTGTTCGCCGGCTTCGCCCGCGGCCTGCTGAACACCGACGGGCTGGAGCGGGAGGACGCCCGGCTTGCCGCTTGGCTGAAGGAACGCGGGCACCGCTCCGACTGAGCGTTCCGGTGGACTGTGGGAATCCACAGTCGTGGCTGTGGGCTCGCGCGCAAGATCGCGCGGGCATGATTGTTTCACCAACTATCAGTACATAATACCATCTGGCTGTCCGGCGAACCGCCGTCGGCGCGCCGGTTCCGTGCGACGCCGCCACGGGCCGCCGCAAGAAGACGACACCGAGGAAACGCGACGAGGAGATCCGCCATGTCGATACGCTGTTTCGCACGCGCCGCGCTCGCCGCGACGGCTCTTCTGGCCGCCGGTGCCGCGTTGGCGGCGCCGAAGGTGGTGGCCGGCCCGGGGGCCGACCCGCAATGCTTCAAGCCGTGGGAAGCCTCGACCACCCATCTGCAATGGCCGGCGAAGACCGGCCCCTACCGGGTGGCGCTGGTCAACGGCTTCGTCGGCAACACCTGGCGGATCCAGATGATCCAGACCGCCAAGGCCTATGTCGAGAAGCCCGACATCAAGCCGCTGATCAAGGACTTCAAGGTGGTGTCCACGGGGACCGACGCGGCCGCGCAGCTCGGCGCCATCGAAGACTTCATCAACCAGGGCTTCGACGCGATCGTCACCATCGCCGTCAGCCCGACCGGCTTCGACCGCGTCATCCGGGCCGCCAACCGCGCCAACGTGGTGCTGGTGCCCTTCGACAACGTCCTCGACACCAAGGAGGTCATGCAGGTCAACGAGGACCAGCTCGAGATGGGCCGCATGCACGGCCGCTGGCTGGTCGAGAATGTCGGCAAGTCGGGCGCGTTGCTGGAGGTCCGCGGCATCGCCGGGAACTCCGTGGACCGCGACCGCCATATCGGCTTCCGCGAGGTCGTCGAGGCGCCGGGCACCTCCTTCAAGATCGTCGAGGTGGTCGGCAATTGGGACGACGGCGCCGCGCAGAAGGCGGTGGCCGACGCGCTTGCGGTGCACGGCAAGTTCGATGGCCTCTACGTCCAGGGCGGCACCACCGGCGCGGTCCGCGCCCTGATGGACGCCGGGCACCCGCTGGTTCCCGTGTCCGGCGAGGCGGAGAACGGCTTCCGCAAGCTGATCGCCGAACACAAGGACAAGGGCCTGAAGGGCCTGTCCGTCGGCCAGTCGCCCGGCATGGTCGCGGTGGCGATCAAGGCCGCGCTGTCCGCGCTTCAGGGCCATCCCATGCCGCAGCTCATCTCCATGCCGATCCCGTCCGAGAGCTACAAGACGCTGGAGGCCGGCAAGAACTTCTGGCCGGAGCTGACCGACAACTTCTTCACCGCCAACGCCTTCCCGGCCTGCGGGGTGGACATCTCCGGCATCGAGATCATGGCGCAGACCAAGGAGGACCGGAAGTAGGGGGCGCGACGCGCCCTCCCTACGTCCGAGGCCGGGGGATTCCGATGACCGACGCTACGGCACCGCTGCTCGAACTGCGCGACGTGTCGAAGAGCTACGGCGGGGTGCACGCGCTCCGCAACGTCGACTTCGCCGGGCGCGCCGGCTCGATCCACGCCGTTCTCGGTGAGAACGGGGCCGGCAAGAGCACGCTGATGAAGATCGTGTCCGGCGTCATCCGGCCGGACACCGGGGAGATGCGGCTGGACGGCCGACCGGTCGCCTTCGCCTCGCCGCGCGAGGCGGTGGCGGCCGGGGTGGTTTGCGTTTTCCAGGAACTCTCCCTGGTGCCCGACCTGTCCGTCGCCGACAACATTTGCATCACGGACCCGCCGCGCCGCTTCGGCCTGATCGACCGCCGCGCCCAGCGGCGGGTGGCGGCGGCGCTGCTGGACCGGGTCGGCTGCCCCGGTCTCGACCCCCGCACGCGGGTCAAGGATCTGCCGCTGGCGCAGCGCCAGCTCGTCGAGATCGCCAAGGCGCTGGGCCGCAACCCCCGCGTCCTGGTGGTCGACGAGGGGGCGTCCGCCCTGTCGGGGGCGGAGCTCGCCCGCGTCTTCGCCGTGCTGCGGGAGGTCCGCGACGGGGGCGCGCTGGTGATCTACATCTCCCACCGGATGAACGAGATCCGGGAGCTGGCGGACCGCTGCTCGGTGTTCCGCAACGGCCGCCACGTCGAGACGTTCGACGCCCACACGCGCGGCCATGACGACATCATCCGCATGATGATCGGCCGCGAGATGACGGGGGTGTTCCCCGCCAAGCCGGCGGCGCCGCGGGACTACCCCCCGGCCATCCGTGTCGACCATCTGTCCTGGGACGACCGCCTGCGCGACATCGGCTTCACCATCGGCAAGGGCGAGATCGTCGGGTTGGGCGGGCTGGACGGCCAGGGCCAGCGGGAACTGCTGCTGGCGCTGTTCGGCGTGCTGCGCGGTGTCGAGGGCACCGTCGCCATCGACGGGCGGCCGCGCCGCATCGACGGCCCGGCGGCGGCCAAGGCGCCCGACATCGCCATGGCGCTGATCCCGGAGGACCGCAAGACCGAGGGGCTGGTGCTCGCCATGTCGGTGGCCGACAACATCGCGCTGTCCTCGCTCGGCGGCCACGGTGGCGGGATCCTGATCGACCGCGCCCGCCTCGAAAGCGACGTCGAGTCCATGGTCCGGAGCCTTCAGATCAAAGTGGGAGACGTGAACCGCGCGGTCGCCACCCTGTCCGGCGGCAACCAGCAGAAGGTCGTGCTGGCCAAGTGGCTGATGACCAAGCCGCGCATCCTTCTGCTCAACGACCCGACCCGCGGCATCGACGTCGGCACCAAGCAGGAGATCTACGCCCTGCTGCGCCGGCTGGCCGACGAGGGCGTCGCCATCCTGCTGTTCTCCACCGACCTCGCCGAGCTGATCGGCTGCTGCGACCGCGTCCTCGTGCTGTACCGGGGCGGCATCGCGCGTGAACTCGCCGGAGACGACATCACCGAAATGAACATTCTCGGAAGCGCCTTCGATGTCGCCCTGACGGGCAGCCCGGGACCGGCACGGGCCGCCGGGGCAGAGGTCCGGCCGTGACGCGGGGCCTGCGCGCCGCGCTGTCGCGGAATCTCGGCCTGCTGCTCGCCGTCGGGCTGTTCGCCGCACTCTACGGGCTCTATTCGGCGCAACACCCGCGCGGCGGCTCGGCGGCGCTTCTGGTGCAGAACAGCAACGAGTCGTTCGCCCTGATCCTCGCCGCCATGGCGCAGACCGTGCCGGTGCTCACCGGCGGACTCGACCTGTCGGTGGGGCCGCTGATGACGCTGGTCAACTGCCTCGCCTCGCGCGTCCTGTCGGGTGGGCCGGTGGAACTCGCGTTCGGCATCCTCGCGTGCCTCGCGGCGGGGACGCTGGGCGGGCTGGTCAACGGCTGTCTGGTCGTTTACGGCCGCATGCAGCCGATCATCGCCACGCTCGCGACCGGCGCCGTCTACATCGGGATCGCGCTGTTCCTGCGGCCCACCCCGGGCGGGGCGGTGAACGCCGACCTGTCCGCCATGCTCACCTACGACCTCGCGGAGACGGCGGCGGTGCTGGGCGTCTTCGACGGCGGCCAGGCGGCGTGGTTCCAACCTTTCGCCCCCATTCCGGTGCCGCTGCTGCTCGTCCTCGCGGTCCTGCTGTTCGTGTGGGTCCCGTTCCGTGGCACCGAGATGGGGCGCGGCTGCTACGCCGTCGGCTCGTCGGAGGGATCGGCCTATCTGTCCGGGATCGATGTCGACCGCTCGCGGCTCGCCGCCTACACGCTGGCCGGGCTGTTCGCCGCCATGGCCGGCCTCTATCTGGCTTTGCAGACCGGGACGGGGAACGCCGACGCGCCGCAGGCCGGGGCCTACACGCTGAACTCGATCGCTGCGGTGGTGATCGGTGGAACCTCGCTGTTCGGTGGGTCCGGCGGCGTGGTGGGATCGTTGTTCGGGGCCCTCGTCCTGCGCTCGATCTCCTTCAATTTCCGGGTGTTCGACGAGGCTTCCTGGCTCGGCGCGCTGGCCGATCCGCTGCTGCAGCCGCTGTTCGAGGGTATGGTGCTGCTGATCGCCGTGTCGCTGGGTGCTGCGCGCGCGCTCAGGATTCGCAACCGGTTGCAGCTTTTCGGCTGAGGATACGATGCGCAACCCCTTGACGGCCCTCGACAAGCCGGCCCTCTTCGCCGCGGGGTCGATCCTCCTGATCCTGGCGGTGGGATCGCTCTACACCCTGTCGACCGGGGGCGGGCTCACCATGCTGTCCCCCGCCTACCTGTCCCAGCAACTCCAGATCGCGGCCTTCCTCGGCCTCATCGCCGGCGGGCTGATGATGGTGATCCTGCTCGGTCACATCGACCTGTCGATCCCCTGGACCCTCACCGCCGCGGCGATGATGGCGACCAGCGTCGGCGGTCCGGCGGCGGTGCCGGTGGCGCTGGCGGTCGGGCTGGCGGTGGGTGTCGTCAACGGGCTGGGCGTCGCCTGGCTGCGGGTGCCTTCGATGATCTTCACGCTGGGCGTCAACACGGTGCTCCAGGGCCTGATGGTCCTGCACACCGGCGGCCACGCCCCGCAGAGCCGCTCGACGGGCCTGATGGAGTTCCTCGCCACCGGCCATGTCCTCGGCCTGCCGATGGCCGCCCTGGTCTGGGCCGCGGTGTCGGGCCTGCTGGTGGTCCTGCTGACGCGCACGGCGATGGGCCGTGCGGTGTACGCCATCGGCAACCGGGAGTCCGCGGCCTACCTCTCGGGCATCCCGACCAACCGGGTGATCGTCGGCTGCTTCGCCATCTGCGGCGCCTGCGCGGCGCTGGCCGGCTGTCTGCTCGCGGGATACTCGACCAAGGCCTACCAGGGGATGGGCAACGCCTATCTGCTGCCCGGCATCGCCGCCGTGGTGATCGGCGGCACCCATGTGCTGGGCGGGCGAGGCACCTACACGGGCACCGTGCTCGGGACCATCCTGATCGTCGTGCTCCAGAGCGTGCTGTCAGTCATGCAGATGCCCGACGCCGGCCGGCAGATCATCTACGGGCTGGTGATCATCGCCATGCTGTTCGCCTATGGCCGGGATACCGGGCGGGCTGGCTGAGCCGGCGCCCGTCACCCCATGCCGCCGTCAAACCGCGCAAGGAGCTTCCGGATCATGGACGAGGTCTGCAACAGGCTGGCACCGGTGGCGCCGGCACCTCCACCCGCCGGGGTGGTGGTCGCCCACGACCGCCGGTTCGCGACGCTGGTCCGCGAGACCGCCACGCTGCGCCGGATCATGGGCGGGCTCTTGTGGGCGGAGGGGCCGGCGTGGTTCGCCGACGGCGGCTTCCTGCTGTGCAGCGACATCCCGAACAACCGCATCCTGCGCTGGATCGACGGCGTCGGGGCAAGCCTGTACCGCGCGCCCTCGCACTACGCCAACGGCAACACCCGCGACCGCCAGGGTCGCCTCGTCACCTGCGAGCACGAATCGCGCAGCGTCACCCGGACCGAGCCGGATGGCCGCGTGACCGTGCTCGCCGCCGCCCATGAGGGCCGGCGGCTGAACTCGCCCAACGACGTGGTGGTGTCGGGCGACGGTGCGGTCTGGTTCACCGACCCCAGCTACGGGATCATGAGCGACTACGAGGGCAGCCGGGCGGAACCGGAATTGGCGGGCCGCTACGTCTTCCGCATCGACCCCGGCAGCGGCGCGCTGCGGGTGGTGGCCGACGACTTCCTGCAACCCAACGGCCTCGCCTTCTCCCCGGACGAGCGCACGCTGTACGTCGCCGACAGCGGCGCGTCGGACGATCCCGCCGCACCGCGCCACATCCGGGCCTTCGACGTGGCCGACGGGCGTTTGACCAACGGACGGGTGTTCGCACGGATCGAGGAGGGCGTGCCCGACGGCATCCGGGTCGATGGAGACGGAAATCTGTGGTCGAGCGCCGCCGACGGCGTCCATTGCTTCGCCCCGGACGGCACCCCGCTGGGCATGGTCCGCGTGCCGGAAACGGTGTCGAACCTGACCTTCGGCGGACCGCGGCGCAACGTGCTCTACATCACGGCCACCACGGGCGTCTACGCCATCGCCACCGGCATCCGGGGCGCCCAGGCACCGTGACGGCGGCGGTGCCGGCGGACAGCGCGGCCGCACCACCGTGACGCCGAAGGCGCTCTTCAGGAAGCAGCGCCTTCAGCCTTCAGCTCGTCCAGCAGCTTCTGCCGGTCCAGCGCGTCGTCGGGAGAGGTCGGATCATTGCCGGAGCATCAACTCTCCCGGATCGCCTAGCTTACTGCAGACCGCCGAGGTAGGTCTTGGGGAAGAGCATGTGCACGCCCTTGTTGATGTCGACGAGCTGCGTCACGTGCAGGTCGGCGACCAGGCTGCACATCATGTAGGCCTCGTTCCGGGTGAGACGGGAGCGCTCGCAGACCAGCCGCACCATCTCGCGCACCGCCTGGCGGGCCGCCTCGTCGAGGTCGACATTGAGCCCGATCGACATCAGGTGGCTGGGCGTCTCGGCGAAGGGCTGGGTGATCCGCATGTCCTTGCGCACGGTCAGGCGGAAGGTGCCGTTGAGCGCCGTCTCCAGCGCGGTGATGCAGACTTCGCCGTGGCCCTGGCAGCCGTGCCCGTCGCCGGCGGAGAACAGCGCCCCCTCGTTGAAGACCGGCAGGTAGAGCGTGGTGCCCGGGCGCAGGTCCTTGTTGTCCATGTTGCCGCCGAAGGCGCGCGGCTCGGGCGAGCCGACCCGCCCCCATTCCTTGGGCGGGGCGACGCCGAGGATGCCGAAGAAGGGATCGAGCGGCACCGCGGTGCCCCAGGGCAGCACCCCCACCCGCCGCGCGCGGTCCACCATGATGTGGATGCGCTCGTAGTCCGTGAACTCCTCCGGCAGCGTGCCGAGCAGCGGCAGGATGGCGCAGAAGCCCCAGTCCTGGCGCAGTTCGACGTCCAGGATGTCGACCTGCAGGACGTCGCCGGGCATGGCGCCCTTCACGTGGATCGGGCCGGTGACCATGTGCGGCCCGACCGGACCGACCACCACCTTGGAACCGTCGCCCCCGGGGGTCAGCGTCTCGATGGCGGCGCGGTGGTCGGGGGTGACCAGCGACGCGTCGGGCGGCAGGTCCTCCGGGAAGCAGGCGGGCAGCGTGTGGATCTTCACCACCGCGCCGGACTCCACCGTCATCACCGGCGGCGTGTCGGCGTCGAAATAGCCCCAGAACACATTCTCGGGGGTGGCGAGCAACTCATGCATGGATGAATCTCCGGGTCCACGGGTGTGGGGTCAGACGGAAACGAAGGATTTGATGCGGTCGTGGTCCATCTCGGCCGAGGCGCCGCTCTCGATCACGGCGCCGCGGGACAGCACGACGTAGCGATCGGAAATGCTGCGGGCGAAGTCGAGGTACTGCTCGACCAGCAGGATGGCGATGCGCTGCTTGAGCGAGGCGATCACCTCCTCGATGCGTTGGACGATGGACGGCTGGATGCCCTCCGTCGGCTCGTCGAGGATGAGCAGCGACGGCCGCGTGGCCAGCGCCCGGGCGATGCTGAGCTGCTGCTGCTGCCCGCCCGAGAGGTCGCCGCCGCGGCGGTTGCGCATCTCCCCCAGCACGGGGAACAGCGCCACCACCTCCTCGAAGGCGGCATCGACGTCGGACCGGGCCGCCCCGGTGGCGCGCGCCGCGATCTCGACGTTCTGGCGGACGGTCAGGTTGGTGAAGATCTCCCGCCCCTGTGGCACATAACCGAGGCCGGTGCGGATGCGCCGGTGAGGCGGCAGCCCGGCGAGCTCAACCATGCCGTAGCGGATGCTGCCGGAGCTGGCCGGCAGCAGTCCCATCAGGCAGCGCAGCAGCGTCGTCTTGCCCGCACCGTTGCGGCCCAGCACCGCCAGGCACTGGCGCTCCGCCATGGCGAAGGAGACGTTGCGCAGGATGTGGCTGCTGCCGTAGTGCTGGTTGAGGGCGTCGACGGTCAGGGTCATGGCGGTCAGGGTCATGGCGGTCCCTCCTTCTCAGCGGCCGAGGTAGACGTCGCGGACGCGGGCGTCCGCCTGGACGCGCGCCATCGAACCCTCGACCAGCGTGCGCCCCTCGTGCAGCACGGTGACCACGTCGGCGATGCGCTCGACGAAGGACATGTCGTGCTCGATGACGACGATGGCGCGGTCGGGCGCGCGCAGCGACAGCACCAGCTCGGCGGTGCGGTCGGTCTCGCTGTCGCTCATGCCGGCGACCGGTTCGTCGAGCAGCAGCACCCGCGGCTCCTGGAGCAGCAGCATGCCGATCTCCAGCCACTGCTTCTCGCCGTGGGAGAGCACGCCGGCCCGCCGGGCGCCCATGCCGGCCATGCCGATGCGCTCCAGCATGGCCTCGGCGCGCGCCTCCTCCGCCGCGCCCAGGCGGTGGCCCATCTCGGCGAAGATCGAGCGGCCGGGCGCGCGGAGTGCCAGGCGCAGGTTGTCGCGCACGCTGAGCGCCTCGAAGACGCTGGGCTTCTGGAACTTGCGGCCGACGCCGGCGAGCGCGATCTGCGGCTCCGACATGGCGAGCAGGTCGAGCCCGCCGTCGAGCAGCACGGTGCCGGTGTCGGGCCGCGTCTTGCCGGTGACGATGTCGAGCAGCGTCGTCTTGCCGGCCCCGTTGGGGCCGATGATGGCGCGGATTTCGCCGCGGTTGACCAGCAGCGACAGGTTGTCGATGGCGCGCAGCGAGCCGAAGCGGACCGACAGCCCGTCGACGTAGAGGGCGGGACCGTCCGTCATGCCCGGCCCTCCCCGCCGGCGGCGCGCCGCCGCAGCCGGGCCAGGGCGCCGCCGGCGTCGAGGAAGCCGTTGGGCAGGGTGATGACCACCACCAGCACCAGGGCCGACAGCACGAAGGGCCACAGCACCGGGATCCAGGCGGTCAGCAGGAACTTCAGCGTGGTGATGACGACGGCGCCGAGGAAGGCGCCGACCAGCGTGCCGCGCCCGCCGATCGCCACCCACACGGCGATCTCCAGCGACAGCTCGGGCGACAGGACCCGCGGGTTGACGATGCCGACCTGTGGCACGTAAAGGGCGCCGGCGACCGCCGCCAGCACCGCCGAAAGGCACCACACCGCCAGCTTGATCCACAGCGTGTCGTAGCCGAGGAAGCGCAGCCGCGCCTCGTCGTCGCGCACCGCCACCAGCATGTGGCCGAAGCGCGAGCGCACCAGCCGGTCGAGCCCGAACAACGCCGCCGCGGCCGCCAGCAGGGACAGCGCGCAGAGCACGGCCACCGTGCCGCGCTCCGACAGCGGCTGGCCGGCGATGTGGGTGAAGCCGGTCATTCCGTTGTTGCCGCCGAAGCCGGTGTCGTTCCGGAAGAACAGCAGCATCGCCACATAGACGAGCGCCTGGGTGATGATCGCGAAATAGACCCCGGTCACCCGCGAGCGGAAGGACACCAGCCCGAACAGGAAGGCCACCAGCGCCGGCAGCAGCAGGATCAGCGCGGCGCTGTAGCCCAGCATGTCCATGCCCGCGTAGTAGACGGGAAGCTCCGTCCAGCCCATGAAGAGCATGAAGTCGGGCGGCGTGCCGCTGGTGTGGAAGGCGACGGTCACCAGATGCATGGCGATGAGATAGCCGCCGATGGCGAAATAGAGCCCGTGCCCCAGGCTGAGGATGCCGGCGTAGCCCCAGATCAGGTCGAGCGCCACCGCCAGCAGGCCGTAGACCGCCGCCTGACCCACCAGGTTCATCAGGTAGACCGAGGGTCCGGCATCGGTCCGCCCGGCGACGACGACCGCGACCGCGGCGGCGGCGAGGACGGCGGCCACCGGCCCGGCCAGCCCCTGCGGCACGGCAAAGCCGCGGCGCCGGACGATGGTGGGAGCGAGAGCGTTCATCGGCGCCCTTTCACGGAGAAGATGCCTTCGGGACGGAACTGGATGAACAGGATGATCATCAGCAGCACGATCACCTTGGCCGCCACCGCGCCGTAGAGCGGCTCGATGACGATGTTGATCTGACCGATGCCGAGTGCGGCGATCAGCGTCCCGGCGAGGTTGCCGACGCCGCCCAGCACCACGACCAGGAAGGAATCGACGATGAAGTTCGTGCCCATCGTCGGATTGACGTTGTAGATCGGCGTCAGCGCCAGCCCGGCGAGCCCGGCCAGCCCGGAGCCGACGCCGAAGCTCAGCAGATCGATGCGGCGGGTGGAGACGCCGACGCATTCCGCCATGTCGCGGTTCTCGGTCACCGCCCGCACGAAGAGGCCGAGCGGCGTGCGGTGCAGCACCAGCAGCGCCAGCGCCAGTATGCCGACCGCGAAGGCGATGGCGAACAGCCGGTTCCAGGTCACCATGAAGTCGGCCACCACCCGCGTGCCGCCGGCGAGGAAGGCCGGGGTGACGAACTCCAGGTTCTGGGTGCCGAACAGCACCTGCACCAGGTTGACCAGGAACAGGCTGATCGCCCAGGTCGCCAGCAGCGTCATCAGCGGCCGGCGGTAGAGGTGGCGGATCACCGTGGCCTCCATCGCCATGCCCACCGCCGCCGCCGCGGCGAAGGCGACGGGGACCGCCAGCAGCAGGTACCAGTCGAGCAGCGCCGGGGCCAGGGCGCGCAACGCCTCCTGCACCAGCCAGGTCGCATAGGCGCCGATCATGATCAGCTCGCCCTGGGCGAGGTTGATCACTCCCATCAGCCCGAAGATCACCGCCAGCCCCAGCGCCGCCATGAACAGGATGCTGGCGTAGCTGAGCCCGCTGAACAGCACCGCCCCCACCTCGCCCACCCGCAGCCAGGTGTCGATGTGGGCCATGGCGGTATCGAGCGCCGCGCGCACCGCCGGGTCGGCGGCATAGTCCGGCCGCGCCGCCAGCGCGGCCAGCAGGGTACGGTTGCGGGCGGTGGGATCGCCGGCGATGGTGGCGATCGCCGACACCCGCGCGTCTGCCGACGGCGCCTCCAGCGACTGCAGCGCGCGCACCAGCAGCAGCCGGTCGCGCAGGTCGGGCGCCGGCTGGCGCTCCACCAGGGCGGCCAGCGCCGTTTCCGGCACGATGGCGTACTGCTTCTCCAGTACCGCCACCTGCGCCGAAGCCGCCGCCCCTCCCGGCTCGGCGAACAGGGCGAGCGCGGCGGTCGCCACCTCGACCCAGGCGCGGGTGCGCAGGTTGACGAAGGGGGCGTTCGGCAGCCGGTCCGGCGCCACCGCCTCCCGCCCGGTCACCGGGTCGCGCAGGACGGCGCCGTCGCGCAGCAAGCGCGGGCCGGCGGGGGCGCACAGCAGCCGCTTGCCGTCAAGCGCGGCGACGATCCGGGCCCCCCAGGCCGCCTCCTCCCGTCCGGCGGCGACCGCCGTCAGCAGCGCGCCGATGGCCTGCGCCATCGGCTCGGACTTCGCTTCGCACAGGTGCCGCACCACCGCATCACGCCCGTAGGACTCGTCGGCACGGGCCGGGGCGGCCAGCAGCGCCGCGAGCGCCAGCAGCGCGTGGGCGAGTTGGCGCCAGGGCGGCGGGCGGTGACGTGGACGTTCGCTCATGTCGCTCCGACGGACGGCAGCGGGAAGCCGGAGCCCCGCCGCCGTCCGCTCCCAGGTCTAGCGTAGGGGGTCAGGCGTAGGGGCTGAAGGGCACCGGCTTCGGCGCGCCGTCCGACTGCCAGAGGATGTCGAAGGCCTGCTGGTCGTTGACCGAGCCGATGAAGACACCGCGCGAGACGTAGGTGTTCTCCGCCGACATGCCGATCTTGTAGCCCGACGGGCAGTCGAAGGTGAGCCCGGCGAAGGCCGCCCGCACCGCGTCGGTGTCGGTGGTGCCGGCCTTCTGGCAGGCCGCCGCCCACAGGTGCACGCCGTCGTAGGTCGACACCATCGGGTCGATGACCACGTTGTTGCGGAAGGGCAGCCGGTTGGTGTCGACGTAGCTCTTCCACGCCGCCTTGAAGCGGTCGTTGTGCGGCGAGCTGGCGTTCTGCAGATAGGCCCAGCAGTTCAGGTGCCCGACCATGGGGGCGGTGTCGAGCCCCTCCAGGTCGGCTTCCAGCACGTCGAGGCCGAGCACCGGGATGTCGGTGGCGCGGATGCCCTGGCTGATGATCTCCTTGAAGAAGGCGGGGATGGAGTCGCCCACCACCGTGAGCACGATGATCGGCTGGCCGCCCGGCTCGCTGGCGAACTTGCGGATGTCGTTGACGATGGTCTGGAAGTTGGAGAAGCCGAAGGGCACGTACTGCTCGCGCCAGCTCGTCTCCTTGAAGCCCTTGGAGGTCCAGTAGCCCTTGCAGATCTTGTTGATGGTCCGCGGCCACACGTAGTCGGAGCCCAGCATGTAGAAGCGCTTGGCCTTGCCGCCGTCGTCGCTCATCAGGTACTCCAGCGCCGGCAGCACCGAGCTGGCCGGGGGGGAGTTGAGGTAGACGACGTTCTTGGAGTTCTCCTCGCCCTCGAAGTGGAGGGGGTAGAAGAGCAGCCCGTTGTTCTGCTCGACCACCGGCAGCACCGACTTGCGCGACACCGAGGTCCAGCAGCCGAACAGGCTGGCCACCTTCTCCTGGAGCAGGAGCTGGCGGCCGAGCTGGGCGTAGAGCGGCCAGTCCGACGCCGGGTCGGTGACCGTCACCTCGACCGGTCGGCCGAGCACGCCGCCCTTGGCGTTGATCTCCTGCGCCGCCATCCGGCAGACGTGGCTCAACCGCCCCTCGATGTTTGCCATGGTCCCGGATGAGGAGAACAGGCAGCCGATCTTGACCGGCTCAGCCGCCGCCGCGCTGCGGATGATCGCCGGCATGCTGAGCGCGCCGCCCACCGCGGCCGCCGTCTTCAGCAACGTCCTGCGCCCGATCGCTGACGTGATGCGCATCATGGATGACCTCGCTTCTTGCCAATGTCCCGCGCCGACCTTATCAGCAAGCCTCGTGCCATATTTCTTACAGAGTGTAAGAATATTTAAACCACTGATTTTGAATAGTTTCTTATTCCTCATGGAAAATGGCCGCGCATGTCCACCCTGGCGCCGCCGGCGCCGGGACGCCCAAAATTCATGCAAGCGCATGCCCGATGGACAATCCGCCCACATCGTGACCATTGTTCCGGCGCGATCCGGCAGCGCCTTGACAGGCCGGGACAGTCGGCTCAGCCTTGCGCCACCCACCCGTCCTTATGATTCCGTGTCTGCGATGCCGTCGGCGACCGTTTCCCCGAATTCCCAGCAGATACGGCACCTCAACCGCTCCCGCATTCTTTCGGAGATCCGCCGCCTGCCGGGCGTCTCGCGCAGCCAGCTCGCCAAGCGAACCGGCCTGACGGAGGCGTCGCTGTCGCGCATCGCCCGCGACCTGATCGCCGACGGGCTGGTCATGGAGATGGAGCCGCCCGCCGCCCGGCCGGCGCGCGGCCGTCCCAACGTCGGGCTGTGGCTGCGCGACGACGGCGTCTATGTCCTGTGCGTGGCGCTGACCGCCTATGAACACAAGTTCTCGGTGGTCGGCTCGACCGGGCAGCGGGTGCTGGAGGGGTCCATTCCCGGCCTGCCGGGCGCCACCGCGGACGAGGTGGTGGCCTACCTGCGCCAGCAGGTGGAGGCGGTGCAGAAGCGGCCGGACGTCAAGGCGGACCGGCTGGGCGGGGTGGCGGTCTCGATCTCGGGCGATGTCGACGCCCGGCGGCGCTCGGCGGTGAGCGTGCCGGGCATCGGCTGGCACGACCGCCCACTGGGCGCGCTGGTGGAGGACGCGCTGCACGTGCCGGTGCGCCTGCAGAGCGTGTCCAACGCGCTCCATATCGCCGAGGCCCGTTACGGCGAGGGGCGGATCACGCCGCACAGCCTGCTGCTGCACGCCGGGCTCGGCATCAGCGCCAGCCTGATGAGCAACGGCCTGCTTACGGTGGGGGCCGAGCACGAGAGCGGCATCGAGGGCATCCTGGTCGGCGGCGTGGGCGGCGAGCCGTCGCGCCTGACCGACGTGGCCTCCGGCCGGGCGATCCTGCGCCAGCTGGGGCACCCCGGCGGCATCGACGGATCGCCAACCGCCGACGTCGGCCTGCACCTGGGCCTGCCGCACGCCATCCGCCAGGCCAACGCCGGCGATCCCAACGCGGTGGCGGTCTTTGCCGAGGCCGGCCATCAGCTTGCCCGATGCTTTCTCAGCGTGGTGGCGCTGGTGCATCCCGAGCAGATCATCCTGGCCGGCCCGCTGGCGGCGGCCCGCCCGTTCGTGGAGGCCATCCAGCGGGCGCTCGAGGCGTTCACCGGGCCGAGCCAGATCCCGGTGCCCGCCTTCATCGTCAGCCGCATCAGCTACCTGCGGGCCACCGAGCTGATGGGGCTGGACGCCTTCCTGTTCGCCCAGACGGTCGACGGCCGCGCCGGCCGGCCGGCCGCCGGGACCGGGGAGTGGTCGGGCGAGGAAGCGGCGGCGCTCGGGTAAAGGGAACGTGGGCGGCGGTGTTCAATGCCAATAAAGTTTGCGCATAGGGGCTGGCTAATTCTTTGTAATAACATAATAATGTCGGTGTGTGAAAAGTCGGATGTATGAAGTTTACGCCTGATTGCTGAACTTGGCGCCAAGCTGGAGCTGCATCTGTACAAAATTATCTGCACCCAGCCGTCGCACCTGTCCCTTACATCTCTCGCTTGCCACCTGCTTGTAGCCGCAGAGGTTGTCGGTGGACAGGAGCCCGCCTTCCCTTGACTTTGGCCATTCATGCTGGATGGCTTCGCGCTCGGGCTGCGTTGCAGACACCCTGCTTCACCGGGCCGGTCGAGGGCAGGATCAACCGGCTGAGAGACCGTTGAGGACCTGGAGGTGTCACGCGGCTCGGTGATGTGGAGGTCGAGCGAACGGCTCGGCAGCATGGACATCGGCGTCGAGTGTACCGTTCATCGCTGGGGTCCTCACAGTCAGCACAAGGTGCGCACCGCGGGATGACCAGCGCATCTGCTGGCCCGCCGCCACCCGTTTCCTGATCGGCACTGGCCTACCAGACCTACGGGCCGCTGCTCGGCGTCCGCCTTGACAACACCGCTCGTCTCACCGAAGGCTTCGACCTCGTCCGGTTCCGCCCCATCGCGCTGGCGGTGGAAGAACGGCTGCCGCCTCTGCTGGACACCCTGCGCGCGGTGAAGTCGGACGTCCGGTCGGTCAGCGCACCTACTCCGACTTGGCGATCCTCACGGCGCTGATGCTGCGCGCGGTGTACCGCTTGGGGAGTTGTTGAAGGAAACGCCTCCACTGCCAGAGCCGGTATCGCTGCTCTATCCGAGAAGCTGGTAGCTGTCTCCGCGTGCGCGCGTCTTTATGGATTGGGCGGCGCGTCAGTTCAGCGGCAGGGATCGGCCTGCGCCGAAGCTGGCCGCCAACTAGAGGCTCCGGGCGACATCCTCGCAAAACGAGATGAAGGCGCGGACCTTGGCCGGCGGATGCTGACGCGAGGGATGATAGGCATAAAGCGGGAAGCGCTCGCCATGCCAGTCGGGAAAGAGATCGATCAAGTCGCCGGCAGCCAGCCGCACACCGACACCCCAGCCGATGACCTGGGCGATGCCGGTCCCGGCAAGGCATTCCTCCAGCATGGATTTTGGGTCGGTGAACGTGAGAGGTCCCGTGGTCGGCACATCGATCTTCTCGTTCCCGTGGATGAACTCCCACTCGAAGGGGCGGCCTGATGCCGGATCGAGAAACTGCAGGCAGCGATGCCGGGCAAGTTCGGAGGGATGCCCCGGCCGGCCGAAACGCTCGAGATAGGCCGGGGACGCGAGCGTGAGGATCGGCGCCTCGATCAGTTTGCGTGAGATGAGCGTTGCGCCGCGCGGCTGGCCGAAGCGGATCGCGAGATCGATGCCGTCCGCGACGAGATCGCCGATATAGTCGCGTGTCAGGAACTCCACTATCAGATCGGGATAGCGCTCGCAAAACCCCCCGAGCCGCCCGGCGAGCACCAGCGGCAGAAAGAAGGGGTCGATGTCAACCCGCAGGCGCCCTCGCACGGCGGAGGCTGCTCCGGATACTGCCACGGCAGCGTCTTCAATTGCGTCGAGATGGGGCTTGGCCTCCTCGTAGAAGCGGTGGCCCTCGTCAGTCAGCGCGACCGAGCGGGTCGTGCGATCGAGCAGGCGCACGCCCAGACGAGCCTCCAACCGGCTGATCGAGCGACTGACGCCGGAATCGGTAATGCCGATCAACTCAGCCGCTTTGACGAAGCTGCCGCCCTCGACCACGGCCGCCAGCACGCTGACGCCGGACAGGATTCTTCCATCGAACGCCATGCGGACCAACACTCCAATACATCAACGTCTGATTTTTTGTCAGGAATGATCTGACACAATCGCACTTAATTCAAGGATGGAGGCGCGCGATATCGCTTGGGAGCCCAAGGTCGAAATTAAGAAAGGATTGGATCATGAGCACGCAAGGCCATACCCGCACCCTCTTCAGCGGCGGCACGATCATCACGATGGACAAGGCCGTCGCCACACCGCCGGTCGGCGACGTGCTGGTGGAGAACGGGCGGATCGCCGCCATCGGCGCGAATCTTCAGGTGGCGGATGCCGAGGTCATTGACGCCCGCGGCGGCATCGTCATGCCCGGCCTCGTCGATGCGCACCACCACATGTGGCTCGGCGTGATGCGCCGCATGATGCCGAACGTCGACGATCTCTTTGCCTATATCCACGTCGTCGTCGAGAAGCTGGGCTCCCATTATCGCCCGCTCGACATGTATCTCAGCACCAAGCTGACGGCGCTTGCCTGCCTTGATGCCGGCATCACCACGGTTATCGACGCCTGCCATTCGTCACGTAGTTCCGCGCACACTGATGCGGCGCTCGACGCGCTCGACGACAGCGGCATCCGGGCCCTGCATATGGTGGGTGCCGCGATGGACAAGCGGGCCTCGTCCGCACACATTCCTGGCGATCTGAAACGTCTGGCCGACAACTGGAACCATGGCGAAGGGCTGGTGCGGGTCGGCCTGTTCGGCCAGCTCAATGTCGACTGGTGGCGCACGGCGCGGGCGCTCGACATGCGCATTCTTACCGAGTTCATCGGCGATCTGGCAAAGCTTGGGCCGGAGTTCGATGAGCCAGGCCTGCTCGGGCCTCACAACATCTTCAACCACTGCACGCGCGTGCCGGAAGAAACCTGGAAGCGTCTCGCCGCCGCTGGCGTGAACGTGACGATCAATCCACGCTCGGATGCGCTGTTCGGCTTCGACGACGAAAGTTTTGCCTATCAGCAGGCGATCGACCATGGCCTGACGCCGGCGCTCGGTATCGATCTCGACACAGCCTTCGGCAGCGACCTGTTCGGCGAGATGCACGCACTGTTCGGCCAGCAGCGCTCGGCTATGCGCTATCGCCGGTTCCGCGGCGAGGAGAGCGTACCGGCGCCGATCTCGGTCCAGGCGGTGCTCGATGCCGCGACCGTCAACGGCGCCCGCGCCGCGGGCCTTCAGGACCGCATCGGCTCGCTCGTGGTCGGCCGGGAGGCGGACCTCATCATGGTGCGTACCGACGGTGTCGCAGTCTTCCCGGTCACCGACGCAGTAGGGACCGTCGTCCAGGCGGTGGAACGCTCAAATGTCGACATTGTCATGGTCTCGGGCGAGATCCGCAAGCGCGGCGGCAGGCTGATCGGCGTCGATCTGCCGAAGCTGCAGACTGAGGTGAATGGCTCGCTCGACTATCTGCTCGAGGTCAGCGGCTATCGGCCGGAAGGGTCCAGCGCGCGCACGAAGGCGGCCGCCTGAACTGCCATGGACGCCGCCACGCGACAGAGGCGGCGCCTTCAAATCCCAACTCGTCTCACGAAGGCTGTCATGTCAGCACTCGCCGTCAATGGTGCGGGTCAGCCCACCGCCGCACCGCAATTCCTCACCCGTCCCGCGCCGGGCATCATCGCCGCGCTCTTCTGCGGCTATCTCGCCGTCGGACTGCCGCTGCCGGTGATCCCGCTCTTTGTCCATGATAAGCTCGGCTTCAGCACGCTCGTCGTCGGTCTGGTGATCGGGATCCAGTTTCTGGCGACCGTGCTGACGCGAGGCTATGCAGGCCGTCTCACCGACCAGCATGGCGGCAAGCGCTCGGCGCTGCAGGGCGCGGCGGTCAGCGCGCTCGCAGGCCTGCTCTATTTCGTTGCGGCGATGCCCGGTCTTTCTCCCACAGCCAGCCTTGCGATCGCCGTCGTGGGCCGGCTTGCGGCCGGTCTCGGCGAGAGCCAATTCGTCACCGGCTGCGTGTCCTGGTCGATCGCCTCGGTGGGGCCCGGGCGCGCCGGCATGTCGATGTCCTGGACCGGCATCGCCATGTTCGCCGCGCTCGCCATCGGCGCACCGATCGGCATGCTGCTCTACCAGAGCTATGGCCTCGAGGTTGCGATGATCGCCTGCATCGTCGCGCCGCTTGTGGCCGCCGCCGTCGCGATACGCGAGATCTCTTACGCCACGCCCGCCGGTCCCCGGCTGCCCTTTTACAGGGTCATCGGCCAGATCTGGCGTGAGGGGCTTGGCCTGATGCTGCAGGGCGTCGGCCTCTTGGGCCTGACGGCCTTCTCCTCGCTCTATTTCGCGGCGCGACACTGGGACAATGCCGGTCTCGTCATGACCGCCTTCGGCATCGGCTTCATCTTCGTGCGGGGCGTCCTCGGACATCTGCCCGACCGGATGAGCGGCTATCGCGTCGCGCTGTGGTCGCTGGTGATCGAAGCTGTCGGCCAAGCGATGATCTGGTTCGCCCCTAATGACGTGATGGCGCTTGCCGGCGCGCTGGTCACCGGGCTCGGCTGCGCGCTCATTTTCCCGTCCCTCGGCGTCGAAGCGCTGAAGCGCGTGCTGCCGGCCAATCGCGGCAGCGCCATGGGCGCCTTCGTCGCCTTCCTCGACATCGCCTACGGCTTCTCGGGGCCGGTTGCGGGCGTCATTGCCGGGCGGTTCGGCTACGCCGCCGTCTACCTCTTCGGCGCGGGCTGCGCATTGGCAGGTGCGACGTTGGTCGTCACAGCCCGCAGTCCGCAATCCTGAAACACTCCCGAAAGGAGAAAACTCGTGTCACGCATTTTCATTTCCGGCTCTTCTGCGGGCCTCGGGCTGATGGCCGCGGAATTGCTTGTCGAGAAAGGTCACGAGGTCGTCCTCCATGCCCGCAATAGCGATCGGGCGAAGAACGCCCGCAAGGCACTGCCGGAAGCCGATGCGATCGTCACGGGTGACGTCGCGACCATCGCCGGTGCCCAGGACATAGCCGCGCAGGTCAATGCCCTCGGCAAGTTCGACGCGATCATCCACAATGCCGCCGTCGGCTACCGCGAGGCGCACCGCGTGACCGCCGATGGCCTGCCGCATGTCTTTGCGATCAACACGCTATCCGCCTACATCCTGACGGCACTGATCGAGTGCCCGAAGCGGCTCGTCTATCTGTCGTCGGCGATGCACCATCACGCCGACGCCAATCTCGACGACATCCTGTGGAAGAAGCGGCGCTGGAACGGCTCGGAAGCATATGCCGAGAGCAAGCTGCACGTTGCCATGCTGGCCTTCGCCGTCGCACGCCGTTGGCCGGACGTCTTCTCCAACTCTCTCGAGCCGGGCTGGGTACCTACAAAGATGGGCGGCCCTAGCGCTCCCGATGACATGGAGCAATCGCATCTGACGCAAGCTTGGCTCGCGGCCGGCGATGATCCCAAGGCCGACGTGACGGGCAAGTATTTCTACCACATGGAGCGCAGGGAGCCGAATCCGCAGGCGCTCGATCCGAACTTGCAGGATCGCTTGATCGAGATCTGCGCCGGGATTTCGGGCGTGGCGCTGCCCAAGGCGTAAGAAGGACGATTCCCATGAAACTCAAGAACCGCTCCTGATCCCCCGACCGCCCGTTGCCCAGGGGGGCCCACAACCAAAAGCATGGCTGGGTTTTCGAAGCCGATGGTGGTTGGTTTTTCGAGTCCGATTGACACTCTACAAGGCCGAGGTGATCCATCGGCGTGGGCCATGGCGCTCCTTCGAGGCCATCGATTACGCCACCCTGGAATGGGTTGATTGGTTCAACCACCGGCGGATCCTGGGACCCATCGGCAACATCCCGCCAGCCGAAGCCGAGGCACGTTTCCACACCATGACGGACACACCGGCATTGGTCGCCTGACTCAAACCAAACTGCCTCCGACAATCCCGGCGCGCTTCATGGGGCTGCGTGGGGCAGGGAACTGGACGACGGTCCCAACATTCGCGATACCGCGGCGCAGG
Organism: Azospirillum oleiclasticum; assembly: GCF_013423485.1. GTDB lineage: Bacteria > Pseudomonadota > Alphaproteobacteria > Azospirillales > Azospirillaceae > Azospirillum > Azospirillum oleiclasticum. Next base: position 126,373 of record NZ_JABFFR010000015.1, read on the forward strand.
ATATTGATAACCCCAACTCATGTAGACGTTACCACCGCGTCAGAGACGCCTCATCGGCAGTTGATGATTCGGACTCTCGAAAAGTTTCAACCTCCGTTGATGCCGGTGCGGTTCAGTGCCGTTTCTAACCGCGGCTGAGAGCGCACGCGCAATTCGCCCGATCGGATGCGTGCCATCACACCGCCAACGACTTCTTCGACAACATGATCGAGGTCAGACCGCGTGGCGCCATCACGCGCCTGGACCGACAGTCCCTGCAGGACGGTGACCAGGAAACGCGCAAGCGGGACGGCGGCGGCGTCATCGAGCCAGCGCTTGAGCGCGCCGGTGATCGTGGCGTGCATTCCGCGCCGCCGGTCCGCCACGTCGGACGCGAGTTCCGCGTGCTCGCGCGCGCACTGGATCATGCCGGTCGAGACCATGCATCCGCCTTCTCCGCGAGGGTCGGTGACCGCGTCAACGGCGTTGCGCAAAAGGCGCGACACCGTGCCTTCGAGCGTTTCGTCGGCATCCAGATCGCTCAGCGCACCCGGAAGGCCACCATAGTGGTCGAGCGCTTCGCGATAGAGCCCCGCCTTGCTGCCGAAGGCGGCGTAGAGGCTGGGCGGCGCGATCCCGATGGCGTTCGTAAGGTCGTTGATGGAAACCCCTTCGTAGCCGTGCCGCCAGAACAGCCGCATGGCGGTCCGGATCGCCTGATCCCGGTCGAAGGTCCGCGGGCCGCGGCGGCGTGATGGAGGATGTGTGTCCATAGCGATCACTACAAACCGCTTGACAGCGGAACGCAAGCGCGTAGTTTGTAGCGATCACTACAGACAAGGACCATCATGTCGGATCCGTCATCCCGGACCGCCCGGTCGGGCGATCACTTCACGGTGTCCACGCCCGACGGGCTGACGCTCGCCGCCACCACGCACGGCCCGACCTCCGGACCGGAAATCCTGCTGGTCCATGGACTTGGGCAGAGCCGGCTGAGCTGGTCGCGCCAGACCGCCGGCACGCTCGCGGAGACCTGCCGGATCGTCAGCTACGACCTGCGCGGGCACGGCGATTCATCGAAGCCGGACGACGTCGCCGCCTATGCCGACCCCGCGCTGTGGGCGGCGGACCTGCACGCCGTCATCGAGGCTGCGGGCCTTTCCCGGCCCATCATCGTGGGATGGTCGCTCGGCGGGCTCGTCGCCGGCCATTACCTCAAGCGCTACGGACTGGATCGGATCGCCGGCCTCAACCTGGTCGGCGCCGTGACCAGGCTGGCGCCCGAGCTTCTGGGACAGGCGGCACTCGCCCATGTCGAAGCGCTGTCGTCCGCCGACTTCGCCGAGCGCGCCGACGCCATCGCGAGCTTCCTTGCCGCCTGCTTCGCCGTGCCACCGCCGGACGCGGATTTCCGGCGCATGCTGGTCTTCAACGGCATGGTGCCGCGGGCGGTGCAGTTGGCCGTGCCGACGCTCGACGACGACGGGCTCGACGATGTCTGGGCGACGGTGCCCCGCCTGCTGGTCACCTGGGGCGACGAGGAACGCCACACGCGGTTCGAAATGTCGCAGCGCGTCCTGGATCTCAATCCGGCGGCCCGCATGTCGGTCTTCGAGGGCGCCGCGCACGTGCCCTTCTACGAGCGCCCCGAGCGCTTCAACCGCGAACTCGCGGCCTTCGCGCACGCCTGACCGGGACAGCCAGGACACACCCGCATGACTCCCATCACCCACCCCGCGGCATCGCCCGCCTTCTATCCCGGTTTCCGGCGTCTAGACGCGGAAGCCGCGGGCGTCCGGTTCGCGGGCGTCGTCGGGGGCGAGGGGCCGCCGGTGCTGCTTCTGCACGGCTACCCGCAGACGCACATCGCCTGGCGCAAGGTCGCCCCCGACCTCGCGCGGTCCCACACCCTCGTGATCCCCGACCTGCCGGGCTACGGCGGCAGCCGGCCGGACACCATGCAGCCGCGCTGGACCAAGAGGCGGGTCGCGGCCTCCCTCGTCGCCCTGATGCAGAGCCTGGGGCACCAGCGCTTCGCGGTGGTCGGGCACGACCGCGGCGCCCGGGTCGGCTATCGGCTGGTGCTGGATCATCCCGATGCGGTGGTGGCCTTCTCCTCGCTGACGGTGGTGCCGACGGCGGACGCCCTGTCGGGGGTCGATCACCGCTTCTCGCGGAAGAACTTCCACTGGTTCTTCCTCGCACAGGACGCCGATCTTCCCGAGCGTCTGCTCGCCGCCGCGCCGGACGCGTTCATCGATCGCGCCCTGGCCTCGATGGCGGGCGGGCTGGAGCGGGTCGAGCCCGCGGCGCTCGACGTCTACCGTGCGGCCTTCCGCGATCCGGCCGTCCGCCATGCGATCTGCGAGGACTACCGCGCGGCGCTGACCGAGGACTTGGCGCTGGACACGGCGGACCGGGCGGCGGGCCGCAAGCTCGCCTGTCCGGTCCAGGTCCTCTGGCCCGCCGCGGAGGAGAGGCCGGACCCGGTCACGGTCTGGTCGGGCTGGGCCGACGACGTGACGGGCATGCCGACCAGCGGCGGCCACCTGCAGCCGGAGGACGCGCCCGACGAGGTCCTTGCCGCGTTGCGGCCTTTCCTGGGGACCCATGCACGAGGGCGTGCCCCGGCTTGACCGACGCCCGCCCCGGTCAGCCGGGGCGCAGGCGCCGCATCGACTCCGTAAGGTCGTCGATCGGATCGGGGGAAATCACCTCCAGGATCGCGGTGCCGGCAAAGGCCAACTCGTCCAGGGTCGCCAGGACGGCCTTGAAATCCACGGTCCCGCTCCCGACCCGGTCGTGGCGCCACGCCTTGCGGGTGCCATCGGACAGGTGGACTTGCCCGAGGCGGGACGCTGCGCTGCGCAGCGCGTCCGCCTGTGTCTCCCCGACGAATTCCGCGTTGGCGACGTCATAGGCGATGAGCAGCCGCGGATCCGCGATGCCGTCCATGAAGGCGAGCATCCCGGGCGTGGTCGGGATCGGCGTCAGCGGGTGGAGCTCGACGAGGAGGTGCTGGCCGGTGTCCTCCGTCATCCGCAGCAGCCGCTCCAGGCTGTCGCGCAGCCAGCCCAGCGTGTCGGCCGGCTTCGGCGGAAGCAGGGTGGACACGCGGCCCGGCACCACGACCACGTTGTGCACGCCCAGATCCGCGGCGAGCCGGAAGGTCTCCCGGTACAGCCGCACGGAGAAGTCGCGCACCTCGGCGACGCAGCTCGCCAGATTGACGTCCAGGGCCGGCAGGTTCAGGGAGTCGATGCGCAGTCCTTCGTCCGAAAGGCCGCGGGCGAGGTCGGCGCGGGCGGAGGGGGACAGCTCGTCGTACCAGAGATGCCCGGGTGCCAGAATGACGTCGAAGTCGTTCAGGCCCAGGGTCTGCATGGCGCGCAGAGCCGGCAGCAGCGGCCGGTCCCACATGAAGGAGAAGGTGCTGCCGCCCAGCGGCCGGTGGTGGGTCGTCATGCGTCCGCCTTTCCCGTCAGGAACGCGACCATCAGGTCGAGTTGCGCGTCGAACATGTCGATGCCGGTCTGGACCGTGGCGCCAGCGGCGTGGGCGCGGACCAGAAGTGGTGTGATCTCCGGCGCGGTGACCACGTCGCCGACGTGCATGCCGGCCGACAGCCCGGCGGCGTCCACCGGCAGCGGGTCCTCCGGCCGCATCCCTGCCGGGGTCGCGTTCACGACGATGTCGAACCCCGACGGATCGGCCGAGCCGGCGCGGGCCGCCGCGAATCCCTCCCGGCGCAGCTCGGCGACCAGGGCATCCCGGCGCCCGGCGTCGCTGTCGTGGATGGCGAGATCCGCCGGGCCGGCTCCCGCGAGCGCCAGAGCGATGGCACGGCCCGCACCCCCGGCCCCGACGTGCAGGATCCGGCGTCCGGCGGCGTCCTGCCCCGCCCGGCGCATGGCACGCAGGAAGCTCACGCCGTCGAGCATGTCGCCATGCCATGCGCCGTCGGCCCCGCGCCGCATCAGGTTGACCGCACCGAGGAAGCGGGCGCGCTCGCTGGCCGTGGCGCAATGGCGGTGCGCGGCGAACTTGTGCGGCACGGTCGCGATGATGCCATCGAGGTTCCGAACCGGCCCCAACGCGGTGATCAGGGCGTCCACGTCGTCGGCCGTGACGTGCACCGGGACGACGATGATGTCATGGCCGCGCTCGCGCAACGCGGCTGTCAGCCGGCCGGGGGCCTTCACCTGGGCGATCGGATCGCCGACGATGACGATGACGCGGGTGGCGCCGCTCAGTTCGATGGTCATGCGGGTCCTCCCGGCGGGGCAGGGCAGGGGCCGGCGGGCGCCAACCGGAAATCGTAGGAGAGCTCGACGTAAGCCTCCGGCACGACGCGGCCGTCCGGGGCGGTGCCGGGCGGGTGATCGACCAGATCGACGATGATCGAGTCCTTCACCCCGAACACGACATCGGAATCGAGGTAGGGGTCGCCGGCGATGAACAGATGCGTCACCAGCGGTTCGAAGCCGGCGGCGGTGACGATGAAATGGACGTGCGCCGGGCGGTAGGGGTGGCGTCCCTGTGCCGCCAGCATGGCACCGACGGTGCCGTCATGCGGAATCGGGTAGCTGGACGGGCGCACCGACCAGAACCGGAAACGCCCTTCGGCGTCGGTCAACAGGCGACCCCGACCGGCCCGCGCTTCCGGCGCGTGCTGCACATCGTAGAAGCCGCCCTCGTCGGCGTGCCAGACGTCGAGCACCGCTCCGCGGAGCGGACGTCCGTCGGTGCCGGCGACCATGCCGCGGACCAGCATCGGCGTGCCCGTCATGCCGCCGGAGATATCGGCGCCGTCCGCGAACTCCCGTGGGCCTTCGACGTAGAACGGGCCGAGCACGGTGGTCTCGGTCGCTCCGGCGGGCTTGCGGTGGTTGATCGCGTCGACCAGCATGGACACGCCAAGCGCATCCGACAGCAGGATGAACTCCTGCCGTGTCTGCGTGCAGAGGTGGCCGGTCCTGGTCAGGAAGCCGATCGCGGCGCTCCATTCCTCCTGCGTCGGCTCGATCTCCCGCACGAAGGCGTGCAGATGCCGGACCAGCGCCTCGCTGATGTGGCGGACGCGCGGGTCCGGCGTGGCCTGGAGCCGTTGCAGGACGGCCCCGGTGATGGTCGTTTCGCTGAAATTGCGCATGGAATGTTCCCCCGCCGTCAGTCGATCATGGGTGGGGCGCCGGCCCAGGCCCGGGCCAGGAGGGCATGCAGGGAGTCGCGATCGACGGCCCGCGGGTTCCAATAGGGCGATCGCACCGCCAGTTCGGCCGCCCGCTCGATCCCGGCTTCCGGCATGCCGAGATCGCGCAGCGCGGTCGGCGCGCCGAGGCGGCGGGCGAGGGCCTGCATCGCCGTCCCGGCATCGGCTGTCCCCATCAGCGCGCCGACACGGCCGATTGCCGATGCCGCCGCGCGGGCGTTGTAGGCGACGACGTGCGGCAGCACGACGGTGTGGGTCTCGGCGTGCGGCAGGTCGAAGGTCCCGCCCAGCACATGGCACAACTTGTGATGCAGGGCCATGCCGGCCGAACCCAGGCAGATCCCGCACAGCCACGCGCCGTACAGCGCGTCGGACCGCGCGGCGGCATCGGTCGGATTGCCGACGATGGCCGGCAGTGCCCGCAGCAGCGCGGCGATGCCCTCTTCCGCCATCATCGTGACGATGGGGTTGCCGTCCCGTGCGTACAGCGCCTCGACCGCATGGGCGATGGCGTTCATGCCCGAGGTCACCGACATCGGCACCGGCAGGCTGAGGGTGAGATCGACGTCGTACAGCACGGTGCCGGGCAGCAGGCCGGGCTCGCGCTGGGTCGTCTTGATGCCGTCCCGGGTCTGACCGAGTATGGGTGTCATCTCCGACCCGGCGTAGGTCGTCGGCACGGCTATGTGGGGCAGGCCGGTGCGCAGGACGATCGCCTTGCCCAGGCCGATGGACGAACCACCGCCCAGCGACACCAGCCCGTCGGCTCCCAGGCCCGTGGCGTGTTCGACAGCCCGCGCGGTCACCTCCACGGGCGTGTGCATGACCGCACCGGCGCACACGCCGGCCGCCCGGTTGCCGAGCCGGGCGGCCAGATCCCGTGCCTCGCGCTCCTGCTGGGCCGTCGACAGCACGAGCACGCGCCGCAGGCCGAGCCGGTCCACCTCCTCGGGCAGCCGGGCCAGGGTGCCGGTCCCGAACACCACGCGTGACGGCGTGCCCTGATAGACGAAGCCAGGGATCATTCCGCGGCCTCCAGCAACGGGTGACCCTCGAGCCAGGACCGGCCCCGCGCGTACAGCGCCTCGACCGCCGGACCGTCGAGGCCGGGCATGTCGGCCTTGACGACGTAGCCGATGGAGGTCTGCAGATAGGCGAGGTGCCGGTATCCCTCGGGAAACCGGGCGAGCAGCGCCGCGTCCAGCGTCAGCCGCGCGTCCGGGTCCACCGGGTCCAGACGGTCCTTCTCGTAGATCGGCTGGCGCAGCACCATGCCCCACCGGCCGTCGCGCTTCTCGAAGAAGTCGTAGAAGCGGCCGGTGCACACCACGTCGCAGACCACGTCGTGCACCGCGGCACGCTGCGAGATGGTCATCTTGGTCTGGGCCACCGCCCGCGGCCCGGCGATGTCGATCGACGAGCCCCCCAGGAAGTGGAGGATGCGCACGCCGCGCTCCCAGCCCTTCCGGTTGACGCTGATGAACTCGTCGAATCCGCCCTGGAACCAGGTGGCCATCATCCGTCCTTCGGGGTGCCAGACGGTGCGGAAGCGGTCCCATTCGCCGGCGTCGCGCCACACGGCCCAGTTTTCGATCAGGTCGCGCAACGCCAAATGGTCGGGCGTGCTGCCGCTTTGTGCGGAATCGGTCATGTCGGGGGTCTCCTTCGGTGCGGGATCGCGGCCGGGGACAAGGGATGACGGGATGTGCGGATCAGGCATTGGGTACCGGCGCCGCTTCGGCGATGAGGCCGCGGTGCTTCAGGGCAGCCCACACAGCCGGCGGGATCGGCCGGCGCAGATGCGCCATGTTGTCGGCGAGCTCCTGCGGGGACTGGATGCCGATGACGACGCTGCCCACGGCCGGATGGCCGTAGGGGAACTGGAGCGCCACGGCGGCCAGCGGCACGTCGTGTTCCCGGCACACCTCCTCCATGGCGGAGACGCGGGCCAGCACGTCGGGTGGCGCCTCGGCGTACATGTAGCGCGCGCCCGGCACCGCGCCGGTCGCCAGCACCCCGGTGTTGAAGGGCGAGGCGAGCAGGACGGCAATGCCGTACCGGTGGCAGTGGTCGAGCAGAGGCAGGGAATCCTGGTGCAGCAGCGTGTAGTCGCCGGCGAGCATGAATCCGTCGAAGGGCGCCGCCTCCGCCAGCCTCAGGCAGGTGCGCCAGTCCATCACGCCGGCGCCGATCCCGCGCACGGCACCGGCCGCCCGCAGGTCGTCGATGGCGCGATAGCCCTCGTCGATCGCCTGGGCGAACAGCGCCTCGAAGCGGTCGCCGTGGTACTTCGGCTCGATGTCGTGCAGCATGGCGATGTCGATGGTGTCGAGTTGCAGGCGCTCCAGGCTGCCCTCGATCGACCGGCGGATGCCGTCGTAGGAATAGTCGACGCGGATTTCACCCTCGACCACGCTGCGGCCGGCCTTGGTGGTGAGGGTGAAGTCGCCACGCGGTCGCCCGGCCAATGCCCGGCCGTAGCGGATCTCGCTCGTGCCGCCGGCGTACAGGGCCGCGGTGTCGAAGTAGCGCAGCCCGGCGTTCCAGCAGGCGTCGACCATGGCGGCGACGCCGTCGTCGCCGGCGGCGCTGAACAGGCTGCCGCCGCCGATGCCGAGGCGGGAGACCGAAGCCGGTCCGGCCGGTCGGCGCTCCGTTGGTTCAATCATGGTTGGAAATCCTCGTGTCGGAGGGAATGTTGGTGCGGAAGCGTCGCAAGGAAGCGACGGACCGCGGCGCCGGCTAGCCTGCCCTGCTCGTGGAGCGGCAATCCGGCCAGCCGTGTGCCGGGGGCTTCGAGGCTGAGCGGGATGCCCGTGGGCAGCCGCTCCAGCAGCGCATCGACCGGCAGCTCTCCCTCGCCCGGCAGCCGGCGGGCGCCGCGTGCCTCGCGCCGCAGGCCCTCCACGTCGGGCGGCGCCTGCCGTGGCGCGTCGCAGAGTTGCATGTAGGAAAACAGGTTCGGGTCGAAGGCCGACAGCGCTTCCGGCGATCCGCCCGACCGGAAGAACTGCAGCGTGTCGATCAGGACACCCGCGTCGGTGCCGCTGTCGCGGATGAGCGACAGCGCCGCGTCGGCCGTCGGGATCGTGCTGTAAGTGATGAACTCGACCATCACGCGCATCCCGCAGGAGCCCGCGAGCGCGCACAGCGCCGCCAGGTTCGCGACCAGGCGTGGGCGGTCGGAATCGAAGCCGACGACGAGCACGAAGCGCGCTCCGAGCCGGGCGCCGGTCTCGACGGCCGGGCGCAGGGCCTGCACGTCGGTGTCGGGAGCCAACCAGATCGCCTCGATGTCCAGAAGGCGGACGCCGGTGTCGCGGAGCCGGCGTTCGACCGCACGGACCGCCGTCGCATCGCCGACGATCGGCACCAGCGGATCGCCGGGGCGTGGTGCCACGAGCCGGATTCCGCAGTGATCAAACCCGCCGGCCGCGGCGGCCTCCACCAGATCGGCCGGATGGGCGTCGATCATCGTGAGGTGATGAAGAGACAAGGGGGGCATGTCCCACGTCCAGGAGGTGGTTTCGGTACGACGGGGGGAGGGCCCGCCAGCGAACCGCGGCGGGCGACAGCGTGCGCGAGCAATCGTACTATTAGCAGAACCAGTTCTCAACTATGAACTTGCTTACAGCCGCCCGCTCCGCTGGATGTGCGCCGCAAGCTTCGCGGTCGCGTTGCCCAGGGTCTCGATGATGCGCTCGCGGACGCGCGAGTTGTAGCGGACCGCCGGCATGGCGATGTTGATCGAGGCAAGCGGGTGTCCGGATTCCGACAGCACCGGCATCGCCATGCCGATGATGCCGAGCGTGAACTCCTCGAACGAGTAGGCCACGCCTTCGCGGCGAACCGTCTCCAGCTGGCGCTTCAGGTCGGCGCTGGAGGTCAGGGTGTGGGGCGTGACCGGTTCGAACACCACGCGGCCCAGATACTCCTCCCGCATCGCCTCAGGCAGGAAGGCCAGGATCACCTTGCCGCCCGACGTGGCGTACAGGGGTGCCAGGTCCCCCAGCCTCATGTGCGAGACCAGCCGCTGCGGGCTGCTCACCGTGGCCATCACCTCGGTCATGTCGCCGCGCAGCAGGTTGAAGGCCGAGGATTCGTTGGTGCTTTCGGTCACCTCGGCCAGGATGCGCTCCGCCAGACCGATCAGGTCGTGCAGCTGCGCCGTCTGGCGGGCCAGATCGGCGAAGCGGCCGCCGAGCCGGTAGGTCTTGCTGCCGGCGTCGAAGCTGATGTACCCGCGCGACGTCAACGTCTTCAGAAGCTGGCTCAGGCTGCTCTTCGGGATGTCGAGCGCCTCCGCCAGGGCGGTGTGGGACATTCCGTCCCCCCAGCGCGCCAGCAGCTCGAACATGTCGAGGACGCGGTCTGCCGATTTTACCGAAGCGCGGGGATCGTCGCTCATTGTGCCGAGGCCGTTCTCATATGTGAACGGAACGGACATATGGGGGCTCGCGTGTGTTGTCAACCGGCTCTCCATCGTCGGCAGGGTCACAGGGCGGCGACGCGGCCCGGCCGGCGCAGACGTCGCCACAGCGGGGTCTGGTTGAGGACCAGCAGCACCGCCGCCGCCGTCAGGGCGGCCGAGATCGGGTGGCTCACGAGGTCGGACAGCAGCCCGAGTGTGCTGCCTTCCTGCGACAGGATGGCCCGGCGGAAGGACACGTCCATGAGTGGTCCCAGGATCACGCCCAGGATGATCGGGCCCAGCTCGAACCGGTACACCTTGAGGAAGTAGCCGAGGATGCCGAACGCCAGCATCCAATAGACATCGACCATGCTGTTCTGGATGGAGTAGGTGCCGATGATCGACAGCAGGATGATGATTGGGATCAGGATGCCGCGCGGGCATTCGGCGACGCGGGTGAACAGGCGGATGCCGGTCAGGCCGAACACCAGCAGGAAACTGTTGGCCAGCACCAGTCCGCCGACGATGAACCAGAACAGATGCGGCGTCTCCACCATCAGCAGCGGACCGGGCTTCAGCCCGTGGATGAACAGCGCGCCGATCATGATCGCCGTCACGGCGTCGCCCGGGATGCCGAGCGTCAGCATCGGGATGTAGGTCCCGCCGACCGCGGCGTTGTTGGCGGATTCCGGGGCGACCAGCCCCTCGTACGCACCCTGGCCGAAGGGTCGGCTGGGGTTGGTGACCGTGCGCTTGGCCTGGTCATAGGCGATCAGGGCGGCGATGTCGCCGCCGGTGCCGGGCAGCGCGCCGATGATGACGCCGATGACCGAGCTGCGGATCGACAGCGGCAGGAAACGGAACACCGTGCGCCAGGCCGGCAGGATGCGCGACACGTCCTGCTTCACCCCGGCCGTGCCGAGCTGGCGGATCTGGAACAGCGCCTCGGCGACGCCGAAGAACCCGATCATGGCCGCGACGTAGGAGATGCCGTTCAGCAGGGGGACGAGGCCGAAGGTGAAGCGGCCCTCCGCGGTCAGCGGATCGAGACCCACCATGCCGATGATCACCCCGAGCGCGGCGGCGAAGAGACCCTTCGCAAGGGAGTCGCCCGACAGGCTGCCGACCAGCAGAAGGCCGATGATCGCCAGCAGAAGGTAGTCGCGCGGGGCGAACATCAGGGCGACCTCCGACACCATGGGTGCCGCGATCGCCAGCACGAGTATGCCGAGATAGCCGCCGATCACCGACACCACCGTGCTCACGCCGATCGCCTTGCCCGCCTCGCCCAGCTTCGCCAGCGGGTAGCCGTCGAAGGCGGTGGCGACCGCGGCCGGGGTGCCGGGGATGTTGAGCAGAATGGCCGATCGCGACCCGCCGTAGACTCCGCCGCAGAACACGCCGCCCATCAGCGCCAGCGCGGCGTTGACATCCCACGTGAAGGTGAAGGAGATCAGGATCGACACCGCCATGGTGACCGACAGCCCCGGCAGCGCACCGATGTAGATGCCGGCGAAGGTGCCCGCGGCGATCAGCCCCAGCAGCGAAGGGTCGGTCCACGACATCAGGAAATATTCGAGCGCTTGTGGCATCACGCGCCTCTAAGGAAGCTGGACTTGGAACAGCGTGCCGAAGACCATCTGGATGGTGAGCAGGACGCCGATGGCGACCGCCAGGAGCGTCACCGCGCTTCGGCGGTGGAGCTGCCACAGCGAGACCAGAAGGAAGACGCTGGTGGACGCCAGGAAGCCGACGTGTTCGAGGCTGACGACGTAGGCGATCAGGATCGCCATGTAGAGCGCCACCTCGCGGGGCAGAATATCGGTGCCGGTCCTCACGGATCGGGGGGCTGTCGTCGGCGGCCGTGGGCTGTGCGGCCGGCGCCGGTTCCGGTGCACGATCCCGATCGCAGAGACGAGCATCACGGCGGCGGCGGCCATCGGGAAAGCTCCGGCCGAACTTGCCGACGAGAGGCCGGAGATGCCGAACGCCAGCCAGAGGATGAGCGCGGATGCCGCAACCAGCGCATAGCCGAATCCGCGCTCACCCGGAAGGGGTGGGGAGTTGGTCATGGACGGGGTTCCTGTGTCTGATGCGCGCGCCGGGCATGGTCAGGGGCGCGGAATTCCCAGCGACGCCGGGCTGACCTTGGCGGCGCCGGCGGCGTCCAGCAGCCAGCTGGTGATCGACTGCCAGCGGGTCACGAGCGCGTCGGCCTCCGCACCGCTGACGAGGATGTGGGTCGCGCCCAAATCCTTGACGAAGCCGACGAAGCGCGGGTCGGCCGCGGCGGCCCGGTACGCGGCGGTCAGCGCCCCGACCACGTCGGGCGGTGTGTCGCGCCGGACGAACACGCCTTGGAAGGGCCCCCAGGGCAGATACTTGGCGAGTTCCGGGTAATCGGCGACCACTGGCGGAACGTCGGGCAGCGGTGCGTACGGTGTGGGATGGACGACGGTGAGAACACGCACCTTCCCGCTGCGGATGAGTTCGCTCGCCGCCGGGTAGGTGACGGGCGTGAAGTCGATGTGCCCGCCTTGCAGGGCGGTCAGGGTCGGACCCTCGCCCTCGAACGGGACATCCGCGTAGGTGACGCCGGCCGACATCTTGAGCATCGTCCCGACGATCGCCGCGGTGCCCGCCGGTCCCGTCGACCCCATGCGGATCTTCCCCGGCTCGGCCTTCATGGCGGCCACGAGGTCGGCGAGGGATTTCCACGGCGCGTCGTTGCGGACCAGCACCGTCGGCGTGGTGTCGGCGAAGATCGCCAACGCGACGAAGTCCTTGTAGCTGATGTTCGAAAGGCCGAGAACGCCATGAATCTGAGGCGATTCCGAGCCGTAGAGGATGGTGTATCCGTCGGCGGGGCGGGCGTGCACGTATTGGGCCGAGATCGCCCCGGACCCGCCGGCCTTGTTCACCAGCACGACCTTCCTGCCGAGCTTTTCCTCGACGATCGGGGTCAGCACCCGGGCCAATTTGTCGGTCGTTCCGCCGGGACCCCACATGATGATTCCCTGCAGATCGCGCGCGGGAAAGCCATCCGCGGCAGCGGGCAGGGTCGCCATGCCGATAATGCCGGCCACAACGCCGGCGATCAGACGCCGCATCGCTCGTCTCCTCCCTTGGAATGGGTTTCTGGACGCGCCTGCCGGAGCTTGATGAGTGGCATCGCGGCGCGCCGTCATTGGTACGCTAATCAGATTGTTCGGCCTCGTCAACATTATTGTTCGAGGTATTGAACTGGTTCTCATCTGAGAACAAACGCCGCCGGTTGCTCCACGTCGGCCAGGTCGGGATGCGCCTGCGCCTGCCGTGGATCGACCGCGTCGGGGTCTTGCACGACCGTTTGCGCTTTGCGTAGATTGTCAGTTGAGCGGAGCATGGATTCGGCCAAAAGTTCGCTTGGCCGAACAACAGCCCAAGAGCCGCCCAAGCCCATTCCGCCGCCGGCCGAGGTGCCCGGGTACTGGCCGCCGCCGCTCCCCCCATTCCTCCCGAAAGGTAGAGCCGAATGCCAGACCAGAGTCGTCCGTCCCCAGCGCGATCCTTTCGCCGCCGGCTGCTTGGCCGCGAGCTGTTGCTGGGCACATTCATCAAGACGCCGACCAGCCACACCGTGGAAATCTTCGGCGATCTCGGCTTCGACTTCGCCGTCATCGATGCGGAGCATGCCCCGTTCGACCGCCGGTCGATCGACATCGCCCTTCTGGCGGCCCGCGCCGCCGGGATCGCCGGCCTTGTCCGCGTGGCCGAGCCGAGCCCGGCGCAGATCCTCGCGGCGCTCGACGATGGCGCGGCCGGCGTGCTGATTCCCCATGTCGCCTCGCCCGAGGCCGCCGCGGCCGCGGTGTCGGCCTGCCGTTACCGCAGTGGACGACGCGGGTTCTCCAACTCGCCGCGGGCTGGCCGTTACGGTGGTCTTGCGATGTGGCCGCACGTCGACGCCCAGGACGAGTCCGTCGCCGTCATCGCCATGATCGAGGACCCCGATGCGCTGGAGCGTCTCGACGCGATCATGGCCACAGAAGGGCTCGACGCGGTGTTCATAGGCCGGGCCGACCTGACCGTCGCCCTCGCCGCCGCTTCCCCCGACGCGCCGGAAGTGCGGGCGGCGGTGACCCGGATCATCGAGGCGGCCCGCAAAGCCGACAAGCCTGTCTGCATGATGGCCGCCCATGTCGACGAGGCGCGCTCCCTCGCGGCCCTTGGAGCGAGCGCCTTCATGATCGGTTCGGACCAGGGTCTGATGCGTCAGGCGGCGGGTCGGGTTCTCGAGGAATTCGGCGGTCTGCGCGGGGCACGGTGATCGAGACCGGTCGCCGCCGTCCGTCTCATTCGCAGCGCTGACAATCTTTCCATCAACAGTACAGTTCACTGAAAATAGGATGTTGACAGCAAGAAACGCCGGCGCCATGATCGACACATATTGAAACGACGTTTCAATATTCAAAACGCAAGACACCCGACCGTGAAGCGCTGTCAACGATTGCCAGCCACAGCAACCGTTTGCCCAAAGACACACCAATCATATGAAACGCAATTTCAATATTTGAAACAACAACGGAGCGAGGCCGGTGCCCGAGGATCTGAAGCTGGCAGGGAAGGAGCCTGCGGGGACCAGCACCTTGGACCTCGCTCTGCGCGCGTTGGAATTCCTGGCGCATGAAAGCCAACCCCTGTCGCTGGCCCACATCGCCGAAGCGCTGTCGGCGTCGAAGGCCACGATCTACCGCCACCTCGTGACGCTCCAGCGCCACGGCCTCGTCAGCCAGGATCCGGACACCGGGCGGTACGAGGTCGGGGTCAAGCTGCTGGTGCTGGGGGAGGCGGTGCGGGCCCGTTTCGACGTGGTGGCCGCCGCGCGCGAGGAACTGATGCGGCTGAGGGACTCCATCGGCCAGGCGGTCACGATCTGCCGTGTCGTCGAAGGCGAACTCGTGGTCCTCGACCTGATCCAGGGACGCACGGTGGTTGAATTCGGGACACGGCCCGGAACCCGTTTCGACCTGCACGCCAGCGCCCACGGCAAGGTCTGGCTGGCTTTCGGACCATCGGCCCTGCTGCAACGAACGCTGGCCGGTCCACTGCCGCACTGGACGCCGAGCACCATCACCGACGCCGGCCGCCTGGCCGCCGAGGTCGAGCTCGTGCGCCGGCAGGGCTGGGCCGCCGCCGCCGACGAGATGATCACCGCCGTCAACGCCTTGGCGGCTCCCGTCTTCGATCACCGCAAACACATCGCCGGATCGATCGCGATCGTCGGCGCCACCCAGTTCATCCCTTCACCCCCGGACGCCGTGCAACTGGAGAAGCTGCTTGCCGCCGCGCAGGCCATCTCCCGTGGTCTCGGCTGGAGAGCGAACCGATGAGTTACTCCCTTGCCGTCGATATCGGTGGAACCTTCACCGACATCGTGCTGCGCAACTCCGACGGCCGGCTGACCGTCGACAAGACCCTGACCACCCACGACGACCTGCTGTCCGGCTTCTTCGGCGGCGTGCAGGCGGTTCTGAGGAAGGCCGGCGTGACGCCCGACGACGTCGATGGCGTCGTCGTCCATGCCACCACCGTCGTCACCAACGCGCTGATCGAGCGCAAGGGACCACCGACCGCGCTGGTGGTGACGGAGGGCTTCCGCGACGTGCTCGCCATCCGCAACGAGCACCGCTACGACATGTACGACCCGCAGATCGAGTTCCCGGAACCGCTGGTCCCGGAAGAGCTGACCTTCGGGCTCCGCGAACGGACGCTGGCCGACGGCACGGTGCTGACGGAACCGTCGGCGGGGGACATCGCGGCACTCGCCGACCGCATCCGCAGCAGCGGTGCCAAGGCGGTGGCGATCTGCTTCGTCAACAGCTTCACCAACCCCGCCAACGAAACGGCGGTGGCGTCGGAACTGACGCGCCAGCTCAACGGCGTCTTCATCTGCACCTCGTCCGACGTGGCACCGCAGATCCGCGAGTATCCGCGCGCCTCGACCGCGACCGTCAATGCCTACACCATGCCCATCTCGCAGCCCTATTTGCGGCGACTCAGCGACCGGCTGCGCCACGAGGGGTTCGGCAACACGCCGCTGATCATGCTGAGCTCCGGCGGCGTCGTCGGCGCCGAGACCGCCGGCCGCAACCCGGTGCGCATGATCGAGAGCGGCCCGGCGGCCGGCGCGCTGGCCGCCTGCCACTACGCCGAGATCCTGGGCATCGACCGGCTCATGTCCTTCGACATGGGGGGCACCACCGCCAAGGCCTGCCTGATCGAGAACCGCACGCCGCTGGTCACCGGCCTGTTCGAGGTGGACCGCCGCTACCGCTTCAAGGAAGGCAGCGGATTGCCGGTGACCGTGCCCTCGATCGACCTGATCGAGATCGGCGCCGGCGGCGGCAGCATCGCCCATGTGGACGCGCTCGGCCTGCTGAAGGTCGGTCCGGAAAGCGCCGGGTCCAACCCCGGCCCCGCCTGCTACGGCCGCGGCGGCTGCAACGCCACCGTCACCGACGCCGACCTGATGCTGGGCCTGATCGACGCCGACAACTTCCTGGGCGGCGAGATGAGGCTGGACCGCGCGGCCGCCGACGCCGCGTTCGCCGAACTGGCGGGCGCGCTCGGCGGCACGCCGGTGCAGGCGGCGCGCGGCATCTACCGCGTGGTGACCGAGGCGATGGCCTCGGCGGCGCGCTCCCACGCCACCGATCGCGGCGTCGATTACCGCGGCCTGCCACTGTTCGCCTTCGGGGGGGCCGGCCCGCTGCACGCCTGCGGCGTGGCGGAGCTGCTGCAAAGCTCCTCCGTCATCGTGCCGCCGCAGTCCAGCGTCCTGTCCGCCTTCGGGACGCTGGTCACGCCCGTGCGCCTCGACCTGGTTCGCAGCGACCTGATGCGGCTGAACGGTGTCGATTGGGATCGGGTCGGGCGCATCCTCGCCGACCTCGAGAAGGAAGGCCGCAGCGCGCTCGCCGAGGCGGGCTGCGCGCCCGCCGACGTCCGCGTCGCCATCGGCGCGGACATGCGCTACACCGGCCAGCAGAACGAGGTCACGGTCATGTTCGACCGCGACCCGCGCGAGGCGCGCGACATCGACGCCCTCGTCGCCCAGTTCGCCGAGGTCTACCGCACGCTGTACGGCATGAACCCGTCGCACGTCCCGGCCGAGATCGTCACGTGGCGCGTCACCGTGCAGGGGCCGGCCATCCGCTTCCATTCCGCCGGCCGGCCGGCGAGCGAGCCCGGCCGGCCCAAGGGCATGCGCCCGGTCCATGCCTGGCAGGACGGCCAAATGGTCCCGGTCTACGACCGCGGCGGCCTCGCGGTCGGCCAGACGGTCGCCGGCCCTGCGATCATCGAGGAGCGGGAGACCACCACCGCCATCCCGCCGGGCTGGATCGCCACCATCGATTCCGTCGGCTGCATCGTCGCCACCGCGGCACCCGCCGCCCACGCCTGACCACA
The DNA here is from genome assembly GCF_013423485.1 of Azospirillum oleiclasticum. Lineage (GTDB taxonomy): Bacteria > Pseudomonadota > Alphaproteobacteria > Azospirillales > Azospirillaceae > Azospirillum > Azospirillum oleiclasticum. The sequence continues at coordinate 143,427 of NZ_JABFFR010000015.1, forward strand.
CTCACCGACGGGAGCCGCAACATGGACGGCGTCGAACTCGAAATCCTCTGGTCCAACCTGATCGGCGTGGTGACGGAGCGCGCCAAGGCGCTGCAGCGCATCGCCTTCAGTCCGATCGTCCGCGAGGCCGGTGACCTTGCCGTCGCGCTGTTCGACCAGCGCGGGCGCATGGTCGCCCAGGCCAACACCGGTACGCCGGGCCACATCAACTCCCTCGCCTTCGCCGGCGCCCACCTCGTCCGCGAGTTCGCCGGGCGCTGCGACCCGGGCGACGTCCTGATCACCAACGACCCGTGGCTGTCCGCCGGCCACTTCTTCGACATCACCACCCTGACGCCGATCTTCAACGGCGACCGGCTGATCGCCTACATCGGCTCCACCATCCACCACACCGACATCGGCGGCTACGGCATCGGCGCCGGCGCCCGCGACGTGCACGAGGAAGGGCTGTGGATCCCGCCCCTGAAGCTGTACGAGCGGGGGACGCCGAACCCGGTGCTGCACGCCATGATCCGGCGGAACGTGCGCACCCCAGACGCGGTGTTCGGCGACCTGGCGGCCCAGGTGTCGAGCGGCCGGTCGGCGGCCGAACACCTGATCGCCCTGTGCGCGCGGCACGGGCTCGACGACATCGAGGCCCTGTCCGACGAGATCATCGACCGGTCGGAGGACGCCACCCGCGCCGCCATCCGCCAGCTCCGTCCGGGCACCTACCACGGCCAGTCCGTGTTCGACGTGCCGGGCGGCGAGGAGATTACGCTGAAGGCGGCGCTGACCATCGACGCCGACACCGGCACCATCACCGTGGACTTCACCGGCAGCTCGATGCAGACCTCCACCGGCATCAACGTGGTGCTGAACTACACCCACGCCTACGCCACCTTCGCCATCCGGAGCTGCCTGAACCACGATCTTCCCAACAACACCGGCAGCCTCGCCCCCATCCAGGTGAAGGCGCCGGAGGGATCGATCGTCAACTGCCGCTACCCGGCTCCTGTCAACGCCCGCCACGTCGTCGGCATGTATGTGCCGATGCCGATCCTGAAGGCGCTCTACCAGGTCTTCCCAGAGAAGGTGTTGGCCGAGGGCTCCGGCGCGGTGTGGACCATCCAGATCGAGGGACGCAAGGCCGACGGCCAGCCCTTCACCTCGTCGATGTTCAACTATTCGGGCGGCATGGGCGCGCGCGCCGAGAAGCATGGCCCCAGCGCCACCTGCTACCCGACCGGCGTCGCCGCCGTGCCGATCGAGATCCTGGAGGCGGCGATGCCGATCGTCTTCGACCGCAAGGAACTGCGGCGGGGGTCGGGCGGGGCGGGGCGTACGCACGGTGGCGACGGCCAGATCATCGCCTTCCACATGAACACCCGCGACCCCTGGCTTCTGAACGCCGTGCCGAGCCGTCTCGGCTTGGGACCGGAGGGGCTGGGCGGCGGCGACCCGGGACAGCCGGGCCGCTTCCTGGTCAATGGCGAGCCGGTCAGCCAGGCCCGCAAGCTCAGCATGAAGCCGGGCGACGCAGTGATTCTGGAAACTCCGGGCGGCGGCGGCTTCGGCCCGCCCGCCTGACGGTCCCTTGGGACGTTCGCGCGAAATTCCAACCAACGAAACGGGGAGGGAAGGTCATGTCCTTGCAGCGGAGCACCATGTTTGCGGCGCTGGCCACGGCGCTGCTGGCCGGCGCGCAGCCGGCCCAGGCGGCGGAGGTCCTGAAGATCGGCATTTCCGCCGGACTGACCGGCTATGCCGCCACCGTCGATCGCGCCTGGCGCGACGGGGTGCAGCTCGCCGCCGACGAGCTGAACGCCAAGGGCGGGGTGATGGGCCGGAAGGTCGAGGTGGTGGTCGAAGACAACCGTTCCGAACCGCAGGAGGCCGTGACCGCCTACCGCAAGATGCTGTCGTCGGACGGGGTCGATGTGTTCATCAGCGGCTGTGTGTCGGCCGGCAACTTCGCCGCCGCCACCATGGTGGCGAAGGCCGAGAAGCCGATGATGCTGTGCTCGATCCTGCCCCAACAGGCCTCCCAGGTGAAATGGGCCTTCACCACCCTGCCGCCGGCCGGGTTCGAGGTGGAGAAGCGCTTCGAGTACCTGCGGGACAAGACGCAGATCCGCAAGGTCGGCGTGCTGCACGACCCGACACCCTACGCCCTCCTGCAGAAGTCCGTCGCCGAGAAGGTCGCCGGCAAGTACGGGCTGGAGGTGGTGGACGTCGAATCCTACAAGCAGGACGACGCCGACCTCAGCGTCCAGATCAACAAGATCCAGGCCGCCGGGGCTGGCGCGGTGATCAAGATCGGGCTGGGCGGCACCACCCTGACCGCCGCCAAGAACATGAAGCAGCTCGGCTCCACCATGCTGCTGCTGACCAGCCTGGAGGATCTGGCCGTCTTCAAGCCCGTGGCCGAAGTGCTGGGCGACCGCTTCTTCTTCGTCGCCTCGCCGTCCCAGGTGTTCGAATCGCTTCCCGACAGCGGCATGAAGACGGAGATCGCCCGGTTCCTCGATCCCTGGCGGGCGAAGTACGGCGACCGCGACCCCAACTGGGCGTCGCGGGGCTGGGACGGCGTCATGCTGACGGTCGCCGCCATCCAGGCGGGCAAGTCGGCGGCCGGCCCGTCGGTGCGCGACCAGATCGAGAAGATCGACGGGTTCCAGGGCACCACCGGCGCTTACCGATTCAGCGCCGACAACCACCAGGGCATCACGCAGAATCCCTTCGTGCTGGCCACGATCGCCGGCAACCAGGTCAAGATCGTCCAATGACGGCGGCCGCATCCGGCGCGCCCGCCGGGGCGGTTCCCGTCCCGGCCGATCCCGTCCTCGCCGCGCGGGGGCTGAGCGCCCGGTATGGAGAGGTCCAGGCGCTGGCGCCGCTCGATTTCGTGGTCGGCCCCGGTGAACTGGTGGCGGTGCTCGGTCCCAACGGTGCCGGCAAGTCCACCCTGCTGCGCGCCATCCTGGGGCTGGTCGCCACTGGCGGCGAGGTCAGCTTCATGGGGAGCAGCCTGCCCCGGCGCAACCCGGCGGCCGTCGCCAACCGTGGCGTGGTGCTGGTGCCGGAGGGGCGCGGCATCTTCGGCCCGATGACGGTGGCGGAGAACCTGGAGCTCGGCTCGTGGCGGCTGGGGCGCGACGCGCGGGAACGCCAGCGCCGGATGGGCCGCGTGTTCGAGCTGTTTCCCCGGCTGAAGGAACGGTTGGGGCAGGCCGCCGGATCGATGTCCGGCGGTGAGCAGCAGATGCTGGCCATCGGCCGTGCCCTGATGGCCGATCCGAAGATCCTGCTGCTCGACGAACCATCGCTCGGCCTCGCCCCGCGGGTGATGGAGGAGATTCTGGAGACGCTGGGCGTTCTCAACCGCGCCGGCCTTCCCGTGGTGCTGGTGGAGCAGCGGGCGCCCTCGGCGCTCAAGCTGGCGCACCGCGCCTACCTGCTGTCGCTCGGCCGGCTTGCCGCCGTCATCGACCCCCGCGAGGTGCAATCGCATGACCAGCTCGCCCAGTACTATTTTGCGTAAGGCGTTCCCGGTGCCGGCGCAGCCGGCGCCACGCGGTCGCCTCGCCGCCGTCGCACCCTGGCTTGTGGCCGCGTGCATCGTCGGTTACGCGCTGGTGGCCGGCGGCTATCCGGCCACCGTCGTCGGTTTCGCCCTGATCTACGCCGTCTTCGTATCGGGGCTGAACATCTTCATGGGGCTGACCGCCCAGGTGTCCTTCGGGCAGAGCGCCTTCGCGGCGATCGGCGGCTACGCGTCGGCCATCCTGACCACCCAGCACGAGTGGGGATGGCTGCCCGCCATGGTCGCCGGACTGGCGGCGGCGCTGGCCGCGGCGCTCGCCATCGGCTACCCGACCCTGCGCCTGAAGGGCCACTACCTGTCGATGGCGACGCTGGCCATCGGGTTGATCGTCCACGAGATCGCGGTGGAATGGGAGAGCGTCACGCTGGGCTATCTCGGCATTTCCGGCGTGCCGCCCATCGACATCGCCGGCTACGAGGTCTCGAGCGACCGCGCCGTGCTGATCATGCTGAGCGCCTGCGTCGTGGCGACGGCGCTGGCGGTGGCGCGCATCCGCAGCTCCCGCCTGGGCCGTGCCTTTGCCGGCATCGCCGGCAGCGAGGATGCGGCCCGCGCGCTGGGCATCAACGTCGCCCGCTACAAGTTGGTGTCTTTCCTGCTGGCCGCCGCCTTCGCCTCGCTCTCCGGCTCGCTGTTCGTCCACGTCGTCGGCTATGTCAGCCCCGAGGTGTTCAGCCTGCACATGGTGATCCTGTCCTTCACCATGCTGTATGTCGGCGGCATCGGCACCGTGGCTGGCCCGGTCATCGGCGCCCTGGTGGTCAGCGTGTTGCCGGAAACCTTCCGCTCGTTCCGCGACTACCAGGACCTGGCCTACGGCGCGGCGCTGATCCTGTTGCTGATCTACGCGCCGCGCGGGCTGGCCGGCCTGTTCGCCGCCCTCGACACGCGGAGGAAGCCATGACCGCCACTGCCGGATCCGTCTGTCTGGAGGTCCGCGACGCGACCCGCAGCTTTGGCGGCCTCGTCGCGGTGAACGCCGTCAGCTTCCAGGTGGCGCGGCACAGCGTCACCGCGGTGATCGGGCCGAACGGGGCCGGCAAGACGACGCTGTTCAACCTGATCTCCGGCGCCGTTCCACCCAGTTCCGGGCGCGTCCTGTTCGAGGGCACCGACGTCACGCACGAGGCGCCGGAAGCCAAGGCGGCGCGCGGCCTGATCCGCACCTTCCAGCTCGTGAAGCTGTTTCCGGAGCTGAGCGCTGTGGAGAACGTGAAGGTCGGCTTCCACCTGCGCAGCCGCGGCGGGTTGCTGGCGGCGCTGCTGCGGCCGCGCGCGATCCGCGACATGGAAGCGGCGATCGAGGACCGCGCCCGCGCCCTTCTCCACCTCGTCGGGCTCGGCTCCGCGGCGGATTTGCCGGCCGCCGCGCTCAGCTACGGCCAGGGCCGGCTGCTGGAGGTCGCCCGCGCGCTCGCCGCGCAGCCGAAGCTGCTGATGCTGGACGAGCCGGCGGCGGGGCTGAACGGTGACGAGACCGCAAGGCTCGCCTCCCTGATCCGCGACATCGCGGAGGACGGCACCGCCGTGCTGCTGATCGAGCACGACATGCATCTGGTGATGAACACGGCCGACGAGGTCGTGGTCGTCGATTTCGGCAGGAAGATCGCCCAGGGCGCGCCCGATCGCATTCGCCAGGATCCGGCCGTCATCGCCGCCTATCTCGGCTGACGGGGGGGAAGGGGACCATGGATGTGACGCTCATCGGCCAGAGCCTGGTCAGTGGCCTCGGCATCGGTTGTGTGTACGGGTTGATCGGGATCGGCTTCTGCGTGATCTACAACGCCAGCGGTATCGTGAACTTCGCCCAGGGCGCCTTCGTGATGCTTGGCGGCATGATCACGCACGTGCTGCTGGTGCGGGGCGAGCTGCCTTACGGCCTGGCGATCCTGCTGGCGGTGCTGGCCGTCGCCCTGCTGGGGGTGGTCATCGAACGGGTGGTGGTGCGGCCGCTGTGGAACCGCAACGCCCCGATGTTCGTGATGATCCTGGCCACACTCGCCGCCCAGATCGTCATCGAACGGCTGACCTATCTGGCCGTGGACGACCAGCCCAAGACGCTGCCGGTCTTCACCGACCTGCCGCCGGTCATGGTGCGCGGCATCGCCGTCAACATGCAGGCGCTGTGGATCGTCGCCGGCTCGCTCGCCATCGTGGGGCTGCTCGCCCTGTTCTTCCGCACGACGCGGACCGGCAAGGCGATGCGCGCCTGCGCCATCAACCGCGAGGCGGCGGCCCTGCAAGGCATCCCCGTCCATTCGATGCTGGCGCTGGCCTTCGCGCTCAGCGCCGGGCTGGGGGCCATCGCCGGGATCATGCTGACGCCGACGCAATACACGGCGTTCGACGTCGGCGTGCCGTTCGCGATCTCCGGTTTCATCGCCGCCATCATCGGCGGGTTCGGCCGCCCCTTCGGTGCTTTTCTCGGCGGGCTGATGCTGGGGGTCGTGCAGGCGGTCGCCATCCTGTTCTTCGGGGCGGGGCTGAAGACCGTCGTCGCCCTGTCGATCCTGCTGCTCTTCCTCTTCGTCCGCCCATCCGGAATCCTCGGGCTCGCCAAGTGACGGCCGCCCCACAGCTGGAGACACCGATCATGACGATTCCTTCCGTGGACTGGAACACGCTGCCCTGGACCCCTGTGCGGCCGGGCGTCGAACGCAAGGTCTTCACCGGCGAGGGCGCCACGCTGGCGCTGCACCGCCTGATGCCCGGCCACGAGCCGCGCCCGCACAGCCATGTGCACGAACAGATCGTCTACATCCTGGCCGGTACCATCCGCTTCCATGTCGGGAGCGAGGAGCATCTGGTCGGCCCGAACGGCCTTCTGCTCATCCCGTCAGGGGTGGAGCATTGGGGCGAGGTCGTCGGCGACGAGCCGGTCCTGAATCTGGACGTGTTCACCCCGAAGCGGCCAGAATACACATGAGCGTAGGGTTTGCGGGCCGGCGCCCTGTCGGTCGGCGGCCCCGCGCTTGGTCGACGTTCTGCTGCTGGAACAGCAAGACGAGTGGGCGGTCTGCCGACGCTGTACGACCGTGGAAAGCCTCGCCGGGGCGTGCCAGTCTCCTTCCGCTGCCCTTCCCGCGGAGTAGGACGGCGGCCTCGGCCCGCCGGAAAACACCTCGGTCCTGTCGGACACCACGCCAGAGGACGGGATCGGCATCATCTTGTTGCGCTCGACCGGCAGTCGTGCGCGGCGGGTTGTGCAAGAGGAGGGTGGTTCACTGCCCTCTCCGAAAGGGGGGCTTGAGGGGAAAGGGGCGCTGGCCGCAGGATGGATGACCGACGACGATGCTCCGGAACGGTCGCATGCTCAAACCGCTTGCCCTGACGGTGTTTCTCCTGGCGGGTCTGCACGAGGCGCGGGCCGAGGAGGGGTATCCCACCCACGTGCGGGTCGATTACGTGATTGGCTGCATGGCGGCCAATGGCAACGACCAGATCACCATGCGCAAGTGCTCGTGCAGCGTGGACGAGATCGCGGCCCACTTTCCCTACGACAAGTACGTGACGCTCGAGACGGCGCGGGTGATGCAGGACGCGCCGGGCGAGCGCGCCGCGCTGGTGCGTGGCACTGGCTGGGTCAAGGATCTGCAGGACGAGTTCCGCCAGATCCAGGTCGCCGCCGACCTGAAGTGCTTCTGAGCAGTTCCGGGCTCATGAACCCGGCGTCGTGCGGATCGGCCAACTTTCCTTGAAGATCCTGCCCTTGGTGTCCTCCGCCACGACCTCCAACGTGCCCTCCTTCTCCGGGACGATGGTGAAATGGAGGCTGGGATCCTCGCTCATCGAAATGTCGGCTTCCACGTCCAGCACCGGCTCCCCGTTGTAGCGCACGCCGATCGTTTTCACGTAGTGGGCCGGTATGTAATAATGGTTCAATTGGTCGTACTGGAACCCCGTGTAGTTCGGGTGGCTGATGAGGAGCTGCGCGGTCGCCGGTTTCCCCGTGCTTACCGTCTCCGGCAGGTTCAGCTTCATCTTGCCCAGGCGTAGCGCCGCGAGCTGCGCGTTCTTCGGAGACGGCGCGGAGCAGCCGCCCGCCGCCTTCACGAAGCGTGCGGTCTTCAGCAACCGGCCGTCCGCGGTCTCGGCGACGGCGGTGATGTTGGTGTAGGCGTCCACGCGCAGCCGCGTATCCACCGCGTGGGGACGGGTGCCGTCGGGGAAGCGCAGGACCATGGCCAGCGGCACCGGGTTGTTGTCGACGATCAGGTGGACGGCGGTGACCGCAACGCCCGGCGCCGGCGCGGTGGCGACCCGGATGGGCACCAGGGCGGCGTCATGGGCGCGGGTCGGCGCCTCGAGGCTGACGACGGGCCCCGCCTCCTCGACCGTACGACCGGCAAAATAGAGATCCTGGAGGACCTGCCAGCGCGTCTCCTCCGCCGGGCCCGCGACGGCGCCCCCGGCGGCAAGACAGATCATGCCGGCGCAGGCCGCCGCGAGTCCGATTCCGTGCCAAGGGCGCATGTTTCCCCCCTTCATTCCCATTCGAGTTCGGCGAAGACCGCGGTGACGTTGCGCGGGTGGTAGTTTTCGATCAGCCGCCACGCGGTTCCGCCGGTCGGCGGAACGGTGGCGACGGCCTGCTGGATGGTGCCGCCCGCCTTCTGCACCGCGCGGACGTCGGCGACGAGGCCTTTCAGGTAGCGGCGGAGATCCGCCGCGGCATCGGGCCAGGGCGACGCGGGCGGCCCGTGTCCTGGGATCGCGAGCTGTGCCGGCACCCGGGCCAGGGTGTCGAGCACCGCGATCCAGCCCAGCGCGCTGCCGTCCACGGCGGGTGCCCGTTCCTGGAAGACCAGGTCGCCGGTCCACAGGGTGGCGGCGCCGTGGTCGAGGACGGTGAGGTCGTGGTCGGTGTGCGCGACCGGGTGCGCCACCAGCTCCAGGACCCGCCCGCCGAGGTCGATGTCCATGCGGTCGCTCACGGTAACGGTCGGCGCCACCGGGCTTCGGTCGGCGGCCGGCCGGCCCGTCGCCTCCTCGTAGGCGCGGCGGTCGTGGTCGCGCCGTGCCGCCAGCGCCGCCGGCAGGTTCGCATGCCCCACGAAGGCCGGCCCGTCGGGCAGGAACGCCTCGTTCCCCCCCACATGGTCGGGGTGGGCGTGGGTGTTGACGACGTAGAGGATCGGCCGGCCGGTGCGGGCGAGAATCGCCTCGCGCAACCTCCGGCCGACGGACGGGCTGCCGCCGGTGTCGATCACCGCGACGGCGTCCGTCCCCACCACGAACCCGCAGTTGGCAATGTCCCCGTCGTTGGCCGCGTCCGTTTCGGCGTGCGCGCCGGCGTGGACGAAGACGCCGGGCGCCACCTCCGTCACCGGCAACGGCTCGCTCCAGGCCGGCGCCAACGGCACAAGCCAAGCGCCAGCCGCCGTTGCAGCCATGGAAACCCAATGTCGGGCGCTCGGCAATGGCGGCTCCCGAAAACGACTTCGCCTATCCTGACAATAATGCTCAATGAAACGGAAGCGCAATGTTCCGAAAGTATTTGTGCATTGCACCATGCCGCGCCGGCGGAGTGCTGCCTGACGAAGCATCATGCCAAAGAATTCGCAAATCCGGTACGGTGGTGCTCTACATTGGACGGTGTCTCACAAGGATGGGATGGGTTCGATGCTTCGCAGCCGGATGCGCGCGGCCATGGCCGCGTTGACCTTCCTGACCGTGCTGTGGTCGGGCGTGGCGACGGGCGACACGCCGATGCCCCTGCGCCTGGGCCTCGTGAAGTTCGGGACCGTCGCGTGGGAGATCGACACCATCAAGCGCCAGGGGTTCGACACGGCGGCCGGGCTGGACCTGCGGGTGGTCGACCTCGCGAACCCGGAAGCCGGGAAGATCGCGTTGCAGGCCGGCGCCGTCGACATGATCGTCAGCGACTGGATTTGGGTGAGCCGCCAGCGCGGCGAGGACGAGCGCATTGCCTTCATCCCCTTCTCCGCGTCCGTCGGTGCGGTGATGGTGCCCGCGGATTCGGCCGCGAGCTCGCTCGCGGACCTGAAGGGCAAGCGGATCGGGGTGGCCGGCGGGCCATTGGACAAGAGCTGGCTGCTGGTCCGCGCGCTCGCCATGAAGGAGCACGGGTTCGACCCGGCGCGGGACTCGCGGCCGGTGTTCGCGGCGGCACCCCTGCTGAACCAGCAGATGCAGGCCGGGCAGCTCGACGCCGTGCTCAACTACTGGCCGTTCGCGGCGCGGCTCGACGCGCTTGGCTTCCGCCGGCTGCTCGACGTCAACGGGATCGCGGCCCGGCTCGGGGTGGGCGCGGAGATGCCGGCGATCGGTTACGTGTTCCGGGAGGACTGGGGGCGGCGCAACGCGGAGGCCGTCGGCGCCTTTTTCCGCGCGACGCTGAGGGCCAAAGAGGTGCTGCGCACCACCGACGCGGCGTGGGAGCCGCTGCGTCCGCTGATGCGTGCGGAGGACGAGGCCACCTTCGCCGCACTCCGGGCCGGATACCGCGCCGGCATTCCAAGCCGTTGGGGAGCCGCGGAGAAGGAGGCGGCGGACCGTCTCTTCGCGGTTGTTGCGGAGCTCGGCGGGGCGGAGCTGGTGGGGCGGGGCGGCCGTCTCGCCGACGGCACCTTCTGGCCCGGCGTCTCCATCCCGGACGGGCCATGACCGACATGGCGCAGCGGGCGCTGTCCCTGCTGCTGTTCCTGGCGCTCTGGCATGTTGCCGCGGATGCCGCCGCCAGCCGCCTGCTGCCGCCGCCGCTGGACGTGCTGGCGGCCATCCACCGGGAGGTCGCGAGCGGCGAGCTGGTTGGCCATCTCGCGGCGACGCTGGCGCGGGTCGTGGCCAGCTTCATGCTCTCCATGCTGCTGGGGGCGGCGATCGGCATCGTGCTCGGCCGGTCGGCCCTGCTGGACCGGCTGTTCGACGGCTGGCTGGTGCTGTTCCTGAACCTGCCGGCGCTGGTGGTGATCATCCTCTGCTACGTCTGGTTCGGCATGGTCGAGTTGGCGGCGGTGCTGGCCGTGTCCATCAACAAGATTCCCAACGTGGCGGTGATCGTGCGCGAGGGCGCCCGGGCGCTCGATCGCGACTATCTGGAGGTGGCGGAGGTCTATCGGTTCGGGCCCTGGCGCACCTTGCGCCATGTGGTCCTGCCGCAGCTCGCCCCCTATGTCCTGGCGGCCGCCCGATCGGGGCTCGCGCTGATCTGGAAGATCGTGCTGGTGGTCGAGCTGCTGGGGCGCAGCAACGGGGTCGGCTTTCAGATCGGGGTGTATTTCCAGCTCTTCGACGTCACGGCGATCCTCGCCTACACCGTCGCCTTCGTCGCCGTGGTGATGGCGATCGAAGCCGGCGTGATGCAGCCGCTGGAGCGGCGCCTGTCGCGGTGGCGGCGGTAGACGGTCTGTACCAGCCGCCGGCGTGTCAGCCGGTCCGCGCCAGCCAGCCCACGCTGACCGCGGGTGCGAACCAGCCGGCACGCTCGCGAAGATCGGGGGGGATCGGCAGATGCGCCTCGAAATCCCGGTAGGGCACAGCGCGCCGCGCCGCCAGGCGGCACACCAGGAATCGGCCGACGCCGGCTCCGACCAGGGGCAGCCCGTCACCGGCGCCACCCGACACGACCAGATCCAGCGCGTCCTCGATCCGGCGCAACTGGCGTTCCGCCAGATGCCGGGCCAACCGATGCGCCGCGGCGCGGCTGTCCGGCCGCAAATCCTCGCCCACCATGCGCAGCAGGCGCCGCGCGCTGGCGTCGATGCCGCGATCGCGGCCGTCGGCGGTCGGGTGCTGGTCGGCTCCCTCCGGCAGGTCGTCGGTCAGGCGGTGCGCGTCGGCCATGGTCGCGAACAGCTCCGCCATCAGCGCGCGGCGCCGGCCGCCGAAGGGGACGGCATCGGCGACGGCCATCACCGCGGTGCGGGTGACGCCGGTGTAGACCAGCTCGCCGCTGTCCAGCCGTTCGGCATCGGTGTAGCCGGACTGCCGCGGCGCGCCGCCGACGAGCGGCACGATGTCGGTCGTGGTGCTGCCGACGTCGATCAGGACGCCGTCGCCGGCCATGGCCGCCACCCGTGCGGTGGCGAACCAGTTGGCCGACGCGACGGCGTCCACATGGTCCGCAGCGGCGTCGGCGCCGACCAGCCCCAGCGGGCCGGCGAAGACGCGCAGGTCCGTCGCGGGGAGCGCCGCCGCCGTGGCCGCCACGATGCGGCGGACGCCGTCGGCGCGGTCGTCGAACAGGTCGGCCAGCTCCCCCGTCATGGTGGCGGCCACGCGCCGCGGCTCCCCCCGGCGGTGGCGCACCTCCGCCAGCGCGGCGTCCAGCCGGTCCATGCCCTGCCACAGCGGGCAGGGGAACTGGGCAAGGTCCAGCAGCGCGCCGTCGTTGCCGAACCACGCCGCCTTCAGGTGGGCGCCCCCGATGTCCAACCCGATCAGCCCGTCATTCGGCATGGTTCCTCCTCCAGCTCGATGCGCACCGGTACGACGCGGGCGGGGGTGGGCGGGAGTGGGTGGCGGTCGTCGATCAGGTCCAGCACCGCGGCGGCGACGTTGATCCCGGTGGCGCGGCGCAGGCCGACCATCGAGGTGGTCGGGCGGGGGTTGACCTCCAGCACCCGCGGCCCGCGATCGGTATCGACGAGATCGATGCCGACGTAACCGAACAGGCCCGGCAAGGCGGCGGCGACGGCGCGCGCCAGCTCCGTCATGGCCGGCGTCGCAGCCCCGCCGCCAACCACTCCGCCGCGGTAGACAAAGCGGGAGCCGCGGAGTTTGATGAACAGGCGGTTGACGGTCAGCACCGTCGCCTCTCCGTCCCGGCAAAGCAGGGACAGGCTGGCTGGCACCCCCTCCACGAAGGGTTGCACGACGAAGCCGGACCGGTCGGCTCCCGCGCGCCAACGCAGCCAGTCCGAGCGGTCGCGCAGCAGTCCGGTGTCCAGGCACCCGGCCCCGTCGTCGGGTTTCACCACCCAGGGGCCCCGTCCCGGCGGATCATCCAGCCCATCGACGGGCCATGCCGGCACGGCGGGAATGCCCGCGGCGATCAGGGCGTCCGCCGTCGCGGATTTGCGTGCCGCCACCGCCACCGCCTCGGGTCGGCTGTTGAGCAGCCGGCTCCCCGCGTTGACCACCAGACGGCTCAGCCGCTCCAGGGCGCCGCCGGTTTCCGGGGCGACGGGCCAGACCGCGTCCGCTGACCGGGCCTCCTCCTCCCAAAGAACCCAGGCCCGTTGGGGGTCATCGACGGTTATACTGCGCACCGGCGGCGGGAGCGGGGACAGGCGGCCGTCGCGGGTGACGGTCACCGCGGTGCCGGGGATCTCCAGCAGCCCGTCCACCAGGGCCCGCAGCATCAGCTCGCCCTCGCGGGCGAAGCTGGCGGGGATCGGCTCTTCGGCGGGCATGCCGCCGCCCGTCACGAACTCGCAGAGCAGGATGCGCATGGCGGCTTTCCCGGAGGGTGGGATGTTCGAGGTCATTCCCGTGCTCGACCTGCGCGGTGGCGGCGTGGTGCACGCCCGCCGCGGCGAGCGTGGCCGGTACCGGCCCCTGCGCAGCACACTCTGCGAGGGCAGCGGGCCGATGGAGGTGGTGCGGGGGCTGCTCGGCCTGCACCACTTCGGGACGGTCTATGTGGCCGATCTCGACGCCATCGAAGGCACCGGCGACAACCGCGCCGTGGTCACCACGCTGGCGGCGAATTTCTCCGAACTGCGTTTCTGGGTCGATGCCGGATTCCGGGAGGCGGCGGCGGTGCGCCAATTCCTGGAGCGCAGTCCCGGCGACGCGGTGCTGGGGAGCGAGAGCCTTGCCGGGATCGGCGAACTGGAGGCGCTGCGGGACGGCGGGGCGTGGCCGCGGGTCGTCCTGTCGCTCGATTTCCGCGACGGGTTCCTGGGGCCGCCCGATCTTCCGGCGCGCGCCGACCTGTGGCCGGAGCGGGTGATCGCCATGACGCTGGCGCGGGTCGGGTCGGGCGACGGGCCGGACTTCTGGCGTCTTGCCGAGATCGGCCGGACGCACCCGCACACGCGGCTCTTCGCCGCCGGCGGAGTGCGCGACCAGGGCGATCTGCTGGACCTCGCCGCACGGGGCGTGGCCGGCGCGCTGGTGGCCACGGCGTTGCACGACGGCCGCATCGGACCGGGGGATCTGCCGGTGCGGGGTGGCTGACGCGGGGCCGTCGGCCACCCCGCCCGTCACCCCGCCCCCGGTCACGCCGCGAACGGGTGTTTCACCCGGTCCTTCTGGGCAAGCAGATCCTGGACGCTGGGGAAGCCACTGACGGCGCGTTCGATCGCCTCCTTGGTCGCCCGGTAATTGTATTCCTGGATCTTGGCGTTGTCCTTTGCCTCCCAATGGATGAAGACGCCGACGCAGATGAAGACATTGTCGACCTCGGCCTGCGGGATGGTGCCGTCGGCCACGCAGTCGGCCACGGCCTTGGCCACCCCGTGCTGGGCAGGGCCGAACATCTGCACCGCCTGTTCGGCCCCCTTTATGGTGACCTTGTTGAACAGGATGGTGGAAGGTTTGCACTGTAGGTTCGGGGCGACCACCGCCAGCAGGCTGGTGAAGCCATCCTTGTTGTTGGTCAGCGCGTTGCAGAACGCCGTCTCCGCCGCGCTGCCGCGCGGCCCCATGATCAGATCGATGTGCGCGACCTCGTTCCCGTCGCCGACGAGCGATTCGCCGACAAGAACGCGATTGATCTTCGTGGAGGATCCTCCCCAAACGGACATGGCGTTGCTCCCTTCCTTGCCGAAGCCGGGATCGGTCGGCCGGCGTGCTTTGTGGGATTCTAAAATCAGGCGCATCAACCAGAGGGAAAATAGACTGCCGACAACCATGTCGGCGGTGGTCCCCGGGTTAATGCCATTGTATTTGAGATTGAGGTCGAAATCAGCCAAGTGCATTCGTAGTAAGCTGCCCGGAATATTTGTGCGGTGCATCGCGACCAATTGCGAAGCATGTCGGCGTGTTTGTTCGGCTCTGTCTACTCCATACTTTCGGATGATATGGCTGTCGGGAAACTGGGCGAGTAGTTCGAGGAAAAGCCGTTCGGTGGCCTCTTCGCAACCGGCACCCCGCTGCATCAGCGCCGCCAGCCGCGGGACTGCGGTGTCGAAGATGTCGGCGTAGGCGGTGGCGTACTGGCGGGCGATGCGGTCGCGGTCCTGCGCCCGCCGCATGGCGTCCAGCAGGGTCACGGTGGCTGGGCCGCGCACGTCCTGCTCCTCGACGTGGCCGAGCCCGGCCGGCTCCGCCAGCGCGATGGCGCGGAACGCCCACTCGGCGTCGGCCACGGTGAGGCCGGCGAGCACCGCGGACAGCCTGTCGCGCAGCGCACCCCTGCCGGACAGCGCAGCCTGTGCCAGCGGTGCGGCGAGCAGCAGGATGCCGAGATTCGTGTTGCAGCCGACGGCCGCGCGGGTCGTCGCCACGGCGCGGTGGATCCGTTCGCCGACGGTCAGGCCGGGTTCGGCCAGGATGGGCGCGGTAACCTCGGCGCTGGTCAGGAACTGCCGCACCGTCATGCCGTGCCCGGCGGCGTGGACATGCACGTTGCCGGGCTTGAGCGCGCGCAGCTCCGTCTGGCAGGCGGCCAGATAGGCGCCGGCGACGCCGGTGGCGGGATCGGGCGGGCAGCGGAGCCAGTCCGTCATCCGGCCCCCACCCGCTCCGCGAACCGTTCCGCCAGCGCGTCGGCGATGTCCACCAAGGCGACCCGCTGGAGCCCCTGCCAAGCCGGCATGCTGTTGACCTCCAGCACCAGCCAGCGGCCCTGCGGCTCCTGGATCAGGTCGACACCCGCGTAATCGGCGCCGACCGCCCGGACGGCGCGGACGGCGAGCGCCGCCGGGCCGTCGTCGGTGGGGGCAGCCTCGCAGCGCCCGCCCTGGTGGACGTTGGTGATCCAGGAGCGGCCGTGCCGCGTCATGGCCGCGACCGCGCGGTCGCCGACCACGAACACCCGGCGGTCCTGCCAGCCGTCGGCGCGGCGCGGCGGGATGAAGGGCTGGAGGTAGTAGACACCGGCGACCTCCTCCGTCTCCGGCAGGTCGTCCGGGCCGGCGAGGCGCTTCAGCCCGCGGCCCTGGGCGCCGAACAGGGGCTTCAGCACCTGATCGGGGTGGCGGGCGAGCGACCGCCGCGCCACGGCGGCGCTGCGGGTGGCCAGCGTCGGCGGGGTCGGCAGGCCGGCGCGGGCCAGCAGGAAGCTGGTCGTGCTCTTATCGACGCAGCGCTCGATCGCCCGCGCGTCGTTGACGACGGGGACGCCCAGTTCCCGCAGCGCGTGGAGCACGCCAAGGCCCAGCGTCACCTCTTCGAAGCTGCCGTGCCCGACCGCGCGCACGAAGACGCCGGCCGGCGGCCGGTCCTCGAAGCCGGGGATCAGCAGCCCGGTCGCCGTGTGGCCGGCGGCGATCCCGCAGGCCCTCAGGGGCACGCAGCGACAGGGCAGCCCGCGCTCCTCCACCGCACGGACGAGGCGCGGCGTGTGCCAGTCCGGCCGTTCGGTCAGGATCAGGGCGGGGGCATCGGCGGGCATGGCGTTCAGCGAACCTCGGTGAAGGACCGTTCCACCAGCTCCGGCGCCAGCGCCCCGCCGTGGAAGCTCCGCCCGCTGTCCAGCGCCGTGACGGTCACCCGGGCCGGGCTGAACAGCAGGGAGTCGATGGCGTAGAAATCCCCCTTCACCGCGGCGAAGATCTCCGCGAAGGGTCGGCCGTGGTCGCGCGAGGCGGAGGAGGGCAGGCGGCTTGCCAGGTCCTCCGCCGCGTCGTCGGGGCCGGTGACGTGGAGTTGCACGGTGCCGCCGTAGAGGATCGCGTCATTGGTGCGCCCCATGGCGGTCATGAAGCCGCCGCCGACCGGCGGCAGCGGCGCCATGCCGATGCCATCCACCACGCGATCGAGGGGGAAGCCCAGCGCGTGGACCTTGTGCAGCGCCACCTCCAAAACGCGGGCGACCACCTGGACCGTGCCGGCGAGGCTGTGGGTCGGTGTCAGCATCAGGGTCAGCCGCTCCGGCGCGATGCCGCAGGTGGCCGCGATGCGGGCCACCAGCTCCGCCGGGGGCGGTTTGTCCACCTCCAGCACGAAGACGGCGTGGTCGGCCGCGTCGCGGTAGCCCAGCTCGTCGAACAGGCTCTCCTGCCGGGCGAGCGCCCGGCCGGGGCCGGAGCCGAGCGCGAAGAAGGCGCCCTTGCCCTCCCCATGGGCGAGGCTCCAGCCCGCATACTGGCTGCCGAGGCAGGCGAGCACGGGCTGGGCGCTGTGCACGGTGATGCCGAAGGGCCAGGACGGAGGTGCGCCGGGCGCGGGGCCCAGGGTCACCCGGCCGAGCCCGCCCATGCACAGCTCGGCGATGCGCCGCCCCGCCTCCAGCCCGCCGGGATGGCGGATGCCCGCATCGACGACCATCGCACCCCCGATGCGGTCGATCCCCAGGCGGAGCGCCGGCGCCCCGGCGACCAGCCGTTCCGTCAGAGGGGCGGCCAGGGCGGCCAGGCTCGGGCGTTCGTCGCGGGTCATGCCGTCGTCTCCAGGCTCAGGGCGGCCGTCAGCTCGTCCAGACGGCGGACCGCGGCCCGCCGTGCCGACGCCGTGGCGGCGCCGTCCGCGAGCACCGTCGCGACCGGATGCCCGGCCGCGATGCGCGCCGGACCATGCGGCCGGTCGGCGGTCCAGTCCGGCCAGCGGAACGCAGGGCCGACCCCGAGGGGTGCGGCCGCGTACAGCACCGCCGTCGCCCGGCAGCCGGCGAGGGCGGGCAGCCGGTCCGGAAGGCGGCCGGCGCAGGCCTTCAGATGCAAGGCGAACAGGGGCGGCAGCGGCGGCCGGTCGAACAGGTCGAGCGAGGCGCCCGGCCGCGGGTTCACCTCCAGCAGGTGGAAGGCCCCGCCGTCCACCATCAGGTCGGCGCTGTTGAGCCCGACGAGCCCGAGCCCGCCCGCCAGGGCGTCGGCAACGTCCCGGAGGATGGTCTCGAGCCCGCGTGGCAGCCGCGCCGGACCCGCGATGCCACCGTGGCGGTACGGGGCGCCCGGAGCCGCCGAGACCCACGGCCGGGCGAAGCCGAGCACCGCCGACCGCCGTCCGTTCCCCAGGAACTGGATGGACACCGGCGTCCCCCCGACCCGGCGCTGGAAATAGAATCCAGACGGCGCGCGGGTACCGCGGGCGGGTCCGACGTGGTCCCCGCCGCTGCCGCCGGCCCGCTTCAGCAGCCACCCTTCGGCCGGCTCTTCCACCGCCGCCGCGACCGCCGGATGCGGAATGCCGAGGTGGTCGAGCGTCTCGGCGAACAGGAAGGGGTTCTTGCAGCGGGCTACCGTCAGCGGGGCGTTGCCGAGCAGCGGGCGGTCGAGCGCGACGCGCGCGAGCCGCACCGGGTCGTCCTCGAAGCCGGCGCCGTAGACCAGCGGCAGGCCCCGCAACGCCGGCTGGTCCAGCGCCTCCAGCAGCTTTCCGGTGTCGATCCCGAGGCCGGTTGCGGGCAGCCGCAGGCAGGGGTGGGCGAGGGCGCGGGTGTCGGTGTCCGCGAACAGGTCGATGGCGGCGGGGCGACGGCCGGCCCGCCGCGCCGAGGCGGCGAGCGCGCGGGCGGAGACCGCGACCACGACGACGTCCGGCCCGTCAGCCGGCGATCCGGACGGCGGCATCGTAGGCCTCGCGGATTCCGAGATGGACGGCGGCATCGGCCTCGGCCATGCGTTTCAGGAGGGCGTGCTGGACGCGGAACTTGACGTTGCCCACGGCCAGGGCGCCGATCCCGACGCCCCGGCCATCGGGCAGCGGCGCGCCGTCGTCCTTCGCCGCCACCCCTTCGATGCCGGGCGGCGGCACCGCGTTCACGTCCGCCGCCGCCAGCAGTCGGCCTGCCGCGGCGAGGTGGCGTGCGGACAGGATTTGCAGGCCGGCGCGGCCACAGGCCAGCACCACCTCCGCATCCGGGAGCAGCGCCGCCTTGCCGGCGTCGTCCGGCGCGTCGGCGCAGGCGAGCTCGACCTGGAAGCGCTCGCGGAAGGCATCGGCCTTGCTTCGCACCGGCTCCAACCCGCGATGGCCGACCAGCGTGACGCGGGCCCCGGCGAAGGCGGCCATTACCCCGGCGATTCCGCCCACCACGCCGGTCGCGCCATAGACCTGCACCGCCCGCCCCTTCAGCCCGTCGGCGGCTCCGGCGCGGCGCAGCGCGCGCTCCACCACCGCCACCATGGCGGCGGCCGTGGTGAAGGCGCCGGACGGGTCCACCATCACCGAGATGGTGAAGGGCGGGAACATGGCCGCCCGTGCCGTGTCCATCATCTCCAGCGCCAGGAGCGCGTCGCGTCCGCCGATGAACAGCCCGGTCCGTGCCGCGTTGGCCGGATCGCGGGAGAACATGGCGTCCTGGGTGAGGGACGCGACCTCCCCGGCTTCCACCCCCGTGTGGGGGAAGAGGACGGTCAGGCCGGCATCGGCCGCCATGTTGACGTCGAAGGGGCTGACGTGCTTCAGCGGCGTCAGCATGTGCAGGATGTAGGGTGCGCGCATCGGGAGCCTCCCGCGGCCGGTGGGCGGGTCAGTCGTTCGTGGCGTTCACGTGGCCGAAGGCTGGTTGGACGGCCGGTTCGATGTCCGCGCCGCGGTTGCGGCCGCGGCACAGGCGGAAGGTCAGCGGCGATCCGCGCCAGCGCCGCCGCGCCGTGTCCAGCAGCGCCTCCGCCCGGTCGGGGTCGCCGACGATGGCGAAGCCGGTGGGGCCCCAGGAGCTCTGCCCGACACCGGGAATGCCCTGCGATTCCAGCCACCCCAGCACCGCGGCCACGTCGGGGCTGGTGAAGCGGCCGCCCTGGAAGGGCGCGAAGTGGTCGCCGACCGTGCGTTGCAGTTCGCCGACCGCGCGGCCGAAGCCGTCCGCATCCCCTTCGGCGAGCGCCGGCAGGGCCGACATGACCGTGAGCCGGCAGAGATGCGCCGCGGCCGCGGCCGGGAAGGGCGGAAGGTCGCGGAAGGCCGCGGCCTCGGCGCTGCCGTGCAGCCCCTGCCCGTCGCGGTGCAGGATCAGCAGGACGCGCCAGCTTTCGGGGAAGGGGAGCCGGGCGATCACCGGGGGCGGCTCCGGTCCCGGGCCGCGCCCGCCGTCCAGGATCACACCGCCATCCCGGAACGCACCGATGCCGATGCCCGAGCGCGCGCCGCGCTCCAGCACCCCGGCGATGTCCTGGATGCGGGCCGGTTCGCCCCGCAACCGCCCCAGCGCCGCCCCGACGGCGAGCCCGAGCTGCGTGCCTGAGCCGAGACCGACATGCTGCGGGATGGCCTGGTCCACCGTCAGCGCCGCGGTCGTCGACAGCCCCAGGCGCTCGCCCAGCAGACGGGCGGCGGCAAGCGCGCGGTCGGCCATGGGACCGGCCGCGGTCAGCCGGTCGGACGGGTGCGCGCGGACGGTCGTGGCGATCCCGTCGAGCGTCAGGCCGAGACTGCCGAAACGACGGCCGAGACCACCGTGCATATCGACGAAGCCCAGATGCAGACGCGCGGGTGCGGTGACCCGAACCTCCCCATAATCGTCGACGCCTCGAGGCATGAGAACCTCATCCGTTGAAGGTAAGTTGCGTCGCTTTTTCAGTCATGATAGTGTTCAAACAAAAAATTGCCCCGTTCCAATAGTATATACCTCTTTCGATATCCGGGACTGGCCGCATTTTCTGGGAGGAAGACATGGCCGATGCGCAGGAACGAGCGTATTCCGAGGCGGAAATCGAAGATCAGTTGCAGAGAATACTACCGCATTGGCGGCTCAAAGACGGCTGGATTCGGCGAAAGTACAAGACGAACAGTTGGAAGGGCACCTTGATGGTGGTCAACGCGGTCGGCCATCTGGCGGAGGCTGCTTGGCACCACCCCGACCTCACCGTCTCCTACGCCTGGGTCGAGGTGCGGCTGATGACCCATTCCGCCAAGGGCATCACCGACAAGGACTTCCAGCTCGCGTCCAAGATCGAGGAGGTGATCCAGTGGCAGCCCGCCCGCGACGGCGGCGCCCTGGAAGGCACGCCGCGCGACGACCCGCGCTTCGCCTACATCAAGTATGATTGAAAGCCGCGCCATGGCGACCCACAGGGACGTCGTGTGTCCGTTCTGCGGCCTCGGCTGCGACGATCTGGCGATCGATGAGGCGCCGGGCGGCGGACTGACGGTGACCTCCACCGACTGCCCGATCGCGCGGGACGCGTTTGGCCGCACGGTCTCCTCCAGCATGGCAGCCGAACCGCCGCGGGTGGCCGGAGTGGCCGCGACGCCGGAGGAAGCGGTGCGGGCGGCCGTCCGGGCGCTGGCTGACAGCCGGGCGCCGCTGGTGGCCGGGCTTGCGGCCGACGTGAACGGCATACGCGCGGCGCTGGCGCTCGCCGAGCGCCTGGGCGCCGTGGTCGACCATGTCCATTCCGAGGGCCTGTACCGCAACCTGTCGGTGATGCAACGGACGGGCTGGATCACAACGACGCTGGCGGAGCTGCGCAACCGCTGCGACCTGCTGGTGGTGGTCGGCCCCGATCCGGCCGCCTTCCACCCACGCCTGTACGAGCGCTGGGTGTTGCCGGCCCCGGCCTTCCAGCCGGCCGTACGCGAGGTCGTGTTCCTCGGCGGCGAGCCGATGGCGGAGACGCGTACGCTTCTCGCCGGCTGGCCGGTGACGGTGGTGCCGGGCGACGCCGCATCGCTGGCGTCTGCCCTGGAGGACCCGGCGGGCGCTGAGTCGGAGATGGGAGCCCTGGCGGAGCGGGTGCGCGGTGCCCGCTACGCCGTGGTGGCCTGGGCCGCCGCCGGTTTCACCGGGTCGCACGCCGACCTTGCGGTCGAGCGGATTGTGCATCTCGTGACGGCCGTCAACCGGCACACCCGCTGCGCCGGGCTGCCGCTGACCGGGCACGACAATCTTGTCGGTGCCAACCAGGTCTGCACCTGGCAGTTCGGCGTGCCGCTGCGCGTCTCCCTGGCCGGGGGCGAGCCGCTGCACGATCCCCACCGCTTCGCCTGGGCGCGCTTTGCCGAGACTGCCGACGTGATCCTCTGGGTGTCCGCCTTCGGGACGGCGGTGCCGGCCTTTCCGCCGGGGTGCGGGGTGATCGTGCTGGCGCCGCCGGGCACAGCCGTGGCCGCCGAGCCGGCGGTGTGGCTCCCCGTCGGCACGCCCGGCATCGACCATGCCGCGCACATCTTCCGCACCGATACGGTCGTCGCCCTGCGCGCCGGCCGCCTCATCGACCGCGGGCTGCCCACGGCGGCGTCTGTGCTGCGGTCCATCGCCGCCGCCCTCCAGCCGGAGACCGCCGCATGCTGACGAAGCTGTCGGGGGGCCGCGTCTACGACCCCGCCAACGGGCGCGACGGCGTCGTCATGGACCTGTATGTGCGGGACGGCCGCATCGTCGGCGACCCCGGCCGCGGTGCGGCGCCGGACGAGACCGTCGATCTGGCCGGCAAGATGGTGATGGCCGGAGCCATCGACATCCACAGCCACATCGCCGGCGGCAAGGTCAACATCGCCCGCCTGCTGATGGCGGAGGAGCACCGGGCGACGGCGGTGGCCGCGGACGGGTTGTGCCGTTGCGGCGGCGGGGTCGCCAGCCCGTCCGCCCACGTCACCGGCTGCCGCTACGCGCGCATGGGCTACACCGCCGCCTTCGAACCGGCCATGCTGCCCAGCAACGCCCGCCACGCGCATCTGGAGATGGCGGACATCCCGCTGATCGACACCGGCGCCTACGTCGTGCTGGGCAACGACGATCTTCTGCTGGAGATGCTGGCGTCGGGCGCGGGGGAGGAGGAGATCGCCGACTATGTCGGCTGGGCCGTCAACGCCACCCGCAGCCTCGCCGTCAAGGCGGTGAACCCAGGCGGCATCAACGCCTTCAAGTACAACCAGCGCCGGCTGGAGGTGGACGAGCCCGGTCCCTTCCACGCCGTGACCCCGCGCCGCGTCCTCACGGCGCTGGCGGCGGCGGTGCGGCGGCTCGGCATCCCGCATCCGCTGCACCTGCACGGCTTCAACCTCGGCGTTCCCGGCAACGTGGAGTCCACGCTGGACAGCATCGGGGCGGCGGACGGGCTGCGGCTGCATCTGGCCCACGTGCAGTTCCACAGCTACGGTTTGGAGGGCGACCGGCGCTTTTCCTCCGCCGCGGCGCGGCTGGCGGAGGTGGTGAACGCGCGGCCCAACATCTCCGTCGATGTCGGACAAGTGATGTTCGGGCAGACGGTCACCGCGTCCGCCGACACCATGGCGCAGATGTCCAACACGCGCCTCGCCCACCCGAAGAAGTGGGCTGTCATGGACATCGAATGCGACGCCGGCTGCGGCGTCGTGCCCTTCCGCTACCGCGACAAGGCCTTCGTCAACGCGCTGCAATGGGCGATCGGGCTGGAGCTGTTCCTGCTGATCGGCGATCCCTGGCGGGTCTTTCTGACCACCGACCACCCAAACGGCGGCCCCTTCACCAGCTATCCGGAGCTGATCCGGCTGCTGATGGACCGCGATTACCGCCTCGCCAAGCTGGCCGAGCTGCACCCGGAGGTGCCGAAGCACACCATCCTCGGCTCGTTGAGGCGCGAGTACTCGCTGGGCGAGATCGCCACGATGACCCGTGCGGCACCCGCCCGCATCCTGGGCCTCGCCGACCGCGGGCATCTCGGACCGGGAGCGGCGGCCGACATCGTCGTCTACACCGACGATGCCGACCGCCGCCGGATGTTCGAGACGCCGGATCTCGTGTTCAAGGACGGGCGGCTGATCGTCCGCCGCGGCGAGGTGGTGGCGATGGCGGAGGGCCGCACCCATGTGGTCGAGCCCGCCTACGACCCCGCCATCGAGCGGCGCGTCGCCCGCCATTTCGAGGAGCGGATGGGGCTGAAGGCCGTGCATTTCCGCATCGGCGAGGACGAGATCCGCGGCGGGAACGGGTTGGTCCGCCATCTCTGCCGACCGGGGGTCTTCTGATGCGGCTCAACGGTGTCCTGATCGAGGAGACCTTCGCCGAGGCCTTCCCCATGCTGGGCACGCGGCTGATCGTCACCGCCGACAGTCCGGCCTGGGTGCAGGCGGCGGCCGTGAGCATGACCGGCTTCGCCACCTCGGTCATCGGCTGCGGTTGCGAGGCGGCGGTGGAGCGGCTGCTGCCGCCGGAGGAGACGCCGGACGGCCGGCCGGGAGCCGCCGTGCTGCTCTTCTCCGTCTCCAGGGAGGAGCTGGCGAAGCAGGTGGTGCGCCGCGTCGGCCAATGCGTCATGACCTCCCCAGGATCGGCCTGCTACGCGGGTCTGCGCGACGGGCCGCCGATCCCGCTCGGAAACAGCCTGCGCTACTTCGGCGACGGCTGGCAGATCGCCAAGCGCATCGGTGGCCGACGCTACTGGCGCATCCCGGTCATGGACGGGGAATTCCTGTGCGAGGCGACCACCGCGGTGGTCGAGGGCGTCGGCGGCGGCAACTTCATCATCCTGGCGGCCGACCGTCACGCCGCTCTGGTGGCGGCGCAGGCGGCGGTGATGGCGATCCGCGAGGTGCCGGGGGCCATCCTTCCCTTCCCCGGCGGGGTTGTCCGCTCCGGCTCCAAGATCGGGTCCAAGTACAAGGGGCTGATCGCCTCCACCAACACCGCCTTCTGCCCGACGCTGCGCCCGGCCGTTCACTCGCTGGTGCCGGAGGGGGTCGGCTCCATCCTGGAGCTGGTGATCGACGCGGTGAACCCGCAGGCGATCACCGCCGCCATGCGCGCCGGCATCGCCGCCACGGCGGGGCTCGGGGCCGCGGCGGGCGTGGTCGCCGTGACCGCCGGCAATTACGGCGGCAAGCTCGGCCGCCACCAGTTCCACCTGCACGAGGTGATGGCATGACTGGCCATATCCTCACTGTGCGGGAGCCCGCCGGCCCGCCCATCGACCTGACGGGGGTCCTGCCCGGACGGCTGGCGGGCGACGGTGCCGGCGTCACCGTCATCTGCGGGCGTGAGCGGCACCCCCTCGACGCGCTGTTCGACATCCGCGACGGCGGCCCGTCCGGCAGCCTGATCCTGCGCCCGGAGGGCGCCGTGCTCGACGCGGTCGGGGCGGGCATGGCGGAGGGTGAGATCCTGGTGGAGGGGGACTGCGGCGACCAGGCCGGCCGTGCCATGCGCGGCGGCACACTGATCGTCGAGGGACGCTGCGGCGCCCACGCCGCCGCGGCCATGCAGGGCGGCCGGCTGATGGTCGCTGGCGATGCGGGTGATTTCCTGGGAGCCCCGCTCCCCGGCGGAACGAAGGGCATGGGCGGCGGCACGGTTACGGTCGGCGGCAGCGCCGGCGACCGGGTGGGTGAGCGCATGCGGCGGGGGCTCGTCACGATTCAGGGCAATGTCGGTGCGCTGTGCTGTGCCCGTATGATCGCTGGCACGGTGGTGGTCGGTGGCGGTTGCGGGCCGGAGCCGGCGGCCGCGATGCGGCGCGGCACGTTCCTGCTGTGCCGGGCGCCCGATCCTCCGCCGACCGGTTTCGTGGACGGCGGGGAGAACGACTGGCTGTTCCTGGAGCTTCTCCGGCGGGAGCTGCGGGTGCACGGCTCCTGGCCGGCGGGCTTCCCGGTCGCCGGAACACGTGCCCGGCGGCTGATCGGCGATCGCTCGGCCGGCGGTCGTGGGGAGCTCCTCATACTTTCGGAGGCGTAGCCTGCGCGCCACCGCATCACCAGATCAGTCCGGGGATTCGCAACCAAGACGACACCCCGCAGGGAGGATGCCCGCGTGACGCTCGACGAGCCTGCGACGATCCCGAAAGGCGGGGCGGTCCGCCCGCCGGTTCCGATGCTGGGCGAACATCTGATCATCGACGTCCGTTCGAAGCGTTTCCCCGCGCGGGGCGGCACCCCGGCCCGCACGGTGCTGAAGGATCTCCGGCTGGAGCTGACGCCCGGCCGTTTCCACGCCATCATCGGCCCGTCCGGCTGCGGCAAGACCACACTGCTCAACCTTGTTGCCGGGCTCGACCGCGATTTCGGCGGGGGCGTGACGCTGCCGGGCGGGCGGCGGGCGGTGCTGGGATACGTCTTCCAGAATCCCCGGCTGCTGCCCTGGCGCACCGTCGCCGAGAACATCGAGCTGGTCCTGCACGACAAGGCCGACGCCAGGGAACGCGCCGCGCGCTGGCTGCGCGAGGTCGGGATGGAGGAACACGGGGCGGCGTACCCGCAGCGATTGTCGGTGGGGATGAGCCGCCGGGTGGCGCTCGCCCGCGCCTTCGCGGTGGAGCCGGACCTGCTGCTGATGGACGAGCCGTTCGTCTCGCTCGACGAGCCGACGGCCCGCAACCTGCGCGACCTGCTGGTGCGCATCCGCCGGACGCACGCCGCCACCGTGTTGCCCGCCACAGTATTGTTCGTCACCCATGACCTGCGCGAGGCGGTGACGCTCGCCGACCGGGTCCTCTTCCTGTCGCGCCCGCCAGCCCGCGTCCTGCTGGACCTGCCCATCGACCTGACGCCGGAGGAGCGGCTGGACGAACGCCGGGTGGACGCGCTCCGGGCCGACCTCCGCCACGACCACGCCACGACCCTGGAGGGTGTGTCATGACAGCGCTGAGCCGGCTGATCCTCGTGGGTGCCCTGCTGCTGGGCGCGCCCGCCTGGGCCGCCGACCCGACGGTGGTCCGCATCGGTTACCTGACGCGCGCGGAGGAGCCGCGCATCCCCCTGACCTTCCTGGAGCCGGTGGCCGACGACGAAGGGGTGCAGGGCGCCCGCCTGGCGCTGGCCGACAACAACACGACCGGCCGATTCCTCGATATCGGCTTCGAACTGGTCGAGACGGTGGTGGAGGAGGATGGCAGCGTCGCCGATGCGGTGCGCGGCCTCGCCGGGCAGGGCATCCGGCTTCTCGTCGCCGACCTCAGGGCCGATGCGCTGCTGGAGGTCATGGGCACGCCAGAGGCGCGCGACATGCTGGTCTTCAACAGCCGCGCTCCCGACGACGAGCTTCGCAACGAGCGCTGCGCCGCCAACCTGCTGCACGTGACTCCCAGCCGTCGCATGCTGGCCGACGCGCTCGCTCAGTATCTCGCCTTCCGCCGCTGGTCCACATGGTTCCTGGTGGTAGGCCGCGCGCCGGAGGATGCGGCCTATGCCGAGGCTTTGCGCCGCGCCGCCAAGCGCTACGGCGCCCGCATCGTGCAGGAAAAGGGCTGGACCTTCGAGGAGGCGAACCGGCGGGTGGACACCGGCCACGTCACCGCCCAGACGGAGATCCCCACCTTCACCCAGGCGCCGGAGCACGACGTGCTGGTGGTGGCGGACGAGGCGGACGCCTTCGGCGACTATCTGCCCTACCGCACCTGGCTGCCGCGATTGGTGACGGGCACGCACGGGCTGGTGCCGACCGCGTGGTCGCGCGTGCACGAGCAGTGGGGGGCGACGCAGCTCCACAGCCGCTTCGAACGGCAGGCCGGGCGCTGGATGCGGCCGCGCGACTACACCGCCTGGATGGCCGTGCGGGCGGTGGGGGAGGCGGCGACGCGCACGCGTTCCGGCGATGCCGCGACGCTCGCTGCCTTCATCCGTGGGCCGGATTTCGCGCTGCCGGCCTTCAAGGGACAGGGACTGAGCTTCCGGGAATGGGACGGGCAGCTCCGCCAGCCCGTGCTGCTCGCGGGGCCGCGCATGCTGGTGTCGGTCTCCCCGCAGCCGGGCTTCCTGCACCAGTTCTCCGAACTCGACACCATCGGCGACGACCGGCCGGAGAGCCGCTGCCGGGCGCGCTGAGGACGACACCAACCATAACAAGGGAGGAAGAGACCCCATGACCATGATCCGAGGAATCCTGCTCGCATTGGCCGGCTTCGCCGTCGCCCTGCCGGTGCAGGCCGACACCATCTTCGTCTCCAACGAGAAGGGCAACAGCATCTCCGTCATCGACGGGGAGTCGCTGAAGGTGACCGGCACCATCAAGGTCGGCCGCCGGCCGCGCGGCATCACCTTCAACCAGGACATGACCCTCATCTACGTGTGCATCGGCGACGACAACCGCATCGACGTGGTGGACGTCGGGTCGCGCAAGGTGGTGGGCCGCATGCCCTCGGGCCCCGACCCCGAGCTGTTCGTGCTGGAGCCGGGCGGCAAGCACCTCTACATCGCCAACGAGGACGACAACATGGTCTCCGTCCTCGACACCACGACCAAGAAGATCGTCGGCGAGATCCAGGTGGGGGTGGAGCCGGAGGGCATGGGCATCAGCCCGGACGGCAAGATCCTGGTGAACACCTCCGAGACCACCAACATGGCGCATTTCATCGACACCGCATCGCACAAGATCACCGACAACGTGCTGGTGGACGCGCGGCCGCGCGTGGCGAACTTCACCGCCGACGGCCGCTTCGTCTGGGTCTCGGCGGAGATCGGCGGTACCGTCAGCGTCATCGACACAGCCACCCGCAAGATCGTCAAGAAGATCGCCTTCCAGGTGCAGGGTGTGCCGAAGGAATCCATCCAGCCCGTCGGCATCCAGATGACGCGCGACGGGCAACGCGCCTTCGTGGCGCTGGGCCCGGCCAACCGGGTGGCGGAGATCGATGTCACCACGTTCGAGGTGACGAAGTACCACCTGGTCGGCCAGCGCGTCTGGAACCTGGCGCTGTCGCCCGACGAGAAGCGGCTCTACACCACCAACGGCGTCAGCAACGACGTGTCGGTGCTCGACATGGAGCGTGGCCGGGTCATCAAGTCGGTGGCGGTCGGCGGCGCGCCCTGGGGCGTGATCGTCAAGCCGTGACCGCCGGCGCGCAGCCCCTACGGACGCCGGAGCCGGCCGCCCCCGCGGATCCGGCGTCCGCCGTCCTGGCGGTGGAGCGGGTGAGCCACAGCTTCGGCTCCCGCAAGGCGCTGGACGACGTGTCCTTCGCCATCCCGGCCGGGCGTTTCACCGTCCTGCTCGGGCTCAACGGTGCCGGCAAGACGACGCTCTTCTCGCTGATCACGCGGCTCTACAACACCCGGCAGGGGACCATCCGCGTCTTCGGCTTCGACATGCGGCTCCAGCCCTCCCAGGCGCTGGCCCGGATCGGTGTGGTGTTCCAGCAGCCGACGCTCGACCCGGACCTGACCGTGCTGCAGAATCTCCGCTACCACGGCGGGCTGCACGGCCTGCCGGCGTCGATGGTCGAGGAGCGGGCGGCGGAGGAGTTGGAGCGCATCGGCCTCGCCCCCCGCGCGAAGGACCGGGTTCGCACCCTGTCGGGCGGGCAGCGGCGGCGGGTGGAGATCGCCCGCGCGCTGCTCCACCGGCCGTCGCTGCTGCTGCTGGACGAGCCCACGGTGGGGCTCGACGTGGCGCTGCGCCGGCAGGTGCTCGACCATGTGCACGACCTCTGCCGGGAGCGGGGGCTGGCGGTGCTGTGGGCCACCCACCTGATGGACGAGGCGCGGCCCGAGGACGGGGTGGTGGTCCTGCACGGCGGCCGCGTGCTGGCGGCCGGCCGGCTGCCGGAGGTCTGTGCCAGGGCGGGCGCCCCCGCGCTGGAGCCGGCCTTCGCGGCGTTGACGGGAGGGGGGCGGGGATGAGTCCGGCGCTGTACGCGCGCTGCCTGCGCGCGGTGATCGTGCGCGAGGGGCTGCGCTTCGTGCACCAGCGCGAGCGCTTCTTCGCGGCGCTGGTGCGGCCGCTGGTGTGGCTGGCCATCTTCGCGGTGGGCTTCCGCGCCGTTCTCGGCCTGTCGATCATCCCGCCCTACGAGACCTACATCCTGTACGAGGAGTACGTGGTGCCGGGGCTGGTCGGGATGATCCAGCTCTTCAACGGAATGCAGAGCTCGCTGTCCATGGTCTACGACCGCGAGATGGGCAGCATGAAGACGCTGCTCGTCAGCCCGCTGCCGCGCTGGTACCTGCTGCTGTGCAAGCTGCTGGCGGGCGTGCTGGTGTCGATCGCGCAGGCCTACGTCTTCATCGCGGTGGCGGCCTTCTGGGACTTCCGGCCGCCGCCCATGGGCTATCTGGCGGTGCTGCCGGCGCTGGTGCTGTCGGGGCTGATGCTGGGCGCGCTGGGGCTGCTGCTGTCGTCCTTCATCAAGCAGCTGGAGAACTTCGCCGGCGTGATGAACTTCGTCATCTTTCCGATGTTCTTCGCGTCCTCCGCGCTCTATCCGCTGTGGCGCATCCGCGAGGGCAGCCCGTGGCTTGCCGTCGTCGCCGGAGTCAATCCCTTCACCCACGTGGTCGAGCTGATCCGCTTCGCGCTGTACCTGCAGATCCAGCCGGTGTCCCTGCTGGTGGTGGCGGGGGCGCTCGCCGTCTTCCTGGGTGCGGCCATCCTGGCCTACGACCCCGGCCGTGGCTTCTGGGCGCGGCGCGGGGGGCCGGCCGAGCAGGGGTGAGGATGGAACCCGCGCCATCGCCTTCCGGTTGAAGGGATCGGACCGCAGCCAGCAGCAGAGCCGGCCGGGATCCACAGGAGGAAATGCACGATGGCGGACAACCGGAAACCGCAGGACCAGCCGCGCGGCGGCGGGGGCGTCCTCGGCGACAAGCAGTCCTTCAAGAAGGACGAAGGTCACGACCAGACGACCGAGCAGTGGGCGAAGGACGAGATCGGCCACATGGGCGAGAAGTCCGGCCAAGGCAAGCGCCCGATCGACGTGGATTGACGGAGGGCATAGTCATGCGGAGCTTTCACAAAGCCACCATTGCATCCCTGATGGCCGCCGGCCTCGCCGTCGCGGCGGGTGCGGCCGTCGCCCAGACCTCGGGCCAGGGCGGCAACACGCAGCAGACGAACCCGACCGGGGCGTTGCCCGACAACTCGCTCGCCGGCCAGCGCCAAGGCACCATGGGCGGCGGGACGACGCCGCAGACCGGCACGCCGGGCGGCTCGTCCGGCTCGTCCTCGGCCCCCACCGGCACCATGCCCGACAACTCGCTGGCGGGTCAGCGGCAGGGCGTGATCGGTGGCGGGTCGGTCACCCAGGGCGGCAGCGGATCGACGCAGAGCCCGTCGCAGCAACAGCCGCCGCAGGGTGGCACCGGGCAGTAACCCTACGCGACGGCGCGGGGGCCGGGGATGGCCGAGCGTACGGCCCCAAGCGCGGCCGTATCGAGCACACCGCCCCGGTCCCCACCCGCGCACAGCGCCCCGCGGAAGCCCAGGTAATCGGGCCGGAGCGGCAGCAGGGCGGGAATGTCGGCCAGGGTCAGGCTGCCGGCAAACCCCGTCAGCAGGCCCGGAGCGCGCGCCTCCTCCACGAACCGCCGGAGCGCGGACGCGTCCTTATGGCGCAGCAGGCTGCCGCTTCCCTTTCCCGCCGTGTCGAGCATGGCACCGGCGAAGCCGGCCCGCGTGACGGCCGGCAGCAGCGTGAATTCCTCCCACAGGTCGGCGAAGAACACGGCGACGAGGCTTGCGCCGCCCTGGGCGACGGGTGCGAGCGCGTCGAGGCATCCGGCCGGATCGCCGTCCGGGTACAGGCCGATCTTCACATAGTCCACGCCGAGCGCCGCGGTTTCCATGACGTGGCCGACGACGCGGGCCGGCTCCATCGGCAGGTCGCCGACGGTGGCGCTGAGCGGCGGTCTCTGTGGCCACGTGCGGACCAGCGCCACCGCCTCCACGATGCTCGCGGACGGCCAAGCACCGAGCGCGCCAGCGGCGGGATCCTTGAGGTCCAGGATGTCGGCCCCTCCCCCGGCGGCGAGGGCGAGTTCCGCGAGGTCGGCGACGCTGGCGAGGAGGCGGGTCACGCCCTCTCCTCGCGTCCGGTGTTGTGTTCGGCGATGCGATCGACCAGCCAGCCCCAGGCCTCCCGCTCCTCCGGACCCGCGGTCTTTTCGATGGCGATCGACAGATAGGCCATCTCCCGCTCGATCTTGTCGGCCGGCAGAAGATGCAGGCGGCTGACCAGGATCGCGGCCTCGATCACCGCCGCCTGCGCCCGGTTGAAGCCGCGGAAGGGCCGGTGGTTGACACGGTGGACGGGGCGGCAATCCAGGCGCGGGCGCTGCGCGTCCTCCGCCACCGACGCCACCTCCACCTCCTCGTGCGCGAGCGCGCCGGCCAGGACGGCGCCCCGTATGCGCTCCGCCGGCTGCGTTGGCCAGTGGCGCCGCTGGCCGGACACGCAGCCAGCGTACACGCGCACATCGTCGGTCATGTTGATCACGGCGTGCCGCGTCGCCAGCAGGTTGTCCAGCGTGCGCGACGGGCGGAAGGGTGCCAGGATGTAGCCGTGCTCCGTCACGGTGGCGCCCATCGGGGCGACGTGGACGGTGCCGTCGACGTTCAGACTGGTGACGATCGTCTCGCGGATGAAGGTCACGGGGCCGCACCCCCGTTTCCGGGCCCGTCCCTGCGGCGCGTGGCACCGGGCGCGTGGAACCCGGCGGGGTCGTCGACCGGCCGGTCCACGGCGACACCCCATCGCAGTGCCTGGTCCTGGGTGTAGCGCTTGCCGAGTTGCCAGGCGATCTGGGCGCGCCCGAGTTCGACGCCGAGGTAGAAGGCATGGCCGAGGTCGCCGCGCGCGTCGATGCTGGGGTAGAGGGCGAAGGGGTCCTGCGCCACGTGGTGTCCGTCCCGGTTGTAGAGGTGTACGCCCGCCGCCGTCACCTCGATCCGGTAGTTGGGGTCGCGAATGCGCGCCGCGAGCTCCGCCACCTGTTCGGGCGTGTTGACGAAGGGGCGGCGGTCGCGCAGGCAGAGCAGACCATCGCCGAAGCCCTGCGGACGTACGCCCGCCTCGCGGGCCGCGAAGAACTGCCGGCGGGCGGCGTCGAACTCGCGTACGGCCCGACGCCCATGGGGGCTGACCTGGACGGCCAGCACATGGTCGATGGCCAGCTCCGAGACGATGCCCATGAGCACGGCGTTGATGCCCGGCGTGTCGGCGTCGGTCAGCTCGGTGACGTTGCCGATCCCCATGAGGATTTCCAGGTCCGGGTAGCGCCGCCGGACCTCGCGGTAGCGCAGCAGGGACTCGGTGAAGCCGTGGTGGATCGGCTCCAGGATCGGGTCGGCGATGCAGCGGCGGCCGGTGCCGCGGATCGCGTCCACCGTGCGGTACAATGACGGCAGATCCTCGGGCGTGGTGGGAATCACCACCGGCACGGCGTCGGTCTCGGCCGCCACCCAGGCGGTCCCCTCCGTAAGGCTGAGCAGGTAGGCGGCCCCGGCCCCGGCGCCGCGCAGAAGGTCGTCGGGCGACAGGGAGTCGACGCTGATGGTGTACCCGGCGGCGCGGAGCGCCCGGACGGCATCCTCCAGATGCGGAAAGGGATGGTCCGGCAGGCAGCCGAGATCGATCACGTCGGCGCCGTCGGCGGCAAGGGCGGCGGCGCGCTCCAGCATGGCCGGCATGTCGAGGCGGGGAGCATCGACGATCTCCGCGAAGATGCGGGTGTGATAGCGGCCAAGGTCCAGCGGGGCGGCCTGCCGCTTGAAGTGCTGGGGTAGGTCCTCCAGCTCGTCGGGACCACGCTCGAAGGGCACGCCGAATTGGCTCTCGAGCCGGTCGAGGTCGCCGCGGAAGCGGCCGGGGAGGAGCACGAGGTCCGCCCCCTCCGTCGAGGTCAGCCGGCGCAGCACGATCTCGGTCGTCGCCAGCGCCGCCACCTTGACGCCGAGGCTGACCACGCTGGCCTCAAAGCCGAGCGGCTGGAGGGAGTCCAGCAACCGCCGCAGCCGGGGCAGGGCGAGATCCCCGGTGAGGAACAGGATGTGGCGGGGCCCCGCAGCCTCAGGCATGGACCGCACCCGTCAGCCGGGTCCCGACCGGGCTCCCGCCCCCCATCGCTTCGGCGACGCGCCGGTGGTCGTCGCGGTCGACGCACCAGACGGACCCACGGAAGCGGTCAACCCATCCGGGCAACGCCGGATCGACGACCCCCGCGGCGGCCATCGCTTCGGCGGAGGTCGGCTCCCCGGCGAGCGGCGCGGACTTGACCAACACAGCCGCCTCCGCGTCCAGTGTCTGCGCGAGCCAGACGGCGAGGCTGTCCGAGGTGACGTCCCAGCTCTCCGCGACGTCGGCATCCGCGGCCAGCGGCGTCGGCAGCCACACGGCCGGGCCGACGGCGCCGTCCAGCTCCGCGCGCGTGCGCGCCGTGACGAGCCGCGGCTCCAGGTCGGCGAGCGCCGTGCCGTATTGCTCCATCGCCAGCAGCGCCATGACGTGCGCGGCACGGTCGCCGAAGCCGAGCCGCGGCTGGGCGGCGCGTACGGTGTCCGCAAAGGGGCCGCCACCGGGCACGACCACCACGCGCACGCCCCGCGCGGACGCCAGCGCGTCGAGCCAGAGGCGCAGCTCCGGGGCCTCCCACAGGCTGCCGCCCAGCTTCACCACCCAGCGCGGGGCCGCGCTCATGGCACCTCGCCGCGCGACCATTCGACGACGACGCCCATGCCGGCGGACTCCGGCACGACCTCCAGCTTCTCCACCTGGACCCTCGCCCTGGTCACCCGCGGGTCGGAGAAGCACAGGGTGAGGATGCGCCGGGCCAGCGTCTCCACCAGCTGCACATGCTCGCCGTCGCGCAGGCGGCGGATGCCGTCGATCAGGTAGTCGTAGGACAGCACGTCGTCCAGCTCGTCGGTCGCCGGCGGGTCGGGCCAGGGGACCGTCACGCACAGGTTGATGCGGACGGGCTGACGGCGCCCCTTCTCGCTGCCCCAAACGCCGATGCGGAAATGATCGACGTAGTCGCGCAGCGTGATGTCGTAATGACGCACACGGCTCATCGCCGGTGGAAACGGCATGTAGGACAGCAGAGCGTCGTCGGCCACGCGATCCTCCCGGTATTGCCATCCTGCGTGTCGCCGGCGGTCAGGGAACGGGGGCCGGCAGTCGGTGGCGCAGCATCCATTCCACGCCGTGCTTCCAGGACCGCTCGTTGTCGCCGCGAATATCGACGATGGCCGAGGTCAGGACTTCGCCACTGTTCACGTCACGCATCATAATCCGCTCGTTCAGGATCAGCGTGCTGATCTTGTGGATGACGCCGGTTACCACGATATCGGCACCCGCCCGGCGCGCCAGCTCGCGCTCGCAGCCGTTGCACTCCCGGATCGAGGGCGGCAGTTCCGCTGCGATCGCACTGTCGCGGGCGGCCTGCACCTGATAACGGCCGGTGGCCCGCAACCCTTCCACCAGCAGGTCGGTCATCCGGCGCAGCCGGGCCGGGTGGTCGGGATGGGCGCCCTCGCCGCTGGTGTCCGCGATCTCCATGTCGAACACCACGACCCTGGCCGCCGGCTCCGCGCGCGCCGGCCCGACAAGGCCCGCAAGGAGGAGGAGGAGGAGCTTCATCCTCATGGGATAGTCCGCCCTAGCCGAAAGACCGGATGGGCAAGCGGGCCGCCCGCTTGCAGAGTGCTGGAATGTTCGTGAGGCCAATCATCATCATCGCCGGTCTTGCCCTCGCGGTGCCGGCCGCCGCCGCGGCCGATCAGGACCCGGACTGGCCCTGCGTCCAGATCCTGGTCCCCACCCTGTCGCCGGGCCAGATCTGGGCGGGTGACCCGATCGAGGGCATGGAGCCGGTCTGGCGGGATCTGCCCGTCCTCCAGCCCGTCCTCCAGCGGGTGACCGAGCGCTTCTCCGACCCCGAGAAGGACGAGGAGGCGATCGAGCGTTTCGCCGGCACGCTGGGCGCCGACCGGAACACGGTGCTGACGGCGCTGTTCGCCGCGGTGTTCGACAGGCTGAACCGCGAGCGCGGCGAGGCGATCGAGGCGGTCCGGCGCTATGCCCGCGGGCAACGCGCCATGCTCGACCGCATCGCCGAGGGGCTCGGCCGCGTCGACAGGCTGGCGCCCGACTCGCCGGAGGCCGCGGCACTGCGCGAGGAGATCGCGTGGCAGCGGCGCATCCTCGACGAGCGGCGGCGTTACCTCGGCGCCGTATGCGACCAGCCGGTGCGGCTTGAACAGAAGCTCGGCCGCCTCGCCCGCGCGATCGCCGCTCATCTGGACTGAGCCGGTCAGTTGGACGCGCCACTGCCGAAGGGCAGGGCGGGTTCCAGCGGGTAGCCGGCCTCCTGCCAGCGGCCGGTGCCGTCGGAGTACCAGCGGACGTTGCTGTAGCCCCACTCCACGGCCCGTCTGGCCGCGTTCCAGGACATCCAGCAGTTCCGCTCGCAGAACAGCACGAGCGGAGCCGCGCGGTCGCCGCGGCTGACGACGTCCAGGCCGCTGCGAAGAAGGCGTTCCTGCGCGTCCGAAAGCTGGCCGTAGCCGGTGTTGGGCAACCAGACCGCGCCCGGCAGTGTCAGGCGGGGCGGCGGGACCCACACCGCCCCATCGCCGCGGTCGGCGGGACGCGCCGGCGCCGGCATGACGTCGACCAGCCGCAGATCCGGCGTGCGCTCCATCAGACCGCGCAGTTCGGGCAGCGTCACCGTGGCGGCACCCGACAGGCCGGCGGGCACCGGCGAGCGGTACTCGTCCATCCGGTAGCCCGGCGGCTCCGTCGCGGCCGCGGTCTTCAGCGTGCCGTCCTCGGCGATCAGGGGCACGTGGTAGCGCAGCAGGATGCGGTCGATCTCGGCCTGCCGCCGCTTGATGAAATCGTTCAGCCAATGCTTCCACTCCGGCTCCTCCGCCCGGATTCCCATGGAGATGCTGAACTGCAGCCGCAGCACCGCGGGCTCCTTGATCAGGGGAACGACCGTCAGCGGTTCGGTCTGCTGGGCCGCGAAGTAGCCGGCGATCGGACCCCAGATCACCGCGGCGTCGGTCCGCCCTGCCGCCACATCCCGGATGGCGTCGGCGGCAGGGTTGTTGGCGCGGGTGTCGGTGTTGAGCTGGTAAGGCTCGGTCCGAGTGATGCCGTAGCGGCGCACGAGGTTGGCGGCGGGCGTGCGTTCCACGATCCCGACGCGCGCGTCCCGCAGGGCCGGATCCCCCAGCGACTCCGCCCGGATCCCCGACCGGGTGCGGTAGACCAGCGCATAGACGCTGCGGTAGTAGGGGTTGGTGTTCTGCATCAGCTCCTCGCCGGACGCCGTGCCGATCACCAGGTCGCACTGGCGGGCGCGCAGCGTGTTGCGCACGAAGCCGATGGCCTGCGGCCACCAGAAATAGGTGACCGGCCGCTGCAACTCCTCGCCGATCAGCCGGGCGATCTCGTTCTCGAACCCTTCCAGCCGGTCGTTGGAGTAGGGCAGGAGGTTGGCGTCGGCGCACACGCGCACCGAGGCGCGGTCGCTCACCTCGACCGCATCGGCCGGCGCTGCAAGGACGGCGAGCGACAGGAGCGCCGCCGCCGGTGTCACGATCCAGGCCAGCATGCCCGCCTCCCTCAGCCGCCCATCCGCTTCGGCCGCCCGCCGGGCAGGGCGTCGTCGGCGCGCGCCTTGAGATAGCGGTAGATGTCGTCGAGATGGTTCATGACGTTCGGATCGAGGCCGAAGGACGGCATCACCTTGTCGCCGGTGGCGCCCTGGGTCTGCCGGCCGTTCACCACGACGTCCTTGAAGGCGTAGTAGTCGAGGCGCTTCAGCGATTCCACCAGCGCCGGCGCGAAGGATGAGCCGGTGGCGTCGAAACCATGGCAGGTGTGGCAGGTCGAATGGAAGCGGCGGTAGCCGTTGTAGGTTCCCTTATCCACCCCGCCCTCCTTCACCATGTAGGTCGGGTTTCCGTCCGGTGTGACGGGGGCGTCTTCCTGCGCCGCTACCGGCCAGACCGCCGCGGCGCCCAAGAGCGACAGGACGAGCACGCCGAGCGGCGTGCGGGCTGCGCTGTTCATCGTCATCAAGTCCTCGCCGGATTCAGGGCCGGATTTCAGGCTGGTTCTCGGCGGGTCGCGTGACGGCACGGTCATGGCGCACACGCCGAACGGGAACGCCCGCGATCGCACGCCGCTCGAGCGCCGGCTCGCAGGCATTCCGTTGGAAAGAGAAGCCCCGGTGTCCCGAAGGACACCGGGGACGGGTCGCCGTCACTGCCGGTTCGGCACATGGAACACGGTGAGCACGCCGCCGAGCTGGGTGTATTCGCCGAGCGACGCGTGCGCACCCACCGCGCCCAGGCCGGCCGTGGACGTCGTGGCCCCCTGCTCGCGGTTGGGGTGGACCGCCTGGTGCCAGGCCGCGGCACCCGTGTCCGCCGCAAGGCCGGCCGCGAGGCCGATGCCGGCCCAGCCGCCCACGCCCGACAGCACCGCGATGTACTGCTTGCCGTTGTGCGTGTAGGTGTTGATGTTGCCGATGACGCCGGACGGCGTCTTGAAGCGCCAGAGCTCCTTGCCGTCCTTCATGTCGACCGCGACAATGTAACCTTCCAGCGTGCCGTAGAAGGCCACACCGCCCTTGGTCGTCAGCGCGCCGCTCCACACCGCGAAACGCTCCGGCCGCGACCACACGATCTTGCCGGCCGACGCGTCCCACGCGATGAAGTTGCCCATGCCGCCGTGCGAGTTCGGTGTCGGGTACATGGACACGGTGGACCCCACATAGGCCTGTCCGGCCGTGTACTCGACCGAGAAGGGCTCGTAGTCCATGCAGATGTGGTTGGTCGGCACATAGAACAGACCGGTGTCCGGCGAGTAGGAGGCCGGCTGCTGGTCCTTGGTGCCCAACGCCGCGGGGCACACGCTCGTGGTGTTGCTGTCCTCGCCGTTGGCGAAGGTGCTGTAGCGGTCGACCACCTTCGGCTTGCCGGTCTTCATATCGACCTCGGTCGCCCAGTTGACCGTCGGGTCGTACTTCTGCGCGACCAGCAGCTCGCCGTTGGTGCGGTCGATGGTGTAGGCGAAGCCGTTGCGGTCGAAGTTGACCAGGACCTTGCGTTGCTGGCCGTTGATGGGGATGTCGGCCAGGATGTTCTCGTTGACGCCGTCGAAGTCCCATTCGTCGAAGGGCGTCTTCTGATAGACCCACTTCGCCTCGCCGGTGTCGGGATCGCGGGCAAAGATGGTCATCGACCACTTGTTGTCGCTCTTGTTGCGGTCCTTGTCGACGGCGCGCTGCACCGGGTTCCAGGTGCCGGGGTTGCCGGTGCCGTAATAGACCAGGTCCAGGTCGGGATCGTAGGTGTACCAACCCCACGTGGTGCCGCCGCCCCGCTTCCATTCCTCGCCCGGCCAGGTGCTGACGCCCAGGTCCTTCTGCCCGATGGGCTTGCCCATCATCAGCGTCTTCTGCGGGTCGATCATCACGTCGGCGTCGGGCCCGGTCGACCAGGCGCGCCAAGCCATCTTGCCGGTCTTGGTGTCGTAGGCGGTGAGGTGCCCGCGCACGCCGAACTCGCCGCCGCTGATGCCGACCAGCACCTTGTCCTTGACGACCAGCGGGGTCGCGGTCAGCGATTCACCCTTCGTATGGTCACCGTTCTTCGCCGACCACAGCACCTTGCCGCTCTGGGCGTCGAGGGCGACCAGAGTGTTGTCGGCCTGCCCCAGGAACACCTTACCATCGGCGACCGCTACTCCGCGGTTGACGGTGTCGCAGCACATGATCGGGATGACGTTCGGATCCTGGACCGGCTCGTACTTCCAAATCACGCGGCCCGCATTCTTCAGGTCGAGGGCGAAGACCTTGTTGGGGAAGGGCGTGTGGATGTACATCACGTCGCCCACGACGATCGGGCCGCCCTCGTGGCCACGCAGGACGCCGGTCGAGAAGGTCCAGGCGACCTGCAGATCCTTGACGTTGTTCGTGGTGATCTGGTTGAGCGGGCTGTACCGCTGGCCCTGATAATTGCCGAGCTGCAGGGCCCAATTGTTGGGATCCGCCTGATTCTTGAGCGTGCTGTCATTCGCAAAGGCGGATCCGCAGGCGAAAACAGTGGCGGACACCAGCAGCCAACGCGACAAGGCTTTCATGTTGCCTCCTCCCTATATTGGTGCTTGCTGCAACCTGGAAAACGACGATGTCGATGTACGGGAGCATGTGCGGAGTGACACGGCGATTTCAGCGCGATCGCTTGGTCAATCCGATTACGTGGTTGGAAGATACATTGCGCTATAGTCAACGTCAAGACGGGGCGCAGGCAAGATTCTGATATTACCATTGAAATCACTATGCCATTCGCTTTATGCCCACAAATTGTTGGTAACCTTTATTGGTAATGTTTTTGCAGCAAATAATCTTTGAAACGGTATTCAGGTGGCGTGTGCGCTGCATGATCGCAGGGCGATATTATGGCCAAGTTCACGCTAGCTGGGGGGTGGAGAGAGGTTTTGACGTCCGTTGGTTGTTAGTGAATTGTAGAGACTTCTGTTGAACAGTGGGACGCCGACGTCAACAGGCGCGGACCATTCGGGATGAGGAACGCCAGCGGGCACGGAGCAGTTGCCACACCGGAAGATTGGGTGACCTGATATGTTTGAATTGGTTCTGGTGGTTTGCCTTCTCGCGCAGCCTGACGAGTGTTCGATTGAACGCCCGTCTTTTGTGGAACGGTATCCGAACGTTGTCGCGTGCACGCGCAACGGCTACATCAACGCCGTGCAATGGCAGATGAGCCACCCGAAGTGGAACGTTCGCCGCTGGCGCTGCGAGCAGCCGACGACCTGAGCGTGCGCGGCCGGCCGGGGGTCAGGACGCGGTCGCCGCGGGGCCTTCGAGCCGGGTGAAGCATTGCCCGGGGCCGTCCGGCACCATCGGGTCGTAGTGCAGGGACGACAGGCGCAGACGCACCCCGGCATCGCCCAGCGCCGGGCCGGCGAGCATGGTGTCGAAGGCCTCGCCTCCGAGCAGACGGTGTGTGGTGGTGAGATAGAGGCGGGACAGCACGCCGTCGCGCAACGCCGTGTCGAACAGGCGGGGCCCGGCTAGAAGGTAAAGGCTGCGGAAGCCACGCAGGCCCAGCGCTCGCACAAGCGGTCCACCCTCCACCGACGAGCCATCGCCGGCCTCGATCACCTCGTGCCCCTGGCGGCGCAGTGCCTCCAGCCTGTCGGCAGGCGCCCCGTGCCCGGTGGCGACGATGACCCTCTGCCCGTTGCGGGCGAGGGAACTGGGGACCGTGAAGTCCAGGCTGGCGCTGGCGATCACGACCGCCGGCTGGGCGGACAGGCCGTTCTCCAGCCGCCAGCGGGCAAGGTCGGCACCCGGTTCCGGACGTCCGACCTGGAGGATGTCGTCCAGCCGGCCGGCGGCGATGTCGCGCATGTAGCCGGCGTGGGTGATCACGCAGTCGGCCTGGGCCTGGAGTTCCAGGAGCAGCCGGAAGTCGCTGGCGCTGGCCAGCACCGCCGGCAGCCGGCCCGTCCCGGTGGCCGGGTCGCGGAGCGCGATGCGCCCGTCGAGGCTGCAGACGAAGCTGGCGTACACGAAGGGTCGCTCCGGACCGCTCTGTTCGTGCAGGCGGTCGGCGAGCCAAGTCCCCTCGACCGCGACCTCCTCTGGCGGGGCGGGGAACAGGCGGACCATGCGGCCGCAGGCCGCGGTCATGGAGGCTCGTCCCGCGGGTCCTGCGGGAACCCGTGGTCCGGCTGGTCGGGGAAGGATTCGATCGCGTGGTTGACGAACATAACGGACCCCGCCGCAAGGGCGATGTCGATGATACTGCCGGCCGTCACCCGCCCCGCAAGCCCACGAATGGTCGTAACCATGGCGGCATCCGACCGACGCGATGGTCCACTGTGCCGGGCGCAAGGCCGAGATCCAAACGGAGGTCGGCGTCCGGGTGACGGCGACCACCGGGCTCACGATGGCTGCGCCCGGTGGTCGCCGCGCGAATGGTCGTTCCGCCCGGTGGTGCCCCGCCACGGATGGGCGGAGCCCCCGGATCAGAGGTGCGCGCAGGCGTAGGCGTTGATCTCCGTGCCGACGGACAGTTCACGGACCTTCGGTTTGCGCCACGTCTTCATGGTCTCCTCCCGCAATCGATGATTGGAGCCGGTCGAACGCCGACCCATCCAGGAACCGTACCGGTGCGGCGGCGGTACGACCATCGCGCCGACGGTTAGCGCGCGGGGAATTTCGGCTTATGCGTGCCGCTGCGATCGCTCCCGGTCGAACGCTGGGGTCGGCGACGGACGTTGTTCTCGATCTCCCGCTCCAACTCCCGGGTTTCCCGCATAACACGTATCCGCTCGGGGACGCGTCCGCGCATCGCGTTCTCCAATCGTGTTCCTCTGCGGAAGCACTTTCCCCGACCGCGGCTTGTCGGGTAACAGCCACATCCGCCCTCTTGGATTCCGGGTGAAGAGCGATGGTGAGGGGGGAGGGGGTCGTGGTCGAGCAACTCAGCCATTCGGCTTTCGCCCTCGCGGATCCGGGCTTGCGGCTTTCCCGCACCCGGCTCTTCCCGAAGGACAATGCCGTGTGCGAAAGCTTCTTCGCGCCGCTCGAATGTGAACCGCTCGACCGGCGGCGGTTCCGCTCGCATGCCGAAGCGCACATCGCCGTCTTCACCTTCATCGAAGGCCGGTACAATCCCCGCCGGCGGCACTCCGCCCTCGGCTTTTTGTCTCCGGTCGATCACGAAAGGAAAGCCAACCTCATGGGCTGAAACAAGCCCGAACCCGTCGACCGAGCCGAGACGACTCCAGGCTGCGCTTGCATGGACTCCTCCGTCGCCCTTAACATGACCGTGCAGGGATCGTTGACGACGGCTGCAACATCGGACGATCTGTGCACGTCGCCACCCGTACGCTGGTGACGGAACACCCCGACCGTTGCCGGCAGCGACCGCGGCGTCAACGACGCCATCCTGATGCGCATGAGGGCAGGGTGCAGGAGTTCCTTCGCTACTTCGTCGAGGGGATCGACCCCTTCAACATCATCCGATCGGTCAACGCACTCCCCAGCCTGCCCTGGTACAACGCACTGTTCGTGTTGTGCGTGATCGGCCCGCTGGTCCGTTACCAGGGTCCGATCGTGGCGCTATGGCTCGCCAATCTGGTGGTGCCGCACCGGCTGTTCCCGCCGCCGCCGCGCAGCATGGTCCAGCCGCCGTTGGTGTCGGTGGTCATCGCGGGTCGTAACGAGGCGGCCGGCATCGCCGGGACGATCCGCTCGCTGCTGGGCTGCTCCTACCCGCGGCTGGAGATCATCGTGGTGGACGACTGCTCCACCGACGACACCTTCTCCATAGCCCGCAGCTTCGAGGGTACGGGGCATGTCCGTTGTTACCGCGCCGCCACCCACTCCGGCAAGCCGAGTTGCCTGAACATCGGAATCCAGCGGGCGCGTGGCGAATTCATCATGATCGTCGACGCCGACGCCGACGTGCAGATCGGCGCCATCCACGAAATGCTGATTCCTTTCGACGATCCCAAGGTGGGTGCCGTGACCGCGCACCTGCGCGTGCGCAACGCACGCGACAGCTTCGTCACCCGGATGCAGGAGATCGAATACGCCTTCAACGTGGCGACCAGCCGGCTTTGGCGCTCGCACCTGGGGATCCTGTCGATCATTGCGGGGGCGGGCGGCATGTTCCGTGCGGGCGCCCTGAGGTTGCTCGGCGGGTACGACACCGGGCTCGGTGATGATACCGACGTGACCATGCGCCTGCGCAAGGCCGGTTGGACGCTGCGCTTCGCGCCCCACGCAATCATCTGGGTGGATTGCCCCGCCACCTGGCGCGGGTTGATCCGCCAGCGCAGCCGGTGGGAACGCAACATGATCAAGATCCGCCTGCGCAAGCAGATCGACATCCTGCGCATCTCCCTGTTCGGCTACGGCAACTTCCTGATGATGCTGGACCAGATCCTGGTGCGCTTCCTGGCGCCGATGCTGTTCCTGTTCGGGCTTGTCTGGTACGTCGCGACGGACCCCTTCACCACCTCGCGCATCCTCACATTCATGTACTGGATCCATGTGTGGGAGACCGTGCTGCGCATGCTGGCGGCCAACGACGTGATCGGCGTGCCGCGGTTGGGCGCCCTGCCGCTGGCGCCCTTCCTGCCGCTCTACCGGCTCATCCTGCGCCTCGCCCTGCTGCCACCCATCGTGAAGGAACTGCTCCGCATCGGGCTGCGGCACGGCTACGTCCCGGAGAAGATCTGGCGGGAGACGCCCCACTGGTGACATGGCCGTCCCGTCAGCGGGCGGCGTCGAGCATCGGAAGAAGCGCGGTGTAGGCATGCACGGCGGCGCCGAGGTACCAGGTGCCGCTCGGCCGCGCGAGCGCCATGGTGCGCAATGTGTTCATATCAGCGCG
The DNA here is from genome assembly GCF_013423485.1 of Azospirillum oleiclasticum. GTDB lineage: Bacteria > Pseudomonadota > Alphaproteobacteria > Azospirillales > Azospirillaceae > Azospirillum > Azospirillum oleiclasticum. The sequence continues at coordinate 187,097 of NZ_JABFFR010000015.1, forward strand.
CAGGCGTGCGATGCCGAGCCCGTGATAGCTGACGAATGGCTCGCTCTGCCCGCCGCGAACCGTGACGCCGAGGTGCCAGGGGCGCGGGGCGGCGTCGATCGCCGGGAGCAGCCGCCGCGCGAAGGTGCCGACGCCGTCCGGTGTGTTGCGATAGGCCATGACGACCAGCCGGTCGGCGCGCCGGACGGCACCATCGGCCATGGTGCCGGCGCCGTGCCGTTCCGACAGGGCGGCGTTGGCGAAGGCCGGGTGAAGGATGGTCCCGAGCGCCTTGCCCTCCCGCGCCAGTCCCGCACGAGCCGCGTCCAGCAGGTCCATGAGCCCGGCCGCGATGCGGGCGCGGCCCTCGGGGCCGGATCGCCACAGAGGCAGCGTGTACGGTTCTACGTCCAGTTGCACACCGGCCACCCGCGACGAGCCGGCGGCCAGCCGGACGAGCCCGACCAGCGGCGGCGGAAGCTTGGTGGCTTCCGACAGCACCCAGGCCGGGTCGCCACCGGCCAGCAGCACGGTGATGCCCCGTTCGGCGAAAGGCGCCAGGGCATCGTCCAGCGCAGCAGGCCGCCCCTCCAAGGCGGCGCGGTCGGTCGGTGGAATCGACAGGAAGGCGGTGGAGAAGCCCTCGCGCCGCATGATGCGGGCCGCGTCGGGCCAGCCGGCCCGATCTACGGACCAGATCCACAGCGCGTCGCCCTGCGGCGGAGCGGCCATGTCCGCGCCGAACGCCGGAGTGGCAATCCCCGCCGCGGCCGCCGTCGCGGATCGCAGAAGGTCCCGCCTCGACAGGACCACGCCACCCGCCCACGCTCCCGTCACAGCGTCTGCACCACGGTGCGCGGCAGCCGAACCTTCGGGGAGAGACGGATGACCGCGTCGACCCGCGCATCGCCGGGTAGAGCGCGCACCGAAGACGGATCGTCCGGCTTCACCTCGACCAGGGCGTATTGCTGCCACGCCTGATTCTGCCAGAAATACCGCTTCAGGCTCGACGGCAATGCCCCGACCCGGTCGGCAAGGGCGGACACCCGTCCGGCCACCGACCGCTGGCTGTCGGCCAGGAACACCTCGGCCGGCATTCCCAGGGCCAGGCGCGGCAGATCCACGGCCGAAACCCAGATCAGGATCCGCGCGCTGTCGTCCCGCTGCACGCGCAGGACGGTGATGCTCGGGCGGACGACGTCGCCGACCGAACGGGGGCATTCCGTCACCGTGCCGGAGAAGGGCGCGACCAGCGGCTCGCGGCCGGCGAAGGCGACGAGCCGGCGCTGCGCCTCCAACCGTTCGGCAAAACCGGCGAGCTGGGCCTCGGCTTCGGCCTGCAGCCGGACCTGCACGGCCTGCGCCCGGCGCAGCGCGGACTCGGCCGATGCCAGCTCCTCGCGGCTCCGTTCACGGGCGTTGAGGATGGACACACGCTGCTTCAGGTCGGCCTCGCCCGCCCGCCACGCGCCGTCGATGACGGTGGCCAGGGCCTGCATGTTGGCCGCGTGCCGGCGAGCGGCGTCAAGACGACGCCCGGCCGCGTCCGTTTGGGCCGAGGCGACGGCGAGCCGGGTCTCGTGGGCGATCCGGCGGTTGTGGTGATCCGTCTCCAGCGCCACCAGCTCCTCGCGGTAGGTGTGGGTGCGGATGGGGTTGGAGATGTGGGCGAGCACGTCGCCCATCGCGAACCGGTCGTTGCAGGCGACGTGCAGCGCGTCGATGCGACCCTCGAACAGGGAGGACAGGATCACCTCCTCCGCCTTGATGTGGCCGACACCGATGACCCGCAACCGGTCGACATAGGCCAGCCATCCCGCCGTCGCCGCAACGATGCCGATCAGCAGCCACCGGGCTACCCGGACGCGCGGGGCCGGCCGGCGATACTTCGCGGCGTGGGACTGGATCGGCATCGGAACCGGCGCGAACGTGACTCGGGCTTGTGGATACTTAAAATGTTTGGTAAAATTTAGCAATGGCGTGGAGGCGGTATGGCGACGATTGTCTGCGTGGTGGGTGACAAGGGCGGCACGGGCAAGTCGACCTGGGCGCGCGGCCTCGCCGAATTGTACCGGCTTCACGAGGTGCGCGCAGCACTCTTCGACGGCGACTGGCTGGCGCGCAGCCTGTTCAAGTTCTTCCGCGTGTCGGAGGAGAACGGCCGCACGGTGCCGCTGGACCGGCAGGATCCGCGGCGCGGCTGCATGCTCTACGACGCCCGCGACCGACGCTTCGGCCGCGACCTTCTGCTCAACAGCATGGCGATGCCGGGGGTTGAGACGATCCTGCACGATCTGCCTGCCGGATTCCGCACCGACCTGACCAGCCTGCTGGCCGCCTCCTCGCCGTCCGAGGCGGTGAAGGAGTTCGAGGCGTGCGCGCGGTCGATGGGGCACGCGCTGGTGCTGGTCAACGTGATCACCCCCAGCCCATCCGATTTCCACACCGCCCCCTGGCTCGCCGAGGCGCTGGCCGGTCGCGCGACGGTCGTCGCCGTCCGCAACGGGCTGTTCGATGCCGAGACCTTCGCCGTCTGGACCCGCGAGGCCGGCAAGGCCTTCGCCGATGCGGGCGGCATCGAGATCGAGATGCCGCGGCTTGACACCGCGGCGGCCATCCTCTGCGACCAGAAGCTGGTGCGCTTCGCCGCCGCCGCGACGGACGAACGGATCGCGCTTGCCGACCGCATGCGGATCCTGTCCTGGCTGCGCCGCTTCGCCGAGTCGGTGGCACCGCTGGCCGGCGCCCTGCGGCTGCCGGCCGATGTCGGCGCGGCCACGGCCGACCGCCTGCGCGTGGCACCGTCACCGGCCGAGCCGTCGGAGCCGCCGCGCCCGGACGACACGCCGCCGCCCGAACGAACCTCCTCACCCGAACGGCCGCCGGAGACCACGGCCGTTGCGGCGGGCCTCACGCCCGTGGCGAAGGACGAGCCGCGGCCACCGGTCAAGCCCGCCCCGCAGCCGCGCCGGCTGCCGCCGGAGGCGGCAGCTCGGCGCCCGCAGGTCAATGGCAGCAGCGTTCCCGAGGATCGCTTCCTGCTGCCCATCGACATGCCGATCGTGTGACGCCTCACGGTTCGCGCATCGCGCGCTCCAGCCCGTCGGTGATCGGCAGCAGAAGGTAGTCGAGCACGGTGCGCTCGCTGGTCGCGATGGTGATCTGGGCCGGCATGCCGGGCAGAAGCGTGACCTCATGGCCAAGTGCTGCGGCGGCATCAGCCAGCTGTGACGGATCCACCGTGAACTGGACCTGATAGAAGGGTTGCCCGCTGCGCGGATCGACGATCCGGTCGGCGGAGACGTTGCCGACGACCGCGGCCAGCCGGGGCATGCGGCGTGGGTTGAAGGCGGTCAGCCTGACCTCCGCCGCCATGCCGGCGTGCACGTCGTCGACATCCTCCGGCCGGATCGTTCCTTCGACGACGAGCGCCTGGGCGCTGGGGACGATCTCCATCAGCACGTCGCTCGGCTGGACCACCCGTCCCGGGGCGCGCACCGCGAGCGACAGCACGCGGCCGGCCAGCGGCGCTCGGATTTCGGTGAGTTCGAGCTGGCGCCGCACGGCGCGCAGGCGCGGTTCGACGTCGCGCAGCATCGCCTGGGCCTTGCTGAGCTGGTCGGACACCTCGGTCAGCCGGTCGCGCTCCAACTGGCCCATGCGCATACGGGACTGCTCGATCGACCGTCCGGTCTCGGCCACACCGGCCAGCAGGGACGAGCGCTGCCCATCCAGCGCCGCACCGGCACGCTCCAGCGCCAGCAGGCGCGATTTCGGCGCGTAGCCCTTCAGGAAGAGGGAGCGGATGTCCTCCGTCTCCTGGCGGATCAGCGCGTTCTGCTTCTCCAGGCTGGCGACCTCGGCGTTGCGTCCGGCGATCTGCTCCTCCATCTGGCGGATGCCCTGTGACAACAGATCGATTTCGCCGTTCAGCGCGCCGCGGCGGCTGGCGAGCAGGGCGTGCTGGGCATCCACCAGTTGGCGCACCGCGGGCTGCTCCAGCCGCGACAGCAGCGATTCGGGAAAGGCGATCTCGACAGACCCGTCGCGCTCCGCGATCAGGCGCGCCTCTTCCGCCATGAGCTGGTCGAGCTGCGCCGAGAGCTGATCGGCCAGGGCACGGGTCTGCGTGCCTTCCAGACGCAGCAGGAGCTGCCCGGCCTCGACCTCCTGCCCCTCGACCACCGCCACCTCGGCAACCACCCCGCTTTCCTGGTGCTTCACCGGCTGGCGGTCGGAAACGACCTTGACCACGCCCGGCGCCACCACCGCGCCGGCCAGTTGGGTGGTCGCGGCCCATCCGCCCATCACGACGAAGAAGAGCAGGATCACCGCCACGCCCAGCGTCGCGGTGCCGGCGATGCGGGAGCTGTCGGTGGGCGCGCCGGGGCCCCGGCCGGCATGGTTGGTCGCTCCGCTCATGATGGTCATCGGCACCCTTCCTCAGCCGGTTCCGCCCTTGAGGCTGACCACGGTCGCCCCGGGGAGCGTCGGGACCGGGGCCGCCGGGCGCATCAGACGGGCCAGCACCGCTGCGCGCTCGCCGATGATGTCCGGCTGGCCGTTGCGCAGCACCAGGATGCGGTCGACGGTCTCCAGCACCCGCGGCCGCTGGGCGGCGATCACCAGCGTGGCGCCCGACGCCTTCAGGGCGTCCAGGCTGTCCATCAGCTGCTCCTCGCCGGCCGCGTCCAGGTTGGCGTTGGGTTCGTCCAGCACGATCAGCCGCGGCGCCCCGAACAGGGCACGGGAGAGCCCGACCCGCTGCCTCTGCCCGCCGGAGAGGATCATCCCCCCGTCCCCCACCTCCGTGTCGTAGCCCTTGGGGAGCCCCATGATCATCGCGTGGCAGCCGGCCGCCTCGGCCGCCGCGACGACCGCTTCCGGGGGGGCGTCCTGGAAACGGGCGATGTTGTCGCGGATGCTGCCGGCCAGCAGCTCGACCTCCTGCGGCAGATAGCCGATCAGGCCGCCGAGCTGGGTCCGATTCCAGGCGGCCAGATCGGCACCGTCGATGCGGACGCTGCCCGCGGTCGGCCGGTGGATGCCCACCAACAGCCTTAGCAGCGTGGATTTCCCCGCCCCGCTCGGTCCGACGACGCCGAGCGCCTCGCCCGGTTCGAGCATGAACTCGACGCCGCGGATGACGGGCTGCTCGACACCGTCCGGCAGCCAGCCGAGCTGGGTCACCGCGACCGCGCCGCGCGGCTGCGGGATGGTCATCGCAGCCGGCGGCTCCGGATGGCGTTGCAGCAACTCGTCCAGGCGCCGCCACGCCTGCCTCGCCAGCACGATGCTGCGCCACGAGCCGACCGCAAGCTCAACCGGAGCCAGGGCGCGGGCCAGCAGGAACACGGCGGCGAACATTGATCCGGCGGACATCTCCTGCGCGATGGCCAGCCAGGCGCCAAGACCGAGCACGAAGCTCTGCAGGAACAGGCGCAGGAACTTGACGAGCGCCGATACCGCGCCGCCGCGGTCGGCGGCCCCGGTCAGCGCCGCTGTGGCGCGGTCGCGCCGGTCGTTCCAGCGGGCGGTCAGCGCGTCGGACATCCCCATGGCGCACACCACCTGGGCGTTGCGCATGACGGCATCGAAGAAGGTCTGCGCCTCGGCCGACTCGGCGTTGCCGGTCCGGGTCGGCCCGGCGATCAGCGCCTCGTTCAACACGGCCAGCAGCAGCAACGCCGCCGTCCCGCACACCAGCGCCACCGCGAGCAGGGGGTGCAACAGGGCGATCACCGCCACGAAGAGTGGCACCCACGGCGCATCCATCATGGCCATCATCGCCGGTCCGCCGAGAAAGGCGCGGACCTGGTCGAGATCGCGCGCGCCTGTCCCCACGGCCGGACCACGGCGGGTCACCGCATCCGCCATTTCCGCCTGGAACACCCGCTCGCGCAAGTTCTCGTTGAACAGATTGCCGGAACGCAGCAACAGCCTGCCACGCACCGCGTCCAGCGTCGATTGCGCGGCGTAGGCGATGGTGACCGCGACCGTGAGCGCGATCAGCGTGTTGATGTTCCCGCTCGCGATCACCCGGTCGTAGACCTGCAGCATGTAGAGCGTCGGCGCCAGGAACAGCAGATTGATCGCGCAGCTGAACAGCAAGCAGAATCCCAAAGCCGGCGCGCATCGGATCAACGCCTTGCGGACACTGTCCCGGCTCTCCGTGCCTGATTTGCGATCAGTCCTGCGCACCGTTCCCCGCTATTCATATGACATGTCGCGCCTTGTCGCAAATTGCGCGGAATCGCTGGCGAAATGTTCCTATTTGAATACTTTGGACTTCATCCGCCGATCTGCCGTCGATTTCCGTCGCGTGCTGCCTGCGGGCGATTCCAGCCGCAGCGCATTTGCCCAACCATCTTCGTTGCGAGTTCCTAAGAAACTATATAAAATCGTAGGCGAATTGAAGGTAGTACCTGCGTATGCCTTCCTTCGTAGGGGAGTGTCGGCCGCGTCATGGCTTCTGACAAGAGCAGTTCCGATCGCGAGGCGGGAAATGGCCCGAACCGTGGCCACGACGCCCCCGTCTGGACAGCCGGGACCAATGGCAACGACACCCTGACGGGCGGGCGCGCCGACGACCGGCTGTATGGCGGGCGCGGGAACGACGTGCTCAATGGCGGTGCGGGCCAGGATCGTGTCGATGGCGGCACCGGCAACGACCGCGGCATCCACGACCTGACGACCGACGGCCGTGGCTGGGACTTCTACTTCGGCGGCAGCGGCACCGACACGCTGGAGATCCGTCTCTCGACCGCGCAGTCGCGCGACCCCGAAATCCTCGACGCGCTGCGCGATCTGCGCGCCTTCATCGCCGACACCAAGGATGGCGGCAACGGCAACGATTACAGCCATATGGGGACCTTTTCCGCGCTCGGCCTGAAGGCCGGCGGATGGGAGGCCCTGACGGTCGTGGTGGACGGCGCCACCGTGGAATTGGGCACGCTGCTCGACGGCACGCCGGGGCAGGGCGGTTCCGGCGGCGATTCGGATGATGGCGGCGCGGGGGGCAATCCGTCCCCGACGCCCGAACCAGTGCCGGAACCCGTGACGCTGACCACGCCCGATCGCGACGTCAACGTGACCCAGGTGGCGTCGTCGTGGGCCGAGGAAGGGGTCACCGTCCGCGGACTGACCGGCATGGCGACCGATCCGTCCTCCTGGCAGACCGTATCCCTCGCCACCAAGAACATCTCCTTCTCGATCGGCAGCAAGAACACGACCGATTCGTCGCTGCACGGCAGCTACACCTATTCCGGCCTCGGCGTGAACGCCAAGGGCGGGATCGACAGCGGCGAGATCGACACCATCAGCGGCGGCGCCAACCCGACGACCGAGCTGATCGGGCTGTCCTTCGCCCAGCCGATGCAAACGGTCACCATCGGGCTGTCGGCCCTGTTCGACGGTCACGATGATCCCAAGCAGGCGGGGTCGGACCGCGGTCCCTACGACGCCGGCCGCATCGAGACCGCGCGCGTCGTCGTGTTCGGCACCGATGGCCGTGTGCTGGGCGAGGTGGCGGTTTCCGGCACCATCAACGGCCTGGCCTCCGTCACCATCGACCAGGCCGCCTTCGGCGCTCCCATCGGTTCGGTGGCGATCGCGCCGACCGGCGACGGCGCCGGCCGAAGCGGCGACAACAGCGACTTCCTCCTGCGCTCCGTCACCACCGTGCCGGTGCCTCCGGACACCGCCGCGTCGGCGCCGGTCCTGACCGTCGCCAACGCCGCGGGGGCCGAGGACAGCGCCATCGCGCTCGACCTGTCGGCGGCGCTCACCGACACCGACGGGTCGGAGTCGCTGTCCGTCACCATCTCCGGCGTGCCCGAAGGGGCCGCGCTCTCCGCCGGGACGGACACGGGCAACGGCACCTGGTCCTTGAAGCCGGCCGACCTCGCCGGCCTCACCCTCACCCCGCCGGCCGACTTCAGCGGCTCCATCGCGCTGACGGTCACCGCCACCAGCACGGAGGCGAACGGCGGCGCGACGGCCCACAAGACGGCGACCGTCAGCATCGACGTCTCCGGCGTTGCGGACGCGGCGGAGCTGACCGTGGCACCCGCCACCGGGACCGAGGATGCCCCGGTCCCTCTCGACATCACCGCCGTCCTCAATGATATGGACGGGTCGGAGACGCTGTCGGTGACGGTGTCCGGCGTGCCGTCGGGCGCCAGCCTGTCAGCGGGAACGGACAATGGCAACGGCTCGTGGACACTCGGCGCCGCCGACCTCGACGGGCTGACCTTGACGCCGCCGGCCGGTTATGCCGGCACGCTTTCGCTCACGGTGGCTGCGACCACCCGGGAGACGGACGGCGACGCCACGACCACCACGGCCACGCTGACGGTGGGGGTGGCCGCGGTTGCCGATTCGCCCGTGCTGGACGTCGCCGCGCCCTCGGGAACCGAGGACACCGCGATCCCGCTCGACATCAGCGCCGCGCTCACCGATCGCGACGGGTCGGAGACGCTGTCGGTGACGGTGTCCGGCGTACCGGCCGGCGCCAGCCTGTCGGCGGGAACCGACAACGGCAATGGGTCCTGGACCCTGTCGGCCGCCGACTTCGACGGGCTCACCATCACGCCGCCGGCGAATTTCCATGGCGAACTGCCGCTGACCATCGCCGCCACCAGCCGCGAGGCGAACGGCAGCAGCGCGACCACCACGGCCACCGTCACGGTCTCCGTGGCGTCGGACGCCATCATCGAGCTGACCACCCCCGACGCCAACGTCAACCCCGCGCAGGTCGTGTCCGCGTGGGCCGCCGAGGGTGTCGACGTGCGCGCTCTGGTCGGCGTCGCCACCGATCCGGAGTCCTGGCAGAGCGTGCCCTTCGGCACCAAGAGCCTGAGCTTCACGATCGACGGCTCCAACACCTCGGACGGCGCGCTGCACGGCAGCTACCAGTATTCCGGCTTGGCGGTGGCCGCACCCGGCAACATCGACGGCGGCGAGGTCGACACCGTCAGCGGCGGCGCCAGCCCGACGACCGAGCTGATCGCCCTGTCCTTCGAGCGCCCGATGCAGACGGTCACCGTCGAGCTGTCGGCCCTGTTCGACGGTCACGAGGATTCCGCTCAGCCCGGTCCCGACCACGGTCCCTACGACAGCGGCCGGATCGAGACGGCGCGCGTGGTGGTCTTCGGGGTCAACGGCGCGGTGCTGGGCGAGGTGACGGTGCCCGGCACCGTCACCGGCCTCGCCACGGTGACGCTGGACGCCGCCGACTTCGGCGGTGCCATCATCGGGTCGATCGCCATCGCCCCGGGCAACGACGGAGCCGGCCGCAGCGGCGACAACAGCGACTTCCTCCTGCGCTCCGTCACCGCCGTGCCGGCACCGCCGGACGCAACCGCCTCCGCGCCTGTGCTGACGGTGGAGGACACGGCGGGGGCCGAGGATTCGGCGATCGCGCTCGACCTGTCGGCTGCGCTCACCGACACCGACGGGTCGGAGTCGCTCTCCGTCACCGTGACGGGTGTGCCGGAAGGGGCGAGCCTGTCCGCCGGCATCGACAACGGCGACGGGAGCTGGACGCTGACCGCCGGCGAGTTGGAGGGGCTGACGCTGACTCCGCCGGCCAACTTCAGCGGCGCCATCGCCCTGACGGTGACCGCCACCAGCACCGAGATGAATGGCGGTGACACCGCCAGCCGCACCGCCACCGTGACGGTCGATGTGACCGGTGTGGCGGATGCGGCAGTGCTGGACGTGCAGGACGCCGCCGGTTCCGAGGATGGGGCCATTGCGCTGGACCTGTCCGCCGCGTTGACGGACACGGACGGATCGGAGGCGCTCTCGGTCACCATCTCCGGCCTGCCGGCCGGGGCGGGCCTGTCCGCCGGCACCGACAACGGAGACGGCTCCTGGACCCTGACCGCCGACGACCTCGACGGACTCACGCTCACACCGCCGGCCGGCTTCGCCGGCGCCCTGGCACTCACTCTCGCCGCCACCAGCACCGAGGCGGACGGCGATGCGACCACCACGACCACCACCATGACCGTGGACGTCGCCGCGGTCGCCGACGCGCCCATGCTGACGGTGGACGACGCCTCCGGCGCCGAGGATTCCCCCGTTCCGCTCGACATCGCGGCGGCGCTGACCGACACCGACGGTTCCGAAACGCTGTCGGTGACGGTGTCCGGCGTTCCGGCCGGCGCCACCCTGTCGGCGGGGACCGACAACGGCGATGGCTCCTGGACGCTCGCCCCGGCGGATCTCGATGGATTGACGCTGACGCCTCCGGCGGGTTTCGCCGGCACCCTTGCGCTGACCGCGACCGCGACCAGCCGCGAGGCCAACGGCAGCACGGCGACCACCAGCGCGGCGCTCGCCGTGACCGTGGACGCGGTCGCCGACGCGCCGACGCTGACTGTTGCCGATGCGGCTGGCGATGAGAACGCCGTCATCGCTCTCGACCTGTCGGCCGGCCTGACCGACACCGACGGGTCGGAGGTGCTGTCGGTGACCGTCTCCGGTCTGCCCGATGGCGCGTCCCTGTCGGCCGGCATCGACAACGGCGACGGTAGCTGGACGCTGACCGCCGACGAGCTGGATGGGCTGACCCTGACGCCGCCGCAAGGCTTCAGCGGCGATCTCACCCTGAGCGTGAGCGCCACCGCGCGGGAGGCCAACGGCAGCGCGGCGACCTCTTCCGCCGTCCTCACCATCGCGGTGGCTCCGGTGGCCGACACGCCCTCGCTGACGGTGGGCGACGTGGCCGGCGACGAGGATTCGGCCATCCCGCTCGACATCGCGGCGGCGCTGACCGATCTCGACGGGTCGGAAACCCTGTCGGTGACCATCGCCGGCGTGCCGGAAGGGGCCGTGCTGTCGGCCGGCACGGACAACGGCGACGGCAGCTGGACCCTGACGGCCGAGGAGCTGGACGGGCTGACCTTCACTCCGCCGGAGAACACGGGCGGCACCATCGCGCTGTCGGTCACGGCGACGGCCACCGACGCCGACGGCAGCCAAGCGACGACCACAGCAGCCATCACGGTCGCCGTCGCGCCGGTTGCCGACGCGCCGGAGCTGACGCTGACCGACACCGACGGCGGCGAGGATGAGGCGATCGCGCTGGACATCACGGCGGCGCTTGGCGACCTCGATGGGTCCGAGACGCTGTCGATCACCATCGGCGGCGTGCCGGAGGGGGCCACCCTCTCGGCCGGGACCGACAACGGCGACGGCACCTGGACGCTGACCGCCAGCGACCTGGATGGATTGACCTTCACCCCGCCGGCCAACGCCAGCGGTGACTACACCCTCGATGTCACCGCCACCGCGACCGAAGCGGGCGGCGGTTCCTCCAGCGTTTCGGGCGTGCTCACCGTCGCCGTGGCGGCGGTCGCCGACGCGCCGACGGTGACGGTCGAAGACGCTGTGGGGCTTGAGGACACGGCGATTGCGCTGAATCTCGATGCGGCGCTGGTCGATGCCGACGGCTCAGAGACCCTGACCATCACCCTGTCGGAGGTCCCGGACGGCGCCATCCTTTCCGCCGGCGTGGACAACGGCGACGGCACCTGGACACTGACACCCGCCGAGCTCGACGGGCTGTCGATCACGCCACCGCTGCACCTCAGCGGCGAGATCACCCTGACGCTCACGGCGACCACCCGCGACGAGACGGGCAGCGAGGCGTGGAGCTCGCAGGACCTGACGGTCGTCATCACCCCGACACCCGACGGCCCGGTGGTCACCGTCACCGACGCCGCCGGCGCCGAGGACAACGCCATCGCGCTCGACATCGGCGCGGCGCTGGTGGACAGGGACGGGTCCGAGACGCTGTCGGTGACGGTCTCCGGGCTTCCCTCGGGTGCGGTGCTGTCGGCCGGCACCGACAACGGCGACGGAAGCTGGACGCTGGCGCCCGCCGATCTGGACGGCCTGAGGCTGACGCCGCCGGCCGACTTCAGCGGCGATATCACGCTGACCGTGACCGCCACAGCCACGGAGTGGGAGGGCAGCCAGGGCCACACCGTCACCACCCTGATGGTGTCGGTGAGCCCGGTGGCGGACGCTCCGGTGCTCACAGCCACGGACGTATCCGGTGCCGAGGATACGGCGATCGCGTTGGATCTGTCGGCGACGCTGACCGACACCGACGGGTCGGAAACCCTGTCGGTTATCGTTTCCGGCCTTCCCGACGGGGCCACGTTGTCCGCCGGCACCGACAATGGCGACGGAAGCTGGACGCTGTCCGCGGCCGATCTGGACGGTCTCACCGTCACCCCGCCGGCGGACTTCGCCGGGGACATGGTGTTGACGGTGGCGGCGACGACCACCGAATCCGACGGCAGCACGGTTACCACGACCGCACCCGTCACCGTGGTGGTGACGCCGGTCGCCGACGCACCCTTGCTGACCGCGGCCGATACGACCGGTGACGAGGGCACCGCCATCGCACTCGACCTGTCGGCCGCGCTGACCGACACCGACGGGTCCGAGACGCTGTCGGTGACCGTGTCCGGCCTGCCCTTGGGCGCGGTTCTGTCGGCCGGCACCGACAACGGTGACGGCAGCTGGACGCTGGCGGCGGCGGATCTGGAGGCGCTGACCATCAGCCCGCCGGCGCATTACAGCGGGACCATGGCGCTGACGGTGGCGGCGACCGCCACAGAGTCCGATGGCAGCACGGCGACCACCACGACCGCCATGGCGGTGACCGTGACGCCGGTTGCCGACGCCCCGGTTCTGGAGGTTGCCGATGCAACCGGCGTCGAGGACAGTGCGATCGCGCTCGACCTGTCGGCGGCGCTGACCGACACCGACGGGTCGGAGACGTTGTCGGTGTCGGTGTCGGGCCTTCCCGACGGGGCCACGCTGTCCGCCGGCACCGACAACGGCGACGGAAGTTGGACGCTGTCGGCGGCCGACCTGGACGGGCTCACCATCACCCCGCCGGCGAACGCCAGCGGTGCCTTCGCCCTGACGGTCACCGCGACCTCGACCGAGGCGGGTGGCGGTACGGCCACAACGACGGCGCCGGTCACCGTGACGGTGACTCCGGTTGCCGACGCTCCAGTCCTCGCCGTGGCGGATGCCGCCGGTGCCGAGGACAGCGCCATCGCGTTGGATCTGTCGGCCGCCCTGACCGACACCGACGGGTCGGAGACGCTGTCCGTCACCATCACCGGTGTTCCGGATGGCGCAACCCTGTCCGCCGGCACCGACA
>NZ_JABFFR010000016.1 GCF_013423485.1 Azospirillum oleiclasticum
CGGAAGTTGGACGCTGTCGGCGGCCGACCTGGACGGGCTCACCATCACCCCGCCGGCGAACGCCAGCGGTGCCTTCGCCCTGACGGTCACCGCGACCTCGACCGAGGCGGGTGGCGGTACGGCCACAACGACGGCGCCGGTCACCGTGACGGTGACTCCGGTTGCCGACGCTCCAGTCCTCGCCGTGGCGGATGCCGCCGGTGCCGAGGACAGCGCCATCGCGTTGGATCTGTCGGCCGCCCTGACCGACACCGACGGGTCGGAGACGCTGTCCGTCACCATCGCTGGCCTTCCCGACGGGGCCACGCTGTCGGCCGGCACCGACAACGGCGACGGAAGCTGGACGCTGGCGCCGGCCGACCTGGACGGCC
>NZ_JABFFR010000017.1 GCF_013423485.1 Azospirillum oleiclasticum
GTCACCATCACCGGTGTTCCGGATGGCGCAACCCTGTCCGCCGGCACCGACAATGGCGACGGGAGCTGGACGCTGGCGCCGGCCGACCTGGACGGCCTCACCATCACCCCGCCGGCGAACTTCGCCGGGGACATCGCCGTGTCGGTCACCGCGACCGCTCGCGAGTCCAATGGCGACACCGCGACCCGCACCGCCGCCCTGACCGTGACGGTGACGCCGGTCGCCGACGCGCCGCTGCTCACGGCCGCCGACGCGGCCGGTGCCGAGGACAGCGCCATCGCGCTGGACCTGTCGGCCGCGCTGACCGACACCGACGGGTCGGAGGTTCTGTCCGTCACCATTTCCGGCCTTCCCGACGGGGCCACGCTGTCCGCCGGCACCGACAATGGCGACGGAAGCTGGACCCTGGCGCCGGTCGACCTTGACGGCCTCACCATCACCCCGCCGGCGAACGCCAGCGGCGCCTTCGCCCTGACGGTCACCGCGACCTCGACCGAGGCGGGTGGCGGCACGGCAACGACAACGGCGCCGGTCACCGTGACGGTGACGCCGGTCGCCGACGCGCCGCTGCTCACGGCCGCCGACGCGGCCGGTGCCGAGGACAGCGCCATCACGCTGGACCTGTCGGCCGCGCTGACCGACACCGACGGCTCGGAGACGCTGTCCGTCACCGTGTCCGGCCTGCCCGATGGGGCGACGCTGTCGGCGGGAACCGACAACGGCGACGGAAGCTGGACTCTGACCGCGAGCGAGCTGGATGGGTTGACCATCACCCCGCCGGCGAACTTCGCGGGCGAGATCGCGCTGACCGTCACGGCGACCAGCGTGGAGAGCGACGGGACCACGGCAACGAGCACGGCGGCCTTCGCGGTGGCGGTGGCGGGGGTTGCCGATACCCCGGTCCTGACGGTTGTGGACTCTGCCGGCGTCGAGGACACGGCCATCGCGCTGGACCTGTCGGCGGCGCTGACCGACACCGACGGGTCGGAGACGTTGTCGGTGACGGTGTCCGGCCTTCCCGACGGGGCCACGCTGTCCGCCGGCACCGACAACGGCGATGGCAGCTGGACACTGACGCCGGATCAGCTCGACGGGCTGACGATCACCCCGCCGGCCGGATTCGCTGGCGCGATGGGCCTCACGGTAACCGCCACCGCCGCGGAAGCCGGCGGTGGCGTCGCGACGAGCAGCACCGCCTTGACGGTCACGGTCGCGGCGGTGGCGGATGCGCCTTCGCTTGCTGTCGCAGAGACGACGGGCGTCGAGGACACGGCCATTCCGCTGGACATCGTCGCGACGCTCGGCGATCCGGACGGGTCCGAGACCCTGTCGGTCACGATCGGCGGAGTCCCGGCGGGCGCCACCCTGTCGGCCGGAACCGACAACGGCGACGGGTCCTGGACGCTGGGGGCCGACGATCTGGCTGGGCTGACGCTGACCCCACCGCAGGATTTCAGCGGCGCACTCGACCTGACCGTCACCGCCACGGCCCGCGAGGCGACCGGTGATACGGCCGTTGTCGCGCGCACCCTCACGGTGACGGTGACCCCGGCGGCGGACGCTCCGGTACTCGCGGTGACCAATGCCTCCGGCGCCGAGGACGGCGCCATCGCGTTGGATCTGTCCGCCGCGCTGACCGACACCGACGGGTCGGAAACGCTGTCCTTGACCGTGTCCGGCCTGCCCGACGGTGCGAGCCTGTCGGCCGGTACGGACAATGGCGACGGAAGCTGGACGCTCGCGCCCACCGATCTTGACGGCTTGACGGTAACGCCGCCGGCGAATTTCAGCGGTGGGATGGCGCTGACCGTGGCGGCGACCAGCCGCGAGGCCAGCGGCGCCACCGCGACGACCACAGCGGTGCTGACCGTCACGGTGGCGCCGGTGGCTGACGCGCCGGTGCTCGTGGTGACCGACGCCGTCGGCGCCGAGGATACCGCCATAGCGTTGGATCTGTCGGCCGCGCTGACCGACACCGACGGGTCCGAGACGTTGTCGGTGACGGTATCCGGTCTGCCCGACGGTGCCACGCTGTCTGCGGGAACCGACAACGGGGATGGAAGCTGGACGCTCCAGGCTGCCGATCTGGACGGGTTGACCCTGACTCCGCCGCTTGATCACAGCGGCTCGATCGCGCTGACCGTCACGGCGGCGAGCCTCGAACGTGACGGCTCCACAGCAACCACGACCGCAAGCCTTACGGTCGCGGTCGAAGCGGTGGCCGACGCGCCCGGCCTGTTCGTGTCGGACGCCGCCGGCGTCGAGGACGAGGCGATCGCGCTCGACATCCATGCGGTCCTTGGTGACATGGACGGGTCCGAAGCCCTCTCCGTCACCGTGTCGGGCGTGCCGCAGGGTGCGTCGCTGTCGGCCGGTACCGATCTTGGCGACGGCGTCTGGGCGATCCCCGTTGACGCGCTGGATGGGCTGGCCATCACCCCGCCGGCCGACTTCAGCGGTGCCTTGATGCTGACGGTGACCGCCACCAGCACCGAGGAGAACGGCGACCGTTCCTCCAGCACGGCGTCGATCACCGTTCAGGTCGCCGGTGCCGCCGACGCGCCGGTGTTGGATGTGACCGACGCCACCGGCGCCGAGGACACCGCGATCGCGCTGCCCATCGCCGCCGGCCTGTTCGACGATGACGGATCGGAGACGTTGTCCGTCACCATTTCCGGCGTTCCGGCGGGCGCTTCCCTGTCGGCCGGCACCGACAACGGCGACGGCACCTGGACGCTGTCGGCAGCGGAACTCGACGGGCTGACGCTGGCGCCACCGCCCAACGTCAGCGGCACCTTCACGCTCACCGTGTCCGCCGTCTCCACGGAGGGTGGCTCCAGCGCCGCCAGCACGGCGGCCCTGACGGTGACCGTGACGCCGGTGGCCGACGCGCCGGCGCTCTCTGGCGCCGACGTTGCCGGCAACGAGGATTCGGCCATCGCCCTGGACCTGTCGGCGGCACTGACCGATCTGGACGGCTCGGAAACCCTGTCGGTGACGGTCGCCGGCCTGCCGGACGGCAGCACCCTGTCGGCCGGCACCGCCAATGGCGATGGAAGCTGGACGCTGTCGGCGGCCGATCTGGACGGACTGACCCTGACACCCCCCGCCGGCCACGCCGGTGTGCTGGCCCTGTCGGTCACCGCGACCAGCACGGAACGCGACGGGACGCAGGCAACCTCCGCTGCGACGGTCACCGTGACCGTGGCCGCCGTCGCCGACGCTCCGGCACTCGCCGTCGGCGATTCGTCGGGTGACGAGGACGCCGCCATCGCGCTGGACATAGCCGCCGCGCTGACCGACCTCGACGGCTCGGAGACCCTGACCATCACCGTGTCCGACCTGCCCGACGGCGCCAGCCTGTCGGCCGGCATCGACAACGGCGACGGAAGCTGGACGCTCACGCCCGACGATCTGGACGGACTGAAGGTCACCCCGCCGGCAAACTTCAGCGGCGCGATGGCGCTGACGGTGACCGCGACCAGCCGCGAGGCGGCCGGCGGCACGGCCACCAGCACGGCCGCCCTGACCGTGACCGTCACCCCGGTCGCCGACACGCCGACCCTGACCGGCAGCGACGCGTCGGGCACCGAGGACACTGGCATCCCGCTGGTCCTCTCGGCGGCGCTGACCGACACGGATGGGTCGGAAACCCTGTCCGTCACCATCTCCGGTCTGCCGGAGGGGGCCAGCCTGTCGGCCGGCATCGACAACGGCGACGGAAGCTGGACACTCACGCCCGACGATCTGGACGGGCTGACACTCACCCCGCCGGCCGACTTCGCGGGCGACCTGGCGCTGACGGTCACCGCAACGAGCCGTGAAGCCGATGGAGCGACCACCAGCAGCACGGCCGGCATGGCCGTCACCATCGCCGCGGTCGCCGACACCCCGACGTTGACGGTCACGGACGCGGCGGGCGACGAGGACACGGCCATCGACCTGGACGTGACGGCCGTGCTGGGCGATCTCGACGGGTCGGAAACGCTGTCGGTCATCATCGGCGGCGTTCCTGCGGGCGCGGTCCTCTCGGGCGGCACCGACAACGGCGACGGCAGCTGGACGCTGGGCGCCGCCGACCTGGGCGGCCTGACCATCACGCCGCCGGCGGACTTCAACGGCGATCTGCAACTCTCCGTCACCGCCGTCGCCACCGAGGCGAACGGCGATCGCGCAGAGACGGCGACCGCGACGCTGACCGTCTCCGTCGCCCCGGTGGCGGATGGTCCGCAGCTCACCGTCGAGCCGGCCTTCGGCGACGAGGACAGCGCCATCCGGCTGGACATCAGCGTTGTCGCGCCGAACGGCTCCGACGACATGCTGACCGTCGCCGTCAGCGGCCTGCCGGAAGGCTCGACCCTCACCCGCACCGACGGCCCGGACGGCGGCTGGTACTTCACGCCGCCCGCGAACTTCAGCGGTGAGATCGCGCTGACAGTCACCGCCATGACCACTGGTCTGGACGGGGTGACCTACGCGGTCGAACAGCCGCTGACGGTCACCGTCGCCCCGGTCGCCGACGCGCCCACGCTGGGCGTCGCCGATGCGTCGGGCAGCGTCAACGCCCCGGTGGCGCTTGACATCGCCGCGGCGCTGACGGACCTGGACGGGTCGGAGAGCCTGTCCGTCGTCGTCGGCGGCGTGCCTGCCGGTGCCACACTTTCGGCCGGCACCGACAATGGCGACGGCACCTGGACCCTGACCGCGGAGAATCTCGCCGGCCTGACGCTGACGCCTCCGCTGAACATGGTTGGTGACATCGCCCTGACCGTTACGGCAACGGCCAGCGAGGCCGGCGGCGGCACGGCGTCGGTCGCGGCATCGATGACGGTCACGCTCGACGATGGGCCGACCCGCATCGTGGTCAGCAACGGTGTGTCCGCCGACGGCTCGCAGGACCGCACCGACTTCTTCACCCTGCCATATGCGGGCGTCGACAGCCGGCGGACGGTCGACGGCACCGCCATGCAGATCGCCGGCGTCGCCGCGACGGCCACCGTGTCGGTGGCGCGCGACGCGTCCGACAACCCCACGGTCACGGCCGACCTCGGGTTCGGCAGCGTGCGCAATGTCTACGTCGAAGGCGAAGGGGGCGGCCGCGTCACCACCCAGGACTTCGTCAGCAGCGACGTGACGCTGGGCGACGGCGGCAACTCCACCGTGGTTGCCACGGGCGGCCTGTCGGCCGCCATCGACACCGGCAACGGCGACGACCGGATCGAGTTCACCAGCGCCACCCAGGCGGTCGCCGGCAGCGGTGCCGCGGGCGTGGTGCGCGTGCGGTCCGGAGCCGGCAACGACACGGTGCTGGTCACGGCCCAGACCGGAGTCGCCGTCGCGGCGGCCATCGAGGCGGGTGACGGCGACGATGTGGTCACCATCAGCAACCGCTCCGCCGATGTGATCGACGGTGGCGACGGCAACGACACGCTGTCGGGTGGTGGCGGCGACGACACCATCATCGGCGGCGCCGGAAACGACGTCCTGAGCGGTGGCGCCGGGGGTGGCGATGTGCTGCTGGGCGGCGCTGGAAACGACACGTTGCGCGATTCCGATGGTGTCGTCACCGCCGATGGCGGCGAGGGCGACGACAGCTTCGTGCTCGACGTCTCCGTCGCCGCCGCGGATCCGGACGTCCAGCGGCTCATCCGCGGCGGTGCCGGGGCCGATCTGATGACGCTGAGCAGCTCGCTCGGCACGCTGGCCCTGCGCATCCTGGGTGACGGTGATACCGCCGCCCCGGACGACGGCGCGGACAACATCACGCTCACGGGCATCTACGCCACGGCCGAGGTGATTCTCGGCAACGGAGCCGACTTCTATCAGGGCGACAATTCCGGAAGCAGCACCACCACCATGCTGATCGACCTGGTCAGCGGCGGTGACGGGGACGACGAGATCCGCACTGGCGGCGGCAACGACGTCGTCTATGGCGATGAGGGCAACGACCGCATCTTCGGCGGCTTCGGCGACGATCGGCTGTACGGCGGCGTCGGCAACGACGACTTGTGGGGCAATGGCGGCAACGACACGCTGTCGGGCGATGCCGGCGACGACACGCTGCGCGGCTTCGACGGCAACGACACGCTGGCCGGCGGTGACGGCAACGACACGCTCTATGGCGAGGCGCACAACGACACGCTCGACGGCGGCGCCGGAGATGACACCCTGATCGGCGACACCGGGAATGACCGGCTCGACGGTGGTGCCGGCTCTCTCGACCGGCTGGATGGTGGCGCCGGCAGCGACGAACTGGTCGATGCAGACGGCGTGCAGGAAGCGCTTGGCGGCTCCGGAAGCGACAGCATCACCGTGACCTTCACCAGCGACGGCGGTCGCGCCGATCTGGTGCGCACCCTGTCCGGCGGCGACGGCATCGACACCATCACGGCGGTCAGCCAGGACGCGGACCTCCGTTTCCAGCTCGATGGCGACGACGGGGTGGACGAGGCTGGCGACAACGCCGACACGGTGCGGCTCTCCGGCCCCTACACGGTCGCCCAGGTCCGGCTCGGCGGCGGCAACGACACCTACACCGCGGATGCCGCGGACAGCGCGACCCTGATGGTGGACAATGTGTCGGGCGGGTCGGGTGACGACACGATCAACCTGGGCGGCGGCCACGACATCGCCGACGGCGGCACCGGAAACGACAAGCTGTACGGCGGTGCCGGGCGCGACACGCTGGCCGGCGGCGCCGGTGACGACCAGCTCTACGGTGATGCGGGCAATGACGCCTTGGACGGCGGGGTGGGGCTGTTCGACCAGTTGTTCGGCGGTGCGGCGCAGGACACCCTGACCGACGCCGATGGTGTCCTGGTTGCCGACGGCGGAGCCGGTAACGACGTGATGACCATCACCTACACCGACGACGGCGCACTGCTCGACCCGCGCCGCGTGCTGGGCGGCGATGGTCTCGATACGATCACCGTCACCAGCCGCGATTCCGATCTATCCTTCGTGGTCTACGGTGACTACGACGGTGAGACGACGGGTGACAAGGCGGATGTCGTGAACATGGTTGGCACTTACCGTGCCGCGGAGGTGCGGCTCGGTGGCGGCAACGACACCTACCAGGGGGACAACGAGGGAGCCGGCGGCGGACGGGTCGACACCGTCTACGGCGGCACCGGCGACGATACCATCCGCATGGGCGGTGGCAACGACATCGGCTATGGCGAGGCGGGCAACGACCGCGTCTCCGGCGGCGACGGCGATGATCTGGTTTATGGCCAGGATGGCGACGACCTGCTGTGGGGCAATCTCGGCAACGACCGCGTCGAGGGCGACGTCGGCAACGATACGCTGTGGGGCAACGAGGGCAACGACACGCTCGACGGTGGGGCTGGTGACGACATCCTCTATGGCGGCGATGACGCCGACCGCATCACCGGCGGAACCGGGAACGACACCATGACCGGCGGCACCGCGGAGGACATCTTCGTGTTCCGCCGCGGCGACGGGTTCGACATCATCCAGGACTTCGGGGCCGGTCCGGACAAACTCGACTTCACCGCTTTCGGTTTCGCATCGGCCAACGACGTGTTGGCCCACGCCATCGAGACTGTGGACGGGTTGCTGATCCAGATCGATGAAGACCAGTCCATCCAGCTCTCGGGCCTCACCGCCCGTCAGCTCGCCGCCACCTCGCTCATCATCTGAATGCCGCGCCGGGGTTCCGCTGTCCGCCCGTCCGGGATGGGACCGGCCCTGGCGCTCGCCGGCTCGCTGCTGACGGCGTCCTGTACGGTAGGGCCGGACTACACGTCACCGGCGGTGGACATGCCCGCCGCGTTCGGTGGCATCACCGGAACCGGGTCGGGCGGGGCCGCCACACCCGTGGATGCCGCCGTGCAGAACGCGTGGTGGGCCGGATTGCAGGCGCCGGTGCTGACGGACCTCGTGACGCGGGCCGCGGATCGGAACCTGACGGTGGCGGCGGCGCGGGCCCGCGTCCGCGAAGCGCGGGCCTTGCGCCGTGCGGCCGGTGCCGCGTTCGACCCGCGGCTGGATGCGGCTGCCGGCGTGCGCACCGGCCGCACCAGCAAGACCGTGGATTCGAACGACACGGGTGGGAACAGCGATTTCCACAGCGTCGGCTTCGATGCCGCGTGGGAGATCGACCTGTTCGGCGGTGGCTGGCGCACGGCCGAGGCCGCCACCGCGCGATACGAGGTGGCGATCGAGGAGGCGCGCGGTGTGCTCATCACCGTGATGGCGGAGGTCGCGCGCAATTACGTGGAACTTTGCGCCGCGCAACGCCGGATGGTTCTGGCGGAGTCCACCATCGCGATGCGTCAGCGGCTGGCCGAACGCGTGCGCAACCGCTATCGCGCCGGCCTTGCCGTCGAATACGACGTCGCGGGCAGCGAGGCGCAGCTGGAGCGCAGCCGCGCGCAGGTGCCGAAGCTGCGCGCCCAGATCCGTGCTGCGGCGCACCGCATCGCGGTGCTGACCGGTGACAATCCGTCCAACCTGGTGGAACGGCTGACGGCGGAGCAGCCACCTCCGGCCGCACCGGACCTGGTGCCGGTCGGGCTGCCGTCCGACCTGCTGCAGCGCCGCCCTGACCTGCGGCGGGCCGAGCGGGCGGTGCACGCGGCGACCGCCGAGGTCGGCGTGGCCACGGCGGACCTGTTCCCGCGCGTCTCGCTGACCGGCAGCGTCGGCTTGCGCAGCGGCTCCTTCACCGACCTGTTCCAGGCGGCCAGCGGAGCCTGGTCCTTCGGTCCCTCGATCACCATCCCGCTGTTCAATCAGGGACGCCTTCAGGCGCTGGTGGACGCGGCCGGTGCGCGGGCCGAGGCGTCGGTGGCCGAGTACCGGCAAGCGGTCCTGATCGCGCTGGAGGAGGTGGAGAACGAGCTTGTCCGCCATGCCCAGGAGCAGATCCGCAGCCGCGACCTGCGGCAGGCCGTGGCCCGTTCACGCCGGGCGCTGGAGCTGGCGACCGACCTCTACGACCGGGGGCTGAAGGATATCGTGAACGTGTTGTCGGCGCAGCGCGAGGCGAACGAGGCCGAGGAGGCCCTGATCGCCAGCGAAACCGCGGCCATGCTCCATCTCGTCGCCTTGTACAAGGCGCTGGGAGGGGGCTGGGCCCCCTCCGACCTGATGGGCTAAGGCGTGCCGGACGGCGTGTTCCAGCGCACCCGCGGCAGGATCCGGCCGACGTCGATGCGGTCCTTGTGGCACGCGACCATCTCGAGCATCGCCGTGAGCGCGTCCGCGTCGAGCCGGTGGGGGTCCAGTCCCAGTCCGAGGAGCCCGTCATGAACGGCGACGTAGCGGTGTTCCTCCAGTTCACGGCGGGGATTGTCGATGTGCTGGACACGCACGTCGAGACCGAGGCGCGTCCCCGCTTCCTGGACGCGTTCGGCGATTTCGCGGATCGAGAAAATCTCCGTGAACTGGTTGAAGATGCGCAGCTCCCCGGCCGCCGCTGGATTGAGGATCGACAGCTCGACGCAACGCAGCGTGTCGCGGATGTTGATGTAGCCGCGTTTCTGCCCGCCCCGCCCGTAGATGGTCAGCGGCATGCCGATCACCGCCTGCACGAGGAAGCGGTTGATCACCGTGCCGAAGATGTCGTCGTAATGGAAGTTCGGCACCAGGCCGGGATGCAGGTCGGCCTCCGCCGTGGACAGCCCGTAGACCGGCCCCTGCATCAGATCCGTCACGCGGAGCCCATAGAGCCGGCAGTGAAAGGACAGCAGGTCGGTGTCCATGATCTTGGTGGTGTGATAGAGCGATCCGCCGGCGCGCGGGTACAGGAAGCGGTCCGAACGTCCCTTGTGCTCGATGGTGATCCAGCCCTCCTCGATGTCGATGTTCGGGGTGCCATACTCCCCCATGGTGCCGAGCTTGACGATGTGGCAGTCGGGGGCGTGCGTGAGCACCGCCCACGCGACGTTGAAGGTCGAGCGGAGGTTGTTCTCGAGCGTCAGGCGCGCTTCCGCCTCGCCGCGCATGGAAAAGGGTGCGGACGGCTGCTCGGCGTAGTGGACCAGCGCATCCGGGCACAGGTCGCGGATCAGAGCGGACAGCCGCTCGCCGTCGGTGCAATCGAAGAGGTGGACGGCGATCCGCCGGCCGTTGATGGTGTGGAACAGGTCGGCCCGCTCCTCCAGGTCGCCGGTGGGGATCAGGGCTTCCGACCGCGTCTCCGCTGCCAGCCTGCGGCGGAGATAGTTGTCCACAACGTGGACTTCATGGCCTTTCGCGGCCATGTGCATCGCCGTCGGCCATCCCAGATACCCATCTCCACCAAGAATTACAACTTTCATTGCATCGTGTCCACTGCGCGGTCCGGCGGGCATTTCTCAATGAGATAAGTCTTTAGTATATTTTAGTAGATCGCGTCCAATCCTCCTGGTGACAATGCATAGCATCGGTTGCGGGACAGTCGAATTTTCTCGCCGTTGAACTTTGAGGCTGCGCATCCGTGAGGCTCAGACGACGAACCGCCGGGATCTCAACGCGCCAACAGGCGCTGTTGCTGCGCCAGACCCAACCGAGCCGACCCGTAAGCGTCTGGCAGCAGCGCCTTGGACCGTTGTTGCCGCATCTGCGGCGCTTCTATGGCTGGGTGAAGCGCTGGCTGTTCGTCATCCTGATCACCCTCTTTGTCGGGTGGGTCACGCTGATGGACGAGCTGCGGGTCGTGGCGCTGGGCGCCATCGATGCATCGGTGGTCAGGGTCGCGGCCGCCTTCCCCGCCCAGATCCAGTCCGTGGCAGTGACCTGCGATGCCCGCGTCGAGGCGGGCATGGTGTTGGCCGTGGTCCGCAATGAGATCATGCTCCAGCAGTACCGGACGGACTTCGCCCGCGTGGAGGCGGAGTTCAACCAGGCTCGCAGCGCCTATGATGCGCGCGTGGCTGCCGTGGACGAATCGGCCAGCGCCGCCCAGCACGAGCATCGCGCGGCCATCAAGGTGCGCGAGAACGTGGGTCTTCTCCGCAGCGCCATGGAGCCGCTCTGGCAGAAGCGACAGATCACCCTGACCGAGTGGTTGGAGATCGACAACAGTTGGCTCAAGGCCACATCCACCGAAGCAGCCGCCGAGGCGAACGTCCGCAGCCGCCAGGCCGAGGCCCGCAAGACGAGGCTGGAGATGCAGGAGCAGATCGCCGGGCTGCAGGCCCGGCTGACGGAAATCGGCAAGCTGGTCGAGATCAGCGGCCATCACGAGCTGCTGGCGGAGACGTCCGGAGTGATCACCGGATGCGAACGGCGGCCCGGCGAGGTGGTGGCATCCGGGGAGCCGATCCTGGAAATCCAGCAGTCCGGTACGCCGTCGGTGATTGCCTATGTCGCGGCGTCCGACATGGACCGTGTGCAGGCCGGCATGGCCGGGCTGGTGTACCTGGCGACCGAGCCGGAGCCCCTGTCGGCCAGGGTCGAGAAGCTTCCGGTCCAGGTCGGCCGCCTCCCCGGCCGCTTGAAGCGGTATTTCTGGCAGGGGCAGGAATGGCAACAGTATGCGCCCGTGCGGCTGGCCCTCGGCGGGTTGCCGGCGGATACGGCGGCGCGGCTTCGCAACAACGAGCGGGTCGACATCCTCTTCGAGATGTATCCCCGGCTCCACATCCCGGTGTCGATCCTCAATGTCTTCTGACCGCCAGACCGGCCGGCCGATCCGCCTCGCCGACGATGCGACCTTGGGATCGGCGCGCGAGACGGAGTTCCTGGTCACTCTGGGCGGGCGCCGACCGCGCGAGCGGCGGCTTGCCCTGCTGATTCTCGTGCAGTTCCGCGGCGGCCAGATCATGCCCAACTGGGCGATGGACCGGCAGGACGGCATCGCCTATTGGCCCACCCTGCCCGAGCGCGTGCAGGAGTTGCTTGTGGGCGACATGGAGCATCTGGCGGCCAACGATTATCTCGAACGCCTGCACTTCGACCGGGTCCATCGCTGCCCGGGTTGCGGCGGCCATCTGCTGAACATCCGGGAGGTGTGTGTCGAATGCGGGTCCTCGAACATCGAGAACCTGCCCGTGCTGCACCATTTCCGTTGCGGCTACGTTGCGCCGATCGGCGAGTTCGAGAGCAAGGGACGAGGCCGCAGCTGCCCGAAATGCGGCCACAGCATGCGCAATCTCGGCACCGATCACGAGATCGTCGGCGAGCAGGTCCGGTGTCGCAGCTGTGCCATCAGCTTCGATGAACCGAACGTCGAGGCTGCCTGCTTCCGCTGCGGTCGCAAGACGCCGGTGGACCAGTGCGTCACCATGGACATCTGGGGCTATCGGCTGACCACTCTGGGGCACGCGGCGGCAAAGGCAGGCCGGCTGTTCGAGGAGGAGGACGAGCGACTGTTCGAGCCGGGCGCCACGATCTACCGGCGCAGCGTGTTCCTGAAGATGCTCCGCGATGATTTCCGGATCAACCAGCGTTACGGGATCCCAGTCTCCGTCATCGCGCTCCGGCTGATTTACGAATCTGCGGACGTGCGCTCCGCGGCCGAGCGCACGGTGGTGGAGGTCTTGTTGGAAACCCTGCGCAACGTCGATCAGATCGGCCGGTTCGATGAAGGGGTTCTGGTGGTGAAGTTGCCGGCGACCGATCGCGACGGGGCGGAAGTGGTGCGGAGCCGGCTGGCCGCGGCCGTCGACGCCATCGCCGGCGTGGACGTCAGGGCGAGCCACGTGGTCATCTCCGACGACGTCAGCGTGGAGGCCGACATAGCCCGGGCGATCTCCGCACCGAAATGAGTCGGATCATGGTCCATATATGTCGCGATACGCTGCGGATTCCTGCAAGGAGTCGCTTGATGAACGTCTTGCAATTCGCGTAAAATGTTTGCCGACAGATGAATGGCCTATGGTCTTGGGCGGATGGCTGGCAACGCAAACACCGGGGCGAGCGGAGCCTATTACCTCATGATGCACGGCAAGAGCATCGGGCCGCTCAAGCCGTTGCACGTGAAGAAGCTGTACGAGGCCGGCATGATCACGCACAGCACACCGGTGCGCGAGCATGGCCTCGGTGACATCCGTTGTCTCTGCCATCACCGGCGGCTCGCGTCCCACATCTGGGGCGCCCGTGCCCCCCTCGTCGCGCTCCGTGGCTCCGTCGAGGAGTACCGGGCAAGACCGGTCTTCGGCATTGCAGCCACCCTCCTGGCCGGATTGCTTGCCGGAGTGGGGTGATCGGATCGCCGCATGTTCGAGGCGGACTCCTGTGGTGCAGGCGCCCGGGGGGCCATCGGCGGAACAGCCAAGCCTTGTAACAAGCCCGAGGCTGCTGCCCGGCATTACGAGGACATTCCCACACCTTGGAGTCTGTCTGATTTAGACGGAAGCATATCCGGCATGTCGGATGTATACGGCTGGAGGCCCGCCACGAGGCCGGGCTGCGGATTCCCTTCTGCTGAATTGGCCGGAACCGCGTGGCGCACCGGATCGGCGATCAATCAGCTCCCCACAGCCGCGGGTCGAAAGCGAAGTGCCGCTCGCCGACGATCCGCGCCCCGACTGCCGCCGGGTGGGCCGGGTTCAGAAGGCGGTTGGCGCTTTCCGGCACGATCGCCGACGGCACCTCCAGCACCGGCGTGCGTCGTTCGGTCAGCCAGCGGTCACCGAAGGCGCGCGGATCCTCCGGCAGGGCGGCCACCGTCTCCACCGCCAGCCCATCCAGGTCTATCTCCAGCAGCACGTAGTCCTCCGGGATCAGGTCCACCGGCAGGTCGAGATGGACGCGCACCTCCAGCACCGCCAGCGCCGCCGACGACGCGGCGTACACCAGCGGGCGGCCCGGCGCGTTCCAGCGGCCGCCATAAAGCCGGGCGCCCTCGCCCGACAGGTCGGCGAAAGGCGCGCGGCACAGCCGCCATGCCCGCATCAGGCGGCGATCCCGTGCGCGATCCGGCCGAGCAGCGTTTCCACCTCGCGGGCACCCTCGTCGGTGTCCAGCAGGTCGAGCGGGCGCTCGCCACCGAGCGCCGTGGTGGGCCGGCGCAGCCACGCCGCCGCCTTGGGCTGCGCCCCGAAGGTGTCCTCCGCCAGCGCCACGACGCGCGCCACCCGCATCAGCCGGTCCGACTGCTCGGGCGTCAGCGAGCCGACCTTGCGGCGGTTGGCCAGCGTCTTGCGCGGCAGCACGACGCGGTCGACCTCGCCGGCAGTCAGCCGGCCGCTGTCGAGCAGGTGCTGGACCACCGCGACCGGCAGCCCGTCGCGCACGGCCCTCACCAGATCGAGACCGTGCCGGATGTCGCGCCCCACCACCGGGGCGCCGCCGACGACCGCGATGGTCCGTGCGGGATCGATCATACCATGCCTCCCCAGGATTGTCCGGCCAAACGCACGCCAAGTATGGGCGTTCGGCCGGTCGCGCGCAAGGTGGGCATGGTGCCGTTGAGGGCACGGCCGACCACCACGCCGGCCACCGCCAGCCCGAACACCATCAGCGGGTGTGATGAACCGTACCGAGTTTCCTGGAGGCCCCGTTTCCTGAGAGGATGAGGGCACCGCGACGTCGCCGAGCACGCGTCTGCCGATCCTGCCGAGGCGGAGGAGGCGCACCGCGCGGCGGACTTACGGCAGGGCCTAGCCCGCCAAAACGCTTGGCAGCCAGAGCGCGATGCCGGGGAAGGCGACCAGCAGCAGCGCCATCAGAAGCATGGTGACGACGAAGGGTGCCGCCCCGTAGATGACGTCCTTGATGTTGCCCGACTGGCGCGTGCTCTGCACGACGAACAGGTTGATGCCGATCGGCGGGGTCAGCAGGGCGGTCTCCAGCAGGATCATCATCAACACGCCGAACCACACCTTGTCGATCCCGGCGGCGGCGATCGCCGGTATTACCAGCGGCACCGTGGCGATCAGCATGGACAGCGATTCCATGAACATGCCGAGCACCAGGAAGAAGACGATGGCGGTCATGATCAGCATGGTCGGCGACAGGCCGGACTGTGCGAACAGGTCGGTGACGATCTGCGACAGGCCGATGGAGCTCAGCACGAAGTTCAGAAGGAACGCGGCCACGACGATCAGCAGGATCATGGCCGTCGTGCCGACGGTCGCCTCCCCGGCGTCCAGCAGCATGCCGAATGACAGCCGCCGGCGGAAGGCCGCCAGGACGATGGCCATCAGCACACCCAGCGCCGCCGATTCCGTCGGCGTCGCCCAGCCCGCGTAGATCGCCCCGATCACCGCGGTGAAGATCAGCAGCGGCGGCAGCAGATCCGGCAGCACGGCGAGACGGGTGCCCCAGGAGGACGGCACCGGTGCGCCGCCCCACTTGGGCCGCAGCAGCGTGGCGACCAGCACCGTGACCGAGAACAGGGCGGCCAGCAGCAGGCCGGGGATCAGCGCCGCCAGGTAGAGCTGCGGGATCGAGGTCTCGGTCAGCACGCCATAGATGATCAGCGGGATCGACGGCGGGATCAGGATGCCGAGCGCTCCGCCGGCGGCGATGGTGCCGAGGAACAGCGGCTCGTTGTAGCCGTACCGCCTGACCAGCGGGTTGGCGATCGTGCCCAGCGTCGCCGCGCAGGCGACGCTGGAGCCGCTCATCGCCGCGAACACGGTGGAGAAGCCGACATTCGCGTGCATCAACCCGCCCGGCAGCCGGGACAGCCATTGGGCGATGGCGTGGTACATGCGCTCGCTGATCCCGCTGCGCAGCAGGATCTCGCCGAGCAGGATGTAGAGCGGGATGGCGAACAGGTTGAACTCCGCCGAGGTGCCCCAGGCCAGCTCGCCGAAGGCGAACCACAGCGGCATCGGCGAGTACAGGTTGGACAGGATCAGGGCGAGGAAGATCAACCCCGCCGCCACCGGCACGCCGAGGGCGAGGATGGCCAGCAGCAGGCCGACGGACAGGTTAAGCACGGGCACCTCCGACGCCGGACGATTCGACGACCGACTTCTGTTCTTCCAGATCCTCCGTGGCCGTCCTGGTCCCGACCAGCTCCAGCGCCGCCCGCCGCTCGCCGCGGAGCAGCAGGCGGACCGCCTGCACCAGCAGCACCACCGCCGTCAGCGTCAGGAACGCCAAGCCGGCCAGCCAGATGCCCTGCGGCACGGCCAGCGGCGCGGCCAGCGGGGTCATCGAGCGGGAGTCGAGCGCGAAGGAGCGGGCGAAGGTCCCCCAGCCCATCCAGGCCAGCACCCCGCTGGCGATGGCGAAGGTCGCCATCGCGAACAGGTCGAGCGCGATCGACAGCGGGCGGGGAAGCAGGGCCTGCACGGTGTCGATGCGGATGTGCGCCCGCTTGAGGAGCGTCAGCGACGCTCCCCAGGCCGACACCGCCGCCAGCGCGTATCCGGCCAGCTCGCCGACGCCGCCGGACAGCAGGGTGGCGTTGAGGAACTGTCTCGCCAGGATGTCGGCACTGATGAGAAGCGCCATCAGCACGACCAGAAGACCCGAGGCGCGCGCGACGAACCTCGCGACCGTCCAAACGTGTTGCGTCACAGAGTCCATGATCGGCATTCCGAAAGCGGCTGCGGGACCGGGGCGAACGCCCCGTCAGATCTTGTCGAGCGGGATGGACAGGCCGACGGCCTTGCCGACGGTGTCGTTCCATTTGGTGGCGCAGGCCTTGCCGCAGCGCTTGCCCCACTGCACCAGCACCACCTCCTGCGAGATCTTGCGCAGGAGCGTGCGGTCCTCGTCGCCCACCGCGACCAGCTCCATCCCGGCCTTCTTACCGAGCGTGCAAGGGTCCTTGCCGGTGTTGCAGCTCACCCCTTCCGCGTGCGCCTGCGCGGCGATCGTCCACAGCCGCTCGTTCAAGTCCGCGAATTTGGCCTCCAGGAATTTCTGCAGCTCGGGGCTGTACTTCTTCCAGGAGTTGAGGTTGGCCGACTGGTAGTAGATGGACCAGTTGACCGGCAGCGGGAACAGGTACTTGGTCACCTCCGACCAGCCGGCGGTGTTGCCGGTCAGGCTGCCGGTGATGGCGCAATCGAAGACGCCGCGCTGAAGGCTCGGCACGACCTCGCCGAAGGGGGTGGTGATCGGGGTGCCGCCCAGCGTGGTCACCATGTCGGCCATGGTGCGGCTGTTCACGCGGACCTTCTTGCCGGCGAAATCCGCCAGATTCTTCACCGGGCTGCGGCACCAGAAGACGAGGCCGGGGTTGGGAGCGAGGCCCAGAAGCTTGGTCTGGAACTTGCGCTCCATGGCTTCGGCCACCACCGGCGCCCAGGCGTCGCACGCCTTGCGCGCGGTCGGCAGGTCGGGGGCGATGCCGATCAGGTCGCAACCCTCGAACACCGGGTCGTCGCCGGCCAGCTTGACGATGTCGGTCGATGCGAAGTCGGCGACGCCCGCCTCCGACAGCCGGATCATCTGCTGCTCGCGGATGCCCATGATGTCGTAGTTGTTGTAGGTCACCGTGATGCGGCCGCCGGAATCCGCCGGGATTTCCTGGGTCCAGAAAGGCTTTTCGACCTTTTGCACCTGGACCTGGCTGCTGAAGTTGCCGATGACGCGGATGGACGTCTCCGGCAGGGTCTGCGCCGATGCCGGCAGCGTGAACGCCGCCAGGGCCGCGCCGACCGACAGGGCCAGCAGGCGCCGGGCGCGCGGTGCCCGGCCGGAGCCGGGGGTGTGGGTGTCGGTGCGTGTCGCTCGCATGGTTGTTTCCTCCCTCTTTCTGAACGGTATCGTCGCCGCGGTCAGGCGCGGCCGCCGGCCGGGCGCCGGCCTTCCAGGGCCGCCTCCAGGATCCCGCGCACCGCGTCCACGGTCACCGGTCCCGGGTTGCTGCCGTTGTCCGTCTCCACGGTGATGCGGGCCGCCTCCGCGACGGCGTCGCCGGAGAAGCCGACCTCGCCCAGCCGGGTTGGCAGGCCCGACGCCACCATGGTGTCGAAGATCGCCGCGCCGACGTCGGACACCCCCATCGCCGCCGCTACGCGGCCCATCGCCTCGGGCGCGAAGGGCGTGTTGTAGGCCGCCACATGCGGCAGCACCAGGGCGTGCGACAGGCCGTGCGCAACCCCGTAGGTGCCGCCCAGCACATGCGCCACCCCATGCTGGAGCGCGAAGCCGCCGGTCAGCGCGGCGCCGGCGAGGTAGGCGCCGTACAGGAGATCGCCGCGCGCCTCGACGGACCCGGGCTGGCGCGCCACGCGCGGCAGCGCATCGACGATCACCCGCGCCCCTTCCACCGCCGCCTGCACGATCACCGGGCTGGCGGTCGGCACATAGATCACGTCGATGCAGTGGGCCAGGGCGTTCATGGCGCTGGCGGCGCTGACGGCGACCGGCAGCGAGAGCGAGAGGGTGGGGTCGTAGACCACCGTGCTCGCCAGCATGCGCAGGCTCTTGTGCATGCGCTTCACGCCGTCGATGGTGATGCCGCAGAAGCCGGTCATCTCCGAGCCGGAGTAGGTCGTGGGCACCGCCACGATGGGCAGCCCCAGCTCCAGCGCGATGGCCTTGCCGAGCCCGATGGAGGCGCCGCCGCCGACGCTGACGAGGCAGTCGGCCCCCATCTCCGTCGCGCGGGCCTGGCCGCGGCGGGCCAGCTCGATGGGCACCTGGGACACCGCTTCCGGCAGCAGGCCGATGCAGCGGTCGCCGAGCCGCTCCACGACGCGGGCGGCCATGGCGCCGCGGCCGGGCGTCGACACGACCAGGGCGCGGCATCCGCCGAGGCGCGCCACCTCGGCGTCGATCCGGTCGGCCGTCCCGGCGCCGAACACCACGCGCGGTGGGACGGCGTTGTAGACATCGCCGGGGGTTTCGAACTGTCGCATGGCTGTTCCTTGGTAATCGGGGCTTGGCGATCGGGCCTTCGGGCTGCGGGTGGGTTCGAGGGACGGCTCACCAGTCGACGATGGTGCCGTCGGGCAGCACGGCGGACATCGCGTGCATGACCTCGGGCTTGAAGGGGTGCTTGGCGGCCTCCGCCTCGTTCACCTCGATGCCGAAGCCGGCGACCTCCGGCACCTCCCAATGGCTGCCGGTGCGGCGGATGGGGGTCTGCACCACGTCGTCGTACCAGGGGACCGCGCCGCTCATCTCCTCCTGGATCACGAAGTTCGGGGTGGACACGTCGAAGTGCAGCGCCGCCACCCCGGCCAGAGGGCCGTTGGGGTTGTGCGGCGCGATGCCGATCAGCGCGGCCTCGGCGGCGGCGGCGATGCGCTTGCCTTCCAGCAGGCCGCCGGTATGGTTCAGGTCGGGCTGGGCGATGTGCAGCGCCCGCTTCTCGAACACCGGCAGGAACTCCTTCAGCCCGACCAGCCGCTCGCCGGACGCTATGGGGCATTCCGCCCGTTCGGCGATCTGGCGCAGGGCCTCGGTCTCGCCGGGCTGCACCGGCTCCTCGCAGAACATCGGGCGGTAGGGCTCCAGCTCGCGGATGAAGCCCAGCGCGGCGGCGCTGGAGGCCGGGCGGCCGTGGAAGTCGATCATGATGTCGACGCCGTCGCCCACCGTGTCGCGCAGCGCCTGCATCATCCGGCCAACATGGCGCCGGGCGGGGATGGCGCTGGTGTAGGCGCCGTAGGGGATGAAGACGACCTTCAGCGCGTCGTAGCCCTTCTCCACCACCGCGGCCGCCCGCTCCTTCAGCGAGCCGACGTCGAAGGTCTCGTAGACCGAGCGCATGTCGCCGAGGCCGAGATGGGTGTAGACGCGCACGCGCTCGCGCACCTTGCCGCCCAGCAGGCGCCAGACCGGCAGGCCGACGCTCTTGCCGAAGATGTCCCACAGCGCGTGCTCGATGCCGCTGATCGCGGTCACCCCGACCATGCCGAGGTTGTAGTAGCTGAACTTGTTCATCGCGCGGGCGCACTGCTCGATGTCGCGCGGGTCGCGGCCGAGCAGGATCGGCTCCAGATCCTCGACGGCGCCGGTGACCGCCCGCGTCTTCCAGTTCAGGCTCGCCTCGCCCCAGCCGTACAGGCCGGGCTGGTCGGTCAGCACCTTCACGAAGATCCAGTTGCGCATCTCGGCGTTGACCACGATGGTCTTCACGCCGGTGATGCGGATCGGCGTGCCGGTGGTCCGCGGGGCGATGTCCTCGGTGTCCCGGATCATGAAACGACTACTCCCTGCTTTCGGAAAGGGGCGCGCGCACCATGTTCAGCAGCGGTTCGCCCGACCGCAGCCGGTCGATGTTCCGCGCGATGAACGCGTAGCGCCGTTGCGGCAACTGGCTGGTCCAGGCCGACGAGTGCGGCGTGCAGACGGCGTTGGGAAGCTCCTCGAACGGGAACCGCGCCGGCGGCACCCGGTCGGTCCCGCCGGTCGGGTAGCCATACCAGACATCGAGGTAGGCCCCGCCGATCAGCCGGCGCGACAGCGCGTTGTACAGCGCCTCCTCATCGACGATCGGCGCGCGGGAGACGTTGATGAGCACGGCCGTCGGCTTCATGGCGCGGAGCTGGCCGGCGCCGATCAGGCTGCGGGTCTCCGCGGTCAGAGGGCAGGCAATCACCAGGTAATCGGCCACCGCCAGCACCTGTCCGAGCTGCGCCGGCGGCAGCACCGCATCGGCCAGCCCGCCGCCGTCGCCCGCCATCTGATCGACCGCCAGGATGCGCATGCCGAAGGCGCGGGCACGTTGTGCGATGGTGCGGCCGATGCGGCCGATGCCGACGACGCCAAGGGTCCGGCCGTGGATCTCGCCATGCGGCACCCGTGCCCGGTAGGTGTCGGACCAGCTGTCCGTCGCGAAGGAGCGGCGCAGCTCGTCCGGGCGGATTTCCCAGTTCAGCATGGCCGCGGTGACGAATTCGGCGATGGGAATCTCATGCTCGAAGACGTTGCACACGGTGCAGCCGCCCGGCAGCGACCCCAGGTCGATGCCGTCGAGACCGGCGCCCGGCACGTGCAGAAGGCGGAAATCGGGGGCGGTGCCGCCGGTGCGGGAAAAACGCAGCGAGATCACCACGTCGTTCGCCCCGATCTCCGTGTCGAACTGCGGCGACTGCGCGGCTTCGCGCGGCAGGGAAATGATCGGCAAGGGCGCGCTCAGATGGGCGGCAAGCTTGTCCTTGTGATTGGCGGCTTCGCCGATCATGAACACTTTCATTGGCGTGGTCCT
Source organism: Azospirillum oleiclasticum (assembly GCF_013423485.1). Lineage (GTDB taxonomy): Bacteria > Pseudomonadota > Alphaproteobacteria > Azospirillales > Azospirillaceae > Azospirillum > Azospirillum oleiclasticum. The sequence continues at coordinate 21,017 of NZ_JABFFR010000017.1, forward strand.
CCGTAGAACGGACGATAGGACGGGCCAATTGAACAGGTCCAACTATTTATCGTGATTGTTTGAAAAGCAGAACTTATCACTGCCGGTCAGGTGACGCTCCGGCCCACTTCCGTCGCCACGTCGAGAAAGGTTCGGATGGCGGGGGAGCTGTCGTCGCTCTGATAGGCGACGCCCAGCGTCAGATGCGGCGCCGGCCCGTCCAGCGGGCGGTAGACGACGCCCGGCCGGTCGAACTGCTGGAGCCGCGACGCGATCAGCCCGATGCCGAAATTGGCGGCGGCGAGCGCGATGATCGACTGCGCCGGCGAGGCTTCCAGGATCACCTCGGGGCTGAAACCGGCCTGCTGGCAGAGCGCGACGATCTCGTCGTAGAGGCTGGGACCGATCACCCGCGGGAAGATGATGAAACGCTCGCGCGACAGTTCCTCCAGCCTGAGCACCGGGTGTGCGGCCAAAGGGTTCAGGTCGGACAGGACGATGTTGAAGCGCATGCTGGTGATCAGGTGCGAGGACAGCGAGCGGTCGTCGAGCGGCGGGTGGAAGATTCCGACGTCGATGCTGCCGGAACGCAGCGCCGCCTCCTGCTCCGAGGTGGTCATGACCTGGACATTGACGCCGAAGTTGGGCAGCGCCAGGCGGAACCGGTGCATGATCTCGGGGAACACGATGTAGAGAGCGGGGGCGGTCACGGCGACGGAGAGCCGCCCGATCTCCCCCCGGTCCGTCTGTCGGGCCAGATGGGCGGCGTGCTCCATCTGCCGCAGGATGCGGCGCGCCTCGTGCTGGAAAACCTCCCCGGCCCGCGTCAGGGAGACCCGGCGTTTGTTGCGGTGGACGAGCTGGACCTGAAGCTCGGCTTCGAGCTGCTGCAGCTGCTGGCTCAAGGCGGGCTGGGTCATGTGGCAGCGCGCGGCGGCGCGGTGGAAGTGAAGCTCCTCGCACAGCGCGACGAAGGATTGCAGGCGTCGTCGATCCATGAGCGAGTGATAAGGCCTTCTTATCGCAAGCTCAAGGCCACGCCGCCGCAGCTTGGCGGCCATCCGGCTGGGGCGGGCCGTACCGGGCAGACAGACTGTAGCGCATCACAACGCCGAGGAGGCGGAGGCGATCCAGACCCGCCTGGACCGCATGAAGTGGCGGCTGTGGCACGGCGACGTCCGCGAAGCGCTGATCCGGATCGAGGATTTGGTCGAGGATCTTGCCGAGTTGGAGAGTGGCTACCTCAACCTGGCTCGTTTCGCGAAGGCAAAGACCGAGTTCGCCACCTACATCCGGAACAACCTCTCCATCATCCCGCACTATGGCGAGCGTCGGCCCAACGATGAGCCGATCTCCACGGCCTTCGTGGAATCCACTGTCAACGTCGTGGTCGGCAAGCGCTTTGCCAAGAAGCGGCAGATGCAATGGACAAAGCTCGGCGCCAATCGGCTGGTGCAAATCCGCACCCGGACCCTCGACGGCACCCTGCGCGACACCTTCACGGCATGGTACCCGGCCATGGCCACCAACGCCTCCTCAGCCCCGGTCACCGTGAACGCCGCCTGACCGCCCCACACTTCTGCATGCTCTCCCCGCAGGCGGCGATGCACAGGGTGGCGTGGTGGTGGAATCCCCGCCAGCCCCGGCCCTCGTGGTGATCCTTCAGCAGAACCTCCCACCGCGCAAATGGCGGAGGTGATCCTGTGGGCGGTGTGCTGGTATCTGCAGTTCCCGATCAGCTACCGCGACCTCGAACGCATGCTGGAAGAGTATTTCCTGCGGACGCTGTCGATCTCGCGCGGCGGCACGATGGTCATCGTCCTGACTCCGATCAGCATCGGTCTGCTGGCGCTTTCGGCGATCATCCTGGCGGCGTCCGTGCTCCCCAGCATCGGCCGGTAGCGCGAGACCATCTTTGTCGAATAAAGGCCTGCGTCGTGTGGACGGCCCCGGACGCCAAGGTGTCCGGGGCCGTCGGCCCTACAGCCCGAGCGTCTGCCGCGCCTCCGCCGGGGTGGCCATCTCGATGCGGAACTCCCGGAGGATGCGGCCCATCTTCTCGACCTGCGCGGCGTTGGAAGGGAAGGGCACGCCGGGGAATTCGAACAGGTTGTCCTCCTGGCCGACGCGCACATGGGTGCCCATCAGGGCACCCTGCACCGCCGCCCGGATGTTGCCGGTCCCGGTACCATGGATGAACAGCACGGCGTCGTTGCCGAACAGCCGCTCGGTGGTGCGCTTCATGTGAAGCAGGTGGTCGATGTCGGACGGGATGCCGCCCAGGATGCCGGTGAGGAACTGGATGATCAGCGGCCGCTTGACCGTCTTCCGGCGCAGGTGATGCTCCAGAATGTAGAGGTGGCCGACGTCATAGCACTCGAACTCCATGCCGATGTCGTGGTCGATCAGCATGTCCATCATGCGGTCGATCTTGGCGAAGCTGTTGGAGGTGATGATGTCGTAGCTCTTCGGGCCGAAGGCCTCGCGTTCCCACGCCGTGTCGAAGCTGCTGATGCCCTGGTTCTCCGCCTTGCGGAACAGGCCGTAGTTCATCGAGCCGACGATGACGGTGGCGATTTCCGGCCGCAGGTCGATCACCGCCTCCAGCCGCTCCTCCGCGGTGGAGCCGAGCGAGGCCGACATGTTGATGACGGCGTCGGTCTCCTCCCGGATCCGCGGCACGAACTCCCGCCAGGTCGCGATGGCGTTGGTCGGCCGCCCATCCGTCTCGCGGGCGTGCAGGTGGACGATGGCTGCCCCCGCCTTGATGGCCGCGATCGACTGGTCGGCGATCTCCTGGCCGGTCACCGGCAGGGCTTTCGACATCGAGGGTGTGAGCGACGCGCCGGTGATCGCGCAGGTGACGATGGTCTTGGTGTTGGTCGTCATCGGTTTTCTTTCGTCGGAGGGGATGTGGATGGATGTCAAGGCGCCGGCTCGTAGACGAAGGCGTCTCCCTGGCGGCGGATGAAGCCGCAGTGAGGGGGTGGGAAATGGCAGGGCATGACCAGGGCGCCGGCGTCGCTCACCTCGTTCAGGAAGCGCGCCCTGGTCGCCTTGGCCTCGTCGGGCAGGACGCAGAAGGCGGTGTTCCAGCCGGGGTTCAGGATCTGCACGGGGTGGTGCAGGATGTCGGCCGAGAACACGCCGGTCTCGCCGCCGGAGTGCAGCCAGTAATTGAGCTGCCCCGGCGTGTGGCCAGCGGCGTCGGCGATGCGCAGGCAGCCGGCGACCTCGCCCTCGGTGCCGATGAAATCGACCAGCCCGGCGTCCAGCACCGGCAGCACGCTGTCGGCGAAGGACGGCTCGCCGGCGGTGCCCGCGTCGTGGAGACCCTTGAAGTGGTCGAAGTCCCGCCTGGGCATCACGTAGCGGGCGTTGGGAAAGGTGGGGACCCAGCGGCCATCCTCGAACACGGTGTTCCAGCCGACATGGTCGGCGTGCAGGTGGGTCATCACCACGTGGGTCACCGACTCGCGGGTCACCCCGGCCGCCTCCAGCCAGCTCGCGGTCAGCGTGTTCAGCCGGTTCATGCGCGCCGCCGGGCGCGGTTTGCCGTTGCCGACCCCGGTGTCGATGACGATGACGTTGGGCCCGGCCAGCACCGCCCAGAGCTGGATCGCGATGACGAAGCGGTCCATGGCGGGATACCAGTGCCCCGGCGGCAGCTCGCCCGCCCTCCGCGCGAAGGCGGCGCGGTCGAACTCCGGGAACACCGTCTCGGGCTGGTGGGTCGGGCCGAAATACTCGACGATGCTGACGACGGTGGCGTCGCCGATCTTCCAGGACCGGATCATGCCGCGGCCTCCGTCCGCAGGGCGCCAAGGTCGCCTGCGAAGGCCAGGATCGCGGCGGCGACCGCGTCCGGCGCTTGGTCCGGCATGTGATGCCCGGCCTCGATCACCGCCAGCCGCGCGTCGGCGATGCCGGCCAGGACCTCCCGCACATAGGTCGTCGGCCGCAGCGGGTCGTGCCGGCCGCTGATCCCCAGCACCGGGCAGGCGATCGCCGGCAGCATCGGTCGCAGATCCGTGTCGGCGAGCATCAGGAACAGCGCGCGCAGGCTGACCGGATCGTTGGCGATCCAACGGGCGCGGAACCGCGCGAAATGCTCCGGATCCATCCGTCGGAACGCGTCCGGATAGCCCTGGGCCAGGGAGTCGTCGACAATGGCGCGGGTGCCGCCCTGGCGCAGCCGCTCGGCGCGGTCGAGCAGGGCGGGGCGGTTCTCCGCCGCGACGCCGATGGCCGGGTTCATCGCGATGGCGGCGGCGCAGCGCGCCGGGTGGCGTGCGGCGAAGCTCAGCGCCACCCCGGCACCCACGGCGCAGCCGGCGACCATGACCGGCTCCGCGATCGACAGCGCGTCGAGGAGTGCGGCCACGTCGTCGGCCAGATCCTCGACGCGCACGCCTTCGGCCACCTTCTCCGACAGGCCGGCACCGCGGGTGTCGAAGCGGAGGACGCGGAGGTGCCCGTCGAGCAGCGGCACGACGCGGTCCCAGGATTCCAGGGTGCCGCCCATCTCGTGGATCAGCACCAGCCATGGGCCCGCCCTTCCGCTCAGCCGGAAGCGGAGCGCGACCCCGCCGGCCTCGCACCATCCCAATGTCATGACTTTCCCTCCCGCAGCCGGATGAACCGGTTCATGATTGACTCCGTTGCAAGCGACGGCCATTCCCCGGATGGGCAGTCCGGCGTTTCAGTAGGTTTCGACGAAGCCGGTGTTGACGATCGACGGTCGTGACAACACGCGGTCGTACCAGCCCGCCAGCGCCGGCCGGCCGGCCCGCCAGTCGAGCTCCCCGAACCGGAAGTCGAGATAGGCGAGCGCGCTGGCCGCAGCGACGTCCGCCAGGGTGAATGGCGACTCCGGCGTGCCGGCGCCGTCGCGTTCCAGGGCGTCCAGGCCGGCGGCGATCCGCACCCGGCTGGCGTCTATCAGCGCGTCCTGCCGCTGTTCCGCCGGCCGGGCCCGCTCCAGGAGCCAGACCAGGCAGGTCTCCAGCAGCGCGTCGACCATGGCGTGCCGGGTCAGCACCCGCCACCGCTCCAGCCCGGATCCGGGCACCAGTGTCCTGCCGCCGAACTCGGCGTCCAGGAACTCGCAGATGACGCGGGAATCGTAGACCGCCGTGCCATCGTCGAGGATCAGGACCGGGATCTTGGCGATGGGATGGACCGCCATCATCGCGGCGTTGGGCCGCGCCGGATGCACCAGCGTGCGGACCGTCGCGACGCGGTCCTCCAGTCCAAGCTCGTGCACCACGATCATCACCTTGCGCACGAAGGGCGAGCGGCTCGACCAGTAGAGTTTCATCATCAGCCTCCGACATCTCCGCGCTCAGAAGTAGTCCCAGAGGTTGATCGTCTCGGCCTCGGCCCGGGTGCCGCGGAACACCAGCCGTCCGCTGTTGATGATCATTACATGGTCGGCGATCCGCATCGCCGACGCGATCCGGTGCTCGATGAGGATGGCCGAGACGGCGAGGGTCACGCAGACCTCCCGGATCGTGCCGAACAATTGCTCGACCAGGTCGGGCTGCAGCCCCACCGACGGCTCCTCCAGCAGGATGCAACGGGGCGAGCCGAGCAGGCACAGCGCGAAGGCGAGCATCTGCTGCTGGCCGCCGCTCATGGCACCGGCGGTGGCGCCGCGCAGGGACTTCAGCATCGGCAGCAGCTCGTAGACGTCGTCGCGCGCGATCTTGCTGCCCGATCCGGCGCAGTTGCGCCGGGCCACGATGTCGATGTTGTCCTTGACGCTGAGGTCGGGGAACACCCCCCGGCGCTCCGGCAGAAGCCGCAGGCCGCGCTCCAGCCGGTCGGCGATCGGCATGCCGTCGATGCGCTCGCCGTCGAGCAGGATCTCGCCGGCCTGCACCGGGATCAGCCCGACCACCGCCTTCAGCGTCGTCGATTTGCCGGCGCCGTTGTGGCCGAAGAAGGCCAGGGTCTCGCCGTCCTGCAGCGTGAACGACACCTGTTCCAGGATCGACTTGTCACCATAGCCGGCGACGACGTTGCGTGCCTCCAGGGTCAATGGACCTCTCCCTTGCCGAAGTAGATCCGGCCCAGCTCCTCGTCGGCGATGATCGCGTCCGGTGTTCCCTGCGCCATCAGGTGGCCGCGGTGGAAGAACAGCACCTCGTCGGCGATGCGCTGTACGATCTGCGTGTTGTGCTCGACGATCAGCAGCGTCTTGCCCTGCCGTTTCAGCGCGTGGATCATCTCCACCATCGTATCGAGCGCGCCGGCGGCCAGACCGGAGGTCGGCTCGTCCAGCAGCACCAGCTCGGCCCCTGTGGCGAGGACCCGGGCGATGCACAGCAGCTTCTTCTGGCCGTAGCTGAGGCTGCCCGCCAGGGCGTCGGTCTTGTGCCCCAGCCCGACCTGCACCAGCAGCGCCGCCGCCTCGGCCTTCTTGCGGCGGAGCACCGCCGCGGTGTGGAACGGACGGAACATCGCCGTCAGGGGATCGTTGCCGGCCTCGTCCTTCAGGCAGACCAGAACGTTGTCGAGCGCGCTCAGATCCTCGAACAGCTTGAGGTTCTGGAAGGTGCGGGCGATGCCTTGCCGCACCCGCTCGTGCCGGTTGGCCCTGGTGATGTCCCGGCCCTGGAACGCCACCGTGCCGGTTTCCGGGGTGATGAAGCCGGTGATGACGTTGAAGATCGACGTCTTCCCCGCGCCGTTCGGTCCGACCACGCAGGTCGTGCGCCGGGGGTCGATGGAGAAGCTGCAGTCGTTCAGGGCGACGATGCCGCCGAACCTCTTGGTGACGTTCGACACGGTGAGGTTGGTCATGGTCAAAGCCTCTTCCCGGCGATGCCCTGGGGGCGCCACAGCATGAAGGCGATCAGGATGACGCCGTAGATGAGCTGCCGCGCCGGGCCGACGATGGTCGAGGGGATGTCGACCACCGCCAGAAGCTGCGCGATCGCCATCAGCAGGAACGGCCCGATGATGGAGCCGGCGAGGGTGCGCGCACCGCCGACCACCAGCATGGTCACCACCAGCACCGAGACATGGATGTCGAACGACATCGGGTCGATGAAGCTGATGTAGGTCGCGTACAGCGCCCCGGCGATCCCGGCGCAGGCGCCCGACACCGCGGACACGCCGACCTTGGCCCGGAGCACCCGGCGACCGGCGGCGACCACCGCAACCTCGTTCTCGCGGATCGCGTGGAGCAGCCGGCCGTAGGGCGAGCGCATCAGCAGCCAGAAGCCGGCCGCCACCAGGATCAGGCACAGGCTCGACAGCACGATGAATTCGCGGGCGGTGGGAAAGCCGGCACCGGCGATCTCCACCACCGGGATGCCGGACAGGCCCGACGCGCCGCCGGTGAGGTCCTGCCAGTTGATGAAGACCGCGGTGGCGACGAGTTGCGTGCCGAACGACGTGATGATGAAGTAGTCGCCGGCCAGCCGCAGCGCCGGCAGGGAGGACAGCACGTTGATCGCCGCGCAGACGGCGACCGCCGCCAGCATGGCGAGCGGAAACGGCGTTCCCGCCATCATCAGAATGGCGGTGGTGTAGGCCCCCACCCCCATGATGGCGGCCTGCGCCACCGAGAAGATGCCGATGATGCCCATCAGCAGGTTGGTCGAGACCGCCAGGATCGAGAAGATCTCGGCCAGGATGACGAAGCTGAGGAAGTAGTTCATCGGCCGGCCTCAGATCGCACGGCTGAAGCGGCTGCGGATCAGGCCCTCGGGCCGCAGCAGGATGAACAGGATGAAGGTCCCGAACACCGCCGCGACGCTCCAGCGGCCGGGCATGACGGCGACCGACAGCGACTGGATCACCGCCAGCACGATCGACATGCCGAACGCCCCGGTCAGGCTGCCGATGCCGCCGGCGATCATGGCGACCACCGCGGTCAACAGGACCAGCAGGGAGGTGTAGGGCTGCAACGCCTGGTCGACGCCGACCAGCACCCCCGGCACGGCGACGATGCCGGAGCTGATCGCCAGCACCTGGGCGAACACCCGCTTGGGATCCAGGCGGGTGATCTCCGCCAGCTCGCGGTTGGAGGCGACCGCGCGGATGCGCTTGCCGGCCGCGGTGTGGTGCGAGAACAGGACCAGCCCGGCGAAAAGCAGCAGGCTCAACACGCCGAGGATCGCCTGCGGAAGGCTGAGCGCGATGGGGCCGATCGCGGTGTGGGACAGCCGCCAGGGCAGATCGAACTGGACGATGTTGGGCGAGAACAGGATCGCGACGACGTTCTGCAGCACGGTGAGCAGGCCGATGGACGCGATCATCAGGACCAGCGGGGTGGCCCCGCTTTCCTCCAGCGGCCGGTAAAGCAGGCGCTGGGTCAGGTAGCCGACGACGACCGCGGCGAGGATGGCCAGCGCCAACGCCGCGGCGAAGGGCGTGCCGAGCCCGACCATCCACCAGGCCAGATAGCCGCTCAAGGTGTAGATACCGGCGTGGGCGACGTGGAAGATGCCGGTCGTGGCGTAGAAGTAGGAAAAGCTGATGGAGACGATGCCGATGGCGCAGCCGCTGACCACGCCGTCGATGAGCAGTTGCAGGTAGAGCATGGGTGGATCCGCCGGCGGTTACTGCGCGGGCCGCGCGGTTTCGACGAGCGCCCGCTCCGCGCCGCGGTACTGCAGGATCTCCACCGGCCGGAGCGCGGTGTTGGTCTCGAAGGTGATGCTGGCGATCGGCGAGTCGAAGGTCTTGATCGACAGGACCGCGGCCTTCAGCGACGGGCCCGACAGCGTGCCGCCGGATGCCAGCACGCTCTTGGCGGCTTCGAGCACGATGTTGGTGGCGTTGAAGTACTCGCGGGCGAAGAAGCCCATGTCGGCCGTGCCGAACTGCTTCTTGAACGCGGCCAGTGTTCCGGCGTCGGGATAGCCGGACTGGATGGCGGTCTGGTACCAGCCGTTGGTCGAGGCGTGGCCGAAGAACGGGCGGGAGAAGGTGTTGCCGATCGAGACCGGGAAATTGGCGATCTGGCCCACCTGGTCGGCCATCGTCTCGTGGCTCTGGGTGATCGCGATGTAGACGAAGTCCGGCTTGGCGTTGGCGATCTTCAGCAGGGTGGAACGGTAGTTGGTCTGGCCGAACTCGACCGGTTCCTCGGCGATCACCGTGCCGCCGACCTGCTCGAAGTACTTGCGGAAGTCGTTGCGCCCGTCGATGCCGGCCGCCGCGTTCTCGTAGATGATGGCGGTGCGCTTGCCGATCTTGTCGATGGCGAAGCGGGCAAGGACGCTCGCCTCGTGCCGGACCATCGGGATCGTGTTGATCAGGAAGGGCGACGCCGTCTCCAGCTTGTCGGTCTGGGCCGCGGGGTTGACGACCAGAACCTCGCGCCGGGTGGCCAGCGGGGCGATCGCCAGCGACACCGAGGAGAAGGCGGTGATCAGCACCGGCACATTGTCGAGATCGATCATGCGGTTGAAGGCCAGCACCGCCTGGTCCGGCTTGCCCTGGCTGTCGTCGAAGCGGACGCGGACCGGGCGCCCGGCGATGCCGCCCGCCGCGTTCGCCTGGTCGATGGCGAACTGGACGCCCTGCTGTTCCTCGATGCCGATCGACGCCGCCGGACCGGTGAGCGGCAACAGGGCTCCGAGCAGGATCTCCTTGGGCTGGGCGAGGGCTGGCGAGCAGGAAACGAGAAGGGCGGCCAAGGCCCGGCCGGCGCTCTTGAGCATGGTTCCTCCCAAAGTGAACCGTTTCATATTTTCTGACGTCACCATTGATCGGATCGTCGCGCCGTGTCAATGAATCGTTTCAGGCCACCGCGGTCCGGCGAAGCCCGACGCTGCTCTCCGTTCAGGAGGCCGTGATTCACTGGGTTGCTGGATGTGGATAAAAGGACGCGGTGGCGAAAAGCGCCGCTGCATCCGGCACGGCAGCAAAGGGTTTGACATGAACGGGTTCAGAGGATTAACAGCGTGACTGGCATCAGCCGGGACGCCACACGCGATCTGCGATCAGAAGGAGACGACCACGTGCGCGACGACGATGCCGCGCCCGAATCCGCAACCGGAAATCGGCGGAAACCCCCCACCATCAATGACGTCGCACAGCGCGCCGGCGTCTCGGTCGGCACGGTGTCGAACGTGCTCAACCATCGCTCGACGGTGTCGGCCGCGCGGCGCGAGCGCGTCCTGCAGGCGGTCGACGAGCTGGGCTTCAGCGGAAGCATGCTGGCGAAAGGCATGCGTGCGCAGAGCAACTCGCTCGTCGGGCTCTGCGTGCCCCACACGGCCTTCGCCAATCTGGCAGCGCTGGCCGACACGCTGGACGAGCGGGCGGTCGGCGCCGACTACGAACTGATCCAGGTCGTCAGCCGCTACGATTCACGACGGGAACTCTCGCGCATCCGGCGGCTCATCGCCTACCGCGCCGCCGGGCTCATCATCGTTCCCAGCCTGGACCCGAAGCCTGTCCTCGATCACTGCTACAAGGCCAAGCTTCCCACGGTGATCATCAACCGCCTGGTGCCGGATGAACGGCGCTTCGACCAGGTCACCATCGACCACGACAAGGCGATCTACGACGCCAGCCGGCAATTGCTGGCCTGGGGACACCGGCACATCACGCTCGCCGTGCAGTTTCCCGCGCTGTCCGTCACCCGCCAGCGCATCGACAGCCTGAGCCGGGCGGTCGGGGGCTTCGGCGGCGGGGCGCGCTGGGGGGTGCTGGAATGCGGGCTGGACGAAGAGCGGTTCAAGGACATCTTCGCCAGCCATGTCCGGCGACGCGATGCGCCGAGCGTCATCATCGCCTCCAACAGCACCGTGACGTCCTGGATCCTGCAGAGCGCACGGTCGCTGGGCATCCGCATGCCGGACGACCTGTCGCTCCTGTCGCTCGAGGAGCCGGAGTGGGCGTTGCTGACCGAGCCCCAGCTGTCGGCCGTCCTGCAGCCCACCCGCGAGATCGGCCGGATCGCCTGGGACCTCCTGCTGAAGCGGGTCGAAGGGTCGGCCGAGGAGCCGGTCAGCATCCGCTGCGAAGGGCGGATAAATTTCCGGGGGTCCGTCGCCCGCGGGACGTGAAGCGGGGGTGTTTCACGAGGCCAGCACCACCCAGTCGATGGCCTGCCCCGCACCGAGCCACGCGGGATCGACGCGGTCCGGCACGGTCAGGTACCCGTCGCGGATGTCTGGCCCCTCGAACGGATCGCCGTCGAGCAGTGCGTGTTCCGCCAGCTCGTGGGCGAGCGGCAGGTCCGGCAGGATGGAGGCGACCTGGGCCGCGAACGCCTGGAACGGTCCCGGCAGGAAGCAGACGCCGAACCGGTAGCGCAGGCCGAAGGCGCGGCAGATCGCGACGCACTCCAGCACGGCCGTGACGCCGCCCAGGCGCGGCAGCCGCAGCACCACGGAATCGACGGCGCGGTCCCGCCCCAGCCTGGCGATCTCGGCCGGCGAGCCGGCACTTTCGTCGGCCTCGACCATCGGCCTTACGGCGTGCGTCACCATGCGCAGGCCGTCGAGATCCTCGCGCGGGACCGGCTGTTCGATGATGTCGATGGCACATGCGTCCATAAGCCCGATGGTGTCGATGGCGGACTTCGCGCCATAGCGTCCGTTGGCGTCGGCCGTCAGCCGGACCGCGTCTCCCACCGCCGCCCGCACCGCGCGCGCCCGGGCCACGTCGAGATCGGAGTTGCCGCCGAGCTTGAACTTGATGACCCGGAAACCGTCCGCCACCAGATCCGCGGCTGCCCGGCCCATCAGTTCGGGCGACTGGAGAGAGACCATCCGCGAAACCGGGAGCCGGTCATGCCGGCGCCCGCCCAGCATGGACGCGATGCTGCGCCCGCCCGCATGGGCGGCGACCTCGTGGAACGCCATCTCGAACCCGGCCCGGACCTCGGGAAAGCCGAACAGCGCCTGCGCCATCCCGGTCATCAGCGGGGCGATCCTGAGCTCCTTGCCGATCAGGCGGGCACCCAGATAGGCGACGCATTCCCGAATGGCCCCGGCGGGGGCGTCGAAGGGTTGCAACGCTCCGATCAGGCCAAGGCCGGCATGGCCGTCCTCCGTCTCGACCTTCACGGCGACGCAGGGCAGCCGCGGCACCTGACCGGTCACCAGGGACCAGCCATCGACGCGCACCGCGGGTTCCAGGACCGCAGCGCTGACCCGGACGATCGTCGGGACGGAAGCGGTCGGAGGGTCGGACATGGTGGTCACTCGACGAAGACCTTGTTGCGCTTCTTCGCGATGGCGGGAAAGGCCATCGCCAGGAGGGCCAGCAGCGCCAGCAGCAGCAGGCCGGCGCTGATCGGCCGGGTCACGAACACCGCGGGATTGCCGAAGGACAGCAGCATCGCGCGCCGCATGTGCTCCTCCAGCATCGGCCCCAGGACGAAGCCCAGCAGGAACGGCGCCGGCTCGCACCCCAGCCGCAGCAGGACGTAGCCGAGCACGCCCGAGACGCAGAGCGCGTAGAGGTCGAAGACGTTGCCGTTCAGCGAGTAGATGCCGATGGCCGAGAAGGTCAGGATCGCCGGGAAGAGCCATGTGTAGGGGATGGTCATCAGCCGTGCCCAGACCCCGACGAGCGGCAGGTTGAGCACCAGCAGCATGAGGTTGCCGATCCACATCGAGGCGATCAGCCCCCAGAACAGCGCCGGCCGCTCGGTCATCACGTTCGGGCCCGGAACGATGCCCTGGATCACCATCGCTCCGACCATCATCGCCATCACCGCGTTGGCGGGCAGGCCGAGGGTGAGCATCGGAATGAAGGAGGTCTGCGCACCGGCGTTGTTCGCCGCCTCGGGCCCCGCGACGCCTTCGATTGCTCCCTGGCCGAAACGTCCGGGTGTGTCCGACAGCTTCTTCTCCAGCGTGTAGGAGGCGAAGGACGACAGCAACGCCCCGCCGCCCGGCAGGATGCCGAGAAGAGAGCCGATCGCGGTACCACGCGCGATCGGGGCGACGCAGGCGCGCAGATCGGCCCGGGACGGCAGCAGCCGGCCGATCGTCCGGGTGACGATGCCCGCCGTGCCTTCGGTTTCGAGGTTGCGCAGGATCTCGGCGATCCCGAAGAAGCCCACCGAAAGCGTCACGAAGTTGATGCCATCGGCGAGTTCGAGCCGGCCGAAGGTGAAGCGCGGCTCCCCCGAGGTGACGTCGTTGCCGACGAGCGACAGCAGCAGCCCGAACACGACCATCGCCAGCGCGCGCACCGCCGACCCGTGCGCGAGCGCCACGGAGAAGATCAGCCCCAGCACGACCAGCGAAAAGTACTCGGCCGGACCGAACTCGAGGGCCACCGAGCTCAGCACCGGTGCGAAGAGCACGATCACGAAGGTGGCCAACGTGCCGGCGGCGAAGGAGCTGGTCGCGGCGATCGCCAGCGCATGGCCGGCGCGACCCTGGCGCGCCATCTGGTATCCGTCGAGCGCGGTGACGGCGGACGATGGCTCTCCCGGCAGGTTCAGCAGGATCGCCGTGGTCGAGCCGCCATACTGGGCGCCGTAGTAGATGCCGGCCAGCATGATCAGCGACGGCGTCGGGCCGAGCGTGAAGGTGAAGGGCAGCAGCAGTGCGATCGTCGTCGAGGGGCCCAGCCCGGGCAGCACTCCCACCGCGGTGCCCAGCACCGTACCCAGCAGGCAATAGAGCAGGTTCTCGGGCGTGGCGGCGGTCGAGAAACCCAGCATCAGGTTGGCGAGAACATCCATGGTCAGCCTGCGCCGCCGCTGAGCCAGGGGCCGAGCAGCGGGTAGGGCAGCCCCAGCAGGTGGCTGAACACGCCGACCGCCACGCCCAGCATCACCGCCGTCATCACCACGGCCTGCCCGATCCCCATCGTCCGACTGGCGAAGGCCGACGTGGCGATCAGGACGAGCAGCGCCGGGGCAAGGCCCAGTCCCTTGATCGACACCGCGAACAGAAGCGGGGCCAGGGTGATGAAGAGCAGGCCGCGCCACGGTACCGGCCGTGCGCCGGCCTCCTGCTCCGGATCGCGTTCGAGGGCCACCGCAATGGCCAGGACGAGCAACAGGACCGACAGAAGCACCGGCATGAAACCCGGCCCCATGCGCAGTGTGGTGCCGGTGTCGAGTGTCAGGAGGGAAGTTGCGAGGAAGAAGAGAGCGATGGCGGCGAAGATCCCGCCCGCCGTGAGGTGTCGGATCGTCATCCCGGCGCTCACTTGGCGGACTTCGCGTTCGGCAACCACTCGCGCCATTCGCGCGACTGCGCCATCACATCGTCCGCCGAACCTTTCGCGCCGAGGTTGATGCGGGTGTTGAAAGTCTTGGCGGCGTAGTCGCCGATCTCGGGCGATTTCACCGCCGCGTCGATCGCATCGGCGAGCGTCGCCTTGACGTCGGCGGGCATGTTCTTGGGCGCGACGAACAGAAAATAATTCTTGATGGCGTAGCCGCCGCCCTGCTCGAGCGAGGTGGCGACGCCAGGGGCGTAGTCGGCGCGCCCGTTGGTCATGCTGGCGAGCACCTTCAGCCGGCCGTCCTGGATGTAGGGCACGTGCACGCCGCCGGAGATCGTGACGTTTGCATGCCCGCCGAGCACAAGCTGGACGGATTGCGCGGAGCCGGAGGTCGGTGCCGAGACGAAGGCGATGCCCAGCTTCTCCGAAACCCGTTCCATGGCGAGATCGAGGATCTTGCCGGTGCTGGAGAAGCTGACCGGCCCGTTCTTCTTCGTATGGGCGGCCAGTTCCACCAGATTGTTGTAGGGAGCGTCCTTGGCTGCGACCAGGGCGTACTCGATCTTCGCGATGGTCCCGATGTAGTCGATGTCCTCCGGCATGTACTGAGCAGTTTTCACCAAGAAGGGATCCAGGGCGAAGTTGCCGGTCGACAGCAATCCGATCGTGTAGCCATCGGCCGGCGCGTTCTTGACGTCGATCGCGGCAAGCGCGCCTTGGGCGCCCGATTTGTTCTCGACGATGAATTTCCAGCCCCGCTGTTCCTCCACTTTTCGCAGCGTGAGCCGGCCGATCGCGTCGGTGCTGCCGCCGGCCCCATAGCCGATGACGACACGGATCGGCTTCTTGGGCTCCCAAGCCTGACCCTCGGCCGCCCGGGCTGCCGGAAGGCCGGCGAGCACGGCGGCGTGAGCGGCTGAAATCAGAAGGCCGCGCCTATCGAGCATCTCATTCCTCCCCTGTGTTTTCTAAATTGAACCGGTTCATTGAAGCCAGATTCGCTTGAACTGTCAACTGTCGGCTCGGCCAAGCAGGGCGAAGAGGGGTGTGCATGGAACCGGTCCACACATGTGATGGCTGTTGGCTGTTGGATCGTGCCCCGCGTGGTGGTGTAGCAACCGTGCGTGATGAAGAAAGTCGATGAACCGGGTGTGCCCCGCGTCAAGGCGCGCGCTGACGCGCGCCCGCCGTTTCGGTGGCTTCGGCCTTGACTCGTCCGCTCCCCCGGTTCGCTTGGCTTGGCATGCGGTCGGCGACGAGCGCCGACCGTCGGCGTTTTCAGGCGGGCTGAGCCTCCCAGGTGGCCCCTTTGGCCAGCATGGCGTTGAGACGGACGATCAGTTTGCGCATGCAGGCGGTCACGGCGACTTTGAAGGGTTTTCCGCGTTGGATCAGGGTGTTGTGGAAGTGGGCGATGACGCCTTTGGTGTTGATGGCGGCGGACAGAGCCGCCAGAGAGAGGGCACGGCGGACATCGGCGCGCCCTCCGTCGATATGGCGGTGCCCCCATCTTTCCGCTGTCGTGATCGAAAGGGGCCACGCCGACGAGCGCGGCGATCTTCTCGTCGGACGTCCGTCCCAGCTCGGGCCGCAGGGCGGCCAAGGTCGTCGCCGTGACCGGACCGATGTCGGGCGCGGTCCGGAGGGCCTGGAGCGTCTGCGACAGGGCCGGCTGCGCTTTGGTCGCTTGGCCGATGGCGGCGTCCGACACGGCCACCTCGCGAGCCAGATGCTCGACCGCACGGGTCAACGCCTCCCGCGCCGCGATCGGAGCCTGGGTGATGCTCTTGCTCAGATCGGCCCGTTTGTCACCGCACAGGGCGCCGACCCTTCGTCGCCACTGTGGGCGGATGCGCGTGAATTGGCCGGACACACTCTGGTGGGCTGGCCCGCCGGTCGGCGCCGGCGCCGCCCGGGCGGCGGGGACAGCCACGCCACCCAGATGCTGGCCACGCTGGTGCGGTTGCGCGACACACAGCGGATCGAAGAGTTCATGGGACAGGTGGTGGCGCTGGGCGGGTGCAACTGCGACGACGCGCCGGCGATCGTCGCTGCTCTCGGCTTGCTGGCCCCGGGGAGGGGGGGCGGTCGCTGCATGGCCACGCGGCGCGCTGTCCGAACTCCACCAACCCACCGCCGCCCTCATCGACGCGTTGCCGGCATCCATTGGAAAATCACCGGGTTGGATGCAGCCGGCCGGGATCTCGGCCGGGGTGGTGGTCGATCTGCTGGCCTGGCTGGGAAGGCTCGACGGCGACTTGGCCGGACGCGCCCTGGCGCACATGTTGGCGACGCCCGACGTGTTCGAGCCGGACCGGGTTCTCGTGCCGGCCGCCCACGCCCTGGTGGAGCGCGCCGATGCGTCGGCTTTTCCCGTGACCGACCGGCTCCGCGCGACAACGCGGACGCATCCCGGTGCCCGCATCGCCGAACCGCTGGAGCCCCCACCGGACTGGCGGCGCCGCAGCGACCTTCCCTGCGACTGCCCGACTTGCCGGGAACTCGCCGCCTTCCTCGACGATCCCGCCGCCCGCGCTGGGATTACAAGGCGCCACAGGCCAACCGGAAGCACGTCGAGGAGATCATCCGCCAAGCGGGTGCGGATCTGGACCTCCACACGGTCCGGCAAGGCAGCCCCCGCCGGTTGGTCTGCACGAAGAACCAGGCGAGCTACGAACGTCGGGTGGCGCAGCGCCGGGAGGATCTGGCGTACGCGGCGCGATTGGATAGGAATCGAACAACGAGCTTATTTTCCATAAGACTTCTTATCGCGCTTTCTGGTGTGGGCGGGTGGATTCAAATTTGAAGTGCTACTCTCGTTTGATATCAATGACTTGCGCCACGAGGGTTGCATGGGAACGTATTATTCGCACGTCGATATGGCCGAGTGCCGGATGCGCAGGATGTGGGCGGCAACGATTGGCCACCGGGTGCGACCCACCCCTGCCCCGGTCACGACGCGCCCGTCACCAGCAGCGCCTGTGGTTTCCGGATGCGCCCTGTCGGATCGGCGAGGCCGAGCAGGTAGGACTCGGCCTCCTTGATGTCGGCGACGATTTCCGCCTCGGCCCTGTCGGCGTCGCCCTGCCGGATGGCGTCGAGCACGTTGCCGTGGTGGTCGGTGCCCTTCAGTGTCAGCACATATTCCGGGAGGACGAAGGTCAGCACCGGACCGCAGCGCAGCCAGAGATTTTCGATCACGTCGTACAGGATCGGATTCCCCGCCATCTCATAGATGCCGAAATGGAAGCGGCGGTGGATGTCGAGATAGGAATCGAGATCACGCCGGGCGATGAGGGCCCGCATGGTGTCCAGCCGTTCCTCCAGCACCGCGAGGTCGCGCGGCGTCCGCCGCAGGGCCGCCTCCCGCGCGGCGCGGCCTTCCAGCTCCGTGCGCACGACGGTCAGGTGGCGCAGCGTGCCGGTGCCGACGTCGGGAACGACGGCCGAGTTGCGGGCTCCCTGTTCCAGCACGCCCTGGGCGACCAGCCGCATCACCGCGTCGCGCACCGGGGTGATCGACGTGCCGAAGATTTCCGCGAGATGGCGCAGCGTCAGGCTGCGGCCGGGTTCGAACCGGCCGCCCAGCAGCGCATCGCGCAACTGCGCCTGGGCAAGGCCCCACAGGCGGTCCCGGTCGATCCGTTGCAGGGACCCGTCGGGCGCATCGGTCATGTCGCTCCTCCTCAAGGATCGGGCGGGGCATCGCTGCCGGTCACGGTGATCCGCCGAACGGATTATCACACCGGCCTTGACAGCGTCATCGGCCGATGTTTGTTATAACAAACAACAAACGAGGAGGGAACAGCCGTGATCATCGCACGCCGCGCCATACTCGCCGCCCTGACGGCAGCCACCATCGCCGGCCCCGCCGCCCTGGCCCATGCCCAGTCCGGCTATCCCACGCGCGAGGTGCGTTGGGTGATTCCGTGGAACGCCGGTGGCTCCAACGACATCATGGCCCGCGTCTTGCTACCGATCCTGGAGAAGGAAGGCCTGCGCGTCGTCATCGAGAACGTGCCCGGTGGCACCGGTGCCATCGGCATGGGACAGGTGGCGACCGCGCGCACCGACGGCTACACCATCGGCAACGGCACCAGCTCCACCCTTGCCATCATCGCGCAGGGCAAGGTCCCGCTGAAGAACGAGCAGTTCGACCACATCATCCGAGTCTCGGTGGACCCGCTGATCCTGGTCGTGTCGGGCAAGAGCGGGTTCAAGACGCTCGACGAATTCCTCGCCCACATGAAGGCCAACCCGGGCAAGGTCACCATCGCCACGCCGGGCTCCAACAACATCAACCACATCTTCGCCGCGATGACCGCGCGCGGGGCGGGCGTCGATTACCGGCACGTTCCCTATCCCGGCGGATCCCGCGTCGTGGCCGAGCTGATGGGCGGGCAGGTCCAGGCGGGCGTGCTGAAGCCCAGTGAGACCATGGAGCAGATCAAGTCCGGCGACCTGCGCCCGCTCGGCGTCTTCGAGAACAAGCGGTTGGACGCGCTGGGCGACGTGCCGACCTTCAAGGAGAAGGGCATCGACGTCTTCCCCTACGGCCCGGTGGTGCAGATGGCCTACATCGCCGCCCCGGCCGGGCTCGACCCGAAGGTGCGCGACACGCTCACGACCAAGTTCAAGGCCGCGCTGACCAGCGCCGAGTTCAAGGACTTCGCGGCGAAGAACGGCTTCATCATCGATCCGCTGTCGGGCAAGGAGCTCGACGCCGAGGTGTCGAAGGTCGCCGACGCCCTGGCCGAAGTGGCCAAGCACGTCTTCGCCAAGCCGTAACGCCTTGTCCGGCGGCGCCCGCCGCCGGCCTCCATCCGGAGCCACGCCATGCCGACCATGCGTCTGGCGGCCGGTGCCGCTGTGTCCCTTCTGCTGCTCGCGCTGTGCGCCCTGCTGGCCGGGCCGTCCTTCGAACTGCCCGGCGCTGCTCCCGACGGTGGGATCGGCGCCGGCGCCCTGCCCCGCTTCGTCGTGGTCGCCGTCGCCGTCCTGGCCGTCGCCGTCTTCGTCCAGCAGGTGATGGCGGCTCGTGCGGGCCGGGCCGTGCATGCCGACGACGGGGCGGACGAGGCGGACCCGCGTCGTGTCCTCGGGCTGGGGGCCGGCGTGCTGGTGCTGCTGGCCGGCTACGCCTACGGCTGGACCGTGGCCGGCTTCCTGCCGGCCACCATCGCCTTCATCCTGGCGCTGGGATTGCTGCTGGTCCCCGCCGAAAGCCGCACCCCGCGCGGCCTTCTGGTCATCGCCGCCACGGCGGTGCTGTTCAGCCTGGGGGTGTGGGGGCTGTTCGTCCACATCCTCGCGGTGCCGCTGCGCTGACGAGCCCTGCAAGGACAATCCCATGGACATCCTGTCGAGCCTGGGGACGGCTCTCCTCTTCGAGCTGTCGAACCCCTACGGGCTCGCCCTCATCCTGTTCGGCGTGGTGGTCGGCTTCGCCTTCGGCGCCACGCCGGGGCTGACCGCGACGATGGGCGTCGCGCTGTTCATCCCGCTCACCTTCCCGCTGCCGCCCGACCTGGCGGTCGGCATGATGGTGGCGCTCTATTGCGGGTCGATGGCGGGCGGCGCCATCCCGGCCATCCTCATCAACATCCCCGGCACGCCATCCGCCGTGGTGACGACGCTGGACGGCCATCCCATGGCGCGGCAGGGAAAGGCGGCGCGTGCCTATGGCTGGGCGCTGATCTCCTCCATCGCCGGCGGGCTGATTTCCTGGCTGGCGCTCGCCACCATCGCACCGGCGCTGGCCCGCGTGGCGCTGATGCTGGGACCGGCGGAATACGCGGCGACCGCACTGCTGGGCATGACCATCATCGCCTCCATCGTGCCGGGGCAGGTGCTGAAAGGACTGCTGGGCGCGATCATCGGCGTCGGGCTGTCGGTGGTCGGGCTGGACCAGATCACCGGCGAGGCGCGATGGACCTTTGAAACGCTGGCGCTGATCCGCGGCATCGACATCATGCCGGCGCTGATCGGGCTTCTGGTCATTCCCGAGCTGATGAACTCCCTGTTCGAGCGACGGGCGAGCGCCCGCGCGCCGACCGACCTCAAGGGAATGTTCCCCAGCCTGTCGGAGTGGATGGGGCAGGCGGTGAACACCGTACGCTCTGCGGTGATCGGCACGGCCATCGGCATCGTGCCGGCGCTCGGCGGCAGCGTCGGTTCGCTGATCGCCTACGACCAGGCCAAGCGCTTCGACCGCGACGGCGCCCGCTACGGCAAGGGCGCGCCCGGCGGCGTGGTGGCGTCGGAAGCGGCCAACAACGGTGTCACCGGCGGCGCGATGATCCCGCTGCTGACGCTGGGCATTCCCGGCGACACCGTCACCGCAATGCTGCTGGGCGGCCTGATGATCCACGGGCTTCAGCCGGGGCCGCGGCTGTTCGAGACCAGCGGCGACATCGTGTGGGCGATCATCGCCACCATGCTGCTCGCCAACATCGCCATCGCCGCGGTGGGGGTGGTCGGCTTCCGTTTCTTCGTGCGGATCCTGGACGTGCCCCGCCATCTGCTGGCCCCGGCGCTGTTCGTGCTGGCGGTGGTCGGCACCTACTCGCTGGCGAACCAGTGGTTCGACGTGGTGGTCATGCTGTGCCTGGGCACCTTCGGGTTCCTGCTGACCCTCGCCAACATCTCCGTCTACCCCATCGTCATCGGCGTGATCCTGGGGCCGCTCCTCGAATCCGAGGTGCGGCGCGCCCTGGTCATCAGCGGCGGCGACTGGAGCACCTTCCTAACCCGGCCCGGCTCCGCCGCCATCCTGGCGGTCGCGGTCGCGGCACTCGTCCTTCCCACGCTGCTCGCGCGCCTGAAAGGCAACGGCGCGGCGGGCGGCGGCACCCCCCATGCCACAGCGGAGCAGTCCAAGTGACGATCAAATCGGTCAAGACCCACGTCCTCAGCTCACCGGTCGAGCGCCCCTTCACCTCCTCGCGCGGGTGGCTCTACAAGACGCGCGGTACCTGCCTCGTCGAGATCGAGACGCGCGACGGCGTCGTCGGCTGGGGCGAGTGCTACGGCCCGTCGGCGGTCGCCAAGGCCTTCATCGACACCCAGCTCGGGCCCCGCGTGGTCGGCCGCGACCCCTTCGACGTCGAGGTGGTGTGGGAGGACCTGTACAACCGCATCAAGGATTATGGCCCCAAGGGCATGTCCATCGCCGCCATCAGCGGCATCGACATCGCGCTGTGGGACATCATCGGCAAGAGCTGCGGCAAGCCGGTGCACAAGCTGCTGGGCGGCGCCTTCCGGACGGAGGTGGACGCCTACGCCACCGGCCTCTACTTCACCGACATGGACCGCCTGATCGACGAGGCGGTGGAGGAGGCCGAGGGCTACGTCAAGGACGGCTTCAAGGCGGTGAAGATGAAGATCGGCCTCGGCTCCATCGAGCGCGACGTCGAGCGCGTCGCCGCCGTGCGCGCCGCCATCGGCCCGGACATCCGGCTGATGGTGGACGCCAACCACTGCTTCTCCGTGCCCACCGCCATCCGGCTCGGCCGGCGGCTGGAGGAGTTCGACATCGAATGGTTCGAGGAGCCGATCTCGCCGGAGGACATCGACGGCTACGTCGAGGTCAGCCGCGCGCTCGACATGGCGGTGGCCGGCGGTGAGAACGAGTTCACCCGCTGGGGCTTCCGCGACGCCATCGTGCGCAAGGCCATGGATATCGTGCAGCCCGACGTGTGCGCCGCCGGCGGCCTGACCGAGTGCAAGAAGATCGCCGCCGTCGCCTCCACCCACGGGGTCGAATGCGTGCCGCACGCGTGGGGTTCGGCCATCGGTCTCGCCGCGACGGTGCATTTCCTCGCCTCCCTCGCCGACCAGCCGCCGAGCCTCTTCCCTTTCCCGCCGATGCTCGAGTTCGAGCAGTGCGAGAACCCGTTCCGCGACCATCTCTCCACCGTTCCGATCCACCAGGTGGACGGCAAGGTGGCGGTTCCGACGGGTCCGGGCCTCGGCATCGAGATCGATCGCTCGATCATCGACCGCTACCGCGTCGGCTGACGGAGGGGGCGATGCGCTTCGTCACCTTCCGCCACGAGGGGCGGGAACGGGCCGGCGTGCTCGATGGCGACGCGGCCACCGGCAGCGTCGTCGACCTCGGGCACGAGGCCATGCGCGCGGCGCTCGGCGGCCTGCCGCCGTCGGTCGAGGCGTTCCTTGAGCATGGGCTTGCCGATGTCGTCGCCGCCGTCGCGCGGCATGGGTTCGCGGACGACGCCCGGCTGCCAGCCGGCGCGGTCGCGCTGCTCGCCCCATACCGGCCGCGGCGGATCGTCGGCGCCGCCTTCAACTTCCGCGACGCGCTGGCCGAGCGGGGCATGCCGTCGCCGGCCGCACCGGTGCTTTTCGAGAAGCTGCCGGAGACGGTGGTCGGGCCCGGCGATGCCATCGTGCTGCCGGCCGGGATCGGCGGCGTCACCTACGAGGCGGAGTTGGCCGCGGTGATCGGCCGCGTCTGCCGCGACGTGGACGAGGCCGACGCGCTGTCGGTCGTCGCCGGCTACGCCGCCTTCAACGATGTCAGCGCCAGCGCGCTCATCAAGCGGGACGGCCGTTTCGACCGCGGCAAGAACCTGCCCACCTTCGGCCCGCTCGGTCCCTGGCTGGCGACCGCCGACGAGATTCCGGACCCGCAGGCGCTGCGGCTGGGGCTGGCGATGGACGGCGAGACGCTCCAGGACGGCACCACCGCCGACATGCTGTTCGGTGTCGCCGCCCTGATCGCCCACGTCTCGCGCGCCGGGGAACTGCGCCCCGGCGACCTGATCGCCACCGGCACGCCGGCCGGCGTCGCCCCCGTCCGCAACCCGCCGACCTGGCTGCGTCCCGGCTCCACCGTCGCCCTGTGGGTCGACCGGCTCGGCACCCTGTCCAACCCCGTCGTGGAAGGAGCCACCTTCGATGGCTGACCGCCCCACCCTGCTTCTCACCAACCCCATGCACCCCGACGGCGCGGCCCTGTTGGAACCGCAGGCCCGGTTGGTCACCGCGCCCGACACGAAGCCGGAGACGCTGCGCGCACTGGCCGCCGAGGCCGACGGCATCATCGTGCGCGCCAAACTGCCGGACGACATCTGCGACCACGCGCCCAGGCTGCGCGGGATCGTGCGGCACGGGGTGGGGCTCGACTTCATCCCCGTCGCCGCCGCCACCGCGCGCGGCATCCCGGTCGCCAACCTTCCGGGCAGCAACACCCAGACGGTCGCGGAATACTGCCTCGCCGCGATCCTCAGCCTGCGCCGGCCGCTGCTGTCAATGGACGCCCGGCTGCGGCGCGATGGTTGGCTGCCGGCACGCGGCATGGCGGACCCGCTGACCGAGATCGGTGGCACCACGCTGGGCGTGGTGGGCGTCGGCACCATCGGTGGCCGGGTGGCGCGGATCGCGCGCGAGGGTTTCGGCATGACCGTGCTCGGCGCCTCGCGCCGCGCCGGCCGCATGCCGCCGGGGGTGGAGGAGGCCGCACTCGACGACCTCTTCGCCCGCAGCGACGCCGTGGTGCTGACCTGCCCGCTGACCGACGAGACCCGCGGGCTGGTGGACGACCGGCGGCTCGGGCTGATGAAACCGCACGCGGTGATCGTCAACGTTTCGCGCGGGCCGGTGATCGACACCGCGGCACTGGAGCGCGCGCTCAACGCCAGGACCATCGGCGGGGCCGCGCTCGATGTCTTCGACGTGCAGCCGCTGCCGCCCGACGACCCGCTGTTCGCCTGCCCCAACCTGCTGCTGACGCCGCACGCGGCCGGCATCACCGCCACCAGCATGCGGACCATGAGCATCGGTGCCGCGGAGGAGATGCTGCGCATCCTGCGCGGCGACGATCCCGTCAACCTCGTCAACCCTGAATACCGGCCCGAACACCGAAAGGCGTGAGTCCCGCCATGCGCATCACCGAACTCCGCGCCGTCCCCATCTCCTTCCGCGTGCCCGAGGGGCAGAACGTGCGGCTCGGCATCGGCCGTGCCGTCAAGCGGGACGCGGTGCTGGTCCGCGTCCGCACCGACGAGGGCATCACCGGCTGGGGCGAGGCGCACCACGGCCGCTGCCCCGGCGCCATCGCCAAGCTGATCGACACCACCATGGCCGAGCTGGTCGTCGGCATGGACGCCTTCGACACGGTCGGCGTGTGGAACCGCGTCTACCGCATGCAGCTCGCCAGCCATGGCATGGGGGCCGCGGCGGCGCTGGCGCTGAGCGGTGTCGACCTGGCGCTGTGGGACATCCGCGGCAAGGCCTGCGGCTGGCCGCTGTACCGGCTGCTGGGCGGCGCGTCGCGGCCGATCCGCGCCTACGCCGGCGGCATCTCGCTCGGCTGGCAGGAGCCGGCGTCGCTCGCCGAGGAGGCCCGGCGCTATGTGGAGCAGGGCTACCGCGCGCTGAAGCTGCGTGTCGGTGACACCCCGAAGCGGGACGTCGAGCGGGTGCGGGCGGTGCGCGAGGCCGTCGGCTCCGGCATCGACATCCTGGTGGACGGCAACACCGGCTGCACCCTGGACGACGTGCGCCGGGTCATGCCGGTTTACGAAGACCTGGATATCGGCTGGCTGGAGGAGCCGTTCCCGCCGCACGACCACCGCAGCTACGCCGACGCCGCCGCGCTGGGCACCGTGCCGCTGGCGGCGGGCGAGAACCACTACACCCGCTTCGAGTTCAGCCGACTGCTGGAGGACGGGAACGTCGGCTTCGTGCAGCCGGACCTGTCGAAGACCGGCGGCGTGACCGAGACGATGCGCATCGCCGCGATGGCGTCGGCGGCCAAGATCACCGTGAACCCGCACACATCGGCCACCGGCATCAACATGGCCGCCTCCATCCACCTGTTGGCGGCGGTGGACAACCCCGGTTATTTCGAGGGCGACGTCGCCCGTCACAACCCGTTCCGCGACGAGGTCGGCGGCATCCCCTACACGCTCGACGCCGACGGGTGCGTGCGACCGCTGGAGGGGCCGGGCATCGGCATCGAGGTCGACGAACGCTTCGTGGCGGCGCACCCGCTGATCGAAGGCCCCTGTTACGTCTGACGGCACGAGCGCGGGCGGTCGTCCCCTCGGATCACCGCTCGCGCTCGGCCCGCGACAAGGCATCGGCCATGTGACCCATCGCCAGCTTCATGTCGTTGAACACGGTGCCCGGCGACACGCCGAGATGCTCCGCGATCGCGGGATAGGACCAGCCCTCCAGCCGGTTCAGCATCCACACCCGGCGCGCCCGTTC
Source organism: Azospirillum oleiclasticum (assembly GCF_013423485.1). Classification (GTDB taxonomy): domain Bacteria; phylum Pseudomonadota; class Alphaproteobacteria; order Azospirillales; family Azospirillaceae; genus Azospirillum; species Azospirillum oleiclasticum. The sequence continues at coordinate 46,394 of NZ_JABFFR010000017.1, forward strand.
CGGAAGGGAATCCAGCGCGCCGCGGAAGCGGTCCAGCCGCTCTCGCTGGAGCATGCGGTCTTCCGCGGAGGGGGTTCCGCAGGGCACGTGCGACACATCCACCATCTCCGACGAGCCGATCTCGACGCGGGCCTTGGCCTGGCGCCGGCGCAGATGGTCGAGCGCCAGATTCCGCACGGTGCGGCAGAGGAAGCCGGCGACGTTCTCGATCGGACCCTTTTCCGCCGCGTGATGAGCGCGCAGATAGCTTTCCTGGATCAGATCCTCGGCCGTCTCGCGGTCGCGGACGATCCGCTGCGCCTGCCCGAGCAGCAAGGCACGATGGTCCAGGTAGATCGATTGCACGGATTTGGGCATGGTCCGGCCTGTGGTCGGCGCGCAGGCGTGAATGGCGGTGGCGGAGACGGCGGATTTTTATTAAGCAACTGACTATCATTCGCAAATATTGATGTCAAGACGCGGTCACCGGGAGGGTGCGGATCGGTTGCACGGGTGTGTGCTACCCGACACGGCTCCCGGTTCCAATCGGCGGCCGTTCCGCGCTACACTCGGCGAGGGTCCCGCGGCAACCCTGGATCGCGCGCTCCATCACCGTTGCAGGACATCCGGGCCGGCGTCAGGTCCGGACAGGCAGATGCGAATGGCCACCATGGATCAGCACAGCGACGACGGATACCGGCAGGGCGGCTCCGGTCAGGGCGACGCCTTCCGGCACTCCGATCCCATCACCGACGCGGCGCTCGACTGGTACGTCACACTTCAGAGCGGCGTGGTGGATGCGGAGACGCTGTCCGCGTTCCAAGCTTGGCGGTCCTGCGACCAACGGCACGCAACCGCCTACGACCGGCTGGCCGGAATCGACAGGATGCCCGAGCTGCGGATGGCCACCCTGGAACACGCCGCCGCGACGGCCATCCCATCCGCACCCCGTCGCAGCACCCCGCGCCCGCGGGTTCGCATGCGCATCGCCTCGCTGATGACCGCCACGGTGCTGTTGGCCATCGGCCTTCACCTCTATCCGGAGCTCGGCCTGGCCCTGAACGCCGATGTGCGCACCTCGGCCGGGGAGCGGCGCCAAGTCACGCTGCCCGACGGTTCGCGCATGATGCTGAACACGGCATCGGCCGCCGCGTTCGATTTCGGCGGGGACCGGCGTTCCGTGCGGCTGCTGGCGGGCGAGGCCTATTTCGAGGTGGTGCCCGACGCCGCACGCCCGTTCACGGTCGCCGCCGGCCACAGCACCGTCCGCGTCACCGGCACCGCCTTCGCCGTGCGCACCGGCGATGCGGAGGACAGCATCGTGCTGGAACACGGCCGGATCGTCGTCGACCGGCCGGGAGGGAGCGACCCGGCGCTGGAACTCATCCCCGGTGACCGGGTGACGGCCAGCGCGCGCGGCCTGTCGGCGATCGTCCGGGCCGAGCCGGCCACGCTGCTGGCGTGGCGCGACGGGCGCTACATCTTCCACGAGCAGCCCTTCTCGGCGGTCGTGGACGATTTGCGCCGCTATTACGGCGGCATCGTCCTGTCGCTCGGCCACCGTTCGGACCAGGAGCGGGTGAGCGGCAACTACCGCCTCGACGATCCGGTCGCCGCCCTGAAGGCCGTGGCCGGCATCGCCGGCGTGCCGATGACCGTGCTTCCCGGCGGTTTCATCATCATCGGCTGAGATCCGTCGAAGTTTTTTTGTGAGACGCCCCGGCCCCGTGCGTCGGGTGGAGATGAGGGGCGACGGATCCCGCCGGGACCGTGCCCTCCGCCATCGCCATCGGACGGGAGTTGTGGGGCATGCTGGGCCGGACGGACACTGGATCGACAGTCAACGCGCGTGTTCGGAAGGCGGCCGCCCCTCCCCTGCTCGCAGCCCTGCTGGCGTCGATCGCACCGATGGTGCTCACCTCACCGGTCGCGGCCCAGACGTCGGCTCCCGCGGGAGTCAGCTTCGCGCTGCCGGCCCAGCCGCTGCCGGCGGCGATCGACGCGTTCAGCCGGCAGACCGGCTGGCAGATCGGCTATTCCAGCTCTCTCGCCGCCGGCGTCATGGCACGGCCGGTCACCGGCACCATGACCCCGTCCCAGGCGCTCGACACCCTGCTCGCCGGCACCGGCGTGACCTACCGCCTGACCGGCCCCTCCACCGCGACTCTGGTGGCCGCCCCGGCGCCCGCACCGCAGGATGGCGCCGCCGTGCTCCCCCCGGTCACCATCTCGGCCGCCGGACAATGGGAGGTCAGCCGCACCACCATCACGCCGGAGGAGATCGAGCGCAAGAACCCGCAGGACATCCGCGACGTCTTCAAGGGCGAGCCCGGCATCCGCGTCGGCAGCTCGATCCCGATGTCGCAGAAGGTCTATGTGAACGGGGTGGAGGAGACCAACCTCGCCGTCAGCATCGACGGCAGCCGCCAGAACAACAAGGTCTTCCACCACAACGGCACGACCCTTCTCGATCCCGCCTTCCTGAAGGTGGTGCGTGTCGATGCCGGCGTGGCGCCCGCCGATGCCGGTCCGGGCGCACTGGCCGGCGCGATCGCCTACGAGACCAAGGACGCCCGCGACCTGCTGGCCGGCGACGGTGTCGGCGCCTTCCTGAAATCGACCTTCAACACCAACGGCCCGTCGCTGGTGACCAGCGCCGCCGGCTATGGCCGCCAGCAGGGGGTGGAGGGGCTCGCCTACCTGACCTTCGGCAAGGGCGGCGAATACGCCGACGGTGACGGCCACCACGTGGCCGGCACCCGCACCGACCTGATCAGCGGGCTGGGCAAGGTCGCGATGGAGACGCGGGGCGGGCACCGCCTGCAACTCAGCCATGAGCGGGTGCACGACGACGCGGCGCGCCCCTACCGGGCCAACATCGGCTTCATCTCCGGCCGGCCGGGGTGGGAGCCCCGGGTCCGCGACTACAGCATGGACCGGCAGAACACCGTGCTGACCTACACCGACACCCAGCCGACCGCCCTGTGGAACCCGAAGCTGGTGCTCGCCTACGGCCGCACCCACATCGAGACGCCGATCTACCTGCGCCCGGCCGCTGGAAGCTCGACGTCGGGCAGCTATCCCGGCAACGGCAAGACCACCTCCTTCAACGGCAAGGCCGAGAACGTCTTCGACGTGGGCTTCGGCACGGTCACCGCGGGCGCCGATTTCTACCGGGACGAGGCGACCTACAACGACCCGACCTTCGCGGCCGGCGAGCGGGCAACCAACGCCGGCCTCTACGCCCAGGCGCGGCTGGCGCCCATCGAGCGGCTGCGGCTGTCCTTCGGTCTGCGCGGCGACCGCCAGCTCTTCCGCGGCACGACCGGCGAGGACTGGGACAACGCCGGGGTCAGCCGCAACATCTCCGGCGAGTTCGACCTGCTTCCCGGCCACCTGATCGCGAAGGCCGGCTATTCGCACAGCTGGGGCGGTATCCCGCTGGCCGAGAACTTCATCCTGAACACCGCCTGGCGTTACGGCGGCGGGCCGAGGCCGGTGTCCTCCGACAACGTCACCGCCGGGCTCGAGGCGCGCTACCAGGGGTTCAGCGTCGAGGGCCGCCTGTTCCGCACCAAGCTGGACGACGCCCGCGCCGCCCGCTTCGCCGTGACCAGCGGCACCCTCACCCACGACGTGCGCTCCGAAGGCTACGAGATCGGCGCCGGCTACGCCTGGCCGGACAGCTTCGTCCGGGCGAAGTTCGCCGACATCGACGTGACCATCGACGGCAAGCCGGTCGACTCCGATATCGGCACCTATCTGGCGACGCCGGTCGGCAAGGCGCTGACCTTGACCGGCGGGCACACCATCCAGCGTTGGAACCTCACGGTCGGCGCCGATCTCGAATATGTGTGGGACTACGACAAGTTGCAGGCCGGACAGCAGTCGCTGGACGGCTACACGGTGGTCAACCTCTTCGTGGAACACCGCATCCCGCAATACTCCGACTTGGCGCTGCGCCTGGACGTGCGCAACCTGTTCGACGCCACCTACGCCGACCGGGCGACCTACGGACAGGAATTCGACACGGTCACCCCCCTCTACCAGCCCGGACGGGCCTTCCTGATCTCCGCCTCGGCGACGTTCTGAACGGGGCGGGTGCGACTTTGCCGGACAACGACGGGACCGATCCGCCATGCTATCGCAGCAGCACACCGCAGGACCGGACAACATGCGGGCGAAGCCGGTGAGAAGGCCGCCCGGCCTTCTGCAGGCGACGTGGCTGGCGCTCGTCTTGGTGCTGCTGGCTCCCACGGTGTTGGCGATGCCGGGATGGGCGATGGAGGTGGCGACGGCGCGCGGCCCGGTCAGTGTCGACGGGATGCCGCGGCGCATCGCCGTGTTCGACATTGCGGCGGTGGACACGCTGGCGCGCCTGGGGATTCGGCCAGACGGGCTGCCGGACCGGCTGTACGTCCCGGACCTCGATGCAATGGCCGGGCGCGCCACCCGCGTCGGCACCATCCATGAACCCGATCTGGAAGCCCTCAGCGCCTTCGGCCCCGACCTCGTGATCGTGGGCGGGCGCTCCTCCCCCTGGCTGGACCAGGTTCGGCGTGTGGCCCCGGCCATCGACATGAGCATCGACGGACGCGACCTGCTGGTGCAGGCGCGCGCGCGTCTGGCAAGCTACGGCGCGCTGTTCGGCCGCCGTACGGAGGCCGACGCGGCAGCGGCCGAGCTGGACGCCGCGGTCATGCGGGCGCGCGATGCGATCCGTGGCAAGGGAACCGGCCTGATCGTCATGGCGAACGGCCCGAAGGTGTCCGCCTACGGCGCCGGCTCGCGTTTCGGCTGGATCCACACGGATCTCGGTCTTCCCCCGGCGGTTCCGGAGCTGAGCGGTGCCGCCGTCCATGGCGAGGCCGTGTCGTTCGAATTCATCCGCAAGGCCGATCCCGACTGGCTTCTGGTGCTCGACCGTGCCATGGCAATCGGCGAGCCGGGGGCCAAGGCCGGCAGCACGCTCGCCAACGAACTGGTGGCGCAGACCAGCGCCGCCCGTCATGGGCGCATCGTCCAATTGCCGCCCGCCGATGTCTACATCGCCGCCGGCGGCATCACCGCCACGCTGCGCGCGCTGGCCCGCATCGAGGCCGCCTTCCGCGCCGCGCCATGACCAGGGCCGGTGCCGCGGGCGTGCTCGTCCTCGTGGCGCTGTGCGGCGCCAGCCTCGCGACCGGGGTCGCCGACCTGTCCGCGGGCGGCGCCGAGAGCGTCGACACGCTGCTGATCAGCCGGCTGCCGCGCACCCTGGCGGTGGTGCTGGTCGGGGCGGGGCTCGCCGTCGCCGGGCTGGTGATGCAGACGTTGGCCCGCAACCGCTTCGTCGATCCGGGCATCGCCGGGACGGAACAGAGTGCCGCGCTCGGCATCCTGCTGGCGACGCTGCTGTGGCCCGCCGCGCCGCTGCCGGCAACGATGCTGGCGGCGACGCTGGCGGCGCTCGCCGGCTCCGGGGTGTTCCTGGCGCTGGCGCAACGCCTGCCACCCACCGAACCGCACCTGATGCCACTGTTCGGACTGATCTACGGCGGCGTCATCACGGCCGGGGTGACCTTCGTCGCTTGGCACATGGACCTGCTGCAATATCTCGACATCTGGCTGAACGGCGACTTCTCCGGCGTGCTGCGCGGCCGGTACGAGCTGCTGTGGGCGATCGCCGCCATGGTGGGGCTGGCATGGTGGCTGGCCGACGCACTGACGATCGCATCGCTGGGGCGGGAGGTCGGCACCGGGCTCGGCCTCGACTACGACCGCATGCTGCGGCTGGGATTGCTGATCGTCGCCATGGTCTCCGCGCTCACCGTGGTGGTGGTCGGACTGATCCCCTTCGTCGGGTTGATCGTGCCCAACCTCGTCTCCCGCCTGCGCGGCGACAACCTGCGCGGCACCCTGCCCTGGGTGGCCCTGGGCGGGGCGGCGCTGACCCTCGCCTGCGACGTGCTTGGCCGGGTCCTGCGCTATCCCTACGAGATTCCGGTCGGGACCACGCTGGGCGTGGTGGGTGCCGCCGGCTTCCTCGCCCTGCTGGCGCGGGAGCTGCGCCATGGCTGAGCGCGGGCTGTGGATCGCCGGTGCGGTGGCGCTGCTGGTGGCGGCGGTCTTCCTGGGGCTTGGCCTGCGTGGCAATCTCGCTTTCGTGTTGGAGCTGCGGGCGTTGCGTCTGCTCGGGCTGGTCCAGGTGGGAGTTGCGGTCGCGGTCGCCACCGTGCTGTTGCAGACGGTGACCGCCAACCGCATCCTCACCCCATCGGTCATGGGGCTCGACGCGCTCTACGTCCTGGGTCAGACGCTGCTGGTGTTCACCCTGGGGGGCATCGGCTACGCGTCGATCGACGCCCGCCTGCGCTTCGCCTGCGGGCTGCTGGTCATGATCGGGATGGCGCTGGTGGTGTTCCTGCCGCTGCTGCGCCGGCGGCTATCGCTCACCCTGTTGCTGCTGACCGGAGCCGTGCTCGGCATCCTCTTCCGCAGCCTGACCGCCCTGGTCGCGCGGCTGATCGACCCCAACGAGTTCGCCGTGGTCCAGGGGGCCAGCTACGCCAACTTCTCCGCCGTGCCCCCTGCCCTGCTCCTCCCCGGCCTGCTCCTGATCACCGCCGGTGTCGGGGTGGCGTGGGCGTGGCGGCACCGTCTGGACGTGATGTCTCTGGGACCGGACGCCGCGGTCAGCCTGGGCATCGACTGGATACCGGCGGTGACCGCGGTCCTCGGGCTGGTGGTGGTGCTGGTGGCGGCGTCCACGGCGCTGGTCGGGCCGGTCGCCTTCCTGGGGCTCCTGGTGGTGGCGCTGGCCGAGCGGCTGACCGGCACCCGACGCCACGCGGTGCTGCTGCCGGCCGCGGCGCTGATCGGCGTCGCCGTGCTGGTCGGCGGGCAGGCGACGCTCCAGCACGGGTTCGGCGGCGCCTCCACCCTGGGGGTGATCGTGGAGTTCGCGGGCGGACTCCTGTTCCTGGTTCTTCTGGCAGGCGGGCGGCGGGCATGATCGAGATCGAGGGCGTGTCCTTCGCACACCGCGGGACCCCGGTGCTGCGCGACGTGACGGTGAGCCTGCCGAAGGGCGGGCTGACCGCGCTGATCGGCCCGAACGGCGCCGGCAAGTCCACGCTGCTGTCGCTGGTCGCCCGGCTCCAGCCTCTCCAGTCCGGACGCATCGCGGTGGATGGCATGCCGGTGGACCGCACCCCCGGCCGGCTGCTCGCCCGGTCGCTGACCATCATGCGCCAGGACACCGGCCCGGTCGGGCGCCTGACCGTCCGGGAGCTGGTGGGGTTCGGCCGGTTTCCCCACAGCCGTGGCCGGCAGACCGCCGAGGACCACCGGCACATCGACGCCTCGCTCGAACGCTTCGACCTCGGCGACCTCGCCGCCCGCGGCCTGGACACGCTGTCGGGCGGGCAGCGGCAACGCGCCTTCGTGGCGATGGCCTTCTGCCAGGGAACGGACTACCTGTTGCTCGACGAACCGCTGAACAACCTGGACCCGATGTACGGCCGCCAGATGATGCGGCACCTGCGCGACGTGGTGGACGGCGGGCAGCGGACCGTGGTGATCGTGCTCCACGACATCAACTACGCGGCCGCCTACGCCGACCGCATCCTCGCCATGAAGGACGGCCGGATCCTGGCCGACGGCACGCCCGCCGAGGTGCTGACCCCCGACCGGCTGGAGGCGTTGTTCGGCTACCGCATGGAGGTGCGGGAGTTCGAAGGACGGGTGCACGTGCTGCATCACGGTCCGTGACCCGCTCCGCTGCCGTTGGACCCATCGATTAAGCAAGACTGGTACTACCGGCCCGTCGTCGCAGCGGCACACTTCGCATGCAAACCATTGCAGTGCAACAGAACGCCGGCACAGGGAGAGACCGCGGGTGAGCAGCACGACCATCTTCGCCGCGCGCAAGATCCTGACCATGAACCACAGCCGTCCGGCCGCCACCCACGTCGCCGTGCGCGACGGCCGAATTCTCGGCGTCGGTTCGCTGGAGGAACTGGAAGGCTGGGGGCCGCACCAGGTCGACGACCGCTTCGCGTCCAAGGTGCTGATGCCGGGGTTGGTCGAGGGGCACGCCCATGTGCTGGAAGGCGGCTTCTGGGACTTCACCTACGTCGGCTACCACGACCGCCGCTCACCCGACGGCACGCTCCAGCCCGGCCTGACCAGCATCGACGCGGTCGTCGAGCGGCTGCGTGCCGCCGAGGCGGCGATGACCGATCCCAATGCGCCGCTGCTCGCCTGGGGGTTCGACCCGATCCTGTTCGGCGGCCAGCGCATGACCTGCCGCGACCTGGACCGCGTCTCCGCCACGCGGCCGGTGGCCGTGCTGCACGCCAGTGTGCACCTGATGAACGTGAACTCCGCCCTGATGACGCGGGCGGGCATCACCGCGGCCACGCCGGTGACCGGCATCGCGCGCTTTCCCGATGGGGAGCCGAACGGCGAACTTCAGGAATTCGCCGCCATGTATCTCGCCTACAAGGTCGCGGGCGGCGAGTTCTTCACCGCACCGGGCACGGAGCGGGCCGTGTGGCGCTTCGGGCGGGTGGCGCAGCTTGCCGGCGTCACCACCGTGGCGGACCTCTACAACGACCTGTCGGACGAGATGGTCGGCAACCTGACCGCCGTCACCGCCGACCCGGCCTTCCCCGTGCGCGTGGTGTCGGCCCTCAACGGCTCCGGCCACGGGGTGGACGGGGTGGAGAAGCTGCGCCGGCTGGTGGCGCGCAACACCGACAAGCTGCGCTTCGGCATCGTCAAGCTGATGACCGACGGCTCGATCCAGGGCTTCTCGGCCCGGCTGAAGTGGCCCGGCTATTACAACGGCGCGCCCAACGGCATCTGGAACACCGGGCCGGAGGAGCTGCGGAGCATCCTGGCCGCCTACCACAAGGCCGGCTTCCAGGCGCACATCCACGTGAACGGCGACGAGGCGTCGGAAGCGGCACTCGAGGTCATCGCCTCCGTTCTGACCGAGACGCCGCGCCCCGACCACCGCCACACCCTCCAGCACTGCCAGATGGCCGACGAGGCGCAGTTCCGCAGCATGGCGTCGCTGGGCGTCTGCGTGAACCTGTTCGCCAACCATATCTTCTACTGGGGCGACGCGCACTACGCCCTAACCATGGGCCCCGACCGGGCCAACCGCATGGACGCGGTCGGCACCGCCAAGCGGCTCGGCGTGCCCTTCGCCGTACATTCCGACGCACCGATCACGCCCATCGGCCCGCTCTTCTCGGCCTGGTGCGCGGTCAACCGGCGGACCTCCGGCGGGCGCGTGCTGGGCGGGGAGGCGGACCGGATCACCGTGGAGGACGCGTTGCGCGCCATCACGCTGGGCGCCGCCTACACGCTGCGCATGGATCACGAGATCGGCAGCATCGAGGTCGGCAAGCGGGCCGACTTCACCGTGCTCGACGTGGACCCGACGGAGGTTGCGCCGGAGGCGCTGAAGGACGTGCCGGTTTGGGGCACGGTCCTGGGCGGCACCGTCTTCCAGGCACCGGGAGGACCGGGAGGAGGGAACGCGTGACCATCGCCCTGACGGTCATCGGCGGCTTCCTGGGGGCGGGCAAGACGACCCTGCTGAACCGGGTGCTGCAAGGCCGGCATGGCCGCCGCGTCATGGTGCTGGTCAACGATTTCGGGTCGATCAACATCGACGCGGAGCTGATCGCCGGGCGTCAGGGGCGGACGCTGGAGCTGAAGAACGGCTGCGCCTGCTGCACGGTCGGCGGCGACCTGATGGCCGCCCTGCTCGACCTCCAGCGCCGCCCCGACCGGCCGGACGACCTGATCATCGAGGCCAGCGGCGTCTCCGACCCCATGCGCATCGCGGAGATCGGGCTGGCCGATCCCGACTACCGCCTCAACGCGGTGGTCGTGGTGGTCGATGCGGAGCGGGTGCGCGCGCTCGCCGCCGACCGCTACATGGGCGACACCGTGCTCCGCCAGCTCGCCGCCGCCGACCTTCTGGTGCTCGGCAAGCTCGACCTGATCGACGAGGCGCAGGGGGACGCGGTGCGGGCGTGGCTGAAGGCCACGGTCCCGCACGTGCGCATGGTCCCCTCCCGCTACGGTGCCGTCGCCGAGGAGATCCTGTTCCTCGACGCCGACCACCCGAAAACCGCGGACCATGTCCACGGCCACGCCCCGCACGCGGACTTCGCCACCTGGAGCGCCGAGACCAGCCGTCCGATCGACCGCGGTCGCTTCGCCGAGGCCATGGCGGCGCTGCCGCCCGGCGTGGTGCGGGCCAAGGGCGTTCTGCGCTTTGCCGACGACGATTCGACCCGCCCCGCCGTGTTCCACATGGTCGGGCGGCGGATGAGCATCGAGCCGCTGGCAGAACCGGCGGACACCCAACCCGGCAGCCGGCTGGTGGCGATCGGCATTCCCGGCGCTCTGGGACCGGACGGGCTATGGCCCCTCCTGAACGAGGCGTTGCGCTGACGGTTTGTCTGTATACAAATAACCACGACCAAGGACGGGGGACAAAAGGCACATGTTCAGGGAATTCACGAAACTGCTGTGCGGCGCGGCCGTCGCCACGGTGATCGTGGCCGGTGCGGCGCTGGCCGAACCCACCCGCGGCGGCTCCATCGTTTGGCCGGTCGCCTCCGCGCCGCGCCACTTCAACTCCGCCGTCCAGTCCGGCATCGCCACCGCCATGCCGGCCGCCCAGATCTTCGCGAGTCCGCTGCGCTTCGACGCCGACTGGAAACCGCAGCCGTATCTGGCCGAGAAGTGGGAGATGGCGCCCGACGGGCTCAGCGTCACGCTGACCCTGGTGGACGGTGCCAAGTTCCATGACGGCAAGCCCGTCACCTCGGAGGACGTCGCCTTCTCCGTCATGGCGGTGAAGGAGAACCACCCCTTCAAGAGCATGCTGGAGCCGGTGACCGGCGTCGACACGCCGGACCCGCGGACCGCGATCGTCCGCCTCGCCCACCCGCACCCGGCGATCCTGCTGGCGATGTCGCCGGCGCTGATGCCGATCCTGCCCAAGCACGTCTACGGCGACGGCCAGGACCTGAAGAGCCACCCGGCCAACCTGAAGCCCGTCGGCTCCGGCCCCTTCAAGTTCGAGGAGTACCGCGAGGGCGAGTACATCACCCTGGTGCGCAACGACGACTTCTTCATCAAGGACCGGCCGTACCTCGACCGCATCGTGATGCGCATCATCCCCGACGGCCCCAACCGCACCATCGCCATGGAGCGGCACGAGGGCCATGTGATGCCGTTCGAGGAGCGCATCCGCGACATCAACCGGATGAAGCGCCAGGACGGGCTGGTGGTGACCGACCAGGGCTACGCCGGCATCGGCCCCATCAACTGGCTGGCCTTCAACCTGGAGCGCCCGCCGTTCGACAACAAGAAGGTGCGCCAGGCGATCGGCTACGCCATCGACAAGGAATTCGTGACCAAGGCGCTGATGGAGGGGGTGGGCGTACGCGCCCTCGGCCCCATCGCTCCCGGCAGCCCCTTCTCGCCCAAGGATGTCGAGCCCTACAAGCTGGACCTGGACAAGGCCAACAGGCTGCTGGACGAGGCCGGCTTCCCGCGCAAGGCGGACGGCACGCGCTTCACCATGAACGTGGACTACATCCCCGGCTTCGCGCTCCTGAAGACCATGGCCGAGTACATGAAGCCACAGCTCGCCAAGGTCGGCATCAAGGCGGAGCCGCGCCCCTCCCCCGACTTCCCGACCTGGGCCAGCCGGGTGTCGAACCACGACTTCGACGCCACCATGGACGTGGTGTTCAACTGGGGCGACCCGGTCATCGGCGTGCACCGCACCTACCTGTCCTCCAACATCCGCAAGGGCGTGATCTGGTCCAACACCCAGAGCTACAGCAACCCGCGGGTGGACGAGCTGCTGGCCGCCGCCGGCAAGGAGCAGGACGAGGCGAAGCGCAAGGCGCTCTACGACGAGTTCCAGAAGATCGTGGTGGACGACGCCCCCATCCTCTTCATCGCCGTGTCGCCCTACCACACCGTGTTCGACAAGCGGCTGGCCAACCTGCCGACCACCATCTGGGGCACGGCGTCGCCGCTGGACGAGACCTATTGGGCGCAGAAGCCCTGATGAGTCTGCGGGCAGCGGAGAACCGGCCATGACGTCGATCGCGCGCGCGGTGCTGTACCGGACGGCGCATGTGCTGGGGCTGCTGCTCGCCGTCCTGGTGTTCAACTTCCTTCTGATCCATCTGGCGCCGGGCGACCCGGCGCAGGTGATCGCCGGGGACATGGGCGGCGCCACGCCCGAGGTGCTGGCGGAAATCCGCACCCGCTTCGGGCTGGACCTTCCCCTGCACGAGCAGCTCCTCGCCTATCTCGGGCGGGTGCTGACGGGCGACCTCGGCTATTCCTTCTACTTCGACCGTCCGGTGACGGCGCTGATCGGCCAGCGCATCCTGCCGACGCTGATCCTCGTCCTCAGCGCGCTGGTGCTGGCGGTGGTGGTCGGCACGGTGCTGGGCGTGATCTCGGCCCGCTGGCCGCGGAGCTGGTTCAGCCACGCGCTGACCGTGCTGTCGCTGGCCGGCTATTCGGCGCCGGTCTTCTGGACCGGCATCCTGCTGCTGATCCTGTTCGCGTCGGTCTGGCCGCTGTTCCCGGTGACCGGCATGTACAGCGGGATCGGCGACCGGACCGGGATCTCCTACCTGATCGACGTGGCGCACCACCTCGTCCTGCCGGCCTTCACGCTCGCCATCGTCTACATCGCCCAGTACAGCCGGCTGAGCCGGGCGGCGATGCTGGACGTGCTCGGCTCCGACTACATCCGCACGGCGCGGGCGAAGGGGCTGGGCGAGGGCAAGGTCATCTTCAAGCACGCGCTGCGCAACGCGATCCTGCCGGTCATCACCATGGCCGGCCTGCAGTTCAGCAACCTGTTCGCCGGCGCGGTGCTGGTGGAGACGGTGTTCGGCTGGCCGGGCATGGGGCGGCTGGCCTTCGAGAGCATTCTGCGGCGCGACGCGCCGACCATCCTCGGCATCCTGTTCTTCTCCGCCCTGGTGGTGATCGTGGCGAACCAGTTGACCGACCTGTTCTACCGTCTCGCCGACCCGCGCATCGCGGGCAAGGGGTCGCGATGAGCGCCGTGCCACAGCGGACCCCGGCCGCCGCCGGCGTGTACGGCGCCCCGCCCGCCGCGCGCAGCCCGATGGGCGAGGCGTGGCGCATGTTCCTGCGCAACCGCGCCGCGGTCGCCGGGCTGGTGCTGATGGTCGGCATCGTCCTGATGACGCTGGTCGGTCCCCTGCTCTACCCCGTCGATCCGTTCGGCATGGTGTGGGCGCCCTTCACGCCGCCGTTGGAGACGGAGTACGTGCTGGGCACCGACTATCTCGGCCGCGACGTGCTGGCCGGCATCGTGCATGGCGGGACGGCGACGCTGGCGGTCGGCGCCTCCGCGGCCGTCATCTCCATCGTGCTCGGCGTGCTGATCGGCGCCTTCGCCGGCTATTACGGCGGCTGGGTGGACGCCACGCTGATGCGGGTGACCGAGTTCTTCCAGGTGCTGCCGCCGCTGCTGCTGGCGATGGTGCTGATCACCCTATTCCAGCCGACTCTGACCACCATCGCCGCCACCATCGGCCTGGCGTCCTGGACCGGGGTGGCGCGGCTGGCGCGGGCGGAGTTCATGCGCCTGAACCAGCAGGAGTTCGTGCGCGCCGCCCGCGCGCTCAGCGCGTCCAACGCCCGCATCATGCTGCGCGTGATCCTTCCCAACGCGCTGCCGCCGCTGATCGTGATGGCGGCGATGAACACGGGCGTGGCGATCCTGTTCGAGGCGGGGCTGAGCTTCCTCGGCCTCGGCGACCCGACGACCATGAGCTGGGGCTTCATGATCGGCGCCAGCCGCGAATACATCCTGGACGCCTGGTGGCCGGTGACGCTGCCGGGCATCGCCATCTTCCTGACCGTGCTGGCCGTCAGCCTGATCGGCGATGGTCTCAACGACGCCTTCAACCCCAAGCTCCGGGAACGCTGATGGACGCCCTGTCGATGCCGGAGAACCGGCTTCTCGAGGTGCGCGGGCTTACCGTGCGCTTCGGTTCGGTGGTGGCGGTCAAGGACCTGAGCTTCCATCTCGACCGCGGGGAGACGCTGGCGATCGTCGGCGAGTCCGGCTCCGGCAAGTCGGTGACGGCGCTCGCCATCCTGCGGCTGATCGAATACGGCAGCCAGGGGGTGATCGAGGCGGGGGAGATCCTGTTCCGGCGGCCGGACGGCAGCGTCGTCGATCTCGTCCGCCAGCCCGAACGCGTGCTGCGCGGCATCCGCGGCGACGCCATCTCCATGATCTTCCAGGAGCCGCTGACCAGCCTGAACCCGGTCTACACCGTCGGCAACCAGATCGCCGAGACCCTCGTCCTGCACCGCGGGATTTCCTGGGACGAGGCGATGGAGACGGCGCTGGAAATGCTGCGCAAGGTCCGCATCCCCGACCCCGAGCGGCGGCTGCGCACCTATCCGCACGAGATGTCCGGCGGCATGCGCCAGCGCGTGATGATCGCCATGGCGCTCGCCTGCCGCCCATCCATCCTGATCGCCGACGAGCCGACCACGGCTCTGGACGTCACCATCCAGGCGCAGACGCTGGAGCTGATGCGCCAGCTCCAGGAGGAGTTCGGGACGGCCATCATCCTGATCACCCACGACATGGGCGTGGTGGCGGAGACGGCCGACCGCGTCGTCGTCATGTGCCGGTCGGAGTTCGTGGAGGAGGGCCCGGTCGGCCGCATCTTCGCGGCCCCGCAGGCGGAGTACACGCGCCTGCTGCTCGACGCCGTGCCGCGGCTCGGCAGCCTTGCCGACACGCCCTACCCCAAGCCCTTTCCGCTGCCGGGTGCCGAGGCTCCGGCGGAGACCGCCCCACCGTCCGACCGGCCGGTGCTGGAGGTGGACGGGCTGGTCAAGCGCTTCCCGGCCGCCGGCGGGCAGGTGCACGCGGTGGAGTCCGTGTCCTTCACGCTGAGCGCGGGGGAGACGCTGGCCGTGGTGGGCGAGAGCGGGTCGGGCAAATCGACCGTCGCCAACCTCGTCATGCGGCTGACCGAGCCGACCGACGGCGCCATCCGGCTATTGGGCACCGACATCACCGGCCTGTCGCACCGCGCGATGAAGCCGCACCGCCGGGAAATGCAGATGGTCTTCCAGGACCCGTACGCGAGCCTGGACCCCAGGCGTACGGTCGGTGACCTGGTCGGCGAGCCGATGCGCATACACCGCACCGAGAGCCGCGCCACCGTCCGCGACCGGGTGGCGGAGCTGTTCGGGCTGGTCGGGCTGTCGCCGGACCAGATGCGGCGCTACCCGCACCAGTTCTCGGGCGGGCAGCGGCAGCGGCTGTGCATCGCCCGCGCGCTGGCCCTGCACCCCCGCCTGATCATCGCGGACGAGGCGGTCTCGGCGCTCGACGTGTCGATCCAGGCGCAGATCGTCAATCTGATGCTGGATCTGCAATCAAGGCTCGGCCTCTCCTACCTGTTCATCTCGCACGACATGGCTGTCGTGGAGCGTGTGAGCCACCGCGTGGCGGTGATGCATCTGGGCCGCATCGTGGAGATCGGGCCGCGCCGGGAGGTGCTGGCCAACCCGCGCCATTCCTACACGCAGCGGCTGCTCTCCGCGGTGCCGGTGGCCGATCCGGCCGCCCGCGGCCGGCGCGGGCGCAGCCTGGCGGTGGGCGACATTCCCAGCCCCATCCACCCGCAAGGCTACACCCCGCCCCCGGTCCGGCTGCGCGCCGCCGGCCCCGGCCATTTCGTGGCGGAGGAGTGATGCGCAGGGGGACGGACCGGACCCGACGCCGCCGGCCGCCCCCCTCAGGATAACGACCCGGCGGCGTCGTCCGATCCGCTCCACAGCCGCGGGGCGGGACTGGTGGACTCGCAGGGCGTTGCGGAGAAGCGCACCGGCGAGCGGACCCCCAGCAATTCGCCTTCGGTCGGGTGGTCGAGCGGCTGGAACAGCCCGACCGCGACGATGTGCTCGTCGCCGAGCAGCTCGTCGAGCGTGTTGACGGGCGCGCAGGGTATGTCGAGTCCGCGCAGCAGCGATAGCCAATGGCCGGTGCCGTGCACCGCGAGGCAGTCAGCAAGCCTCTGGTAGAGCCGGCCGATCATCCCGGCGCGCGCGGTGTCGGAGGCAAGCGCCGGCTCCGACGCCCAGTCGTCGCGGCCGGCCGCCGTGAAGAAGGCCCGCCACTGCGCCCCGCTGTAGGGCATCACGCAGATGTGCCCGTCGCTGGTGCGGTAAGGCCGGCGGTGCGGCGATAGCACCCGGTCGTAGCCCGTGGGACCAAGGGCGGGCCGGAAGGCCCGGCCTGCCAGATGCTCCACCGCCAGGAAGGACGCCATGACCTCGAACATCGGGACCTCGATGGATTGTCCGACGCCGGAAGACGTGCGGGCCAGCAGGGCGGCGTTGATGGCGGCGGCCGCGTACAGCCCGGTCGTCTTGTCGGCGACGATGGTCGGGGCGTAGCGCGGCTCCCCGCCGGTGCGCGCGTGCAGGTCGGCCCACCCGGCCTCCGCCTGGATCACATCGTCGTAGGCGGGCCGGTCGCAGTAGGGACCGTCCTGCCCGTAGCCGACGATGGCGCAGTGGATGAGCCGCGGGTTGACGGCTCGGAGCTGCTCGTAGCCGAGGCCGAGGCGCCCGATCGCGGCGGCCCGCATGTTGTGCAGCAGCACGTCCGCCCCGCCCACCATGTCCAGCAGCCGGGCCCGCTGGCCTGGGTCCTTCAGATCGAGCACGCGGCCTTCCTTGCCCTGGTTGCAGGTGAGGAAGGCCGCGCCCATCCCGTGCGACCGCGCCGGCCCCGGATAGCGCATGATGTCGCCGCCGGGTGGCTCCACCTTGATCACCCGCGCCCCGAAATCGGCCAGGATCCGACTCGCGTAGGGGCCGGCGATCACGGTGCTGAGGTCGATCACCGTGACGCCGTTCAGGGGTCCGGGCACCGCCGTTCCCCCGATCAGCGGGCGGTGAAGCCGCCGTCCACCGGCAGCGCCACCCCGGTCACGAAGGAGGCGTCGTCGGAGGCGAGCCAGAGCACCGCGTGGGCCACCTCCTCCGCCTTGCACAGCCGGCCCATGGGTACGGCGGCCAGCATCCTCTCCTGGTTCGCGGCCGCCTCGGCGGGGTCGCCGGAGCGGCCGGTGAAGCCCAGCTTCATCGGCGTGTCCGCCAGCCCCGGACACACCACGTTGACGCGCACGTTGTCGGGCGCGAAGCGCTGGGCCAGCGACTTGGTCAGACCGACGACGGCGAACTTGGCGGCCGAATAGACCGGGCTGAACATCGAGCCGACGAGGCCGGAGACCGAGGCGGTGAACACCACCGACCCGCCACCGCGGCGGCGCATATGGCCGATCACCTCGCCGGCGGCCAGCGTGGCGGAGGTGACGTTCAGCGCGATGGCGTGCTCGTAGGCCGCGAGGTCGAGATTCTCCACGCCCCCCGGGCCGGGCGTGCCGGCGTGCGCCCACAGCACATCGATTCCGCCGAGCCGTGCGGCGGCCTCGTTGATCGACCCGCGCATCTCCTCCGGCCGGGAGAGATCGGCGCGGATCGTTTCGAGGGCGTATCCCTTGGCCTCCATGGCGGCGGCGAGGTCGGCGAGGCCGTCGGCGTTGACGTCCACCGCCGCCACCCTGGCGCCCTCGCGCAGGAACAACTCCACGCCGGCCCGACCCATGCCGGAGGCGGCCGCCGTCACCACGGCGAGCTTGTTGGACAACCGCATGTTTCGCATTCCTTTCGTGAGACGGTCAGCGTGCGTAGGCGTCGGGGAAGCGCCCGGTGGTGCTGATCACCGTCGTCCGTGTCTCCAGGTAGGAATCGAGCGCCTCGACCCCGTTCTCGCGGCCCCAGCCGCTCCCTTTGAATCCGCCATAGGGGGTGGACCAGCGGATGAAGCGGTAGGTGTTCACCCAGACCATGCCGGCGCGGATGCGCGCCGCGACCCGGTGGGCGCGCCCGACATCGCCGGTCCACAGCCCGGCGGTGAGGCCGTAGCTGCTGTCGTTGGCGAGCGCCACCGCCTCCTCCTCGTCGTCGAACGGGATCAGGGCCGCCACCGGGCCGAAGATCTCCTCCCGGGCGATGCGCATGCCGTTCGAGACGTTGGCGAAGACGGTGGGCTCGACGAAATACCCCGCGGCGTGCTCCGGACCGGTCAGGCGATGGCCGCCGGCCACCAGCTCGGCCCCCTCGGCACGCCCGATGTCGATGTAGGACAGGGTCTTGGCGAGCTGCTCCCCGTGCGCCTGCGGCCCCATGTGGGTGGCCTCGTCGAGCGGAGGCCCGACCCGCACCCGACCCGCCCGCCGCACGAACTCCTCCACCACCCGGTCGTAGACCGGGCGCTGCACCAGCACGCGCGATCCCAGCGCGCAGCTCTGCCCGCACAGCGTCCAGGCGGAGTTGGTCGCGGCGTTCAGCGCCTGCTCCAGATCGGCATCGGCGAAGATGATGTGCGGGGATTTCCCGCCCAGCTCGAAGGTGAACCGCTTCATGGTGTCGCCGCCGGCGCGCAGGATCGCCTGGGCGGTCGCGCCCTCGCCGGTGAAGGCGATCTTGTCGACACCGGGGTGCGCGACCAGATGCTCACCGGCACCGTCCTTGCCGAAGCCCGGAACCACGTTGACCACGCCCGGCGGGAATCCCGCCTCCTCGAACAGCCTCCCCAGTTCCAGCGAAGCGACCGGGGTGTGCTCGGCGGGCTTCAGCACCACGGTGCAGCCGGCGGCCAACGCCGGGCCCAGCTTCCAGGATGCGGCCATCAGCGGCACGTTCCATGGCGTGATGGCCCCGACCACCCCGACCGGCACGCGGGTGGTGAAGGCGTGCACGCTGTCGTCGATGGGGATCGTGCGGCCGGCGTGCTTGTCGGCCAGCGACGCCCACCAGTGGTAGGCGGTGGCATGGCCGGAGACGTCGGCCAGCGATTCCCGCAGCGCCCGCCCGGAATCGCGCGTCTCCAGCACGGCGAGCGCTCGGGCGCGTTCGCGGTAGAGGTCGGCGAAGCGCCGCATCAGCGCGGCGCGTTCGTGGCCCGGCATGCGGCCCCAGGGCCCCTCCAGGGCGGACCGCGCCGCGTCCACGGCCTTTGCGACGTCACGCGATCCGCCATAGGCGACGACGGCCCAGGGCCGTCCCTGCGACGGGTCGATGCTCTCCATCAGGCCGCCGTCCTCCGGCTCCACCCAGGCCCCGCCGATGAACAGGCGCTCGTGGCGGAGGGTGGATCCGTCGGTCAGGGAGGCCGTGGCTTCGATTGTGGAACGCATGGTCCCCTCTTGGTTCGGAACATGGTGATCCCGTCGCGCGCGGCCCAAGCCGCGCGCCGGTGACCGGTCATGTCGGGGTGGAGGTTGGCCGTCTACTTCACGAGCGGGCAGTTGCCGTCGGCCAATGGGCGGAACGCCTGGTCGGCCGGGATGGTCGCCAGAACCTTGTAATAGTCGAAGGGGCCCTTCGATTCCGACGGCGCCTTGACCTGCACCAGCATCATGGGGTGGATGACGCGCCCGTCCTCACGCAACTGGGTCCGCCCGAACAGAGGATCCTCGAACGGCCCCATGTCACGGATGGCCCTCACCACCGCGGCGCCGTCCTTGGCCGAACCGACCTTCGCCACCGCCTTGAGATAGGTGAGCACCGCGGAGTAGGCGCCGGCCTGGTTCATGCTGGGATAACGACCGCTGTTGCGCGCAGCGAAGCGCTTTCCGAAGGCGCGCGTCTGATCGTTGACGTCCCAGTAGAACCCGGTGGTGAGCTGCAGGCCTTGCGCCGTCGCCAGGCCGAGGGAGTGGATGTCGGAGATGAACAACAGCATGCCGGCCAGTTTCTGGCCACCCGCGGTGATGCCGAACTCCGCCGCCTGCTTGATCGCCGTGATGGTGTCGCCGCCCGCGTTGGCGAGCGCGATGATCTGGGCCCCCGACGACTGGGCCTGAAGCAGGTAGGAGGAGAAGTCCTTGGTGTCGGTGGAATGGCGGACGCTGCCGACGATCTTGCCACCGTTCGCGGCGATTACGGGAGCCGCGTCACGCTCCAGCGAGTGGCCGAGTGCGAAATCGGCCGTCAGGAAGAACCACCGCTTCCCACCCGCCTTGGCGATGGCATCCGCCGTCCCGTGGGCGAGCGCCCAGGTGTCGTAGGTCCAATGCACGGAATTGGGGGTGCACGACTTTCCGGTCAATTCCGATGTGCCGGAAGCGGTGAACAGCGCGACCTTGTTCTTGTCCTTCACGAGGGAAGCGACCGCCAGCGAGATGGCGCTGGTCGGCAGGTCGACCAGGACGTCCACGCCCTCGGAATCGAACCATGTCCGCACCACGTTGCTGGCGATGTCCGGCTTGTTCTGGGCATCGGCGGAGACGACCTCGATGGCCAGCGCGTCGGCACCCGGCAGACGCTTGAAGTCCTCGACGGCCATCAGCGTCGCTTCCAGCGAGCCCTTGCCGCCGATGTCGGAGAATATGCCCGACATGTCGGCAAGCACGCCGACCTTGACGGGCACCTGGGCCAGCGCTGCGGAGCCGAAACCCAGGGCTACGGAAAATGCCAGAGCCAGCGAGGCTCCGCGCCGAGATGACGGCATGTGTGTTTCCTCCCGGTATCCTTGTTCGTTCCGGCGGATCGCCGTTGCGTCGGCCGCACTGTTGGTGCGGCTGAAATTCTTGTACGTGAATCTGAAATTCCCGTAAAGGAATTTTTCCGGCAAGCGACTTGCGCCGGCGCCCTTGGCTCGGCTAGAGATGTGGCGTGCCACAGACCGGGCGATGCGACACATGAGCGTAAGACAGGCGGCAAACGTGTTGGAGCTGCTGGAGTATTTCTCGCAGCGCCGACGGCCGGCCACGCTGGCCGAGATCGCCGACGATCTCGGTTGGCCACGGTCGAGCACCTTCAACCTCATCGGTACCATCGTGGAGAAGGGCTACCTCTACGAGCCGCGCCCGCGCGCCGGCTACTACCCGACGCCACGCTGGCTGAAGCTCGTGCAGACGATCACCGACGCCGAGCCGCTGCCAGAGGCGGCGCACCGGCTGGTGGTGGAGATCGCGGCGGAGACCGGCGAGACGACGGCCATCGCCGCGCTCAGTGGTGTCTCCGCCATGTTCCTGGACGTGGCGGAATCCACCCATTCCGTCCGCTACCACGCCCAGATCGGCGACCGCGTGCCGGCCCACGCCAGTTCGGCCGGGCGCGCCATCCTGGCGCAGCTCGCGCCCGAGGCGCGTCAGGCTCTGTACCGCAAGCTCGCGTTCGAGCGTTATTCCGAGACCACGCCCATGACCGTGGACGCGATCGAGAGCGAATTGCGGCTGGCAGAGGAGCGCGGGTACCACCAGAGCCACTCGGAGTACATCCCCGACCTTGCCGGCGTGTCCTTCCCGCTGCGGATCGGCGACCGCCGGCTGTCGGTGGTCGTCGCCGGACCGGTGTCGCGGTGCCTCGACCGGCGGCCCCGGATCGCGCAGACGATGCGGAGCGCCATCACGAGCCACGAGGCCGGGCTGGCCGCCGGACAGCCGGTCCGGATCGACTGACGACCCGCAAACACTCCCGAAGCCCGTCCGCAGCGGTCACAAGCGGACATTCCGGGTGTCGAGCCGCCGCAAGCGCCGTGAAAGGAACGCGATGACAGCGGCGGCGCGCTTCACCCGAGGCGGCGGGTTTGCCCTGCCCCGCCCTCTCCGACCGATCCTTCGGCCCCTCTCCAGACCATGCCGCTGGCTTCGCGCTCGATGAGGTCCTCGTAGGCGATGCGGCGGAGGCCGCCCGCCACATCCACGACATACACCTCATCGGCGTTGCGGATGGTCGCCAGCCGGTGGGCGATGACCAGGGTCGTCCGCCCCTCCGCCAGCTCCATCAGCGATTTCTGGATTTCCCGCTCGGTCTGCGTGTCGAGCGCCGAGGTGGCTTCGTCGAGGATCAGGATCGGCGGGTTCTTCAGGAACATGCGGGCGATGGTCAGCCGCTGCTTCTGACCGCCGGACAGCTTCACGCCGCGCTCGCCGATGACGGTGTCGAGCCCGTCCGGCAGGGAGGCGATCAACCCGTCGAGATGGGCGCGGCGCGCGGCATCCATGATCTCCGCGTCGGAGGCGCCCAGCCGTCCATAGGCGATGTTCTCGCGGATCGTGCCGCCGAACAGGAACACGTCCTGCTGGACGACCCCGATCTGCCGGCGCAGCGAAGCCAGCGTCATGTCGCGGATGTCGATGCCGTCGATGGTGATGGCTCCGCCGGAAATCTCGTAGAACCGCGGCAGCAGCGAGCAGATCGTCGTCTTCCCCGCACCCGAGGGCCCGACGAGCGCGACCGTCGAGCCCGCCCTGATGGCAAGGTCGATGTCCTTGAGCACCAGGCGCGCCGGGTCGTATCCGAAGGACACCCCCGCGAAGCGGATATCACCCTTCAGCGCCGGTGCCGGGACCGCACCGGGCCTGTCGGTGATCGCCGGCCGCGTGTCGAGCAGGGAGCTGTAGCGCCGGAAGCCGGCGATGCCGCGGGGATAGGTCTCGATCACCGCGTTGATCTTCTCGATCGGGCGGAAGAAGACGTTGACCAGCAGCAGGAATGCGAAGAAGCCGCCCTGGGTCAGGTCGCCCACCAGCACGAAATGCGCGCCCGCCAGCATCACGATGATCAGGATCAGCCGCATGCTCAGATAGCTGAGCGTCGTCGACATCGCCATGATCCGGTAGGCGTCGAGCTTGGTGCGGCGGTAGCGGTCGTTGTCCTCGGCGAACAGCCGGCGCTCGTGATCCTCGTTGGTGAACGCCTGCACCACCCGCATGCCGCCGACATTCTCCTCGATGCGGACGTTGAAATCGCCGACACGGGAGTAGAGTGCCTGCCAGTTGTGCGTCATCCGCCCACCGTAGCGGCTGGTCAGCCAGGCGACCGCCGGGACCACCACGGCGGTCATCAGCGCCAGCGGCACATGCACGGTCAGCATCAGGACGAAGGCGCCGACGAACGTCATGACCGCGATCAGCAGGTCCTCCGGACCGTGATGCGCAACCTCGCCGATCTCCTCCAGGTCCTTGGTGACACGGCCGACGAGATGGCCGGTCTTGTTGTTGTCATAGAAGCTGAAGGACAGCTTCTGCAGATGGTCGAAGCTCTTGCGCCGCATCTCGGTCTCGATGCCGATGCCCAGCTTGTGGCCCCAATAGACCACGATGGCCATCAGCGCGCCGTTGGCCAGATAGACCCCCAGCAGGGCGGCCGAGGCGGCCACGATCAGCGGCCAGTCCTGGGTCGGCAACAGCTGGTCGACGAAGGCGCGCACCGCCATCGGGAACCCCAGCTCCAGCACGCCCGAGAGGACGGCACAGCCGATGTCGAGGGCCAGCAGGCCCTTGTAGGGCCGATAGTAGGAGAAGAAGCGGCGGAGCATGCGTCTTTCCGGTGCAACGGGAAACGGTTCAGGGCTGGCCGGAGCGCGGGCCGTTACGGCCGAGCAGCCAGATGAGATAGGGGCCGGCGAGGAGCGCTGCGAACAGTCCGAGCGGCAGTTGATAGGGGAAGGATACGGTTCGCGCCAGCCAGTCCGATACCACCATCAGACCGATGCCGATCAGGACGGCACCCGCACCCTGCGTCCGCGCCCGGCCCAACCCCGCAAGGCGGGCGAGGTGGGGGGCGATCAGCCCGACGAAGCTCAACGGTCCGACGAACAGCGCCGCCGCCGCCGTGAGCACGCCGGCATACAGCACCAGGGCGATCCGGCAGCGCCGAACCGGCAGCCCGATCGACCGCGCCGTCACGTCGCCGAGCGGCAGGATCTCCAGCCACCGGGACGCCAGCGGCAGCGCCGTCAGCAGCACGGCTGCCGTCACGGCGCAGAACCAGGCGTCGGCCGGGGTGGCGTCATTGGTCGACCCGCTGAGCCAGCGCAGCAGGGCGAAGGCCTGCGGCGTGCCGGTGGCGATGACGGCGGTCAGCACGGCGCTGCACAGGGCGCCCATGGCGATGCCGGCCAGCAGCAGCCGCTCCGGCCCGAAGCCGCTGCGCAGCGACAGGGCCAGCATGGCCCCGAGCACGACCACCGCCCCGGCCGCCGAGCCGGCGACCTGAAGCCCGATGCCGGAACCCGCGGTCAGGAACAGGACCGCGGTCAGTCCGACCCCCGCCCCGGTTCCCACGCCCAGGATCTCCGGGCTGGCCAGCGGGTTGGCGGTGACCCGCTGGAGCACCATGCCGGCGGCCGCCAACATCGCCCCGGCCGCCGCCGCCACGGCCACCCGTGGACCGCGCCAATCGAGAAGCCGGGAGAAGAGTTTTCCGGTCGATAGGGTCCAACCCTCCGGCCCGTAACCGACGGTCAGGGCCAGCGCCACCGCGATGGCGGCGATCAGGGCGAACGCGCCGACCAGCCGGCCGGGCCGCCGGCTGCGGCGCGACGGTGACGGGCGGCGGTCGAGCGACGGCCATTCGAACATGCGCAGGCGTGGAAGCAGCCACAGCAGCAGCGGCCCGCCCAGCAGCGCGGTGGCCGCGCCCGTCGGCACCCGCTCCCCATCGATCCCGGCCATCAGTTGCACGAGCCCGTCGGTCAGCCACAGCAGCACGGCGCCGATCAGCGGCGCCGCGACCAGCTTGTGCGCCTGGGTGCGGGCGCCGCTGAGATGGGCCAGCGCCGGGGCGGCCAGACCGACGAAACCGATCACCCCGACCTCCGCCGTCACGCTGGCCGCCAGCCAGACCGCGACGCCGATGACGCCGAAGCGCGTCAGGTTCAGGGCGACGCCGAGGCTGCGGGCGCTGGCGTCGTCGAGCCCGAGGATGGACAGCGGCCGTGACAGCAGCACGGCGGCGGCGATACCCGCCACCAGCCTTACGGCGATGGTCAGCGCCGGCTCCCAGCTCTGCTGCGCCATCGCCCCGCCACCCCAGATGAAGATCGAGAACAGGTATTCGCCGTTCGCGAGGATCAGCGCCGCGCTGGCCATGGTGGCGGTCAGCGCCACCATCATGCCGGCCAACACCACGGCGACCGGCTCAAGCCCGCGCCGCCACGTGAGGGCAAGGATGAGGCCGACCGCCGCCAGCCCGCCGGCCAGCGCCACCCCCTCCCGCGCGTGGTCCATCAGCGCCGGGGCGTGGATCAGCGCCACGGTCATGGCGAGCTGGGCACCGGCGGACACGCCGAGCGTCGAGGGTTCGGCCAGCGGGTTGCGCAGGACGCGCTGCAGCAGCAGACCCGACAGCCCGAGGGCCGCCCCGCCGACCAGCGCCACCGCGATGCGCGGAAGCACGCTGTGGTACAGGATGATGCCGTCGAGCGGAGCCGTCCCGGGTCGAGGGGAAACACCGGCGACGAGATGCCCGGTGACCTGGAAGGCGGACAGGCAGGCGGCGGCCAGCGCGAGACCGCCCCACAGGAGCGCCGGGTTCGTCGGCATCCGGTTGATGTGGACAGGCTCAGCCATGCCGGCGCCCCTCCTGCCGGAGCAGGGCGGCGGAGACGAGGCGGGCAAAGCGCAGGGCGGCCGGAAGCGCGCCGAAATGGTTGACCGGCCCGATCGTGCTCACCCGCTTCTCACGCACCGTCGGCAGCGCCTGCCACAGGGCGCTGTCGGCGAGCGCGCGGGTCACGGCGACCGGGATCGGCGGAACGACGATGAGCGCGGCATCGGGCAGACGGGCCAGCGCCTCGATGCCGAGGGGCGCCGCCGCGCTGTAGCTCGATTCCGTCGCCCACGCGTTCTCGATGCCGAGCCGGCGCAGCACCTCGCCGAACATGCTGTCGCCACCGAAGGCACGGAAATGGCGGGCGTCTCCGAAGTTGATCGCCAGGACCGGCCGGCGGGCGACACCACGCAGGCCGTCGCGCAGCCGTGCGATGCCCGCACCGGTCGCGGCGACGACAGCCCGTGCCTCCGCCTCCCGACCGAGCAGCCGCCCGAGCGTCAGCGTGACCTCCTCGGCGACCGGGTAGGGCCGCAAGCCCGGTTGGTAGACGGACAGCGACAGGGTTTCCGCCACACGTTCCAGGTTGCGCCTTTGGACCTCGTAATAGTTCGAGGTGAGGATGAGGTCGGGCTCCGCGAGGGTCAGCGCCTCGTAGTTCGGTGTCCCGCGCAGGCCGATGTCGATCACCCGGTCGGGCACCGCGGGCTCGACGACCGTCTTGCGGAACTGGATCAGTTCGGTGGCGGCAACGGGCACCACCCCCAGCGCCAGCACGGTTTCCAGCGCCGCCCAGTCGATGGCGGCGATCCGGCGCGGCCGAACCGGCGGCACCGCGCGGGCCGGCCGGGACAGCGAAACCAACCCCGCCGCGAGCGCCAGCGCATGGCGCCGCGTTACCGTCAACGGCCCCATCACAGGACGTAGCCGATCGGCTCGCCCGTGCCGGGGTGCGGCACGATGCCCATGGCGACGTGGTAGATGGCCTCCAGCGTCTCGCTGGTCATGATGGCGGCGGGGGCTCCCTGCGCGATCAGCGTGCCGCCGCGCATCGCCAGAATCTCGTCGCACACGCGGGCGGCCATGTTGATGTCGTGCAGCACGATGACGGCGCCGATCCCGCGGGCGTGCCCGAGCCGGCGCACCAACCCCAGCATCTCGACCTGGCTGGCGATGTCGAGCGCCGAGGTCGGCTCGTCGAGCAACAGGCAGCGCGTGTCCTGCGCCAACATCATCGCCAGCCAGACGCGCTGCCGCTCGCCACCGGACAGGCTGTCCACCAGCCGGTCGGCGAAGGAGTCGAGCCGGGTGTCCGCCATCGCCTCCGCCACCTTGGCGGCGTCCAGCGCACCGAAGCGACCGAGCGCGCCGTGCCAGGGGAAGCGGCCCAGCGCCACCAGTTCACGCACCGTCATGCCCTCGGCCGGCGGGGTGAACTGCGGCATGTAGGCGACGGAGCGTGCGAAATCCCGGTCGCCGATGGACGCGATCCCGGCGCCCAGGCAGCGGATGCTGCCGCCGCTCGGCGGCTGCTGGCGGGCCAGCATGCGGATGAGCGTGCTCTTGCCCGACCCGTTCGGGCCGACCAGCCCATAGATGCGCCCCTGCTCCAGCCGGAGCGACAGGCCGGACAGGATCGCACGGCCGCCGGCGGAAAACCGCACGGCGTCGAGCTCGTACAGGGCCGGGTTCTTTGCTGGGCTGCTCATCGTCTGCATGGTCCGGAACACAGGATGCACCGGCCGGAACCGCCGCGGAAACGGTCCAGGCCGGACGCGGGGTCGGCCTACCAGCTCATGTTCACGGTCAACAAAGCGGTTCGCGCCTCCGCATAGCCGCAGGAGAACTGCGTCTGGCAGCTCGCCACATACTCCTTGTCGAACAGGTTGGTGACCGACAGGTTGACGCCCCAGTTGTCGCGCGTGTAGCCGACCCGCGCGTCGAACACGGTGGCCGAGGGGACCTTGAGCGTGTTCTCGTTGTCGGCCCAGGACGAGCCGATATAGCGCACGCCGCCACCGACCGACACGCCGTCGAGCGCCGTACCCCGGAAGCTGTAGTCGAGGAAGGCCGAGGCCTGGGTCTCCGGCACGATGTAGGGCGACTTGCCGATCACCGCCGGGTTGGCGTCCTTCTTGATCTCGATGTCCATCGTCGTGAAGGAGGCGGTCGCCTTCAGGTTCTCGGTGATGTTCGCCTTGGCCTCCAGCTCGATGCCGCGGGAGTTGACCTCGCCGAGCTGGGTTTCGGCGTTGAAGGCGCCGGTCACCACATTCCGGCGGGTCAGGTCGAACAGGGCGGCGGTGAACAGGCCGTCCATCCAGCGCGGGCGGTACTTGACGCCGGCCTCGTACTGGTGGCCGCTTTCCGGCTTGAACACCCCGGCCACCGGCGAGGAGCCCAGCACCGGGTTGAAGAAGGTCGAGACGCTGGCGTAGGGGGTCAGGCCGTTTGCGAACTCGTAGGCGAGGCCGGCGCGGCCGCTGAGCTTGCGGTCGGTGCCGTCGTAGGCCGGCGTCCCGTCGGCGTAGGTGGTGGCCGTGTCATGACGACCGCTCAACGTCAGCAGGAAACCCTGGCCGAACTTCATCTGGTCCTGAAGATAGACGCCGAGCTGACGCATCGTCAGCTCCTGGTCGATGTAGGCGAAGCGCGGACCTTGCGGCGCACCGTAGACCGGGTTGGTGGCGCTGACCGGCGTCGCCGAGCCGGAGAGCTGCACCTGATCCATGGTGAAGTGTTTGTAGTCGATGCCCGCCAGCAGCGTGTGCGCCACCGGGCCGGTCGTCACCTTGGTTTCGAGCTGGTTGTCGACCAGGAAGCTGCGGACGGTTGTCTTGTGCTCGAAGTTGATGCGCGACAACAGGTTGTCGGGATCGGTCGGAACCGCCGAGAAGGCGTTGTAGCCGTAGGGGTAGACCGAGACCTCGTGGACCCTGCTGTAGCCGAAGCGTGCATTCTGACGGAAAGTCATGTCGTTGTCGAAACGGTGCTCGAACTCGTACCCAAGCGAGACTTGCCGGCGCCTGTACTTGTCGATGCCCGGCTCGGTGAAGTTGGCCTCGCGGTCGATGCGGCCGAACGACGCGTCGACCACCGTGCCGACATAGGGCAGGAAGGCGCCGCCATTGTGCGTCTCGTCGATGTCGGTGTAGTTGGTCAGCACCGTCAGGGTGTTGCGGTCGTTGGGCGCCCACCGGAAGCTGGGTGAGATGGTGCCGCGGAAGCCGTCCGCGAAGTCGGTGTAGGTGTCGCCGCCGGCGATGCGGCCGGTGAGCCGGTAGCTCAACGTCTCGTTGAACGCGTCGCTGTAGTCGAGACCCAGGTGGGCCGTGCCGTGCTCGTTGATGCCGGTCTCGATGGTGTGGACCGGCGCCCCACCCGGCCGTTTGGTGACGTAGTTCACCAGACCGCCGGGGTTGCTGCCGCCGTACAGCACGGAGGATGCGCCGCGCAGGACCTCGATCCGCTCCAGATTGTAGCTGTCCACGAACTGACCGCCGAAGCCGTAGGCGTAGAGCTGCAACCCGTCCTGATAAACGCCGGTCTGCGTCGCCTGGAAGCCGCGGATGAACATCCAGTTGGTGTCGCTGTCCGGACCGAAGGGCTGGCTGAAAACGCCGGGGGTGTAGCGCAGCGCCTCGTCCACCTTCTGCGCACCGAGATCGTCCATTTCCTCGCGGCCGATCACCGACACCGACTGCGGGATCGCCTCCACCGGCCTGTCCGTCTTCGATCCGGTCGCCGAGCGGGCCGGCACATAACCGCGCACCGGGCTTGTCGTGGTGTCGGGCGTCCGTTGCCCCTCAACCGTCACCGGGTCGAGGACGACCGCCGGAGCCGCGCCCTGCGCGTGGGCGGATGCCGGCAACAACAACCCGGCAACCGCCGTGCCGCTCAGGAGAAGGCGGGTCAGACGCGATTTCCCAATAAGTATCATGGCGGTATGGACCTTTGTCACTGTGCACCACCGGCAAACCGGCTTCGGAGGAAGCCGCACCGATACCGTTTGGAGCTTGCAAATGATTAGCAGATGCACAGTGAGGCTGGATTGAACGCTCTTTCGGCGGCTTGGACGATCTTTCGAAAATCGACCGGGCCCAGGGGAACCGCCGTGCCTCAGCCGGTAAGCTCCCGCATCCACGCGGCTGGTGTCGTGCCGACGAGCTGCCGGAACACGCGAGTCAGATGCGCCTGATCGGAGAAGCCGGCCGCGGCTGCCACACCCGCCAACGTCATGCCCGAGGTGGCGAGAAGGGTCTTGGCCCGCTCGACCCGCGCCCGCATCTGCCATTTGTAGGGCGGCACCCCGGTGGATGCCTTGAAGGCGGAACAGAAATAGGTGGTGGACAACCCGGTGAGTTCCGCGAGCTCGCAGAGGCGGATCGGCCGGGTGCAGTTCTCCTCGATGTAGTCGACCACCCGGCGCAGCTGGCCCGGCGAAAGCCCGGTCCGCCGCGCATCCGTCCGGGGTCCCGCCTGCGCAAGGCCGACGAACAGCGCGGCCATCAGGCTCTCGCCGTAGAGATCATGCAGGTTGCCCGAAGGCCCGCATTCCGCCGCGATCAGCCGCGCCACGGCCAGCAGGCGGTTGTCCGAGAACTTCAGCCGCGGCGTGTCCATGCCCCGAAGGTCCAGGTCCTCCATGAACCGGCCGCCGAGGACGGACATGTCGAAGTGCAGGTCGAGATGGGTGAGACGGCGGAGGTTCTCCGTCCGCGACCATACCCGCAGACCGGCCGGCACGTAGCTGAGCGGCTCGCGCCGGCTGAGCCGGTCGCCCTCGCCGCGGCCGGGCGATGCGGTCACGTGCAGGCCACCCTCCCCCACCTGATCAAGGACGACGACGAGGCGGGGAGCCTGCGACACATACTCCCCCCGCGCCTCGCGCTCGCAGGCGACGCTCCACACGTCCGCGATCATGCCGTTCCAGGCGCGCCACTGGAGATCACCGAGGATGGTGATGCCTTCCGTGCTGCTTTCCATTCTGGGATGAAACGGCATTGATGGCGCGATCATCGAACCCTTCCTTGCGCCGAACGCTAGCTCACAAGTTCATTGCGAACAAGTCGCATTCTTAGTCATTCTGCCCCTCGATCGGAAACCGGTTCGATAGCACCAGGAGCCGCGTCTTAGCCAACAAATCCCCCGACGCTCTGGGTGGCGGGTGGCATTCCGCGGGCCTTCAGTGAACCGCGGTTCACCGTCCACATGGCGGAGATCGGAGCGGAGACGGCGCCGCTCTCGATCCGCGGCCGCGAGCTGGGCCAGAAGGGAGGAGCGGCGGAGGCTGGTGGCGGGGGCTACATAATACCGGCAAGCCAATGAATTGACTTGCCGTATTGCGTTCAAGCGCCACGCTGGCTTTCACGCGCCCATATGGGCGCGCCGCCGCGGTCGCGGCGGCCGGCGAGCGCTTGAAAAGGTCAGTTCAAGCGCTCGCCGGTATAATTCCGCTGAATACAGTTGCCAGGAAACCCGGGGCGGTTCAGTTCAATCCTGCGACGGCCCAGTTCATCGTCCTGACCTCGGGTCTACCCCTGCGGGGGGATAATCAGAACGCCCGGCTCGAGGACATGTACAGCCTGACCGTTCACATCGACACACGCCGGTTCGAGCAAAGAGAATTCCCCACCTTCTCTCCGATTGAAAATTCCATCAAACAACACCGCCATCATAATGCCATCCGACCTCAAATAATGCACTCTTGCTTTCCACATCGAAGGCGATGGTATAAGATATTTGCCGTTTTGATCGAAATCAATCAACCAAAAATAAGTCTCTGTTTGTGGCCCTTGCATTGTATATAGTTGCGGTGCGACTGTGAAGCTGCTTTGCCTTGCTTCGCTGTTGATTAGCTCAACAACCTCTGGCTTCCATTTCCTCCGAAAGGATTCGGCATCGCCGACACCGGAGATAACTCTCTGGAAGTCGGTGAGGAAGCCGGTGGGGGGACCCGCGTAAGCCGATCGGGCACGCTGCCATGCCGGCTCCAGCAGTGCAGCCGGCGGTGGTGGCGGATCTCGCCGCAGCATCTCGGTAATAATCTGTTCGGTGTTGTCCTTGATGAGATTGGGAAGGTCGTTGCGAGTAAACGAGGTGATCTTCTGCAGTTCCAAGCTGACCGCCGCCACAACCTCGACAAGGCTGTTCATGCGATCGGTGAGTGCTTCCTGCGGTTTGTGCCGGAGCTTCGCGCGCGCCGAAGACCATTTCAACCACCAGAGCCTGATGGACAGATACAGTACGGCGAGGGCACACAGGGCACTTGCCAGCACCCCGGAAACCGCGACCGCCGGCACATGGCGGGGATCGACACGCGCATTGACGAATGCCTCGATGGACTGCCAAAGGTCACCCGGCGTATACAACCCATCGCCGATCATGGCGATGTCGATCCGGTTCTGCCGATCGCTTCCTCCCGACCATACAACCGCGACCTCGTCGCTATTGAGCAGATCCGCCAATGTGTCCGGGTTGAACGCTTTCAAGCGATGCCTAAGCGAACAAGTCGCGTCACTGAACCGCCGGCCGTATTCCGCAAACAAGGACGCATGCGTGGCGGGCGAGGTCACGAACCAGCGTCCGGAGTTCCGGTCGTACCTGATCGTTCCTCCATTTTTCTGGAATTCATTCAGAACCTCTATGAACGTAGTTGTGAATTCCTGACAGCCCGCAGGCTGCAACGTGCTTATGGAGATGACCACAGGGCCGCTCGTGACTGGAGGTCCGCTCTCCTGCCCCTTGGCGGCAGCCTCTCCCGGGTTCGGCGGTGAATCGGCTGCCACGTTTGCGTTGCTAAGGGACGATGTTGGTGACTGCGACCCCCCGGCCCCGGACGGCTGTTGCGCTGTTGCCCCGGCCGATATGTCGTCGAACACGAGTTCGAAACGCGATAGATTGTCCGCGATGGGGATCTTCTTGCTCTTGATGGTCCGGCTATTCAAGAAATCCCGTATGGACTCTGCATTCAGCGCCGAAAGCCCGTCGATGCGACAAGGTGCCGCCGCCACGCTAGCCTGCAGGTCTTCGATCCGGCTCAGTTGCGCGGGCAGCGTGACGGTCCATGGTCTCTGACCGGTCCCCCGCTCAATCCTGCCGCCGTCGGCCACGACCTGTTTCAACACCGCTCCGATCGCGTCGGCAGCCGCCTGGCACTGGGCGCTGGCTGCCTTCACCTCGAAGAGCGGTTCCGTCACCTTTTCAGCGGCGGCGGCGCCCGCGAGACCCGTCGTCAGCACCAGCGCGCCGATCCACACCCGTGATGGCAGCGCCGTCCCCAGCCAACAGAGCATGTTCACGGCAGTTCGTGCCACCGTTGGATGGCCGTCCGGACGGCAAGCAAGAAGACGGGTTGCAAAGGTGCCTCGATCGTCTCCGCATGGCCTCCCGCTCTCTTCAGCGCCAGTTTCGCCCGTTCGATTTCAATGTCGAACTCGGTTTCGACAGTCGTTTCGAACTGAACCCTCCTTGCAATGGTTGCCGGCTCGCTGAAGAGGCTCGAAAAGGAATCGGCGAAGGTCTGGAACCGGGTCAGATCCACGCGGCGGCGCATGGACGCGACGAGGTCACCGGTGACGGGCGCATCGGCGGGGTGGCCGATGTGCACACCATTCGGCCCGTTCGTCTCGAACCGCTCGCCCATCGGCAGAAACGTCGATGCCGACGGCACCTCGCCGTGACCGATCATCAGCAAACCGCGCGCGACCTCGTTCTTGGGAGAGGAGCTGAACACGGGGGTGATCGAGCGGATGCAGCCGTCGGGCCACAGATATCGGCGGGCGTCTGCCTCGACGACCGAATCCCCCAGGAATGACCCGATAAGCTGACCGCCGCGCCCGCCATAGAACAGGTTGACTCCCATCTCGAGTTCCTCCACCAGGCCCAAGCGTGCAATGACCAGGTGCAGGTAGTCGAGGAAGGCGGCGTGCGCGAACCGGATCACGTTCTTCAACCGCGCCAGCCCGCCCTGCGTCACTGTGGCGGGTTGGATCCGATCGAGGGCGGTACGGATGCTGTCCTGCCGCAATTGCATCTCCACGATGCCGCGCGCGCGCCTGTCGACATCAATCGAGGCCGGGTGACCGCGTGTCCTCTGGATCACGGTGTTCAGTTCGCCGGAAGCCCCGTTGACGAGATCGTCGATCCGTTCGGGGTTGCGACCGAAGTAATCGTTGAAGATCGAATGGCCCGCCACCATCAGCGATCCGGTCCACAGCATCGCGCCGTTGTTCCAAATGGCGATGTCCGTGCTGTAGCCGCCGATGTCGAACACGATGGACAGGCGTTTGCCGGATTCCCCCGATGTCCGGACCAGGAACTCCGTCGTTGCCCGGTTTTCCAGGTGTGCCGTAACGTTGGTGCGGGGCGCGAGCGACGATTCGACATAGCCCACCACCCGGCGAAGGTTGATCAGAAGGGCGTCGACCTCGCTGCGGAACAGGCTGGCCGGGTGGGCCGCCAGCCATTGGATGTTGTCCAGCCTTCCGCCGGATCCGACCACCTCGGCCGCTGCTTCCAGCAGGATCGTGCGCAGATAGTGATTGGTGGCTTCGTCGAACGAGACCGAAGACCCGATGCTGCGGCCGTACTTCAAGCCGAACTGCAACCACTCCGTCCTCAGGCTGCCCGTGACGAATCCTCGCCAGAGGGTGGTTTCCTCATGCCTGTTGATGGGAACCGCGCGCTCGAAGACATGAAGCCGGTCATCCAGTTCGCCGGCGTCAACACGTGAGGGATCGACCAGCATGGACGGATTAGGCCAGTCAAGCTCATGGTAGGGAAGCCGCCCGAGGTCGAACGCCACACCTGTCGGCCGCAGCGACCGTTTCAGGATGCTGCGTCGCCAACGCATCGGCTGCGGGTTCTTCGCATCGACACGGCCGGGCTTTTCGACGACCACGGTCGTGCCGCTTGCCCCGAAATCGATCGCAACTTTCCAGGATCCGGCGACCGTAGCGGGTGTTTCCCAGGACAGGGCGATGATGCCGCGTCGACCGTTCCCCGCGTCGAAGGATAGGGCCTCCGGTGCCCCGGCCGCCAAGCGCAACCTCCGGCTGGAATTTCCAACCTTGGGAACAGTCAGAGTCTTGCAGTAGGAGGTATCGCCATCAAGATTACCCGACAGCGCCTTCACCAGGTTGTCAGAACCGTCGGGCTGAATCGAGGAGACGATCTCCCGCGGCGCCACCACTCCCACGAGGCGGGCGTAGTTGCCAACCGATCCATTCTGATCGAGATAATCGGTCGCATCGATGTAATGATGCCGCCACCCTTCCGCTTTGAAGTTCGGCCAGATTTCCAGGCTCGCCGGAAGGTGGACGTCAATGAGCGTGTTGTTGTTCCGCGAATACTCACGCCGGATATGCGCGGTCACCGGGCTGTTGTTCCGCGTCTGAAGCGGAAGGGCAAGCGAGACCGCGTATCCGTCGCGCGTCTTTTCGAGCGTGAGATTATCATGGATCTCGTTGGTGGTGAGGAAGGCGAGCAAACGCGGGTCCACCGGCAGGATGAAACGGCGCCAGTCTTCACGATGCGTGTCGATCTCCGTTGCAAGCTCACCGTGATGGACCTGCATCAGCGTGGGGGCGAGCAAGGTGTCCGCGTCGATCATGACAAGGCCGTCGCGCGCCGCGTGGCGGGCGATCTCCTCGAAGAACTCCTGATTCGGCAAGGCCATGCCGTCCAGCTTGTAGTCGCCCCACACGGACAGTTCCCGGCCGCGCAACGACTTGGCAATGGCCGAACCGTAGAGCACCGCTCCGGCCACCTTGCCGTCGGCCAGTTCGCGCCGCACCATCAGCCGGGTGTCGCTGCCCGAGCGCATGTTGCGGCGCGGAACCTTGAACAGCGGCGCCAGATTGTGCCAGGGCGGCGGGCTTCCGACCAACGTATCGGAGGTCTCGAATTCCTCAGAGCTTTCGGCCGCGAGATCGCGGCAGAATTCGGCGAGGCGGCCCAGCGTCATCGTCACCAGGGGCTGGCGGCGGCTGTTGGCGGCCACCTGCCACCTGCTCACCGCCTCGTGAAGCCGTTTGACGTAACTGTGCAGCGCCTGCCGCTCCCGGATATCCAGATGCGCAACCGGATCGGTCAACGGGTAGCCGCCGTCGGCAACCCACGAGATCCTGAACTCCTCCCGCGGCAGCGAATAGGTGCGTGACGGAACCAACAGGGTGGACGGCTGGATCAGGGCGATCGCCTGCGCCTCCTCGATCTTGCGCCCCAGCAGGAGGACCGACGTGTGCCGCCAACCGTCCAGCGCTTCGCGCTCGTGCCGCGGCAGGAAGGCATCGACGACCTTGGCCAGATTCGGAAGATCGGGGTCGGCCTCCGATCCTCCGATGAACGGATTGGTGATGAGGTCATCGAGATCCACCTCGACACGGTGGAGAGGAAGTTTGTGCCAGTCGGCCAAGCCGATGAGCGCCAAAAGGCCGCGCCACTCCGCCTTTGCCACGGATGTGAGCGGGTGGCGGGAATCGGCCCAGGCCGCGTGGAAGGCGACCAACTGCCCCCAGACATCGGGAAGCGCCCGCACCTGCGAGAGATTGATTCCCTCCGGCGTGTGTATCGTCAGCCCGGCGGCAAGCCGCAACAGGAAGTCGCGCTCGGCGATCGGCTCCCACACGCCGGACACCGTGGCGGCGACACGGCCACGGTCACTGACCGGGGGAAAGAACGGGGTTGCGGCCATGGCGTTGTTCTCCAGGATCGACCGTCAGGCTGATTGCCACCAGGGCGGCAGCTTCGGGGCATCCGCAGCGGGTATCGTGGCGCAGGCCCGCCACAGCGCATCGACGAACGCGGTCAGGCCGGGAGACGCGCGCGGCCTGCTTCGCTCCAGGGCGTCGTAGATATAGAGAAGGTCGAGAGCGCCGCCCTTGCCTTCGTCGCCGACCAGCTCCGTGAACGCCTCGGCCAGACCCGGCACGTCCTCGTCCTTGACGGCGGCCGGCTCCCTGTCCCTGGTGGCAGCAGAGCGGGGATGGTCGCCCATCAGTGCGACGTCGTTGATCGCGGCGGTCCCCGCAGCCGTCCGGGTCCGCACGCGGGGATCCACGGAAAAGCGGCTGACGTCGAAAAGCCCCAGCGCCGTCTCGCCACCCGTGGACATCTTCTTGTAGCTGTAGAAGATGTCCGCGATCCACCGCAGCAGCAGCGTGCAGTACCGGTTGAGCTCCTTCGCGGTGTCGATGTCGTCGCCCTTCAGACCGCGTCGGCCGATCAGCTTCGCGTACCAGTCGAAGCCACCGTAGGTCCTGGCTGACCGGTCGCCATGGATGCACGGGAAATAAGCGTAGCGGTAAGCGAAGGCGAAGCGGAGAAGTTGTGCCATGCCAATTCGCACCTCGTGTGCGTTGGCGACGGACCACACGCGCGGCAGATCTTCCCACCCGATCTGGCTGTCGCGGTGACTGGCACGGAATATCTTGCCCGACGGAATTGATTCCGCGGCAAAGAAATGGCAGCCAGCCAGAGCCGCCAGCATTTCCGGCAACAAAGCCGGGTTCCGCTGATCACGGGAACCCGTGCTGAAGTAATCGACGGATGTCAGCGGTTGTTGACCGACAAGATACAGGTGGTCGAAGATATCGGACCCGCCGTCACCGTCGATCTGGCTGTGATAGTATTCCAGCGCCATGCGGCTCGACCATGGGATTTGGGCCGACGTCACAGCGATTTCCTCGGCCGCGGCGGTGCCGGACGGAGGATCCGGAAATTCAAAATAGGGTAACAGCAGGGCGGTTCCGATGTTGAAGGAGCCATTCCGCGCCGCCGCCCGTCGGCCGCCCCGGCCCGGGGCGCTCCTCAGATTCCGGAGCGTCCGCGCCACCGTCGGAAGGCCAGAAGCCCCCATGCCGCCAAAGACCGACCCTGCCAGGAAGACACGCTGCTGATGCCCCGCGTCATTGGCGATCCGGTCCAGGTAATCGAGCAGAGGGTGGGACGCCCCGAGCGACGAGAGCACCACCGCTCCGACCGCCGGGCGCCCGCGGAAACCACGGTCCAACTGCAGGCCGATCTCCTCATGCTGATTGAGAAGGGCGCTGACGAGATGTTTGATTTCCGGCCTCAGCCTGGGGTACTGGAAGTGCTCGCCCATCGTCGTGACCGTCGCTCCGAGCGGGAGCCAGACGCGTGGCGTCTCCGGCGCCGTTCCGTTCTGGGGATTGGCGATCTCGCTGCCGAACAGGGTCATCCGCTCCGGCGATGGCGGCAAATTCTTGCCCAGCCTCTGGTACAGGCTTCGATAGGTGCTGATCAGTTCGGACGCTTCCGAAACGTTGCCGTTGCTCGCATCCTGATCAAGAAGGCTGACGGTGACCGAGGGGGGTGCCAGGCCGGCCGCGCAACAATGGACGAAGGCCGCCACGGACTTGGCCCCGCTGCCGCCGACGCCGATGAGATGGAAGTTCGTTGCCATTCGGAAGCATCCTATGTCTGACGTGGGCGCTCGGATGGATCAGCGGCTGGTCGCTTCGTCACTGCGGCCGGAGACGATGCCGGCGATGATCTGCGCGGCCTCCAGGCCTTTCAGTGCGTCGAGCTTCAACCAGTTGATGAGGAGATCGACCGCCAACGCCGATGCGCGGTGTAGCCAGCCGAAGGGCCCCGAGCGGCTGACCGCCGGCGCGCTGACGCGCGGCGTCAACACCGGCCTGATCGCCAGACAGGTCGCGTAATAGCTCACCACGAAGACGACCAGCAGAAGGAGCGCGGCCAAACCGACGACTTTCGGCAGGAAGAAGCCCAGAATTCTTATGATCGCGGACAAGCCGAGAAACAGTTCGGTGACGAACGAGCCGAACGGCCCGAGCACGCCGGTGATGCTGGCGACGAGGGCGGGAAAGACAAGGCTGTTTGCGATCCGTCCGGACGCCAGCAAAGTCTGCGCAATGGGATAAAGGCTGAGAACGACGAGCACTATCGTAAGGATGAGCGCCAGGATCATGATGACGAGGCTGGCTCTTCTCAGCCTGACCGCGGCCGAAGGAAAACCGCTTTTATAGATCTTCCGCCGGTACCACACATAGATATGAAAAAAAACACCTGCGGCCATTGCCGCCCACATGACGTTGCGCATCACATCGTTGAGATAGTAAACGACGAGCTGGAGAATGATCGGCAGCTCGTTGTTCGACGAGAGGGACGCATTGGCGATCTGAATGACGACCGCGGCGTTGCTCGAGAGGAAGGACGTCAGATCGTAGAACGTCAGAAAGCTTGTGATGACAAGTGGGAGCACAAGGAACACGGCGCCGTAGA
This sequence comes from Azospirillum oleiclasticum, assembly GCF_013423485.1. Taxonomy (GTDB): domain Bacteria; phylum Pseudomonadota; class Alphaproteobacteria; order Azospirillales; family Azospirillaceae; genus Azospirillum; species Azospirillum oleiclasticum. The sequence goes on from NZ_JABFFR010000017.1 coordinate 85,103, forward strand.
AGCCTCTCTTGAGAATGGCGATCATCGGTCGAACCCCTTCCACGCGGCGGACGGTCGGTCACTGGATCATGATGGAAAGCAGGGCGGACTTGTTTTCGGACTGCGAACCGGACGGGTTCGCACCATAGGCCGCCTGCCACAAGTCCTGGTAAAGCGCCGCAAGGTCGAACGTCGGGAAGACACCACCACCGCCACGCCGAGCGATCTGGTCGCGCAGGGTATCGATCCCGGTGGCGTCGACACTCCATGTCTTCAGGAAGTCGACCTCGGACGTCGGTATCCGGACACCCCCCGGCCGCCATCCGAGTCGCCAGAGATAGACCGTGTTGGAGGCGAGTTGGAACGGCACGCCGGAGTCGAAGAGCGTCTGGCGGATTGGCTGCTCAGACGCCGAAACACCGACGGGTCGCGCGTCCGGCTTCAGCACAGCGTCGGTGTTCTGCACCCATCCGTCCTGGCATCGGCCGCCACCCAGGGTGTACGCCCACACCTGATGGTCGGGCTGAAGATCGTAATCGATCGGCACGGGTGAATTCCGCCGTCCGACCGGCCATGCGATGCTGATCTTGCGGCTCGCCTCCTCACCGCGGTTCGATCGGCCGACGATGAATTGGCCGAGCATGGAATCGGCCTCCACCATCCCGCCGCCGGTTCGAAGCACGCCCCGCGGCAACGGGGTTTCGACCTCTGGCCGCCCCAGACGGGTCTCGGCAATGGCGCTGCGGTCGAACAGCACCGCATGCCACTGGTCCGGGTTGTTCGCGCGGAAAGTGCGGAAGGCGGTGTCCTCGTCCACGGCCTTCAGCGCCGCGGCAACCTGCGCCGACGTTCCAACCACCAAAATGTGCAACGGCACCTTTCCGGCAAACTCCTTGATCGGCGCTCCGGGTATGTCGGAAACAGACCCGTTGTATCCCACGGCGGCGGTGAGCAGCGCCACCGCCTTGCCTTGTCGGATCAGGCCGGACAAGGGGCCGGACACGTCGTTGAAATCGCCGGCTTGGCCTGCGTTGTAGGACATGAGATCGGAGACGATGACGACCAGTTCGCCACTGTCCACCCGTGCCTCGACGTCCGGGAAAAGCCCGCTGAAGTCGGTTCTTTGGTTGCCGGCGTAAAGCGACAGGCACTGGAGGCGGCCCTGCCTTCTGTTGGATGCGAAGCATTCCGTGTCGGTGATGTTGCGGATCTGCGCATCGGTCAGGTCGTATCTTGGCCGCAACCTGCCATCGTTGCCCTGCCGCCCCTTGTCGCTGAAGCCCGCCTTGACGACCGAATCCGATATCTGAGTCAGGATGGGCGGCAGGCGCCGCAACAGTGCACCATACTGGAACGACCGGGCATGGTTGGCCGGAACCTGCGACCCCGTGGTTCGCGACACGTCGAGAAAATTCACCATGCTGAGTGAAAGGTCGAAATAGACCGTGGTTCGCGCCGCACGTTCCGACATCGCGTTCATCCGAGGCTTGTCGGCCTCGGGGAGCTGAATTCCTCTGGGCAGGCACTGGACCGGGGCGGACTGGGAGGGCCCGCATCCCCACAAAGCTAAGGAAAGGACGCTTGCAAGGATTGGCTTTGCATACATTCTGCACCTTCCCCAGTCATCATTCCATGGAAAATTCGAACCCGAAACAAGTCTAAAATGATCCACAGCAAAAATTCGTAGCGGAATGCCAGAAGGGTGTAAAGAGAAAAATCACCGTTGGATTCAACGGATGAATACAGATGTATTATTCGGTGGCCATGTCCATCCTACTGGCTGAAATGCACTCCCTTTTGACTGAACAGGGTGCACGATCCAATGCGAGAAGCGCCAAGCATGGGTCGTGTCCCGGCCGGTGGTGTAGGAACTCTGTCGACAACTGGCCCGGCTGGCCACGGCAAGGGCCATCGGCATCGAAGTGGAGCGGGCGCGGCGCATTCACCATGCCCGCTGTGCCGTCATCGCCGGCGACGCGGGCATCATGAACGCACAGCACCTGGTTGCGGCTGGCGCCCGAGCGCCGCCTGGCCATCCTCACGGCCTTCGTCATCGAGCCGAAGGCCAAGCTGAACGACGACGCCGTGGCAATGTTCGACGGGCTGATGGGCGAGGTGTTCCGCCGGGCCGAACGCACGCGCGCGGAACGGGTGACCGAACGGGTGACCGAACGGGCGAAGGAACAGCTGGACGCCCTCACCAAGGAGGGGGCTTGCCCCTCCCCGCCACCGGACGCCGCGATCATTCGTCAGCGGTCCGGTTGCGGCTCCGTCACGCGATGCCCGCATCGAGCCCGCCGACCGCGCCGGCGTCGCCGTCGATCGCCCGCGCCAGCCTTGCGGCCGTCGCCGGCCCCAGCGTGAAGCCCTGATGCCCGTGGCCGAAGTGGAGCCAGAGACCCCGGTGACGCTTCGCCTGGCACACCAGCGGCAGCAGCCCCGGCAGACACGGCCGCGTTCCCGACCAGGGGGAGCTCTCGACGGGATCGCCCAGATCGACAAGGGTCCGCGCCGCAACCTCGCCCCGCGCCAGCTGGCGCGGGTTGCTCCGCGGCGCGGCCGCGGACAGCTCCGCCGCCGTGGCGACGCGCAGCCCGGTGAGCATCGGCGACAGGACCACCGAATGGTCCGCCAGGAGCATGGGTCGGCTCAGGCCGTGGTTGCCGTCGTAGTGCCGGTGGTACCCGCGCTTGCGCACCATCGGCACATGGTAGCCGAGGGTCTTCAGCAGGTCCGGCGACCAGGGGCCGAGGGCGACGACGGCGTGTTCCACGCTTTCGCCGGCCACCCGCCAGCCCAGCCCGGACGGACCGAGCGTCGCGGCGTCGCCCGCAACGATGCGGCCGCCGCGTTCTTCGAACAGCGCCGCGTAGGCGCGGACAAGGTCGCCCGGGGCGCGGCAGGTCCAGGGCGTGGTCCAGTGGATGGCGCCCGCCATGGCGGTCCGAAGCCCGGGCTCCGCGCGGGACAATGCGGCCCCGTCGACCACGGTGAAGTCGGTGCCGTGGAGCCGCTTGCGCCGTTCGGCCTCCAGAACCGCCGCGGCGAGCGGGGCATCCGTTCCATGGACCTCCCAGTAGCCGTCCTTCCGGATCAGGTGGTCGGCACCGGCCGCCGCGATCAACGCCGCGTGGTGCGGAATGGCCTCGGACACGAGCTGCCGCCAGACGGGGATGACCCTCCGTAGGGCGTCGGGCAGCGACGATCGCCAGTAGGCGTGGAGCGCCGGCATCTGACCCGGCAGCGACGCCCAGTCCAGGTCGACGGCGTTCTTCCAGCCGAACGCCATGCGGAGCAGCGTCAGCGGGCTGGTCGGCAGCGCGTAGGGCTCGACCGCCTCGGCCTGGATGATCCCGGCGTTGCCGTGGCTGGTCTCCGATCCCGGAGGAGAGCGATCGACGATCACACAGTCATGACCGTGGTCCTGCAACGCGAGGGCCGTGGACACCCCGACCATGCCCGCACCAAGAACGGCAATCTGCGCCATGGGCATTCCCAACATGTTGTGGCGGCGGAAGCCTCCGCTCCCCGACGGCCGGATCAGGCATCGTTCATCGACTCCAGCGCCGCCGACGCACGGGCCGCGTCGAACACCTCCGCCCTGCCGATGAGCACGAGGTGGGTGCCGGCGACCGGGCTTGCCACCGGCGACAGGCTGGCACGCCGTCCGACGAGCTGGAACAGGAAACCCTGCCCGGGACGGTCCCTGATGGAGAGGAAGCCCTTCGCCCGCGCGAGCTGCGGCGCCAGGGACTGGACCGTCGCTTGGAAACGCGGAAGGCACAGGGGCGTGGAGGACGACCAGACAAGCCGCAGGAACCGGCCATCCGCGATGGGCGCACCGTCATCATGGGTGTGCGCCTCCGGATGCCGGACGTCGCGGTCCAGAAGCAGATCCGTCGGAACGCTGCCCTGATCGTCCGCGACGAGGACGAGGGTCTTGTGCATCGACGTCAGGATCGCCCGGATGGCCGCAAGGCCATCGGGACCGACGGCCGCGGTCTTCGCCAGGACGACGATGTCGGCGGCGCGGACCTGCGCGGTCCACAGCGCGTCGGCCGGATCATGGTCCTCGGCATCGACGACCGTCACCACGGCGTCGAGCCGCACCACCCCGCACAGGACCGGATCGAAGAGCGCCTCGATGATGCCGCCGGGATCGGAGACGCCGCTCGCCTCGATCACGATCGCGTCCGGAGCCGCCCGCACCGAAAGGATGGCGCGGAGCGTGCGCAGCAGGTCGCCCTGGAGGGAACAGCAGATGCACCCGTTCCTCAATCCGTAGACAGGTTGGCCGGTGGCCGAGAGGATGGCCTCGTCGATGTTGATGGTGCCGAAATCGTTGACCACGGCCGCCAGCGAGAGACCATGATCCGCGCGCAGGATGGCGTTGATCACCGTGGTCTTGCCCGCACCCAGCGCGCCGGTGACGAGCAGGACCGGCACCGGCGACGCATTCGGTTCCTCAGCCATCGCCCAATGCTCCGCGCCGCAGCGGCCGGCCCGGCCTCGCATCCGGGTCGAGCCGGCCGTCCAGGATAACCGGCGTTCCCCCGACCAGCACCGCCCGCATCCCGACGGCAGGGGCGGTCATGTCCGAAAAGCTCGCCCGGCCGGCGACCGTCACGGGGTCGAAGACGATCACGTCGGCGTCGCACCCTTCCTGAAGGCGTGCCTTGCGCGACATCCGGGGCAGGCAGGCCTCGATCACCCGGCACGGCAGGATCGTGCCTTTGGCGACCGCCTCCATCAGCCCGATCTTTCCGAACGAGCGGTGATAGTCGCCGAGAAACTTGGTGAAGGTCGCCGCCGACCGGGGGTGGGAGGACAGCCGCTCCGGCAGCGGCCATTCCTCGCCGCGGTGGATGGAGCCATCCGGCTCCACCCACGGCATGGCGTCGGATGCGATCACGCCTCCGGGATAGAGGACGGAGAGATCGAGCAGGTCCCGGTGGCCCTCGTTCCGGTCGGGGTCGAGGAAGTGCCAGGCGACCAGCGCGGCGGGATCGGCCTCCCGGACCGAAAGCAGCTCGTCGCGATTCCTCATATGATGCCGGTTGTGGATCAGTTCGATGCTGTCGTAGCCGGAACCGGTCCGGTCCGTGAAATCGGGCGCGGCGAAGAAGCCGGCGGCGATCACCGTGGACCCCGTGCCGTAGGGGTAGGCCTCCACCGTGATCGGCAATCCCCGCGCCTGCGCGTTCATCAGCAGCGCACGGCAGCGCTCGATGTCGTGAAGGGATGTGGAGTTGAGGTGGCAGACGTGCATGTGGGCGCCGGTCGCGGCTGCGTAGCCGATCAGCCGGATGTAGGCCTCCTCCGAGCTCTGCGGGTCCGTGTTCGACATGAAGGGGATGTGCGTGAAGGTCGGCGAGCCGGTCCTCGCGGCGATGCCGCAGAGCTCGGTCATCTCCTTCACGCCGGCACCCGGGGCGTAGCCGTGCGGGATGCCGATCCCGATGCCCCCCTCCCGCAGCCCCCCTTCGACGATGGAGCGGATCTCCGCCAATTGCCGGGGCTTGGCGATGTCGGTCGACCAGCCACCCCGGTTGTCCGCGCCCTCGCCCATCATCTCCATGGGATGCCTGCGCGGATCCGGGGCGATGCCGGCCATCACCTGCTTGCGGGCGAAGATCCAACTCGCCGACGCGCCGTAGTTCAGGACGCGCCCCTGCTCCTCCTGCCGCCGATACCAGCCATCGACCGGCAGGACGCCGACCTCGAGCTCGAGGCTGGTCGTCACACCGTCGAATGCCTGCATCCAGTCGGCCGCAACGGATTGGCCGTGCGCGTGGATGTCGACGAAACCGGGGCAGACCACGAGCCCGGCCGCATCGATCTCCTGACCTCCTCCGACGTCGGGGATGGAGCCGATGCGCGTGATCGTGCCGGCGGTGATACCGACATCCACGACCTCGTCCCGCCCGGTTTCCGGGTCGAGCACCCGACCTCCTGTGATGACACGATCGAACCGGCGTTCCGACAAGGCTTCAGACTCCACAAGGGAAGGCGATGACCGCCCGCGAGCACCGGGCGGCTCGACGACCTACTTTCCGGCGGCGGTGACGAGCGGGCAGTCGCTTTCGCTCAGCGGACGATAGGCATCCTTGGCGGAGATCGTCTCGACGACCTTGTAGTAGGCCCAGGGCTTCTCCAGCTCCGTCGGCTCCTTCACCTGGACGAGGTAGAAGTCGTGGACGAGCTTGTTGTCCGCCCTCAGCGTCGCCCCGGGCGCGAAGAAATCGTCGACGGGGGTGGCGCGCATCCGGTCGAGCACACGGGCGGTGTCGTCGGACCCGATGGCGGCGACCGCCTTGAGATAGTGGAAGACCGCCGAATAGACCGCCGCCTGGGGGGCGGTCGGCATGACGCCCCGCGCGTCGAAGAAGCGCTTTGCGAAGGCCCGGGTGGCGTCGTTCAGATCCCAGTACCAGGCCGTGACGGTCGTCAACCCCTTGGCGGTCTCCATGCCCATGCCGTGGACGTCCGTCAGGAACATGAGCTCCGCCACCGCCTTCTGCGGCCCGGCGCCCATGCCGAACTCGTTCCACTGCTTCATGGCCGTGACAAGCTGTTCGCCGGCGTTGGCGAAGGCGACGACCTTGGCCCCCGAGCTTTGCGCCTGCAGGAGGAAGGAGCCATAATCGGCGTTCCCAAGCGGGTGGAAGACCGTCCCCACCGACTTGCCGCCGACCTCGGCAAGCACGCGCTCGGACTCCGCCACCATGTTGCGTCCGAACGCGTAGTCGGCGGCGATGAAGAACCACGTCTTGAGCCCTTGCCCGACCAGCTTGCGGATCGACCCGGCCACGAGGTTGTAGTTGTCGTGCAGCCACGCCAGCCCGTTCGGGGAGCATTGCTTGCCTGTGATTTCCGTCGTGCCGACGGCGGAATAGACGACGATCTTGTTCATCTGGCGGGCGATCGACTGGATCCCGAGTGCGACCGCCGAGTTCCCGACGTCGGCCACCATGTCCACGCCGTCGGCCTCGTACCACCGGCGCACGATCTGCGTGCCGATGTCCGCCTTGTTCTGGTGATCGGCGGAGAGAATCTCCACCTTGAGGGAGGCCAGCTTCTGGAAGTCTTCGACCGCGAGCCGCGCGGCCACGACGGAACCCAGCCCCGCCAGGTCGGAGAGTGGCCCGGACTGGTCGTTGATCACGCCGATCCTGACCACCCCGCCGGAGATGTCCGCCGCCGAAGGGCCCGTGGACAGCGCCAGCAAGGACAGAGCACCGGCGGTCGCCGTGAGCACCCCGCGAAAAAGGCCCCGCCGGGACCGTGCAACGCGATCCTGCATCATGTCGCTTTTCTCCTGATGAACCTTGTCGCGGCTTCTTTGCGCAGCGCCATCCGGCAGCACGATCACAGGGGATTGCCGAATTTTGACGGTGTTCCGCTGAATCAGGCTATCGCCGCGCGGACATGCGCAGCAATGGCGGATTTCCAACATTTTCTGCCATGGCCGACCGTCAGCCGCCGTCTTGCATGGCCCTGCGGGCGGCGCGACGCAGCGACTGCGGGGGTTGGCCGAACGCCCGGACGAAGGCGCGGCGCATCCGTTCCGGATCCCGGAAGCCGGTCGCTTCGGCCACACGCTCGATCAATTCGCTGGAAGACTGCACCCGTTCGCGGGCGACTTCCAACCGCAGCCGTTCGATGGCCTTGGACGGGGTCGAGCCGGTCTCCGCGGTGAAGACCCGCGCGAAATGGCGCGGGCTGAGACCGGCGCGGTCGGCGAGGCAGTCGACCGTGAGGGGCTTGTCGAGATGCTCCCGCACCCAGGCGAGCAGCGGGCCGAAGCGCCCATTCGGCGTCTTCAGCTCCAGCAGGGAGGAGAACTGCGACTGGCCGCCGCTGCGGCGATGGTAAAGCACGAGCTGGCGCGACACGTCCTGTGCGACCGCGTCGCCATGGTCCTCGGCGACGATGGCAAGCGAGAGATCGATCCCCGCGGTGATTCCGGCCGACGTCCAGACATTGCCCTCGCGCAGGAAGATGCTGTCGGGATCCAGTTTGACCTTCGGGAAGCGCGACACGAAGTCCTGGGTGCGGCACCAGTGAGTGGTCGCCCTGCGGCCATCCAGCAGGCCCGCCGCGGCCAGGATGTACGCACCGGAACACACGCTGGCGACGCGCACGCCGCGCCGGGCGAGCCGGCGCACGAACCCCACCGTCCTCCGGCAATCCACGGCGGCCTCGACGCCGAACCCGCCCGAGACGATCAGGGTGGTGATCGAGTCTCCCGAACGCAGGCCGGACGCCATCACCTCCACACCGGACGAGCTCCGCACAAGGCCGCCCTGCGTCGCGATCATCCTGACCCTGGGTGCGGTCGGGACGAAGCGCTGCGTGATCTCGAAGACCGAGGCCGGTCCCGACGCGTCCAGCAACTGGAAGTCCGGGAAGACGAGGATTCCGATCATCACCCATGTCCGGAAATGAGGGAACTACGGCATTTCGGAGGAAAGCCCATCATGGCACGGTGTGGGCGTCAAGGTCGATACCCCGAGGCTCCAAGATGCCAAATCAAGTGCAGATCGGCTTGCTCGTCTTCCCGCGCATCACGCAGCTGGACATGACCGGACCGCTCCAGGTGTTCTCGAGCATGCCCGACACCCAGGTCCACCTCGTCTGGAAGAACCTCGAGCCGGTGTCCAGCGACACCGTCCTCACCATCACGCCGACGACGAGCTTCGCCGACTGTCCGCAGCTCGACGTCATCTGCGTCCCGGGCGGCTACGGGACGGACGACCTGCTGTGCGACGACGAGGTGCTGGACTTCCTGCGCCGCCAAGCGGAGGCGGCGAGCTACGTCACGTCGGTCTGCACCGGATCGATCGTGCTTGCTGCGGCCGGACTGCTGAAGGGCTATCGGGCGGCCACCCATTGGAGCGCGGTCGAGGCGCTTCCCATCCTCGGCGCGACCATCTCCGGCGAGCGGGTCTGCATCGACCGGAACCGCATCACCGGGGGCGGCGTCACCGCTGGCATCGACCTCGGCCTGACGGTGGTCTCGCGGCTGGTGAACCGTCAGGCGGCGGAGGCGATCCAGTTGCGGTTGGAATACAACCCGGCGCCGCCCTTCAACGCAGGTTCCCCGCAGACGGCACCCGCCGAGGTTGTCGCCCTCCTGCAGGAACGGACGAAGGCGGCTCGCCAGGCGCGGCTCGAGGTCGTCCGGCGGGCGGCGGCCCGGATGCCCGCGTAGGACGGGGGGCCGTCGCGCCCGTTCCTTTCCCTTGACGCGGACCCACGATTGAAGGAACCATGGGGCATGCAGACCCGCCGCACGAATCGCCTGCGAATTACCAGCCCGGCGCTCTGAGGAGCGCCGGACGCGGATTCGCTTAATTCGATGCGGTTGGGAGCGCGGCATGCCGCCGTGGTACGGGTCCACCGGAACCCTTGATCCGGTCTTCGACACCACATCCCGTCGCCTTGGGACGACCGTGGGCATGGACGGGCGGCTGCCCGGCCCGGCGCGAATTATCGGCCCGGTCCGCTGACGCGGGCCGGGCTCTCTTCGCTCCCCCTTCACGCCCTCCGCTCGCACCCGAGGAGTCCCAGCGATGCCGTTCGCGCACGCCGACCTTCCACACCCCCGCACCGCGTCCACCACCACCCGCGTCGTCGAAGACCGTCTTCCCCACTGGCTCAAGCCGTCCGCCATCGACGACGCGGCGGAACGCCTGCGCGGGCACATCCTGCGCACGCCGATGCTGGCCGCCCACGAGCTTGGCCGCGACGTCTGGCTGAAGGCGGAGACCTTCCAGGCCACCGGCGCCTTCAAGGAACGCGGCGCGTTGAACCGGCTGCTGCGCCTCACCGGCGTCGAGCGCGCGCGCGGCGTGATCGCCATGTCCGCCGGCAACCACGCTGCCGGCTTGGCGCTGCACGCCCGCCGGCTGGGTGTGCGGGCGACCATCGTCATGCCCACCACCGCCCCGCTCTGCAAACGGGAGCGGACGGAGACGCTCGGCGCCGAGGTGATCCTCTCCGGCGCCAGCGTGGCGGAGGCCAGGGCGCACGCCCTGGAGCTGGCGGCCGAACGCCGCCTGACCTTCGTCCATCCCTATGACGATCCCGACGTCATCGCCGGCCAGGGCACGGTCGGGCTGGAGATCCTGGCGGACCGGCCTGACGTCGCAACGGTCGTCGTCCCGGTTGGCGGCGGGGGCCTGGTGGCCGGCGTGGCGGCCGCCGTGAAGGCGGCGAAGCCGTCGGTCACCGTGGTCGGAGTGCGGCTGGCGAATCGGCGCGGCGGGACGCTCGCCGATGGCATCGCCGTGGACGCGCTCGGCAAGCTGGCGCAGACCGTCGTCGCCGATCTGGTCGACACCGTCGTGGAGGTCTCGGAGGCGGAGGTGGCCTTCGCCATGCGGACGCTGCATCGCGCTTGCGGGGTCGTGACCGAAGGGGCTGGTGCCGCGGCGGTCGCAGCCCTGCTCGCCGGAACGGTGGTCGCGCCGGGGTGCACCGTCGCCGTCCTGTCCGGCCGCAACGTTGACCCCGAGACGCTGACGCGCACGCTCGCCGCCGGCTGACCACCCCGCCCCGGCCGACCACCGGGATCAGCGAGGGAACGACGACGAAGACGACGAGCAGCTTGGCGGGTTCCGTCGGTTTGGGGTTGGCGGTCTCGTCATGACGGTCGCCGGGCAGCTCGGTGAAGTGCCGGCGGCTTGATGGTCGCACGTGCGCTGGAAGCTGTTCAACGAGCACGCCTCGACCGGCTCGCCGCTGGCCGCCGACGCGCTGAAACGGATGGGGGTGCTGTTCGACATCGAACGCGTACTGACACCGGCTGCCCGCTCGATGAGCGCCGCAGCGTTTGCCAGGCGAAGGCCTGGCCGATCCAGGACGAGCTCGCTGCGTTCCTCGACGCTAGGCTGGCGCGTATCCCCGGCAAGGGCGAGCTGGCCAAAGCCATCCGCTATGCGTGCTCCCACCGGGCGGCGCTGACGCGCCATGCCTGACGTCGCCCGCCTGAAGTTCACCCTCGACGGGGTGCGTCCGCGTGTCGTGTGGACTCTGGAGGTCCCGCTCAATGAGCGCCGCGGCCTCGCCGCTCGGCTGCGGCGTGCTGGCCGGGGATAACGTCATCGAAGTGATGCTCAACCCCAACGGCCGGCTGTGGGTCGAGTGCCTCGGCCAGCCCATGCGCGTGGTCGGCGCCATGGAAGCCGCGCAGGCGGAGAACCCCCTGATGGCTACGGTCGCCGCCCCACTCTGCACAACCGTGGGCCGCGACAACCCGATCATGGAGAGCGAGCTTCCGCTCAACGGCTCGCGCTTTCAGGCCCTGCTGCCGCCGGTGGTCGGCGCCCCCACCTTCGCCATCCGCCTTCGCCATCCGCCTTCGCGCATTTCGACCTCGACGACTACGTCGACGCCGGCATCCTGCACCCCTCCTGGCGCGTCGCGCTCACCGAGGCCATAGCGGCCCGGCCTGGGCAAACCTGCTTAGGCCGTGTCCCCTCTGGAGTGACCATGCCCGTCATCGCCGCCCTGCCCGCCCGCGCGGCGTGCCGGCCCCTCCCCGGCTTGTCCATCCTGTTCGTCGCACTCCCCACCCCTCCCCCACCGCGCGCTCGCCGCCATCGGCGGCGGCGGGTTGCCCCGGAACACACCCCTGCAGACTTTCGCAACCTCCGTCTCCGGCCCGGTCGCCGCTGGCGGAATGTTGATCCGGGGCGGCGAGATCAACGCTTTCATCCGCCGCTTTGTCATGCTGATCCTGGTCGTCGCGCTCCCGGCGTTCGCGGGCAACCTCCTTCCACCCTGTTCGGCGTCGGCGCCGTAATCACGGCCGGAGCCCTGCCGTGACGGAGTTACGCCACACCCCGATCCCCCGCGCGCTGCACAGCCCCGACCTGCTGCTGAGCGGCGAAGGCACGCGGGTGATGGTCACCGCGCTTGCCGCTTGCGGGCTGGGGCTCACCAACCAGGACTTGGTGGCCGTGGGCGTGGCGCTGGCGGTGTGACTGGTGGCCATGGCCTTCCTGCGCGGTATGCCCAAGACCGATCCGCAGCTGACCCGCGTCTAGCTGCGCCAGCTCCCTTCCGCCCCGCCTACCCGGTGCTCTCGCGCCCCCGGTGGCGAACCTGACAATGGGCGCGCTGAGGCTCTTCCACGACCCCGGCCCCGGTGTCACCGACCTGCTCGACTGGGCAGCGCTCGGCAAGAGCGGGCTGCTGCTGGCCGGCTAGCCTACCGCGCCCCCCTCGCCTCGGACTGGGTCACCTGGATCGACGCGATGCGCCTTCCGGCCGCCGGTTCCGGAAGCACTGCCGTCCGAGTCGGCACCGCCGTATTCGGCCGTGCTGGCCGTCGTGGCCGCGACCGCGGCGCTGACGGCCGAGACCATGGTGCCGGCGGGGAGGGGAGGGGGCGGGCGCGCGGGCGCGGCCGGCCTCAAGGCGCTGTCCGGCGGCTCGGGCGGCTACGGCGGTCTGACCGATCGCGTGTACAACCACATCGGCCGAGTGATCGGCAGCGCCTACGACAACCAGCGGATCGCGGCGGGGGTGCTGGGCCAGCAACTGGGCCGGCTCGGCTCCGAGTACGCTCGCCGCGGCCTCGACGTCGCGCCGACGTTGGAGATCCGGCCCGGCTACCGGTTCACGGTGATGGTGACCAACGACATCGTGCGGCCGCCCTGGAAGGGTTGACGTGCAGCGCCTCCAGCGAAGGCAAGTGTTGCCCCCAGCCTGACCCGCGTGCCCGCAATCCGGATCGTTCCCTGAGGGACCGACACTGCGCTGGCACGGCGCCCGGCAGGCTGCCGCCGTCCGGGGTCCCGGCGTCGGCCCGGTGAGGGAGCTCGGCAGCACGGACGAGGAGAGCCGGAGGAACCCGGCACGGCAAGTTCGGGCCCCGCAGGCTCCGGGTCACGAGTGGTATTGGCTATCGTGGGCGTGTGCCGTGTCCACTCTGGCTTGCTCTGATCGATGGCGTTGCTCAACGTGCTCGGAGTCCCGGCCGGTTTGCGGCGGTGATGGTCCGAGTCCCGCATGGTGCGGGTGTTCACGCCGGGGTGTTGACCGGATCCGGGGACCGCACCGGGTCCGATCGAACTGACGGCGGATGTCGCTTTCAGAGGCGGCGGCCGTCATCGCCAAATCGGCGGACCCTCAAATTATCGGCGCCGCCTGGCCTGGATCGTCAAAAGGTCATCGGTGCGTTGCTCTGTCCGCTGGTCGCAGCGATGATCGAAGGGCGACGTTGGTGACGCTGACTGAGCTCCCAGGGGAATCAGTCATCGAGCCTGGACAATTCCTGCTCCACTTCGTCCAGCCGCCGCAACAGCCGGGCCTTTTCCGCTTCGAGCGCGACGCGCCGGTTGTTGTTCGATGGAGATGATGCTCCTGTCGGCGATGTACGGAGCCGTCGTTTGAAGGCGATTACTTCCTCGCGCCTCATATCCGGCCGAATCACACCCTCTGCGATTGCACGTTGACGCTCTTGATCGGAAAGCGTTGCTACTTGGTAGACGACCGAGTAACCGGCGGCTTCGATGCCGCGCGGAAGCAAACCGCCGTTCACGGCGCGGTAAGCGGTCATGATCTGGCTGCGCACAGCTTTTCCGAATCGCAGTCGGCTCACAAGCGCAGCGAATTGTTCCGGCGGAAGCTTGCGTTGTGCCTCGTCCAAGTGCCGGCCGATGGCTATGAAGCCGCGTTGTGCGTCCTCCCACAGCTGATCGATGGCTGCGACGTAGTCGTCGATCGTAGTGGGTTCCGGCGGCAAGATCTCGACTGCGGCTGGTGTCCGGCTGGACGGCAGCTGTTCAGCCAATGGAGCAATGGAGCGTTTGATTTCATCCGGGTTGAACAGTTTCAGCGGGGGACGCTTAGCCATGCTCCACCTCCAGGAGCGACGAGATTTCCGTCACGATGGCCACGAAATCGTCGCGGGCCTCCGAGGCGGCAAGTGGCGCGCCCGTCCATGAGGCTTGCTGGTAGGCCGTCCGGGCTGGGACATCGGCTGCGAGGACTGCCACGCCCATGACCTGGAGTTGTTCGCGTGTGTGTGCTGTCACTTGCGCCCGTCGATTGACCTGCGTCAGCACCGCGGCGTGACGAATCCGGCGGCGCACCATCTTGCCAGCCGATACGATGAGTTCCTGGGTGCGCACCGCTTCGACGACATCCTTGCGGTCTGTCTTGCAGGGGATCAGCACGAGGTCGGATGAGCTGATGGCGTACAGCATTCCGCGCTGGAGAGCGCCGGCAACATCGATCAGCACATGCTCGGTTCGCTCGGCCGCGGCACTTGCAGCGTCGATTACCGCTTCTTCCTCAACGAATGTGCATGGGATGTCGGCCTGGGGATCGGAAAACCAATCGTACAGGTTCCGATTCGGGTCGGTATCGATGCATTCTACACTTTTCCCCTGGCGGCGCAGCATGTCGGCAAGGCCGGCGGTCAGGGTAGTTTTGCCCGAGCCTCCCTTGGTCGTGGCAATCGCGATGATGGGCACTGCGGGACGCTCCAGGTTTGACCGGTCAAACAAGCTTCAGGGTGGAGGATGGCCGCACCCGGAGTCAACGTCCACCGGCTTGGCATTTCCCTACGCTGACTTTCCGATCATGCGCTCGGGGACAGGAGGCGGCGACGGATGAAGGACCAAGCCACTTCGATCGTCAGTTTCAGTGACCCGCGCATCTTCGTAGGCGGATAGTGCGTAACGCAGTGCCGTTCGGAATTCAGGCTTGAAGGCGCGCAGTCGTGACCGATACACGTCATCGGCTTCCTCCTTCAAGCGACCAGTGCCAAACTGGTCGTAGATTGCGGGCCAGCTGACAGGCGTTGGCCTGTCGAGCACATGCAGGCGGTAGGCAAGCCAGATGTAGATGTCGATGGCCATGCTTTTGCCGGCGATGGCCTTGATGGCAGGCTCCCAGACCGGGACGGGATGTTCCTTGAGCAGTCGGAAAAAGGTTTCGGAAAGTTGGACGCGCTCGTCCCAAAGAACGCCCTGTCCGTCATCGCGGCGCAGATCGATGGCGTGACGGACAATAGTGTCGTTCGTATGGCTGCTTACCGATTTTCCACGGATCGATCCGCCATAGTCGAATGTGAGTTTGCAGCGGCTCAGTCGTTCCGCTTGGTCGCGAACCTCTTTGTAGGTGCTGCCGTCGGTGCTGATCCCCATGCGGTCCAGCCAGTCGTTCATTGAGCGACCAAGCTCGACGACCGGGGAGTTGTTTCTCAGCGCTACGGCCTGGAGGTACAGCAGAATCAGCCGGGCTTTCGCGCCGTAGGGAACTCCCAATAGGATGTAGTCGTCGGCGGTTCTCGGAGATTTTACTCGGGGCCGGCGACCGGGTTCGATCAGCAGGCTCATGTCGCCATTCGAGCGCACCCAGGCACGATCGTCTGGCAGGCGGCGGTGGGGCAGGCTGGTCAGGCAAAAGCCCGAATAGGTGATCCCGGTGTCATTGGATTCTTCGCTGATGAGCGTGCTTGCGATCTGGAAGAAGGGCACGTCATCGGCGCTGGTGAGCCGTCGAGTGAACTGATGGTGTGGATGCCCCCACCCCTCGGCATCGCCGAATGCCGGAATGCAGGCTGACCGTCTGGTTCAGCGACGAAGCCGTGGAGCGCTGGCGTGCCGAGACCCGATCCACACCGGGCGGGCAACGGACCTACTCCGACCTTGCGATCCTCACGGCGTTGATGCTGCGCGCGGTGTACCGCTTGGCCCTGCGGCAAACCGAGGGCCTGCTCGCCTCCCTTGCCCAGTTGCTCGGCCTCGATCTGGCGGTGCCGGATCATTCCACGCTCAGCCGCCGGGCCAAGACCGTCACCGTCCCGGCCGCGCCGGCGACAGCCAACGAACCGGTGTGTCTACTGGTCGACAGCACCGGCGTGAAGCTGTGTGGCCCCGGTGACTGGCTGGTCGCGAAGCACGGCACGCGCCGGCGCCGCGCGTGGCGGAAGCTGCACATCGGCCTGGACACCGCCACCGGGCGCATCCTCGCCGCGACACTGACCGACCATGACGTGGATGACGTCTCGCAAGTCGGTCCACTGCTGGACCAGATCGCCGAGCCACTCGATGCCGTCGTCGCCGACGGTGCTTACGACCAGAGCGGCGTCTACGAAGCCGTGACCAAGCGGCACCCAGGGGCGGGCGTGGTCGTGCCGCCGCGCTCTACCGCGGTACCGCGAGCGATACCGCGCAGAGCGCACCGACACAGCGGGATCGGCATCCGCAGGCCATCGCCGCAGGTGGACGCAGCGCGTGGCAGGCAACATCCGGCTACAACCTGCGCTCGCTCGTGGAAGCTTACTTCAGCCGCTACAAACACGTGATCGGGGAGGGTCTCCGCTTCCACAGCGACGACCGGCAGCAGACCGAGATTAGCGTCGCTGTCCTGGTCCTGAACCGCATGTTCGACCTTGGACGTCCGGAGTCCGTCCGCATCCGATGATCAGATGCACCGATCTGCCGGCATCAGCTCTCGCCGCCTCACTGCAACAGCGTCGTCTGCAATCACAAACCTGGGCGCTACTTGGGCTTCAGTTGAACCGGCACTTCAGCCTGGATTCAGGTGGTAACCGGATCATCCGGCTGCCAGCATCGCCGGGAGACCCGGCCCCCCGTCAGGTTTCCGCGACCCTGTCACTCGCCGGGTGCTGCTGCCGCCACGAGAACAGCGCCGGCGGGATGGCCAGCAGCATCCCGACCAGCGAAAGCTCGATCTGGCTGAGGCCGAACGGCCCGTCGAACGGTGCCGCGACCACGAGGCCGGCAAGCGCCAGCAACAGCCTCATCAGCATCGCTAGCACGCCGGTTCCAAGCGGGCCGACGAAAGCGAGATACCCCTGGATCGCAGCCGCAAGGAACCAGACCCCGACCGCCGCACAGACCACCGATACCGCGACCTCGGACGCGGCTCCCTGCCCGATCAAGGCGGGATTCACGACGAAGAAGAAGGGAACCACGTAGATCACCGCGCCCAGCCGGGTCGCCTCCCACCCGGCGGCGATGGCGTTCGCGCCGGCCAGGGACGCCGCGGCGAACGCGCCCAGCGCGACGGGTGGCGTGATGAAGCTGATCATGCCCCAGTAGAGGATGAACAGATGCACGGCCAGCGGATTCAACCCCGACTGCTCGAGCGCGGGGGCCAGCACGATGGCGAGGAAGATGTAACAGGCCGTGACGGTCATCCCCATCCCGAAGATGAAGGAGGTGACCGCACCCATGATGAGCAGCATCGGCACCGAGTTGCCGGCTGCATGCACCAGCTCGGTCGCCAGCGGTCCGGTCAGGCCGGTCGCCTGGAAGGCGCCAACGATCATGCCGATCCCCAGCAGGATCGCCACGAGCTCCGCCAGCGTCCGTCCGACCGACACCACCATCTCAAGGAAGGACGAGAAGGTGAAGCCGGTGCGCGTGCTCGCCTGGTTCAGGATCAGCAACAGCACGACGGCGTAGAAGGGTGCGGTCGTCTCCCACCGGAACGCCACCATGAGGAACAGCAGCAGCGCGAAGACGAAGAGGTAAGGCCAGCCTTCGCGGTGGGTGGCGAGCAGGCCGGGAAGCTGGTCCTTCGCAATGCCCTTGAGCCCGCGCCGGGCGGCATAGGCGTCGATCTGGACGAACAGCCCGAAGTAGTAGAGGGCCGACGGGATCACCGCCGCGACCATCACGTCGACATAGGGGATGCCCAGCCACGACGCCATCACGAAGGCGGTCGCTCCCATGATCGGCGGCATCAGCACGCCACCGGTGGAGGCGCACGCCTCGGTGGCCGCGGCGTAGCGGGCGGAAAAGCCGCTTTTCTTCATCGCCGGGATCGTGACCACACCAGTGGTGAGCACGTTGGAGATCACCGAGCCCGACATCGAGCCCATGAAGCCGGAGGCGAAGATCGCCACCTTGGCCGCCCCGCCCCGGTGGTGCCCCACCAGCGCCATGGCGAGGTCGTTGAAAAAGCGGCCGCCCCCGGTGTGCTGCAGAACCGCTCCGAACAGGATGAAGCCGATGACGAGATTCCCGAAGGCCTGCATCGGGATACCGAAACACGCCTCGGAGGAGATCATGAAGAAGGGCACCACATCGCCGAACGGCTGGGCGAAGCCGTTCAGCGGGTCGGGCACACGGTCGGCGATGGTCGGGTAGAGCGAGAAGACCAGCACGATCACGAAGAGGACGTTGCCTCCGGCCCGCCGCATGCCCTCCAGCACCAGCGCGTAGAAGGCGATCGAGCACCACACCGCGACATCGGGCGGCGCATACTCCCAGCCGCTTTCCAGGCTCTCGTCCGCGGTCAGCACGAAGAATCCCGCGACGGAAAGCGTAGCCAGGGCCAGCAACCAGTCGTACCACGGAATCCGCGCGGAAATCCCCCCGCGGAACCGGAAGCACAGGAACGTCAGGGCCAGGAAGATCCCGGCCAACAGGCGGAGATACATCCCCTCCAGCATGGCGTAGCCGCCGATCCGCAGATTGAAGAGCTGATCGACCGCCACGGCGATGGCGAACAGAGTCCCGGCAGCGATCGCCCAGCGGGCGGGGCCGGTGAAGGTCGTGTCCTCGGCCATGCGTTCCGCTTCGATGGCCTTGTTGCCCCGGTCCATGAACCACTCCCCGCTGTTCATCCCGCTCGACCCGGAAGGAAGGCGCCGGGCTACGCCGTAACGTGACGGAACGCCGTCCGATGTGGATCCTCGACCCGCATCGACGGGCGATCAGACGGGAGGGGCTAAAAGACCATCTCGAATCCGCCGGCTTTCAGCGCCTCGGCCCGCTTCCTCTCCCAGGCCTCCTCCCAGTTCCCCGGATTGGCGGCGACCAGCTCGGCCCATGCCTTTGCCAGCGCCTCCTGCCGGGCAACAAGCAGGTCGTTGTGCGCCTGCGCGGCGTCCGACCAGACGCCAGCCTCCTTGTAGAAGCGTATGGCGCCCTCGTGGTACGGGATCACCCAGTCGAACTTCTGGAAGCGCATCGCCCAACCGTCGATCCCGGGTGCCTTGCCCGAATAGGCCGGCAGCAGCTTGAACATGGCCTTCGTCATGTTGTAGGACAGCGTGGCATCGGTCATCTCGTAGTTGATCAGGATCGGGTAGGCGAAGGCCGCCATGTCGCGACCGCCGGTCCCGTCGATCGTTGCGCCCACCGTCGCCTGGACTTTGACGTAATAAGGTGCCACCGCCAGCAGCCGGCCGAGCGCCGCATCGTCCTTGGCATCGAAGTCCGGCCAGACGAGCCCGCGCGGCCCCGCCGCCGCTTCATAGACGTTGCCGGCGTTCGTCGCGGAAAACGCCGCGTCCACCGATCCTTCGATCAGCCCCTTCCAGGCCGCGGCGAAGCCGCCGAATTCGACCTTCTCCACGTCGTTCCAGGTCAGACCGCCATAGGCCAGCCACGCCGTCGCATTCACGTTGAGCGCCGGCGCCCCCTTTATCCAGGCGACGCGCAAGCCGCGGATGTCGGCAAAGGTGAAGCCCTTGCAGTCCGGTTTGCCCTTCGCGCCGCAGATGTCGCGCGCGACACCGAGGGACATAGCGACGCCCCCGCCGGTGTTGGTGGCGAGGACGCGGATCTTCTGGGGCCCCCAATTCTTCCCGCCGAATTCGAAGACGCCCTCCTGCACCAGATAGACGCCGATGCCATTGGCCGAGAACTGGGCCTTGCCTTGCCGCAACGGCTCCATCCGGGAGACGTCGTTCTGTCCCGGAAGCAGCCTCAGATTGACGTCCGCCGCATCCTTCAGCGCGGCACCGATGGCCACCGCCTGGTTGTACCCGGCCGATCCGGTACCATAGGTCGACCAGACGAGCTGCTTGGGAAGGTCGAAATCCGCGGCACCCGCGGAGGATGAGATCAGCCACACCGCAGCGGCGGCGAGTGTCTTCGTTTGCATCTGTTTCCTCCCTTGGAGCGATCGACGCCTCAGCGAAGGCGACCGCCCGGATTACCCTGACATATTGCCGGGTGCGGCTCAATATGAAGTTTCATAATACGCCTCATCTGTCACCTATTGTTTCAAATAATGAAACTCGTGAATCGAGCATGGGGATCGTCACACCATCGGGCGCGGTCAAACGCACGGGCGCGCGGGTCCGGCGGTCCGAAAAGCGATCGGTGTGGTCGGGAAGAAGGTCCGGACTCCGGCGCCGGATCCCAGGCTCGCGGGTGGGTTCGTTCCGGCGCAACTCAGCGCCGGCCGGCCGGTCCGTCCAACGTGAAGACACCGGAATGGCGGATCGACTCCGCCGCATCCGCCAGCCGCGGACCGAGATCCGTCTCGAAGCGGTCGGCGACCGCCCGGTAGCGTGGCAGCGCGCAGGCGATCGCGACGGAGAGCCCATCCTCGGTCCGGCCGAGCGGGGACGCGGCCGCCACGATGGTGGGCCGCCAGTCACCATAGGACACGCAGAAGCCCTGCCTGCGGCAACGCTCCACCGCCGCCGCCGTCATGTCGGCGAAGGCGGCGAACTCCTCGGCGTGAAAGGCGCGCAGTTCGGCGATCTTGTCGTCGAAGTCGCGCCCATCCAGCAGCGAGAGCAACGCCCACCCGAGTGCCGACCGGTGGAGCGGTCCGGTCTGCCCGATGTCGGGAATGTACGGCCATCCCGGTGGGTTGCCCGCCGTCTGGATGTGGACGAACGAATCGCCCGACATCACCCCGAGCGAGCAGTTGCCGTCGCACATCTCCGCCAAGTCGCGCATGGTCCGCAGGACGTCATGCCGCCACGGCATCGCCGACAGCACCGGATAGGTGAGCGCCAGCAGTTTGGGCGCGAGCTGGAACGCTCCCTTCCGGTCTCGCCGCAGATAGCCCAGGTGAACCAGCGTTTTGCACAGGCGCGACACAGTCGGGCGGTTCAGACCCACCCGGCGCGCGATCTCGGCGTTGCCGAGCGACCGGTCGCCCGAGCCGAAACACTGCAGGATTTCGATGCCGCGGATCAGCGTGGACGAGAGCGACGCGTCGTGTGCGGCGCGAGGGTCAAGCAGCGCCCCCTCCTCCGCCCCGTCCCCTGCCCCGTCGTTGGCAAAATCCTGATCATCGCTCATATGACGCCCTTGGCCCTGTACCCCGCGATTTCAACCTCGTCGAGGCCGACGACCTCTCTATAGATGTAATCGTTGTCGGCAGCGAGGCCCTTTGCGGCCCAGCGGATCTTCCCCGGCCGTCGGCGGAACCGGGGCACCAGGCCCTGCATGCGCACCCGGCCGAAATCCTCGTCCGCGACCTCCGCAATCGCCTTGCGGGCGGCGAACTGCGGATCTGCGAAGATCTGGTCGATGGCGTAGATCGGTGCGAGGGTGCCGCTGACCTTGCGGAATGCGGCAACCGCCTCGTCCTGCGTATGGGCCGCGATCCAACTGCCGAAAATGCGGTCGAGATCGGGGGCGTTCTCGACGCGCGCCGCGTTGGACGCGAAACGCGGATCGTCGGGCAGTTCGGGCCGGCCGATGGCCTTGGCGTTGTTGGCGAAGGTGCGGTTCGTGCTTCCGGCCAGCGAGACATACCGCTTGTCGGACGTGAGATAGACATCCGACGGTGCCGAGTAGAGATTCCGGTTGCCGCTGCGCCTGCGCACCTCGCCCAATTGGTCGTACTCGATGGCCAGAACCTCGATGATCCGGAACATGGCCTCGGTCAGCGACAGGTCGATCTCCTCGCCCTTCTCGCGGTCGCCCTGTGCCACCCGCCAGAGCGCGGCCATGATGGCGAACGCGCCGAACAGGCCGCCGATCGGATCGCCGATGGGGTAGCCGGTGTGCATCGGCGGCTGATCCTCCGCTCCGGAGATGCTCGTCAGCCCGCCCACCGCCTCGAAAATCCTCGCGAATCCCGGCAGGCCCGCGTTCGGACCGTCCTGTCCGAAGCCACTGAGGCGGAGCACGACCAGACGCGGGTTGGCGCTCCACAGGGTCTCGATGTCGAGCCCCCAACGCTCCAGCGTGCCCGGGCGGAAATTCTCGATGACGACGTCGCTCTTCGCCACCATGCGGAGGAAGAGCGCCTTCCCCTCGGGCCGCCGCAGATCGAGGGTGCCGAAGAACTTGCCCCGGTTCGTCACCTTCCACCACAGCGACTTGCCGTCCCGGAAGGGCGGAAACCCGCGCAGGCCGTCGCCGAGCCCGGGAAGTTCGAGCTTCACCACCTCCGCACCGAAATCCGCCATCAGGGTTCCGGCCATCGGTCCGGCGATGATCGTCGCGATGTCCAGCACGCGCAGGCCCTTCAGTGGACCCTCGCCCTCCGCTCCATTCATGGTCAATCCTCCATTTATTAAAACCACAATAGCATTGAATGTCATTATATGAAACAAAATTGGCTCCCCGTAGCAAAATCCGTTGCGTGCGTCCGATGCCCGTCGCTATGCTCGGCACCCTGGACGGAAGCGGTGCCGGGCGGTCCCGTGCAAAGCCGCGACGAGGGAGGGGAAAGGGTGACGGGTTCCGACGACCGGACGCTGCTGCACGCCGACCGGCGTGGCGCGGTCCTTCTGCTCACGCTCGACGGTCCGCGGACGCGCAACGCGATCGGCCCGGATGTCTACACGGAGCTGCAGACCTCGATCATTGCCGCCGGGGCCGACCCAGACATCCGCGCCGTCGTGCTGACGGGTGCCGGCGGCTATTTCTCCTCCGGCGGCAATGTCCTGGCTCTGCGCGACAGCGCCACGCGGACACTGGCGGAGGTGACGGCCAACACCGACCGGCTGAACGGGATGATCAAGGCGATCGTGGACGGCCCGATCCCGGTCATCGCCGCGGTGGAGGGCGGTGCGGCCGGGGCGGGGGTCGGTCTGGCCCTCGCCTGCGACCTGATCGTCGCCGGCGAGATGGCGGCCTTCACGGTCGCGCACATCCGGGTGGGCCTCAGCCCCGACGGCGGCGTGACGCATTTCCTTTCGTCCGCCCTGCCCCGCCAGCTCGCCCTGGAGATGTGCCTGCTGGGTCAGCCCATGCCCGCCGCGCGGTTGGCGCAGTTCGGCGTCGTCAACACGCTGACACCACAGGGAGGGACGCTGGAGGCTGCGCTCCGGCTGGCCGATCGGGTGGCATCCGGCCCGCCGGAGGCGACCGCCCGGATCAAGCACCAGATCACCACCGCGCCCACCCACGACCTCGCGACCCAGCTCGAGATCGAGGCGCGCGCCATCAACCTTGCGCGCTTCGGCACCGAAGCGGCCGAGGGGCTGTCGGCCTTCATCGCGAAGCGCCGTCCGGACTTCGCCGGGGCCCACAGGGGAACGGCCGGCGCCGCCGGCCGCGAAAGCCTCAACCGAGGGGAGAACTGACCGAATGTCCGGTCCGTTGAAGGGGCGCACCATCCTGATCACCGGCGCCAGCCGGGGCATCGGGCGCGAGATCGCCGTGCGGGCGGCCGCCGACGGTGCCAACATCGTCATCGCGGCAAAGTCGGATGCTCGGCATCCGAAACTGCCCGGCACCATCCATTCGGTCGCCGAGGACGTGCGCAGGGCGGGAGGGCACGCCCTTCCGGTGCGGCTCGACGTCCGTGACGACGCCTCCATCGCGGGCGTGATCGAGGCCGCGAAGGACAGGTTCGGCGGACTGGACGCGGTCGTCAACAACGCCGGAGCGATTCGGCTCGCCCCCGCGGCGAACCTGGAGATGAAGCGGTTCGATCTGCTCCATCAGATCAACACCAGGGCGCTCCTCGCGGTCGCCAAGGCGGCCCTGCCGCTGCTGGAGCGTTCCGAGAACGCCCACATCCTCAGCATGTCGCCGCCGCTGAATCTCGATCCCCGGTGGCTGGCGCCGCACATCCCCTACACGGTGACCAAATACGGCATGACGCTTCTCGCCATGGGCTTGGCCGAGGAGTTCCGCGGCCGGCGGATCGCGGTCAACACGTTGTGGCCGCGCACCACCATCGCGACGGCGGCCGTGGAATTCGAAGTCGGCAGCGCGTTCATGGACCGGTCGCGCACCGCGGCGATCGTCGCGGACGCCGCCTGTCTGATCCTGCAGGCTCCGGCGGACACGTTGACCGGGCAGACCCTGGTCGACGAGGAAATCCTGCGCCGGTACGGCCACACCGACTTCGACCGGTACCGGCACTGCCCGACCGGCGGTACTCTGGCCCTGGACCTTTATGTGGATGGCTGACGATCGTTCGCGATCGGACGTCGTTGGGGAGAATGATCCATGATGACACTGCCCCGTGCGGAATACGAGGCCAGGGTCGGCCAGGAAATCGGCATCTCGCGCTGGATCGAGATCACCCAGGACCGCATCGACCGGTTCGCCGAATGCTCCGGTGATCGCCAGTTCATCCATGTCGACCCGGAGCGCGCCAGGGCCACACCCTTCGGCGGCACGATCGCGCAGGGATTCCTGACGCTGTCCATGATCGCGGAGATGCTCCAGGACATCCCGCGGATCGAGGGAGCGACCATGGGCGTGAACTACGGACTGAACCGCGTGCGTTTCGTGGCACCCGTCCCCGTGGGCAGCCGCGTGCGCGGGCGCTTTGTGCTGACCAGGCTCGAGGACATCCGGCCAGGGGAGCTGCAGACCACCATGACCATTACGGTGGAGATCGAGGGGATAGAAAGACCCGCTCTGGTCGCCGAATGGCTGGCCCGCCGCCATGTTGCGGTCTGTTGACCGGCTCCTTGTCGCGACGCGGTCTTTCCGCGCCCGACTTTCGCCGAACCCGTGCCGGAGCTGTTGGCGCCGCAGGCCCGTTGTATCCGGCGGCTTGCCAACGCATAAGAGCCGGTCGCCGTTACCTGCGGCGGGGGAGCCGGTGCACCACTGCAGCATCGGCTCGGCATGCCGGTCACGACGGCGGATATGTCGACCAGGTTCCTGGCAGCGCGGTGCTGCGGGTGGTGGCTGACAACGTCCTCAGGCCGGAGCCATTCACCGCCTTTACCTTGCCGCGGTGAAGATCGCCTCCATGGTCCGAAGCGTCGCCACCGCGTCCTTTGGCGGGTAGGAGGAGACATGGCCGGCGCGCAGCAGACGCGCGAAGTTGGCGGCTTGAAGCGCGTACTGTGCGGCGGCCCGCAGCTCCTCCACGACCGTGGCGGCTGCGCCATGGACCGAGGCGCCATCCACCAGGATCCAGCAGGGCTGGTCCGGCAGCGCGTTGAAGGGAATGCGCATTCGTGGTGTCAGCGTTCTCACAGACCGGACACGTGCTCGCGGTGTGAGATGCCTCACACAACAACATGTCCCAATTGTGGTAATGATCCTGCGCAACGGCTAAAGGAGCAGGTGTCGGCATGCAATGTACCCCTGACGATCTCGAGCCGGTGCGTAGCTACGTGATACTTGACCGCGGGCGTACATCGGTGTCGCTGGAGCAGCATCGGTGGAACCGGCTCGATGCCATCGCGCGGACGACCGGCATGCCCGTGAACGCCACATCCGCGAGCTGCACAGCCGGCTGTCCGCCTGCGCCGTCCCTCGCAGCGTGCAGAGAGGGGCAGCCTGACAACAGGACACCGGAATCCGGCAATGGACGATCTGATCGCCGAGGACGCCGGTTACGAGCAGATCGCCCGCCGCATTCTTGACGCGGCCACGCAGGGCCCCGCCGGTCAGTGGCGCATGCCCTGGCACGCGCTGAGCGGTGGCTTGCCGGAGAACGCTTTCACCGGCCGGCGCTTCCGCTCCACCAACCTGCTGACCCTCGCCATCGCCGCCCGTCGCAAAGGCTACGGCGCCAACCTCTGGGCTCCGCGCGCGCAATGGGAAAAGAAGCGAGGCCGCCTCAGGCCGGGTGCGGTGGGCACGGTGATCCTGGTCCCGGTCTTCGACGACGCGGGCCCTGCGGCCCGCTGGGATGCCGCCACCAAGGGCATCCAGGACCGCTTCGGCCCGCTGGGCAGTGACCCGGTCGGCGGTGAGCAGCGGCGCACCGCGCCGTAGCTGCCGGTGTATCCGCGCTCGCGCAGCCCCTTATACAGGCGGATCGGCGTCAGCCGCTCCCGCGCAGGCTTGGCGTCGTTCTCCGCCAGCATGCGGTCGAGGTCGCCGGTCCACCGGCCGAGCCTGGGCCGGGGTTGCACCTCCCGCTCGTACTCGAAGGCGGTGGCGCCGGAGCGCAGCACCTTGCGCACCGCGTTGCGCGATACGCCGAGGGCCCGGGCGATCTCCTCGATCCCCTTGCCCTTGACGAAGAACTCTCGCCAGATCCGCCCGATGGTCTCCACGATCAGCATCCACACCATCAGTTCACAGAAAGCCCACCCGCGCACAGGTCTCATTACTCGTGACTGCGCCAATGGCTGATTCTCGGCCCCGGCTGGCCGCCACCGCGCACCGCCAGCGCCACAACGTGCGCCTCCGTGGGGCACCACTGCCGAAACGTCCAACGGCCGGCACCGGTGGACGTGACCGGCTCCCGCGCCATCCGGGGCGGATTGGGCAGAACCGCAAAGGACGTAAGGCCCATTCCCAAACCCCGTCCATCCGCCTTGAGGACGGCTTCCTTCAGCGTCCACAGATGGAGGAAGCCGGGCTCGGATGGCGATCCCCGTCGGCACCGCAGCCAAGCCGCTTCTTCCGGAGCGAGGACGGCCTCCGCGAACCCGTCGTCAATGCGGCGGTCGAGCCGCTCGCAGTCCACTCCCACCGCACAGCCAATCGCGACCGCCGCCGCCGCCAGACCCCGCGTGTGGCTGAGGTTGACGTCGACGCCGGCATGGGTGGGATGGCGCAGGCGCGGCTTGCCGCCGGGATGGTCGGCCGCCACCATCGCGGCTTCGCAGCCGAGGACTTCCTGGAGGAGTTCATCGAGCAATCCGTGCGCTGCGATGAAGGAATCCCGGTCGGCATCGAAGCGGAAGCGCCGGGACCGGCCGCGGTCGGCCGGCGACAGCCGGGTCAGCAAAGCCTGGCGGCGCTCTGGCGCCAGAGCGTCCGTGATCAGCGTCGCGACACGGACGCTCCCGCCAAGCGGCGCATCAGAAGGCTCCGATCGCGACATCCGCTGTCCTCGCGCCTCGCCCCCGCGTTACCGGCTGACCAGCAGAACACGGGCGGGCGCCTCCACCGTCACGCCGTGAACGCTGCCGGCCGGCACGACGGCATGCTCCCCCTCACCGATCTCGCGGGAGGCGCCGTCCATGTCCATGCGGACCCGCCCGGAGAGGATGTAGAGAAACTCCGCCTCCGATGCCCGGTGCGCGGGAACCGGACCGGAAATCTCGGCCTCGACCACCACGATGTCGTTCATGGTGCCGAGCACGGTTCCGCGAAATCCCGGCATCGCGATGGTGTGCCCGGCCGGCGGGCATTTCCGCGAGACATGGAGATACCCACCCTCCCGGGTCGGCCGGACATCCCGAAGACGCAATCCCGCCGCCTCCACCCAGCCGGTCAGGCGTTCCGGCGCATCGAAACGCATGCGCCGGCCGATAGGGCCGAACATCCGGTGTGTACGCTCCTCCACCTCCGGCGCCATGGTGAGGATGGACAGCGTCCCGCCGGGGGCGAGGACACGCCCCATCTCGGCGATGGACGCGGCCGGATCGGGGAAGAAGAAGAAGGCGTGCATACAGAACACATGGCTGAAGGTCCCGTCGGCGAAGGGGAGCCGGGCGGCGTCCCCCTGCCGAACTTCGAGCCGGCCCGCCGCGATCGCCACCGCGTTCTGAGCCTTCGTCGTCTCCACCATGTCGACGCTGTGGTCGATTCCCGCACCATCGGCCCCGTTCGCCAGCACCCGGGCGAGGAACGCGCCGCCGCCGCACCCCACGTCGAGTACGCGGTCACCAGGGCCGACCGGCACGACGGACAGAGCCAGTCCGAAGCCTTGCTGATGAGCCGAAGCCCGGCGATACAGCCGGCGGCCGATCCAGCCGCCCGGCCGGCGGGCGATGTGGTCGGTCAGCCGGTCTCCGAGGCTCCTCCACTCCCCGGCGGCCGGTCCCGTCAGCGACCGCGTCACGGCCATCCGCGCCACCAGGGCGACGACCAGGAGCACGGCGGCCAGACAACCCAGGTTGACAAGCAGCGCCGTGCCATACCCGAAGGCCGCCGCCAGACCCATCGCGGCGCTGGAGATGAGCATCTCGCTCAACACGTTCGCGCTCTGCAGGACGGTCACGTCGGTTCCAGCCTGCTCCCCGTGGGCGGCGAAGCGCATGATCAGGGTGTAGGTGGCGACCGAAGCCATGCCGCCGCCCGCACCGAGCGCGATCATCGCCGGCATGACGGCCGCTCCTTCCGCCGGCAACACCCGCCAGACGATGAGCAGCCACAGGAGCAGAGCGCCCCCCACCACGGCAAGACCGCCGGCCAGGGCCGGCCAGATGCCATGGCGTGCGGCAACCCAGGATCCCGCCGGGCCGCCGAGGACGATCAGGGAGAGTCCGCACAGGATCGCGGCGCCGCCCACCTCCCCCAGCGACCAGCCGGCGTCGGTCAGGATCAGCTTCGACAGCGCCATGCCTCCGGTGTAGAGCGTGCCGTAGCTGAACACGATCAGCAGCAGCGGCCAGATCGCCGGACGCCGGAACGCCGCGAGGATGCCCGCCCGGCGGGCCGGGACGGCACCGTCCGCCACGCCGCGGCGCGGCCCCTCCGTCCAGCGGACGACCGGCACGAGGGCCAGGAGGAGCAGGAGAACCATCGTCGCCATGGCGATCCGGTAGCCGGCGAGGTCCGTGAGCAGGAGCAGGCCCGCTCCCCCCATCATGAACCCGGCCATCATACCCCCGACCTGCAGGGCGTTGGCCCACGCCAGCGCGCGGCCATCCAGGGTTTCCGCGGCCAGGCCGTCGGTCGCGATGTCCTGGGTGGATGCGGCCACCACACCCAGCAGGACGAACCCGATCGCCCACGGTGCGGAGGCCGCGCCGAGGGGAAACAGGGCGATCAGCGCCAGGGACACGGCCAGAACCGCCTGCATGGCGAGAATCCAGCCCCGGCGGTGCCCCAGGGCCGCGCTGCCGTGATTGTCCACGAAGGGCGCCCACAGCAGCTTGAGAACCCAGGGAAGGGCCGCGAGCGGCAGCAGCGCGATGACGGACAGGGGGGCCTCGGCAGACCGCAGCAGCACCGGCAATGCCTCGAAGGCGAAGCCCAGCGGCACCCCCTGGGCGACGTAGAGAGCTCCGATCAGGGACAGGGACGGGGCCGGGCGGTCCACGGCGGAAGCGGCCGGGGTGGTGGTCACGGACTCCATGCTCCGCCCCTCACCACGTCGCCGCGACGGTCAGGCCGAACGTCCGCCCCTCGGCGGCGACGCCCATGTCGACCCCGCCGAAGTCGAAATACTGACGGAGATACTGCTCGTCGGCCAGGTTCTTCGCCCACAAGGTCGCCGACCAGCCCGCCCCTCCGACCCCGATCCGCGCGTCGACCAGATGCGTCGGATCCTGACGGTAGGCGTTGTCCGCGGTGAAGGAATAGGAACTCCGGTAGCTGTAGTCCAGGCCGGCCCGGACGGTGATGTGGTCGTCGATCGGCATCGTCAGACGTGCCCCCAGACCGGCGCTGTGCTTCGGTGCGTAAGGAAGGGGGTTGCCGGAGTGGTCGGCGCCCAGAACCCTGTCGATGAACTCGTCGTACTTGGCGTCGAGATAGCCGTAGCTGGCGTTGAAGGACAGGCCCCTGGTCACCTGCAGAGATGCTTCCAGCTCGACGCCCTTGGAGGTCGCCTCCGCCGCATTGCTGATGATGCGGGTGGATGGGGAGGTGTAGGTGACCGCCTGCTGGTCGTTCCAGTCGGTGTAGAACAGCGAGCCGCTGACCCGGAGGCGGTCGCCGAACCACAGGGCTTTGGCGCCGATCTCGTAGGAGGTGGTCACCTCGGGGTCGTAGCGGTTGGGCTGGTTGTTCACGTCGATGAAGGGCGAGATTCCTCCGGACTTGAAGCCGCGGCTGACCTTTGCGAAGGTCAGGTTGCGATCGTCGATCTGGTAGACGATCGACAGTTCGGGCGAGAGGTTCTGGAAGGAATCCGTCTCCGAGACACGGCCCGGAGTCCCCATGAAGAAGGTTCCGCTCGGGCTGGACGTCTCGGACGTGGCCTCCTTAATCTCGTAGGTATAGCGCAGGCCGCCGATGAGCTTGAGCGCCGGGGTGATGGCATAACTCACCTCGGAGAAGGCGGAGAAGGTGTCCGTATCCTGGGTGAAATCGGTGCGGCTCCACTGGCCGCGCGGCAGCGAGGCCATGTCGTAGAACTGGTCGCCCTCGAACCATTCGTGCATGTAGAACAGGCCGCCGCGAGCCTCGACCGGACCGCTCCCGCCGGAGAGGCGCAGTTCCTGGCTGAACTGACGCTGCTCTTCGGTCTGCGCCTGCACGAGGGGAAAGCCCGGATCGGAGGTGAAATCACCGTCCAGGATGGTCTCCAGCGAGTGCCCCCGGAAGGCGGTGATCGAGGTCAGGATCACCCCGCCGAAATCATGGTCCAGCCGCCCCGAGATGCCGGCGATGTCGAGATCCCTGGTGGCGGGGTAGTCGTGATCCGCCTTGTACTTGAAGGCGTTCTCGACCGTGGCGTACCAGAGGCCACCGTCGTCCCGGTCGCGGGAATAATCCACCGAGATCCTGATCGTCGTGGCGTCTCCGATCTCACCCTTCATGGCGAACCGTGTGGCCAGGGAATCCGTGTCCGAAACGGTGTCGCCGTCGCTGTTGGTGATGTAACCTGGTGACCTGTTCCAGGAGGCGTAGCCCCTCACGCCGAGCTTCGCCCTGCCGCCGTCGGAGAGGGGCGCGTCGAAGGCGCCAGTGAGGCGACCGGTGTGAGAATCGAGGTCCCGCGTCCCGGCAATGTCGCCCTCCAGCTGGACACCGAACCGGTCGCCGGGATCCCGCGAGGTCATGTTGACCGCGCCGCCGATGGTGTTCTTGCCGTAGAGGGTCGCCTGCGACCCGCGCACCACCTCGATCCGCTGGATGTCGTTGAGATGGGTCGGATAGCCGAACGGCCGGGCGATGAACACGTCGTCGAGGAAGACGCCGACACTGGGTTGCCGGTCGACGCCGGCCGAAATCCCCAGCGAGCCGACGCCGCGGATGGAGAGCGGCCCGCCCTGGTCGTTGTACAGCGTGTTGGGGCTCCGGAAAGCCATGTCCTCGAGTGTGTCCACCTGCCCCAGCCCGACATCCTCCTCTGGCACGACCGTCACGGCCACGGGTGCGTCCTGGGCGTTTTCCACCCGTCGGCGGGCGGTGACGAGCAGGGGATCCAGAACGATCGTATCCGGCCTCGCCTCCGCTGCTTCCTGCGCGTCGGCAGTCGAAGACAACAACGCACTAATAACTACCGCACCAACCAGCCCACCAGTCGCAAAGATTTTGACTGCGCTCATCCTCGATGTATTGCCGATCATCTTCAGACTCCAAGACAACGCCTATTCAAAAGCATGCTCGGAGCACCGCCAAAGGACAATGTTATCGACTTTCGGGATTCGGACTTCGTCATTCGGGATTCGGCGCGCCCATCTCCGGGCCCGTGACGGACGCGCGCCGGCCCGTCAGGATGGCCGGCGACACCCCGAACCGTTTGCGGAATTCGGTGGCGAAGTGGGCGGGCTGGTAGCCGAAGGCGTAGGCGACCCGGGCGACCGAGGTTTCCCCCGCCTCCAGCATCAGGCGGGCGCCCTCCAGCCGGCGCGACTTGACGAACCCGTACACCGGCTCCCCGAAGAGCTCCACGAATCCCTGGCCGAGCTTCCGGGTGTTGATGCCCACGGCCAGAGCCAGATCCGGCACGGTCGGCGGGGACTCCAGCCGTGCCAGCAGAAGATCGCGCGCATGGTGCAGCCGCTCGATGTCCTGGGGGGTCCAGCTCCGCGCCGGGCTGTTGCGCCCGCTCCCCGTGACGGGGGCGGCGGCCGGCTCCTCCTCGCGCGAGCCGACCATGTGGGCGACGATCTCGAGCGCCTTGCCGGCGAGGTAGCAGCGGCGCGACGCGCCCCGGAGCGGGCAGCCGAACATCTGCCAAGCCAGCGCCTGGACCAGGACCGCCGTCTTGCGATCGCCGCCGGCAGTGGCGTCGGCGGGGGCCTCGCCCGTTTCCCGCCCCGGCGAGGCGAAGGCGCCAAGCCCCTCGGCGCCCACGATCGATTCCGCATGCTCCGGCGCGATCCGCACGAAAACCCCGGACACCTCGCCGTCCTCCAGGGCCATGTGGCGGGACTCCACCGGCCGCTCGGAGTGGAACCGCGAGAAGGTCCCGGCGCGCCAGACACTTTCGCCCCGTGCCGCACGGTCGATCGCCACGCGCCCTTTCAGCATCGTGCCGAACCAGAACCCCGGACCGATCACCGACGACCATTCCAGGCCCCGGCGGACGGTCTGGGTGTTCATGAAGATGCTCAACCCCGCCGCATGGATGATCTCCACGGTTCGCTCCCCCTCGCCACTGATCCGGCCGATCGTCATCCGCGCTGCGCCGTCACCCGAGCGCGCCCTTGCGCGCCTCGCGCGGCAGGACGCCGAACTGCTTGGAGAACGCGGCGCTGAAATGGCTGATGTTGCTGTATCCCAGCGTCACGGCGGTTTCCGTCACACCGTGGTGGCGCAGCAGGACGCGGGCGCGATCCATCCGTTCCCGCTGGAACAGCGCGTAGATGCTGTGCCCGAAGAGGGCCTTGAAGCCGCGTTTCAGCTTGAGTTGATTGAGCCCGGTCTCTTTGGCGAGCTCGGCGATGGTGGGGGGATTGCTGAGATCCTGGAGCAGCCGCTCGCGCGCCGCGATCAGCTGCCGCCGGTCACGGGGAGAAACGGTGTCGGTCCCGTCTTCGGAGCGGAACGCGTTGAGGTGCCAGGCCAGGAACTCCAGGGCCGCGGCGTGCAGCAGCAGGGCCTGGGCGTCCTCCTGGATCAGCCGGACCAGCCGATGGGCGGCGTCGCTGGCCCGGTAGCTGCCCTTGTTGCGGAGGATGCAGAATCCCTTGCCGATGTCCCGGCTGATCCGGGGATAGTCCTTGCCGGCCACGGCGGACAGGGTGTCGAGCGAGGCGACCAGCTCGACGTTCTGGTGATCGGCGGGCAGCCGCAGGCGGAAACGCTCCCCCGGCGCGAAACTGGTCAGCAGGTGCCCGGTTCCAAGGTGAAGCCCCCGGCTCTCGCCGAAGGTCACCTCCACCGGGCCGCGGACAAGGCAGCTGAAATGGACGCAGTCCCTGTCGATGTGCGCGGTCGTCTGGACATCCCGGCTGCCGCGGAACGAGAACAGCGACACCGTCAGGCCGGGCTGCAGCTCGACCGTCTTCATCTCCGCGCCGGGAAGCGAGTCCGACAGACAAAATTGCTCGTTGAAGAACTCTGACGAGCGCAATTCACACATATCGCGACGCCCCTCCCGACATCATCTGCGCAGCAGCATAGCGCGAATGATAATCGTTCTCAAACGATTCCGCTGCGGGGGGGGGTCGTGAAAAGGAGCGGAAGGCCGGTGGGTACTCCCCGCGGTGGGAGACCGGGAGCAATCAGGGGGACAGTCGCTCGACGCTCCAAGCGCCGTCACTCGCCGCACGACGGTAGTGGATGCGGTCCTGGAGATCGTCCGGACGCTGCTGCCAGAATTCCATCTCCCGGGGCACACAGCGGAAGCCTGCCCAGCCATCGGGGCGGCCGATCTCCCCCCCTTGATGACGGCTCCGGGCGTCATCGAGGAGGCGTTGAAGGTCGGCCCTGTCTCTGATCACGTCGCTCTGCCGGGTCGCCGACGCCACAAGCCGGATGCTCGCCGGCAGGGCCAGGAAGGCGGCGTCCGCCTCCGCCCCGGTGAGGCGCTCCACCCGCCCGCCCACACGGACGTGACGCCCGATCTCCAGCCATGCGAAGCACAGCGCGACATGAGGGTGAGCCTCCATCTCCATAGCCTTGCGGCTCTCGCCGTGGGTTACGAAGACGAACCCGTGGTCCACCGTCACCAGATCCATGACGCGAAGGGACGGCCGGCCCTCGGTGTCCACCGTGGCGAGCGTGGCCGCCATCGGATCGAACGGCCCCGTCGCCACCCAGACCGCGTGCCAGCTGCGAAAGGCAGCCAGGGGATCCGGGCCGAGGGCCGCCTCGTCGATGCCTTCGCGGCGGAGCCGGGCGCGCAATGCGCCCACGGCCGGCGGCGCGGGTGTCGTCGCAGTGGTCATTTCATCCGCTCCTCTTGTCAGGGTGTGCACAGCCATGGGGCATGGCGGGGCAAGCGCGCCGCCAGATCGCGCACCAGCCGCGCGGTGTGGTCGTTCAGGTAGAAGTGGCCTCCGGCATAGGAGGCCAGGGTGAAGGTTCCGGTGGTGCCGGCCGCCCAATCGGCGGCCTCGTCCGCGCTGACCTCCGAGTCCGCGTCGCCGATGAACACCGACAGTGGTGCGCGCACCGGCGGGGCGATCCTCCCCTCGTAGGTCTCGCTCAGCCGGAAATCGTTGCGGATCTGGGGGATGACGAAGGCCCGCAGATCCTCGTTCTCCAGTACGGCGCGCGCCGTGCCGCCAAGCCGTACGACCTCCGCGATGATGCCGTCATCGTCCTGGCGGTGGATGGTCTTGGGCCTCTGGCGGTGGGGTGGCGGCCGCCCCGAGACGAACAGATGCTCGACCCGCACCCCCGCCCCTTCCAGACGCCGGGCCACCTCGAAGGCCACCGCGGCTCCCATGCTGTGGCCGAACAGAGCCAGGGGCAGGTCGGTCAGGGTGGCGGCGGCTCCGGCGATCCCGTCGGCCAGAGCGGCCATCCCGTCGCACAGGGGTTCGGCGATCCGGTCCTCCCGGCCGGGATACTGGACAGCCAGGATCTCCAGGCCGGGTGGCGCGAAGGAGCCCCAGCGGCGGTAGAACCCCGCCGCAGCGCCGGCCGGCGGGAAGCACAGCAGCCGTCCGGCCGGTGCGGTGGCGACGCCGTACCGGCGGAACCAGCGGCGGGCCAGGGGCGAGGAAAAAACGGTCATGGACGCACGATCTCCTGGGCGCGGGCATCGGACAGGATGGCGCCGGGCGGCACCGGCGCCGTCTCCCGCGCGGAGGGCGGCGCGGGGAAGCCGAGCAAACGGGTCGCCTGACGCCACGCCTCGCAGACGGCCAGATGGTACTGGCCCCGTTCCAGCGGCGGGGTTCCGGCGTCGATGGCCGCGGCAAGACGGGTCAGGGCCTGCACCACGCCCCGGGGCCAGACTTGCCCGAGAACCTGCCGGTGCGTCGGCGGCGGCCCGTCCAAAGCCCAGGCGACGGTCGGATAGTCCAGATGGGCCTCCGGCGCCTCGTCGATGGCGGCCAGAGGGGCGGCCGAGGCCGGTAGGTGCAGGCGGGACGTCCAGACGACGGGACCATGCGTGTCCACCAGTGTGAGGCAGCCACCTCTGCCGCCGATGGTGATCCGGTGAAGCTGGTGGGAGTGGTTGTCCGGATCCCGCGGGTCCAGCTCGTTCTGCACCCGCAGCGTCAACGGCACACCGGCGAGCACCCCTTCCAGCGTGCGGTAGGGAGGGGCCGAGGCGGCAATCCGGCTCACCGCCTCCGGCCACGGCGCGGGCGGCACGAAGGCCCAGGGGCGCACACCGCCCAGCGCCTCACCCAGTATGTCGAACAGCGTGTAGGCCACCTGGATGGAGCAGGCGGCATCGACGAACGACAGCGGCCCCAACGCGGCCAGCCGGCGCGCGGCGTCGATGAAGGCGCGCACCGGCGCGATGGTCACATAGTGGGTGTTGAAATGGAACTGGACCCCGTTGCGGTGCGCCGTGCGCAGGCAGTCGGCCAGTTCCGAGGGCAGCAGCGGGTGCTCCTCCAGAACATGGATGCCGCGGTCCATCAGCGCTTGGGCCAGGATGGCGCCCTCCCCGCCGCCGGCACCGGCCCCGACCACCACGCAGGCCGCCTCCACGTCGTCGGGCACCTCCGCCACGGAGGTCAGGAGCGGCACCCCGTAGCGCTCCGCACAGCGCCGCGTGCGGTCGCTGCCGCGGCCGAGGATGCCCGCCAGCTCGAAAGGAACGGCAGGATCGAGAAAGGCCTTGAGATAGACCCGGCCGAACTTGGTGCCGCAGACGATCGCCCGACGTTTCCGGTGGACCATCAGAGCACCCCATCGTCGAAGGCCGGCACCGCCGCCGCGGTCGGTGCGATGTCGAGAAGCTCCAGCGCCGCCACGGCCGGGGAGGTCCGCAATTGCGCCAGGGCCGACGCCGTGTCCATCACCTCTCCGGCGAAATGAAGCCCCGGCGGCAGGGCGCCGTCGCGCACGGCCAGAGCCGCGAAGGCGGCGAAGGCACCGCTGAGGGCGTATCCGTCGGTCCCGCGCACCACGGCCACGCGCGCGCGTGCCCGGTTCTCCAGCCGGCACACCATAATCTGGTAGGGCGTGCGGCCGGCCAGGTCGAGCGCGGTGGCCCGGCACAGCAGGTCGATGGCCTCCTCCTCGCCGATGGCGGCGAGCCGGTGCTGGACGTCGCCGAAGGCCTCGCGCAGATGCCGGCCCGCGAAGACGTTGTACCAGTCGGCCCGCTCCAGCCCCAGGCCGCCGGCCACCCGCTCGTTCTCCCGACTGAGGTAGGGAAAGGCCGAGACCGGGTGCGGGAAGAAGGGGATCGCCACGTCATGCAGCGCGACCAGGGCGCGCCTTGCGCGGCCACCGCGCCACGCCGCCATCGGCTCGCCGTGGCCATTGGCCAGGCTGGCCACATAGTCCCCGGCGGCGGTGCGGGTGAAGCGGTCCAGCCCGCCGGCGTGAGCGGTCAGGACACGGGCGTCCGGCAGCTCCGTCGCCAGATGGCGGGGCAGCAGAGCGGTCAGCCCCGGCATGATGCCGGCCGACAGCACGGCCCGTCGTCCCGTCGGCAGCGGCAAGGCGGACAGAAGCGCGTGGACCGGTTCGTCGCCCGCCGCGTCCACATAGTCCGCCCCGCTGTCCAGAGCGGCCCGCACGGCGCAATCCATCACCAGCCGGGTCGGCCCGGCGGCGTTGACCACCACCGCGCAGCCGGTGCAGAAGGCGCGCAGCCCCTCCGGCTCGGTGATGTCGACGGGCACCACCTCCTCCCCCGGCAGCGTCGCGGTCTGCAGGCCTCCGGCGTTGCGGCCGCCCAGACGCAGCGGGCCGGCGCCGGCGAGGCGGAGGTGGTGGAGCACCGACCGGCCGACCGCCCCGGTGGCACCGAGGAGCCCGATCCGTCTCATGCCACGGGCTCCACGACCAGACGCGCGACCGCGGCGACATGCGGTGGCTTCAGGCAGCTGAAATGGCCGCCGGGAATCGCGTGCACCCGGAGATCGCCCAGGCAGAGGCCCCGCCAGAAGCCGGCCACATCCTCCTCCAGCCATGGCAAGGCCGGCTCCGGGTTCTCGGGAAGCAGCAACTGGATGTCGCCGGCATGAAGGCCCGGCCGGAAATGGGCGTACGCCGCGAGGCTGTGCCGGAACAGGGACAGATGCGTACGGGCGTATCCCAGCGCGTCGATGTCGGCACGGTCCAGAACCATGGCCGCCGCGATGCGGTCCAGGCGCTCCTCCGCCGGCATCGCCAGCAGGGACCGCAGGGCGGGCCCCGCCGCCGGATGATCGGCCAACGCCGCCATGGTACCGTCCGCGATCATGCCGCCGCGCCCGGCCGCCCGCAGCGCCGCCCGCACCGGCGCGTCGTCCGCCGGGTAGCCGGCGCGCCCGGGATCGGCCCCGATGAACCGGCAGAAGGCGTATTCCAAGGCGAGGTCGTCGAGCACCGCGTGCGGCGCGCCGCAGCTTCCGACCACGGTGAGCGCGGGCACGGGCACCCCCCGTTCCGCCAGTCGTCCGGCCACCGCCACGGCGAGAAGGCCGCCCAGCCCGTAGCCCACCAGCCTTGCAGGCGGATGGGGAGCCAGCAGGGTCGCGTATTCGTCGGCCAGGTCGTCCACCAGGGTGGCCGGGTCCCGCTCCAGGTAGGCGGCGACCTTGGTGACGGCGAGCCCGGCGAGGGGAAGCCGCTCGCCGAGGGCGTGGTTGAGGTGCAGGTAGGGGGCCATGGTGCCGCCCAGCTCATGCACCAGCACGCAGGCAGGATCGCCCGTGAGGTCACCCAGCGGCGTGAGGGCCGAGGCCGGCGCCGCCTCGGCCAGCTCCTCCTCGCTCAGAGGACTGGCCTGCCGCAGGAAGGCCGCCAGCTCGGCGATGGTGGGCTGGCGCAGGATCTGGCGCATGGTCTGGCTGAACAGAAGATGCCCGGCCTCGGGGAAGCGGCTGTGGAGGCGGCTGGTGAGCTGGGAGATGAGCAGGCTGTCGCCGCCGATCTGGAAGAAGTCGTCGTGACGGCCCACCCGCTCCAGGCCCAGCACCTCGCCCCACAATGCGGCGAGCCGCCGCTCCAGCTCGTCCGCCGGGGCGGCGCTCTCCCGCGCGGACGGCCCGGCGTCGCGGGCCACCCAGGCCCGCAGCGCCTTGCGGTCCACCTTGCCGTTGGCCGTCAGCGGCAGGGCGTCGACCACCTCAAGGCGGCGGGGCACCATGTAGATGGGAAGCCGTTCGGCCAGTTGGGCACGCAGACCGGCCTCGTCCAGCTCCGCCAGATCCGTCTTGAAGCAAACGGCGAACACGCGCTGTCCGACGGCGGCGATCGGATCGTCCGCGCGCGGCAGGACAACCGTCGGCGACCCGGCCGCGTCCGCCAGCAAGGCGCTCCATCCGGCCTCGTCCAGAAAAATCCGGTCGGAAAGGCCACGCTGATCGGCAAAGGCGTCGTCACCCACCATGAACTCCATGGAAGCCATGGTCCAGGCGATCTCCTCCACCGTCTCCACCACGACCAGCCGGCCGCCCGGACGCAGCAGCCTCCCCAGGGCGCGCAGCACGGCGGGCAGGTCCGTGGCGTTGTGCAGGACGTTGCAGGCGACGATCACGTCCTGGCTGTTGGGGCGGTGGCCCTGCTCCCTCGGATCAGCGTTGATGTCGAACAGGCCGGTGCGGACGAACGCATGATCGGCAAACACCTCCGCCGCCCGGTTGAGGAAGAAGCGCGAGACGTCGGTGAAGAGGTAGTCCACCTCAAGATCCGCCAAGGCCGGTATCAGCGCGGCGCTGGTGCCGCCGACGCCGGCGCCGACCTCCAGCACGCGCAAGGGGCCGCGGCCCGGCCGTGCGGCGCCGCGGACCAGATCGATGACCGCGGCGTTGATCCGCCGACCGACCAGAGACTCCGCGTAGGCCGCCTGGACGAACTCGCCCCGACCCTCCGGGAAGAACAGCTCCGTCGGGGCGATCGCGCCGCGCAGCATGGCCACGGTCTCCCGCGCCGCCAGCGCCAGATAGCGCGGCACCACATCGCCGTAGCCGTGCAGGGCGCGCAGGCGCTCCACCTCGTCCCAGGCGGCCGCGATCTCGGCGTCGCCGGGCCGCCCGGCGGACTCGTATTGTCCACCCCGTTCCCGCAGGAATCCGGCACCGGCGAGGAGGACGAGCCACCGTCGCGCCAACCGCCGCAGCGCCGGTATCACGCCGACGGAGTCGAGGATCGTCTCCGCATCACCCCAGGGACCGGTCTCGGGCAGGCCGCCGGCCTCTCCGATGGCGCGCGCGAAGGAAAGGCGCGCCACATGGTCCAGGGCCCCGCTGAACGCCACCGCGGCCGTGCTCTCCGCCGCGTCGAAGGGCTGGTGGTCCGGTACGGGAAGCGGCGATCCGGCAGCCGGGGCGGGCTGCGCGAAGGCGACGAGCTGACGCTCCATGGGGTCGTCACCCTCCACCAGGACGGCGGCGGTGGCGACGCCGGGGCTGGCCTGCAGAGCGGCTTCGATCTCCGCCAGCTCGATGCGGTAGCCGCGGATCTTGACCTGGGAGTCCTCCCGTCCCAGGAACTCGATGAGCCCCCCGGGGCGGTAACGACCCAGATCGCCGGTGCGGTAGAGCCGCTCGCCCGTCACCGGGTGGTGGATGAAGCGCTCCGCCGTCCGCGCGGCATCCCCCAGATAGCCGATCGCCAGCCCGAGCCCGCCGATATGGAGCTCACCCACCACCCAGTCGGGACAGGGGCGCAGATCACGGTCCAGGACATGGAAGCTCTGGTTGGCCAGCGGCCGGCCGTAGGGCACGCTGGGCCAGTCCGGCGGCGCTTCCCCGATCGGGTGGAGAATCGACCAGATGGAGGCCTCGGTGGCGCCGCCAAGTCCGTACAGAGCGACATCGGGCAGGTGATCCCGGAGCCAGGCCGTGAGTCCCAGTGGAATCCAGTCGCCGCTGAGCATGACGCGGGTCAGCGGTAGCGACCGCCGCCCCCGCTCCGCGATCAGGACATCGCGCAGCATCTGCATCTGCGCCGGCACCGAATTCCAGACGGTGACGCGGTGGTCCTCGATGAGCGCGCGCCAATAGGCTGGATCATCCCTGCGATCGGCACGCGGCAACACCAGGGCGCCGCCAGCGGCGAGCGGCCCGAAGATGTCGTAGACGGACAGGTCGAAGCCCAGGCTGGCCAGCCCGAACACCCGGTCATCGGAGCCGACGTCCAGGATGCGGTTGATGTCGACGACGGTGTTCAGCGCCGCGCCGTGGGCGATCATCACGCCCTTGGGCGTTCCGGTGGAACCGGAGGTGTAGATCACGTAGGCCAGCGTGTCCGCGCCAATCCCGGCCGGTGCCGGCGGCGGCGGCGCGGGCGGAAGGGTGGCGGGGTCGAGGACGCGGACCGTCTCCGGCCAGACGCCGTCCGGCCTCCCGAGCGCCAGCCGCGCCCCGGCATCCTCCAGGATGCGGTCGCGACGCGCCACCGGCTGGCTGGTGTCGATCGGCAGGTACGCCCCGCCGGCCATCAGGATGCCGAGCACCGCGGCCACTTGGCGCCAGCCCTTCTCCAGGGCGACCGCCACCAGAGATCCCGGCGCACAGCCATGGTCCAGGAGCGTCCGGGCGATGCCGCCCGCCGCCGCCGCCAGCGCGCCGTAGGAGACGATCTCGCCATCCCCGATGACCGCCGAGCGTTCCGGGGCCATGGCCGCCCACACGAGGAAGCCCCCGTGCAGCGGTCCCTCGGGCGCCGGAGCGGCGGTGTCGTTGGCGGCGCGGCGTGCCTCGGCCTGTTCCGGCGGCAGGGGCAGCGGCGTCGCTTCCATCCAGGCGCCCTCCCCCGCGGCGAGCGCCCGCAGCAGGCCATCCATGGCGGCGAACATGGCGTCGGGCACACCTTCCGACAGGACGCCGTCACGCACATCCCATTGCAGGACGAGCGTGCCGGCGCGCTCGATCGCCTGACAGTCGATCCACACCTGGGGGGTCTGGCTGAGACCGAAGACGGGCTCGCCCAGATCGGTGCCGGTCTCGTCGAGCCCGATGGTGCTGGTGAACACCACCGGCATCAGGGCCGCCCCCTGGCCGCGCCGCCGCGCCAGTTCCCGCATCACCTCGACGCCCGAGAACAGGCGGTGGTCCATGTCGCGCCAGAGCTGGTCCTGGACCGCCCTGGCCAGCGCCGTGAAGGTGCGATCGTCCGGCGGCTCGACGGCCAACAACCCGACACTGGTGAAATCGCCCACCAGCGCCTCGACCTCGGCGTGCAGGGGCCGCCGGTTCAGCAGGGTCAGATTCAGGCTGAAGCTCCGGCCGCGTGACCAGCGGCCGAGGATAGCGGCGTAGGCGGCCAGCACGGCCACGGTGGGCGTCACGCAGTGATCGCCGGCCCGCATCCTGAGCCCGGCCCAGGAGTCGCGATCCAGCACGAGCCCCAGGCGCCGGAAGCCGGCCGTTCCGGTGTCGCCGCGCGGCGACAGGGGCAGATCCGGGGCGGGCGGCAGGGCGTCCAGCCGTCCGAGCCAATAATCCCGGTCCCGCACGTGCGGCCCCCCGTCCCGATCCGTCCGATCGGCCAGCACATAGTCCCGGAAGGTGAGCGTGAGCGCCGGAAGCTCGCGCTCCGGCTCGCGGTACAGCGCCGCGAGCTCGCTCAACAGGAGCTGCACGCTCATGAAATCGGCGATGAGGAAGTCGATGGCGAAATGGACCAGTGCGTGATCCGGCGCGAGGGTCACCGCGAGTTCGAAGAGAGGCCAGCGGTCGATGGTGAAGGGACGATGGGCCATGCGCGCGCGCAGGTCCGCCACGGCGGTCGCCCGGGCGCCTGGCTCCGTCGATCTCAGATCCTGGACCGCGACGGTGTAGGGGGAGACCTCGGCCGCCACCTGCTGATAGCCTTCGGCGAGGATGCGGGCGCGCAGCATGTCGTGACGGGCCACCAGCCGGTTCCACGCCCGCTCCAGGCGGGGCGGATCGACCGCCTCCATCCGCAGCTCCACATAGATCTGGCTGCCCACACCACCATAGGCGAAGACGTCCTGGCGACCGAGCAGATAGGCCGCCTGCACGTCGGTGAGGGGAAAGGGCTCGCAGCGGAGATCCGGGTCCGGGCGGATCGCGGTGGCCTCGGCGCGCCGGCGCAGGTGGCCGATCACCGCTTGGCGGTTCTCCCTCACGGCCGAGCGCCGCTCCGGGGTCATGACGCCGTGGGGCGCGCGGAAGCGCAGTTCACCGCCCTCTTCCCAAAAGCTGACGCCGAGCGTCTCGAGGTGGGCGACGAGTTCCAAGGCCTTCATAGCGTACCCTCTTCCATGTCCTCGATGCCCTGCGGGTTCCGTGCCGCCTCAACCGCCCGAGCCAGCCCGGCGATGGTGGGCTCCACGAAAATCCGCCTCAGGGAAAGTTCGATGCCGAATCGTCGCCCGACCTGGGTGGCCATCTCGGTAGCGAGCAGGCTGTCGCCGCCGAGGGAGAGGAAGTTCTCGTCGCGGCCGACGGCGTCGAGGCCGAGCAGGTCGCGCCAGACGGCGGCGATGGCGGCCTCCACCGGCCCCTGCGGCGGGGCGGCCTCCTCCTCGGGCAGCGGTGCG
>NZ_JABFFR010000018.1 GCF_013423485.1 Azospirillum oleiclasticum
GCCCCTGCGGCGGGGCGGCCTCCTCCTCGGGCAGCGGTGCGCCCTGCTCCGCCAGCGCCATCAGCGCCTTGCGGTCGACCTTGCCGTTGCCCGTCAGCGGCAGCGCCGCCAGCACCGTCAGCTCGCCCGGCACCGCGTGCGCCGGCAGCAGCCCGCCCAGATGCGCCCGCAGCGCGCCGGCCTCCAGCTCCGGGGTTGCCGCCCCCGGAGTTGCCGCGGTGACGAAGCCGGCCAGCCGCCGCCGGCCCC
>NZ_JABFFR010000019.1 GCF_013423485.1 Azospirillum oleiclasticum
CGGCATCGCCGTCGCCGACAGCCCCGCCAGCCTCGGCTCCACCATGCTGAAGGTCCTGAACGGCTGATATGCAAGGGAGGCGGTGCCTCCCTGGCCTCCGACGCCGGGACTTGTGCGCCCCGCGACCCCATATGACCGGGGTCCGGGGCGCAACGGCCCCGGCGGAGGGTCGAGGGGGACAGTGATCCCCTCGAACAACGATAACATCAGGGAACCGGGCGAACCGCCCGGGCAAGACCATGTCGGTTAGTCTGGAGCAGTCCTCGTTCCTGTTCGGCCAGAACGCAGGCTTCATTGCCGAGCTCTACGCGCGTTTCCTGAAAGATCCGGCCTCGGTCGATCCGAGCTGGAACGGCTTCTTCAAGGAGCTGGACGACGACGCGCGCGCGGTGCTCGACGAGCTGCGCGGCGCCTCCTGGACTCCGGCCGAGGTCAACGGCTTCGCGACCGAGGACGCCGCGCCGGCGCTGACCGGTCCCGGCAACGGCGCCATGGTCGCCCACACCCAGATGATCTACGGCTCGCCCAGCCACGAGAATCTGCGCCAGGCCACGCTCGACAGCATCCGCGCCCTGATGCTGATCCGCGTCTACCGCGTGCGCGGCCACATGAACGCGCATTTCGACCCGCTGGAGCTGGAGAAGCGAGAGCCGCACCCGGAGCTGGATCCGGCGAGCTACGGCTTCGGCCCCGGCGACATGGACCGGCCGATCTTCCTGAACTACTCGCTCGGCCTCGAGACGGCGACTCTGCGCCAGATCCTGGACATCCTGCAGAAGACCTACTGCGGGCACATCGGCGTCGAGTTCATGCACATCCAGGACGCCGAGGAGAAGGCCTGGATCCAGGAACGCATCGAGGGCGGGCGCAACCACACCGACTTCACCGTCAACGGCAAGCGCGCCATCCTGGAGCGGCTGACGGCGGCGGAGAGCTTCGAGAAGTTCCTCCAGCTCAAATACACCGGCACCAAGCGCTTCGGCCTCGAGGGCGGCGAGAGCATGATCCCCGCGCTGGAGCAGATCCTGAAGCGCGGCCACCAACTCGGCCTCAAGGAGGTGGTGCTGGGCATGGCCCACCGCGGCCGCCTGAACGTGCTGGCGAACTTCGTCGGCAAGCCCTTCACCGCCATCTTCTCGGAGTTCCAGGGCAACCCGTCCACCCCCGACGAGGTGCAGGGCTCCGGCGATGTGAAGTACCATCTGGGCACCTCCAGCGACCGCGACTTCAACGGCGCCACCGTCCACCTGTCGCTGACCGCCAACCCCTCGCACCTGGAATGGGCCAACCCGGTGGTGGTCGGCAAGGTGCGCGCCAAGCAGCAGCAGCGCGGCGACCTTGAACGCGAGCAGGTGATGGGCATCCTGCTGCACGGCGACGCCGCCTTCGCCGGGCAGGGCATCGTGGCCGA
The DNA here is from genome assembly GCF_013423485.1 of Azospirillum oleiclasticum. Taxonomy (GTDB): domain Bacteria; phylum Pseudomonadota; class Alphaproteobacteria; order Azospirillales; family Azospirillaceae; genus Azospirillum; species Azospirillum oleiclasticum. The sequence goes on from NZ_JABFFR010000019.1 coordinate 1,412, forward strand.
GACGCTGGGCCTGTCGGAGCTGCGCGGCTACCGCACCGGCGGCACCGTGCATTTCGTGATCAACAACCAGATCGGCTTCACCACGAACCCGCAATACTCGCGCTCCGGCGTCTACTGCACGGACATGGCGAAGATGGTGCAGGCGCCGATCTTCCACGTGAACGGCGACGACCCCGAAGCGGTCGTGCATGTCAGCCGCATCGCCATCGAGTTCCGGCAGAAGTTCAAGCGCGACGTCGTCATCGACATGGTCTGCTACCGCCGGCACGGCCACAACGAGGGTGACGAGCCGGCCTTCACCCAGCCGCTCATGTACAAGGTGATCCGCAGCCACCCGACGACGCGCGACCTGTACGCCCGGCAGCTCGTCCAGGAGAACGTGATCACCCAGGCCGAGGCCGACCAGGTCACCAGCGACTTCATGAAAAAGCTGGAGGCCGATTTCGAGGCCGCGACCTCCTACAAGGTCAACAAGGCCGACTGGCTGGAAGGCAAGTGGGCCGGCCTGACCACCGCCCCCGGCGAGGAGGATCGCCGCGGCAACACCGCCGTGCCGATGGACCTGCTCAAGGAGATCGGCAACAAGCTGTGCCAGGTGCCGAACGGCTTCGGCATCAACGCCAAGATCGCCCGCCAGCTCGAGGCCAAGAAGAAGTCGATCGAGACGGGCGAGGGGCTGGACTGGGCGACCGCCGAAGCGCTGGCCTTCGGTACGCTGCTGCTCGAGGGCAACAGCGTCCGGCTGTCCGGCCAGGATTCGGGCCGCGGCACCTTCTCGCACCGTCACGCCGTGGTCTACGACCAGGCGACGGAGGAGAAGTACATCGCGCTGCAGCATCTGCACCCGGACCAAGCGACCTTCGAGGTGCACGACAGCCCGTTGTCGGAAGCGGCCGTCGTCGGCTTCGAGTACGGCTATTCGCTGGCCGATCCGCAGACGCTGACGTTGTGGGAGGCGCAGTTCGGCGACTTCGCCAACACCGCGCAGACCATCATCGACCAGTTCATCAGCTCCGGCGAGTCCAAGTGGCTGCGCATGTCCGGTTTGGTGCTGCTGCTGCCGCACGGTTACGAAGGCCAGGGGCCCGAGCACTCCTCGGCCCGCGTCGAGCGCTTCCTGCAGATGTCGGCGGAGGACAACTGGCAGATCGTCAACTGCACGACGCCGGCCAACTACTACCACGCCCTGCGCCGGCAGATGCGCCGCAACTTCCGCAAGCCGCTCGTCGTGATGACGCCGAAGTCGCTGCTGCGCCACAAGCTCGCGGTGTCCTCGCTGGCCGACATGGCGGAGGGGTCGTCCTTCCACCGCGTGCTGCCGGACGCTCTGCCCGACCTCGCCCCGGCCGAGCAGGTGCGCCGCGTCGTCATCTGCACCGGCAAGGTCTATTACGACCTGTTCCAGGAGCGCGAGGCGCGCAAGCTGACCGACGTGGCGATCCTCCGGCTGGAGCAGATGTACCCGTTCCCGCGCACCGCCCTCACCAAGGAACTGGCGAAGTACCCGAACGCCGACGTGGTGTGGTGCCAGGAGGAGCCGGAGAACCAGGGCGGCTGGTTCTTCGTGGACCGCCGCATCGAGGATTGCCTGTCGGCGACCGGGAACAAGGCCCGCCGGCCGCGCTATGTCGGCCGTCCGCCGGCGGCGTCGCCCGCGACAGGGCTGCTGAAGCGGCACAACAAGGAACAGGCCAAGCTCGTCGATGACGCGCTGACCGTGAGCTGACCGGACCCCGGGCGAAGAACAAGAAGCGAGAGGATCTCATGGCTACGGAAATCAAGGTCCCCACCCTGGGCGAGTCGGTCAGCGAGGCGACCGTCGCCCGCTGGCTCAAGCAGGTCGGCGCCACCGTCGCGGTGGACGAGCCGTTGGTCGAGCTCGAGACCGACAAGGTGACGCTGGAGGTCAACGCGCCGGCCGCCGGCACCCTGACCGAGATCGTCGCCGCGGAAGGCTCCAACGTCGGCGTCGCCGCCCTGCTCGGCGTGATCGCAGACGGCGCCGCCGCCCCGGCCGGGCCCGCCAAGCCGGCCCCCGCCGCGACACCCGCGCCGGCTCCGGCCGCCGCCCCGGCCCCGGCCCCCACCCCGACCAAGGCCGCCGAGGCGAAGGACAGCGGGCCCGCCGCCCGCAAGATCCTGGAAGAGAACAAGGTCGACGCCGCCTCCGTCGCCGGCACCGGCAAGGACGGCCGCGTCACCAAGGGCGACGTGATCGCGCATCTGGAGAAGCCGGCCGCATCCGCTGCCGCCGCTCCGGCTCCCGCCGCCGCCCCGGCACCGAAGTTCCAGTGGGCCGCCGGCACCCAGGGCGAGCGTCCGCGCGCCCAGCAGGAGGAGCGGGTGCGCATGACGCGCCTGCGCCAGCGCATCGCCGAGCGCCTGAAGGAGGCGCAGAGCACCGCCGCCATGCTGACCACCTTCAACGAGGTGGACATGTCCAGCGTCATGGCGCTGCGCAACGAGTACAAGGACCACTTCGAGAAGAAGCACGGTGTGAAGCTCGGCTTCATGTCCTTCTTCGTGAAGGCCTGCATCCAGGCGCTGAAGGAAATCCCGGCGGTGAACGCCGAGATCGACGGCACCGATCTGGTCTACAAGAACTACTACGACATCGGTGTGGCGGTCGGCACCCCGCAGGGCCTCGTCGTTCCGGTGGTGCGCGACGCCGACCAGCTCAGCTTCGCCGGCATCGAGAAGGGCATCGGCGCCCTGGGCAAGAAGGCGCGTGACGGCAAGCTGTCGATGGACGAGCTGACCGGCGGCACCTTCACCATCTCCAACGGCGGCGTCTACGGGTCGCTGATGTCGACGCCGATCCTGAACCCGCCGCAGTCGGCCATCCTCGGCATGCACAAGACCATGGACCGCGCGGTCGTGGTGAACGGCAAGGTCGAGGTGCGGCCGATGATGTATCTGGCGCTGTCCTACGACCACCGCATCATCGACGGCAAGGAGGCGGTGACCTTCCTCGTCCGCGTGAAGGAGTGCATCGAGGACGCGCGCCGGCTGCTGCTGGACGTGTGACCGGGTCGCACCGACACGGTGTCGCGCCAGGGGGCGGGTCGAAGGGCCCGCCCCCTTTCGCGTGAGGAGGCACGGGCATGACGCCGACGCACCCACCGGCCGCGCTGCTCGATGCCTGCGTGTTGTTCGGCCCGCCCCTGCGGGCCCTGCTGGTCGCGCTGGCGCAGGCCGGGCTCTTCCGTGCCCTGTGGACGGACGACATCGTCCGCGAATGCGAGACGGCGCTGCGCCGGCACTCCGGCGGCGGGATTCATCTCGATCGCGCCCTGCCCGGCGGTCGGATCGACGGCTACGACCATCTCGTCCCCGGCCTCTCCTTGCCCGACCCCGACGACCGCCATGTGCTGGCCGCCGCCGTCGCCGCGGGTGCGCACACCATCGTCACCTGGAACCGGCGTGATTTCCCGGCCGCCGCCCTGCGTCCTTATGGCATCACGGCGCTGGACCCGGACTCCTTCATCCTGCACCTGATCACGAGCGACCGCTTCGCCGTTCTGGAAACGATGCGGCAGCACCGCGCCACCCTGCGCGCCGAGCGCTTGTTCCGGACGGCGAAGGCCCTGACGCCATGGCTGGACCAGCCCTGACCCCCGACACCGGCCGCGACGCCGCCACCCTTCTGCGGGAGGCGGAGGTGCGGGCGGAGCGCACCGTGGGAACATTGCGGATGGCCGTGTCGGCGGCGTTGGCGCTGACCTTCCTGGTCGCCGTGCTCGGCACGGTGCCCGAGGACAACGCCATGCTGGAACGGCAGCTCCTCGCCGCCGGCACCACCCTGGGAACGTATTTCCTGTTCGGTGCGGCCACCGTCCGGCTGGCGGGAAGGCACCGGGTGTGGCCGTGGCTGGGGTGGGTGTTCGCGGCCGTCGATGTGCTGTTCGTCGCGGTGAATGTTCATCTGACGGCGCGCAACACCGGCCTGCCGACCAACTTCGGGGCGGGCTTTCCGGTGGTCTGGCTGGCGCCGCTGGTCCTGGCCTTCGGGGCATTGCGCTACAACCCCTGGTTCCAGGGCTTCCAGGTGGCGTTGCTCGCCCTCGGGCTCGTCCTCATGATCGCCACCGGCGAGTTGCATGATGTGCCGCAGGACTCGACGCCGGCGGCGCTCGGCTATTTCTTCGGGGTGCCGCCCAACGCCATGCGCGGGGCCATGCTGCTGCTGGCCGGCGTGGTGCTGGTGCTGGCCGCGGCACGGGCGCGCGGGCTGTTGCGCCGGGCGCTGGAGGAGGCGCGGCGGCGCACCAACCTCACCCGCTACCTGCCGCCGCAGATCGCCGGGCGCCTTGCCGACCTGCCGGCGGCGGAGTTGCGGGCCGGCCGGCGGCAGGTGGTGACCGTGCTGTTCTGCGACGTGCGCGGCTTCACCGCACGCGCTGAGGGGATGGACCCGGCCGCCCTGTCGGCCTTCGTCACCGGCTTCCGCGCCGCGATCACCCGCGCGGCGGAATGCACGGACGGGGTGATCGACAAGTTCGTGGGCGATGGCGCCATGCTGGTGTTCGGCGTGCCCGATCCGCGGCCGGACGACGCCGCCCGCGCGCTGGCCTGCGCCGAAGCCCTGCCGCGCGAGGTCGCCGCCTGGGATCCGGCGGTGCGGGTGGGTGTGGGGATGCATCACGGGCCGGTCTTCTGCGGCGCGGTCGGCGACGACAGCCGGCTGGAATACACGGTGCTGGGCGACACGGTGAACGTCGCGGCCCGGCTGGAGCAGCTCACCAAATCCGCCGGTTTCACCATCGTCGCCAGCGCCGACGCGCTGGGCGCGGCCGGGATACGCCCGGAGGCGGAAGGCTGGACCCCGCTGCCGGCCGAGCCGTTGCGCGGGCGCAACCAGCCGGTGAAGCTTTTCGGCCGGGCACCCCGTTAGGGCTTCCGGGCGGTTTTCTTTCGCGTATGGTGGGCCGTCCGCGCCCCGGAAGGATGCTCCCGATGACCGACGCACGCCCCAGCCTCTCCGACGCCGTCCGCCAGTTCCGCGGGGGCGACCTGCCGGGTGCCGAGGCCGCGGCGCGCTCCGTGCTGGCGGGAGAACCGCGCAACGCCCAGGCGCTGCACATCCTGGCGCTGGTCGCCGCCCGCGCCGGACGCACCGACGCCGCCTTGGAGATCCTGGACGAGGCGGCCGAGGCAGAACCGTCCGACCCGTCGATCCACAACAGCCGCGGCAGCCTGCTCTTCCAGCTCGACCGGGTGGCGGAGGCCGAGCCGGCCTTCCGCCGGTCGGTGGAGGCCAACAGCCGGCTGCCGGAATCGCACGGCAACCTGGGCAATGTCCTTAAGGCGCTGGGCCGGCTGGAGGAGGCGGAGGCCTGCTTCCGCACCGCCCTGGCGCTGCGCCCGGACGCGCCGGAGATGCAGAATTTCCTGGCCGCCACCCTGCGCGACCTCGGCCGGCTGGAGGAGGCGGAGTCATTGCTGCGCCAGGCGCTGGATCTGGCCCCGGACTATCTGGAGGCGCGCTACAACCTCGCCGAGGCGCTGTCCACGCTGGGCCGGCTGGAGGAGGCGGAGGAAGCCTTCCGCACGGTCCTCGGCCACGCGCCGGGCTTCGTGCCCGCCCACATCGGGCTGGCCCACGCGCTGCACAGCCTGGACCGCGCCGAGGAGGCCATCGAGGCCATCGAGGCCGCCCGCGCGCTGGCGCCCGAGCACCACATGGTGCAGTTCACCCGCCGGCTGATCCATTCCAACGCGGTGCCCGCCTGGCACCTGCCGATGATCAACGATCACGAGCGCAACCACGCCTACGACGCCGCGCTGCGGCGGGCGGTGAAGCCGGACAGTCTGGTGCTGGAGATCGGCACGGGGTCGGGCATCGTCGCCATGATGGCGGCGCGCGCCGGGGCGAGGGCGGTGGTGACCTGCGAGGTCAACCCGGTGCTGGCCCGCGTGGCGGCGGAGAGCGTGGCCCGCAACGGCTACGCCGACCGCGTCACCGTGGTGCCCACCCTGTCCACCCGGCTGACCGTCGGCGCGGAGCTGCCGGAGAAGGCCGACGTCTTCGTGTCGGAGCTGATCAACATCGGCATGCTGGCCCCGCGCATGCTGTCGGTGCTGCAGCACGCGCGCACACATCTGGTGAAGCCGGGCGCCGCCATCATCCCGCGCGCCAGCACCGTCTACGGCATGCTGGTGGAGGCACCGGAACTCGCCCGCATCAACCCGGTGCGGGAGATCGATGGGTTCGACATGTCGGCCATGGACGTGTTCCGCTCCCCCGGCTACCAGCCCATCGACCTCGCCGCCGACGCGCATGTCCGGCTGTCCGATGATTTCACAGCGCTCGACTTCGACTTCACCCGGACCATGCCGGAGGAGGGCGAACGCAGCGTCGTGGTGACCGTGACCACGGCCGGCACCGCGCATGGCGTGGCCTTCTGGTTCGACCTGTTGATGGACGAGGAGGTCGTCTACCACTCCGCCAGCCTCAGCCGTACCAACCACTGGAAGCAGGCCATCACCTTCTTCGAGCGGCCCATCCCGGTGAACACCGGCGACCGGCTGACCATCGTCGCCCGCTACGACGCCAACCAGATCGCCTTCGGCCTCGGCGCCCCTCCCGGTTGAATCCATCCCTGAGAACGCATACAATCCTAACCGGTGGATCGGGGAGCGGGCGGATGAGCAGCGACGAGCGCATGGACCGGATGGAAGTGCGGATGGACCGCATGGAGAACGACATCGCGACCCTGAAGCACGATGTCGCGGACCTTATGCGCGGCCAGGCCGAGATCAAGTCCACCCTCTCCCTCATGTCCAACCTGCTGGCACGCATCGATGGCCGTATGGACGAGCAGCGCGCCACCATCAACGCCCTGATCCCTGTCCGCATCGCCGCCGTCCCGCCGGCGGCTGCATGACGCTCGACCGACGGGCGGTCGCCGCCTGGTGCCTGTACGACTGGGCCATGTCGGCCTTCAACACGGTGGTCGGCACCTTCATCTTCTCCGTCTATTTCACCAGCGCGGTGGCCGAGAGCGAGGTGGCCGGGACGACCGCCTGGAGCCGCGCCATGGCCATCTCCGGCTTGGCGATCGCGGTGTTGAGCCCGATGCTGGGCGCCATCGCCGACCAGGCCGGCCGGCGCAAACCCTGGCTGGCGCTGTTCACCGGCATCTGCCTGGCCGGCACGGTGGCGCTGTGGTGGGTGCGGCCGGACCCGTCGAACGTGGTGCTGGCGCTGGTTGGTGTGGCGGTCGCCACCACCGCCTTCGAGCTGGCCGGCGTCTTCTACAACGCCATGCTGCCGGCCCTGTCGCCGCCGCACATGCTGGGAAGAATCTCCGGCTGGGGCTGGGGTGTGGGCTATTTCGGCGGGCTCGCCTGTCTGGTGCTGGCGCTGTTCGGCTTCGTGCAGGCGGACGGGCTGTTCACCGGCTGGATCGGGACGGAGGCCCAGGCGAACGTGCGCGCCACCTCCGTGCTGGTCGCCGTATGGTACGCACTGTTCGCGCTGCCGCTGTTCCTGTTCGTGCCCGACACGCCGGCCACCGGCCGGCCGTTGGGGGCGGCCGTGCGCGACGGCATCGGCATGCTGGGCCGAACCCTGAGGTATCTGCGCGGCAACGGGAACCTCGTGCGCTGGTTCATCGCCAGCGCCCTTTACCGCGACGGCATCAACACCATCACCGCCTTCGGCGGCATCTACGCCGCCGGCACCTTCGGCATGGGTTTCGAGGAGATCGTGATCTTCGCCATCGTGCTGAACGTGTTCGCCGGCACCGGGGCCATCGGCTTCGCGTGGCTCGACGACTGGTTCGGGGCCAAACGGGTCATCCTCGTCAGCGTCCTGGCCCTGTGCGTGACCGGGGCGGCGCTGCTGATGGTGACGGAGAAGACGTGGTTCTGGGTGTTCGCGTTGGGGCTCGGGATCTTCTTCGGGCCGGCGCAGGCGGCCGGACGTTCCTTCATGGCACGGATGGCCCCGCCGGGCATGGTGACGGAGATGTTCGGGCTCTACAGCCTGACCGGCCGGGCGGTCGGCTTCGTCGGGCCGCTGGCGCTGGGCTTCGCGACGGAGGCGTTCGCCAGCCAGCGGGCGGGCATGGCCTCGGTGCTGATCTTCTTCGTGATCGGATTCGCGCTGATGCTGACGGTGCGCGAGCCCGCAAGCCCCCCCTTGCGACCGGAAGTCGCGCATTGACGGGCGGTTTCAGCCGACGTTCGCTGGCATCCGCTCACGCTGCGGTGCACAATGATGCTTTCTGGATGGAACAGCCATGCTGCACATCAAGGACATCGAGGCGTTCGCCCGCATCAACGAGGCGCTGGCGCGCCGCACCGACGGCGATGCCGCCCGCTCCCGGCCACCGGCCACCGAACCGCCGCCCGAGGAAAACGCCGGGGAGATATCAGGCTACGGCTGCGTCTTCGACGTGCGGGCCCTGCCGCCCGGCCCGGCGCGATTCTTCGGGCGCTTGTTCCGGAGCCGATGACGGCTCCAGGTTCGTCTTGACCGGGACGGCGGAGCGACCATCTAATGGGCTGTCGGTGCCGGCCTCGGCCGGGCCGCGATGCGAAATGGGCGCCGGATGACGGGCCCACGCTGCAACTCGCTCGCCCTTCGAGGAGGCTGCGCCATGTCCACGCGTCTTTCCCTGTTCAACAGTCCCCTTCTGCTCGGCTTCGATCAGTTCGAGCGCACGCTCGACCGCATCGCCAAGAATTCCGCCGAAGGCTATCCGCCCTACAACATCGAGCAGATCGGTGACGACGGGCTGCGGATCACGCTGGCGGTGGCGGGCTTCACCGCCGATGACCTGTCGGTCCAGATCGAGGACAACCAGTTGGTCATCCGCGGCCGTCAGCAGGACGACAAGTCGCGCATCTACCTGCACCGCGGGATCGCGGCGCGGCAGTTCCAGCGCAGCTTCGTGCTGGCCGAGGGGATCGAGGTCGTGGGGGCCAGCATCGACAACGGCCTCCTGAACATCGACCTGAAGCGGCCCCTGCCGGAACCCAAGGTCCGCACCATCAAGATCGAGCAGCCCAGGCCCGGCGACGCCGACGGACCGCAGCCGCGGACGATCGACGTGTCGCCGGATCGCTCCGGCGGCTGAACGACCGGCCTGACCCCGCACCCGACGGGCGGGCAAGCCATTCGACCTCGCGAAAGACAAGCGATCATGAACCATCCCAGCATCACCATCCTCCGCCAACTGTCGCCGCAGGACTTCGCCACGTTCGGCGTGGATCATGTGGCCTATGTGAAGCCGGTGACGGTCGAGGGGGCGGCGGCCTTCGCCATCCACGCGGCCGACGGCACCCCGCTGACCGTCCTTCCCGCGCGGGACGTGGCCTTCGCAACGGTGCGCCAGAACGACATGGAACCGCTCAGCGTCCACTGAACCCGCGTCCCTATGTCCCTGAAGCCATGGCGCGGGAGCCTTCGGCTCTTGCCACGCCATGGCTTCAGGCTATCTTGGGAGAGTATATAATCCAGCGAGTGTGTGAGACGAAGCCGTGAATGACCGGCACGAGGACAGCGACGGTCAGGCAGCGTCGGCACCCGCCCAGGAACAGGCACCGCGCCGCCGTGCCTGGAACGACGAGGCGCGCGATTCCCTGCACATCTTGCCGCTGTCGGCGCTTCCGTTGGAAACGCCGGGGCTCCAGCACGCCCGCCTAATCAAGAATGTGCGGTTGCAGACCGTTATCGAGATGTTCAACGATGCCCAGGCCGGCAGTGGCCAGGTGGCGCCGCGGCAGGTGGCGGTCTATTTCGAGTCGTACCAGGAGCAGGTCGAGCGCGATCTGGTGAAGATCGAGAAGATCGCGCAGGCCGCCAGCTTCGACGTCTACACCTCGCGGATCGAACTGCGCCGCCTCAACATCAACGTCAACGATCACGAGGCGCTGACCCTGTCGGCCAAGAAGAAAGCCGAACTGACCCAGTACATGCGCGTCTTCACCCGCCCGCTGATCGAATGCGTTTACGGGTCGGAGGAAGTGAACATCAACAGCGTCGATGATCTGATCCGGATGTTCGCCACTCCCAACAGGGATGAGGCGCTGCGCAATCTGCGGATGATGGCCGACCGGCTGGATGTGGCGTTGCAGGAGATCCCCCAGTTCCTGGAGGAGTATGGCGACATCTTCCTGTCGCTGGCCTATTTCCGCAAATGCCTGGACGAGATCGTGCCGGAGGTCCAGAAGTTCCTGACCTGGATGTCCGAGGTGCGCTCGTCGCAGGAGGTCAAACGCGATTCGCGGCAGTGCAAGATGCTGGACGAGATCAATCGCGACCTGACGGACATCTCCACCTCGATCACCGGCCGGTTCGAGAGCTTCGACAACCGCACGCGCGACTTCTGGAAGGACATCAACGCCCAGACCTTCCGGCAGATCCGCGAGCTGATCGCCGCCCATCACGTCACCATCGGCGGTGTGCTGTGCGGGCTGGAGGTGAAGATGAACCTGTGGAAGACCCGCTTCGCGCGCGGTGGCGGTGGCCCCAACCGCCGGCTGGAGTTCATCAAGTCGGAGATCCTGCCGGGCCTCTCCCACATCAAGTCGCTGGAACAGTCGGCCCGCACGCAGGGCGCCTGACGGCGGCCCCCGCCCGGTGGTGGTGCGGACGGCGGGAGTTGAACCCGCACTTCCTTTTGCGTCGGAAAGCAGATTTTCCTGCCACTTCGGCTTTCGCCGCCGTCCGGCAAGCCGGACGTTCGTGGTCTGGACTATCCCTTCACCATGATCCCGGCGGCGAAACCGCCAAGATTTTAGGTGCCGCCCGTCTAGTCTCTACACCTTCACCGTCCGGCGGAACCGGGCGGAGCTTGGCTCGGGATTGGCATGGATCATAAGGATCCGAAGCGTTCCCCGACTTTGAGCGGTTCTGCACCGCGGATTTCCCTGCGGGCACTCCAATTGAAGTCTGCTGTGTCTACCGTTCCACCACGCCCGCAAGTGCACATCTCCGACCGAGAACGCGCCATGGTCAATTGTTTCCAAGAAGAAACAATTGACGAGTTGCATACTCATGTATGTTTCTCGCCGGGTTATACGCATTGCTATGACGAATGGGGGTGTGAGGTCAAGCCCGTGCGCAACGCTCCGTGGTTCCCCATATCGGCCTTTCGGGACCTATGGCAGCGGAGACACGGGTATGGACGAGGCAGGTTGGCTGCAGCTGGTGGCGTTGTTGATGGTGGCCATTCTGGTTGTTCCAGCGGCATTGAGGCGCAACCGGGGGACATGGCTGCAATACGCGGCCGTTTGGCTCGCCATCATCACGGCGCTGGTCTTCGCGTGGGAAAGCTTCGGCCCCTTCTGAGCCTGCCGGCGCGATGGCACCCGGTCAGGGGCGCCGGTCCTCGTTCAGCGTCATGATCCCGATGCCCATGGCAACGCTGCCGAAGGTGACGATCAGCCCGAAGAACAGCATGATCGTCGCCACCAGTCCATGCTCGCTGGTGGCGATCAGCGTGCCGATCCGCGCGATGTCGAGGATCAGGATGCCGAGCCCCAGCACGATCGCCCCGGCCGCCCCGGACGCCAAGTGCTTCAGCAGGAACAGGACGGCGGCCTTCTCGAAGGGTTTCATGACGGTTGACTTCATGAGGGAGGCTCCCACCCAGTCACATGGTATTGTTTAGTGTCCCGACAATACGTGATCCGACATTTGTCGGAGACTATCCCTTGGCGCCGAGCGTGACGGTGGGGGTACCACCCAACCGCCGGACGATGTCGGCGAGTTCCGCCGTCGCCGCGTCCAGCCGCGCCTCGTCCGTCCCGCGCAGCACCAGGCTGACGCCGAAGTAGCCGGCCCGGAAATAGGGATAGCTGCCGATCTCCAGATCGCCATAGCGGTCCTGCAACGCGCCGAGCTCGGCGGCGATGGTGCCTTCGGCCAGCTCGCAGCTCACCGTCCGCGCGTGCACGGGCGGGCCGCCCTGGAGCGCCGGCAGCACACCGTCCAGCATCGCCCGCATGATGTTCGGCACCCCCGCCATGACGAAGACGTTGCCGATCCGGTAGCCGGGCGCGGCGCTGATGGGGTTGTCGACGAGCGTGGCACCGGCGGGGATGCGCGCCATGCGCAGCCGTGCCTCGTTGAGCTGGCCGGCGGCGTAATGCGCCTCCAGCCGGGCCACCGCGTCCGGATTCAGCTCCAGCGCCACACCGAAAGCCTTGGCAACGCACTCCGACGTGATGTCGTCGTGGGTGGGGCCGATGCCTCCGGTGGTGAAGACGTAGCTGTGCTTGGCGCGCAGCGCGTTCACCGCGTCGATGATCTCCGCCTCCACGTCGGGCACCACGCGCGCCTCGCGCACGGGGATGCCAGCGGCGGCCAGCGTCTCGCCCAGATGCGGCAGGTTGGCGTCCTTGGTGCGGCCGGACAGGATTTCGTTGCCGATCACCAGGACGGCGGCGGTGGGGTTGGCAGCCGTAGGATTCGTGGAAGCGGGGTGATCGGCGCTCATCGGCGGGACCTCTCGGGGTTGGCAGGGCGGGGGTGGCGGCGGTTCCGGTATAGCAGGGGAAATGCGTGCGGTCGGTGCCAAAGTCACGCCCCCGCTCTTGCCGCCCGGCCATGCGCGGCGGTAGGGTCCGCCCATCATGCGCTTCCCCGCTCCGCTCGTTCCCGGCCGCCTCGTCCGCCGCTACAAGCGTTTCCTCGCCGAAGTCGATCTCGGCGGGGAGGTGGTGACCGCGCATGTGCCCAATTCCGGCAGCATGCTGGGGCTGGACGCGCCGGGCCTGCCGGTGTGGCTGTCGCGATCGTCCAACCCCGCCCGCAAGCTCGCCTGGACGCTGGAGCTCGTGGAGGCCGACGGCGGGCTGGTCGGCGTCAACACCGGCCACCCCAACGCGCTGGTCGCCGAGGCCATCGCCGCCGGCCGCATCCCGGAGCTGGCGGGCTATGCCCGGCTGCGGCGCGAGGTGAAGTACGGCCGCAATTCCCGCATCGACATCCTGCTGGAGGACGACGCCCGGCCGTCCGCCTATGTCGAGGTCAAGAACGTGCATCTGCGCCGGCCGGACCGCGGTTGCGGCCCCGCGGCCGAATTCCCGGACTGCGTGACGGCGCGCGGCGCCAAGCATCTGGAGGAGCTGGCCGCCATGGTCGCCGCCGGGGCGCGGGCAGTCATGGTCTATCTGGTGCAGCGCGGCGACTGCGACCATTTCCGGGTGGCCGCCGACATCGACCCCGTCTACGACGCCGGCCTCGCCCGCGCACGGGCCGCGGGGGTGGAGGCGTTGTGTTGGGCTTGCGAACTGACCCCGCAGTCTATTGAATTGGATCGGCCGTTGCCGCTGCGTCCCGCCGCCTGACGCGCTTATCGGATTCCGTCGAACGAAGGCTGACACCGTGGAACACACCGACCTCGATTCCCACCGCATCCGCCTGCACGGGCCGGAGGATTTCGAGGGCATGCGCCGCGCCGGCCGGCTGGCGGCGGAGACGCTCGACTTCATCACCCCCTATGTCGAGCCGGGCATCACCACGGGCGAGCTGGACCGGCTGTGCGAGCGCTTCATCCGCGACCATGGCGCCATCCCCGCCCCGCTCGGCTACCGCGGCTACCCCAAGGCGACCTGCATCTCGGTCAACCACGTCGTGTGCCACGGCATCCCCGGCGACAAGCGGCTGCGCGACGGCGACGCGCTGAACATCGACGTGACCGTGATCCTCGACGACTGGCACGGCGACACCAGCCGCATGTATCTGTGCGGCACCACCATCGCGAAGGAGACGCGGCGCCTGGTCGATGTGACCTACGAGTCGCTGATGATCGGCATCCGCAAGGTGCGCCCCGGGGCCACGCTGGGCGACATCGGCCACGCCATCCAGGTTTATGCCGAATCGCACCGCTTTTCCGTGGTGCGCGATTTCTGCGGGCACGGGCTGGGGCGGGTGTTCCACGAGCCGCCGTCGGTGCTGCATTTCGGCCGGCCGGGCCAGGGCGTGGTGCTGCGCGAGGGCATGTTCTTCACCATCGAGCCGATGATCAACGCCGGCCGGCAGGACGTGAAGATCCTGGGCGACGGTTGGACCGCGGTGACCCGGGACAAATCGCTGTCGGCGCAGTTCGAGCATTCCATCGGCGTGACCACCGACGGCTGCGAGATCTTCACCCTCTCGCCGGCCGGCCACACCAAGCCCCCCTACCCCGCGGCGGACGACGCCTGACCCCCGACGCGCCGACAGGACGCTGCCCATCTTGCGGGAAATTCCGCCCACCCTGTGGCCGGGCCTCGCCGGCCTCGCAGCACTGGCCGCGCTCTTCGCCAGCTACGCCGCCTTCACCGCGCTGGGGGCCGCCGCGGGCGGGCGCCGCCGCTTCGCGCCCGCCGACCCGGTGGTGGGCTGGGGTCTGGGCGGCGGGCTGCTGACGCTGTGGGGCGTGCTCCTGCCGGGCGGCCTGACGCTGCCGGGCCTGGCGCTGATGGGGGCCGGGGTGGTGGCGCTGGCCTGGGTGCCGCTGACCGGCGGCAGCCTCGCCGCACCCGGCCGCTGGCGGGTGCCGGTGCTGCTGCTGCCGCTGTTCCTCTACATCGCCGGCTCCGGCGTGACGCATTGGGACGATTTCAGCCACTGGTTCGTCAACCACGGCTACCTGCTGCGGTACGACGGCTTCCCCGCCGCCGGCATGCCGGAATCGACCTCGCACTGGCCGGCCTACCCCTACGGCCTGTCGCTGTGGGACTGGCTGGTGTCCAGGCTGGCCGGGCATTACGTCGAGGTGGCCGGGGCGCTGGTCAACGTGGTGCTGCTGGCCGCCGCGGCCGGCTTCCTCATCGACGCGATCCTGCGCGGCAACCCGGATCTCCGGGCCTCCACCCGGTCCGGGCGTTGGGCGCTGGCCGCCGCCGGGGCGCTTCTGGTCATCCCGTTGAACCCCGCCTTCCACCGCAGCACGATGGTGAGCGGCGTCGCCGACAGCGCCACCGCCGTGGCACTGGCCGCCACCGGGCTGCTGGTCTGGCGGATGCTGGAGAGCCTGCGTGACGGTGACGGCGACAGGGCCGACGCCGTCGCGCTCGCGCGGCAGGCGGGGTTCGCCGCGGCGGCGCTGGTCAACCTGAAGCAGGTGAACCTCGTGCTGCTGGCGCTGCTGATCGGGGCGGCGCTGCTGCTGGCGCTGCGCGACCCGCGGCTGCGCGCCGCGGACCTGCTGCGCCGCCTGCCCTGGCTGCTGGGGCCGGCGGCGGTGGTCTATCTCGTCTGGCGCTGGTTCGTGGTGAACAATCTGCCGGGGCAGGAGTTCGCCTTCCTGCCCATGGAACGCTGGCGCATCCACCTGATCCCCGACATCCTGCACGGCATGTGGCGTTTCGCCATCGCGGAGTCGCTGCACTGCTACCTGATGCTGCTGGCGGTGGCACTGCTGGGGCTGCGCGGGCTGTGGCGCTGCCGCACGCCTTTCGACCGGCTGGCGCTGCTGTCCGGGGCCGTCGCCGCCGGCTACATCGCCTTCCTGTTCTTCACCTATCTGGCCGCCGGCTTCTCGGACGCGGAGGCGGTGCGCGGCGCCTCCTTCTGGCGCTACACGATCCAGGTGTCGCTGTTCGCCTGGGTCGCCGCGGTGCACGGGCTGGCCCTGCTGACCGCCGGTCGGCTCC
Organism: Azospirillum oleiclasticum; assembly: GCF_013423485.1. Classification (GTDB taxonomy): domain Bacteria; phylum Pseudomonadota; class Alphaproteobacteria; order Azospirillales; family Azospirillaceae; genus Azospirillum; species Azospirillum oleiclasticum. The sequence goes on from NZ_JABFFR010000019.1 coordinate 17,009, forward strand.
GCCCGCTGTCGCCCGGTCCGTGGCGCGTTGCGGCGGCCGCGGCGCTGGCGCTGCTCGTGCCGGCGCTGACGGTGGCGATGCCGACCCAGCTCGTGCGCACCCGCGATGTGGACATCCGGACGCTCGGCCGCACCCTGTCCGAAACGCTGCCGGAGGGGGCGCGCGTCGCCGTGATCGAGGACGGGATGAGCGGCCTGCACACGGTGATCCTGCGCTACGAGCTGTGGCGCGCCGGACGCGACGACCGCGGGCTGCGCGTCGCCTTCCGCGGCGAGGTTCTGGACAAGCGCGACACCGCGGCCATCGCCCCGCGGCTGGCCGCCGACCCGACGATCACCCATGTGCTCATCCTCGACGCCACCCCGGCGCAGGCGGAGGCCTTCGGCGTACCGCCGGCCGCAGGACACCGGCTGCTGGAGCACAGCGACGGCGGCTGGCGGCCGGTCGCGATTGCCCCCTAGGATTGAGGGCGCCCACGCTCTACAGTGCACACCATCGTGTGCGATCGGAGCGTACGCCCCATGGCTGCGGCCAAACCCAGGAAACGCGCGCCCAAGGATCTGGCGGAGGCGCCCCTGCCCGGGCTGGAGGCGTTGGAGCCCGCCGCGGCGTCCTCCCGCGGCGAGGAATCGCCGCACGCCGGGCACCGCCGCCGGCTCCAGCAACGGCTGCTGGAGGGCGGGCCGGGCGCCCTGCAGGATTACGAGCTGCTGGAGCTGGTGCTGTGCAACGGCATCCTGCGGCGCGACGTGAAGCCGCTGGCCAAGGAGCTGCTGGCCACCTTCGGCGGCCTCTGGCAGGTCTTCAACGCGCCAACGGAAAAGCTGCGCCGGGTCAAGGTCGGCGCGGTCTCCATGGATTCCGACTTCGCCGTCGCCTCACTGCGCGTGGTCGCCGCCGCCGCCACCCGCGCCATGAAGGCGGAGGTGATGAAGAAGCCGGTGCTGTCGAGCTGGAACGCCCTCATCGACTATCTGACCGTCGCCATGGCGCACGAGCCGGTGGAGCAGTTCCGCCTGCTGTTCCTGGACCGCAAGAACGCGCTGATCGCCGACGAGGTGCAGCAGCGCGGCACCATCGACCACACCCCCGTCTACCCGCGGGAAGTGGTCAAGCGCGCGCTGGAGCTGGGCGCCTCGGCGCTGATTCTGGTGCACAACCACCCCAGCGGCGACCCGACCCCCAGCCGCGCCGACATCGACATGACCAAGGAGATCGGCCGCGCCGCCCAGGCGGTGGGCGTGATCCTCCACGACCACATCATCGTCGGCAAGGGCAAGCATTCCAGCTTCAAGGGTATGGGGTTGCTGTAGCGGGCCCTTTTTGGTGAGCGCGTTCGTGGTTGTGGAACCGGTACGAGTTACCCCATCATGCCGATCCCAACCCGAATTGGCGGCAGAATGGCGATCCCCGATTTCCAGACCCTGATGCTCCCCGTGCTGCGCCTGACGGCGGAGGGGGAGATCCGCACCTCCGACTGCGTGGAGCGGCTGGCCGATGCCGTCGGGCTGACGGCGGAGGAGCGCACGCATCTGCTGCCGTCCGGGCGGCAGACGACCTTCGCCAACCGCATCCATTGGGCCATCGCCTATCTGGGCAAGGCCGGACTGGTGGAGCGGACGCGGCGCGCCCACTATCGCGCCAGCCCGCGCGGGCGGGAGGTGCTGGCCGCCCCGCCGGAGCGCATCGACATTCGCTTCCTGTCCCGCTTCCCCGAGTTCCAGCGCTTCCGCGACGCCGAGGCCGAGGCCGCCAGGGAGGCCGGCACCCCGGCCCCGACCGCGAGCCTGTCGGTGGAGGCCGTCCTGACCCCCGACGAGGTGATGCGCAACGCCCACCGCCAGCTCGAGGCGGCGCTGGCCGACGATTTGCTCCAGCGCATCCGTGCGGCGCGGCCCGCCTTCTTCGAGCGGGTGGTGGTGCGGCTGCTGATCGCCATGGGCTATGGCGGGTCGGTCGCCGACATCGACCGGGCGCTGGTGGGCGGCAGCGGCGATGGGGGCGTGGACGGGGTGATCGACCAGGACCCGCTGGGGCTGGATCGCATCTATGTCCAGGCCAAGCGCTACGCCGAGGGCAACAGCGTCGGGTCCGGTGCCATCCGCGACTTCTTCGGCAGCCTGGACCGCTACAAGGCCAGCAAGGGCCTGTTCGTCACCACCTCGGCCTTCACCCAGTCGGCGCGGGAGACGGCCGAGATGCTGAGCAAGCGCCTCGTCCTCATCGACGGCACCCAGCTCGCCCACCTGCTGATCCGCCACGGCGTCGGCTGCCGGGTCGAGGAGACACTGCACATCAAGACGCTGGACGAGGAGTTCTTCGACGCGTAGACGCCCTTGCGCGACGCGCGGGGCGCGCGTATAACACCGCGCTCTAACGGACGGCGAGGCCGGGGTACACCCGGGGCATGCCCACCCGTCCGTGGTTCGACACCCCGACAGAGGATCGAAAATGCCCAAGCTCAAGACGAAGAGCGGCGCCAAGAAGCGTTTCAAGGTGACCGCATCCGGCAAGGTTCGCGCGCAGGCCGCCTTCAAGCGCCACTGCCTGGAGCACAAGAGCCCGAACATGAAGCGGAACGCCCGCGGCATGACGACGCTCTGTGATGCGGACGCCCGCATCATCCTGAAGAACTGGCTGCGCAACGCCTGAGACCGGAGGTTTAATCCATGGCACGTGTCAAGCGGGGCGTCACCACCCACGCCCGTCATCGCAAGATCCTCAAGCTCGCCAAGGGCTACCGCAGCCGCGGCTCGACGAACTACCGGATCGCCCTGGAGAAGGTCGAGAAGGCGCTTCGCTACGCCTACCGCGACCGCCGCAACAAGAAGCGCGATTTCCGCGGTCTGTGGATCCAGCGCATCAACGCCGGCGTGCGCCAGCACGGGCTGACCTACTCCAAGTTCATCAACGGCGTGAAGCTGGCCGGGATCGAGATCGACCGCAAGGTGCTGGCCGACCTCGCGGCCCGCGAGCCCGACGCGTTCAAGGCCCTGGTCGACAAGGCCCAGGCCGCTCTCACCGCGAAGGCCGCCTGATCCGCGTTCCGCGGGTCATCGACGCCGGACATCGAGAAGGGAGCCGCGCGCTGGGCGCCGGCTCCCTTTTTTCGTTCTACGAGGATGCCATGCTGGACGCGCTGAAGACCGAGCTGCTGACCCAGGTGACCGCCGCCGCCGACCTCGAGGCGCTGGAGGAGCTGCGGGTCGCGGCTCTCGGCAAGAAGGGCCGCATCACCGGCCTGATGAAGGAGCTGGGCGGCCTGTCCCCCGACGAGCGCCGCGAGCGCGGGGCGGCGCTGAACCGCCTGAAGGACGAGATCGCGGCGGCGCTGGACGGCCGCAAGGCCGAGCTGGCCAAGGCCCATCTCGCCCGCCGGCTGGAGGCGGAGCGCCTGGACGTGACGCTCCCCGTCCGCCCGGAGACGGAGGGGCGCATCCACCCGATCAGCCAGACCATCGACGAGCTGACCGCCATCTTCGCCGAGATGGGCTTCACCGTGGCGGAAGGTCCCGACATCGAGGACGACTTCCACAACTTCACGGCCCTGAACTTCCCGCCCGGCCATCCGGCGCGCGACATGCACGACACCTTCTATCTGCCGGACGCCGGCGAGAAGAAGATGCTGCTGCGCACCCACACCAGCCCGGTGCAGGTGCGCACCATGCTGTCCGCCAAGCCGCCGATCCGCATCATCGCACCGGGGCGCACCTACCGCTCCGACTACGACATGACGCACACGCCCATGTTCCATCAGGTGGAAGGGCTGGTGATCGACGAGGCGACCAACATGGGGCATCTGAAGGGCTGCCTCGTGGAGTTCTGCCGCGCCTTCTTCGACGTGGACGACCTGCCGCTGCGCTTCCGCCCCAGCTTCTTCCCCTTCACCGAGCCTTCGGCGGAGGTGGACATCGGCTGTTCCCGCAAGGGCGGCGAGCTGAAGCTCGGCAATTACGGCGACTGGCTGGAGATCCTCGGCTGCGGCATGGTGCACCCCAACGTGCTGGAAGCCTGCGGCGTGGATTCCACCCGGTACCAGGGCTTCGCCTTCGGCATGGGGATCGAGCGCATCGCCATGCTGAAATACGGCATCCCCGACCTCCGCACCTTCTTCGAGGCCGACCTGCGCTGGCTGAAGCATTACGGCTTCGTTCCGCTCGACGTGCCCAGCCTGGCGCGGGGGCTGGTGGGGTAGGTCCGGTGCCGACCATCGCCGAATTCGACGGAATCCGGGTGCTCATGTATTATCGCGATCATGAGCCCCCGCATTTCCATGTGGAATACGGCGATCGGGAAGCGCTGGTCCGCATCGCCGATCTGGCGGTGATCGAGGGGGACGTCCCATCGCGGATCCTCCGACGCGCCATCGATTGGGCGAGGGATCGGCAGGGTGCGCTGGCGCTGAACTGGGTCAAATGCCGCAGCCATGTGGCTCCGGATCGTCTGTGAGGGTGCCATGCCGGGATTGCTGAAGAACAGGATCGAAAGCGCCATCGCCTCTCCCGCCGATCGCACGGTGACGCTGCGCTGGGCCGGTGGCGCGGAAACGCGGTTCGATATGGCTCCGGTCATCGCCGCCGGGGGGGTGTTCGCCACGCTGGAGGATCCGGCGGTCTTCGCCGCCGTCCGCGTGGGTCCGCGCGGACGCTCACTGGTGTGGCCCGGCGATCTCGACCTGGACGCCGACGCCCTCTGGTTCGACGCCCACCCGGACGATAACCCGCTCACCCGCCCCGCCGCCGCCGAATAGCGCACGCATGAGAGTTATCGGGCTGAACCTGGGCCAGGACGGCCGCAGCTCATGATCGCCAAGAGGAAACGACGATGAAGTTCACGCTGTCCTGGCTGAAGGACCATCTGGAGACCGACGCCACCCTCGACGTGATCGTCGAGCGCCTGACCATGCTCGGGCTGGAGGTGGAGGGGGTGGAGGACCGGGCGAAGGAGCTGGCGGCCTTCCGCATCGCCCATGTCGTCTCGGCGGAAAAGCACCCCAACGCCGACAAGCTGCGCGTCTGCATGGTGGATGTGGGCGACGGCAAGGATCCGGTGCAGGTGGTCTGCGGCGCGCCCAACGCCCGCACCGGCCTGCGCGGCGTCTTCGCCCCGCCGGGCACCCATGTGCCGGGCACCGGGGTCGACCTGAAGGTCGGCACCATCCGCGGGGTGGAGTCCCGGGGCATGCTGTGCTCGGAACGCGAGTTGAAGCTGTCCGACGAGCACAACGGCATCATCGAGCTGCCCGACCACGCGCCGGTCGGCGCCTCCTACGCGGACTGGCTGGGCCTGAACGACCCGGTCATCGACATCAGCCTGACGCCCGACCGCGCCGATTGCGCCGGCGTGCGCGGCATCGCCCGCGACCTCGCCGCCGCCGGGCTCGGCACCCTGAAGCCGTTGGCCGCCGATCCCGTGCCGGGCGGCTTCCCCAGCCCGATCGGCGTGACCATCGAGGCGCCGGACGCCTGCCGCATGTTCGTCGGCCGCACCATCCGCGGCGTGCGCAACGGGCCGAGCCCCAGGTGGCTGCAGGACCGGCTGCTGGCGATCGGGCTGCGCCCGATCTCCGCGCTGGTAGACATCACCAACCTGCTGACCTTCGACAACGCCCGGCCGCTGCACGTCTTCGACGCCGACAAGGTGCGCGGCGGCATCGTCGCCCGCTTCGCGCGCGAGGGCGAGACGCTGAAGGCGCTGAACGGCAAGGACTACACGCTCGACCCCGCGGTGCTGGTGATCGCCGATCACGAGCGGGCGGAAAGCATCGCCGGCATCGTCGGCGGGGAGGCGACCGGCTGCACCGAAGGGACGGTCAACGTCTTCCTGGAAGCGGCGCTGCTCGACCCGACGCTGATCGCCCGCACCGGCCGCCGGCTCGGCATCGAGAGCGACGCCCGCTACCGCAACGAGCGCGGCATCGACCCGGCCGCGGTGATCGAGGGTGCCGAGCGCGCCACCCGCCTGATCCTGGATCTCTGCGGCGGCGAGGCGTCGGAACTGGTGGTGGCCGGGGCGGAACCGGACTGGCGGCGCAGCCTGACCCTGCGGCTCGACCGCTGCGCCACGCTGGGCGGCGTGCCGGTGCCGGCCGAGGAGCAGGAGCGCATCCTGACGGCGCTGGGCTGCACCCTGGCCCCGCAGGAGCATGGCACCCTGTCGGTGGTTCCGCCCTCCTGGCGCGCCGACATCCATGGGGAGGCGGACCTGGTGGAGGAGGTGCTGCGGGTGAAGGGCTTCGACGCCATCCCCGCCACCCCCCTGCCCCGCCTGACCGCCATGACCAAGCCCGCCCTGACCCTGAAGCAGCGCCGCACCGGCACCGCCAAGCGGTTGCTGGCGGCGCGCGGCATGAGCGAGGCGGTGACCTGGTCCTTCCTCGCCCCCGGCGTCGCCGAGGCGTTCGGCGGTGGCGGCGAGGCTCTGCGCCTCGTCAACCCGATCAGCGCCGACCTGACGGTGATGCGCCCGTCGGTCCTGCCCAACCTGATCCAGGCCGCGGGGCGCAACGCCGACCGCGGTTACCCCGACGTGGCTCTGTTCGAGGTCGGCCCCGCCTTCCGCGACCCGTCGCCCACCGGGCAGGATCAAGTTGCCGCTGGCGTGCGCGCCGGCCGCGCCGTGCCGCGCCACTGGGCGGAGAAGACGCGGGCCGTGGATGTCTACGACGCCAAGGCCGACGCGCTGGGGCTTCTGGAGGCGTTGGGAGCCCCCACGGCCAACCTTCAGGTCAGCACCGACGCCCCGGCCTGGTACCACCCCGGCCGGTCCGGCTGCCTGCGGCTCGGACCGACGGTGATGGGGCGCTTCGGCGAGATCCACCCGGCGATCCTGGAGACGCTGAAGGTGGAGGGACCGATGGTCGCCTTCGAGCTGTTCGTGGACGCGGTGCCGCTGCCCAAGAAGAAGGGCGGCACGGCGCGCCCGCTGCTCCAACTCTCTCCCTTCCAGCCGATCGAGCGCGACTTCGCGTTCCTGGTCGATGCGGGGATCGAGGTGGACCGGCTGGTACGGGCGGCCAAAGGCGCCGACAAGGTGCTGGTGAAGGATATCCGCGTGTTTGATGTGTACACGGGCGATCGGGTGGAGGCGGGCCGGAAGAGCGTGGCGATCTCGGTCACCATTCAGCCGACCGATCGTACGCTTACGGAAGACGATATCGACTCTCTTGGTCAGCGTCTGATCGCCGCTGTTGCAAAGGCTACGGGCGCAACATTGCGCTCCTGAACTCGGCCAAAAAAGGTGCCGGCGAATCCTATCGCCGGCACCTTGAGCCTTGCCGCGCTATAACCACAGAACAGAATACGATCATATGAGCTTCAGGCGAATTGAGGCGAAGAACGTATTCGGCTAAACCCTAAGTGCAGCGCGGGAAAGGGAATCAAAGACATTTCATTATTGAAATCTGCCAAAGTCAAAGCTCAGGTTGGCCGTCGAATTGTGAAGCATGCGACGAAATGTCGCAGATCTCTTCAGACTTAAGCCCGGCGGATGCGGCAACCGCTTCGTTTTCAGCCACGTCTCTAGGAGCGGTGATGGGACACGTGCAAAGCTTCACGGTACCGCGCGCCGAAACGGGAAGCCGCGGAACGGTTTCGGCCATGGCAACGGCCGGCAACGAGGGGCAGCCGATGCCGGATCGAAAGGATCCTGTTCCCTCCCAGGCCGCGTCCCCGCTGGTCGTCGTGGTCGATGACGACGCATCGATCGTGGAAGGGCTGTCGATCCTCCTGGAAAGCTGGGGGTTCAGCGTCCTGCGCTCCCTGACGCTGGAGGAGCTGGCCAAGCGCCTTCCCGGTGCCACGAGCCAAGCGGGGCTGGTGATCGCCGACCATTTCCTGCCGGCGGGCGGCACCGGCCTGCAGGCGGTGGAGATGGTGCGGCGCCACGCCGGGACGGAGGTGCCGGCCATCATCCTGACCGGCGACACCGCCCCGGACCGGCGGAGCGAGGCGGAGGCCATGCACTGCCGCCTGCTGCACAAGCCGGTGCAGGTCGGGCCGCTGCGCGACGCGGTGGAATCGCTGATCCGGCGGTGACCGGGGCCTATTCCGCCAGCCGGGCCAGGATCCCCTCGGCGGCCCGGACTCCCGTGGCGAAGCAGCCCTGAAGCAGATAGCCGCCGGTCGGCGCTTCCCAGTCCAGCATCTCCCCCGCCACAAACATGCCGGGCAACCGCCTCAGCATCAGCCTGTCGTCCAACTCCGCGAAGCGGACACCCCCGGCCGACGAAATGGCCCGGTCGATCGGCGCGCTTGCGGTGAGCGGCAGATCAAGCGCCTTGATGCTGCGCGCAAGCCGGACAGGATCGCGGAAAACCTCAGGCCCCGTCCCTTCACGCAGCAGGGCCATCGCCACATCCGGAAGGCGCAGGGTCTTGCGCAGCGCGTTGGTCATGGAATCCGCCGCCCGCCGCTTGCGAAGCCGGTCGAGCACCGCCTCCTCCGTCAGGTCGGGTTTGAGATCCAGGGTCAGGCTGGCGTGCCCGTCCCGCTCCAGCGCGTCTCGCAGGGCGGTGCTGAGGACGTAGACGGCGCTGCCCTCGATGCCGCTGCGGGTGATCACGAACTCCCCCTTCAATCGGCGTTCGTTGAAGGAGAGAACGACACTCTTCACGGGGTGGCCGGCAAAGCGTTCGGCGAAGACGTCGCTCCAACCGACCGCGAATCCCATGTTGCTCGGGCGGAAGGGCGCCAGTTCGACGCCGCGCGCGGCCAGGATGCCGGTCCAGGCACCATCGGATCCGGTGCGCGGCCAGCTCGCCCCGCCGAGCGCCAGCAGCGTCGCCCGCGGCCGGACGGTGAGCGCGCTTCCATCCGGCCGCTCGAAGAGCAGCGCACCGTCAGCGTCCCAGCCGGTCCAGCGGTGGCGCGGGCGCAGCACCACCCCCAACCCCTCCAGCCGCCGCAACCACGCCCGCACCAGCACCGACGCCTTCATGGTGACGGGAAACACCCGCCCGCTGCTGCCGACGAAGGTCTCCACCCCCAGCCCATGCACCCAGGCCCGCAGATCGTCCGGGGAGAAGCCCGCAAGGCAGTCGCGGAAGAAGCCGGCGTGCTCGCCGTAACGCCCGGCGAAGATGTCCGGCGGCTCGGCGTGGGTGATGTTCAGCCCGCTCTTGCCCGCCAGCAGGAACTTGCGCGCCGGCCCCGGCATCCGGTCGAACACATGGACGGAGTGGCCGGCCGCGGCCACCCGCTCCGCCGCGATCAGCCCGGCGGGCCCGGCGCCGACGACGGCGAGGTCGGGGATGGCGGTCATGGGGCGGGATCGCCCGTCCAGTCCTCGCACCGCACCCCATCGACCCGCCGGAATTCGCGGAGGTTGCCGGTGACGACAATGAGGCCACGGCTGCGGGCATGCCCCGCGATCATCAGGTCGTACGCGCCGATCACGGATCCGCGCCGCTCCAGCTCGGCGCGGATGTCGGCGAAGTGACCGGCGGCGTCGGCCCCGAAGGCCAGCACCTCCAGCCGGGCCGCGAAATCCTCCACCTCCCGGCGCACGGCAAGCGGTCGGTTCGAGCGTGCCGCGCCATGCAACAGTTCACCCAGCGTGACGACGGAGATGCAGAGCCCGTCGGCTTCCGCGTTGAATCGTGCCCGAATACCCGCCGGCCGGTCGCGCAGCACGCGGATGCAGAGGTCGGTGTCCAGCATGTAGCGCAACACGTCAGAGACCCTCGCGCTCCTGCGCGCCGGGCTGGTCCCGATCCGGAAAGTCCGCAACACCCGGACGGTCGAAGAAATCGTCCCACAGGCTGTCGGCCGGCACGATCACCCGCCGCTTTCCGTCGCGCAGGATGGCCACGTCACGCACTCCCTCGGGAAAGGCCACGTCACGCGGCAGACGCACGGCCTGCGAGCGGTTGGACTGGAACAGCGCGGTGCGGGTGGGCATGGTGAGGGCTCCGGGTGGGATATCCCAGTTGTATATCCCTACCGGCGCCTGGTCAAGGCGCGTCCACTCATCGCCGCAACGAAAAAAGGGCGCCCCCTCTCGGAGGCGCCCCTTTCCTGAAGAGCTGTGCGTCGTGGTGCGACGTACTTTAGAAGTCCATGTCGCCCATGCCGCCCATGCCGCCGCCCGGCATCGCCGGCGGGGCCTTCTTCTCGGGCTTCTCGGCGACCATCGCCTCGGTGGTGATCAGCAGGCCGGCGATCGAGGCGGCGTCCTGCAGGGCGGTGCGGACCACCTTCACCGGGTCGATGATGCCGGCCTTCACCATGTCGGTGAACTCACCGGCCTGGGCGTCGTAGCCGTAGGTCGGGTCGTTCGCGTCGAGCAGCTTGCCCACCACGATCGAGCCGTCGGTGCCGGCGTTGTAGGCGATCTGACGGACCGGCGCCTGCAGGGCGCGGCGGACGATCTCGATGCCGACGCGCTGCTCGTCGTTGATCGGCTTCAGGCCGGCCAGAGCCTTCGACGCGAAGAGCAGGGCCGAGCCGCCGCCGGCGACGATGCCCTCTTCCACCGCGGCGCGGGTGGCGTGCATCGCGTCGTCAACGCGGTCCTTGCGCTCCTTCACCTCGACCTCGGTCGCACCGCCGACGCGGATGACGGCCACGCCGCCGGCCAGCTTCGCCAGACGCTCCTGGAGCTTCTCGCGGTCGTAGTCCGAGGTGGTCTCCTCGATCTGCGCCTTGATCTGGGTGATGCGGGCCTGGATGTCCTCACCCGTGCCGGCGCCGTCGACGATCGTGGTGTTCTCCTTGGAGATCACGACCTTCTTGGCGGTGCCCAGCATGTCGATGGTGACGTTCTCGAGCTTGATGCCGAGGTCTTCGCTGATCACCTGACCGCCGGTCAGGATCGCCATGTCCTCCAGCATCGCCTTGCGACGATCACCGAAGCCCGGGGCCTTCACCGCCGCGACCTTCAGGCCGCCCCGCAGCTTGTTGACGACCAGCGTCGCCAGCGCCTCGCCCTCGACGTCCTCGGCCACGATCAGCAGCGGGCGCGAGGACTGCACGACGGCCTCGAGGACCGGCAGCAGGGCCTGCAGACCCGACAGCTTCTTCTCGTGCAGCAGGATGAACGGGCTCTCGAGGTCCGCGATCATCTTGTCGGCGTTGGTGATGAAGTACGGGCTGAGGTAGCCGCGGTCGAACTGCATGCCCTCGACGACGTCCAGCTCGGTCTCGAGGCTCTTCGCCTCTTCCACCGTGATGACGCCCTCGTTGCCGACCTTCTCCATCGCCTGGGCGATCATCTTGCCGATCTCGACCTCGCCGTTGGCCGAGATGGTGCCGACCTGGGCGATCTCGTCGTTGGTCGTGACCTTCTTGGCGCGGCTGCGGATGTCGGCCACGACGGTCTCGACCGCGACGTCGATGCCGCGCTTCAGGTCCATCGGGTTCATGCCGGCGGCCACCGACTTCACGCCCTCGCGGACGATGGCCTGGGCCAGCACGGTCGCGGTGGTGGTGCCGTCACCGGCCAGGTCGTTCGTCTTCGACGCGACCTCGCGCACCATCTGCGCGCCCATGTTCTCGAACTTGTCGGAAAGCTCGATCTCCTTGGCGACGGTGACGCCGTCCTTGGTGATGCGCGGCGCGCCGAACGACTTCTCGATGACGACGTTGCGGCCCTTCGGACCCAGCGTGACCTTCACCGCGTCGGCGAGGATGTCGACGCCGCGCAGCATCTTCTCGCGCGCCGTCGCGCCGAACTTCACTTCCTTGGCAGCCATGGAACGATACCCCTGTGTCTTGATTGGCGTTCAGGAAAAGAGAGAGAGGTCGTCAGCCTTCGATGACGCCCATGATGTCGGATTCCTTCATGATCAGGAAATCCTCACCCTCGATCTTCACCTCGGTGCCCGACCACTTGCCGAACAGAACGCGGTCGCCGGCCTTCACGTCCAGAGCGACCAGCTTGCCGCTCTCGTCGCGGGCACCCGGACCCACGGCGATGATCTGGCCCTCCTGGGGCTTCTCCTTCGCCGTGTCGGGGATGATGATCCCGCCCTTGGTCTTGGTGTCGGACTCCAGACGCTTGACGACGACGCGGTCGTGCAGCGGACGGAACTTCATGGTGCTTGCCTCCTCAGCGATAAGGCTTATTAAACAATGCCCGGTGGGAGCGGCTTGTTAGCACTCACCCCCGGTGAGTGCCAGCTAGCTAATGCATGCCGGTTCCGGAATCAAGGGGGGAGACGGGGCGGATGCGACATTTCGTGGCAGCACTCGTCGGAACCTGCTGCTAAGCTCTTGAAAAGGAACAAAAATCCGTTGCGGAGCGTATCCACGTCGCGGCACACTGACCACAAACGGTCACGACACCGACGCGAGGACTCGATCACCGGCTTCCACCGCAATGGAGAGCACGCATGGCCTCACTGGATCTCCAGCTTCGCGACTACCGCCTGACCACGGCGGAAATCCTCTATCACCTGCCGGACCATCCGGCGCTGCTGCAGAGCTTCCTGTGGCAGGACATGGATCTGGCCCCGCAATACCCGGTCCTCCGCAAGTTCCTCGACTATTGGGAGCGGAACCTGGACGGCAAGCTGCATTCGGTGAAGCTGGCGACCCAGCCACTCATCACCCCCGTCGAACTGCGCGTCGCGGCGGCGGAGTTCCGCTGGAACTGAGCGGGGCGGCGCACCTCCGTCCATGCTATGCTCCCTTCCGTGTCAGCCGGAAGGGAGCTGGGGCATGGATCGGGCACGCAAGGCCGGCCTTCGCATGACGCTCGACGAGTTCCTGCTGTGGGACAGTGGCGACGACCGCCGCTATGAGTTGATCGCCGGCGAGGTCGTGATGATGGCTCCGGCGACGGAGCCGCACGGCACATTGGTGATGAACCTCGGCGCGTCGCTGCGCCCCACATTGTCGAAACGGCCACCCTGCCGCGTCGTCGCGGAGGGCGCGATCACCCGCCCCGGTGCCCGCGACCGCTGCTACCACGCGGACGTGGTGGTGACCTGCACGCCGCCGGCCCGCGGGCGGATCCTCATCGAACAGCCCCTGTTGATCGCGGAGGTGCTGTCGCCGAGCACCGAATCCACCGACCGCCGGATCAAGGTCCCGGATTACCGTTCGATTTCCAGCCTCCGGGAAATCCTGCTCATCGATCAGGGTCGCGCCTTCGTCGAACTGCTCCGCCGGCTTGACGGCGACCGCTGGCTGACGATCCTCGCCATCGGGATCGACGCCAAGGTGATGCTGGAGAGCCTCGACCTGGAACTGCGCCTTGCCGACCTCTACCGCGACGTGGAGATCGAAACAGACGAGGACGCGGAAAGCGACTGATCGGAGCCCCGGTCAGTTCAACAGGACAGCCTTCGGCAGCAGGGCCAGCAGCGTCGGCATCTCGTCGAGCACCAGCAGCAGCGATTCCTCGGTCAAGGCCTCCCAGCCCAGCAGCATGGCGCCGAAGTGGCCGATGGGGGCCTTGGCCGGTGCGGCCAGGGCCGCCCCCAGATGCCGGGCGATCGCCCGGATCCGCGCCTCCAGCCGGGCCGACGCCGCGTCGACGCGGCCGGCCGTCAGGTCCACCGCCAGGGCGTGAAGCTCCGCGTCGGCCGCGGGAAGCGCTGCGGCCGGTTCCGGCGCGGCGATGCGGATCGCCAGGATCTTCGCCGCAACCAGCCGGTAAGCGTCGCCCAGGAAGGGGTTGCCGCAACACGCGAACAACGCCGCGTGCAGGTCCGCCTCCGCGCAGGCGAAGGCCGCCGCGTCCATGGCGTCGCGTGCCGCCGCCAGCCGTTCCCGCACCCCGCGCAGAGCCGTCGCGGCGCCGTGCGGGTCGTTGACGGCCGTCGCGCGCAGCGCCGCCACCGCCAGCGTCGCCCAATGGGCGCAGATCGGCTCGATCTCGTCGGGTGAGGGCTGGAAGACGAAGGTGCCGCGGTGCGGCGCGATGGTGACCAGACCCTCCGCCTTCAACAGCGCAAGGGCCTCGCGCACCGGGGTCTTGCTGACCCGCAGCGTGTCGGCCAGCGACGCCTCGGTCAGCGCGGCACCGGGGGCCAGTGTCCCATCGACGATCATCCCGCGCAACCGCTCGGCCACCGCGTCGGTCAGGCTGGGCGCGCGCTCCAGAGGGCGCAGGCTCGCCGGCGCGGGCGACCGCCGTGCCGCCCCGTCCCCCGCGCGCAACGGCACGGGAAGCCCACGACTCCCGGTCATCCCCATGCGCCGAAACCTTCCGCAAAGATGTTCCCAACACCGATCATAGGACCAACGACGCATCCCTTCAATGGGCCGTGGCCAAAGTGGCATTTGGTGCGTGGTGCGTAATATATTGCATACCAGCGGTCAGCGTGATAAATCGTTGGGCATCATCGCGGCCGTGCCGCCGTGCGGCGACCGGGCACCGGCGCCGCGAACAGCACGCACCGACCGTCCACCGAAACCCACCGGCCGCCATACGGCCGAAGAACGAAGACCGGCGCCGCCGCCGGTCCGGGAAGGAGACTGCCATGACCATGCAAGGCGAATTCGCCATGGCACTGGTGCAGATCATCTGGATCAACATCCTGTTGAGCGGGGACAACGCGGTGGTGATCGCGCTGGCGTGCCGCTCCCTGCCGCCGCACCAGCAGAAGCTGGGCATCATCCTGGGCACCGCACCCGCGGTGGTGCTGCGCATCGTTTTCACCGTCTTCATCGTCTATCTGCTCCAGGTGCCGCTGCTGAAGCTGATCGGCGGGCTTCTCCTGCTGTGGATCGCCTACAAGCTGCTGGTGCCGGACGACGAGGAGCACGCGGTGGCGGGGGGCAACTCGTTGATGGAGGCGATCAAGACCATCGTCATCGCCGACGCGGTGATGAGCCTGGACAACGTCATCGCCATCGCCGCCGCGGCCAAGGGCGACCTGATCCTGCTGGTGCTGGGGCTGAGCATCAGCATCCCGCTGATCGTCTTCGGCAGCACCATCGTGCTGAAGCTGATCGAACGCTTCCCCATGCTGGTGACGGTTGGCGCCGCTCTGCTCGGCTTCATCGCCGGCGAGGTGATCGTGTCCGACCCGCTGCTGCACGACTGGCTGTCGCACAGCCACCCGACGCTGTACATGGCCGCTCCCTATTTCGGCGCGGTGGGCGTGGTGTCGGTGGGGCTGCTGGCGATCCGGGCCATGCGGGTGGCCGACGGCGTCGTGGCGCGGGCCGAAGCGGTCACGGCGGAGCCGGAGCCGGCGCTGGAAGTGGCCTATTCCGCCGAGGAAGCGCGCTGACCGGCAGCGGGGCGGGTGCACAACCGGCACCCGCCCCGTCCGCGACGGCTTCCCTTTGACGGCGGCGACCGGAGGCACCATGTTGCAGCGATAAAACATCCCTGTGCAAATGGTCGCCGCCTTGACCTCCCTCGCCTACGCCGCGGACCTGCCGGCCCGCCCCTCCGTCCGCCCGATCGCCCACTGGCTGCTGTTCTGTGCCGGCATGGTGTTCGCCATGGCGGTGATCGGCGCCATCACGCGCCTGACCGAATCCGGCCTGTCCATGGTCGAATGGAAGCCGCTGATCGGCGTGCTGCCGCCGATGACCGCGGCGGAGTGGGACCGGGTGTTCGCGCTCTACCGCGAGACTCCGGAATACCGGATCATGAACAGCGGGATGAGCCTGGAGGCGTTCAAGACCATCTTCTTCTGGGAATGGTTCCACCGCCTGTGGGGCCATCTGATCGGCGCGGCCTTCCTGTTCCCCTTCCTGTGGTTCTGGGTGCGTGGGCAGATTCCGCGCACGCTGATGCCCAGGCTGGTGGGCCTGTTCCTGCTGGGCGGGCTGCAGGGCGTGATCGGCTGGTTCATGGTGCTGAGCGGGCTGGCCGACGCGCCGGACGTCAGCCATTACCGGCTGGCGCTGCATCTCGGCACCGCGCTGGTCATTTATGCCCTGCTGGTGGCGGTGGCGCTCGGCCTGCTCGACCCGGCGCCGTTGGCGGGCTGGCGGCCGGAGGCGGCGCGGCTGCGGCGCCATACGGGCTGGGCGCTGGGGATGGTGGCGGTCACCGTGGTGTGGGGCGCCTTCGTGGCCGGGATCAACGCCGGTTTCGCCTACAACAGCTTCCCGCTGATGAACGGGCACTGGATCCCGCCGGAGATCGCCACCCTCGCACCCTGGTGGCTGAATCCGTTCGAGAACACCGCCGCGGTGCAGTTCATCCACCGCGTGCTCGCGGTCGGCACCGGCATCGTCGTGCTGGCGCTGTGGGCGCGGGTGCGCGCCGCGCGGCTGCCCGGCAACGCCGCGGCGATCGCCGACGGCCTGGCCGCGGCGATCCTCGTGCAGATCGCGCTCGGCATCACCACGCTGCTGACGGTGGTGTGGATCCCGGTGGCGGCGGCGCACCAGGCGGGGGCGCTGGTGGTGATCACCATGCTGGTCTGGCTGCGCCACACGCTGAAACCCGTGGGGCAAGGTGCGGAGCGGGCGGGCGGCATGCAAAGTCGGTAACCCTGCCGCTCCGATGACGTTTGTGTTGCAACGCAGCAGAGTCCTTGCCGCACCGCCCCGCTGGGTCTAAACTGTTGGGAAACATAACCCCAGCGAGGACTGACCCAGCATGACCACGGAAGAGATCCTGACCGCCGGCGCCATGGCGCTGTACCGGGCGGAGAACCAGTACCGGGTCGAGGAGTTCGCCAAGGGCAGCGATCCGCAGGCCGCGATCGCCGCCGATTTCGAGCAGTACCGCAGCCGCTACACCCGCAAGTTCGCCGACTTTCGGGCGTCGCTGGCCGCCATGGGCCTGACCGTCACCAAGGCGGCGTGAGCGGTCGTTTCAGACACCGGGCCGCCGCCGCGCGGCCCGGCGTTCCTCCAGCCGGGCCAGCACGGCCCGACGTCCGTCGGGATCCAGCCCACCCCACGCCTTGATCTCGTCCAGCGTCCTCAGACAGCCGAGGCAGATGTCGGTGCGGGGATCGAGCGTGCAGAGCCGCACGCAGGGGCTGGGAACATAATCGTCGACGACGGGCATCTTGCGGCATCCGGACGGACGGCCGATGCGCCGCCCGCGGACACCATAGTCAAAGCCGAGCCCCCGAAGCCAGATGGTCGAAGCCAGCCCGGCCGTCAGTCCGAGATGTTCGGCGGATCGGGATCGTCGTCCCAGCCTTCCTTCGGCAGCGGGTAGCGCTCCAGCCACGTCTTGATGATCGCGACGTGACCGGCCTCCTCCTCCGCGAAGTCGCGGGCGAGGCGGGCGACCTCCGGGTCCTTGGTCTCCGCGGCGACGGAGGCGTAGTAGCGGTTGCCCTGCACCTCACCGATCAGCGCCAGCTTCAGCGCGTGGTGCGCCTGCATCAGATAGTGGGTGTTCTCCCAGGCCGCGGCCTCCGGCGACTCGTTGTTGCCGTCCCACTGGAACTCCCACGGGGCGACCTTGGGGATCGCGCCGTGCGTCCGCGCGATCTCCTTCACCTCCGCCGCGTGCTTGCGCGAATAGCCGCCCAGCTCGCGGAAGAGCTTCGCCACGTCCGGGTTGTTGTGGGCCTCCATGCTGTCGGCCAGCTCGTCGTAGCGCTCGGCCGCCTCGTTCTCCAGCTCCAGCGCGTGGGCGAGGAACAGGCCGACGTTGGTGGCGCCGCTGAGAATGGTCGTCTTCATACGGCAAAGCCCTCCTCGATCTGCTGGATGGTCTTGACCGCCGTGCCGGCCGGCGCGAAGGGGCGGCGGTTGCCGGCCAGGAAGATGCCGAGCCCGAAACCGTCATCCTCCAGCACTGCGCGCATCGCCTCGTTCGGGTCGTCGGTCGGCTGGCGGCCATAGGGGTGCACGGTGCTCTTCCAGCCCCGCTGCTCCGGCCGGAAGGTCACGCAGGGGCTGAGCACGTGGATGACCGAGAAGCCGGGGTGCCGCACCCCCTCCACGATCAGCCGCGCCACCTCGTTCGGGTCGCCGGAGAAGCCGCGGGCCACGAAATTGGCGCCGCAGGCCAGAGCCAGCGACACCGGCTGGATCGGGTTCACGCCCGGCCCTTCCGGCGTCAGCTTGCTCTCGCACCAGTCGGCCTCGGTGGTGGGGGACGCCTGGCCCTTGGTCATGCCGTAGACCTGGTTGTCCATGACCACATAGGTCATGTCCACGTTGCGCCGGCAGGCGTGCAGGAAGTGGTTGCCGCCGATGGAGAAGCCGTCGCCGTCGCCGCCGAAGACCAGCACGGTCAGATCCGGCCGCGCCAGCTTCAGCCCGCTGGCCGCCGCCAGCGACCGGCCGTGCACGCCGTGGAAGCCGTAGCAGCTGGTGTAGGCGGGGATGCGCGACGAGCAGCCGATGCCCGACACCACCGCGGTGTTGTGGCGGGCCAGCCCCATGTTCGCCAGCGCGCGGGTGACCGCCGCCAGCACCGAGTAATCGCCGCAGCCGGGGCACCAGATCGGCTTGACGTCGGACTTGTAGTCGCCGGGGGTGAGGGCGGCGACCTCTTCGACCAGATGGGTGTCCATGATTCCCTGCGTCTCCCGGCGGGTCAGAGGATGGAGGCGAGGGCCTGCTGCACGTCGCGGGCGCGGATCGGCAGCGGGCCGGGCTGGCTCAGCACGCTCACCGTGCCGGGCAGGTCGACATGGGCGCGGATGTGCTTGTGGAACTGCGCCCCGTGGGTCTGCTCCACCACCAGCACGCGGGACACGCCCTTCAGCGCCTCCGCGACCAGCTCCGGCTTCACCGGGGACAGCAGGCGCAGCGACACCAGACGGACCTTGTGGCCGGCGGCGGTCAGCCGGGCCACCGCCTCGCGCGCCGGGCCGGTGGCCGAGCCCCAGGTCAGCACCGCCACGTCGCCGTCACCCTCGATGTCGGCCCAATGGATGCCGTAGTCGTGGCCGACCAGCTTGCGCAGCCGCTTGTCGAGCTGCTTGTGGTGGTCGGAGGACTGGCTGGAGGGCAGGCCGCGCTCGGAATGCTCCAGCCCGTCCGCGGTGTGCTCGCCGCCCGGCATGCCGGGGATGGCGGTCGGGGACACGCCGCTGCCGGTCACGGCGTAGCGCTTGAACAGCTCGCCGCTGTCCAGCCCGTCGGCCAGCAGGCGCTGCGCCTTGAAGGGCTGGTCGGCCGGCTTGTCCACCACGGCGCGCGACTGGCCCATGGACTGGTCGGACAGCACGATGCAGGCGGTCTGCAGGGCTTCCGCCAGATGCACCGCCCACTGGGTGGTGAACAGGCAGTCGGCGATGGAGGTCGGGGCGACCACCAGATGCGGCGCGTCGCCGTGCAGGCCGTTGACCGCGATGTTCAGGTCCGACTGCTCGGACTTGGTGGGGATGCCGGTCGAGGGGCCGCCGCGCATCACGTCCACCACCACGACCGGCGTCTCCGACGCCACCGCGAGGCCCAGCGCCTCGGTCATCAGCGACAGGCCGGGGCCGGCGGTGGCGGTGATCGAGGGCACGCCGCCGAAGGAGGCGCCGACGATCATGTTGATGGAGGCCAGCTCGTCCTCCGCCTGTACCAGCAAGCCGCCGGTGCGCGCGAGGTTCGGGGCCAGCCACTCCAGGATCTCGGTGGCCGGGGTGATGGGATAGGCGGCGCAGAACTTCACGCCCGCCTTCAAGGCGCCGAAGCCCGCCGCCTCGTTGCCGGAAATGTTCCAGCGGATGCCGGTGCGCGCCTCGGGGGCGGTCAGCTCCAGACCCAGGCCCCAGCCGGCCACTTCCTTCGCCCCGGCGTCGATGCCGGCGGCGGACGCCTTCACGGCACCCTCGCCCTTCTTGCCCAGCGCCTTGTCGATCACCGCATCGACGCCGGCCCGCGGCAGCCCGACGATGGAGGCGACCGCGCCCAGCCCGACCATGTTGACGCGCCCGCCGGGGATCTTGCCGGCCAGCTCCTTGATCGGCAGCTCGATGATCCGGGCACCGCTGGCCGCCAGAACCGCCGGCACGTCGCCCTGCGAGGGGTCGGTGACGATCACGCTCTCCGCCGTCATCGGCAGCTCGGCCGCGAAGCGTTCGACATTCTGCCAGTCGAAGGCGATGATCAGGTCGAAACGGTCGCCCGGACCTTCCACCGGTTTCGGCGACAGGCGCACCAGCGCCGCCGCCTCGCCCCCGCGGATCTGCGGGCCGGAGGACCGCGACATCAAACCGTACCACCCGACCTGCGCCGCAGCGTCGAGCAGCATCTGCCCCGCCGTCATCACACCGGCGCCGCCGCTGCCCACCAGGGCAATCGTGACCGAATCCACCGCCATCCCAGGCATTCCCTCGCTGAAGCGTCCAAACCGGACACGGGAGCGCCGGGCAGCCCCGGCTTGACCCCGACGCTACCCGCCCCCGCGATGGGACGGCATGATCTGGCGCAAGACGCGACTGCGAGAAGATCGCGAATCGCCGCAGGGCTTGGGTGCCGGTTGTGGTGCTTTGGTGGGAGGGGATGTGCGGGTTGTCAGTGCGACCGGGGATCCAGCGGGCACCGCAGGACAGTTGCCATGTGCCGCCCAAGACACGTGGCGACGTCGATCCGATCGGATGTTGAAAGCGCACCCAGACGTTCCGCGTCGCGGGAGTCGATCACGGCGATCTTCGCGGTTCGGACAACCGACGGAACTGGCAGGCCGGCGGCCTCATGATCGCTCACGGCCACATCGTCAGGCCAGCCACGGTTGTCGGCGCTGGTAATCATCAGCACCCAAATGAGGGAATGATTGGCCTGCACGTCATCGGCGGTCACGACGAGGGCCGGCCGCCGCTGCCGCACCGGCCGGTCGGCGTACGGAAAGGGGACCTTGACGATATCCCACACCTCAAAGGTCGGCATAGGCCGCCCGATCCGCGTCCGAGTCCCACTCCGTGAATGTGTGGAACGGGTCATCGACCGTGCGGTCGGCCACACGGGTGAGAATGACACGGCCATCTTCGATGGCATAGGCGATGTCATCCCCTTCGCGCAGCCCGAGGGCCGCCCGAACCGGCTGGGGAATCGTCGTCTGCGCCTTGCTCGTGAGCCTGCTGGTGATCACGGCCATCTCCAGGTAAGGAACTTCCTTACAATAGGTGTCCTGTCCACCCTGCACAAGGCGCCATTCACCCCGCCATCCGCACCACCCGCGCCGGGTTGCCCACCACGACCGCCCCCGCCGGTACGTCGCGGTTCACCACCGCACCCGCCCCGATCACCGCGTCGTCGCCCACGGTGATGCCGGGCAGCAGGATGGCGCCGCCGCCGATCCACACGTTGCGGCCGACCCGCACCGGGCGCGCGCGCTCCAGTCCGGATCGGCGGGCGGCGGGGTCGAGGGGGTGGTCGGCGGTGTAGATCTGGACGGCGGGGGCGATCTGGGTGTCGTCGCCGATCTCGATGACGGCGCAGTCCAGCAGCACGCAGTCGAAATTCATGAACACCCGGTCGCCCAGGTGGATGTTGGTGCCATAGTCGCAGGAGAAGCGGGAGCGCAGGTTGCATCCCTCCCCCACCCGGCCCAGCATCGCGCGCAGGATCGCCTGCCGGGCCGCCATGTCCGCCTCCGGCATGGCGTTGTAGCGTTCCTGAAGCGCGGCGCCGCGCAGCCGGGCGGCCTCCAGTTCCGCGTCGGCGGGGTGGTACCAATCGCCGGCCTGCTGGCGCTGGTAGGCGGTCCGCTGGTCCGTCGCGTCACTCACTGTAGCGCTCCTCGGCCCAGGGATGGGCCTCGTTGTGGTAGCCGCGGACCTCCCAATAGCCCCGGCGGTCGGAGGCGAGCACCTCGATCCGCTTCACCCACTTGGCGCTCTTCCAGAAATAGCGCTTGGGCACGACCACCCGCACCGGCCCGCCATGATCGCGGCTGATCGGCTGCCCCTCCCACGAGGAAGCGAGCAGCACGTCGTCGTCGTCGAAAGCCGACAGCGGCAGGTTGGTGGTGTAGCCGTCGTAGGCGTGGAACAGCAGGTGCGTCGCCTCCGGCTTCGGCCGCACGACGGAGAGCAGGTGTTTGGCGCTCACCCCTTCCCAATGGTTGTCGTAGCGCGACCATGTCGTGACGCAATGGATGTCCGACACATGGGTGAAGGCGGGCTGGGCGCGGAAATCCTCCCAGGTCCAGCGGATGGGGTTCTCCACCAGCCCATCCACGGTCAGCGCCCAGTTGCCGGTGTCCACCTTCGGCAGGATGCCCAGGTCCAGCACCGGCCAGTCCTGCACCAGCCGCTGGCCAG
The DNA here is from genome assembly GCF_013423485.1 of Azospirillum oleiclasticum. Classification (GTDB taxonomy): domain Bacteria; phylum Pseudomonadota; class Alphaproteobacteria; order Azospirillales; family Azospirillaceae; genus Azospirillum; species Azospirillum oleiclasticum. The sequence goes on from NZ_JABFFR010000019.1 coordinate 39,093, forward strand.
GCGGCAGCCGCTCCACCGCCGGGTCCGCCGTCTCCCCGGTCAGGGCGCGCCCGTCGCGCGCCCACGCCTCCTTGGTGGCGACCAGCTTTTCCCGGATCTCGCCCTCGCGCTCGACCTCGTCGCCCATGCCGTCCTCCGTGGTGCTGCCCGTCGTGTAACCCCTGCCCCTGTGGTAGGCGGAGCCGTCCTTGTGGTCAACCGCCGGAACCCGCCCTGCGGTCAACCGCAGGAACCGGTCGGCGGTTGCGGCGTTGAAGGAACGCCATGCCTCAGACCGCCATCTCCCTTCCGCCCCGCACCACCCGCCACGACGGCACCCCGCGCCGGGTCGGCGTCGAGCTCGAATTCGCCGATCTCGACGCGCCGGGTGCGGCCAGCGTGGTGCGCGGCCTGTTCGGCGGCGAGATCGTGGTGAAGGACCCGCACCGCTGCAAGGTCCGCGATACCGTCCTCGGTGATTTCACGGTCGAGCTGGACATGCGCGCCGCGCATCCGGAAGAGGCGGCGGAAAACGGCGCACCCGCCAAGTCGGGCGAGGCGGTGAAGAACGGCCTGCGCCGGCTGTGGGGCAACATCGGCAGCCTGGTCATGCCGTTCGAGATCGCCGCACCGCCGATCCCCTTCGACCGGCTGGGCGAGCTGGACCGGCTGGTGACGGCCCTGCGCGAGGCCGGAGCGCGCGGCACGCACGCCAGCCCGCTCTTCGCCTTCGGCATGCACCTGAACCCCGAGGTCGCGGAGGAGACGGCCGACTACGCGCTCGACCACCTGAAGGCCTTCCTGATCCTGGCGGCGTGGCTGCGCGGCGCCATCAAGGTGGACGCGACGCGGCGGCTGTCCGGCTTCATCGCCTCCTTCCCCCCGCACTATGCGGCCAAGGTGGTGGACCCCGCCTACCGGCCGGAGATGGAGGGGCTGGTCACCGACTATCTGACCGACAACCCCAGCCGCAACCGCGAGCTAGACCTGTTCCCGCTGTTCGCGAAGCTGGCCCCCGACATTCTGTTCGCCCGGGTCAGTGATCCGCATGTGCGGGCACGCCCCACCTTCCATTACCGGCTGCCCAACGCGCTGGTCGGCGATCCCGCCTGGACGCTGGCGGAGGACTGGAACCGCTGGGTGGCGGTCGAGCGTCTGGCCGCCGACCGGGACAGGCTGGATGGTCTGGGCCTTGCCTACCGCGACCGGCTGCGCCGGGGCGATCTCGGCGGCTGGGCGGAGGAGTGCGCGCGCGACATCGGGGAGGCGTGAGCCATGACCGGACGTCCGCTGATCGGCGTGACCGTGTCCGCAAGCGGCAGCCGCTGGAGTTGGTGGGCCAACCGGCTGGCCCTGACCCGCGCCGGCGCCCGCGCCGTGCGCATCAGCGCCGACGATCCCTTTCCCATCGATCGGCTGGACGGGCTGGTGGTCGGCGGCGGCGACGATATCGACGCCGCACTCTACGGCGAATCGGCCCGCCCCACCGTCAAGGTGGATCCACAGCGCGACCGGTTGGAGCTGGACGCGCTGGACCGCGCCGCCGGGCGCCTGCTGCCGGTGCTGGGCATCTGCCGCGGCGCGCAGATGATCAACATCCACCGCGGCGGCACCCTGCACGGCGACATCCACGACGTCTACCGCGACGCGCCGCGCATGCGCACGCCGCTGCCGCGCAAGCGCATCCGGATCAACCCGGACAGCCGGCTCTACGGCATCCTCGGGCTCGCGGAATGCCGGGTGAACGCGCTGCACCACCAGTCGGTGGACCGGTTGGGCCATGGCCTGGCGGTGGTGGCGCAGGACCGACCCGGCATCGTGCAGGGGATCGAGGACGCCACCCACCCCTTCACGGTCGGGGTGCAGTGGCACCCCGAATATCTGGTGATCGACGACCGTCAGCAGAACCTGTTCCGCACGCTGGTCGGGGCGGCGGAGGGGGCGCTCACGCTCCCAGCCGTGTCCCTTCCAGGATAGCGCCCTCCAGGTCGGCTCCGGCGCGGTCGCAGCCGGTGAGATCGGCCATGGTCAGGTCGCAACCCTTCATGCGCGCCTCCGCCAGCGACGCGCCGGCCATGCGGGCGCGCACCAGCGAGGCGCGCATGACTTTCTCCCCCGCCTTGATGGTCAGCATGCCCAGATTGGCGCGGTCGAGCCGGGCGTCGATCAGGATGGCGCGGTCCAGCGTCGCCCCGCGCAGGTCGGCCCCGGTCAGGTCGGCGGAGCGCAGGTCGGCGCCGTCGAACTTGGCGGCCTGGAGCTGCGCGCCCTTGAGCCGCGCGTTGCGCAGCAGCACCCCGCTGCCCTTGGCGAGCGTCAGGATCTTGCCGGAAAGATCGGCGCCTTCCAGGTTGATCCCGGACAGGTCGAGCTGCCGGCCCTGCTTGCCGCCGGTGCCCAGCCACAGCATGTGGTCGCGCAGCAGCCCGGACAGCTCCTCCGCCGGAATGCCGATCGCAGCGGCCTCGGCGGGTTCCGGATCGGGCGGCGGCGGGGGTGGCGGGGCGGCCTTGTGGCGGACGGCGTCGTCGTCGTTGCGGATGGCGCGGGCAAGGTCGGTCTGGTCGACCTTGGCGCCGTCCATGCGGGCGCCGCGCAGGTCGGCGCCGGTGAGGTCGGCGCCCTGCATGTCGGCGTTGGTGAAGTTGCTGCCGCGCAGATCCACGCGGTCCAGGCGCGCCCCCACCAGGCGGCTGTTGGAGAAGTCCACCTGCCGGGCGAAGCTGCCCGACAGCTTGGCCCGCGCCATGTCGGCGTTCGCCATGATCGCTGAGGACATGTCGGCCGGCCCCGGCTCGAACCCCACCACCTTCAGCTCGCCGGCGCTGCTCTTCGTGGCGAAGCTGCCGTCGCGCAGGTCCACCTCCACCATGGTCGCCCCTTCCATGGTGGCGCCGCGCACGTTCGCCCCGCGCAGATCGGTGCGGAACAGCCGCGAACCGGAGAGATCGGCCCCGCGCAGATCGGCGCCGTAGAGATCGGCGTGGTCCAGCACCGCCTCGCGCAGGTTGGCGCTCTGCAGGGTGGCACCGGCGAGGTGGGCGCCCGTCAGGTTCCGCCCGGACAGGTCGAGACCGGTCAGGTCGAAAAAGGGCAGGTTCGCACGCGCGCCGTTGGGCCGCCCCTCCACGAACCGCACATGGCGCTCGCAGACCCGGTCCAACTGCTCCTGGGTGAGCCTGATGCGTGACTTGACCTTGCCGTCATTCGCCATGGCCGGTCACGCGAACAGCTTGTCGATGTCCGACTGCGAGATCGGCTCGCCGGCACCGGCGGGGGATGGGGGCGGAACCGCGGTCGGCTTCGGCTGGGGTGCCGGCTGCGCCGGTGCCGCGGCATGGTTCGGAGCATGGGCGGTGGCCGTGACCGTCTCGACGCGGTCGAACACCTGCGGCATCTCGGTGGCGATCGAGTCGAAGAGGGCGTCGATGTCGTCCTGGCTCACCCCCTCGCCATCCAGTTGCGGCCCGTTCAGCAGATGCGCGTCAGGCCGCTCGTCGTTCATCTTGCGGTGCGACACCGCGAAGTCGCCGGACCCGGTGACGGTGACCGTGCGGTCGACGCCCCAGATCTCGATCATCGTGTTCACGCGCTGCTCGATGTAGCGAAGCGTGTTGACCACCTTCGTGGTGCGCTGGCCGGTGATGTCCTGGAAGGAACAGGCGGTCAGGATTTCTATGCTCCACGCCTCGATCGCGTCGGCGACCTCGGCCAGTTCCGGATCGGTGCGCGGGATGCGGGCGGTCCATTCGGTGATGCGCTCGGCGGCGTTCAGGATGTCCGTCGTGGCCCGTTCGGTCGCCGCGACGATGGCGTCCAGCTCGCCCGTGGCCGCCTCGATCCGGTTGGCCCCCGAATCGGCCGGGCGCAGGGCGGCGATGTCGCTGCGGGTCTGCTGGACATATTGGCTGATCGCCGACAACTCCTGCTGGATGGTGCTGCCGTCGCCCCCACGGGCCGGAACCGTCCCCGGATCGATGCCGGCCAAGCGGTTGACCTGCCGTTCCAGCGCCCCGGCGACGCGGTTCAGTTCGTCCACTCCCACGACCCGGGCCCGCCGGTCGCGCATGCGCAGGAAGGCCCGGCCGCGCGCGGTCTGCGACAGGGCTTCTTCCATCTGGAAATATTCGGCCTCGGTGAGTTCCAGCAGCCTTGCTTCGGTCATCGCCGCTGCACGCGCCCCGTCGGTTTTCAGCCTATGTCTTTCGGATGGTACCCCGTCGGAAGGGCTGTGGTAAAGGGACGGTCTTGCCACGTTCGGCCGCCATACCACCAAATATCAGACGGAAGAGCCCGCGTCCGATATTAAACAGCATGCTGCGTTTCGGTGACCGGATGGATAGGCCTTTGCGAGAACGAGTCACCCCGTTCGGATCCGGCCACCGGCCGATCCGCTGGCACCTCCTCGTTCTGGTGCTGACGACGCTGATTCCCATGCTGGTGCTGGCCGTGGCGCTGATCGCCTGGAACGCCGTCTCGCAGCGGGAAGCCACGGAACGCAGCCTTCAGGCGACGGCGCGTGCACTCATGCTCGCGATCGACACGGACGTGGCCGGCATCGTCGGCGCGCTGCACAGCGCCGCCGCGGCCGGCGCGATGAGCGACAGGGACGAACCGCGCTTCGCGGCGACCGCCGGCCGGCTGCTCGCCGGGCAGCCTTATTGGCACACCCTCTTCACCACCGATCCTTTCGGACGCATCACCGCCGACACCGCGTCGTGGGACAAGGTGCCGCAGGGCGCGCCCTACATGGCCACGGTGCGGCAGGCGATCATCACCGGGCGTCCGGCGGTGTCGCGGCTTCTGCCCCGGCAGGGAGCGGCCCCCGATCAGGTCGCGATCGTCGTTCCCGTGGCCGGATCCGGCGGCGCCGCCGCCGTCGGCGTGACCATCCGTCCGGAACGCTGGAGCCGCCTGCTCCAGGACCAGAAGCTGCCGGACAGCTGGCTGGGCGTGCTGGTCGACGACAATGACGCCGTGCTCGCCCGCAACCGTGATCATGACCGGTTCGTCGGGCAGCCGGCACCGGGCTGGTTCAGCGCCGCCACGTCCGGACAGGACAACGGGCTGGCGGAGGGCAAGGCGCTGGAGGGCCACGATGTGGTGATCGGATTCCAGAAATCCGGCATCACCGGCTGGCGGTTCGGCTATGCCGCGCCGAAGCGCATGCTGTCGGCCCCGGTGTGGACCAAGATCGGCATCGCCACGGCCCTGGGCTCACTGCTGATCATGGTGGCCCTGATGCTGGCCGTCCGGCAGGCGCACCGGATCGCGCTGTCCATGCGCGCGCTGGTGGATGCCGCGGTGGCGCTGGAGCGCGACCGCGCCCCGCCGCCGCTGCCACCGTCGGGCATCACCGAGGTGCAGGAGTTGTCGCTGGCGCTCGACTTTGCCGGCACCCGGCTGCACCACGCCGCGGCCGAGCGGGAGACGCTGCTGCGGGAGGAGGCGCGCCGCCGCCGCGAGGCCGAGATGGCGGTCGCCGCCAAGGCGCGCTTCCTGGCGGCCGCCAGCCACGACCTGCGCCAGCCCTTCCAGGCCATGCGGCTGTTCCACCACCTGATGCTGGACGGGCTGAGGACCGACCGCGCGCAGGAGCACCACCGCCATCTCGGCGCCGCCATGGAATCGGGGGAGGCGTTGCTGAACGCGCTGCTGGACGTCTCGACGCTGGAGGCCGGCACCGTCCGCCCGCACGTCGTCGACCTCCCCCTCCGCCCGTTGCTGGCCGCCAAGCTGGACGAGGTGCGGCCGGCGGCGGCGCAGAAAGGGCTACGCCTGCGGTTGCGCGCCTGCCCGGCGATCGTCCGAAGCGACCCGACGCTGCTGGGCCGCATCATCGGCAACCTGCTGGCCAACGCCGTGCGCTACACGGCGGCCGGCGGCATCCTGGTGGGGTGCCGGGTGCATGGCACGCAACTGCGCATCGACGTCTGGGACACCGGCCCCGGCATCCCCGCGGACAAGCTCGACCATGTGTTCGAGGATTTCGTGCAGCTCGACAACGCCGCGCGCGACCACCGCCAGGGACTGGGGCTGGGTCTCTCCGTCGTGCAGCGGACGGCGCGGCTGCTCGGGCATCCGCTGACGGTCCGTTCCCGCGTCGGCAAGGGATCGCTGTTCGCGGTCAGCGTTCCGCTTGCCGCCCGCCACGAGGGGCAGGCCCTGCTGCCGCCGCCGCGGTCCCGGTCCGCCCCGCCGGCACCCCGGCGCCGCGTCCTGGTGGTGGAGGACCAGCCGGACCAGCGCACCGCGCTGCGCCACATTCTGGAGGAGGCCGGCCACCACGTCACCACCGCCGCCGACGGCCCCGACGCGCTGACCATCGTGGCGCGCATGGAGGTGCCGCCGGACGTGATCGTGACCGACTACCGGCTGCCGGGGCCGCTGACCGGCACCCAGTTCGTGGACCATCTCGACGTCATACTGGAACGTCGGACGCCGGCGGTGATCGTCACCGGCGACACCGACCCCGACCGCCTGCGCGAGGCGGCGACCAACGGCCGCGTCCTGCTGCACAAGCCGATCGTACCGGCCGACCTGGAGGAGATCGTCGCGACCGTCTCCTGACCGGCCGAGGCCTATTTGCGACAGACCGCCACGAGGCTGATGTAGAAGGGTGTGTCGTTCATCGTGCAGGGGGAGATCCGGCCGGAATTGATCCGGCCGAAATGCGGGGCGAGCAGCGCGTGCAGGCTGCGCTGGTTGAAGAAGTTCACGTGCGTCGCTTCCAGCAGGTGCCACGGCACGAGCTGATGACGCGTGCCGAGCGGGATGGCCGCCGCGTCCGGCACCGTGATCACCAGCCGGTCGCGGGTCAGCCGTGCCATCTCCGCCACGGCCGCCCCGTAGTCGGGAATATGTTCCAGCACCTCAGAGCAGACCACCGCGTCGAAGGACCCGTCGTCGAAAGGGGACGGCATCCGGCCGTCGTAGAGGGTGACGTAGGGCGCCGCCTCCGGCTTCAGCGTCTCGCGGATGGGGCCGCGGTCCAGTTCGATGCCGAACGAACGCCTCGACCCCGCGCCCGCGCCCGCGCCCGCGCAGGGCGGCCACCAGCGCGCCCGAACCGCAGCCGAAATCGAGCACCCGGCCGCTCAAACCTGCCACAAGATCGAGCACGTCGGGCGCCACGATGGGGCTCGGTGGGCCGAAACCGTAGATGTGGTCGCGCCCCGAGCACCTTGTCGGTGGTCAGCAGGCCGTCGTAATGCATGGCGTGGAAGGTCAGCGTTCCCTCCACCTCCCAGCTCGCATCGTCGATGGTGAGCGGGCCGACCGGCTCGGGCTCACCGGTGGGCGGTGCGTCGCGCAGATACTCGATCACCACGCCGGACTGCGGCACGATCTGGTCGGCTCCCGCCGCGACGTCCGCCCGCGAAAAGCGGTGGGTTCTGAGATGGGCGAGGGACCGGCCGGCAAGTGCGACCTGCGGCATCGGTATCGAGTCCGTCGGGAGCTGCGATCATCCCACCAGCCGCACCAGCCCGCCCGGATCGATCCGTGCCCAATCGAGGAAGCCCCAGGGCTGAGGAGCGGCCAGGGAAACGGAGATCATACGGTCGCCTCTTCATGACAGCGCCAGCTCGACCGGACCGATGAGGCCGCCACCTCGGGTGTGCCCAGGGAAGGGATCATGTCCGTGAGACAAGCCCACCCGAATCGACTGGCGTCGGATGCTCCATACCACGCGCGCGAATTGCCGGACAAGAACACCCTCCGTCGAGCCACGGCGGCCCCGGTCCCGAAAACCGGCCGGGACGGGGCCGCCGGACGCTAGCGCGCCGCCTCGATCACGGTGGGCAGGTTGGTGTTGGCACCGGTGCGGGTGTGCTCCCCGGCCGTCAGGTGGAGCGCCAACGACGGGCTCTTCCATTCCAGCGTGTCGAAGGCGCCGCAGCTCTCGCACAGGCCCGACCACGCGTGCGCCGGGTGGCCGCAGGCACGGCAGGTCCAGGCCGGGTCGGCCGGGGCGGACGCGGCCTGGGCGAGCCAGGTCTGGGCCGCTTCGTCGTTGCCGTGCTCGCCGCGCTCCAGCTCGGCCAGCAGGGCGTAGACCCGGTGCGACGGCTCGATCTCCATGGCCTTGGTGAGATGGGAGCGCGCCTCCCCCCACAGCTTCGCGTCCATCGCCGCGCGGGCCACCGCCAGATGGCTTTCCACATGGTTCGGCGCGTAGGAGGCGAGCTTCTGGAACTGCTTGGCGCGGGCGAGCGGATCGTAGGCGCCGATGGCCTCGCGATAGGCGTCGGCGAGCTCGGTGTGCGGGTTCTGCCGCCACGCGCGCTGCACCACCTTCATCGCCTTGCGGGTGCGGCCGGCCTTGACCAGCAGGCGGGCAAGCCGGGCCGCGGCCGGCACGAAGCCCGGCAACAGGTCGTTGGCGGCGCGGGCGTGGCCGTCGGCCGCGTCGTCGCGCCCGCGGCGCTCCGCCTCGTAGCTGCGTTCGAGCAGCAGCGCGGCGCGGCGGTGCCGGCCCTCCTCCGGCGTCACGGCGCCAACCTGCACCGCCTGCTGGAGCGTGGATTCCGCCGCTGCCCAGTCGCCGGCCCGCGCTTCCAGGTCGACGAGCGTGGCGAGCAGCCAGGGCGTGTCCGGCTGGATGCGCTGCGCGCGCCGCGCCAGCGCCAGAGCTTCCACCCGGTCGCCGGCACGCAGCGCCTGGTTGAGCAGGCCGCGCAAACCGAGGAAGGCCGTCTCCGGCCGTTCCAGCATGGCGGTGAAGTAGCGGCGGGCGGCGTCCTCGTCGCCGGCAAGCTGGGCCGATTGCGCCTGGAGCAGCATGGTCAGCGGCGGCTCGTCGAGCAGCCCGTCGGCCTTGCGCGCCATGCGCCGCGCGGTGCCGGCGTCGCCGGCCGCGACCGCCACCATGCCGCGGGTCAGCGCGCGGTAGCCGCGCTCGCGCTTGCGCCGGCGGCTGTAGCGGGCGATGTCGGACGGCGCCGTCCACAGGGCGCGGAACAGCCGGTACAGCACCGCCGCGGCGCCCAGCGCCACCGCCAGGATGAGCACCATCATGGCGAAGGAGGTTTCGACCACATAGCCCTGCCAGACGACGCTGACATGGCCCGGGCGTTCGACGAGCCAGATGGCGATCGCGACGACGATCGCGACCTTGGCCAGGAACCAGATGGTGCGGATCATTGCGCCGCCCCTTTCTGCGCGCCGGCCGACGCGCCGAGCAGCGCGATGGAGCGGGCGCCGATCTGCCGCGCCGCCTCGTCGGCGGCAAGGCGGGCCTTGGCGTCGGCCAGCCAGCCGGACGCCGCCTCGGCCGCCGGCCCCTGGAGTGCCGACGCCTCTTTCACCGCCTGGGCGAGGTTGCCCTCCTGCAAGGCGGCCTCGGTACGGGCGACGATGGCCTGGGCGCTGTCGCCGACCACGCCGGCACCCTGCTGGCGCACGGTGACGAGGGTGGACAGGGTGCCGCCCACCTGGTCCAGCCAGTTGGTGCCGTTGCCCTTGTTGGCGGCGCGCACGATGTCGCTGGCGAGCGTGGAGAAACGATCGGTCAGCGTCGGCCGGGTCGGAACACCCTTCGGCGCGAAGGGGGCGATGCTGTCGAGCGCCTGCGCCACCTGCGTGTCGTTGACGCCGAGCTGCCGCACCGCCTGGAGCTCGCTCTGGAAGGGCTGGCTGCCGGCGAGCGCCGCGCGGAGCTGGCCCGCGGCCAGCACCAGCGCCTCGGCGGCGGTGGACGCGTCACGGCGCGCCTGCAGGTCCTTCTGAAGCGACGCGAGCTGCTGCTTCAGCCCATCGACCTCCTGCGCCAGCCGCTGCGCCGTCTCGGCGGTGCCGCCCACCTGCTGGAGCCGCTGCTGGACACCATCGACGCTCTTCTGCACCGACGCCAGCGTGTCGGCCAGACCGGCGACGCGCGGGTCCTCGGGCGGCTGGGCGGGCGCCTCGGGCGCCGGGCGCTGCTCCAGAGCCGCGAGGCGGCTTTCCAGCGGCGCCAGATCAACGGCGGCCTGCGCGGGCTGATCCTGGCCGGGCTGCGCCTGGGCGGCCTGCTGCACGCGCTGCTCCAGCGCGCCGATGCGGTCGGCCAGCGGCTGGAGCTGCGCCGCGGCATCGCCGGTGGCGGCGGGGCGGGAGGCGAGCTGCTGCACGCGCTGGTCGATCTGACCGAGGCGCTGGTCCAGCGCCTGCACCGTCGCCGGGGCGACGGTAGGGGCCGGCGGCGTCTGCGGCATCCACCAGGGCTGGGTCAGCGCGGCACCGGCGGCGATCAGCGCCAGGACCGAAACCACCGTGGCGAATCCCGAACCGCCGGACCGCCGCTCGTCCACCGGGGGCGGAGGAGGCGGGCTGGCGACGACCGGCTCGTCCTCGATCACCCGCTCGGCGGCGGACCCGCCATCGACGGCCGCTCTGCCGGGGGTCGGCTCGACCGCGGCGGGCTGCAGTTCGGACACCGGGTCGTAAACGCCGGTGGCCGCCCCCGCCGGCCGCTCCTCCGACGGGGTGGCGGCGTCCAGCTCCGACTCGTCCAGCGCGATCCCGTGGCGCACCGCGGCGCTGCGCAGATCCGGATGGCGGTTGAGGGGGATGGCGCCGCGCTTCTTCCAGCCCTGCACCGTGGTGACCGGGATGTCCAGCTTGTGGGCCATGGGGCGGATGCCGCCGAAGCGCTCGATGATGCGCTCCACGGCGGTGCCGCCGGGAGTCTGCGCGGACTCGTTCGGCCCTTGCTGGCCGTTCGGGTCCTGGTCCGGTGTGTCGGAGCCTGGGCGAGGAGTCATGACTGCCTTCTTGGTCGCCTTGTTCGTGTCGAACGCCTTGTTTCCTCCGCCGGTCCGGATCGCACGCGACGCGCCGGACCGGAAACGGGACCGCCGGCCTCACTCCCCGTCGCGGTGATCCGGAAGAAGGGCGAGCAGGGCATCCTGCTCCGGCCGGGCCGCGGCCCGTACGTCCTTCCAAGGCATGACGCGCGACCCGTCGAGCGTACGGGCCGCCTGCGCGACCGCGGGACTGAGGCACAGTGCTTCGACTGTACGCAGATGGTCGTCGAGCCCCGCCTCGGCAAGCAACCTAACAAACGATCGAGCGGTGCGGGGAGAGAAAAACAGCGCACCCCCGACACCCCCTTCGGAGAGCGCGCGCACGGCATCGGCACCCAGCGACGTCGCCGCGACCGCCTCGTACAGCGCTTCGCGCCGCACGGTGAAGCCGGCGGAACCCAAGGCTCCGGCCAGATCACCGGCCACCACCGTACCTGCGACATGGAGTAGCGGGCCGTCATCCGGAACGCATCGCGCGGCGACCAGCGACGCCAGCGCGTACACATCGCCCCCGGCACTCTCCACACGGGTGAAGCCGGCTGCGCTGGCAGCGGCGGCGGTGGCATCGCCGACGGCGTAGGCCGGACGATCGCGCCGGGTCGTACGTCGGGCGTAGGCCCGTACTCCATTTGCGCTGGTGAACAAAAGCGCCTGTACGCCGCACAGCTCCGGCTCCGGCCCGTCGAGCCAGCGCATGGTCAGCATGGGTTCGAGGATGGGCTCGTAGCCGCGGTCGGCGAGACACCAGATCAGCGGCTCCGCATCCTCGGCCGGGCGGGTGACGAGGATGCGGCGGCCGGCAGCGGTCACGTCGCGAAGAAGCCGGGCGGCAGCACGGCCTTGATCTCCGCGCCCGCGTCGGCACCCAGACCGGCGGCGTCGGCCCGCGGACCACGGCGCGCGGCGCGGAACACCTGACGGCCGTCGGTGGACAGCACCTTGGCTTCCAGCGCCACGGTATCGCCGTCCAGTACCGCCAGGGCGGCGATGGGGGTGCGGCAGGAGCCGTCCAGCGCGGCCAGCAACCCACGCTCCGCGGCCAGCCGGTCCGCAGTGTCGCGGCAGTGCAACGATGCCAACAGGTCAGCGGTCATTGCGTCGTCGGAACGGATTTCGATGCCGATGGCGCCCTGGGCGACGGCGGGCAGCATGTCCGCCGGCTCCAGCACAGCGGTGATCCGCCCGGTCAGACCCAGGCGGCGCAGCCCGGCGAGCGCCAGCAGCGTCGCGTCCACCTCCCCCGCGTCGAGCTTGGCGAGGCGGGTCTGCACATTGCCGCGCAGGGGCACGACCCGCAGGTCGGGGCGCCGCTCCAGCACCTGGGCCTGCCGCCGCAAACCCGCCGTGCCGACGACCGAACCGGCCGGCAGCGCGTCGAGCCCGGCGCCGTCGCGGGAGAAGAAGGCGTCGCGCGGGTCCTCGCGCGGCAGCAGGCAGGCGATCTCCAGCCCGGCCGGCAGCCAGGTCGGCACGTCCTTCATGGAATGGACGGCGAGGTCGACGCGGCCATCGAGCAGCGCCTCCTCCAACTCCTTGGTGAACAGACCCTTGCCGCCCGCCTCGGCCAAGGTGCGGTCGAGGATGCGGTCGCCGGTGGTCTTCAGCACCACGATCTCGATGGCACCGGGTTCGGCCAGATGGGGATGCGCCGCGGCCAGCCGGTCGCGGGTCTCGTGGGCCTGCGCCAGCGCCAGGGGGCTGCCGCGCGTGCCGATGCGGAGCGGTGTCGTCATGCCCACGGTTGTAGGCGATCCGCGGCCCTTTGTCAGCGGCGGCGAGCGGTCGCAACCATGCGCGGCCGGTCCACCGTCCAAGCGCCGCTCTCAAAATCACCGGAGATCGTTTCGAGATCGAAACCGGCTTCGTTCAACAGCAACTCCAGCTCCACCCGGAAAATGATCCGCCAGCGGAACGAAAACTCGGTCACCTGGATCCGGCCGTCCGGCAGCAGTTCGTCGTACCAGCCGTGCAGGCGCTGCACCTGCGCTTCGTCCATGCGGTCGTTCAGCGAGGTCTTGACGTAGCTGTTGCCGGTGATCGGGTTGCGGCGCGGTTCGGAGGGGTGCGGCGTGTGGTCCTCCCCCAGCGTCAGCACCAGCGGATTCATGATGTCGAGCGCCAACAATCCGCCTGGCGGAAGATGCGCAGCGACCGAGGCCAGGGTGCGGCGCTGCATGCCAAGGTCGGGGATCAACATCAGAACGTTGAACGGAATGATCGCAAGCCGGAACGACCGTTCCGGCAAGTCGAGCGCCTGGGCGTCCTGACACACCGGGTGCAGCCGGTTGCGGACCTCCTCCGGCTCCGCGGCGCGGCGGGCTTCGAGCCGCGCCAGCATCGCCGGGGCGACATCGACCGCCCAGACATCAAACCCGAGCCGGGCCAGCGGCACCGACAGCCGCCCGGTCCCCGCCCCCACCTCCAGCACCGGGCCGCCGGTGCGCCGTGCCAGTTCCTTGTAGTGGCCCACGTCGCCCAGGATGCCGACGCGATTGAGCGTCACGACATGCTCGGCACGCGCCTCGCCGATCTCCAGCGACGGGTAGTCGCCATCGTAATAGAGGATGCTGGCGTCGTCGGCCGGAACGTCGTGGTTCATGCGCAGGACCCTATACGACAGGCCGTGGTGCCGCTAGTTTGCCGGCATGAACGTGCTGGGAATCGAAACGAGCTGCGACGAGACCGCAGCGGCCATCGTCACCGACGCGCGGGAGATCCGCGCCGACGTCGTGCTGTCGCAGTTGGACGACCACACCCCCTATGGCGGCGTGGTGCCGGAAATCGCCGCCCGCGCCCATCTGGAGCATCTGGACGGGCTGGTGCGGCGGGCGCTCGACGACTCGGGCCTGACTCTGGCCGACATCGACGCGGTCGCCGCCACCGGAGGGCCGGGGCTGATCGGCGGCGTCATCGTCGGCGTGATGACGGCGAAGGCCATCGCGGCGGCGCGCGGCCTGCCCTTCGTCGCCGTCAACCATCTGGAAGGGCACGCGCTGACCGCGCGGCTCACCGACGACGTGGCCTTTCCCTACCTGCTGCTGCTGGTGTCCGGCGGGCACTGCCAGCTTCTGTCGGTGGAGGGGGTGGGCCGCTACCGCCGTCTCGGCACCACCATCGACGACGCGGTGGGCGAGGCCTTCGACAAGACCGCCAAGCTGTTGGGGCTCGGCTACCCCGGCGGGCCGCTGGTCGAAAAGGCCGCCGCCACCGCGACCGATCCCGGCCGGTTCGAGCTGCCGCGGCCGATGGTCGGGCGGCCCGGCTGCGACTTCTCCTTCTCCGGCCTGAAGACGGCGGTGCGCCGGCATGTGGAGGAACTCGGCCGGCCGCTGACGGATATCGATCGCGCCGATCTGGCCGCCGCCTTCCAGACCGCGGTGGCCGATGTGATGGCCGACCGCGTCGGCCGCGCGCTCGCCCTTTTCCGGGACCGGCACCCGCAGGGCGACACGCTGGTGGTGGCCGGCGGCGTCGCCGCCAACCGGACCCTGCGGGCCCGACTGGCGGGGCTGGCCGACGCGCGCGGCCTGCGCTTCGTCGCCCCGCCGCTGCGGCTGTGCACCGACAACGCGGCGATGATCGCCTGGGCCGGCATCGAACGGTTGCGGCTCGGCCAGACCGACCCGCTGGACTTCGCCCCCCGCCCCCGCTGGCCCCTCGACCCCGCCGCCGCCCCGGCCATCGGCCGCGCCGGCGTGGGAGCCGGGGTGAAGGCGTGACGACCCATGGAGTGGACGACGGTATGAACCGCATCGGCGTGATCGGCGGCGGGGCCTGGGGCACCGCCTTGGCGCAGGCGGCGGCGCGGGCGGGCCGCGAGGCGGTTCTGTGGGCGCGTGAACCGGCCGTGGTGGCGGGCATCAACCGCGACCGGGCCAACCCCGACTATCTGCCCGGCGTCAACCTCGATAGCCGTGTGCGCGCAACCACCGACCTTGCGGAGGCCGCCGCGACCGATGCGGTGCTGCTGGTTACCCCGGCCCAGCATCTGCGGGAGGTCTGCGGGCGTCTGGCGCCGCACTGGCGGCCGGGGGTGCCGGCGGTGATCGCGGCCAAGGGCGTCGAGCTGGGCACGCTGGCCCCGATGAGCGAGGCCGCGGCGGCGGCGCTGCCGGCCAGGACACCGATCGCCATCCTGTCCGGCCCGACCTTCGCCATCGAGGTGGCGCGCGGCCTGCCCACCGCGGTGACGCTGGCCTGCGCCGACCGGGAGACCGGGCAGAGGCTGGTGGAGGCGCTGGGCAGCCTGACCTTCCGCCCCTATCTGACCGACGACGTGATGGGGGCGCAGATCGGCGGGGCGGTGAAGAACGTGCTCGCCATCGCCTGCGGCGTCGCGGTCGGCTGCCGGCTGGGCGACAACGCGCGCGCCGCGCTGATCACGCGCGGGCTGGCGGAGATCACGCGGCTGGCCCTGGCGCTCGGCGGGCGCTCGGGCACGTTGATGGGGCTTTCGGGGCTTGGCGACCTGACGCTGACCTGCTCCAGCCTGCAATCGCGCAACATGTCGCTGGGGGTGGCGCTGGGCGAGGGCCGGGCGCTCGCCGACATCCTGGCGGAACGGCGGTCGGTCGCCGAGGGCGTGTATTCCGCCCGCGCAGTGGTGGAGCTGGCGGACCGGCATGGGGTGGAGCTGCCCATCTGCGCCTCGGTCGACGCCATCCTCAACCGCGGGGCACGCGTGGACGACACCATAGCCACCCTCCTCTCCCGCCCCTTCCGGGAGGAGGCGTGAGGCCGCTTTATCCCCGGCACCGCTTGCGCTAGGGTCTCGCCCGATCCAACGAGGGAGGGGACCCATGCTCTTCGCACTGCTGTGCACCGACAAGGCCGGTGCCGCCGACATCCGCGCCGCCAACCGCGCGGCGCACCTCGAATATCTTGCCGCGCACGAGGACCGCATCGTCATGGCCGGGCCGCTGCTGTCCGACGATGGGGCGGGGATGGTCGGCAGCCTGCTGATCCTGGATTTCGCGGACAAGGCGGAGGCCGAGGCCTTCGCCGCCAGCGACCCCTACGCCAAGGCCGGCCTGTTCGAGCGGGTGGACATCCGCCCGTGGCGCAAGGTCTACCCCAAGGGCTGAGGCGACGGCGATGGCGCGCTGGCTGGTGAAGTCCGAGCCCTTCAAATACTCCTGGGACCAGATGGTCGCGGACGGCCGTACCCATTGGAACGGGGTGCGCAACCATCAGGCGTCCAACAACCTGAAGGCCATGCGCGTCGGCGATCGCGCCTTCTTCTACCACTCCAACGACGGGCTGGAGGTGGTGGGCGTGGTCGAAATCGTCCGCGAATACTACCCCGATCCCAGCGATCCGGCCGGACGTTTCGGCATGGTGGACGTGGCCCCGGTGATGCCGGTGGCCACCCCCGTCACGCTGAAGCAGATCAAGGCCGACCCGCTGCTGCAGGGCATGGCGCTGGTGCGCCAGTCCCGCCTGTCGGTCTGCCCGGTGTCGGAGGAGGAATGGGCGCGGGTGTGCGAGCTGGCGGGGATCGAAGCGTAAGCCTCAGATCACGCACAGCTCGCGCACCGGCCGGCCGGCGGCGAAGCGGTCGTAGGCGAAGACCGACAGGTCGAGCGACCGCCAGCCGCCGTGCAGGATCCATTCGGCGATGCCGCGCCCGACCCCCGGCGACTGCTGCAATCCGTGGCCCGAGAAGCCGTTGGCGAGGATGAGGTTGGCGACCTCGGGATGGGGTCCCAGGATCGCGTTCTGGTCCACGTCGTTGTACTCGTAATGGCCGGCCCAGGCGTTGGTGACCTTGATCGCCTCGAAGGCGGGGACTCGGTTGGCCAGCGCCGGCCACAGGATGTCGTCGAACAGGTCGTGCTCGACCGTCAGGTCCAGCGTGTCGGGGTCGCGGTTGTCGGGGGGCGGGGCGCCAGCGATGAACTGCGCCCCTTCCGGCCGGAACCACACGCCCGAAGGGTCGATGACCAGCGGGCAGCCGGGCAGAGCCTCGCGGCAGTCGAAGACGAAGACGCAGCGCTTGCGCGCCGACACCGGCAGGTCCACCCCGGCCATGGCGGCGACCGACCGCGCCCGCGGCCCGGCGGCGTTCACCACCACCCCGCAAGGGATGCGCGTGCCGTCGAGCAGCAGCACCGCCTGAACGCGGTTGCGGGCGCGCTCCATGGCCGTGGCCTCGCCGGTCACGAAGGTCACGCCCAGCGCCTTGGCCTTGCGGCGGAAGGCCTGCATCAGGCTGTAGCCGTCGAACCACCCTTCCCCCGACAGCCCCAGCGAGCCGAGCGCCACGTCCTCCACCGACAGCCAGGGGAAGCGGGCCTTCAGCGCGTCCGGCGCCAGAAGGGCCACGTCCACCCCGGCCGCGCGCTGCACGGCGTGGTTCGCCTCCAGCACGCGCGTGCCGGCCGGCGTGGCGAGGTAGAGGTAGCCGGGCTCCCGCAGGCCGAGATCCACCGCCTCGCCCTCCACCGACAGGTGGCGGGTGGCGTCGCGGATGAAGTCCAGCCCGAAGCGCGACAGCGCGATGTTCTGCGGGGTGGAGAATTGCTGGCGGATCGAGCTGGCCGACAGGGCCGAGGATGCGGTTGCGTAGGTCGGGTCGCGCTCCACCACCGTCACAGTGCCGCCGAAGGCCGGGTCGGAGGCCAGGAAATACGCCACCGAAGAGCCGACGACCCCACCGCCGACGATCACCACGTCCCGCATCACGCCCCGCCCCTCATGATCCCGTCGCGGTGGTCGTGGGACCGACCACCCCGGCCACGATGGCGGGGATGCCGGCCGCCTTCAAGAGGCACATGGCCTAGGGCGCAGAACACACGTCCGCCGGGAACGCCACGGGACATTCTGTCGTATGCCGGAGGGCTGATTCGATCCGTTAAGGTCCCTCCCGTGGTCAGGGGACGGATGGGCCGCCTCCCCGCCACACGAGAAGGGAGAATGAGGATGAGCGAACGACTCCTCACCCTTCTGGTCCTCATCCTGGAAGTGATCAAGCACTTGCTTGAGCTTCTGCGGTAAGGACCGGACCAAGGGGGCGGGTCGCGAGCTCGCCCCCTTGGTCAGCCGCAAATATAAGCGTTCGGTGAAGATCGGGCAAGAAGGTCGCGCGCCTCCGCCGCGCCTCCCCTACACCTCCAGCAGCGCGTAGGGCCGGCCCGTGTCCTTCGGGATGGCGGCGGCGACGTTGTAGACCGGGGTGCCGCGGGGCGTTCGGCCGGCGTAGGTGCCGTGGTGGGCATGGCCGTGGAAGACGGCGGTGACCGAGTAGCGGTCGATGGTCTCGGCCAGCCGGGAGGAGCCCAGGAAGGGGTGGATCTCCGCGGGCTCCCCCTCGATCGTCGCGGCGATGGGGGCGTAGTGGAGGAGCACGACGGTGCGCTCGGTCTCCAGCAGGCGCAGCGCGCTTTCCAGCTTCAGCGCCTCGTTCACCGCCTCCTGGACGAAGGCCTTGATGGCGGGCTCCCCGAAGCTGTCGAGCATGCGGCTGTCGAAGCCGCCAGCGAAGCCCTTCACGCCGGCGAAGCCGACGCCCTTCACCACGCAGTGCTCCCCTTCGATGAAGCGGACGCCGGCGTGGGAAAGGATCGCCTTCACCTCGTCCACATGGCCGCACTCGTGGTCGTGGTTGCCGAGCACGCCCAGCACCGGCATGCCGATGCCGTGCAGATCCTCCGCCAGCACCTCGGCCTCCCGCGGGCGGCCGAGGTTGGTCAGGTCGCCGCAGAGCGCCAGCACGTCGGCGCGGTCGGCAATCTCGCGAAACATCTCGCGGTGGGCACCGGCGTTCGCCTCGCCGACATGGATGTCGCCGATGGCGGCGATGGTGATGGGCTTCTTGGTCTCGGCCATGGCTCCCCGGCTCGTCGTTCCTATCCGTCGTTGATCCCGGCCCCGCCCACCATGTCCGCGAAGCCCCAGTCGGTGACGTCGATCAGGTAATCCTCGCGCGAATACAGGCGGCCGCGGCAGATGCGCGTCTGCGGCGCCGGCAGGCGCGACCGTTCGTGCAGGCGCGCCAGCAGTTCCTCGAACAGCCAGCCGGGGATGATGTCGCGCTCACTGGGATAGATGAAGCGGAAGTTCAGAAGGTGGATCAGCAGCACCTCCCAATACTGGTCCATGTGGGCCAGCAGTCGCTTCCAGTCGATGTCCTGGTGACGGCGCAGGATGAGGTGGGCGACGTCGGGGCCGTCGTACTTGTGGCGGATCTGGACGAAAGCCTTGGAGAAGACCAGTTCGGTCGGCGGGATCATCTCCACGTCCATGCCGAAGAAGCGGCCCTTGTGCGACTCCGTGAACCAGTCGTCGGTCACCGGGTTGATGGCTGCGGCGGAGTTGAAGATCACGTCGAAGAAGTGGTCGCCTTGGAAGACCTTGCCGATCCAGCGCTCGTCCTCGATGGCGGTGGCGTAGCCGCGGTCCTGGAACCAGGCCAGCAGGCGCGGGAAGTCGCCGGCCTTGCAGAACACGTCGATGTCCTTGGTCGGCCGGCTGATCCCGGTGTAGGCGCACACCGCGTAGGTGCCGCCGACCAGGAAGGGAACGCCGGATTCCCGCAGCAGCGTGAGCGCGTCCGCGTAGAAGCTCTCGGCCTCGGGGGGAACGGCGGCCTTGCCCCGCCGGGGTGACTGCGGCATCGGGTCGATCGCTCCTTGGTCGATGGGCGATGGGGTGGGATCAGCAGCAGCGCGGCGGGCCGCTGCCGTCGAAGCGGCGGTCCTGCACGAAGCGGAAAAACTCCTCGTAGCTCATCACCGGTTCCTCGGGGTGGTTGAGGCGGCGGTGCGCCACATAGGTGTCGTAATCCGGCACACCCACCATCAACCGCGCGGCGCGGCGCAGACCGAGGTAGAGGTCGTAGGCCTCACGCATGGCGCGCCCCCGCCGGCGCTTGGCCGCCCATCACCTCGTTCACCGTGACGCCGGGGGTCGCGAGCGCGCGGCGCACCCAGATCACCCCGAACACCACCATCGCCACCACGATCGCCATGAACAGGCCGGTGAGGGCCGCGTCCACATAGTCGTTGACGATCACCCGGCTCATCTCCGCCGCCGACTTGGCGGGGGCCAGGATGCGCCCCTCGGCCAGCGCCTGCGAGAAGCCGTCGGCGTGCGCCAGGAAACCGATCCGCGGGTCGGGATGGAACAGCTTCTGCCAGCCGGCGGTCAGCGTGCAGATCAGCAGCCAGACGGTGGGCAGGATGGTCACCCAGGCGTGGCGCTGGCGCTTCATCTTGAACAGCACCACCGTGCACACGGTCAGCGCGATGGCGGCCAGCATCTGGTTGGCGATGCCGAACAGCGGCCACAGCGTGTTGATGCCGCCCAGCGGATCGATCACGCCCTGGTAGAGGAAATAGCCCCAGGCCCCCACCGCCAGCGAGGTGGCGACGAGGTTGGCCCCCCAGCTCTGGGTGTTGCGCATGGCCGGCACCGCGGTACCCAGAAGATCCTGGATCATGAAGCGCAGCACGCGGGTGCCGGCGTCCACCGTGGTCAGGATGAACAGCGCCTCGAACAGGATGGCGAAATGGTACCAGAAGGCCATCAGCCCGCGCCCGCCGATCAGGCCCGACAGGATCTCCGCCATGCCGACCGCCAGGGTCGGCGCGCCACCGGCGCGCGACAGGATCGTCGATTCGCCAACGTCGCGGGCGATCTGCTCCAGCTCCGCGGGCGTGATGGCGAAGCCCCAGCTTGCGATGGTCTGGGCGGCGGTGGCGGCATCCGTCCCGATCAGGGCCGGCGGGCTGTTCATGGCGAAATAGACGCCGGGGTGCAGGATGCAGGCGGCGATCAGCGCCATGATGGCGACGAAGGATTCCGTCAGCATGCCGCCGTAGCCGATCAGCCGGGCCTGCGTCTCGTTCTCCAGCATCTTGGGCGTGGTGCCGGACGAGATCAGCGCGTGGAAGCCCGACACGGCACCGCAGGCGATGGTGATGAACAGGAAGGGGAACAGCGCGCCGGAGAAGACCGGGCCGCTGCCGTCGATGAAGCGGGTGACCGACGGCATCTGCATATGCGGCTGCACCACCGCGATGCCGACCGCCAGCGCCAGGATCGCCCCGATCTTCAGGAAGGTGGAGAGATAGTCGCGCGGGGCCAGCAGGAACCACACCGGCAGAACCGAGGCGCAGAAGCCGTAGGCGATGATCATCAGCGCCAGCGCCTCGCCGGAGAAGGTGAAGAGCGGGGCCAGCGTCGGGCTCTCGCTCACCGGCTGGCCGAGCACGATGGCCGCCATCAGCAGCACGAAGCCGATCACCGACATCTCGGCGATGCGGCCCGGCCGCAGGAAGCGGCCGTACACGCCCATGAACATGGCGATGGGGATGGTGCAGAAGACGGTGAAGGTGCCCCAGGGGCTGCCCACCAGCGCCTTCACGACCACCAGCGCCAGCACGGCGACCAGGATCACCATGATCAGCATGACGCCGATCAGCGCGATCACGCCCGCCACCGGCCCCATCTCCATCCGCACCATGTCGCCGAGCGACCGCCCGTCACGGCGGGTGGAGGCGAAGAGCACGATGAAGTCCTGCACCGCCCCGGCCAGCACGGCGCCGACCAGGATCCACAGTACCCCCGGCAGATAGCCCATCTGCGCCGCCAGCACCGGCCCGACCAGCGGCCCGGCGCCGGCGATGGCCGCGAAATGATGGCCGAACAGCACGTATTTGTCGGTGGGCACATAGTCGAGCCCGTCGTTGTGGCGCATCGCCGGCGTGGTGCGCGCCGGGTCCAGCCCGACCACGCGCCGCGCGATGAACAGCCCGTAGAACCGATACGCGACCATGTAGGCGCAGACCGCGCACACCACGATCCACAGCGCGTTGATGGTCTCCCCGCGGCTGAGCGCGATGACCGCGGCGCTGACCACCAGCAAAGCCACCGCCGCCACCCAGGCGGCACCCGACAGCACCCTGTTCATGATCCGCATCCTCCCCCCCGGTGGCCACCGCTTGCGGCGGCGGCGCCATCCACAACAGGTGAAGACGTCCGACCGGCACCGCACCCTGCTCGATTTTCCCTGGAAGCCACCGGCCTGCAGGCTCGGGAACCTCGCGCACGCCGCACCCGTTGAACCGGTGACCATCGATAACCACGGAGACGGGACATGGCTGCTTGTCACGCCGGCCGCGCGACCCTTCTGGTCGCGGCGGGCATCCTGATGCTGGCGGCCGGACCCGCGGCGGCCCAGGGCTGTGCGGATCGGGTGGAACGCTTCGCCGCGACGCAGAACCTGACCCCGACCATCCCACCCACCGGCCGCGCGCCGCAGGAATCCACCGGCAGCAGCGCGCCCGCCATCGAGGGCAGCGGCTCGGGGGCGGCCACGGCCGAACGGCTGAACCAGTCGGGGGGCGTGATGCTGCCTCCGGCCACCGGCGACCAGGCGGTGATCGAACCGCCGCGCATTGGGGCCGGGGCCATGCCGACCGCGCCGAACGTCGCCCCCGACCCGGGGGCCGGGGCACCGCCACCGGCCGCCGGCGGCATGACCCAGGCGGCGCGGCGCGCGCAGGTCGACTCCCTGGTCACCGCTGCGCGTCAGGCCGCCCTGTCCGGCGACGAGGGGCGGTGCGAGGACAGCCTGTCGCAGGCGATGGAGCTCGCCCGCGGCGGATCCGGTCACGGCCAGGGGGGGTGACCATGCCGGTCCGGCACTTCTCCCCCTACCCGCCGCAGCCACCGCAGCCCCCGACGGCGCCGCCCGTACCCGTCCCCGACGTGCCCGGCGACCCCAGCCGCCCACCGCTCGGCGAGCCTCCGCCGCCCATCCCCGTGCCGCCGACCGAGCCGCCGCCGGTGCCGGACCGGCTGTGACCGTGCCGGTGGATCGCGGTCGCATGGATGCCGGGGCATGCGCTGTGACTTGCCAGCGACGCCCGGCCGGGCGATGTGATGGGAACCGACCGATCATCGGTCCGGCGCCGTCACGGAGTTCCGAGCCCTCATGCGCAGCAGCCATCCGCCAAAGAGCCACGCCTTCCGCACCCCGTCCACCGTCGGCACGGCCGTGGAGGTCACCCTGAAATGGTTCGATCCCGTCCGCGGATTCGGCTTCGTGAAGCTGGCGGACGGGTCCCCCGACGCGCTGCTGCCCGGCGTGCTGGTGCGGGACGGCGGGCATGGCCCGTTGCCGGACGGGACCACGCTGGTCGTCGATGTGGTCGACGGGCGCAAGGGCCGGCAGGTATCCGCGATCCATGCCGTGGACAGGTCCACGGCCCGCCCTGCCGCGCCGACGACGATGGCCGGCGCTCGTCCAGCCGGTGATCGTTCCGCCACGCCACGTCGTTCGCCCCCTCCGGCGCGTGCCGCTGTCGCCGGAGCCGGCGAACCGGTGGAGGGCACCGTCAAATGGTACAACGGCGAGAAGGGGTACGGCTTCGTCGCGCTGGATGGCGGCGGACGCGACGTGTTCGTGCATGCGAGCACGCTGGAGAGCGCCGGGCTGTCACGACTGGACGAGAACCAGCGGGTGCGGATGACCGTCCGGCAGGGCGAGAAAGGACCGGAGGCATCTTCGATCCACGCGCTGTGATACGCCGGCGGGGGTGCGACAACCTGTATAAGAAAATTCTTGATCGCAATCTTGACCGTCCGTATGCCCAACAGACATACTCCTCATTCCGCACCGCGGCATAACCGCGGAGGACGGGACGGGAAGCATTCACACAACGGGTGACGCTCCGCGGCCGGAAGCCGTGGGCCGAACGCCGAGGGGCAAGGAAGCGAGACATGCCGAACCGCAAGCTGATACCCGACGTGATCACCGGCCAGGATCTCGTCTGCATGGCGCCCGGCACCCCGGTGCGCGACGCCGTGCGGATGATGGCGGAGAAGCGCATCGGCGCCATTCTGGTGATGGAGAATGGAAGCCTGAAGGGCATCTTCACCGAACGCGACGTCACCGTCCGCGTGGTCGCCGCCGGCCTCGACGCCGAGCGGACCGCGCTGGAGGAGGTGATGACCGCCGCGCCCGACACGCTGCCGCCTGACGCCAAGGCGATCGAGGCGCTGTCGCTGATGGAGGAGCGTCGCTACCGTCACCTGCCTGTGGTGGCGGCCGACGGTACAGTGAAGGGGATCGTCTCCATCCGCGACCTGTTCGCCGTGGTCCGCCTCTCCCTGGAGGAGGAGATCAAGACGCGGGAGGAGTTCATGTTCGGCAGCGGCTATTCGGCCGGGGTCGCGTGACCATCCGGCGGGCGGAGGCGGCTTCGGCTTGACCTCATCCACCTCCGCCCCGATATTCCGCACTGCAAACTTTTCGATTTTCGTTGCGCATCAAGGACCGCCATGCCGCTTTCCCCGTCCGCCGACCGCGAGCCCATCCACACCCGCCGGATCACCTGCCGGGGGTATCGCCGTGCGGACGGCCTGTGGGACGTCGAGGGCCAACTGACCGACGTCAAGACCTACGACTTTCAGACCGAGGAATGCGGCCTGCGCGAGCCCGGCGACCCGATCCACGAGATGTGGGTGCGGCTGACGCTGGACGACGACTTCATCGTGCGCGGGGTCGAGGCGGTGACCGACAAGAGCCCGTATCTCTCCTGCGGCGTCGTGACGTCGAAGTTCCAGTCGCTGGTCGGGTTGACCATCCGGTCGGGATGGACGCGGGCGGTGAAGGAGCGACTCGGAGGACCGCAGGCCTGCACCCACCTCGTGGAGCTGCTGGGGCCCATCGCCACCACGGCTTTCCAGACCATCTATCCGGTCCTCGCCCGCGAACAGGCCGACCGCGCGCGGCAGGACAGGGCCGCCGGCCGGACCGCGCCGCCACGGCGCGGCCGGCCGGCGCTGCTCAACATGTGCCACATCTTCGCCAGCGACGGCCCGGTGACGCGCGACCTCTGGCCGGAACACTACACCGGCCCCGTGGACGCCCCGGCCGCGGAGGCCGCGGAGTAGGCGCCGTCCGACGGCGGCTCGCGCCCGGCCGGGGTTCCGGCGTCAGGCCTCGAGCCCCGTGGCCGCGCGGCCGCTGCTGCCGGGCGGTTTGATGGACCCGGACACCTCGCTGCCGTTTCCGGTCGGACCGCCGGTGCCCGATGACGCGTCGCCGTCGTCGTCGGGCGGCAGCTCGAACGGCGTTCCGACGAAGGGATCGCCGCCGCGGCCATGGCCCGCGCGCGAATGCCCGTCCTCGGTCTGGGCGTTCCGGAAATAGGACACGATGAACGTGCGGACCGCCGATGTCAGGGTGACGTCCGACGAGTCGGCGGTCGTTCCCTTGCGGCGGTTCTGTTCCTCCAGCCGGTTCTTGATACGCGAGCAGACGTCGTTCACCGACATCCGCTCACGCCCGGCGATCTCTTCCAGCGCGGTCCACATCGACGGCTCGAGCCGCATGCTCGTGCGGTGCCCGTCGAGCATGATGTTCATGCTTTTGAGCGGCGCGACGCCCACCTGCCGGATGGTGGCCTTCGCCTTCGGCCCGCGACGTTTCGACATGCCTTGACCCTCTTCGCGCCGTCAGCGCCCCCCGGCAACAGCCTTCGGGGCGCGTAAAGTGGTTGCACAAGTTGCAATGTACAAAATGCGACGCGAAATGCAACCGAGTGCGCAGCTTCACTTACGCAAAGTTGGGGGTTTGCCTCTCAATGGTTGAATGCGTATGTATGTATTTGCTCGGTTACCGCTCCGGCACCTGTGTTTCAACCCGCTTCCTGCGGGGTCCGGGTGGTCAGCGCCAGGGCATGCACCCGCTCCGCCAATTCGTCGGCCAGCAGGGCGTAGACCATCCGTTGGCGCTCGACCCGCGACCTGCCCTCGAAGGCGGCGGAGACGACGGTGACGTTGAAATGGGTTTCCCCCTCCGGCCGGGCGCCGGAATGACCGGCGTGGCGGTGCGACTCGTCCACCACGTCCAGGCGCGACGGCGCCAGGGCGTCGGTGAGCTTGCGGCGGATGCGGTCGGCGTAGCTGGTCATGGTGCTCTCCTCCGATCAGGGAATGTTCCGAGTTGGACCGCGGAAACAAGGGCTGTCAAGGCATGCCCGTCCGGCGTTCGAGCGCGCTTGCCAGCGGCGGCGGGCCTACCCATACTCCGACGATGCAACGCAATCGTGCTCGTCTGAACGACCGCCGTTTCGACCAGCCGCCGCCGTCCGTCCGCGGCTGCGACCATCCCGGCTGTTCCGGGGAAGGGGCGCACCGGGCGCCGAAGGCGCGCGACCGGCTGAACGAGTACTACTGGTTCTGCCTGGACCATGTGCGCGAATACAACCGCGCCTGGGATTTCTACGCCGGCATGTCACCCGAGCAGATCGAGGCGGAGGTGCGGCGCGACACCACCTGGCAGCGGCCGAGCTGGCCGCTCGGCTTCTGGAGCGTGCAGGAGAAGTTCCTGCGCGACCGCGTGGTCAAGGGCTTCGGCTTCGAATTCGCGCGTGAAGGCGGCGGCGGCACGGACGAGACCCTGCGCCGCCCGGTGCCGCGCACCCCGGAAGAGGACGCGCTGGCCGTGCTGGAGCTGTCGCCCCCCGTCGATTTCGCCCGGATCAAGGCCCGTTACCGCGAATTGGTGAAAATCCACCATCCCGACACCAATGGTGGCGCCAAATCCGCCGAAGAACGGTTGAAGGAAATCAATCAGGCCTACAATGTGCTGAAAGCCTGTTATGGTGCCTGACCGCGGCCCCGGCGAACCATCGCCGCCGGCCGCACCCGCCGCCGGATGAGCAAGCACGACCCCCAGCAGAAGACCGACATGCCAGCAAACGGAGCCACGAAGGCCATCTCGGCCCAGTTCGACCATGTGCCCGACATCACCGTGTCGGTGCGCCAGACATTCGGCATCGACACCGACATGGAGGTGCCCGCCTTCAGCCAGCGCACCGAGCATGTGCCGGATGTGGACGACGCCTACCGCTTCGACCGCGACACCACGCTCGCCATTCTGGCCGGCTTCGCGCACAACCGCCGCGTCATGGTCCAGGGCTATCACGGCACCGGCAAGTCCACCCACATCGAGCAGGTCGCCGCCCGTCTCAACTGGCCCTGCATCCGCGTGAACCTGGACAGCCACATCAGCCGCATCGACCTGATGGGCAAGGACGCCATCGTTCTGCGCGACGGCATGCAGGTGACCGAATACCGCGAGGGCATCCTGCCCTGGGCGCTGCAGAACGCCTGCGCGCTGGTGTTCGACGAGTACGACGCCGGCCGTCCCGACGTGATGTTCGTGATCCAGCGCGTGCTGGAGGTGGAAGGCAAGCTGACGCTGCTCGACCAGAACCGCGTCATCCGCCCGCACCCGGCCTTCCGCCTGTTCGCCACCGCGAACACCGTGGGGCTGGGCGACACCACCGGCCTCTACCACGGCACGCAGCAGATCAACCAGGGTCAGATGGACCGCTGGAACATCGTGGCGACCCTGAACTACCTGCCGCACGACGAGGAGACGGAGATCGTCCTGGCCAAGGCGCCGGTCTGGAACGACGACAAGGGCCGCAAGACCGTGAGCGCCATGGTGCGCCTGGCCGACATGACCCGCGCCGGCTTCATCAACGGCGACATCTCCACCGTGATGAGCCCGCGCACGGTCATCACCTGGGCCGAGAACGCCAAGATCTTCAACGACGTGGCCTTCGCCTTCCGGATCACCTTCCTCAACAAGTGCGACGAGGTCGAACGCCCCACGGTCGCCGAATACTACCAGCGCTGCTTCGGCACCGAGCTGCCGGAGACGGGGGTGCGGGTGAACGTGGTGTAAGAGCCGTTCCGGCGGTCGGCGGTCTGCCGACCGACCGTCGCCTCGAACGGCCGGACTCGGACCCGGGTGCCCCGTCGCCGCGAGGCGGTGCACCGTCGGTCCACCGTGTGAAGCGATTGCCGAGACCATGACCCAGCCCGAATCCCCCATCGAGATTTTCAAGCGTTCCACCGCGGCCTCCATGCGCGCGATCGCCGGGCGGGAGGATCTGCAGGTCGGCTTCTCGACCGAGCCGCCGGGCATCGCCGGGGCGCGGGTTCGGGTGCCGGTGCCGCCGCGCGACCTGAACCCGCAGGACGTGGCGACGGTGCGCGGCGCCGCCGACGCGGTGTCGCTGCGGCTGCGCTTCCACGACAACGCGGTGCACGCGCAGCGCATGCCCATCGGCGACAGCGCGCGCGCCGCCTTCGACGCCATGGAGCAGGCGCGCTGCGAGGCGCTGGGCGCCCGCGCGCTGGCGGGTGTGGCGCACAACCTTGAGGCGGCCCTCGACGAGCGATACCGGCGCCAGGGCTTCGACCGCATGGTCGAGCGCGACCAGGTGCCGCTGCCGGAGGTGCTGCGGCTGGTGGCGCGCGAGGCGCTGACCGGCGCCGCCCCGCCGGCGAACGCCCGCCACGCGGTCGATCTCTGGCGTCCGTGGATCGAGGAGAAGCTGGGCGGCAACCTCGGCAAGCTCGACTCGGTCATCGCCGACCAGGACGCCTACGCCCGCGCCGTGCGCCGCCTGCTGGCCGACCTCGACATGGAGGTAGGGTCGGAGGCCGAGCCCGAGGAGGGCGAGGAGGACGACCGCGACCAGCAGTCCGACCAGAACGACAGCCAGCCCGACGACGGCCAGACCCGCGGAGAGGACGACAGCACCGCCGAGGGCGAGTCGATGACCGCCCCGGAAACCCGCGAGAGCGAGAGCGGCGACAGCGCCGAGGACGGCGGCGAGGACGGCGAGGCCGAGATGGGCGAGGGCGAGGGGGCGGAGGAGCCGGCCGGCCCCGGACAGCCCTGGCGCCCCGACGCGTCGCGCCGCAACGACCCGGATCCGAACGCCTACCGCGCCTTCGTCACCCAGTTCGACGAGGTGGTCGACGCCGCCGAGCTGTGCGATCCGGAGGAGCTGGCGCGCCTGCGCCACATGCTGGACCAGCAGCTCCAGCATCTCCAGGGCGTCATCTCCAAGCTGGCCAACCGGTTGCAGCGCCGGCTGATGGCGCAGCAGCAGCGCGCCTGGGACTTCGACCTGGAGGAGGGGCTGCTGGACGCCGCCCGTCTCGCCCGCGTGGTGGCCAACCCGGTGCTGCCGCTGTCCTTCAAGAAGGAGAAGGAGACCACCTTCCGCGACACGGTGGTGTCGCTGCTGATCGACAATTCCGGGTCGATGCGCGGCCGCCCCATCTCGATCGCCGCGATGAGCGCCGACATCCTGGCGCGCACGCTGGAGCGCTGTGCGGTGAAAGTGGAGATCCTGGGCTTCACCACCCGCGCCTGGAAGGGCGGGCAGGCGCGCGAGCGCTGGATCCAAGCCGGCAAGCCGGCCAACCCCGGCCGCCTGAACGACCTGCGCCACATCGTCTACAAGTCCGCCGACGCGCCCTGGCGCCGCGCCCGCAAGAATCTGGGCCTGATGCTGCGCGAGGGCATCCTGAAGGAGAACATCGACGGCGAGGCGCTGCTGTGGGCGCACAACCGGCTGATCGCACGGTCGGAGCAGCGGCGCATCCTGATGGTCATCTCCGACGGCGCACCGGTGGACGACAGCACCTTGTCGGTGAATTCCGGCAACTATCTGGAACGCCACCTGCGCCGGGTGATCGAGGAGATCGAGACGCGCTCGCCGGTGGAGCTGGTCGCCATCGGCATCGGCCACGACGTCACGCGCTACTACCGCCGCGCCGTGACCATCGTGGATGTGGAGCAGCTCGGCGGCACCGTCATGAACAAGCTGGCCGAGTTGTTCGAAGAGGATATGGCGGGGCCGCGGCGGCGGTGAGCGCCGCCGCCCGCGTCACTGCAGGCTGCGCTGCATCTCCTCGAAATTGCGGGCGAAGCCGTTGAGGGCGAAGTCGATGTCCTTGCGGCCGGCGCGGGTGAAGTTGACCCGCACCAGCACCGACGCGCCGTTGCGGAACTGGTCGAGGATGCGCCCGGACATGAAGTTCGGGAACATGCACATGTTGATGGTGGCGATGTGCGTCTCGATGCGCGGCTGCCGGTCGACGCGGATGGCGCAGGATTCCACCATCCCCTGGCTGGTCGTCAGGAACAAGTGGTAGTCGTTGCCGGTGGGAATGACGCTGAGCGCCACGAACCCGACATCCTTGCCCTCCTCGAACAGGCGGTAGGTCATCAGACGGCAGAGCTTGCTGTCGGTCATCCGGTCGATGTCGCACTGGCTCGTCCAGACGCCCTCCGGACCCAGTTCTGCGCCGCTTTTTGAGAAATCGACGGCGGAGGCCGGGGTGGCGATCGATGCGGTCAGCATGACCGCCAGCAGTGTCACGAATACGGTCCAGCGCATGGCCTCGGCCCCTCGGCGTGGTTGCGATAAAGCGCCTGAACGCCCGCGCGGATTATAGGCGCAACCCTTTCGGCGACAAGCGATTCCGGGCACCCCGCATGCGCGACCCGGCGGTTGCCAACCGGTCGCGGCATCGCCGCGCATGCGAACGGTTCTCATTCCTGCTTGACAGACCAAGGCGAGGCCGGCACGGTACGGCCCGCCGGCGCACGGCGCCGCCATCCGCATGACCCCACCGACACAAAAGCCGAGAGGGACCGACCCGATGGACTTCCGCACCCGCAGCCTCTTCGCCGCCGTCCTCGGTGCCGCGATCCTCGCGGCGGGCACAGCCTCCGCGGCCGAGGTCAACCTCTACTCCGCGCGCCACTACGACACCGATAAGGCGCTCTACGAGACCTTCACCAAGCAGACCGGCATCAAGGTCAACCTCATCGAGGGCAAGGAGGAGGAGCTCATCGAGCGCATGCGCAACGAGGGCGGCAACAGCCCGGCGGATCTGCTGATCACCGTCGATGCCGGCCGTCTCTGGCGGGCGCAGGACGCCGGTGTTCTCCAGCCGACCAAGTCGGCGATCCTGGAGAAGGCCATCCCCGCCCACCTGCGCGAGCCGGAGGGCTATTGGTTCGGCATCTCCAAGCGCGCCCGCGTGCTGATCTACAACAAGGCCGCGGTCAAGCCGTCGGAGCTTGGCAGCTACGAGGATCTGGCCGATCCCAAGTGGAAGGGCCGCGTCCTCATCCGCTCCTCGACCAACGTCTACAACCAGTCGCTGACCGGCTCGATCCTGGCGGCACTGGGCGAGGAGAAGACCGAGGCGTGGGCGAAGGGGCTCGTCGCCAACATGGCGCGCAAGCCGCAGGGCGGCGACAGCGACCAGATCAAGGCGGTGGCCGCCGGCGAAGGCGACGTCGCGATCTCCAACACCTACTACTTCGGCCGCATCGCCGGCTCCAGCAAGCCGGAGGACAAGGCCATCGCCGAGAAGCTGGGCGTCTTCTTCCCCGGCCAGCAGGGCCGCGGCACCCACGTGAACGTCAGCGGCATCGGCGTCGCCAAGAACGCGCCGAACCGCGAGAACGCCGTGAAGTTCATCGAGTATCTGGTGACCCCCGAGGCCCAGAAGATGTTCGCGGAAAGCAACTACGAGTATCCGGTGGTCGCCGGCGTGGCGGTCCATCCGGTGGTCGCCGCCTGGGGCCCCTTCAAGGAGGACGAGCTGAACGCCGCCGTCTACGGCAAGAACAACGCCGAGGCGCTGAAGGTCATGGATCGCGCCGGCTGGAAGTAAGCCACGGCCGGCGTGGCGCAAGGGGCGCGTCCCTCGGCGGGGACGCGCCCCTTTTTACTGCGCGATCAGAAGCGCCCTTCCTCGAAGTCGCGGAAGGCCTGCATAACCTCCTCCCGCGTGTTCATGACGAAGGGGCCGCCCCAGGCGACCGGCTCCTGCAAGGGCCGGCCGGCGAGCAGCAGGAAGCGGGCGCCCGACGGGCCGGCGGACAGGGACACCCGGTCGCCCTCCCCCAGCACCGCAAGCCGGGGAGCGGCGACGCGGAAGGTTCCCTCCCCCAGGATCGCCGCCCCTTCGAACACCACCACCACCGCGGCGTGATCCGGCGGCAGCGCCTCCTCGAAGGTCGCGCCGGGCACCAGCGTCACGTCGAAATAGCGCGGTTCCGTGGCGCCGCCCTGGATCGGGCCGGCGGTGCCCTGCGACGTGGTCCCGGCGATCACCCGCAGGCCGGCGCCCTCCCGCCGCTCCACCGGGATGCGGTCGGCGGCGAACTCGCGGTAGGCGGGGTCGATCATCTTCTGGCTGGCCGGCAGGTTGATCCAGAGCTGGAAGCCCCGCATCTCCCCATCCTCCTGCTCCGGCATCTCAGAGTGGACAAGGCCGCGGCCGGCGGTCATCCACTGCACGCCGCCATTCTCGATCACCCCGGAATGGCCGTGGTTGTCGTGATGGCGCAGCCGGCCGGCCAGCATGTAGGTGACCGTCTCGAACCCGCGGTGGGGGTGGTCGGGAAAGCCGGCCAGATAATCCTCCGGCCGGTCGGTGTGGAACAGGTCGAGCATCAGGAAGGGGTCGAGCATCGGCAACTGCCGGCTGCCCAGCAGGCGCGTCAGCTTCACGCCGGCCCCGTCGGAGGTCGGCATACCCTCCACCACCGCACGCACCGGGCGGGCGCGGCGGGGCTGGGCGGCGGCGGTGTTGGCGGTCGTGGCGGTGGTGCCGGCGGCGGTCATCAGGCGGTCCTCGTTCTCGGGCTGCGTCATGCCCTACAGATGACCGCCGCCGCCCGCCGGAAAAAGGGCCGGCGGCGGGGCACTGTGTTGCTCCGCGGGCAACAATCGGCGGGCTAGTCCTGGCCCGGCCGGCTCTTGCGGATGGACAGGCTGAGCAGCACCACGGGCACCATCCCGACCGCGACGATGGCGAGCGCCGGAGTCGCCGCCTCCGTCAGCCGCTCGTCCGACGCCAGCTGATAGATGCGCACGGCCAGCGTGTCGAAATTGAAGGGCCGCACGATCATCGTCGCCGGCAGCTCCTTCATCACGTCGACGAAGACCAGCAGCCCCGCCGTCAGCAGGCTGCCCGACATGATGGGGGCGTGCACGCGAACCAGCGTGCGGCCGGGGGTGCTGCCCAGCACGCGGGCGGCATGGTCCATGTTGGGCCGGATCTTGCCCAGGCTGGCCTCCACCGTGTTGAAGGACACCGCGAGGAAGCGTACGAGGTACGCGTACAGCACAGCCGCGATGGTGCCGCTGAGCAGCAGGCCGGTGGACACGCCGAACAGGGCGCGGGCCGCCGCGTCGATGGCGTTGTCCAGATGCGCGAAGGGGATCAGAACGCCGACCGCGATCACCGAACCGGGGATGGCGTAACCCATGGCCGCCACCCGCACGGCGGTGCGCAGCACCGGCGTGTCGTGCAGCCGCTGGCCGTAGGCCAGCACCAGGGCCAACGCCACCGCCAGCACCGCCGCGGTGCCGGACAGGATGACGCTGTTGGTCGCCAGATGCAGGAACAGGCCGCCGAAGCGCACGTCGCCCTCAGCCAGCGCCATGCGCAGCAGCACCCAGCCCGGCACCAGGAAGCCCAGCACCACCGGCGCCACGCAGGCCGCCAACGCCGCCACGGCGCGCCAGCCGGTCAGCCGGTGGGTGGGCAGGCTGCGGTAACGCGTGGTGGTGTGGTGGAACTTCGCCCGACGCCGCGACCAGCGTTCCAGCAGGATCAGCAACAGCACGAACAGCATCAGCGCCGCGGCGAGCTGCGCCGCGGCGACCGGCTGGCCCATGGCGAACCAGGTGCGGTAGATGCCGGTGGTGAAGGTGTTGACGGCGAAATACTGCACGGTGCCGAAATCCGCCAGCACCTCCATCAGCACCAGCGCCAGCCCGCCGACGATACCCGGCCGCGCCAGCGGCAGCGCCACCGTGAAGAAGCTGCGCCAGGGGCCGCGGCCGAGCGTACGACTGACCTCCAGAACACATACGGACTGTTCCAGGAAGGCGGCGCGCGCCAGCAGATAGACGTACGGGTAGAGGACCAGCGTCATCATCGCCGCCGCCCCCTCCAGCGTCCGCACGTCCGGGAACCAGTAGTCGCGGCGGGTCCAATGGAAGGTCTCGCGCAGGGCGGTCTGCACCGGCCCGACGAACTGGAGAAGGTCGGTGTAGGTGTAGGCCATGACATAGGCCGGCACCGCCATCGGCAGCAGCAGCGCCCATTCCAGCGCGCGGCTGCCCGGAAAGCGGCACATGGTAACCAGCCACGCGGTCGCCGTGCCGATCACCAGCGTTCCCGTTCCCACCAGAAGGACGAGGCGTACGGTGTTGCCCACATACTCCGGCAGCACGGTGCTGGCGAGGTGACCCCACACCCCATCGGTGTGGATGAACACACGGCTGACCACCACCAGCACCGGCAGCGCCACCAGCGCGGCGATGACGAGCGTGGCGAGGGTCCAGGCGCCGGGGCGGCGGATATGCGCGACGAAGCCGGTCGAAGCGGCGGGCGTGGTGAGCGACAAGGCGGAGAACACCCCGAAATGAAGGTCCGGACGGCGTCCATCATTCCACACGCTGAGATTAAGTCGCAATAGCGCTGGCTGCGGCGAATTGCACAAAGCAACGCAACGATCCTCTTGAGCACGGATTGTTGCCACGACAGAGTTCGAAAAGAGTTACCACGTCTGGGGAATGACAAGAGGGCGGGATGACAGAGGACCAGATTCAGATGATCCAGCGCACCTTCGGCAAGGTGGCGCTGATCCGGCAACAGGCGGCGGCGCAGTTCTACGATCGGTTGTTCACGCTGGACCCGACGCTGAAGCCGCTCTTCAAGGGCAACATGGGCGAACAAGGCGAGAAGCTGATGGCGACCATCGCCACCGCCGTGCGCCACCTGAAGAATCCCGAGGCGATCCGCGACAGCGTCGCCAAAATGGGCGAGCGCCACCGCGGCTATGGGGTGCAGGACCGCCATTACGACACGGTGGCCGCCGCACTCCTGTGGACGCTGGAGCAGAACCTGGGCCCCGACTTCACCCCCGACGTCCGCAAGGCCTGGACCGACATGTACGTGCTGGTCGCCGGGATCATGAAGGCGGCGTGATACCGCTTCACTTGGTCCCGAACATGCGGTCGCCGGCGTCGCCCAGGCCGGGGACGATGTAGGCGTTCTCGTCCAGATGGCTGTCGAGCGCGGCGGTGAAGACCTTCACCTTGGGGTGGGCGGCGTAGAAGACCGCCGCCCCCTCCGGGGCCGCGACCAGCGCCAGGAAGCGGATGTTCTCGTCCGGCACGCCGTGGCGGTTCAGCACATCCACCGCGTGGACGGCGGAGTTGCCGGTGGCGAGCATGGGGTCGACGATGATGAAGACACGCCCCTCCGGCTCCGGCAGCTTCACCAGATACTCCACCGGCTGCTTGGTGTCGTGGTCGCGGTAGAGACCGATGTGCCCCTCGCGCGCCGAGGGCACCAGCTCGTGCAGGCCCTGCGCCATGCCGAGCCCGGCGCGCAGCACCGGGACGATGGCGAGCTTCTTGCCGGCGATCACGGGCGCGTCCATCGCGGTCAGCGGCGTGTCGATCCGCTCGGTGGTCAGCGGCAGGTCGCGGGTGATCTCGTAGCCCATCAGCAGCGAGATTTCCCGCAGCAGCGTCCGGAACCCGCCGGTCGACCGCTCCTTGTCGCGCATCAGCGTCAGCTTGTGCTGGATGAGCGGGTGGTCGAGGATGAACAGGTTCGGAAACTCGGGGTGGTTGATCATCGCTCGCCCTCGCTGCACCGCGTTGTTGGCGACGATGGTAGCAAAACCGGACGGGGGAACCTAGACCCGGCCGGATGGAAGCCGCTCAGTGCGCGTTCACCCGCCGGCGGCCCGGCGCGGGCGGAACCGGCGTCGGCGCGGCCGGCGGCGGTGCCGCGCCCGGCTTGTCGATGCCCCAGCGGATGACCCGGTTGCGGCCGGCGTGCTTGGCCTGGTAGAGCGCCTTGTCGGCGCGGATGACCATGTCGTCGATGGGGGTGTCGTGGTCCGCCTGGACCAGCCCGAAGGACGCGGTGATCGACAGCTCGCGTCCGTCGCCGATGGGGATGCGGCTGTTCATCAGGTCGATGCGCAGCCGCTCGATGACCCGGAACCCCTCGGCCAGCGTGGTCTCCTTCAGGCAGACGAGGAACTCCTCCCCGCCCATGCGGAACGCCTCGTCGAAGCTGCGGATGCCGCGGCTGATCACGGCGGCGAAGGCGGCCAGCACCTTGTCGCCGATGTCGTGGCCGTAGGTGTCGTTCACCGACTTGAACTTGTCGATGTCGCACAGCGCGATGCAGAAGGGCTGCCCGGCGCGGCGGAAGCGGTTCATCTCCCGCTCCAGCGCCTCCTGCATGCCGCGGCGCGAGCGCAGGCCGGTCAGCGGGTCGAGCCCGGAGGCGGCGGCGCCGAAGGCGCGCTCCACCCGGCGGAGCTGGGCGCAGAAATCCTCGAACCGGCCGGCCACCGCCTCGTACTCGGCTTCCGTCGGCGGGTCGCCGGTGGTGGCGGCCTTCAGCAGCACCAGCTTGGCCTGCCGGTGCATCTGCTCGTGCACCGCCACCAGCTTCTCGATGGCCGGCTGGTGCGCCAGCTCACCGGCGCGGGTGGCGGCGACCCAGGCGGCGAAGGCGGCCGGGGCGGAGGCAAGGTCATCCGCCTCCCCGAACCGGTAGAAGGCCGCGCGGTGCCATCGGCCGATCCACCGGATATGCTCGTCCAGGACGATGCCGAGTCCTTCGGATGGAGAAAAGCTTGTAGCTGGATCGCCCATCGGTCCTGCCGATCGTATGCCGTGCCGGCCGCTCGACACGGCGGACACTGTACACAGCGCCCCGTGCCGCCGCCATAGCATCAATGGTGGACAAGACGACCGCGACCGAAGGGGTCAGAGCGCCGTGGCCCTTGCCAGGAACTCCCGGATCAGGGCGGGGTCCTTGTGGCCGGGCCGGTCTTCCACCCCGGAGGAGACGTCCAGCGCCGTCGCCCCGGTCACCCGCACGGCTTCCGCGACATTGTCGGCGTTCAGCCCGCCCGACAGCATCCAGGGCCGCGGCCAGCGCCGCCCGGCCAGCAGCGTCCAGTCGAAGGCGATGCCGTTGCCGCCGGGAAGTGCGGCCACCTTGGGCGGCGGCTTGGCATCGAACAGCAGTCGGTCGGCAACCTGGGCGTGCTCCACGGCCAGCTCCAGGTCCTCGGGTCCGCCGACCTTGATCGCCTTCATCACCGGCAGGCCGTAGCGCTGCTTCACCTCGGCCACCCGCCGCGGCGTCTCTCGGCCGTGCAACTGGACGGTGTCGATGGGAACGGAGCCGAGCACCGCTTCCAGGAACTCGTCGTCGGGATCCACGAACAGCGCCACCGTCCGCACGCCGGTCGGCACCATGCGCGCCAGCTCCGCCGCCAGCAGCGGCGCCACGTAGCGCGGCGAGGCCGGGTAGAACACGAAGCCGACGTAGCGGGCGCCACCGGTCACCGCCGCGCGCAGCCCCTCCGGCTCGTTCAGCCCGCAGATCTTGACCTGCACCGCCATGCTCAGCCCCCCTCGATCTCGGCCACGATCCGGCGGGCGGCGTCCGCCGGGTCCGCGGCCTCGGTGATGGGGCGCCCGATCACCAGATGGTCGGCGCCGAAGCGCAGGGCGTCCGCCGGCGTCATCACGCGCTTCTGGTCGTTGGGCGCCGCCCAGGAGGGGCGGATGCCCGGCACCATCAGGCTGAAGCCTGGGCCGCAGGCCTGGCGCAACGCCACCGTTTCGACCGGCGAGCAGACCACGCCGTCGGCCCCCGCCGCCCGCGCCATCACCGCCAGCCGGCGCACCTGGTCGGCGACCGGCCCGGACTGGCCGACGGCGTCGAGATCGGGGCCATCCAGGCTGGTCAGCACGGTGACTGCCAGGATCCGCGGCCGCGACGCGCCGGCCGCGCGCGCCGCTTCCGCTGCCGCGGCGATCATGGCCGGCCCGCCTGCCGCGTGGATGGTGATGAAGGCCGGTTTCAAGGGCAGCGCCGCCTTGACCGCACCGGCCACGGTGTTAGGGATGTCGTGCAGCTTCAGGTCGAGGAAGAGCGGCACGCGCCCCTCCTCCACCACGGCGCGCACGCCGGCCGGGCCGTTCGCCACGAAGAACTCCAGCCCCAGCTTGAGCCCGCCGACGAAGCCGGACACCCGCGCCGCCAGGGACCGGGCGGTGTCCAGGTCGGTGGTGTCGATGGCGCAGTAGATGCGCGATGCCGGGCTGACCATATTGCTTCACCACCGCCTGATTCAGGAAATCCGGGGGCGGAGACTAGCAGTGGGGGACGCGCACGGAAAGCCCCCGACGTCCGTGGACCGCAACGCGGCTTTCGCCTGCGCGCAACGCGTGCGTCAGCGCAAGGTGTCGTTGTGGATGACCATCTCGACGGCGAGCTGGGCCGCAGCCAGATCCTCCAGCGCCGTGCCGACCGACTTGAACAGCGTGATCTGGTCGTAGAACCGGCGCCCCGCCCGCTCGCCGCGGGTCAGGTCGAAAAGATCGCCGGCGATGTCGTCGGGGTGCAGGATGCCGGCGGCGATGGGCTGCACGATGTCACCCGCCTCTTTCAGGGCACCTTCGCGGGTGTCGACGAAAACACGGGCGCGGCGCACGCACTCGTCGTCGGCCTCCCGCATCTCCGGGGTGAAGCCGCCGATGAGGTCGAGGTGGGTGCCCGGCTGCAGCCAGTCGCCGCGGATCAGCGGCTCACGCGACAGCGTGGCGCAGGAGACGATCTCCGCTCCGCGCACGGCACCCTCCAGGTCGTCGGTGACCTCGATGCGGAAGCGCGGGCGGTGGAAGCGGTTCACCACCTTCTGCGCCTTGGCCGGGTCGCGGCCCCACACCAGCACATGCTTGATCGGCAGGGCGGCGGTGTACGCCTCGACCAGTTCGGGCGCCAGGGCACCGGTTCCCACCACCAGCAGCCGGTGCGCGTCGGCCCGCGCCAGATAGGAGGCGGCGAGTGCGGAGGCCGCGGCGGTGCGCCGCTTGGTCAGCGCCGGCCCGTCGATCAGCGCCTGCGGCACCCCGGTCTTGCCGTCGAGCAGCAGATAGGCGCCCTGCACCGCCGGCAGGTCGCGCTTGCCGTTGTCGGGGAAGACGGTGACCAGCTTGACGCCGATCGCCCGGCCGACCTGCCAGGCCGGCATCAGCAGCAGCGTGGCGTCATGCTCGTCGTGGGTCTGCACCGTGTGGTGGTGCCGCACCGGCA
This sequence comes from Azospirillum oleiclasticum, assembly GCF_013423485.1. Taxonomy (GTDB): domain Bacteria; phylum Pseudomonadota; class Alphaproteobacteria; order Azospirillales; family Azospirillaceae; genus Azospirillum; species Azospirillum oleiclasticum. Next base: position 77,858 of record NZ_JABFFR010000019.1, read on the forward strand.
CCTCCACCCCGCCGCGGAAGGTCTGCCGCAGCCGCTCGATCAGCATGCGGTGGTGGAGGACGGATCGAAGCTCGGCGCCGGTGATGCTGCGCATCATGCCCTCCCGGGCGCGGGGCGGGTCAGTGGACGGTGGGCGCCGTGCCGGTGCCGGCCGCCGGCACCGGCAGCGTGGAGGCGGGGGCCGCCGGCACCGCGGCGCGCGGCTGGCCGGAGACGGGTGTGGTCAGCTCGGCCACCCGCTTCTCCGCGGCGGCGGCACGGGCGCGCGCCTCGCGCAGCTCGCGCTCCAGCGCGTCGGCCCGGTCGGCCTGCACCCGCGCGCGGCGGCGGTTGCCATGCTGGCCCAGCCAGCCGATCAGGCCGCCGACGACGATGCCGACCACCAGCGCGATCAACGTGGCGAGGTAGAGCGGCGCCTCCAGCGTGAAGGGCAGCGGCCACAGCCCGAAGGTGACCGTCTCGCGGTTGGTGATGGCGAACAGCACCGCGACGATGGCGAGCGGGACGGTGAGGATGACGGAGAGATGGCGCACGGGCGGGATGTCCTCGAATGGTGTCGGTCAGTCGGTGTTCAGGCGTTCGCGGAGCTGCTTGCCGGTCTTGAAGAAGGGGATGTACTTCTCCCCGACATCAACCGATTCCCCGGTGCGCGGGTTGCGCCCGGTGCGGGCGTCCCGCCGCTTGACGGAGAAGGCCCCGAAACCGCGCAGCTCCACCCGGTCGCCACGGGCCAGCGCGTCGCCGATCTCGTCGAAGATGGTGCCGACGATCTTCTCGATGTCGCGCTGGTAGAGGTGCGGGTTGCTCTCCGCGAGCCGTTGGATCAGCTCGGATTTGGTCATGCCGATGTCCTTCCCCCCCGTGCATGGCGCCGCGCGGGGTCCCGCCCGTCGCCTTGACAACGGCCAAGCCTGCCAAACCCCCACCGGGCCGTCAAGCTAAGCCTTTATGGTAGAACCTCTTTCCGTTCCTACACCAAAAGGACCGGCGGTCCTGCGGCGACGTTGTTCAGGCATGGCCGTGCGCATGATGGGCGTGCTCCGGCTGCCCGTGCCCGCCCGAGCGGTGCAGCCGGAACAGCCAGACCGCCAGGGCGCCGAAGGCCAGGTTCAGGAAGAAGGTGTGGTCGATGGCGAAGCGCACCATCTCCTGCAGCGACGGGCGCTCCGTCGGCATCAGGCCGGTCAGCTCGTACAGGTAATGCACGGTGATGCCCGCCGCGACCATGCACAGGTACATCACCACCGACAGGTAGCCGGCGTATTTCCAGCCATAGTATTTGGCGTGGATCCACACGACGGTGGCCGCCACGAGGTCGGCGCCCAGGAAGGACAGGACGCCGCCGAAGGACACCTCCTTCGACCACAGCATGGCGGCCAGCGGCACGTTGCCCATGGAGCCGATGAAGGTGAAGAAGGCCACCACCGGCGCCACCGCCGCGTTCTCCACCACCGCCCAGAAGCCCGGATCCTCGGAATTGCCGACGAACAGGAAGTCCCAGAATGACTGCGGCACCAGGACCGAGATGAAGCCGGCCACGGTGAAGCCGAACAGGATCTCCTTCCACACCATCGCCCATTCCATGACGAAGGCCCGCGCGATCCGCCGCCAGCCCTGCCGCGAGGCCAGCGTGTCGCGCCAGGAGCCGCGGCTGTCCGGCTCCATGTCCATGCCCTCGGACTTCTGAGCCTGCTCGGCGTGGCGCCGCCCCGCCTCGGCCAGCCGCGCCGGGAACCACAGAGCGGTCAGGGCATAGGCGTAGACCACCATCACCAGCCCCAGCAGGATGTTGGCGAGCGTGAAGCGCCAGCCCAGCAGCACCCACAGCACGATCCCCAGCTCGATCACCAGGTTGGTCGAGGAGATCAGGAAGGCCAGCGCGTTCACCGGGTGCGCCCCCTTCACCAGCACCGAACGCGACGCCGCCAGCGCCGCGAAGGAGCAGGAGGAGGAGATGAAACCGAAGAAGGCCGCCAACCCTGCCGGCCGCACCCCGCGATCACCCAGCGCGCGGCCCATCTGCTCCCGGCTGACCAGCACCTGGATCCCCGCCGAAATGACGTACCCGAAGATGAGCGCCCACAACGCCTGCCAAAGCATCCCGGCGCCGGTGTACAGCGCCTGCCACACCTGATCCATGCCGCTTCCCCGTCTGCGATAACAGAGGCAACAGGGGGAGGCGGGGGTTGTTGCCGGGTCGAGATCCGCACCGACACAACGCACGCACGAAAAAAGCCGCCGCGGTTCCCCGCGGCGGCCTTTCCGTACCGTACCAGAACGACCGTGATCAGTCGTCGGTCTGCTGCCGGCGCTTGAGCGCGGCACCCAGGATGTCGCCCAGGCTGGCGCCCGAGTCGGACGAGCCGTACTCGGCCATCGCCTGCTTCTCCTCCTCCATCTCGCGGGCCTTGATGGACAGCGAGATGCGGCGGGAGCCGCGGTCGATCTGGGTGACCTTCGCGTCGACCTTCTCGCCCACGGCGAAGCGGTCGGGGCGCTGCTCCGAACGGTCGCGGGACAGGTCGGACTTGCGGATGAAGCCGGTGTAGCCTTCGCCCACCGTCACCTCGATGCCGCCGTCGGTCACCTGGGTCACCGTGCAGGTCACCACCTCGCCCTTCTTCAGACCGGCCGTGGCCGCCTCGAAGGGGTCGTTGGAGAGCTGCTTGATGCCGAGGCTGATGCGCTCCTTGTCGACATCGACGTCGAGCACCTTCACCTTGACCCGGTCACCCTTCTTGTAGTCGGCCATGGCCTCCTCGCCCGACCGGTTCCAATCCAGGTCGGACATGTGGACCATGCCGTCGATGTCGCCCGGCAGGCCGACGAACAGACCGAATTCGGTGATGTTCTTGACCTCGCCTTCCAGCTCGGTGCCGGCCGGGAACTTGTCGACGAAGGTCTCCCACGGGTTGTCGAGGCACTGCTTGAGGCCGAGGCTGATCCGGCGCTTCTGCGGATCGACGTCGAGCACCATGACCTCGACCTCCTGGGAGGTCGACACGATCTTGCCGGGGTGGACGTTCTTCTTGGTCCACGACATCTCGGACACGTGCACCAGGCCCTCGATGCCCGGCTCCAGCTCCACGAAGGCGCCGTAGTCCGTGATGTTGGTGACGCGGCCCTTGAACCGGGCGCTCACCGGGTACTTGGCTTCCACGCCCTCCCACGGATCGGCCTCGAGCTGCTTCATGCCGAGGCTGATGCGCTGGGTCTCCGGGTTGAAGCGGATGACCTGGACGGTGACCGTCTGGCCGATCTGCAGAGCCTCGGAGGGGTGGTTGATGCGGCGCCAGGCGATGTCGGTGACGTGCAGCAGGCCGTCCACGCCGCCCAGATCCACAAAGGCGCCGTAATCGGTGATGTTCTTCACCACGCCCTGCAGAACCTGGCCTTCCTTCAGGTTGGCCACCAGCTCCGAACGGGCCTCCGCACGGCTCTCTTCCAGAACGGCGCGGCGCGACACGACGATGTTGCCCCGCGAGCGGTCCATCTTCAGGATCTGGAAGGGCTGCGGGGTGCCGAGCAGCGGGGAGATGTCGCGCACCGGACGGATGTCCACCTGCGAACCGGGCAGGAAGGCCACGGCCCCCGACAGGTCCACGGTGAAGCCGCCCTTGACGCGGCCGAAGATCACGCCGGTCACGCGGGTCTGGTCCTGGAAGGACTTCTCCAGCAGCGCCCAGGCCTCTTCGCGCTTGGCCTTCTCACGGGACAGCACGGCCTCGCCGTTCTTGTCCTCCATGCGCTCCAGATAGACCTCGACCGTGTCGCCGGCCTTCAGCTCCGCCGGCTGGCCGCCGACCGAGAACTCCTTCAGGGCAACGCGGCCCTCGGACTTCAGGCCGACGTCGATGGTCACCATGTCGTTCTCGACCGCGACCACGCGGCCCTTCACGACCGTGCCTTCGAGGCTTTCGGCGGTGCCGAGGGATTCCTCCAGAAGCGCCGCGAAGCTTTCCTTGCCGCCGCGATCCTCGGCCGTCCTGGCCATTGCTTGTGCCATTGAAACTCCTAAGGTTGAACAGGAAGCGACCCGTCCGACCCCGGCCCCCGCGGCATCACGGTGGCAGGCCCGCACGAACCGCCGCGCCGGGCCCCACGCCCGGCGGCTTGGTTGATGGTTTCCTGGAAGGCCGGTCAGGCCCGGTCCACGCCGTCAGCGCCTGGTGCCGAGACCGGTTTTGCTGCCGATATGGGCAATCGCCGCGGCGAGCGCCTCCTCGGCGTTCATCGCGGACGTATCAAGCACAAATGCATCGCCAGCCGGACGAAGCGGGGCCACCGCTCGTTGGCTGTCGCGCGCGTCACGGGCCTTCATGTCCTCCAGGACGTCGGACGGTATAGCGGGAATCCCCCGCTCCTGCAACTCCTTGAGTCGCCGGTCGGCCCGCACCTCCACCGATGCGGTCACGAACAGCTTGGCGTCGGCGTCCGGGCAGATGACGGTGCCGATGTCGCGCCCGTCCAGCACGGCACCGCGCGCATCGCCCGGCGGATGCTTCGCGAAGCCGCGCTGGAAGTCGAGCAGGGCCGCCCGCACCTCCGGCACCACCGCGACCTGGGAGGCGGCCTGCGCCGCCTCGTCGCCGCGCAGGTCGGGGTCGGTCAGGATGGTGTCGTCGGGCTTCAGCGCGCGGGCGATCTTGGCCGCCGCGTCGGCGTCGCCCGGATCCTTGCCGAGCCGCAGCAGCAGCACGCCCACCGCCCGGTACAGCGACCCGGTGTCGAGATGCGCGAAGCCATAGGCCGCGGCCACGCGGCGGGCCAGCGTGCCCTTGCCCGACGCGGCGGGGCCGTCGATGGCGATGACGGGCAGGCTCATGCTTCAACCACTCCGAAACTGCCGTTCACCGCTTCAACCCCAATCGTTCGATCAGTTTGCTGTAACGCGATTCGTCTGTTTTCTTCAAGTAATCCAGCAGGCTGCGCCGCTGACCGACCATCACCAGAAGTCCACGCCTCGTGTGAAAATCCTTCTTGTTGGTCTGAAGATGCTCCGTCAAATTCCTGATGCGTTCACTCAGAACCGCCACCTGCACCTCGGGTGACGACGTATCGACGGACGTCATCTCACCGGTCGCCTCGTCGACCAGCGTGCGCTGCGGGCGCGGCACCCGGCTGATGGCGGTCTCGCTCATTGTCGTCGTCCTCCACCAGAGGTACGGGGATCACACCGCCGCACCACCGCCCACACGGCGCTGTCGGTCAATATACGCCCCGGCGGTCGGCTTGCCCAGACGCGCTTGCGAGAACGTCGATCGCATGGTGCTTGTCCAAGCCGGTGACAACGAAGGCCACCAGCAGCATCACCAACGCCGCCGCGAGCAGACGGAGCGCACTGTCCCGCAACCGCAACAACCGGGCGTTGACTTCGACCATGTACACGTAGCATTCCGCGTAATCCTCCGCCAGAAATGCCTTCACCTCTCTGAGGACCACCTCGCCGGCGGTGCTCGATCCCAGGGATTTCAGCTCATCCTTGCGGGCCTTTGCGAAGCGTTGGATTTCCGTCAGACTCGATGGGTCCATTCGCACTTCGGGCCGGTCGGCACGGACCAGAAGGACAAGGCCGGTGGCCAGACACGCGGCGGATGCTAACGCCAGCGCCACCACAAGCCCTGACAGCGCCAAGCCCAGCACCGTATCGACCCGCCAGACGAAGTTGTTCAGCAACACGCCGAAACCGACCATGGTCACCGACATGGCCGTCATCGGCACCCCGAGACTGGCACGGATCTGGTCGCGCCGCGTCCGCTCGGCCTCGAACAGCGGCTTGTAGGTGGCGATCGCCAGATCTTCGAGGCTTCCGCTCATCGGCTCGTCACGCGGCGCCGATCCGCGCGCCCAACCCGTTCATAACCGTGGTGAACCCCGGGAAGCTCGTGTCGATGAAGGCGCCGTCGTCCACCTGGACCGGCTCGGCGGTGCCCATGCCCATCACCAGGAAGCTCATGGCGATGCGGTGGTCCATGGCGGTGGCCACCGTGGCCCCGCCCTGCGGCGGGCGGCCGGTGCCGTACACGGTCAGGCTGTCGTCGGCGCCCACCTCGACCCGGACGCCGCAGCGGGTCAGCCCCTCGGCGACCATGGCGAGGCGGTCGCTCTCCTTCACCCGCAGCTCCTTCAGGCCGAGCATGACGGTGGTGCCCTGGGCGAAGGACGCGGCGACGGCCAGGATCGGGTACTCGTCGATCATCGACGGGGCGCGGTCGGGCGGCACCACCACGCCCTTCAATTCCCCGCCGCGCACGCGCAGGTCGGCGACGGGCTCCCCGGCCAAATTGCGGCGGTTCTCGAAGCCGATATCGGCCCCCATCTCCAGCAGCGTGTCGTAGAGGCCGGTGCGGCGCGGGTTCATCCCGACGTCGCGCAGCAGCACCTCCGACCCCGGCCGCAGCAGGGCGGCCACGAGCGGAAAGGCGGCGGAGCTGGGGTCGGCCGGCACGAAGATCTCGCGGCCCGTCAGCTCCGGCTGGCCGGTGACGGAGACGGCGAGCGCCCCGTCCTCCAGCCGCTCGGTGGTCACGGTGGCGCCGAAATGGCGCAGCATCAGCTCGGTGTGGTCGCGCGTCGGCTCGGATTCGATGACCGTGGTGACGCCCGCGGTGTTCAGCCCGCACAGCAGCACCGCCGATTTCACCTGCGCCGACGCCACCGGCAGGCGGTAGGTGAAGGGCACCGTCTGGTCGGTGCCGACCACCGCCAGCGGCAGCCGCCCGCCGGCGCGGCTGACGAAGCTGGCGCCCATACGCTCCAGCGGCGTGATGACGCGCATCATCGGCCGCTTCACCAGCGAGGCGTCGCCGGTGAAGAAGGTGGTGATGGGGTGGGAGGCGACCAGCCCGATCAGCAGCCGCGCCGCGGTGCCGCTGTTGCCCATGTCGAGCACGCCCGCGGGCTCCGCCAGCCCGCCGAGCCCGGCCCCGCGCACCCGCCACACGCCGTCGGCCCCGCGCTCCGCCTGGGCGCCCAGCGCGCGCATGGCGGCGGCGGTGTTCAGCACGTCCTCCCCCTCCAGCAGGCCGTGGATCACCGTCTCCCCCACGGCGACGGCGCCGAACATCAGGGAGCGGTGGGAGATCGACTTGTCGCCGGGCACGCGCAACGTGCCGGAAAGGGCGCCGGTGGCGGCGGAGCGCAGCGGTCTGGCCTGCGGCAGCGACATGGCGGGACGGTCCGGAATGCGGTTGGGAACAGGATTGGCGGCACTCCTAGCACAGCCGGAGCCGCCGCGCGGCCCAAAAATACGCCGCGGCGCACCGGACATGCGGCGATGGGCCGCGCTGCCGCCGGCAGGAACGCCAACTTTTTTTTGACATTGGCCGTGCATCGTGGCATTGGGCGCGGCTTGGTCTACAGGCGCGAATGCATCAGGTAAGGACGGAGATTTTCACGTGGCGAAACCGGAATGGGGCGTGAAGCGCATCTGCCCGAACTGCGGCGCCCGCTATTACGACATGCGCAAGGACCCGCCGGTGTGCCCGGCGTGCAGCACGCCCTTCGATCCGGAGGCGCTGCTGAAGTCGCGCCGGGCGCGGCCGGTCCCGGTCGATGACGTGAAGAAGGCCCCCGCCGTGGTGAGGAGCGACGACGTCGATGCGGAGGTCGAGGAGGACGAGACCACCGAGCTCGACGAGACCGAGGACGATGTCAGCGTCGAGGACATCGAGACCGAGGGTGCCGAAGGCCCCGAGGACGAGGACGACGTGCTGATCGAGGACACCTCCGAGCTGGGCGAGGACGACATGGACGAGGTCGTCGACGTCGAAGGCGAGGACGAGGAGGAGCGCTGACGCCCCTCCCAGCGGGGCCGGAAAAAAAGTCGGACGGGGTCGAATTTTTCGCTTGCAACCCGACCCCGATCTGACGAATATCCCGCTCCACCGAGGCCGCCGGCGCCAAGACGACGCAAGCGGAACCCAGAGTTTCGGGGCCATAGCTCAGCTGGGAGAGCGCTACAATGGCATTGTAGAGGTCAGGAGTTCGATCCTCCTTGGCTCCACCAAAACAGGAAAGGGCCTGGCTCAGCGATGAGCCAAGCCCTTTTTCTTTGCGGAAGCGCGATGCCACGCCTCCAGATTGCACTTGCGGCTATTGATTCCCCGCGCTAATCCTCCACACGGAGGAGTGCGCGATGATCACCCGATTGAGCATCGTCCATAAGGCCTGGGCCGCCAAGCACGGGGCGTCCGCACGCGGCGGGATCAACGCGCTCCGTGGGTTCCGTTACCAGACGCTGTTGGCGATCGAGACCGCGGTCGGGATCTTCCGGGATGGCATGACCTCCGTGCGCGGCGGGGTCTTCCAGGAGCGCCTGTCGGACATTCTCGAGGTCGCGGCGTCGCCGCGGATCGTCCAGGTCAAACGGACACTCGATGCCTCCAGCCTGAAGGACGCGTTGCGGGAGCTGTGGAGCATCCACAGCACCGTCACCCAGGTCGCCCCGGACCTCCTGGTGTTAGAATGCGGCCTGTCCTACGGCATCGTCGCGCGCTTCAACAAGGTGGCGGACGCCCAGGCCATCATCACCGCGTGGATTCCGGCAACCGACCTCCCGGCGGAGACGCTCGACGGATTCAGGCAGCGCATCAGCGTGGAGATCCGGCCCGACCCGGAAACGGGCATCTTCGAAACCCTGGTGAACGATTTCCACGATCCGAGACCACGCCGTACGCTCAACGCCTGGGCCGGAGGGGAATTCGTGGCGAGCGAGGAGGGGTTCCGGGACCTCCTGCGCAAGATCGAGGACGACCTGATCGCGCTCAGGAACGCCCGGACCGAAGACCGGCGTCCGCTCCAACTGGCCGTCCTCACCGGGCGGGATGCACCGCCGGACAGGACGATCCGTCATGAGGGGACCGGAAGCGGCGTGCTCACCGGTGAGGCGCCGAACCTCGAACATCTCCGTCGCGGCTACTTCGCGCCCCGCCCCGTCTACACCACCCTTGCCGACGAAGCCCGCGATTGGATCGAGGATTGCGCCGGGAGGAGCGATCCGACCGACTTCACCCTGAAGGTCCTGTGGTTGCACGGGCGGTCGGGCAGCGGCAAGAGCGTGGCCCTGCTGCACATGCTGGCGGCGCTGCGCAGCCAGGGGTACGGCCCGATCCTGTGGATCGGCAACGCCGTCCCGCAGCTTCCGGCGGCGATGCGGACGGCGCTGGACATGGCGGCGGACGGGGAAGGCGTTCCGATCATCGCGATCGACGACCCCTATGCCCCCAACGCCAACGACAACCCCTTCGGCCCGTGGGACGAGGCCCATGCCCTGCTGGCGGAGCGGACGGAGGATGGCCGCAGGCCGCTGATCCTGGCCTGCGGCCCGGCGGAGCAGATCGACGTTTTCGAACGCGACCTCACCGCCGACCGCGTCGACGTCCATCGGCTGGAGTTGCCGCGGGAAACGGCGGATGGGCGGCGGCACCTGCACGACTGGTACCGAGAGCGCACCGGGAAGCCACCGCCGCCCTACATGGCGGAGGAGGATGTCCTTCTGGTCCAGCTCTTCCACGACTGGGTGCAGGGTCTGCCGCTGAAGGCCTTTGCGGATCGGTTCCGGAACCGAATCGCGGCGATGTCGCCCGACGGCGCGCTGCCGGACCTGTTCGCGCAGATCCTTTCGCTGAACCGGCTCTACGTCGGTTTTCCCACCGCGGCCCTGGACGATCGCAGCGACCAGATCAAGGGATGCCTGGCGCAGCTGGCGGACGAGTTCCATCTGGCGCTGGACGGCGGGTCTGACGATGCCGGGCTGGAACGACCCGGCGTGTGGCTGAAGCATCCCCACCTCAGCAACGTCATCTACGACCGCTGGTTCGACGCCGGCACGGCACGGTACAAGCCCGTCCGGCTCGGCCATCTTCGCGACGCGGCGCTGGCCGCCCTTGAGCACGGCCGCACGCCGCAGGAGCGGACCGCGCCGCTGTGGACCATCAGCCGCGGCGCCAGCCTGGATGGGCTGGACCTGACCGGCCGGCTTCCCAACGCGGATGCCCGCGACGTGCTGAGGCAGGTCCACCAGCGGATGGGTGGCATGCCGTCCGGTCTCGCCGGACTGCCGGTGTGGATCGACGCCGAACGGCGCTTCCCCGACTTGAATTTGCCGGCGTCGCCCCGATCGATTGCCCTCGAACGCCTGCCGGCGGCCAGCGCGGGCGACACGGGCCTGCGACTGACCTGCCGGCACCTGCTGATGGCTGCGCAGGACACAACACCGGAGGAGCGCGACCGGATCCGCTCCGCGGTCTACGACCTCCTGCACCGCACGTCCGCCGAGCCATGGCACGACTGGCTTCCCCTCGTGATCGACGCGGCGAACCGCACGGATGATCCGCGCTTCGCCGGCTTGCTGGCGACCTGGATCGGCGGGAACGGCGGCGCGGGAATGGCGGATCGGATCTCGGGCCTGCTCAGCCGCTGGCCGAACAATCAAACGATCGTTCAAGGCGCCATCCGCTGGCTGCACCGGCATCCACCCTCCTGCCGGGGCTGGTCGTGGGTTTGGGAAAAGGCCTGCAAGCAGGCGCCCGATGACAACGACCTTCGCAGCCTCACACGGGACATCGCGGCCGGGAAGCACATCGACGTGCCAACCTGGAGCTTCGTTTGGGAACGGGCATGGGAGGATGATCGCGCTCATTCCTCCCTCTCAGCCAGCGCAAGCGCTTGGCTTGCCGAGGTCGAGCCGAACCACGGGTCATGGAAATACGTCTGGGAGAAGCTGTGGGGGCGGCGCGCTGACGACGACCTCGATGCCCTCGCCCGAAAATGGCTGGCCGACGTCGAGCCGAACCACGGGTCGTGGAAGTACGTCTGGGAGAAGCTGTGGGAGCGGCGCGCCGACGACGAGCTCGACACCCTCGCCCGAAAATGGCTGGCCGACGTCGAACCGAACCACGGGTCATGGTACTATGTTTGGGTGAAGCTGTGGGAACGGCGTGCCGACGACGAGCTTGACACCCTCGCCCGAAAATGGCTGGCCGACGTCGAGCTGAACCACGGGTCGTGGAAGTACGTCTGGGAGAAGCTGTGGGAGCGGGGCGCCGACGACGGCCTCGACGCCCTCGCCCGCAAATGGCTGACCGATGTCGAGCCGAACCGCGGGTCATGGGCATTCGTCTGGGTGAAGCTGTGGGAGCGGCGCGCCGACGACGCCCTCGACACACGCGCACGTGGGTGGCTCGCCGAGGTCAAGCCCGGTCATGGTTCCTGGCCCTATGTTTGGGAGAAGCTGTGGGCTGCACATATTGGCGATGACGCGTTGATCGCCGCCGGACGGCGGTTTCTCACGGCTCAAGCAGGAGAAGTCCGCGCCTGGCCCAAGGTGTTCGTGCCGCTGATGAGGCATCGGCAATCCGCAGGGCATGGCCTGGATGAGGATCTTGCAGACGCGGCCAATCGCTGGTTGGACCGCTTCAAAGAGAATCCGGGCCGGTCACGGGTGCTCCAGGTGCTGAAGCGTTTCGAGCGGTAACCTCACGACGTCCGGAACGCCGGACGTCACCAGCACCCCGCCGTCGGGAAAGAACAGGAAGCGCCACATCCGTCCTTGGTGGCGTCGGCCATGCCTCGCCTTCGCAGGGCGGATCGGCGCGTCCGCACCCCCCCACTCACCCCATGTCGGACCCGCCCGCCCTGGCCCAGACCGGCTTGGCCGCGTCGGCGGTGACGGCGGCGCCCGCGGTGATCATGGCGTCGATCTGTTCGGCGCCGTAGCCGAGCGCGGCCAGGACGTCGCGGGTCTGTTCGCCCAGCAGCGGCGGCGGCGCGAAGGGGGCGGTGGCGCGGCAGGAGGCGACCGGGAAGTCGGGTGACTGGAAGCCGTAGCCGGCGAAGGGCACGTCGGAGAATTTGCGCGGCTCGGCGGCCTGGGGGGCGGCCAGCACGCGGTCGGCCGACAGCACCTCCGTGTGGCCCACCCCGGCGGCGGCCAGCGCCGCGGACAGCGGGTCGTAGTCCCAGCGCCGCACGGCGTCGCGCACCAGCGCCTCCACCCGGTCGCGGTTGCGGCGGCGGTCGCGGAGCGTGGCGAGGTCCGGGTCGGCCGGCATCTCCACGGCGCGTCCGAAGCGGCGCCAATGCTCGTCCGACAGCATGACCACGTAGATCCAGCGCCCGTCCCGCGTCTCGTAGGCGCCGTAGCCGGGGATGGCGAATTCCGGCGAGGGCTCGGTCTCCGGCCGGCCCAGAAGGTGGGACTTCAGCTGCACCCCCACCAGATCGCGGGCGGCGATGTGCAGGCCGGTCTCGTAGAGGCCGAAGCTGATGTTGCGGCTGGCCTTCTCCCCGGTGTCGTCGAGCAGGGCGGCCAGCACGGCGATGGCCGCGTAGCAGCCGGCGAACTGGTCGAGGTAGGACGGCCCCAGCCGCGACGGCCGGCCGTTCACCCGGTTGGAGAACATCACGCCGGTCGCCGCCTCGGCGATCGGGTTGGACGCGATCTCCTCCTGCATCGGGCCGGGGCCGTAGCCGCGGATGTGGCAGAAGACGATCCTGGGGTTCAGCTCCGCGCATTGCTCGTAGGTGACGCCCAGCTTGCGCGCGGCACCCGGTGACAGGTTGTGCAGCACCACGTCGGCCCCGGCGACCAGCCGGCGGAAGGCGGCCCGCCCGTCGTCGGCCTGGAGGTTCAGGCACAGGCTCTTCTTGCCGCGGTTGTAGGCGATGAAGGTGCCGCTGGGGCCGCCGCGCACGAGGTGGCGCGTGGTCTCCCCCTCCGGCGGCTCGATCTTGATCACCTCCGCCCCCAGCTCGTCGAGGATGTGGGTGGCGAACGGCGCCGCGATCATCGAGCCCAGCTCGATCACCCGCCGGCCGGCGAGCACTCCCTTCTGAAACATCCGGTGTTCCTCGTTCTGTGGTGCCGCCGCTCAGCGGGCGGCTTCGGCGAGCAGGGCCTGCGCGCGGGTGATCATGGGTTTGTCGATCATCTTGCCGTCGACCTGCACGGCCGCCCCGCCGCTGGCCTCCAGCGCCGCGGTCACGCGCCGCGCCCAGTCCAGCTCGGCGTCGGTGGGGGCGAAGCCGCGGTTGACCGGCTCCACCTGCCGCGGGTGGATGCACAGCTTGCCGCCGAAGCCCAGCTCCCGCGCGCGGGCCACGTCGGCGGACAGCACGGCGGGATCGTCGATGGCGACGGTCACGCCATCGATGGGCGGCGGCAGCTCGGCGGCGCGCGCGTGCAGCGTGATCTGGAAGCGCGCCATGTCCAGCACCCCGCCGGTGCCGGGCAGCCGCGCGTCGGTGCCGAAATCAAGGTTGCCGAAGGCCAGCCGCCGCACCGCGCCGTGCCGCAGCAGCTCCGGCAGCGCCAGCAGCCCGGCCACCGTCTCGATCAGCGCCACGACCGGCAGGTAGGGCAGCGCCTTGGCGAGCGCCCGCAGCGCCACCGGCTCCGCCTTCGGCAGCAGCACCGCGGCCGGGCGGTGCACGGCGAGTGCCGCGAGGTCGGGCACGAACCAGGGGGTGTCGGCGGCGTTCACCCGCACCAGACCGCCGCCCCCGCCGGCCAGCCAGTCCACCACATGGCCGCGGGCCGCTTCCTTCTCCGCCGGGCCGACGGCGTCCTCCAGATCGATGATGATCGCGTCCGCCCCGGCCGCCGCCGCCTTGGCGAAGCGGTCCGGCCGGTGGCCGGGCACGAACAGGACACTGCGCGCCCTTTCCATCTCCGGTCCCCGCGTCATGGCGTGAAGCGGACGTCGGCGCGCATCGCCAGCCCGCCGCCGGGGGTGCAGGCCCACAGGTCGAGCGTGTCCGGCTCGGTCCCCGCCTTCGCCTCGATGCGGAAGGGCGCGGTGACGAACAGCGGCGCCATGCCGCGGAAGGAGAAGCGGTGCAGCCGGAGGCCGGGGCGGCAGCGGGCCGCCAGCCCCTGCAGCAGCGTGGCGGTGAGCGGCCCATGCACCACGAGGTCCGGGTAATGCTCCTCGTCGCGGGCGTAGGCGCGGTCGTAATGGATGCGGTGGCCGTTGGCGGTCAGCGCCGAATAGCGGAACAGCAGCACCGGATCGGGCACCACCTCCTCCGACCGCTCCGCCCCCTCCGGGGCTGGGGCTGGCGTGGGCGACGGGGCGCCGGGGACGGCCGCCTCCCGGTACACGATGTCCTGCTCCTCCTCCACGCACAGCGTGCCGCCGGCATGGATCGCGTGGCGGACGGTGACGAAGACCAGCCGGCCGCCCTTGCCCGACTTGGCGGTCACGTCGGTGATGGTGCTGCGCTTCTCCGCCTCCGCCCCCAGCGGCAGCGGCGCGTGGTACGTGACCCGCCCGCCGGCCCACATGCGGCGCGGCAGCCCGACATCCGGCAGGAAGCCGCCGCGGCGCGGGTGGCCGTCGGCGCCGATCTCCCCGCGGCGGACGAAGGGGTTGAAGTACAGCCAGTGCCAGCCGGGCGGCAGCGTCCGGCCGTCGCCGGGGATGCCGTCGAGATCGAGCGTGGCGGCCAGCGCCGCGGCGCGCTCCGGATCGATGCGGCCCCGGCGGGTCTCGGTGCGGCCGACGGCGGCGCTGTGGTCGTCCGGCGCCGGTGGGGTGGCCGATGGGGTGGCGGTGGTCATGGGTGCCGTCCTTCGATCAATGGATGACCGCCGCGTCCGCGAGGCGGCGCTGTTCGGCGGTGCCGAGGCCCAGAAGTTCGCCGAAGACATAGCCCTCGTGCTCGCCCAGCTCCGGGGTGCCGCGCTCGATCGACGGGTTGTCGGAGGCGCCGAACCGCATCGGCGCACCGACCGCGGCGCGCGTGGCGCCGCCGGTCTCCGTCACCTCGACGATGGCGCCGCGCTGGCGCAGGTGCGGGTCGGTGACGATGTCACGGGTGTTCCAGGAGACATGGGCCGGCACGCCGGCCGCCTGGAGTGCGGCGACGGCCGCCTCCGCGCCCTGGGTGGCGCACCAGTCGGCCAGCAGCCGGTCGAGCGCGTCGCGGGCGGCGTGACGGGCCGGCTGTGTGGCGAAGTGCGGGTCCGCGGCGAGGTCGGGGCGAGCCATCACCCGCGTCAGAGCGTGCCATTCGGCGTCGCTGCCGACCGACAGGCTGATCCAGCGATCCCCGTCCCGGCTGCGGTAGAGGCCGTGCGGGGCACGCCAGTGGTCCTCGTTGCCCATGCGGGCGATGGGCACGCCGGCCGCGGTGGCCAGCAGCGCCTCGCCGATCAGGGAGGAGGCGACCTCGCGGGCGGCGACGTCGACATGGCCGCCCTGCCCCGTCCGGCGGCGCCGGTGCAGCGCGGCGACCGTGGCCAGCGCGGCGTTGAGGCCGACGGAATGGTCCATCACATGGCGCATCTCCACCGGCGGGCCGTCGCGGTAGCCGGTCAGGTAGCCCAGCCCGCCCCAGGCCCCGAACAGCGGGGCGTAGCCAGCGAAGTGGGAGTCCGGGCCGGTCTGCCCGCAGGAGGAGACGGACACCATCACGATGTCCGGCTTCACCGCGCGCAGCGCCTCGTAGCCCAGCCCCAGCCGCTCCATCACGCCGGCGCGGAAACTCTCCGCCGCCACGTCGGAGACGGCGACCAGCCGTTTCGCCAGCGCCACCCCCTCCGGGTGTTTCAGGTTGATGCGCACCGACAGCTTGTTGGACGCCACCTGGTCGAAGGTCGCCGGGCCCGGCCGTCCATAGACGGTGTGCGGCTTGCGGAAGATGTCCGGCCGCTGGGCGCTCTCGATCTTGATGCACTCGGCGCCGAGCTGCGACAGCATGTGGGTGCAGAAGGGACCGGCCGCGTGCACGGTGAAATCGGCGATGCGGACGCCGGCGAGCGGTTTCATGCGCTGGCCCTCCGGGCGACGGTTGCGGCGTCCCCGCCCAGCAGCGCCTGGTCGGCGCCCGGTTCCGGCGGCGGGGCGGTGAGCGGCAGGGGATCCGGTCCGAAACGGAAGGGGGCCGTCTGCAACGGCAGCGGCGGCACACCGGGAAGCCGCAGCTCCGCGAAGGTGCCGCGGGCGCGCTCATGCCCGCCGGACACCACCTGATCGGGTTCGGCGTAGCGCGCCATCGGCACCCCCAGCGCCTGCGCCCGCCGCACCAGATCCTCCACCGGCTGGTGGCGCGCCCAATCCCGGATGCGGGCGTTGATCTCGGCACCGCGCGCGGAGCGTTGGGCGGCATCGCCGAGCGCCGGGTCGGTGGCCCAGTCCGGCGATCCCAGCAGGGTGACGAGCCCCGTCCACTGCCGCTCCTCCAGCGTCAGCAGCTCCACATGGCCGTCGGCGCATTCGATGACGCCGCCGTAGCGGAAGGACCGGGTGGACCGGTGTTCCAGCGACCCGTCGCCGAGGCGCTGGACCGCGAAGGCGCCGACCGCGACGTTGGCGTCCTGCACGGAGACATCGACGAACTGACCCTCCCCCGACCACAGGGCCGCCAGCGCGGCGAGCGCGCCGGCCACACCGCCCTGCCGTTCGGCGAAGTGGCCGGCGATCTTCAGTGGCGGGCGGTCCGGGAAGAGGGTGGCGGACAGGCCGTTGGGCAGCAGCGCCCCCTCCCCGCCCGCGTGGAGGACGTTGATCTCCGTGCCCTTCCACCCCGCCTTCGGTCCTTCGGCGCCGAAGGGCAGGATGGAGAGGTGCACGAGCCGCGGGTGCCGAGCGGCGATGCGCTCGCGGTCGAGGCCCTGCGCCGGCCGCTCCGTCAGCGGCGTGTCGTCCACCAGAATGTCCGCGGTGGCGAGCAGGCGGTCGACGGCGGCCCGCCCGTCGGCGGTTCCCAGGTCGAGGACCACGCTCCTCTTCCCGGCGGCGAGGCTGGCGAACAGGGCGCTGGTGCCGGAAGGGCCGTCCAGCATCGGCGCCTCCCGCCGCAGCGGGCAGAGGCCCGGCGGCTCGACCAGCACGACCTCGGCCCCCATGGCGGCCAGGAGCCGGCCGGCGTAGGCCGCCGCCACGGCCGACGCGGTCTCGACCACGCGCACGCCGCTGAGTGGTAGTGAAGGCTCCATCGCCGGACGCACCCCCCTTTGTTTTGGCCCCTGTTCTTATGGTTCAGCGGACGACCGGCAATTCGAGATCGAGGCCCGACCCGTCGATGTGGGCGGGGATGTTGGGATCGCGGGACGGCAGGACCACGGTGGCGAGGCCGGGCGTCGTCAGTTCGCCGCGCTGGTTCTCGCCGCGGATCTCGATGTCGACCAGGGCGTGGTGGTCCTTGACGTATTTGCGGGTCACCCGGCCGCGGCACCAGGTGGTGTCGCCCATGGTGTTGAAGCGGCGCATCTCGGTGCGGACGCGCTTGAGGAAGGCGGCGTCGCCCATCCAGTTGGTGACCAGCGAGGCCATCCAGGAGGAGCGCTGCGGGCCGTAGTCGTAGACACCGGGAACGCCCACCTCCTTGGCGGTGGATTCACGGTGGTGGCCGATGCCGGTGTACTCCAGCCCGCCGCCGGCCTCCGGATTGCGGAAGAAGTGGCCGGGATGCTTCATCGCCGCCGCGAAGACAACGCCGTGCGTGTGGCCGCGGCCGCTGCCGACCAGGAAGCCCATGGTGTCCATCAGCGACAGCGGGCCGCGGACGATGGGGTCCAGCTCCTCGCCCTCGGTCACGTCCTCCCAGTAGCGGACGTTGGCGCCGCGGATGCCGGTCATCTCGCGCATGATCGCCTCGTCGATCTGCGCGAACTCGTCGGCGGTGTATTCGTGGGTCTTGATGTCCTTGTACTTGCCGGCGTCGCGCGCCGCCTTGCGCTCGTGCCGGGTGCAGGTGCCGAGCGCGCGGGCCACCAGCTCGCCGCGCTGGTTGAAGTAGCAGGCCTCCACATACTGGAGCACCAGACGACCGGAGAACTTGCTTTCCTTCTCCTCCACGCCGACGACCCGCTCGATGGCCGACACGCGGTCGCCCGGGCGGATGTGGCGGAACAGCTCCCAGTCGTTGCCGGCGTAGAAGCCGTGCACGCCCGGCAGACCCCAGCGCGTGCGCCCCACCCAGCCGAAGGCCATCGGGAACATGGGGTGGGCGACCTGGGTGCCGAAGCGGCTGTTCCGGCCATACTCCTGCTCGCGGTAGAGCGGGTTCAGGTCACCGATGCCGTTGCACCAGTTGCGCAGGGTGTCGGGCGTGGCGTCCTGCAGGTAGGGGCCCTCGGGGCGGAGCTGCAGGCCGATCATCCCGCGGGCGGCGGCGACGGCCTCGTCGGTGATCCTGCCTTCGGCGGGTGCCCCGCCGACCTCCACCACGGACTTCGCCTCGGTCTCAACGATCGTCACGTCTCGTCTCCCTCAGACTGGATTTGAATGGATTCGCCGGGCTCGGGGCGGCATGGGCGCTCCCTTCGGCGGATGGGCCACGGCCCGAAGTCAGTGCAGTTTATATAATGCATTCTTTTGGCGGTGTCAACGCGCCCCCGCTGTGGCGCACGAATGAAAACGGGGCTTCATCAGGCTTGGCGACTGCGCCGATGCGCCATAAAATGCATTATATGGATGGCGAGCGCTCAGAAGCTGTCGGCGTTGGCTACCTGGGCAAAGCGGCGCAGGCCGGCGAGCGCGAACTCGTGCTCCTCCCGGGTGGCGCCGGCGCAGCAGTCCTCCAGCACGACGCAGGTGAAGTCGCGGTCGTGCCCCTCGCGCACGGCGGCCGACACGACGCCGTTGGTGGAGACCCCCGACAGCACCAGCCGGCGGATGCCGCGGGCGCTGAGCAGCGGGGCCAAAGCGGTGCCGTAGAAGGGGCTGACGCGGTGCTTCACGATGTCGGCATCGCCCGGCTGCGGGGCGAAGTCGGCGTGCACCTCGGTCCCCCAGCTTCCCAGCTTGAAGATGCCGCCGTCGCGCGCCTTGGTGAAAACTGGCGAACTGTCCGGCACCTCGCGGTAGTCGGGCGAGAAGCCGACGCGGACATAGCCGACCATCATGCCGGCGGCGCGGGCGCGCCCGATCGCGCGGATGGTGTTGGCGTACACGCCGCGCGCCGTCATCAGCGGCACGTAGCTCTTTCCCCCGGCCCCGTCGGGGTGCACGAGGTCGTTGATCATGTCCATGACCAAGAGGATGGAATCGCTCGCCATTGTCGTCCGGTTCCCTAGTGTCCGTTGCGGCGGGGCGCCGTGACGGCCGGGACCGGGAAGCCTGCGGTCAGCGCTGGACGCTGGCCTTGAACTCCTCCCATCCCGACCGGATGTGGGTGCGGAGCGCCGACAGGAGCGCCCCCTCGTCGCGGGCGAGGATGGCCTGCATCATCTCCTGATGCTCGTCCGACGCCCGGTCGATGCGGTGTGCGAGCTTGTTGATCAGGTCGAAGGGGTAGCGCGCCCACAGCGTGCGCACGAAGCGCAGGGTGAGCGGCTGCTCCGCCGCCAGATAGATCAGCTCGTGGAAACGGTAGTTGATGACCCGCACGGCCTCGCGGTCGCCGCTCCCGCTGGCCGCCTCGATCCGCGCCTGAAGCTCGCGCAGCTCGTTCACCGTGGCGGTGGACAGCCGCGGCAGGGCCTTCAGCGCCAGCTTGCATTCCAGCGTGACGCGCAGGTCGACGATCTCCTCCGTGGCGTTGATGTCGAGCGGCGACACCACCGCACCCCGGTGCGAGGTTCCGGTGACGAAGCCCTCCGCCTCCAGGAGCTTCAGCGCCTCGCGCACCGGCGTGATGGAGGTGCCCAGCATCTCCGCCAATTCCGCCTGCTTCAGCTTGGAACCGCGCGGGAAGCGCCCGGAAATGATGCCTTCGCGCAGGAAATCGGCGACGCGCTCTTCCTTGGTCTGGTGCAGCAAGCCTCGATCCTTCCCGGACAGGTTCCTTGCCACATTTACAGGCACGCCGGTGCACAATGCAATCTGCCATCTCAGAGCGACCGGGGCGGCGGATCGACCCGGTGCACGCGTCCCTCCAGGCCCGGACCGGAGGGCGGGTAGAGCGCCAGCACGCGCGGATCGTGCGCCGGAATCACATGGTCGTCGCTGTCCGCCAACTCGCGGATGCGGTCATGCGCGGCGATCATGTCGGAGACGTTGAAGGCGACGGCGAAGGGGATGCCGCGCTCGAACTCCTCGTAGTAATGCAGCGCGTCCGATGCCAGCACGACCCAGCCGCGGGCGGTGCGCACGCGCACCACCTCCTGCCCGGCGCAGTGGCCGCCGACCCAATGCACCGACACCCCGTCGGCGATCGCGCGGTCGCGCCCGTGCAGCTCCACCCGCCCCTGGTGGAGCAGCGTCACCATCCGCGCGATCTCGTCCACCTCGTAGGCGTGGCGGAACCAGCGGCGGCCCATCCAGGGGCCGGTCACATAGGCCATCTCCTCCGACTGCATGTGGAAGCGGGCAACGGGGAAGGCGTCGAGATGGCCGGTGTGGTCGTAATGCATGTGGGTGATCAGCACCGTCTCCACCCGCTCCGGCTCGACGCCCAGGTCGCGCAGCGTGGAGACCGGATCCAGCAGCATGGTGTGGCCGTGCTTGCGGGCCTTCTCCGGGTCCATGCCGGTGTCGACGACGATCACCCGGTCGCCGCAGCGCAGGAACCAGCAGAAGAAATCCATCGTCAGCGGCTCGTTCGGCCGCTCGTCGAGGATGAAGTTGCGGCCACGGGTCCGCCGGTCGTTGGTGCCGTAGCGGATCGCGTGGATTTCGTATTCGGCCGGCATGGCGCTTCCTCCGCTCCGTGCGTGCTGGTTCATGCGGCGTGGTGGCTCGCGGCGCCGAGATAGGCGTCGATGACCTCCTGCCGGGCGGCACCGGTCCGCAGGTCGTCCCGGTGCCGGTGGCCGACGATGCGGCCGGAGCGCAGGAAATGGATGCCGTCGGCCAGCCGCATCGTCATCTGCAGGTTCTGTTCGACCAGGATGATCGCCAAGTCACCGTCCGCGCGGATGCCGGCCAGCCGGTCGAACACGCGGCGCACCAGCAGCGGGGCGAGGCCCAGCGACGGCTCGTCCAGCAGCAGCAGTTTCGGCCCCGCCATCAGGCCGCGGCCGATGGCGAGCATCTGCTGCTCGCCACCACTGAGCCGCCACGCCGCCCGCTCCACCTTGCTGGCGATCTCCGGGAACAGCTCCAGCACCATCGCCATGCGCTCGCGCCGCCGCGCAGCATGGACCTGGTAGCCGCCGAGAATGAGGTTCTCCCGCACCGTCAGGCTGCCGACAATGGCCCGCCCCTCCGGCACATAGACGATGCCGCGGGCGACGCGCTGGCGGGTGGACAGGGCGGAGACCGGCTCGCCCTCGAACAGCAGTTCGCCCGAGGCGGGGACCAGCCCGGCGAGCGCCTTCATGATGGAGCTCTTCCCGGCGCCGTTGGCGCCCAGCAGCGCCACCACCTCGCGCGCGCCGACGGTGAAGGACACACGCTCCACCGCCGGGGCGCCGGCGCCGTAGGTGACGGACAGGTCGCGGATGGCGAAGAGGTCAGTCATCGTCGCTCCCCAGATAGATCCGCACCACATCGGGGTCGGTGCGCACCTCCGCCGGGGTGCCGCAGGCCACGAACTCCCCGAAGTTCAGCACGTAGATGCGGTCGCAGATGCCCATGACGAGGTCCATGTCATGCTCCACCACCACCATCACGAGATCGGGCGTGGCGAGCCGTTGCAGGACCCGGGTCAGGTCGCGGGTCTCGGCGTCGTTGAGCCCGGCCGCCGGCTCGTCCAGCAGCAGGACGGTGGGGCGGCCGACGATGGCGCGCGCGATTTCCACCAGCCGCTGGTTGCCGGGCGGCAACTGCGCGGGGAAACGGTCGGCGGCGTCGACCAGTCCGAACTCCGCCAGTGCGGCGGTGGCGGCGGTGCGCATGGCGGCGCGCTCGCGCCGACCGCGGGGCAAGGGCAGGAAGGCGTCCAGCCAGCCGGCGTGATGGTTTCGCGCCAGCCCCATCATCACGTTCTCGACCACCGTCAGGTCGGGGCAGAGCGCCACCGTCTGGAAGCTGCGCACGATGCCGTGGGCGGCGCGCGCCGCCGGGGGAAGGCCGCGCAGCGGGCGGTCGCCCAGCAGGATGGCGCCCTTCTCCGGCCGGTAGGCGCCGGTCAGGCAGTTGAACAGGCTGGTCTTGCCGGCACCGTTGGGGCCGATCAGGCCGGTGATCTCGCCGGGCCGGAACTCCAGATCCAGGTCGTGCAGCACCCGGATCCCGCCGAAGGAGAGATGCAGGCCGCTGGCGGTCAGGGTCGGGGCCGTCATGGCGCGCTCCTTCCGCGGCCGCGCCGCTCGACGAGGGAGCGGAGTTTCGGGGCGTAATGGCCGACCAGGATCACCGCCAGCAGGGCGCAGCCGTAGAAGATCGGGATCCAGGCGCCGGAGCTGGCGAGCATCTGCGGCACCAGCGTGAGAAAGGCGCCGCCGAGCAGCGCCCGGCCGAGTGTCAGCCCGTAGACGCTGACCACCGAGCCCACCAGCAGGAAGATGGCGGTCCACAGCGTGAAGCCGCTGGGCGATACGGTGGCGCTGGCGTAGGCCATGGAGGCGCCGGCCGCCCCGGCGATGCCGGCGCTGATCGCCATCGCCGACAGCCGCGCCCAGGTGCGGCGGGTGCCGAAGGCGTCGGCCGCGGCCGGATGGCTGCGGGCCAGCAGCAGCGCCATGCCCTGCCGCGATTCCCGCAGGCGGGCCAGGGCGTACACCCCGGCGAACAGCAGCAGCAGGGCCACGTAGTAGCGCTGCAACCCCATCGGTGCCGCGGGCAGGAGGGCTTGCGCCACATACAGCCCCTCGTAACCACCGGTCCAGGCGTCCGCGGCGTTGATGATCTCCGGCAGCGCCAGGGCGAGCGCCATGGTCGTCACCGCCAAGTATATGCCGGACAGGCGCCGCGACGGCCACGCGAAGGCCATCCCCAGCAGCGCCCCCACCGCCACCGCCAGCGGCAGGCTGATCCACAGCGGCACGCCGAAACGGACCTCCAGGATCGCCACGGTGTAGGCGCCGGCGGCGGCGAAGACGCTGTGGCCGATCGACACCTCGCCGCCGTAGCGGACGAGCATGCTGACCGACAGCACGCCCAGGCTGTTGGCGAAGCAGATGCCCAGCGTGAACAGCCAGGAGGGCGCCACCACCAGCGGCAGGCCGAGCAGCGCCACCGCCAGGGCGGCTCTCAGCGCCGGGCCGCCGAACAGCCGCATGGCGTCCGCGGGCGAGCGCTTGTCCGCGTGCAGCAGGCCGATGCTCTCAGACACGGGACCCTCCGCCGGCCGCGGCGAGAACGCCGTTGGGGAAGATGTTCAGCGCCACCAGGATGATGCAGAGGAGGAAGGTGCTGCTGTATTCGGGCGAGACGTAGTAGGTGAAGAGGTTCATCAGCACCCCGATCAGAACGCCGCCGATGAGCGCCCCCGGCAGGCTGGTGAAGCCGCCGACCACCGCGGCGGCAAAGGCCTGGAGCATGAAGACGGCGACGGTGGTGACGCTGAGGAAGGTCGTCGGCACGATCAGCAGCGCCCCCACCACCCCCAGCACAGCCGCGACCGTCCAGGCGAAGATGTGCACCGCCTTCAGGCTGAGGCCGCAGACCTCGGCCGCGAAGGGGTTGTCGGACATGGCGCGGAAGGCGATGCCGAGCTTGGTGTGGTCGATCACGAAGAACAGCGCGCCGATGGTGACCAGCGCCACGGCCAGCACCGTCAGGTCGTAGCCGGTGATCCGCAGCCCCAGCACGGTGGCGCGGAACGGCGGCACCGGCAGGTCGAGCGCCACGATGTCGGCCCCGAACACCAGCAGCGTCACCCCTTGCGCGATCAGCCCGATGCCCAGCGTGGCGATGGTGGCGGTCAGGTCGGACGCGAAGACCAGCGGGGCGATCAGCGCGTAGGTGAGGACGGCGACCGCCACGATCGCCACCAGCGTCACCCCCACCGCCATACCCCAGGAAAGCTGGAGCAGCACCCCGCTCGACAGGCCGTAGACCAGGAAGGCGGCCAGCCCGGCGACGTTGCCGTGCGAGAAGTTCACGACCTTCGAGCATTTGAAGATCATCACCAGCCCCATGGCGCCCAGCGCGTAGAGGCAGCCGGTGATCAGCCCCGACCAGACCAGCGGGAACAGGTCGGACAGCAGCACGGCGACGGCGGAGGGCTGGGTCATCACCCCTCCTCCTTCAGCACGCCCTGCTCCACCAGCCGGATCACGCTCGGGAAATACTGGCCGCCGAGGCCATGCTCGACCGCCAGCTCGTAGTAGCGGCGCACCGTCTCGGCCGCCTTGATCGGCACGCCGGTCTCCTCGGCGAGCTGGAAGACGTAGCCGATGTCCTTCAACACATAGTCCGGCGGGAAGGCGTGCTCCGGGAACCGGCGCGGCAGCATCGCCTTCATGCCGTGGTTGCGCAGGACGAAGCTGTCGCCGGAGCCCTTGGACACCGCCCGCAGCAGCGTTTCCGGATCGACCCCGGCGCGCTCGCCCAGCACCATCATCTCCGCCAGCACCACCACATGCTCGAACACCAGCATGTTGTTGACCAGCTTCAGCACCTGGCCGGTCCCGACGTCGCCGCCATGGGTGATGTCGGTCGCCATACAGGCCAGCACCGGTTCGATGCGGGCGAAGACCGACGGGGACGCACCGACCATGATCGACAGCTCGCCGCGCTGCGCCGCCTCCCGCGTGCGGGCGACGGGGGCGTCGGCGAAGTCGATGCCGCGCGCGGCCAGCCGGGACGCCACGGCGCGCGCGGTGGCGACCGGGGTGGTGGACAGGTCGACGACCACCGTGCCGGGCCGC
This sequence comes from Azospirillum oleiclasticum, assembly GCF_013423485.1. Lineage (GTDB taxonomy): Bacteria > Pseudomonadota > Alphaproteobacteria > Azospirillales > Azospirillaceae > Azospirillum > Azospirillum oleiclasticum. The sequence goes on from NZ_JABFFR010000019.1 coordinate 102,504, forward strand.
AGCCCCGCCGCGACCAGACGGTCGCAGACCGCCTCCACCTGCGGGCCGCCGGGCAGCGACAGGCAGACGATGCCGGCCATGGCGGCGATGGCCTCCAGGTCCGCGGGCTCCGCCCTGGTGTCCGACAGCGCCTCGACCGCCGCCGGCGACAGGTCCTGCGCCAGCACCCGGCCCGCGTGCTTGAGGGCGACGTTGCGGCACATCGGGCCGCCCATGACGCCCAGGCCGATGAAGCCGATGGTCGTTTGACTGGTGGTCGTTTCGCTGGTCATCGCATCAATCCATCAGCATGCCGCCGTTGACGTCGAGTACGGTCCCGGTGATCCAGTTCGACTGCGGGGAGGCGAGGAACAGGATGGCCTGGGCGATGTCGTCGGGCTGGCCGAAGCGGCCGAGCGGCACGTTGCCGTTGGCCGACGGCGCCGCTTTCCGCGTCACCGTCTCCCACATCGGGGTCTCCACCGGGCCGGGCGCCACGATGCTGGCGTAGATGCCCTTGGCCGCACCGGCCTTGGCGACCCACTTCATCAGCCCGTGCACCGCCGACTTGGCCGCCACGTAGGAGGGGCCGGAGGCGACGCCGCCGATCTTCGCGGCGATGGAGCCCAGCGCCACCATCTTGCCGTAGCCCTGCCGCTCCATCACCGGCATGACCTCGCGCACGGGGTGCACGACACCCATCAGGTTGACGTCCAGGATGGAGCGCCATTCCTCGTCGGTGGACTCTCCCAGCGGCCGGTGCGAGATGGTGCCGGCGCACAGGATCAGGATGTCGATGCGCCCTAGCGTGCCGGCGATCCCGGCCACGGTGTCGGCGACGGCCGCCCGGTTGGTGACGTCGAGCCGCCGGTATTCCACCCGCTCATGGTCGAAGGCGGCGGACTCCGCGATGTCGGTGGCGACGACGCGGGCCCCGGCCTCGGCCAGCGCCAGGGTCGTCGCCCGGCCGATGCCGCCGGCGGCACCGGTGACCAGGGCGACCTGCCCTTCCAGGCGCGGGGGTCCGCTCAGATGAACATGAGGCATGCGTCAGTCCCTTTGTGACGAACGGAAAGGCCCCCCCGCCCCGATCGGCGGGGATGCCCCGACGATATCAGTCGGCTTTGGCGTTGAAGACCACATCCGGATAGGGGCGGAAGTCGCGGACCAGCACGAACTGGCCCTTGTGCGCCTGGATGATGCCCTCCTGCCGGGTGCCGCGGTGGTCGCCCGGCTTGAAGGTCACGCCCTTGGCCCCGCCGACGGTGACGCCGTCGAGCGACTCCAGCGCCGCCCTGAGGTTCTCGCGGGTCAGCGGCTTGCCGCTCTTGAGCAGGGCGCGGAAGCCCTCGCCGAAGACGGCGGCGTTGCTCCAGCCGTTCAGGCCGAACACGCCCTGCGGATCGTTCGGGTAGTGCTTCTTCACGGTCGCGCGGTAGGCGGCGACGGACGGCTCCTCGCTCGACACCGGCAGCAGCCAGGACGAGAAATGGACCCCGTCCAGCAGGTCGCCGGCCAGCTTGTAGGTGGACGGATCGGCGGTGAAGAAGGGGGCGAACCACTTGGCGCTCAGCCCCGTCTGGTCGGCGGCCTTCAGCGCGGCGGCGAGGTTGGCGTTGGAGCCGAACAGCACGATCGCCTCGGCCCCGGCATTGGCGACGCGGCGGATGTGCGGGGCGAAGCTGGTGGTCTTGACGTCGAAGGGCACCGATTCCACCGGCTCCAGCCCCAGATGCCGCATGTAGAGGTCGAAGCCGCGCTTGCCGGACTTGCCCAGCTCGTCGTTCTCCCACAAGAGCGCGATCTTCTTCAGCTTCAGGTCGTTGACCGCGTAATCGACGTTCATCGCCGCCGACCAGCCGTAATCCGGCAGCAGCGGGAAGACGTTGGGATCGACGTAGAAGGCGGACGCCCCGCCGATCGGGCCCACCACGGGCAGCCCCACCTCCTTGGCGTAGGGCAGCACGGCGGCGTTGGTCGCGGTGCCGACCGAGGCGGAGAGCGCGAAGATGCCCTCCCCCTCCACCATCTGGCGGGTGACCGCGGCGGAGCGGGCCGGCTCGTAGCCGTCGTCCTGGGTGACGTACTTGACCGTCCAGCCCTCGATCCCGCCGTTTTCGTTGACGTGCTTGAAATACGCGTCCGCGGCGTGGGTCAGGATGGCGTAGAATGGCACCGGCCCGGTGACCGGCGTGAAGGCGCCGACCGTGACCACCTTGTTGGCCTCGTCGATCCCGATCCTCTGCGCCTTGGCCGGCGCGACGACGGCAAGCGACAGCAGACCAACGGCTGCCGCAAGAGTCCTCAGACTCCGCATGATGACCTCCCTCCCTAGCGTTTGGACGGCTCTTTTGTTGAGCGGACGATAGGCGAGGCCGGGGACTGTCGTCAACATAAAATGCATTGTGCATCGACAATCCGCGGGGCGACGACGGCGCGTCGGGCGCCGTCGTGGCGCCGTTCATGCGGAACTTGGTTGCAGAAGTGCCCGCGCGGCAACCACCGTCACGAGCCACCCGCTCATACAATGCATTGTTTCAGGATGGCCGCCCAGGTCAGGCGTCGCCGGCGCCGGGTCAGGACGCCTTGCGGCGCCGGGGCCGGCGGGACGGACGGGGAGATTCGCCGTTCCCGGTGGGGGGCGGAGCGGCATGGCGCCGGGGGGCCGACAGGCGCTCGAAAATCTGCTGCGCCGGCCGCCGGACCTCCGGGTTGACGTCGAGCAGGAACCGCTCCCCCCGGACAAGGGCGACGAAGGCCGCGAAGACCGGGGCGTAGCGATCCGCATGCCCGCTGTCCCCGAACCACCCGATCAACTTCTCCCCATACCCCCGCATCTCGGCAAGGCGGAGGACGCGGAGCAGGTCGTCGAAGGTCCCGAACGGGTCGGCACCGTCCTCCTCCAGCCCATCGGCCAGGGCCGCATCGAGATGGCCGGTCGCCACCCCGAAATTGTCGGCGGCGAACGCGATCCCGGCATCGATCAGGGCCAGGGCGGCGGCATCGCCGTCACCCAGGGCGGCACGCTCTTCCTGCGCAGCCGACCATTGCCCGGTCATGATCCGGGTCCAGACGATCTTGCTCCGCGCGACCGGGGAGTTGCCCCAGAAGTCGAGCGCCGCACGGAATGCCGCTTCGGCCGACGGGCCGTCCTCCAACACGTCCAGCTGAAGGCTACCCTTTGCGATCAGGGCATCGTACGCGTGGCCATCGAGTGTTCGCGTGTTCGAAGCGCGCAAGACCGCCTCGTCGTAGGCTGTAATAGCATCAGCGATGCGGCCGAGAATGCCGAGTTGGCGCCCCTTGTTAGCAGATGCCTTGACGACTGCCCGCACCAGATCTCCATCCTCAGACGCGGCAAAGCGAGAAATCAGATCGTTGAATGCAGAAATTGCTTCACCACCGCGGCCAATCGAGATAAGTTTATTGCCCTTGTTAAAGAGGGCCATAGCGACAGATTTTCTCACCTCAATATTATTATTATTTCCAAATTTTTCGAAAATAAGATCATACTCTTTTATTTCATTTTCATCATCATTCATATCTCCAAATATAATCCCAAGGCCAAGCATAGATCGAGATACAACAGTCATCATAAATGGGTCTTTTGTATTTTCATATTTATTAATTATTTTTCTAAACAAGATAATAGCATTGCAAAATTCATTTGACTGATAATAAATTCTCGCCTTTTTAAATAGAGATAGAGCCCATGACGGATCTACCAAAGCGTTTGGATCGCCGTTACCGCTATCCTTCACCCCCACTCCGAATGCCTCCTCATACGCCGCCAGCACCGCCTCCCGATAATACGGGTGCCAGCGGCAGGTGGCCTCGTCGCGGGCCTCGGCGGCCATGCGGTCGAGTTCGTCGGGGGTGTAGAGGCGGCTGAGGAACTTGGTCAGCCAGAGGAGTTTCTGGCGGGCGCGGCGGGTGCCGTGGCGCATCAGGTACCAGATGTTCAGGAAGCGCTCGGCGATCTGGTAGCCGGAGCGGGCGCCGGAGGTCTCCACCTCCTGGACGAACCCCTCCTTCCTCAGTTTGTCGAGGTGGGTGGAGATGGTGGTCACCGGGATGCCGGTCGCCGCGGCGAGGTCGCGGGAGAGGATGGGGTCCCAGTTCAGGGCGATGGCGTCGATGACGGCGCGCTGCTGGGCGGTCGCGTATTCCTCCACCCGCGCCTTGTAGAAGGGGGTGACCTGATCGAGCAGGGCTTCCAGGTCGGCGAAGGTGGTCTCCCCCTCGCTGCGCTCGATGATCTGGTAGATCAGCGCCAGCACGCGCGGGTTGCCGCCGGTCAGGGCGTAGAGGGTGCGCAGCCGCTGCGGCTCGGTGGCGAGCACCCGGCGTACCGGCTCCCCGGCCGGACCCCGCCGGTCGGCCAGCGAGCGCACGCAGCGCATCAGCTCCTCCTCCCCCAGCGGCTCCAGCAGATGGGGGTGGAAGAACTCGTAGAAGGCGGCGTCGCGGTCGCCGCTCTGGTTGATGAAGTGGGTGGCGGCACCGATCACCACCGGCCCATCCGCCATCTGGAGGATGCGGCGCAGCGTCCATTGGTGCGTGTCGTCGAGCGCGTCGAGGATGAGGTCGAGGTTGTCGACCAGCAGCACCGGCCGCCCGCCGATCTCCCGGCACAGGGCCAGGAAGGCGTCGGCCGCCGGGTCCGCCTCGCGCCATTCCGGCCGCTCGATGGCGCGGTCGATGCGGGCGGCCATCGCCTCCCGCCCGTTGCGGTCGCACCATTCCGCCAGCGCGTCGCCGCAGTTGCGCCAGAAGGTGGCGAGGGTGAGGACGTTGTACTGCTCCTCCCGGAACTGGAGGGGGATGAAGTGTTGGCGCAGCGCCTCGTCCTGCATCACCCCGATGGCGATCCGGCGCAGCAGGGTGGATTTGCCCATGCCGCGCTGGCCGACGATCAGATGGTGTTCGCTGTCCCCCCCGCGCGCCTGCCGCCGCAGCACGTTCAGGAGCCGGTCGAAGAATTCGCCGCGCGCCACGAAGGCGGCGACGAAATCCTCGTCGCTCATGGACTTCTGATTGTAGAGCAGAGGCAGGGGAAGGAAGGTCACGCGACATACTCCAGCCAGTAGCGGCGTAGCAGACCGGAGCGGTAGCGCCAGCGGCCGTCATCCTTCACCAGATAGCCGTCGTTGCACAGGCTGAGGAGCAGGTCCTTCAGATCCCGCAGGCTGACCGCGCCCGGCGTGGGGTTGAAGAGCCCCAGAAGCGTGTCCTCCGTCTCGCCACCCGCGGTTTCGCAGCAGCGGGCGAGGATCATCTCGAGACGCCCGGTGTCCTCGGGGAGGAAGTTCTTGCGGATGTGTTCGCCCCATGGGGCGAAATAGCTGCGGTGGAGCGGCGACAGCAGCGCCTCGAACGCCCGCTCCACCTCCACCCGGCCGGCGCTGGCCCGGCCGCCCGCCTGCGTCGGCGCCGCGGGCTTCACGAGGCGGGCGATGTGGCCGAGGTAATAGGGAGACAGCCAGCCCAGCTCGCGGGTGAGATGGGCGAATCCGTCGTCGGTCAGGTCGTAGGGCTGGTCGAGCAGCCCGTCGTTCGACTGTTCGGAAAGGTAGGACCGCGCCGCGCCCTCGTCGAAGGGGGCGAGGCCGAAATTCTCGAAATCCAGCAGGGCACCCTCCAGACCCAGGCGGCGGGCCACCACGTCCAGGCCGATGGAGCCGGTCAGCAGCCACGACACGTTGGTGTGTTCCTGCTGAAGGCGCCGCAGGTGGTAGAGCATCGTGCGCGCACCATCGGGGTCCTTGCGGCTGAGTCCCCACACGAACAGCGAGAACTCGTCGATCATGATGACGGTGCGCGTGCCTTGCTGGTGCAGCGCGGCGATCAGCGTGTCGGAGAAGATCCGCGGGTCGGTGGTGCCGAGCATCTCGGCGAGCGAGGAGCCGGCGTTCCCGGACCTCGCCTGCTTGAGCTTGGTCGTCAGGAAGTTCGTGACCGAGCCGACGATGGTCTGCTTCCCGTCGATCTCCTGGCAGAGGGTGCGCAGGAAGGCGGCTTCGCTGTCGATCCCCTCCACATCGATGCGGACGCAGGTGACACCGGCGGCGGTCAGGTCCCCGTCCACCTTTTTCATCAGCCATGTCTTCCCGATGCGGCGCGGCGCCAGCATGAGGATGTCGGTTCCGCCGAGCAGCAGCCTCATGAGACGGCGACGCTCCTCCGGCCGATGATGCAGCGCGACGGACATGCAGGAAGCCTTCTATTCCTGACAGGATCGTCATGACGTACTCTTTATGTCTTGTCCAATAAATTCCATCTTCAATAAATTTCATACATCCGTACGCCGTCGATGCGCACTGCGGATGTCGCCGCCACGCTCCCGATGAACGCGCAATTTCTGACATCGAATCCACTTTTCAGACGCATGGGCGGAGCACCGCCGACCGAGCATGGTCCACGCCGGCTGCGATCATCATCCTGACGCGTGCAGGGAGCACACTCGAACCCAGGGAATAACGAAGCGGAACCTTCCGTTCATCCCCCGGCAGCCGTACCCGGGCCGCAAGAGCGCGGGCGGCATGCGCACAGGAGGCGCACGATGGTATCCGCACGCTGGGTGGCATCCTTGATGACCGCGTCGTGCATGATGGTATCGATCACGAACACCGCGACGGGGGCGACCGGCACGACGGCGCCGGACCCCGTCGCCAGGGCCGAGGCGGCCTTCCAGTCCGGCGCCGTCCGGGCCGGTATGGACATCCTCGATCCCTACTGGCGGGTCCTGCCCGCCGATCCCGCGCGGCAGGCGGCGCTGGCCGACCTGTTCGCCCGCTACCCCTCGGCCCGCATCATGGCGCTGGCCGATCTCCGGCGGGCGGCGGAGGGCTTCGCCGACAAGGCGGCGGCCCTGGCGGCGGCGCGACAGGTGGCGCGCGCCGCGGCGCTCGGTCTGGGCGGGCCGACGCCGGGAGCACCCGGCGGCCCGGCCCCGGCCACGCGGTCCACGCTGGATGAGTTGCAGCGGACGATCGCCACGCGGGCGGCGGAGCAGAACCGCCGAGGCACGGTGGCATGGATGCTGACCGACCCCTACACGGAGGTGCCCGGCCTGACCACGCCCGAGGCCGAGACGATCATTCTGGACCGCACGCTGGCGCACGCCCGAACCACCCCCTCGGCGGAGACGTCGAACGCCATCGCCGCCCATCTCGGCCGTCACCCCAACGACGCGGCCAAGATCGAGCGCGTGCGAAGCCTTATGCCGCAGCTCGTCCCGACCGGGAACGGGCAACCCGTAGCCTTCCAAATCCTGAGCCCCGAAGGGAACACCATCACGGTCGTCGTGCAGACCCTGTCCACATCGCCGGGGTCGGCGCCCTCGGTGAGCGTCTCCTCGGGGCACCGTGAGCGTGAGTCCCGGGAGGACCTGGAGGATCGGCTCGAGCGCCAGCAGCGGGAGTTCATGACCCGGATGCAGCAGGAGGAGGAGGCGCGCCGCCGCGCCGCGGAGAGACACCGGCGCGACGTCGAGGACCACAATCGCCGGCAAGAGGGGCTCGAACGAGCCCGGCGTTACGCGGAGGAAGCCCGCCAGCGGACGGAAGAGATGAACCGCTCGTACGAAAAACAACAGGCGGAGATACGGCGTGCCCGCGATGAGGCGGAGCGCCGCCTGAGGGAGGAGCGCCTCGAGAGGGAGATCCGTCTTCTGAAGGAGGAGCGTGACGCGGCGGAGCGGCGGCGCAAGCCCTGACCCATCGCCCATGTCCGGAAATCCGGACATCGCCCGCCCCCGGCCGTCCGGAAACCCGGAACACCGCGCCAAGAGCCACCGCCAACCCCTTGATCTAAAAGCGTACCGACGAACGGCACGGCGCTTGCGAAGTCTCCCTCGGGTCAACGGGGAGGAGGTCAACCGTGCCATTCACCGCACTGGCGATCGCGGCCGCCATCGCCGCCGCCGCACCGCTGCTGCTCATCACCCGCCTGCCGCCGGCCGTTCGCGGCTGGGCGGCGGCGGCCGTGCCGTTCGCCCTGTTCGTGGGCTTCGCCACGATGCTGCCCGGCGTGGCGGCGGGGAGCATCCCGACCGACGTGATGCGCTGGGTGCCGTCGCTGGGAGTCGAGCTGGCCTTCCGGGTGGACGGGCTGTCCCTGCTGATGGCTCTGCTGATCACCGGCATCGGGGCGGGGGTCTTCGCCTTTTCCGGGCGCTATCTGGCGGGGCATCCGCGACAGGGGCGGTTCCTGGCGGTGCTGGCGCTGTTCATGGCGGCGATGCTGGGCACGGTCACCTCCGACCACCTGATCGCGCTGTTCGTGTTCTGGGAACTGACCAGCCTCACCTCCTTCCTGCTGATCGGCTTCAAGGGCGAGAGCGAGCGGGCGCGGGCGGCGGCGCTGCAGGCGCTGCTGGTCACCGGGGCCGGCGGGCTGATGCTGCTGGCCGCGGCCCTGCTGCTGGGTCAGGCGGCGGGCACCTTCCGGCTGTCGGAGATCATCGCCGCCGGGCCGGCGCTGACCGAGCACCCGCTGGCCCCGGCCATCCTGGTCCTGCTGATCCTGGCCGCCTTCACCAAGTCGGCACAGGCGCCGCTGCATTTCTGGCTGCCCAACGCCATGGAGGCGCCGACCCCCGTCAGCGCCTACCTGCATTCCGCCACCATGGTGAAGCTGGGGGTCTATCTGCTGGCCCGCTTCAACCCGGTGTTCGGGGGGGAGGAGCTGTGGACCGGCGCGCTGGTCACGGCGGGCACCGCCACCATGCTGGTCGGCGCGCTGCTGGCCCTGCGCGAGACCGACCTGAAGCGGGTGCTCGCCTATTCCACCGTGGTGGCGCTGGGCACGCTGGTGATGCTGCTGGGGCTTCAGGATCCGATCGCCGCCACCGCGGCCATGACCTTCCTCATCGTGCACGCGCTCTACAAGGCCAGCCTGTTCCTGGTGGCCGGCATCATCGACCACGAGACGGGCACCCGCGACGCCACCCGGCTGGGCGGCCTCGCCCGTTCGATGCCGGTGACGGCCGTCGTGGCGCTGGCCGCCGGCCTGTCCATGGCCGGACTGCCGCCCTTCGTCGGCTTCGTCGGCAAGGAGCTGCTGTACGAGGCGAAGCTGACCCACCCCGTCGCCCCGCTGCTGCTGGTCGGGGCCGGTGTGCTCGCCAACGCCGCCATGGTGGTGGTCGGCGGCATCCTGTCGGTGCGCGCCTTCCTCGGCACGCCGCGCGGGCTGGAGACGACGCCGCACGACCCGCCGCCGGAGATGCTGGCGGGGCCGGCGGCGCTGGCGGCCGGCGGCGTGCTCTTCGGGCTGCTGCCCGGCACGCTGGGCGGCTGGCTGGTGGAGCCGGCGGTGAGTGCCGTGATGGGCAGTGCCGCGATGGGCAGCGCTACCCCGGCGCCGCTCGCGCTGTGGCACGGGTTCACGCCGGTGCTGGGCCTGTCGGTGCTGACTCTGGCGCTGGGGATCGCGGTCTTCCTGCGTTGGGAGCCGCTGCGCCGCCGCATGGAGCGCTGGCACCTGCTGGACCGCCACGGGCCGGAGCGCGGCTACACCGTGGCGCTCGGCGGCTTCCAGTGGCTGGCGGCGTGGCAGACGCGCCTGATCCAGCCGGGCAGCCTGCGGGTCTACGCCACCGTGACGCTGGCGGTGATCGCCGCGGCGACCGCCGCACCCATGCTGTTCGGCGGCGGCATCGCGGTGCCGGCCGGCTGGCTGGACCTGACCGTGTACGAGGCCGGGGCGGCGCTGCTGCTGATGGCGGGGGCGGTGGCCGCGGTGGTGGCGCGCGGCATGCTGGCCGGCATCATGGCGGTGGGCGTGGTCGGCTTCGGCTCGGCGCTGGTGTTCCTGCTGTTCGGGGCGCCCGACCTCGCCTTCACCCAGTTCGCGGTGGAGGTGCTGTTCATCGTCATCCTGACCGCGGTGCTGCTGAAGCTGCCGCTGCGCGAGCCGGAGCACCGCACCCGCGGCCAGCGCCGGACCGACGCGGCACTCGCCGTGGGTGTGGGCAGCGTCGGTGCGCTGGTGATGCTGGCGGTGCTCGCCAGCCCCTTCGACCCGACGCTGGGCGCCTGGTTCGGCGCGGCCTCGGTGCCGGAAGCGCACGGGCGCAACGTGGTCAACGTCATCATCGTCGATTTCCGGGCGCTCGACACGCTGGGTGAGATCACCGTGCTCGGCCTCGCCGGGCTGGCCGCCCTCGCCATCCTCAAGCGCCGCCCCCAAGCGCCTCAAGGAGGGGCATAGGCCCATGCCGTCCGTGATCCTGCGCACCAGCGCCCGGCCGCTGCTGGCCCTGATGCTGGTCTTCTCGCTCTACCTGCTGCTGCGCGGCCACAACGCGCCGGGCGGCGGCTTCATCGGCGGGCTGTTCGCGGCCAGCGGCTTCGCCGTCTACGCCATCGCCTTCGGCCGGCGGGCGGCGGAAGCGGCGCTGCGCTTCACACCGAAAGCGGTGCTGGGCGCGGGGCTGCTGCTGGCGCTGGTCAGCGGCCTGCCGGCCTTCCTGCTGGGCGAACCCTTCCTGACGCATCTCTGGTGGTCGGTGCTGAGCACGGCGCTGGTCTTCGACGTCGGGGTCTACCTGACCGTGGTGGGTGCCGTCTGCGCCTTCCTGTTCGAACTGACGGAGGAGTGAGATGGAGCCGCTGCTCGCCATCGCCTTCGGCGTGATCCTCGCCGCCTCGGCTTACCTGATCCTCAGCCGCAACGTGCTGCGCATGGTGCTGGGGCTGATCCTGCTGGGCAACGCCGCCAACCTGTCGATCTTCCTGTCCGGCCGGCTGGTCGGGCCGACGCCGCCGATCGTGGCGGCGGGGATCGACGCGCTGGTGGCCGGGGCCGCCAACCCGCTGCCGCAGGCGCTGATCCTGACCGCCATCGTCATCGGCTTCGCCTTCGTGTCCTTCGTGCTGGTGCTGGTGCACCGCGCCTACGGCGCGCTCGGCACGCTCGACACCGAGGCCATGCGGGAGGCGGAGCCGGCGCACGAACCGCCGCAGCCGACGCCGGTGACCAGCCCCGCCCCGCGGAAGGAGGCCGCGTGATGGACGGCCTGATCCTCCTGCTGCCGCTGATGATCCCGCTGGCCGCGGCGGCGCTGACGGCCATGCTGTGGCGCAGCGTGCGGGCGCAGCGCGCCGTGGGCGTCGCGGCGGCGGTGGCGCTGCTGGTCGCGGCGGTGACGCTGCTGGTCCGCGTGCTCGACGGCGGCGTGGTGGCGAGCCAGATGGGCGACTGGCGCGCCCCCTTCGGCATCACCTTCGTGGCCGACCGTTTCGCCGCCATCATGGTGGTGATCGCCGCCACCATGGCGCTGGCGACCACCGTCTACGGCCTCGCCCACGACGCGCTGGACCGCGAGCGGGCGGGCTTCCACCCGCTGTTCCACGGGCTGATCCTCGGCGTCATCGGGTCGTTCCTGACCGGCGACCTGTTCAACCTGTATGTCTGGTTCGAGGTGATGCTGATCGCGTCCTTCGGGCTGCTGATCCTCGGCGGTTCGCGGGAGCAGATCGACGGCGCGCTGAAATACGCCGTGCTCAATCTCGTCGGCACGACGGTGTTCCTGATCGGGGTCGGCTTCCTCTACGGCATCACCGGCACGCTGAACATGGCCGACCTCGCCGGCAAGGTGCCGCTGGCGGAGAACCGCGGGCTGGTGTCGGCGACCGCGGTGATGCTGCTGGCCGCCTTCGGGCTGAAGGCCGCTGTCTTCCCGCTGTTCTTCTGGCTGCCCGCCTCCTACCACACGGCCCCGCCGCCGGTGGCCGCGATCTTCGCGGCCCTGCTGACCAAGGTCGGCGTCTACGCGATGATCCGCGTCTTCACGCTGGTCTATGGCGGGGCCGCGGAATGGGTGGGGCCGGTGGTCGCGGTGTTGGCCGCGCTGACCATGCTGACCGGCGTGCTGGGGGCGGCCGCGCACTACGACATCCGCCGCATCCTGGCCTTCCACATCATCAGCCAGATCGGCTTCATGCTGCTGGGGCTGGCGGTGTGGACGCCGCTCGCGCTGGGCGGGGCGGTCCTCTACATCGTCCACCACATCGTGGTGAAGGCGAACCTGTTCCTGATCGCCGGCGCCATCGAGCGGGCGGGCGGCTCCTACCAGCTCAAGGATCTGGGCGGGCTGTCGCGGTCGCAGCCCCTGCTGGCGGTTCTGTTCCTGATCCCCGCCCTGTCGCTGGCCGGCATCCCGCCGCTGTCGGGCTTCTGGGGCAAGCTCACGGTGATCCGCGCCGGGCTGGAGCAGGGGCATGCCTGGCTGGCCGGGGTGGCGCTGCTGGTCGGGCTGCTGACGCTCTATTCCATGATCAAGATCTGGAACTACGCCTTCTGGAAGGAGCCGCCGGAGGGAGCTCCCGCCGTCTCCGGCCTGACCGGACGCACGCGGCTGCTCATGCTGGCGCCCATCACGGCGCTGGCCGCCGTCACCCTGACCATCAGCCTGTGGGCCGAGCCCTTCGTGGCGGTGTCGCTGGAGGCCGCGGCGGAGCTCCTGTCGCCGACCGCCTACATCGCCGCCGTCCTCGGCTCCCCCGCCCCGGGTCCAACCGTCCTGGGAGCCTTGCCATGACCCTTCTCCGCTGGCTGGACCTCGCGGTCCTCTTCGTCAAGGAGCTGCTGCTGTCGGCTTGGCAGACGGCGTGGCTGATCCTCAGCCCACGGCGCGACTGGCGCCCGGCCATCGTCGCCGTGCCGCTCGACGTGACAAGCGACGCCGGCATCACGCTGCTGGCGGACATGGTGACGCTGACCCCCGGCACCACCAGCGTCCACGTGTCGGAGGACCGCTCCACCCTCTACGTCCACGTCATGAACTCGGCCGGACCGGAGGAAACCGCCGAGGCCATCAAGACCGGCTTCGAAACCAAGATCCGGAAGGTGCTGCCATGACCCCGACGCTGTTCCTGACCTTTGCCACCCACGTCTCCATGACCGTTCTGCTGCTGTCGGCCGGCATCCTGACGCTGCGCCTGATGCGCGGGCCGTCGGCGGCCGACCGGCTGGTGGCGGTCGACATGCTGGGTCTCGTCGCCGCCGCCTGCTGCGCCGGGGCGGCGCTTCTGGCCGGCCACGCCGCCTTCCTGGACGTGGCGCTCGGTGTGGCGCTCGTCTCCTTCCTGGGCACCGCCGCCTTCGCCGGCCTGCTCGAACGGGCCGCCGATCAGGGCGGCGCCGCCCGCCTGCCCGCGGAGTGACCGCCATGGCCGAGATCCTCGCCGCCATCCTGCTGCTCGCCGGCTCGGGCATCGTGCTGATCGCCGCGGTCGGCGTCGCCCGGCTGCCCGACGCGTACCTGCGCATGCACGCCGCCACCAAGGCCGGGGTGGTCGGGGCCGGCACGGTGCTGCTGGGGGCGGCCGTCGCCTTCGGCAGCCCGGAGGCCTGGCTGACCGTGCTGTTCGCGCTGGCCTGCCTGCTGCTGACCACGCCGATCGCCAGCCATCTGCTGGGCCGCGCCGCCTATGTGTCGGGCGCCCCGCTGTGGCACGGCACGCAGGTCGACCACCTCGAGGGGGTGCTCGACCGCCGGCCGGCCCCGTCCGACCCCATCCGAACCGAAGGGAGGAGCACCGCCATGCCCACCATCCGCGATCTGGGCGCCCGCGACCTGCGCCGCGCCACGCCGACCGCAAAGGCCCCGACCGCCCAGGCCCCCGAGGCCACGCGTGTGCGCCGCATCCTGGCGGTGCTGCCGCCGAACGGGGCCGGCGACACGGTGCTGGGCCACGCCGTCAGCGCGGCGCGGGTGCATGGCGCCGCGATCACCGGCCTGTCGGTGGTCGATCTGCCGCGGCTGGCGGAGGTCGGGCCGATGCCGGTGGGCGGCGGCACCTACGCCCGCATGATGGCCGACACCCGGCTTCGCCGCTGCCGCGAGCGCATGGCCGACGCGCTGGAGCGGTTCGAGGCCGACTGCCGCCGCTTCGGTTTGACCCACGCGCTGCGCCACGAGGAGGGCGACGCCGGCGCGCTGGTCGAGGCTGCCTCGGCCGCCCATGATCTGGTGCTGGTTCCGGCGACGCGCGCGCTCTGCGACGACGAGGCCGGCGACCCGCTGCGCACCGCGCTGGGGCTGCTCGCCCGCGGGGTGCGGCCGGTGGTGGTGGCCGCCGGCCCGGTGCGGCCGGTGCGCCGTGTCGCCTTCTGCCACGATGGCAGCGCGCGGGCGGCACGCACGCTCTCCTGGCTGGCCCAGCTCGGCCCCTGGCCGGAGGCCGAGGTGAGGCTGGTCGGGCTCGGCGAACCGTCGCACGCGCTCGACACCGCGCTGTCGGAGGGGGAATCGCTGTTGGTGGCGCACGGCCGCCGGTGCGCGCGCGGCGACACCGTGGCGGGCGGCGAGGATCTGCTGTCCGTGATCGCCGGCGGCCCGGCACCGGAGGTGGTGGTGATCGGCAACGCCGGGGGGCTGCTGCTGCCGATGCGGGTGTGCGCGAGTGCCGCACTGCGCGCGCTGCACGATCCCGACCGGCCGGTGGTGCTGGGATGACCGCGGCACACCATCTATGTCCCGGCGCGCGCACACGGACAGGCGGGGGACATGGGGGTATCGGCGTGGATCGGGCGGGGCTTCACGCTGCCGTGGGTGGTGCGGCTGCCGCTGGTGGCGGCGGTGCTGATCTTCGCGGCGGCGGTGGGCACCACCCAGACCGCCGTCGGCTGGATGTTCGGCCGCCAGGCGGATCAGACGCTGGGCCTCGCCTCGGCCGTGCTCGACACCGCGGCGGCGGCGGTGCAGCCCTATGTGGCGCTGGAAAGCCCGGCGCTGATGCAGGCGGCACTGGCGCGGCTTCTGGCGGCGGCACCCGGCCTGGACGTCCGCACCATCACGGTGCTCCGCCCGGACGGGTCGGTGCAGGCGGAGGCCGGGGCGCCGGAACGCCCGCCCCCCGGCCTGACCGGCCAGCCCGGCCGCTTCCTGTTCGATGCGGACGGCGACGGCGCCTGGCTCGCCCGGTCGCTGTCGGGAACCGAGCCGGTGACCGGCTGGATCGCCGTGCATGTGGATCTGGCGACGCTGTACGGCGAGCAGCGCTCGCTGCGCGCGGCGATGGCGGGTCTCGACCTGCTGCTCAGCGCCTGCGGCGCGCTGCTCGGCTACCTGCTGGTCAAGCGCATGCTGCGCCCGGTGGTGGCGCTGACCGGCCGCATCGAGGCGGCGCAGCGTGGCTTGCCCGAGCTGGTGCCGGACCGGGAATTGCCGCCGCCGGGTACCGAGTTCGGCCGGCTGCTGCGCGGCTTCAACCGGATGGTGGTGGCGGCGCAGGAGCGCGAGCATCTGGCCGCCCAGCTCGCCGAGCAGGACAAGGCCGCCGTGCTCGGCCGGCTGGCCGCCACCGTCGCGCACGAGGTGCGCAACCCGCTGGGCGGGCTGATCAACACGGTCGACACCCTGAAGAGCTTCGGCGACGACCCGACGGTGCGCGCGCAGTCGCTGAGCCTGCTGGAGCGCGGGCTGGTCAGCATCGGGGAGGTGGTGCGCGCCGTGCTCGACACCTACCGGGCGCCGCCGCAGGGGCGCACGCTGGGTGCCGACGACTTCGCCGACCTGCGCTTGCTGACCGAGCCGGAGGCGACGCGGCGGCGGGTGGCCCTGGACTGGTCGGTCGATGTGCCGGAGCGCCTGCCGGTGGACGCGGTGCAGACCCGGCAGATCGTGCTGAACCTGCTGCTGAACGCCTGCGCCGCGACGCCGCCCGGCGGGCGGGTGCGCTTCACCGCGGGGGTGGACGAGGGGGCGCTGCGCATGGCGATCGCCGACGAGGGGCCGGGGCTGCCGGAACCGGTGGCCGGCCGGCTGACCGCGCCGACCGCCGCTGCGTCGGAGCCGGGCAACCGCTTCGGCATCGCCGTGGTGGTGCGGCTGGTGGAGACGCTGAACGGACGGGTGTCCGTCCGCTCCAGCCCCGGCGCGGGAACGGAGATCGCGCTGACCCTGCCCTTCGCCACCGAGGAGGCCACCCCATGACGGAGCCCGTCCGTGTCGTCCTGATCGAGGACGACCCCATCATGGGCGAGTCGCTGGTGCAGCGGCTGACACTGGAGGGCTTCCCCACCGTCTGGGCGAAGACCGGGGCCGAGGGGCTGGCGGCGCTGCGGCGCGAGCGGCCGGACGCCGTCATCTCCGACATCAAGCTGCCGGATCTGAGCGGCGAGGAGGTGTTCCGCCGCGCCCTGCCCGAGCTGGGCGGCGTCCCCATCCTGTTCATCACCGCCTTCGGCGAGATCGAGCAGGCCGTGCGCCTCGTGCGCGCCGGGGCCGACGACTATCTGACCAAGCCCTTCCCCATCGGCCGGCTGGTGGAGCGGCTGAAGCGGGTGACGCCGCGGGCGCGGGCCGCCGTGGCCGGACCCGCCGGCTTCGCCCGTTCGGACGCCACGCGGCGGGTCGAACAGGCCCTGCGCCGCGTCGGCCCGATCGACAGCACGGTGCTGCTGACGGGCGAGACGGGGACCGGCAAGGAGGTCGCCGCGCGCTTCCTGCACGCCGTGTCCGACCGCGCCGACAAGCCCTTCGTCGCCGTCAATTGCGCCGCCATCCCGCCGGAGCTGATGGACAGCCAGGTGTTCGGCCACGAGCGCGGCGCCTTCACCGGCGCCCAGGCCCGCCACATCGGCTTCGCCGAGCAGGCCGAGGACGGCATGCTGTTCCTCGACGAGGTGGCGGAACTGCCGCTGGCGGTGCAGGCGAAGCTGCTGCGGCTGTTGCAGGAGCGGAGCTTCACGCGGGTCGGTGGCACCCAGCTTCTGGAATTCCGCGCCCGCGTGGTGTGCGCCACCAACGCGGACCTGACGGAGATGATCCGGCGCGGCGGCTTCCGGGAGGATCTCTATTACCGCATCCACGTGATCGCGCTGACCCTGCCGCCGCTGCGCGACCGGCGGGAGGAGATCCTGCCGCTCGCCGCCGGATTCGTGGCGGAGATCGCCGCCCGCTTCGGCCGGCCGGAGCCGCGCATCGGCGATTCGGCGCGGCTGGCCCTGCTCGACCACCCCTGGCCCGGCAACGTGCGCGAGCTGCGCAACCGCATCGAGCGGGCGGTGGCGCTCGGCGAGGGCGACGGGCTGGAACCCGCCGACCTCTTCCCCGAGCTGGGGCTGACCGCGGCCGAGGCCGCCCCGGTCGCCAGCCTGTCGGAGGTGCGCGACGAGGCGGAGCGGCGGCACATCCTGGCCGCCCTCGACCAGACCGGCGGGCAGATCGCCCGCGCCGCGTCCCAGCTCGGCGTGTCCCGCACCACCCTGTGGGAGAAGATGCGCCGGCTGGGCATCGACCGGAAAACCATGGAGGACGAGCCATGACCGCCCCCGCCTACGCCACACCCCGTTGGAAAGCGGCGCTTTACCTGTCGGTGCTCGGCGCCGGGCTGGGCTGGGCCGCCTGGGGCGATCTGGTCGGCGTGCGCGTGCTGACGGTCGGCGACACCGAGCCGGGCACGCTGGACCACTGCCTCGCCACCCACCTGCCGGAAACCACCAACGCCCTGGCCGCCCAGGCGGTGGGGCGCGCCTGCCGGTCCGCGGTGGCGGAGGGTGGACCGTCGCCCTACGCCGCCTGCATCCTCTCCTCGCTCGACGGCATGCTGTCGCGCCAGGGGGCCGCGACGACCGAGCGGGCCTGCCGCGCCGGGCCGGAAGAGGCATCCCTTGACGGCGGGGAGCCGCGTCCACACCTGTAGGCCACTTGGATCCGGGCCCCTCTGGCGACTTAGACGTGGTCGCGATGTCGGATCTCTTCACCTGCTCTTGCGCCGACGGGCGTGACCGCACTTGGAGGGACCGATGCCCCCATGGACCAGCGACCCCACAGCCTGCCACCCGCCGGATGTCCCGACGACGTGCTGCGCCGCATCCGCCGACGGCGCGGTCGCGTAACGGCAGGACACGCCCTCCCGAATCCACGCTCACTGCCAACCAAGGAAAACACGAGGACCGCAATGGACCAGACCGAACGCCAGATCATCGACGACCTGTTCGCCAAGCTGCGCCAAGCCGAGGCCCAGTCCGGCCCGCGCGATGCCCAGGCGGAGGCCTACATCCGCGATCAGGTCGCCCGCCAGCCCGCCGCCCCCTACATCATGGCCCAGTCCATCGTGATGATGGAGCAGGGCTTGGCCGCGCTGCAGGGCCGCGTCGAGGAGCTGGAGCGCCAGCAGCGCGAGCGCCCGGCCGCATCCGGTGGCGGCGGGCTGTTCGGCAGCCTGTTCGGCGGCGGCCGTCCCGCCACTCCCGCCCCGGCGCCGCAGCGGATGGGCATGGGCGCCTCGCCCTGGGGGCAGCAGCCGCAGACGCCGGCCTACGGCGATCCGCGCGTCGCCGGCTACGCCAACCCGCACCAGCAGCGGCCCGGCGGCGGCTTCATGGCCGGGGCTGCGCAGACGGCGATGGGTGTGGCCGGCGGCATGCTGCTGGGCAGCGCGCTCGCCAGCGCCTTCTCCGGCGGCGAGGCGGCGGCGGCGGAAGCCGCCAGCGCCGTCACCGAGCAGCTTCCGGAGGATCCGGGCTTCGAGGACATGGGCTTCGACGAGGAGCTGTAAGGTCCGCGTGTAACCCTCTCCCGCTCCCGGGGCGGGCTATCGGATTCACAGTTCGCGTTGCGTTGCGAGGAGAGCGACGCCCCGTTCAGCGGCTTGGAATTCGAGCCAGCCTTGGTGCATGACGACGGGTCCCGGCTTTCCGTAGTCGCCGGTCCATCCTCCGAGCCTGGCGCAGACCCAGGCGGCGTAGGCAAGCGAGCCCTGGGGGTGGGGATTTTTCTGTCGTGCGGTCTTTGCCTTGCAGCGTTTCGCACCAGGCGTCCAGGAGCACCGCGTCCTCGGGATCGAAGGCGTCGAGCAGCGGGCGCAGTGGTGCCGGCCCCTCACGGCCATCGCGGGCATGGACGAGTTGCTGGATGGTGATGGCCGCGATCACGGTGGCCATCACCAGCCGGGCCACCGCATCCTGATCCTCGATCAGCAGGTGTTCGATGTCGAACCCTTGGGTCTTCAGGGTGCGGAACACCTGCTCGATCGCCCAGCGGCGACGGTACAGATCGATCACGGCGAAGGCTTGGGCGAGGTCCGTCACGCCGGGCGCCGTCCAGCCAGCGCCGGCTTTCCTTCGCCGCCACCGGCGTCGGCTCCGGCGGTCCTCACGCCGGCCCGCTTCCCGCGTCAGGAAGCTCGCCGTCACCAGCCCGATGATCGCTCCATCCTCGGCGTCCACCGCCAGCACGGGATGACGATAAAGACCGCCCCCGCCTTGGGAGCGGACCACCGTTGTGTCCTGGATCGCCAGGATCGACCGGCCATGACAGCGCTCCGAGCCGTCCGACGGCCCGCCTCGGCCGCCATCTCATCCACCGTCGCCGCCTCATTGCGCAGAAGACGCGTCAAGCGGATCTCACCCGCCCGGCTTCCGCCAAGCCGGCGAACCCGAACGCCACGCCCTCCCGACTCTGACCGCACAACCGAATCAGAAACTCGGAGGACACGCAATCCTCGTTGTGTGAATGCCATAGCCCGCCGGAGGCGGGAGAGGGTGTCATCTCACTCCAAAAAATCGCAATGCGCCGCGACGTGGGCGGCAAGGCCGAGCGTGTGGTCGCGGACGAGGCGTTCGGCGAGGTCGGCGTCGCGCTGCTCCAACGCCTTGATGATGGCCTTGTGATCGTTGATCGACCGCTCCGCTCGGTTGTTCTGGCCGATGGTCAGCTTGCGGATCGCGCGGATGTGGATCAGCAGGTTGTCGGTCATCTCCTGGATCAGCTTGGAGCCGCTGAGCCGGATGATGCTCTTGTGGAAGTCCAGATTGGCTTCCGAATATTCGGTCACATGGTCGGTCGGGCTGCGCTGCTCGAAATTCGCGAAGAGCTGCCAGAGCCTGTGGATCTCCTCGCCCGACGCCGACTGCGTCGCCAGCCGGGCGGCCATGCTTTCCAGCGCCGCCCAGACATGGATCATCTCGATGATCTCCTGCTTGGTCTTGCGCACCACGAAGATGCCGCGGCGCGGCAGCAGGCGGATGAAACCCTCCTGCTCCAGCAGGGTCAGCGCCTCGCGGATCGGGGTGCGGCTGACGCCCAGCAGGTCGCTCAACTGCCGCTCGTCCAGCCGCACCTCCTCGGGATGGTCGTAGATGTCCATCTCCGTGATCGCCTGCTTCAGCGCCTGGTAGGCCTGGTTGCGGAAGGTGGTGGTGGTGGCGAGCGGCTGAACCTTCAGCGACGGCATGGACGTCGTCATCGGTGATCCTTCACAGGCAGGCGCGACAGGGGTGCACGGGAAACCTGCCGGAAAGCGGAGCCGTCCGGGCAGACGGATTCCCGTATAACACATACCAGATGCGCCTGAGAACCGCGCCGCGCCACCCCTTTCCACACAACAGCGGTAAAGTGACCGATCGCCACCCCCCGACCAGCGGCCCCATTGACAGCCAGCCGAGCGGGGTGCCACACCCTGCCCCCTCGAATCGGGACGGCGACAGGAGATCGGCTGGATGGTGACGCTCACCGAGCAGGCCGATGTCGACTATCTCCTGATCTCGGCGATCTTCGCGGCGATCACCAGCGGCCTGCTGGGTGCGTTCCTGCTGGCCACCGTCCACGGCCAGCACGCGGCGGCCCGGCAGGCAGGCGCCCTGTCGCCGCTGTTCGCCGCCTGGATCCTGCCGTTGGGCCTGCTGCTGGGTGCCTTCTGGACGCTCGCGGCGCCGGCGACGACGTCCGTCGGCGTGGCCGCTGCCACATCCGCGCTGGTGATGGTGCTGCTGGCGATGCCGGACGTGCACGCGCACACACCGGCGACCCGCGTGGTCGCCGGGGCTCTGTGGGGGATCGCGCGGATGACGCTGCTGCTGAGCCCCGCCGTGGTGCTGGACGCCGCACCGGCCTGGGCTCTGTGGTTCGGGCTGGCCGGACTGGTGGATGCCGTGGCGCCGGCGGCCGGCGGCGAGGACCAGGGTGTGCGCGCCGCGCGCATCGGCGGGGCGGTCAACGGCGCGGTGCTGGCCACGCTGCCGGTGTTCCTGTTCCTGACGAAGTGAGTGGACGCGTTCGGCCCCCCTCCCGACCTCCCCCCGCTCTCGCAGGGGGAGGAGAATAAGCCTACTCCGCCGCCTCGGCCAGCCGGTGGTTCTGGCCGATCTCGTGGGCGGCCAGCAGTTCCAGGGCACGGACCATGGCGGAATGGTCCCAGGCGCTGCCGCCGTTGGCGGCGCAGGCGTTGAACAGCTCCTGGCAGGTGGCGGTGTTGGGCAGACTGAGCCCCAGCGCGCGGGCGCCGGCGAGCGCCAGGTTCAGGTCCTTCTGGTGCAGCTCGATGCGGAAGCCGGGGTTGAAGGTTCGCTTGACCATGCGGTCGCCGTGCAGCTCCAGGATGCGCGACGAGGCGAAGCCGCCCATCAGCGCCTGCCGCACCTTCGCCGGATCGGCCCCGGCCTTGGAGGCGAACAGCAGCGCCTCGCCCACCGCCTCGATGGTGAGCGCCACGATGATCTGGTTGGCGACCTTGGTGGTCTGGCCGTCGCCGTTGCCGCCGACCAGCGTGATGTTCTTGCCCATCCGCTCGAACAGCGGCTTGACCGTCTCGAACGCCTTGTCCGGCCCGCCGACCATGATGGTGAGGCTGGCGGCCTTGGCCCCCACCTCACCGCCCGACACCGGGGCGTCCAGGTAATCGCAGCCGAGCGCGTTGATGCGGCGGGCGAAGCCCTTGGTCTCGATGGGGGAGATCGAGGACATGTCGACCACGATCTTGCCCGGCGACAGCCCCTCGGCCACGCCGTCGGGACCGAAGAGGGCGGCCTCCACATGCGGGGTGTCGGGCACCATGGTGATGATCACCTCGGCCTTGTGCGCCACCTCGGCCGCCGACACGCACTCGACCGCGCCCTTGTCGAGCAGGGCCTCCGGTGCCGGACGGATGTCGCGCACGAAGAGGCGGTGGCCGGCGTCGATCAGGTGACCCGCCATCGGGGTTCCCATGATGCCGAGCCCGATGAAACCGATGTCCATTGGGGTTCCTCCCTGGATGAGCGTGGGTCAGGCGGCGTCGGCGCGAGCCGGCTGGTGGGGGGCGAGCCAGGACAGGCCGTCGCTGGTGCGGCCGGCCGGCTTGTACTCGCAGCCGATCCAGCCGGCGTAGCCCAGCCGGTCGATGGCCTGGAAGATGAAGGGGTAGTTGAGCTCTCCCGTGCCCGGCTCGTTGCGGGCGGGGACGTCGGCAACCTGGATGTGCGCGATCACCGGCAGCAGCCGTTCGACCGTCTTCACGATGTCGCCCCGCATCACCTGCATGTGGTAGACGTCGTACTGGATGAAGAGGTTGTCGGAGCCGACCGCCTCGATCAGCCGTTCGGCCTGGTCGGTGCCGGACAGGTGGAAGCCGGGGATGTCGCGGGTGTTGATCGGCTCCACCAGCAGCCGGATGCCGGCCTTCTTCAGCTCCGCCGCGGCGAATGCCAGATTGTCCACCAGCGTGCGCTCCACCGCGTCGGCCGCAACCCCGGCCGGCGTCTTGCCGACGAGGCAGTTGACCTGCGGGCAGTCCAGGGCGGTGGCGTAGGCGATCGCCTGCCCGACGCCGTCGCGGAACTCGCCCGCGCGCGCCGGGTCGGTGGCGACGCCGCGGTCGCCCGCCGCCCAGTCGCCGGCCGGCAGGTTGTGCAGCACCTGCGTCAGCCCATGGCGCTGGAGCTTCTCGGCGAGCTGCTCGGCCGGATAGGGGTAGGGGAACATGTACTCGACCGCCGTGAAGCCGTCCGCCGCCGCCGCCGCGAACCGGTCGAGGAAATCGTGCTCGTTGTAGAGCATGGTGAGGTTGGCCGCGAATTTCGGCATGGATGGCTCTCCCTGGTCGGCAACAGGCCCCCTCCCCGCCGGGGAGAGGGTTTTCACTTCACATCACCAGCACTTCGGTCTCGTGGGCCGGGCGGTCGATGGTCTCCTCGAACTCGGTGATCGAGTTGATCTCGGCGCCCATGGCGATGTTGGTGACGCGCTCCAGGATCACCTCGACCACCACGGGCACCTGGAACTCCGCCGCCATGGCCTCGGCGCGGGCGAAGGCGGGGGCGAGCTCGTCGGGGTCGGTGACGCGGATCGCCTTGCAGCCGAGACCCTCCGCCACCTTCACATGGTCCACGCCATAGACGCCGATCTCCGGCGCGTTGATGTTCTCGAAGGAGAGCTGGACCTGGAAATCCATCTGGAAGGCGCGCTGCGCCTGCCGGATCAGGCCGAGGTAGGAGTTGTTCACCAGCACATGCACGTAGGGCAGCTTGAACTGCGCGCCCACGGCCAGCTCCTCGATCAGGAACTGGAAGTCGTAGTCGCCGGACAGCGCCACGATCTTGCGGTCGGGATCGGCGACCCGCACGCCGAGTGCCGCCGGCAGCGTCCAGCCCAGCGGCCCGGCCTGCCCGCAGTTGATCCAGTGCCGCGGCTTGTAGACGTTGAGGAACTGGGCACCGGCGATCTGCGACAGTCCGATGGTGGTGACGTAGCAGACATCCTTGCCGAAGGCGGTCTTCATCTCCTGATAGACGCGCTGCGGCTTGATGGGGGTGTTGTCGAAGTCCGAGCGGCGCAGCATGCCGTGCTTGCGCGCCTGGCAGAGCTTCAGCCAGTCGCGGCGGTCGCGCAGCGTCCCGGCGGCCTTCATCTCCTCCGCCACATCGACGAACAGGTCGAGTGCGGCGCCGGCGTCCGACACGATGCCGAAATCGGGCATGAAGACGCGGCCGATCTGGGTGGGCTCGATGTCCACATGCACGAACTTGCGGCCCTTGGTGTAGACGTCCACCGAGCCGGTGTGCCGGTTGGCCCAGCGGTTGCCGATGCCGAGCACGAAATCCGAGGCCAGCAGCGTGGCGTTGCCGTAGCGGTGGGAGGTCTGCAGCCCCACCATGCCGGCCATCAGCGGGTGGTCGTCGGGGATGGCGCCCCAGCCCATCAGGGTGGGCACGACGGGGATGCCGACCGTTTCCGCGAACTCCACCAGCCGGTCGCTGGCGTCGGCGTTGATGATGCCGCCACCGGCCACGATCAGCGGCCGCTCCGCCGCGTTCAGCATCGCCATGGCCTTCTCCACCTGCTGGCGGGTGGCGCGCGGCTTGTAGACGGGGAGCGGCTGGTAGCTGTCGATGTCGAACTCGATCTCGGTGGTCTGCACGTCCACCGGCAGGTCGATCAGCACCGGCCCCGGCCGGCCGGAGCGCATGAGGTGGAAGGCCTGCTGGAAGGCGTAGGGGACCTGGGCCGGCTCCAGCACCGTCACCGCCCATTTGGTCACGGGCTTGGCGATGTCGGTGATGTTGATGGCCTGGAAATCCTCCTTGTGGAGGCGGGCTCGCGGCGCCTGACCGGTGATGCACAGGATGGGGATGCTGTCGGCGATGGCCGAATAGAGGCCGGTGATCATGTCCGTCCCCGCCGGGCCGGAGGTGCCGACGCACACGCCGATGTTGCCGGCCTTGGCGCGGGTGTAGCCCTCCGCCATGTGGGAGGCGCCCTCCACATGCCGCGCCAGGATGTGGCCGATCCGGCCATTGCGCATCAGCCCGGCGTAGAACGGGTTGATCGCCGCCCCCGGAACCCCGAAGCAGACGCTCACCCCCTCCTTCTCGAGGATATGGACCGCCGCTTCGACCGCCATCATTCTTGCCATGATCCGGCTCCTTCCCTGTCTTGCCGCGGCTTCGAAATACCGTGGTCGGCGTTGCAGGATATCGTTAAATCGGGAGTGTTTCCGGCGTCCCCGTCTTCGCGATTTCTTTCCACCTTGCGGAAAGATACGGGCGATTTCTTCGGGTATGGGGAACGCGGGCGACCGATTGCAGCGATGGGTGCCCTGCAACGGCAAGGATGCCGGCGGGTTTTTCCACGATGCGGGAGCTGGCCTCAAGATTGACGGACCACCCGAGCCGGCGCATCTTCATGGTGACGATGCACGAGGTGCCACCATGCCATCGACCGGCCGTAGCCACGGCACGAAGGGCCGCCGACGGATTGAGGCAGGCGTGGAGCCGGGCCCGATGGGACCGGGCCGACGGACCGCCCTTACCGGACGGTATACGGGCGGGACCGGCAATGCGGCCATCTCCGCAACATTGTCGGCGGCTCAGGAGCAGGGACTGCTCACGGGCGACAAGTCCGCCCACCTGTCGGCACGCATCACGCCCGCACTGCTGGACGCGGCGAAGCGCGAAACCGGCATCCAATCGACGGCCCAACTGATCGAATATGCGCTTGCCAGCGTTGCCACGCCCGATCCAACGGCCCGGCTCATGACCAGCCGTTTCGGCGTGCTCGGCCGCGACCACGACCTTGACCTCTGATTTCGCACAGGCCCTGCGCCGACTGAAACCGGAGCGGCGGCGCGAGCGGCTGCGGTACCGCCCGCCATCCGACCTGAGGACCGTGCCTCCGCGACCATGGTCCGGGCGCATCGCGCTTGTGCCGGACACGAACGTCTACATCAACGCCGCCGCCGGCCGGTTACCCGCCGAGATCCGGGACTTTGTGGACCGGTGCCTGCTGTTCCACTGCTCGGTTTGCCTGGCGGAACTGGCCGTCGGCATCGCCAGCCGGTCCCCGGACTCACCCGACTGGCACCGGGTGCGCGATCATTACCGGGATCTCATCGACAGCATTCCCGGTCACCGAATCCTGACGCCGACCAACCTCACCTGGAACGAAGCCGGGGTGATCGCCGGAACCCTTGCCCGGACCCAGGGGTTGCAACCGCAGCAGCGGAAGGATCTGATGAACGACGCTCTCATCCATCTCATGGCCGCCCGTGCCGGCCTGCCGGTTCTGACCTCGAACCGTGGCGACTTCGACCTGATCCAGCAGATGGCGGCCTGCGGAGAGTTCTTCCTCTATGATACCCTGGAGCCCGGAGCCTGACCGGCCACGGTTCCACGACCCGAGCATCCACCAGCCAAACGCCCCAGCCCATGTTCCGCAAGTTCGTCTACCTCCTCGCCCTTGCCCGGGAGCAGCATTTCGGCCGGGCGGCGGAGGCGTGCCATGTGTCGCAGCCCACCCTGTCCAACGCCATCCGGCAGTTGGAGGAGGATCTGCAGGTGCCCATCGTGGAGCGCGGGCAGAAGTTCGGCGGCTTCACGCCGGAGGGGCTGAAGGTGCTGGAATACGCCCGCCGCATCCTGGCCGAGCGCGACGGGCTGCGCCAGGAGCTGGCGGCGCTGGCGGAGGGGGTGTCGGGGCATCTGCGCATCGGCGCCATCCCGACGGCACTTCCCGCCGTCACCCCGCTGCTGGCGCGCTTCGGCGAGCGGTTCCCGCAGATCCGCGCCAGCGTCAGCTCGCACAGCTCGCGCGACATCCAGCGGGAGCTGGACGAGTTCTCGCTGGACGCCGCGGTCACCTATCTCGACAACGAGCCGCTGAACAACGTCCGCATGGTGCCGCTCTATTCGGAGCGCTACTACCTGCTGGCCCCGCGCGCGATGCTGGCCGGGATCGTGCCGGAAGGGGCGGAGCGGGTGCCCTGGGGGGCGGCGTCGGCGTTGCGGCTCTGCCTGCTGACGCCGGACATGCAGAACCGCCGCATCGCCGACAGCGCCTTCCGCATGGCCGGGCGGACGGTCGAGCCGGTGATCGAGACCAATTCCATCATCACGCTGTACACGGCGGCGCGCTATGGCACCTGCGCCAGCGTGGTGCCGGGGCTGTTGCTGACGGTGGTGTCGCCGCACCCCGACCTGCTGCTGCTGCCGCTGACCGAGCCCGACCTGACCTACGTCGTCGGCGTCGCCTACGCCGACCGCGAGCCGCCCGCCCCGCTGTCCAAGGCGCTCGCCACCGTGGCCGGGGAGGAGGCGGTGACCGGTCGCATCGCCGCCGCGGTCGCCGGGGCGCTGGCGGCCTGGACACGGCCCGGAACACCGCCTTAATAGCCAAAAGCTATCACGGCATGGGAAATTGAAATTTGCGGCGGCCGTTGTGATCCGCCAAGCTGACTGTGGAGCGTCGCAACAGATGGCGGCCCGCGGTGGCGGGTCGCGGAGGAGGAGACCGTGAACGGCCGAGCGGAATGGAACGCCCAGCGCGCGCAGGCGATCATCGACGGAAACCGGCATCTGCGCGGTGCGCTGCTGCCCATCCTGCACGCCCTTCAGGAGGAGTTCGGCTGCATCGACGAGGCGGCGGTGCCCATGCTGGCCCGCTCCATGAACCTGTCGCGGGCCGACGTGCATGGCGTGATCTCCTTCTATCACGACTTCCGGCGCGAGCGGCCGGGCCGCCACACCATCAAGGTGTGCCGGGCGGAAGCCTGCCAGGCGTCCGGCTGCGACAGCCTGATCGGGCACATCGAGCGCAGTCTGGGTGTTGAGATGCATGGGACCACCGACGACGGCGCCTTCACGCTGGAGCCGGTCTTCTGCCTCGGCAACTGCGCGCTCGGCCCCGCCGCCATGATCGACGGCGACCTGCACGGCCGCGTCACGCCGGCGCGCTTCGACGCGCTGGTGGCCGAAACCCTGGCTTCGGAGAACCCGCAATGACCGTCACCATCTATGTGCCGCGCGACGCCGCCGCGCTGTCCGTGGGGGCCGACGCCGTGGCCCGCGCCATCCGGGCCGAGGCGGAGCGCCGCGGCGAGGCCGTCAGCATCGTGCGCAACGGCTCCCGCGGGATGCTGTGGTTGGAGCCGCTGGTGGAGGTGGCGACGGCCGACCGCGGCCGGGTCGCCTATGGCCCGGTGACGCCGGAGGATGTGCCCGGCCTGTTCGACGGCGGGCTGCTGTGCGGGGCCGAGCACCCGCTGTGCCACGGCCCGACGGAGGAGATCCCCTACCTCGCCAAGCAGGAGCGGCTGACCTTCGCCCGCTGCGGCGTCATCGACCCGTTGTCGGTGGCCGACTACCGCGCGCATGGCGGTTTCCGCGGGCTGGACAACGCGCTGACCATGACGCCGGAGCAGATCGTCGCGACGGTCACCGAGTCCGGCCTGCGCGGCCGCGGCGGCGCCGGCTTCCCCACCGGCATCAAGTGGAAGACGGTCGCCGACGCCAAGGCCGACGAGAAGTTCGTCTGCTGCAACGCCGACGAGGGCGACAGCGGGACCTTCGCCGACCGCATGATCATCGAGGGCGATCCCTTCTGCCTGATCGAGGGCATGACCATCGCCGGCATCGCGGTGGGCGCCACCCACGGCTTCGTTTACATGCGCAGCGAATACCCGCACGCGACCGAGACCCTGCGAGAGGCGATCCGGCTGGCCTACGAGCAGGAGTGGCTGGGCGACAACATCCACGGCAGCGCCCACACCTTCCATCTGGAGGTCCGCGTCGGGGCCGGCGCCTACATCTGCGGCGAGGAGACCTCCATGCTGGAAAGCCTGGAGGGCAAGCGCGGCATCGTCCGCGCCAAGCCGCCGCTGCCGGCGCTGGAGGGTCTGTTCGGCAAGCCGACCGTGGTCAACAACGTGCTGTCGCTGACCTCGATCCCGGTGATCCTGGACAAGGGCGCCCGTTATTACCGCGACTTCGGCGTCGGGCGGTCGCGCGGCACCCTGCCCTTCCAGCTCGCCGGCAACATCCGCCACGGCGGCATCGTGGAGAAGGCCTTCGGCATCACCCTGCACGAACTGCTCTATGATTTCGGCGGCGGCACCCTGACCGGGCGGCCGATCCGCGCGGTGCAGGTGGGCGGGCCGCTCGGCGCCTATCTGCCGCCGGCGCAGTTCAACACGCCCAAATGCTACGAGGAGTTCGCCAAGCTGGAGGCGATGGTCGGGCATGGCGGCGTGGTGGTGTTCGACGACACGGTCGACATGGCCCGCCAAGCCCGCTTCGCCATGGAGTTCTGCGCGGTGGAGTCCTGCGGCAAATGCACCCCCTGCCGGATCGGCTCGACCCGCGGGGTGGAGGTGATCGACCGCATCATCGCCGGCCAGAACGTCCACAAGAACCTGGCTCTGCTGTCCGACCTCTGCGAGGTCATGGTGGACGGCTCGCTGTGCGCCATGGGCGGCATGACCCCCTACCCCGTGCGCAGCGCCATGAAGCATTTCCCCGAGGATTTCCTGCGCGCCGCCGGCCCCAGCGCCATCGCGGCCGAGTGACCGTAGCGGGAGGAGA
This sequence comes from Azospirillum oleiclasticum, assembly GCF_013423485.1. Lineage (GTDB taxonomy): Bacteria > Pseudomonadota > Alphaproteobacteria > Azospirillales > Azospirillaceae > Azospirillum > Azospirillum oleiclasticum. The sequence goes on from NZ_JABFFR010000019.1 coordinate 131,550, forward strand.
AGAGACATGACCCTGATCGTCGAGACCGACTACGGCACCCCGGCGCGCGTTTCCGACACGCTGGTGACGCTGGAAATCGACGGCACCGCCGTTTCCGTGCCGGCCGGCACCTCCGTGATGCGCGCGGCGATGGACGCCGGCATCACCGTGCCCAAGCTGTGCGCCACCGACAGCCTGGAGCCCTTCGGTTCCTGCCGGCTGTGCATGGTGGAGATCGAGGGCCGCCGCGGCACCCCCGCCTCCTGCACCACGCCGGTGGCGCCGGGCATGAAGGTGTGGACCCAGACCGACCGCCTGGCGAAGCTGCGCCGCGGGGTGATGGAGCTCTACATCTCCGACCACCCGCTGGACTGCCTGACCTGCTCGGCCAACGGCGACTGCGAATTGCAGGACATGGCGGGTGCGGTGGGCCTGCGCGAGGTGCGCTACGGCTTCGACGGCGAGAACCACATCAAGGCGCCGAAGGACGAGAGCAACCCCTACTTCACCTTCGACGCCAGCAAATGCATCGTCTGCTCGCGCTGCGTACGCGCCTGCCAGGAGACGCAGGGCACCTTCGCCCTGACCATCAGCGGCCGCGGCTTCGACAGCAAGGTGTCGCCGGGTGCGCTCGAGAGCTTCATGGACAGCGAGTGCGTGTCCTGCGGCGCCTGTGTCCAGGCCTGCCCGACCGCGACGCTGATGGAGAAGTCGGTCATCGAGATCGGCCAGCCCGAGCACAGCGTGGTCACCACCTGCGCCTATTGCGGCGTGGGCTGCTCCTTCAAGGCGGAGATGCGCGGCACCACGGTGGTGCGCATGGTCCCCTACGCCGACGGCGGCGCCAACGAGGGGCATTCCTGCGTCAAAGGCCGCTTCGCCTGGGGCTACGCCACCCACAAGGACCGCGTCACCACCCCGATGGTGCGCGACAAGATCACCGACCCCTGGCGGGCGGTGTCGTGGGAGGAGGCGATCGGCTACGCCGCCAAGCGCCTGAAGGAGGTGCAGGCCAAATACGGCCGCGGCTCCATCGGCGGCATCACGTCCTCGCGCTGCACGAACGAGGAGGTGTATGTCGTCCAGAAGATGATCCGCGCCGCCTTCGGCAACAACAACGTGGACACCTGCGCCCGTGTCTGCCACTCCCCCACCGGCTACGGCCTGAAGCAGACCTTCGGCACCTCGGCCGGCACGCAGGACTTCAAGAGCGTCGAGAAGTCCGACGTCATCCTGCTGATCGGCGCCAACCCCACCGACGGGCACCCGGTCTTCGGCTCGCGCATGAAGAAGCGGCTGCGCAAGGGGGCGAAGCTGATCGTCGTCGATCCACGGCGCATCGACCTCGTCCGCAGCCCGCACGTCGAGGCGCAATACCACCTGCCGCTCCAACCCGGCACCAACGTGGCCGTGCTGAACGCGATGGCCCATGTGGTGGCAACCGAGGGGCTGATCGACCGCGCCTTCGTCGAAGCCTATTGCGACCCGGTCGAGTTCGGCCGCTGGGAGGCCTTCATCCGCGAGCCGCGCCACGCGCCGGAGGCGGTCGAGGCGGCCACCGGCGTGCCGGCGGCCGAGGTCCGCGCCGCCGCCCGGCTGTTCGCCACCGGCGGCAACGCGGCGATCTATTACGGGCTGGGGGTGACCGAGCACAGCCAGGGCTCCACCACCGTGATGGCGATGGCCAACCTCGCCATGGCCACCGGCAACATCGGCCGCGAGGGCGTGGGCGTGAACCCGCTGCGCGGGCAGAACAACGTGCAGGGCTCCTGCGACATGGGCAGCTTCCCGCACGAGTTCACCGGCTACCGCCACGTGTCGGACGACACGGTGCGGCAGATGTTCGAGACGGTGTGGAACGCGCCGCTCGATCCGGAACCGGGCCTGCGCATCCCCAACATGTTCGACGCCGCCATCGCCGGCAGCTTCATGGGCCTGTTCGTGCAGGGCGAGGACATCGCCCAGTCCGACCCCAACACCAACCACGTCACCGCGGCGCTGTCCGCGATGGAGATCGTCATCGTCCAGGACCTGTTCCTGAACGAGACGGCGGCCTTCGCCCATGTCTTCCTGCCCGGCACCAGCTTCCTGGAGAAGGACGGCACCTTCACCAACGCCGAGCGGCGCATCAACCGGGTGCGTTCGGTGATGCCGTCCAAGACCGGCAAGCAGGAATGGCAGGTGGTGGCGGAGCTGGCGTCGGCGCTCGGCTACCCCATGCACTACGGCAGCGCGTCGGAGATCATGGACGAGATCGCCCGCGTCACCCCGACCTTCCGCGGCGTCAGCTTCGCCAAGATCGACGAGATGGGCAGCGTGCAGTGGCCCTGCAACGAGGCCGCCCCCGACGGCACGCCGATCATGCACATCGGCGGCTTCGTGCGCGGCCAGGGTCGTTTCATGGTCACCGAGTTCATCGCGACGGAGGAGCGGACCTCCCGCTACTACCCGCTGATCCTGACCACGGGGCGCATCCTCAGCCACTACAACGTCGGCGCCCAGACCCGCCGCACCGCCAACGTCGCGTGGCACCCGGAGGACATCCTGGAGATCCACCCGCACGACGCCGAGCAGCGCGGCATCAAGGACGGGGACTTCATCTCGCTGGCCAGCCGCATCGGCGCCACCACGCTGCGCGCGATGGTGTCGGAGCGGATGCAGCCGGGCGTCGTCTACACCACCTTCCACCACCCGGTGACCGGGGCCAACGTGGTGACCACCGACAATTCGGACTGGGCCACCAACTGCCCCGAATACAAGGTGACGGCGGTGCAGGTGACGCGCAGCAACCTGCCGTCGGACTGGCAGCGGGAGTATGACCGGCTCCAGACCGAGCACAAGCGCATCGCCCAGGTCGAGGCGGCGGAGTAAGGGGAGGGACCGATGCACGCCGCCACCCGCCGCCACCGCAGCGACCCGCCGATGCCCGCCACCTCCGTCCCGGCGGTGGGCAGCCGTTCCCCCTCGGGCGGCGACGACGACGTGCTGTGGATGGTGGCGGAGGAGGTGCCGGTCGCCTTCGAGTACAACGGCCGCGCCCACGCGGTGATGATGGCCACCCCCGCCGATCTGGAGGACTTCGCGCTCGGCTTCAGCCTGTGCGAGGAGATCGTGGAACGGCCGGAGCACATCGAGGGCGTGACCGTGCGGGCGGTGGACGGCGGTGTCGTGCTCGACATCCGGGTGGACCCGATGCGGCTGCTGCGCGGCTCGCTGCGCCAGCGGTCGATGGAAGGGCGCAGCGGCTGCGGCCTGTGCGGGGTGGAAAGCCTCGCCAACGCCGTGCGCACGCCCCGTCGCGTCGCACCGGGCTTCGAGGCGTCGGCGGAGGCGGTGGCGGCGGCCTTCGCCGCCCTGCCCGACCACCAGCCCATCGGCCGCGCCAACCGCTCCGTCCACGCCGCGGCCTGGTGCGACCCGGCTGGAAACATCCTGCTGGCGCGCGAGGATGTCGGCCGGCACAACGCGCTCGACAAGCTGGCGGGCGCGCTGGCCGCGGCCGGCACCGACACGGCCGGCGGCTTCGCCCTGATGAGCAGCCGGTGCAGCTTCGAGCTGGTGCAGAAGGCCGCCGCCATCGGCATCCCGATGCTGGCGACCATCTCCGCCCCCACCGCGCTGGCCTTGACCCTCGCCCGCGACGCCGGAATGATGCTGGCGTGCCGCGCGCCGGGCGGGGCCGTGTTCTTCCGGTGACGTGTTCTTCCGGTAAATCGACCCAACGGAGAGAGACCCATGAAGTCCGACGCCATCGTGCGCATGGCGAACCAGATCGCCTCCTTCTTCGCCGCCTACCCGCGCGAGCAGGCGGTGACCGAGACGGCGGCCCACATCCGCAGCTTCTGGGACCCGCGCATGCGCGCCCAGCTCCAGGCCCATCTGGAAGCCGGCGGCGACGGGCTCGACCCCATCGTGCGCGAGGCGGCGGAGATGCTGCGGCCGGCGCCCGTCAGCCCGTAAAGAACCCCACCAGCGCCTCCACCGTCTCCTGCGGCGATTCCTCCGGCAGGAAATGGCCGCCGGGCAGCGCCGCGGCGGTGAGGTTGGGGGCGTAGGCGCGCCAGATGGCGGCCACGTCGTCGTAGCTGCGGCCGACCACACTCGCCTGCCCCCACAGGGCCAGCAACGGGCAGGCGAGTTTGCGGCCGGCGGCGCGGTCCTCGCGGTCGTGCACGAGGTCGATGGTCGCGGCGGCGCGGTAGTCCTCGCACATGCAATGCACCGCGGCGGGATCGCGGAAGGCGCGCAGGTACTCGGCGAGTGCGGCGTCGTCGAACACCCCGGCGTTGGCCCCGCCCGAGCCGATGGAGCCCAGCGCCCGGCGCAGGTAGAAGGCCGCGTCCAGCCCGATCAGATGCTCCGGCAGGCCACCGGGCTGGATCAGGAAGAACCAGTGGTAGTAGGCGGTCGCCATCGCCTGATCGAGCCGCTCGAACACCTCCACCGTCGGCACGATGTCGATCACCGCGGCGCGCAGCACGCGGTCGGAGTGGTCGAGCGCCATCCGGTGGGTAACGCGCGCGCCGCGGTCGTGTCCGGCCACGAAGAAGCGCTCGTGGCCTAGCGCCCGCATCACCTCCACCTGGTCCTGCGCCATGGCGCGCTTGGAATGGTTGGCGTGCTGGGGATCGCCGGGCAGCCGCTCCGACCGGCCGTAGCCGCGCAGGTCCGTCGCCACCACCGTGAAGCGCCGGGCCAGCTCCGGGGCGACCCGGTGCCACATGGCGTGGCATTGCGGAAAGCCGTGCAGAAGCAGCAACGGCGGGCCGTTGCCGCCGACACAGGCGTGGATCTCCGCCCCGCTGGTGACGATCCGGCGCTCCACGAATCCGCTCAGCATATGACCTGACTCCCCATCCCTCTTTCGGACAATGACCATTGCGTCGCTTCCGCTTGGGAAACCGACGCGGCCCCTCATGCGTTCCTTGATCGCTTCACCGCAACGGTCGAGAGGGTCCGATCATGAACATCCTGCAGAAACTCGTCATCCTCGGTTTTCTGGGGGCGCTGCTGACCGCGTGCAACACCGTCGAAGGCGTGGGCGAGGACGTCCAGGCCGGCGGCCGCGCCGTGGAGCGCAGCGCGGACAGCGTCCAGAAGAAGATGTGACGGAGCCCCTTGCCGCTTGAAGGGGGTGCTTGCCTCCCACCCCCTTCACGGCATCGGGTGACGCGCACGGCGCCCCGGCCCCGCAGCGGCACGACGCGCGGGAGGACCGGCCGGTCGAGCCCCGGGCCTCAGCCCGGCAGAGTGTGCGCGCTGGAACGCTCCAACGCGCGGGAGGCGACCAACGCCTTCAGGCCGCGCGGTATACGGCTGTGGTCACCCCAGCGCACCGCCAACCCCGCCGCCACGCATTCCGCCGCGATCTCGCGGCCGTTCTCGTAGCGATGCTGGTCCAACAGCGGCCAGCCATCGAGCCTGCGGTAGTCGAAGGGCCGCCCGGCCAGATAGTCGCGGAATCCCTCGAAGAATTTCGGGTGCAGCAGCACCGGCCGCGCCCGGCTCCAGGACCGCGCGCCGACGATCCGGTTGTTGGTCGCCCCGGCCATCGCCCGCCCGGTCATTGCAGGGTTCCACCACCGACGAGAGGCGTGTCGCGCACCGCGTCGCGCAGACGGTCCAGCATGCCCGACATGGCCAGCGGGCCGTGCAGCCGGGTCAGCCGGTCCACCGCCTCGATCATCATCGCCATCGCGATGACGGGTTCGGACAGGTCGCGGTCGCTGCCTTCGCGCCACAGGTCGCGCACCATGGCGAGGGCGGGGGCCAGATCGTCCGGCGGTTGGCAATCGGTGTCGGTCATGGTCGGGCCCGAAGGGTTGTCGCGCTTGTGGTTACGTTATAACGTAACTATCAACCGACGCTCCAGAGGGAAAGAGACCATGCCCGCCATTCCCGTCACGGTGCTGACCGGCTATCTCGGCGCCGGCAAGACCACCCTGCTGAACCGCATCCTGTCGGAGCCGCACGGCAAGCGCTTCGCCGTCATCGTCAACGAGTTCGGGGAGATCGGGATCGACAACGACCTCGTCGTCGGCGCGGACGAGGAGGTGTTCGAGATGAACAACGGCTGCATCTGCTGCACCGTGCGCGGCGACCTGATCCGCATCATCGGCGGCCTGCTGAAGCGCAAGGGCGGCTTCGACGGCATCATCATCGAAACCACCGGGCTGGCCGATCCCGCCCCGGTCGCCCAGACCTTCTTCGTCGACCCCGAGGTGGCCGAGCGCACCCGGCTCGACGCCATCGTCACCGTGGTGGACGCCCGCCACATCGCCCAGCGCCTCGCCGACAGCCACGAGGCGGAGGAGCAGGTGGCCTTCGCCGACGTGATCCTGCTGAACAAGACCGACCTCGCGGACGCCGAGGCTCTGGAAGCGGTGGAGCGCCGGCTGCGTTCCATGAACCCCTTCGCCCGCATCCTGCGCACTGAACGCTGCGCCGTGGGGCTGGACGATGTGCTGGGCATCGGCGCCTTCGATCTCGACCGCGTGCTGGCGGCAGAACCCGGCTTCCTGTCGGAGGACGACCACGAGCACGACCAGAGCGTGACCAGCGTGTCGCTGGCGGGGACCCGGCCGCTCGACCCCGCCGCCTTCGACCTGTGGTTCCGCACGCTGATCCAGCTGAAGGGCGTGGATCTGCTGCGCTACAAGGGCATCCTGGCCTTCGCGGGCAGCGACCGGCGCACCGTGGTGCAGGGCGTGCACATGTTGAGCGACAGCGCCAATCTGGGGCTGTGGCAGGGTGGCGCCGAACGGGTCAGCCGCTTCGTGCTGATCGGCCGCAAGCTCGACGCCGACGCGCTCAGCGCCGGCTTCGCCGAGTGCGCCGCGCGATGAGCCGTTCCCCGGAACGCCGGTGGGAGACCGGAGCCCCTGTGGTGGCGATCGCCGTCAACCGCGACGGCAGCCACGCCGCCGCCGCACTCGGCGACGGCACGCTGTGGATGATCGATCTGGCGGAGGCCGGGGCCGAGCCGGCGGTCGTGCCGGTCCATGACGGCGCCTGCTTGGCGCTCGCCCGCGACATCGACGGCGGCGGTTTCCTGACCGGCGGCGATGACGGCCGGCTGCGGCGCATCGCGCCGGGCACGGGGCCGGTGACGCTGGCGACCGCGCCGGGCCGCTGGATCGAACACATCGACAGCCACCCCCGCGCCCGGCTGCGCGCCTACAACGCCGGCAAGCGGGTGCACCGGATCGGTGTCGACGGGCAGCCCGACGGGCCGGTGCTGGAGCATCCCAGCACCGTCGGCGGGCTGGCCTTCGCGCCCGGCGGCCAGCGGCTGGCGGTCGCCCATTACGGTGGCGTCAGCCTGTGGTGGCTGAAGGGCGCGGCGGAGCCGGTGCGGCTGGACTGGAAGGGGTCGCATCTGGGCATGCTCTGGCACCCCGAGGGCACCCATCTGATCACCCTGTTGCAGGAATCCGGGCTGCACGGCTGGCGGCTGAAGGACCGGGCCGAGATGAGCATGGGCGGCTACCCGACCAAGGTGCGCTCCGTCGGCTGGACCACCGGCGCGCGTTTCCTGGCGACGGGGGGTGCCGACTGCGCGGTGTGCTGGCCCTTCACCGGAGGCGGCCCCTGGGACAAGCGCCCCCTGGAGCTGGCCGCGGGGGCCGCCGATCTGATCACGGTGGTGGCCCCGCACCCGACCTCGCCCTTCGTGGCCGCCGGCTGCGGCGACGGGCTGGTGCTGCTGGCCGCCCTCGACGGCTCGCCACCGGCCGGTGTGGCGCCCGCCAGCGGGTCCGCGGTCACCGCCATGGTGTGGAGCGGCGACGGCCGGCACCTGCTCTACGGCACGGAGGCCGGGCGCCTGTGCCACATAGCGCTGCCGGAACGGGCAGGGAAAAGGCCGGGCTGAGGGTCAGCCGGCCATCCGCTTGATGGTGTTGGTGGTGCTCTGGCCGGCGACCAGCTCGGCCAGCATCACCTTGCCGCCGTAGCTGTGCACGAAATCGGCGCCCACCACCTGATCGACGCGGTAGTCGGCACCCTTGACCAGCACGTCCGGGCGGACCGCGCGGATCAGCGTTTCCGGCGTGTCCTCCCCGAAGATCACCACCAGATCGACCGAGGACAGGGAGGCGAGCACGGTGGCGCGCGCCGTCTCCGCCTGCACCGGCCGGGTCGGCCCTTTCAGACGCTGCACGGACTCGTCGCTGTTCAGCCCGACCACCAGCACGTCGCAGGCGGCGCGCGCCTGGGTCAGCAGGGAGATGTGGCCGGGGTGCAGCAGATCGAAGCAACCGTTGGTGAAGCCCACCCGCTTGCCGCGCAGGCGCCAGCGCTCCGCGCACTCCACCGCCTCGGCCAGCGTGGCGACCTTGCGCTCGCCGTGACGCCACTGCTGCTCGTGCAGGGTCTCCAGAAGCTCGGGTGCCCGCACCACGGCGGTGCCGACCTTGCCGACCACGATGCCGGCGGCGAGGTTGGCGAGGCGCGCGGCGTCGGCCAGTTCCACCCCGGTGGCAAGCGCCGTGGTCAGCGCCGCGACCGCGGTGTCGCCGGCCCCCGACACGTCGAACACCTCCCGCGCCTCGGCCGGCAGATGGGCCACCTCGCCGCCGCCGGTCACCACCGACATGCCGCGCTCGCTGCGCGTGGCGACCACCGCACCCAGCCCGCAGCTCTCGATCAGGTGGCGGCAGGCGGCGGTGACGTCCGCGTCGTCGTCGGCCGGCATGCCGGTTGCCTGCATCAGCTCCTTGCGGTTGGGGGTCACCACCCCGGCGCCGCGGTAACGGCGGTAGTCGGAACCCTTGGGATCGACCACCACCGGCAGCCCCGCCTCCCGTGCGGCGGCGATCAGCGCGGCGGTCAGCTCCGCCGTCAGCACGCCCTTGCCGTAATCGGACAGGATCATGGCACCGACGCCGGGCAGCACCGCCCGCACCGCCGCCAGAACCGCCTCGGCCGAGGCCGACGCGATGGGGATCACCGTCTCCGCGTCGGCGCGCAGGAGCTGCTGGCGGCCGGCGATGAAGCGGGTCTTCTCGGTGGTCTGGCGCCCCGGCTCCACCACCACGCCGCCGGCATCGCCCGTGGTCTCCGCCACCAGCCGGCGCAGCTCGGCCCCCGCCGCGTCGTTGCCGACCACCGACACGAAGCGGCAAGCGGCGCCCAGCGCCAGCACGTTGGCGGCCACATTGCCGGCCCCGCCGAGCATGGCCGTCTCCCGCTCGATCCGCAGCACGGGGATCGGCGCTTCCGGTGAGACGCGGTCGACCGACCCGTAGACGAAGCGGTCGAGCATGACGTCGCCGACGCACAGCACGGTGGCGTCGGCGAGCTTTTCGATGTGGCGGGCAAGGTCGCTCATGGGACTCCTCATAGCAACCCTGGGCGGGGAGCGCCAGAGACAGCACCGGGATCTCCGTGGCTACCCCGAAGGTTGCCGCGTTGCAGCATCGTGCGTCACACACCCATCACGCGCCCCATCACGCGACGGTGATCCCCCTCACGGCAAGGTGAGTGGCCGGTGAGCGGCTGCGGCTGGTTCACTGCGGGTGAGCTTTCCCGTGACCGGACCCGCGATGACCGCCGTGCAACACCACGCCGAACCGCCCGCCGCCGCCGACGCCCGGCCCCGCCACGGATGGCGGCGGCTCTGGCCGCTGGCGGTGCTGGCGGCCGGGCTTGGCCTGTTCGTGGCGCTTGATCTCGGCCGCTACGTCAGCCTGTCGGCGCTGGGGGAGCACCGCGCCGACCTCTCCGCCTTTGTGGCGGACAACGGCGCGCTCGCCGCCGCCGCCTATGTGGCCGCCTACGCCGTGGCGGTCGCTTTCTCGATACCGGGGGCGGTCGTGCTGACGCTGGCCGGCGGCTTCCTGTTCGGGACGGCGGCGGCCTCGGCCTACACGGTGGTGGGGGCGACGGCGGGGGCGGTCGCGGTGTTCCTGGCCGCGCGCTCGGCGCTGGGCGGGCTGCTGCGGGAGCGGGCCGGGCCGTGGGTGGCGCGGCTGGAGAGCGGCTTCCGCGAGAACGCCTTCAGCTATCTGCTGGTGCTGCGGCTGGTGCCGCTGTTCCCCTTCTGGCTGGTCAATCTGGTGCCGGCGGTGCTGGGGGTGCCGCTGGGCACCTACGCGGCGGCGACGGTGCTGGGGATCGTGCCGGGGGTGGTGGTCTACGCCGGCGTCGGCAGCGGGCTGGGCGCCGTGCTGGACGCCGGCGGCACGCCGGACCTGGGTGTGCTGCTGTCGGCGGAGGTGGTGCTGCCGCTGGTCGGGCTGGCGCTGCTGGCGCTGCTGCCGGTGGCGGTGAAGGCTTGGAGGACACGGCGGTGAGCAACGAGATCCGGTGCGACCTCTGCGTGATCGGTGCGGGTTCCGGCGGGCTGTCGGTGGCGGCCGGAGCGGCGCAGATGGGGGCGTCCGTCGTGCTGGTCGAGCGCGGCGCCATGGGCGGGGATTGCCTGAACACCGGCTGCGTGCCGTCCAAGGCGCTGCTGGCCGCGGCCAAGGCCGCGCACGGGGTGTGGAAGGCGGCACGGTTCGGCGTGGAGGCCCCCGAGCCCGCCATCGACCACGAGCTCGTGCACGCCCATGTCCGCGGCACCATCGACGCCATCGCGCCGCACGACAGCCAGGAACGGTTCGAGGGGCTGGGCGTGCGGGTGATCCGCGCCCACGCCCGGTTCATCGGACCCGATACGCTGGTGGCGGACGGCACGACCGTGCGCGCCCGCCGCTTCGTGCTGGCGACCGGCTCCCGCGCCTTCGTGCCGCCGGTCCCCGGCCTCGACACCGTGCCCTTCCTGACCAACGAGACGCTGTTCGAGGAGCCGCGCGCCATCGGCCACCTGATCGTGCTGGGCGGCGGCCCCATCGGGGTGGAGATGGCGCAGGCCCACCGCCGGCTGGGTGCGCGGGTGACACTGGTGGAGAAGGGCACGATCCTGCCGAAGGACGACCCTGAGCTGGTCGCCGTCGTCCGCCGCCATCTGGTCGCGGAGGGCGTCGACCTGCGCGAAGGCACCGGCGTCGCGCGCGTGTCCGGCGGGGTGACCGCCGTGCTGGATGACGGGTCGACGGTGGAGGGCACGCATCTGCTGGTCGCCGCCGGCCGGCGGGCGAACGTTGAGGAACTGGGGTTGGACGCGGCGGGGGTGGAGCTGGCGAAGAACGGCGTCGTCACCGACGCGCGGCTGCGCACCACCAACCGGCGCGTCTTCGCGGTGGGCGACGTGGCCGGCGGGCCGCAATTCACCCACGTCGCCGGCTACCACGCCGGCATCGTCATCCGCAACGCGCTGTTCCGCCTGCCCGCCAAGGTGAACTACGACGCCCTGCCCTGGGTCACCTACAGCGACCCCGAACTGGCGCAGGTCGGTCTCACCGAGGCGATGGCGCGCGAGCGGCAAGGGGAGGTGCGCGTGCTGCGCGCGCCCTTCGCGGAGAGCGACCGGGCGCGGGCGGAGGCGCGGACGGACGGGCTGGTCAAGCTGGTGCTGTCGCGCCGCGGCCGGGTGCTCGGCGCCTCCATCGTCGGGGCGCAGGCCGGGGAGCAGATCGCGCTGTGGACGCTGGCCGTGTCGAAGCGGCTGCATGTCGGGGCGGTGGCCGGGCTGACCCTGCCCTACCCCACCCTGGCGGAAACCGGCAAGCGCGCGGCCGGCGGCTGGTACACGCCGTCGCTGTTCGGCGAGCGGACGCGGCGGCTGGTGCGCTTCCTGGCCCGCTTCGGGTGACGCGGCTACCGCGGGCGGGGCGGTTGCCCTACACTCCCGCCCGTCCGCCCACCACGCACACGTCGTCCATGCGCCCCTCGCCCGTGTCCCGAAGCCTGTCGGCCAAGCTGCTGCTGCTGACGGTGCTGTTCGTCATGCTGGCGGAGGTGCTGATCTACACCCCGTCCATCGCCCGTTTCCGGCTGGCCTACCTGCAGGAGAAGCTGGCCTCGGCCCATCTCGCCGCCCTGTCGGTAGAGGCCGCCCCCGATCTGATGGTCAACAAGGCGCTGCAGCGCAAGCTGCTGGACCATGTCGGCGCCCACATGATCGACCTGATCCAGCCCGACGCGCGCGTCTACATGCTGTCGGCGGCCATGCCGCCGCGGGTCGACGCCACGGTGGATCTGCGCACCGCCGGGACCGCGGACATGATCCTCGACGCCTTCGCCGCCCTGTTCCGGCGTGGGGACCGGGTGATCCGGGTGGTCGACCGCTCCCCCCGCGACCCGGCGCTGCGGGTGGAGCTGGTGATGGACGAGCGGCCGATGATCACGGCCATGCACGACTTCTCCGGCCGCATCCTGGGGCTGTCCATCGTCATCTCGCTGATCACGGCGGGGCTGGTGTTCCTGTCGCTGAACGGGCTGTTCGTGCGGCCCCTGCGCCGGCTGACCCAGGCCATCGTGGAGTTCAGCCGCGATCCGGAGAACGCCGCCCGCACCCTGACGCCCGAACGTCGCACCGATGAGCTGGGTGTCGCCCAGCGCGAGCTCGCCACCATGCAGGACACGCTCAGCACCGCGCTGCGCCAGCGCGAGCGGCTGGCGGCACTGGGCACCGCGGTCGCCAAGATCAACCACGACCTGCGCGCCATCCTGTCCACCGCCGCCCTGCTGTCCGAGCATCTGGGAGAGAGCGCCGACCCCGAGGTGCGGCGGGTGACGCCGCGGCTGATGGCCTCCATCGACCGGGCGGTGGAGCTGTGCGGGCAGACCCTGTCCTACACGCAGGACGGGGTGCTGCCGCTCGACCGCCGGCCGGTGGACCTCGCGGCTCTGGTGGACGAGATGGGGCCGCAGGTGCTGGCCGCACTTCGCCCCGACGGGCAGCGGGTGGAGGCGCTGTGGGACAACCGGGTGCCGCCCGGCCTGTGTGTGCCGGCCGATCCCGTGCAGCTCGCCCGCGCCCTCGCCAACCTCGGCCGCAACGCGGTGCAAGCGGGGGCCGAGCGGGTGGTCGTGTCGGCCGAGGCGGCGGAGGGGCGGGTGCTGCTGACGGTGGCCGACGACGGCCCCGGCTTGCCGCCGCGCGCGCTGGCCAACCTGTTCCAGCCCTTCGCCGGCTCCGCGCGGGCCGGCGGCATCGGGTTGGGCCTCGCCATCGCGCGCGAGATCCTGCGCGCCCACGGCGGCGACCTGCGGCTCGCCGAAACCGGCGAGGCCGGGACGGTGTTCACGGCGGAGCTGCCGGGAGCCATCGAATCGCCGGCATCGTCGGTGCCCGATTGATCTTCGCCCGCCCTTTGCCCTATCAAGAGGGCCGTCGGGCTGAGGCTCGCCGCCGCGCCGTCGGGGCCGTGGCGGCACCAACCAGGAAGGGCAGGGTCGTGGAAGGCAGCGGCAAGTGGATCACGAGCGGCATCATCGTCTTCGTCGGCATTCTGGGGCTGCTCGCCGCCTCGCGGGCTGCCGACGGGGCGTTCTATTACGGCGGGTTCCTCGTCTTCATCATCAGCGTCGCCTACATCTTCATCACGGTCGGCCGCTATTACGACCGTGTGGAAGCCGCGCAGCATTCGCACGACGGGCACTGACAGGCCGCGGTTGCGGGCGTCGGGCCCACCTCCGCCCGTGGACCCGACGCCCGCAACCCCGCCCTACGCCACCTTGTCGATGTAGGCCAGCAGCGGGTCCCAGTCGGCGCGGTGCTCGGCGGCGCGCTTGCCCGTCATGTCGAACAGGCTGAGGCCGGACGCCGCGGCGTCGGGGTAGATCTGGCTGTCGCGCAGCCGCGTCACCACGCTGTGGCCGACGCCGCCCAGGAATTCGTCCAGCCGGTCGGCCGCCCGGGTGCGCGCCCGCATCCGGTTGCCGACCACCGCCACCGCCTTCTTGTTCTTGGCGATGGACTTCAGCTCCTCCAGCTTGTCGAGGAAGCGGCGGGTCGCCTGCTCGTCGAAGGCGCTGGGCAGCACCGGCAGCACGACCACGTCGGCCAGCTTCACCAGCTCCTCGATCTGCTTGGTCTTGAGCGCCGCCGGGGCGTCGATCACCAGACGGCCTGTGCCCTTGGGCGGGTCGGTGAAATCCTTCGCCCAGTCCATGCCGAGGACGGATGGCGCGGTGTTCGGGCGCCGGTCCATCCAGCCCAGCGAAGAGCGCTGACGGTCCACGTCCGCCAGCACGGTGGCGTGTCCCGCCTTGGCGTAGGCGGAGGCGAGGTGGGTGGCAATGGTCGTCTTGCCACAACCACCCTTTATGTTGGCAACCAGGACGGCAATCATCAGGGCCTCAGACTACGCCAAAGGGTGGGGTGTTACCAGAAGGGTTTGGTGTCCGCGAAATCCCGCCACAGGGCGAGCAGCCGCTCCTCCCCCTCCGTCACGCCGCGGGCGTGCCAGCCGATGACGATGCCGGCCGCACGCGCCTCGCCGGCGGCCGGCCGGCCGCCGTCCTCGTGCAGGTCGTGCATCAGCCGGGTCGCCGTCGCCACGTCGTTCAGGTGCCCCAGCGCGTCCTGGAAGGCCGAGACCTGCTGGATGTAGCGGCGGGCCGCCTTCTCCTCATAGAGCGCCCGGAAGAACTCCGACGCGTAGCGCAGCTTCTTCAAGGCGATGCGCACCTGGTGGCGCTCGTCCACCGTCAGGCCGGCGAAGCCCTTGCCGCTCTTGCGCGCCTTGCGGTGGCGTTTGGCGAGCAGCTCGTCGGCCAGCCCGCGCACCGGTTCGAACAGGCGGACCGACCGCTCGTCCACCCGCTGCTCGCGCCAGCCGCGCCCCTCCAGCCACGCCGCGAAACGGAGCTGGAAGCCGGTGTAGCGCTCCGACAGCACCGCCTCCCGCACGGCGTCGTAGGCACGGTCGCGCCGGGCCTTCGCCGCCTCCTCGAGCTGGCGCAGGTCGCCCACCACCGGCCGCCCATGCCCGCCGGCGGCATCCATGGCGTCGATGACGGGGGCGAGGAGATCGCCCAGGAACACGTCCCAGTCGCGCGCCGGCCCGAGGGTGGAGCCCAGCCACTTCACGTCAGCCACCAGCCCGTCATGCTGGTCGGCCGGCAGGAAGGGGCGGAACAGCGAGAAGGCGGAGCGCAGCCGGCGCAGCGCCACCCGCATCTGGTGCACGCCCTCCGGGTCGGTGCCCTTCAGCACGCTCGCCTCGTTGGCCGCGGCGTGGGCGAGGCAGGCGCGCATCACCCGGCACAGCGCGGTCTCCACCGAGTCCTCGGGATCGAGCGCCAGCTTCTCCGCCTTCACCGGGTCGTCCAGCGTGCCGGACGCGAGCGCAAAGCCGCGCGCCGCCTTGCTGCGCGATTCGACCCGCAGCGGCGCCACGCTGGCCAGCAGGCGCGCCAGCTCGAACAGCGCCGCCGGGTCGCCGCGCTTCAGCTCCAGCTCCAACTCCGACAGGGGGACGGTGCCGCCGCCGGGCAGCCGGATCTCTCCGGTGTCGAAGGCCAGCTCGATCGCCGCCTCCCCGCCGTCGATGACCCGGATCGTGCGGCGGACATGGCTGGTGAAGACGGGGCGCAGGTCGCCGGCGCCGACGGTGCCGAGCTGCTCCAGCGCCTCGGCCTCCGCGATCACCGACAGGTCGGGCTCCGGCCCGGCCACCGCCCATTCCCATTCGCCGCGGGTGAGGCCGCCGGCCGAGGTCGGCGCCGTCTTCAGCGTCTGCACGAAGCGCTCGCCCGACCGGCGAACGCGGAAGGTGACCAGCCGGCGCATCAGGTCGAAATCGTCGGTGTCGAAGTAGACGCTCTCCAGGGTCTTCGTGACCGCACGGCCGGCACCGCGCTGCTTGAGCAGCGGTGCGGCCCGCAGCCGCTCCAGATCCTCCGGGCGGACGGCCAGCTTCAGCTCCGTCTCCGCGTTCGGCGCGGTCGCGGCGGCACCCCCGGTGTCGTCCGTCGATTCGGTTTCGGTGACCATACCCCCTCGGCGTTTCGTTTGTTCACAGGCACGCCGCGAGCTTGAACCGATTTTTCGTCACTGGTCTATCGCAGCGGGCCTCTCGAACACCATCAATCTCGAAAGAAACGCGATTTCCGTCGATCGGTGGACCAGACCGGCACCGGTGAACAGCCCCGTCAGGTCGTCGCGGATGTAATGGGCGTAGTAGGGCTCGTGGAAGGCGACGGGGAACATCTCCAGCAGACCGTCCAGCTCCGGGTCGTCGCCGGTCTGCAGACTGTCCATGAAGACCAGGATGCCGCCCGGCTTCAGCACGCGGGCCAGCTCCGCCGCCACAGGCGCCCGCAGCTTCGGCGGCAGCTCGTGGAACAGGTAGATGCAGGTCACCACGTCCTGCGAGTCGTCGGCGACCGGCAGCGCCTCCGCCGCCCCCTGCACCGCCATGACGGTGCGGCGCCAGGGCGCCAGCCGCCGCCGCGCCTCGGTCAGATAGGCGACGGAGAGGTCCAGCGCCGTCACCGGCAGCCGCGGCCAGTTGTCCTTGACGAAGGCCAGGAAGCTGCCGGTGCCCGCCGCCACGTCGAGCAGGCGGCAGTCGGCGACCGTCCGGTCCTTCAAGTGCTGGAAGACCGGCACCAGCGCCTGCCGGCGCATGGCGTCGGCCCCGCCGCCGAACAGCACCTCCACCTGATGGTCGTAGAGCCGGGCGCTGCGTTCGGACAGGTAGCCATCGGTCTGGAAATGGAAGTTCTGCCGGTAATAGGCGGGCAGCCGCTCCACCCCCGGCGGCGGGTTGTCGCGCACCTCCACCGCGATCCGGCCGCGACGACGGCGCGCCACCTCCGGCACGTCGCGCAGGAAGGCCGCGGCATCCGCCAGCGCCCGGCGCGGGTCGGGCACGAGGTCGTGCGGCAGCCGGTAGAAGCCGGCCCGGATGTTTGCCAGATCCCGCCGCATCAGCGCGCGCAGCCGCTCCAGAATGCCGCGCGTGCCGGGAGCGCGCCCCTCCGCCGGCCGGCGATCGGCCGGCACCGCCGGCCCGGACAGCCGCGCCGCCAGCCGGTATTGCCCCAGGAACCACGCGATCCGCGCCGCCTGGCCGGCGGCATAGGCGGCCCGCTCCACCGCACCGATCATCAGTTCCGTGCCCCATCGATTCCGTCCTGCTGAACTATCTAGAGCGCCGAAGCCGGGCCGGAAGGGGTCCTGTCCGCAGGCGTCGCCGCCATGGGGCAAGCGCAAGCGGCGCTTGACCGGCAGCGGCAATTTGATAAATTGTTGAAACAACGAACAATATCGCTGAACAGGGAGCGCACAGCATGACAGACCATGAGTCCCCCGCCACCGTGCCGGCCGCGCTGGGGCGCCGGAACATCCTGAAGGCGGGCGCCGGCGTCGCCGTGGCTGGTGCCGTGGCGGCCCCCTTCGTCAGCAACCCCGCCCACGCGCAGACCCAGACTTGGCGAATCCAGACCTCCTGGCCGTCGGGCGTCGGTCTCGACACCTTCAAGGCGTGGTGCAACAGCATCGTGGAGAAGACCGGCGGCGAGCTGGCCTTCAAGCCCTACGCGGCGAAGGAGGTGGTGGGCGACTTCGAGCTGTTCGATGCCGTGAAGAACGGTGCGCTCGACGCGATGAACAGCTTCACGCTGTACTGGGCGGGCAAGCTGCCGGCCACCGTGTTCCTGTCCTCCTACCCGCTGGGGCCGCGCTACCCGCACGAGTGGGACTCCTTCTTCTATGGGCTGGGCGGGCTGGAGCTGGCGCGCGAGGTGTTCGCCAAGCAGGGCATGTATTATGTCGGCGTCATCCACCACGGCCCGAACATCATCCACTCCAAGAAGCCGATCCGCTCGGTGGAGGATTTCCGTGGTCTGAAGCTGCGCGTTCCCGGCGGCATGGTGGCGGAGGTGTTCCAGGCCGCGGGCGCCCAGACCACCCTGATGCCGGGCGGCGAGGTGTTCTCGGCGCTGGAGAAAGGGACCATCGACGCCGCCGACTACACCGGCCCGGCGGTCAACTACGCGCTCGGCCTGCATCAGGTGACGAAGTACATCACCATGGGCCCGCCGGGCTTCATGTCCGTCTACCAGCCGGTGGACGTGATGGATCTGGTGGTGAACCAGGGGGCGTGGGACAAGCTGTCGCCGAAGATGAAGCAGTTCCTGAACATGGAGGTCTTCGTCTATTCCACCATGCACCACGCCGCCATCCAGAAGGCCGACCAGGAGGCCTGGCCGAAGTTCCAGGCGGCCGGCACCACCGTGAACCGGCTGGCCGAGGAGGACATCGAGGAGCTGACCAAGCTGGCCATCCCCCGCTGGTTCGCCTGGGCCAACAAGGACAAGGACGCGGCGCGGGTCTTCAAGATCCAGCTCGACTACATGATGTCGGGCAGCCTGGGCTACGTCACGCCCGACCAGATCAAGGACCAGAAGCTGAGCCTGTGACCGGATGCACGTCCAAACTCGTGACGCCGGCGCGCCGCATCCGCGGCCGCCGGTTTTCTTTTGACCCCCGACCATCGCGATCCACCGCATGCCGACGATCAATCTGCATCTGCCGCACTGGCTCTATTGGGCCGGGCTGATCCTCTTCCCGCTGATCGGGACCGCGCTGGCCTGGCGGTCCCGCCGGCACGACGGTCCCCGCCTTCCCTCGCTTCCCTTCGCCTACATGCTGCTTCTGCTCGCCGGCTTCGTCGGCGCGCACCGCGTCTATCTGAAGAACCGCTGGTGGTGGGTGTTCGTGCCGCTGACGCTGGCCGTCATCATCGGCAACGGCCACATCCGCGACGGGCGCGAGCTGGTGTCGGCCGCGCGCGCCGACGTGCAGGCCGCGGCCGTGCAGGTCCGCCGCGCCGAGACCGCCGTTCAGAACAACGCCCGCAACGCCACGCAGCGGCTGGAGACGGCACGCGCCCAGGCGGCGGAGGCCGACGCGAAGATGACGGCGGCGCACGTGGTGCTCGACCGGGCCGAGATGGTCACCCGCACGCTGGCGCTGGTGATCGCCGGTCTGCTGGCCGCCGATCTGGTGCTGCTTCCCTTCCTGCACCGCAACCGCAGACGGGTGGAGGAGGTGACGCCGGTGGTCAACCCCTACCACTACGTCAACGCGGAGGCACCCTCCGCCGTGGAGACGGTGGAAGCGCCGACGAACGGCTTCACCCGCGCCATCGACCGCCTGTCCGAGCTGGTCGGTGGCTTCATCGCCTGGTGGACGGTCATCGCCGTCTTCTTCTATTACACGGAGGTGGTCTGCCGGTACCTGTTCAACTCCCCGACCACCTTCGTGCATGAGGCGATGTTCCTCATGTTCGGGATGATGTACCTGCTGTGCGGCGGCTACGGCTACCTGATCGACGCGCATGTGCGGGTGGACATCGTCTGGGCGCGGATGCGCCCACGGCTGCGCATCCTGGCCGATGTCCTGACGTCGGTCTTCTTCTTCATCTTCGCCGGCACGCTGGTCGCGACGTCCTGGATCTATCTGGACACGGCGTGGGAGGTGAAGGAGGTCTCCTTCTCCGACTGGGGCATCCAGTACTGGCCGATCAAGGGGGTGATGCTGCTGGGTTCCGTCCTGCTCCTTCTGCAGGGCACGTCGAAGTTCGTGAAGGACGTGCTCGTCCTGCGGTCGGGAAGGGTCTGAGCGATGGGTATCGAGATCGGGATCGAGTCGCTCACCATCCTCATGGTGGTGTCGCTGGTGGTGCTGCTGGCCGCCGGCCTGCCCATGGCCTTCGTCACGGGCGGGCTGGGCTGCGTCTTCCTCTTCGTCTTCGGCTCGCTCCAGGACCTGACGCTGGTGCCGAGCCGCATCTTCCCCTTCATGACCAACCACGACCTCGCCGCCATCCCGCTCTACATCTTCATGGCGGCGGTGCTGGAACGGGTCGGGATCATCGAGCAGCTGTTCGACACCGCCTACAAGGTGCTGGGCGGCATGCCGGGCGGGCTCGCCTCGGCGGCGGTGGTGGCCTGCACCATCCTGGCCGCGGTCTGCGGCGTGGTCGGGGCGACCGAGGTCGCCATGGGCATCATCGCCCTGCCCGCCATGCTGCGCCGCAACTACAACCCGGAACTCGCCATGGGCTCGATCCTGGCGGGCGGCACGCTGGGCATCCTGATCCCGCCCTCGGTGATGGCGATCGTCTACGCCGTGGTGGCGCAGCAGTCGGTGGGCGAACTGCTGATCGGCTGCGTGTTCCCCGGCCTGCTGCTGTCGGGCATGTACATCGCCTATGTCACCATCCGCTGCGTCATCGACCCGACGCTGGGGCCGCCGCTGCCGCCGGAGGAGCGCGTCTCCACCCGC
Source organism: Azospirillum oleiclasticum (assembly GCF_013423485.1). Taxonomy (GTDB): domain Bacteria; phylum Pseudomonadota; class Alphaproteobacteria; order Azospirillales; family Azospirillaceae; genus Azospirillum; species Azospirillum oleiclasticum. The sequence goes on from NZ_JABFFR010000019.1 coordinate 151,660, forward strand.
GAGAAGCTGGCCCTGATGAAGGGCATCATCCCGCCGGCCATCCTGATCGTGCTGGTGGTGGGCGTGCTGTTCACCGGGGCGGCGACGCCGGTGGAGGCGGCCGGCATCGGCACCTTCGGCGCCCTGGTCATCGCCGGCACCTCGCGCGCGCTGACCTGGGACGTGATCGGGCAGGCCGGGCTGGCCACCGTGCGCGCGGTCGCCATGGTCATGTGGATCTTCTTCGGTGCCACCATCCTGGTCGGCTTCTACATCGTGGAGGGCGGGCAGACCTTCATCGCGGAGAGCATCCTGGGCACCGGGCTCGGCGCCTACGGCATCCTGTTCGTGATGATGGTGATCCTGTTCATACTGGGCATGTTGATCGACTGGATCGGCATCCTGCTGCTGACCGTGCCGATCTTCCTGCCGATCCTGGCCAAGCTGAGCTTCGACGGCCTGTTGGGCTTGCCGGGCGTGGAATCGAAGGACGTGGCGCTGTGGTACGGCGTGATCTTCATGGTCAACATGCAGATGGCCTTCCTGTCGCCGCCCTTCGGCTACTCGCTGTTCTACCTGAAGAGCGTCGCCCCGCCGGAGATCACCATGATCCAGGTGATCCGCGCCGCCATTCCCTTCCTGTTCCTCCAGGGGATCGGGCTGACGCTGGTGATCGTGTTCCCGGAGATCGCCCTCTGGCTGCCCCGGCAGGTGTACGGCTGAGGCGTTGCGACGCGCCGGTCGGGCGGGCGCCGCGCCCGCCCGACCGGGCGGTTGCATCGCGGCGCGCGCTGTGCTTCGTTTCGCCCCAAACGCGAAACCACAGACGCGAGCCAACGGGAGCACCGCCGCCATGAGCGATTTCAACACCATCGACGATCTGGACGTGAACGGACGCACGGTGCTGGTTCGCGCCGACCTCAACGTGCCGGCCAAGGATGGGGCGGTCACCGACACCACCCGCATCGACCGCCTCGCCCCAACCCTGACCGAGCTGGCGGGCAAGGGTGCCAAGGTGGTGGTGCTCTCGCACTTCGGCCGGCCGAAGGGCGGGCCGGACACCAAGAACTCGCTGCGCATCGTGCTGCCCGCCCTGTCCAAGGCGGTGGGGCAGGAGGTCGCCTTCGCCGGGGATTGCGTGGGCGACACGGCCGCCGCCGCGGTGGCGGCCCTGCAGCCCGGCGGCATCCTGCTGCTGGAGAACACCCGCTTCCACGCGGAGGAGGAGAAGAACGACCCCGCCTTCGCCAAGGCGATGGCTTCCCTCGGCGACCTCTACGTCAACGACGCCTTCTCCGCCGCGCACCGGGCGCACGCCTCGACCGAGGGGGTGGCGCACCATCTGCCCGCCGCCGCCGGCCGCCTGATGCAGGCCGAGCTGGACGCGCTGACCAAGGCGCTGGAGAAGCCGGAGCGGCCGGTCTGCGCCGTGGTCGGCGGGGCCAAGATCTCCACCAAGCTCGACCTGCTCGGCAACCTCGTGACCAAGGTGGACATGCTGGCGCTGGGCGGCGGCATGGCCAACACCTTCCTCTACGCCCAGGGCGTGGACGTCGGCGCCTCGCTGGCCGAGAAGGACATGGCCGACCAGGCCCGCGAGATCATGCGCAAGGCGGAGGCCGCCGGCTGCGAGCTGCTGCTGCCCAAGGACTTCGTGGTCGCCAAGGAGTTCAAGGCCGGCGCCGCCAGCCGTGTTGTGGCGGCCGAGTCCATCGGCGCCGACGAGATGGCGCTGGACGTCGGCCCGGCGACGGTCGAGTTCCTGGGGCTGAAGCTCCAGGGCGCCAAGACCGTGGTGTGGAACGGCCCGCTCGGCGCCTTCGAGATCAAGCCCTTCGACGCCGGCACCAACGCCGTCGCCGGCCTCGTCGCCGAGCGCACCGCCGAGGGCCGCCTGCTCTCGGTCGCCGGCGGCGGCGACACGGTGGCGGCCCTGGCCTCCGCCGGGGTCGAGGAGAAGTTCACCTATGTCAGCGCCGCCGGCGGCGCCTTCCTGGAATGGCTGGAAGGCAAGGCGCTGCCGGGCGTTGCGGCGCTGCGGAAGAAGTAAGGAACCGGTGCGCGGGGCGGCGCGCCTACGCCGCCTCGCTCAGCGCCGGCACCGGCTGGCTGTGCAGGCACTGGACGGTGAAGGGGGCGCGGACGCCGCCGCTGAACAGCTCGGCCACTTCCAGCGCGCGGCGCACCCGCGCCTCCGGCGACAGGCCGATGGTGGAGGCGAGCGAGCCCAGCGCGTAGTCGGCCCCGCAACCGATGGCGTGGTAGCCGCGCATGGCCTCCCCCACCTGATAATCGGACTGGACGGAGAAGAGCCGGCCCTCGGTGGCGACCAGGAAGTTGCCGCCGGACTCGACGTCGTTCGACTTGTGGGCGTAGCCGCCGTCCTTCAGGCAACCGCGCACCGCGTCCACGAACTCCACCACCATGTAGCGGAACAGGTCCTCGTCCGGCGCGCGTTCCGGCACCTCCAGCTTGTAGTGGAGGAGCTGGCCCATGCGGAAGGAATTGGTGAAGCCGATCAGCATGCCGGCGTTGTGGAACACCTTGGTGTCCGCCCGCACGGTGATGTCCAGCCCCGACACCCCGGCACTGTCGCCACCCATCCACACGCGGTCGCCATCGACCAGGCCCACGATGCAGGTCATGTCCACCCTCTTCCGGTTGCAACGGGAAAAGGGTGGCCGCGGGTGGTTAACCGATTCTTTCGGTACGCGGGCGTGGCCGGTGACAAAATTTCATCATTCCGCCGTCAGAACGGAAAGAACACCGGGATCAGCAGGCTCGCCACCGCCCAGAACAGCAGGTCGAGCGGCAGGCCGATGCGCACGAAATCCATGTATTTGTAACCCCCGGCGCCATAGACGAACAGATGCGTCTGGTAACCGATGGGCGTGGCGAAGCCGTTGGACGCGGCGAACATCACCGCCACGATGAAGGGCCGCGCATCGACGCCGAGCTGGTCGGCGATGCCGATGGCGATCGGCGTCAGCAGCACGCCGACGGCGTTGTTGGACGCGATCTCCGTCAGCACGACACCCAGCAGATAAAGCAGCGACAGCACCACATGCGGCCCGAACTGCCCGGTGACCGCGGTGATGGACTGGGCGATCAGTTCCACCCCGCCGGTCTTCTCCAGCGCCAACCCCAGTGGCAGCATGCCGAAGATCATGAACAGGATGCGCCAGTCGATGGACTTGTAGAGGTCGGCGTGCGGCACGCAGCCCAGAACCACCACCACGATGGCCGCGACCAGGGCCAGCGCCACGATGGGCAACACATCGCCGGCCGACAGCACCACCACCGCGGCCACCGCGGCGACGGCGATCCACGCCTTGTCGCGGCGCATCGGCCGGTGCTCGGGCTGGGTCAGGTTGATGAGGTCGCCGGACGCCACCAGCCGGCGGATGCCGTCGGCCGGCCCCTCCAGCAGCAGCGTGTCGCCGACCTCCAGCTGCACCTCCTCGAACCGGTTGCGCAGGTTCACACCCTGGCGGTGCACGGCGATGATGTAGACGCCGTAGCGCCGGCGCAGGTTGAACTCCGCCAGCCGGTGCCCGACGAAGCCGGAGCGGGGGCCGACGATCCCCTCGACCACCAGCGTGCTGCTGGTCTGGATCTCGTGCAGGTCCTCCGTATCGAAACCGACGCCGGCGCGCTCGCGCAGGCCCATCAGCCCGGCGACCGCGGCCTTGACGACCACCCGGTCGCCGGCCTCCAGCCGCACCTCGCCCAGGCCGCGGCGCAGCGATTCGTCGCCGCGGATCACGTCGATGACCCGGCCGTCGGCGGGGGTGGCCAGCTTCGCCTCCACCACCGACTTGCCGATCAGGTCGGATCCCGCGAGCACCACCACCTCGGTCAGGAAACGGCGCTGCGGCTGGTCGGACAGCAGGTCCGACGCCGTCTCCCGGTCCGGCAGCAGCCGGCCCGAGGTGAGCACCAGATAGGCGATGCCGACCAGTGACAGGCAGAAGCCGAGCGGCGCGATCTCGAACAGGCCGAAGGGCGCCTGCCCCATCCGCTGCGCCACCCCGTCCACCAGCAGGTTGGTCGAGGTGCCGATCAGCGAGCAGGTGCCGCCGAAGATGGCGGCGTAGGACAACGGGATCAGCATCTTCGACGGCGCCAGCGACAGGTGCCGGCACAGCCGGATCGCCACCGGCGTCAGGATCACCACCACCGGCGTGTTGTTGATGAAGGCGGAGATGGCCGCGGTCAGCAGGGTCAGCCCCAGCAGCGCCCGCACCCGCGTGTGGCCGATCATCCGCGTCGCGGTGTCGCCCACCGCCTCCACCACGCCCGTCCTCTCGAGCGCCGCCGACAGCACGAACATGGCGCCCACGGTGATGACACCGGGGTTGGAGAACACCTCCAGCGTCTCCTTCGTGGTCAGGATGCCCGACACCAGCAGCACCGCGGTGGTCGACAGCGCCACCAGATCCGGCGGCACCCATTCGCGGATGAAGGCCAGGAAGACCACCGCCAGCAGCACCAGCACGAAGACCTGATCCATCGTCATCGGCTGCTGCTCCTTCTTGCGTCGGTTGCGAGGATTGTGGAGCGGCGAGCGGAATGGCGCAAGCTGCGCCGCACAAGCGGGCGGCAGCGCGGCGGGGACCTTCCCCTTTTCCTTGCCCTCGGCGGTGAAAGCCGGTAAGCCGGGATGGAGCCCGCACCGACCGGTTATGGAAAGCCCATGCGCCTGTTGCGTTTCCTGCCCGACGAGACTCATTTCGATTTCGTCGGCAAGCGTCTGATCGCCTTCGCTCTTTCGGCGGCGCTGTTCGTCCTGACACTCGGCTCGCTCGGCGTTCAGGGACTGAATCTCGGCATCGATTTCGCCGGCGGCATCCTGATCGAGGCGAAGTCCGGCCAGGACATCGACGTGGGCGCCCTGCGCGCGACGCTGGGATCCAAGGACCTCGGCGGCGTCGAGCTGCAGCAGTTCGGTGGCCCGCGCGACATCCTGATCCGCGTGCAGCAGCAGGAGGGCGGCGAGGCGGCCAACCGCGCCGCCATCGAAACCGTGCGCGGCACCTTGGGCCCCGGCTGGGAATACCGCCGGGTGGAGCTGGTCGGGCCGAAAGTGGGCGGCGAGCTGCTGCGCGACGGCGTGATCGCGACGGTGCTGGCGATCCTGGGCATCACGGCCTATGTCGCCTTCCGTTTCGAATGGCAGTTCGGCGTGGCCGCCCTGATCGCCACCGCGCACGACGTGGTCTGCACGCTCGGGCTCTTCACGCTGTTCCAGCTCGAGTTCGATCTGACCGCGGTGGCGGCGCTGCTGACGCTGGCCGGTTACTCGATCAACGACACGGTGGTCGTCTTCGACCGCATCCGCGAGACGATGCGGCGGCAGAAGTCCTGGGACATGCGGATGCTGATCAATGAATCGGTGAACCAGACGCTGTCGCGCACCATCCTGACCAGCGGTTCCACTCTGCTGGCGATCCTGCCGCTGCTGATGTTCGGCGGCAGCGCGCTGTTCAACTTCACGCTGGCGCTGACCTTCGGCATCCTGTTGGGGACCTACTCCTCGGTCTATGTCGCGGCGGCGCTGCTGCTCTACATGAAACCGATCCGCCCCGGCCGCCCCGTGGCCGGCGAAGCGGCAACCGCGGGCGAGGGACGTTGAGACGATGGGTAGCTTCAGCATCGCGCACTGGCTGATCGTTCTGGCGGTGGTCGTGCTCCTGTTCGGGGCCGGCAAACTGCCGCGCCTGATGGGGGACGCCGCCAAGGGCATCAAGGCCTTCAAGGCCAACCTGAAGGATGACGACACGGCCGCCGCCCCGCCGGCCACGCGGCCGACCACCGACGCCTGACGGCCTGGGGTGGACAGGCTGCGCCCGGGTTCCGGGCGCATCGGCGGTTGAACGGGCCGCAAAATCCCGTCATACAGTAGGGCCGAACCCGGCGGCAGGTCCGTCGGGATTTTCGCGGCCACCCTGGATTCGTGCGGCCAACGTGAGCTTCAAGGACGAACTGAACGCCGCCGGAGCCAAGGCGGCAGCGCCGCCCCCATCCGGCACCGACGACATCGCCCGGCTGCTGCGCGCGCTGAACGAGGACCTGAAGGACGAGGAGCCCGCCCTCCGGCTGGATGAAGGCCCCGAGGACGAGGAGGAGCCGCGCCGCGACCGCGGCGTTCCGGTGATGATGATCGCCGCCGCCCTTCTGGCCGCGGTGGGGATCGGGCTTGCCGTGGTGATGTTCGACGGTGGCGGGGAGGTGCCGCCGGAAACGTCCCGGCCGACGGTCGCCGCCGTTCCCGCCCCCTCCGCCACCACGGCCACGCCCGGCGCCCAGCCGGAAGCGCTGATCGCACGGGCCGCGACCACCACGCCGGCCCTTGCCCCGGCACCCACCCCGGCCCCGGAGCCGGCCGGCGCTCCAGCACCGGCCGCCGCCGCGCCGGCCCCGCAGCAACCCGCATCGGCTCCAGCCGCCGTCCCTGCCGTTCCCGCTCCGGCCAGCACCGCCGAGTTGCAGGCGATGCTGCGTACGCCCGCCCCGACGACGGAACCGGCGGCGCCCCCGCCCAGCCGTGCGGTCGCTCCCACCCCCGCGCCTGCCCCCACACCGCGACAAGCCGCCGCGACCCCGCCCCCCGCGCCAGCGCCACGAGCTGCGGCGCCAGCTTCCACGCCGCCGGCCGCAGCGCCGGCCGCGCCGGCCGGCGACGGGCACTACGCGGTGCAGGTCGGCTCCTTCGGCGTGCCGGAGAACGCCACCGCCTTGCAGCGCCGTCTCGCGGAACGCGGCTTCAACGCCTACGCGCTGGACTGGACCGACCGCAACCAGCGCTCCTGGCGGGTGGTCCGCGTCGGCAATTTCCGGACCGACGCCGAGGCGCGCCGCGCCGCCGAGGACCTGAAGACCCGCCTCAGCCTGCCGGTGCAGGTCGTCACCACGCGCTGATCCAAAACGGCCGATCGCGCCCGCCGATCCCGGTTACGCCCCGCAACGATATGCCGCAGCGGCTCCCATCAGGGATCGCTGATGCGACCGGGGGGCCGGCTTGATTCGCCGGCGGCCTTGTCGGTACAGTGACCGCATCGGGTCCCTTCAAAACCCGACAACGACGAAGATCGTCCCCGGTGGAGGGACGACGGATCGGAGGATACGCGGGCCATGCAGCCGTCGATACTCGTCGCCGACGACGAGCCGAGCATCGTGCTTTCCCTGCAGGTGCTGTTGCAGAAGGCCGGATACCGCGTGCGCGTCGCCCGCAACGGCGAGGAGGCGCTGCAATCCGTGGCCGAGGAGCGGCCGGACCTGATCCTGCTCGACGCCATGATGCCCAAGCGCGACGGTTTCGACGTCTGCCAGTCCTTGCGCGCCGATCCGGGCTGCCAGGATCTGATCATCATCATGCTGACCGCGCGCAGCCGTGACGTGGAGCGGCAGAAGGGCATGGCGCTGGGGGCCACCGACTACATCACCAAGCCCTTCTCCACGCGCGAGCTGGTCGCCGTCGTGCGCAAGCATCTGCCGCTGCCGGACGCGGCGGGGGGCGCGGCATGACCCTGCCCGCCACGGGTGAATCAGCCGGCGTTCCCGCCCCGCAAGCCGCCGCGCCGGCACCGGCGGCACCACGGCGCGTCGTGCCGCTGGCCTTCCTGGGTGCCGGGGGCTTCCTGGTGCTTGCCGCCGGCGGGCTGGCCGTCTGGCTGAAGGGGGGCGGCAGTGCCGACCCGCTGACTAGCTTCGCCATCCTGATGGTCATGGCCGTCGCGGCGGCGCTGGGCGGGCTGTGGCTGGTGGTGGACCGGCGGCTGCTGCGCGCCGGCGCCACGCTGGCAAGCGAGGCACGGGTGGTCGGTCACGGCAGCGGCGGCGCCCGCATCCCGGCGGAGCGCTACGGCGACATGGCGGCGGTGGCGCTCGCCGTCAACGACCTCGCCGAGAAGCTGGTGGCGGCGCGGCGCGACATCGACCGGACCGTCGCCCACCAGACCACCGCGGTGGAGGAGCAGAAGACCCGCCTCGCCGCCATCCTGCGCGACCTGCACGAAGGCGTGCTGGTGTGCAACGCGCAGCATCAGATCCTGCTGTACAACCAGACCGCCGTCGACCTGCTGCAACTGTCCGGCACGCTGGGGCTGGGCCGCAGCCTGCTGCATTTCCTGGCCGCCGAGCCGGTGATCCACACACTGGAGCGGCTGACGCTGCGCGTGCGCGAAGGGCGGCACCTGCACCACGAGCACGGCACCACCGCCCAGTTCATCGGCGGCACCAAGGACGGCGGCGTGCTGCTGGAAGGCCGCATGAGCGTCATCCTGCAGGAACCCGGCGGGACGGAGGAGGGGCCACCGGTCATCACCGGCTACGTCATCACGCTGGCCGACGCGACGCGCGAGCTGGCGGCGCTCGGCCAGCGCGACGCGCTGCTGCGCGAGGCGACGGAGAGCTTCCGCAGCCCGATCGCCAACCTGCGCGCGGTCGTCGAGACCATGGCCGATTCCCCCGACCTGGGGGCCGACGATCGGGCCGCCTTCGAAGCGGCGATGCTGGAGTCCTGCAACGCCCTGTCGGACAAGCTGGAACGCGTGGCCGGCGAGTACCGGAACATCATCACCGGCTCCTGGCCGATGAGCGACATCCATTCCGCCAACCTGATCAATCTGGTCCGCCACCGCGTCGGCAGCGGCCGCAGCTACACGGTCACCCCCACCGGCCTGCCGCAATGGGTGCACGCCGACAGCTTCAGCGTCGTCGTGCTGCTCGATTACCTGATCGAATACGTGTACGCCCTGACCGCCATCGGCGCGTACGACCTCTCCGCCACGGCGGAGGGGCGCTGGGTCTATCTCGACATCGAGTGGCAGGGCCCGCCGGTGCCGAGCGGCATCGTCGACAGCTGGCTCGACCACCCGCTTCCCGACGCGCTGGGCGGCCTGACCGTGGGCGACGTGCTCCAGCACCACCGCAGCACCATGTGGAGCGAGGCGATCCGCGGTCGCGACGGTTTCGCCCGGCTGCGCGTGCCACTGCCGCCGGCGCTGTCCCCGCCCAGCGCCGGCAAGCACAAGGCGGCGGCTGCGGCGCGGCCGGAGTTCTTCGATTTCAACCTGCTCCACCAGCCGCTGGTGACCAGCGAGCTGGGCCGCACGCCGCTCGACCGGCTGCATTACGTGGTGTTCGACACCGAGACGACGGGCCTGGCGCCCTCGACCGGTGACGAGATCATCCAGATCGCCGCCGTGCGCATCGTCAACGGCCGCATCCTGACCGGGGAGACCTTCAGCACGCTGGTCAACCCCGGCCGGTCGATCCCGGCGGAATCGGTGCGGTTCCACGGCCTGACCGACGCCATGGTGGCCGACGCTCCCGACATCCGGACCGTGCTGCCGCAGTTCCGCGCCTATGTCTCCGGCGCCGTCATCGTCGCCCACAACGCCGCCTTCGACCTGAAGTTCATCAAGATGAAGGAGCGGGCGGCGGGCGTGCGCTTCGACACGCCGGTGCTCGACACCATGCTGCTGTCGCGCATGCTCCAGGGCGACGACGGCGACCACACGCTGGACGGCATCGCCCATCGGCTGGGGATCGAGGTGGTGGACCGGCACACCGCGCTCGGCGACAGCCTGGTCACCGCCGCCATCTTCCTGAAGATGATCGACATGCTGCGCGAGCGCGACGTGCGCACGCTGGACGACGCCATCCGCGCCGCCAACATCATCGTCGAGCTGGCCCAGCGGGAGCGCGCCTTTTGAGCCCGCCCCCGGCGGGCCGACCGTCCCCCGGCCCGCGCGGCGCACGCCCGGGGACGGACCGGCTCGCCGCCCTGTTCCTCGCCGCCGCGGTGGCCTTCAACCCACCGCTGCTGCGCGTCTTCGGCGCCGGCGACACGGTATTCGGGCTGCCGCTGCTGTACCTGTACGTGTTCGCCGTCTGGCTCGGGGTGATCGGGCTGCTGGCGGTGCATGTGGAGCGGCGCGGAACCGGGGGGTGACGCCATGCCCTGGCCGCTGATCGTCGCCGCCAGCCTCGCCTATCTGCTCGGTCTCTTCGCCATCGCCTATTGGGCCGACCGGCGGGCGGATGCGGGACGCAGCGTGATCGCGTCGCCGTACGTGTACGCGCTGTCGCTGGGCGTGTTCTGCACGACCTGGACCTTCTACGGCTCGGTGGGGCGTGCGGCGTCGCTGGGCATCGGCTTCCTGCCGATCTATCTCGGCCCCACCCTGCTGATGATCCTGGGGCCGCTGGTGCTGCGCCGGGTGCTGCGGGCGGCCAAGGAGCAGCGCAGCACATCCATCGCCGACTTCATGGCCAGCCGCTACGGTCGCAGCCAGGGGCTGGGCGGGCTGGTGGCGCTGACCGCGGTGGTCGGCGTCACCCCCTACATCGCGTTGCAGCTCAAGGCGGTATCGGTCAGCTTCGCGGTGCTGTCGGGGGCCGACCCGTCGGGCCGCGCGGGCGGGCTGGGCCTGCCCTTCGTGCTCGACAACGCCTTCTACGTGGCGGTGGTCATGGCCGCCTTCGCCATCATCTTCGGCACCCGCCACATCGACGCCGCCGAGCATCACGAGGGCATGGTCGCCGCCGTCGCCTTCGAATCGGTGGTCAAGCTGGTGGCCTTCCTGGCGGTCGGCACCTTCGTGGTGTGGTGGCAGTTCGCCGGCCCGCAGGACCTGTTCGGCCGCGCCGAGGCCCACCCGGAGATCCGGGCGCTCTACACCGCGGCCCCGGCCTTGGGCGACGGGGGCTGGGTGACCACCACCCTGCTCGCCATGGCCGCCGTGCTGTGCCTGCCCCGGCAGTTCCAGGTGATGGTGGTCGAGACGGTGAACGAGCGGCACCTGGACCGCGCGCTGTGGCTGTTCCCGCTCTATCTGCTGCTGATCAATCTGTTCGTGCTGCCGGTGGCGGTGGCGGGTCTGCTGCTGTTTCCCGGCCGCGTGGTGGACCCCGACGTGTTCGTGGTGGCGCTGCCGCTGCACGGCGGGGCGGAGTGGCTGGCGCTGCTGGCCTTCCTGGGCGGGCTGTCGGCGGCCACCGGCATGATCATCGTGGAGGCCATCGCGCTGTCCACCATGGTGTGCAACGACCTCGTCATGCCGCTGCTGCTCAGGCTGCGTCATCGCAGCATCGAGAGCCGGGCCGACCTGTCGCCGCTGCTGCTGCTGATCCGCCGCGTCGCCATCGTGGCGATCCTGGCGCTGGGCTACGTCTATTACCGGGTGGCGGGATCGGCCTACGCGCTGGTCGCCATCGGGCTGATCTCCTTCGCCGCGGTGGCGCAGTTCGCGCCGGCCCTGGTGGGCGGCGTGCTGTGGTCCGGTGCCACGCGGCGCGGCGCGCTGGCGGGGTTGAGCGCCGGCATCCTCACCTGGGCCTACACGCTGCTGCTGCCCTCCTTCGCGCGGTCGGGCTGGCTGCCGGCGGCCTTCATCGAGCGGGGGCCGTGGGGGGTGGAGCTGCTGCGCCCCTACGCCCTGTTCGGGCTGGACGGGCTGGACCCGCTGACCCACTCGCTGTTCTGGAGCCTGCTCGCCAACATCGGGCTGTACATGGTGGTGTCGATCCTAGACCGGCCGCCGCTGGGCGAGCGGACGCAGGCCACCGCTTTCGTGGAAGGGCTGAGCCCGGCCGACCCGGCGGCCGCGGCCGGGGAATGGCGGGGCCGCGCCACGGTCGGTGACCTGCGGCGGATCGTCGCGCGCTTCCTCGGCCCCGCCCGCGCCGACGCCGCCTTCGCGCAGTTCGCGGCTGGCCGTGGGCAGCCGCTGGAACCGGAGCGACGGGCGGGGGCGGAGCTGGTGCGCTTCGCCGAGCGGCTGCTGGCCGGTGCCATCGGTGCCGCGTCCGCCCGGGTGGCGCTGGCGTCCGCGGTGAAGGGGGCGGAGGTCGGGCTGCCCGAGCTGATGCGCATGCTGGACGAGACCAGCCACGTCATCGAGTACAGCCGCCAGCTCGAACACAAGACGGCTGAGCTGGAGCGCACCAGCACCGCGCTGCGCGCCGCCAACGAGCGGCTGAAGGAGCTCGACCGGCTGAAGGACGAGTTCCTGTCCACCGTCACCCACGAGCTGCGCACGCCGCTGACCTCCATCCGTGCGCTGACCGAGATCCTGTACGACAACCCCGACATCGAGGCCGAACAGCGGCAGGAGTTCCTGGGCCTCGTCATCAAGGAGAGCGAGCGGCTGACCCGCCTGATCAACCAGGTGCTCGACATGGCGAAGATCGAGGCGGGGGAGATCGACTGGCAGGTCGGCCCCATGGACCCCGCCGCCGCGGTGGAGCAGGCGGCGGCGGCCACCAGCCAGCTTTTCCGCGACAAGGGCATCCATCTGGACGTCCGCATCCCGCCCGCCCTGCCGCCGGTGCTGGGCGACTACGACCGTCTCGTGCAGGTGGTGGTCAACCTGCTGTCCAACGCCGCCAAGTTCACCCCCGGCGGCGGCACCGTGACCGTGGCGGTGGAGCCGGCGGACGGCCTTGTCCGCGTGACCGTCACCGACAGCGGCCCTGGCATCGCCCCCGAACACCACGCCGCCATCTTCGACCGCTTCCGCCAGGTCGGCGACCCGATGACCGACAAGCCCCAGGGCACGGGGCTGGGCCTCGCCATCAGCAAGCGCATCGTCGAGCATCTGGGCGGCACCATCGGGGTGGAGAGCGAGCCGGGGCGGGGGGCGCGGTTTGCTTTCACCGTGCCGGTGGCGGGGCATGCCAACCCGCCGGCGCCGCACGTCTGACGCCGGGTCTGCGCGAAGCGCTTGACCCCACCTGCGGCCGGGCGCGCGTCTGTTCGGGTCGGATCGGCAACACCGACATCCGTCACCGGCGCCGCTGCTAAGGAGCATCCGTCGATGCCTGACGATCTCTATGACCGCGACTTCTACGCCTGGGCCAACCGGCAGGCGGCTTTGCTGCGCGCCGGCGATCTGTCCGCGGCCGACATCGACCACATCGCCGAGGAGATCGAGAGCATGGGGCGCAGCGAGAAGCGGGAACTGGTCAACCGCTTGGCGATCCTGCTGCTCCATATGCTCAAATGGCAATTCCAGCCTGGGCTGCGAGGCAACAGCTGGCGGCTCGGCATCAAGGAGCAACGTTACCGGCTGGCCGACCATCTCGCCGACAACCCCAGTTTGAAGGCGCGCCTGCCGAACGCCATCGCCGATGCCTACCGGCTGGCCCTGGTCGAGGCGGAGCGGGAGGCCGGACTGCCGGAGGAGACCTTTCCCGAAAGTTGCCTCTGGCCCGTCGAAAAGTTGCTGGAGCAGGGGTTCCTTCCCGACTGAGGGTTGACGCACCCGCCCCGCTCCCCTCCTTAACGTTTCCTTATCCGCAACTCCGGCATCGTCCGGTCATAGGTCGGAAGGCCCGCGCGACGGTCCGTTCGGGGGAGTGCGTTGCTGTGTCGCTGATCAAGTGGAGTGAAGAGGGCGGGCAGGTCCGGCTGGGGTTGCCGGGGGACCTCGACCTGCCCATGGCGCAGCCTCTGCTGGACAGCTTGCGGCACGCGCTCTCCGCGGGCGGCGATGTCGCGGTCCTGGCCGAGGGGGTGGAGCGGGTCAGCACGGCGTCGGTCCAGGCGCTGCTGGTGGCGTCCCGCGCCGCCGCCGAGGCCGGGGTCCGCTTCGTCATCCTGCGGCCGTCCGAGGTGCTGGTGGAGACCTGCGACGATCTGGGTCTCGCCAGCTGGCTGAATCGTTGGAGTCAATCGTGAAGAAGAAGGTCCTGACGGTCGACGACTCGCGCACCATGCGTGAAATGGTCGCCTTCACGCTGAAAAGCGCCGGTTACGACGTGCTGGAGGCGTCGGACGGGCAGCAGGCCCTGGGGCTGATCGGCACCAACCAGGTCGATCTGGTAATCGCCGACCTGAACATGCCGGTGATGGACGGGCTGACGCTGATCCGCCGGCTGCGCGCCATGCCGGCCCACCGGTCGCTGCCGATCCTGATGCTGACCACCGAGGCCGACGACAGGAAGAAGCAGGAGGGGCGCACCGCCGGGGCCACCGGCTGGATCGTCAAGCCCTTCAACCCGGAGAAGCTGGTCTCCGTCGTCCAGAAGGTCTGCGGCTGATCCGCGCGCCGGCACCGCCGACCACCCCACCCCGCCAGGACGTCCGCCCGTGGAAGACCTCAGCCGCTTCAAGCAGACCTATTTCGACGAGAGCGCCGAACTGCTGGCGGTGGCCGAGGCCGGGCTGCTGCGCCTGACCCCCGGCACGGCGGACGCCGACGAGGTGAACGCCATCTTCCGCGCCGTCCACTCCATCAAGGGCGGCGGCGGCGCCTTCGGTTTCACCGACCTCGTGGCCTTCGCGCACGAGTTCGAGACGGTGATGGACCTCGTCCGCAACGACGCCATCCCGATCACCACCGAACTGGTGGACACGCTGATCCGCGCCAACGACGTGCTGGGCACCATGCTCGGCTACGCCCGCGACGAGGCGCCGGTGCCGCCGGGCACCGGGGACGCGGTGGCCGACGCGTTGCGCCGGCACCAGTCCGCGCCGCCGCCCGCAACGGACGCGGGGCCGCCGCACAACGACCTCGACGCCGCCTTCGCCGCCGCCCACGCCGCGGAAACCACCCACCCGGACGACGAGGACGACGAGGCCGGCATCTTCGGCGACGCCATGGCCGCGATCCTCGACGCCCGCAATCCGTCGGCGGCTGCCGCCGGCCGGCAGCGCTGGACGGTGGTGTTCCGCCCGCGCCCCGACCTGTTGCTGTCCGGCAACGAGCCCGCCTTCATGCTGCGCGCCCTGCGCCGGCTGGGCGAGGCGGAGGTGGAGTGCCACCTGGACCGGCTGCCGGGGCTGGCCGAGCTGGATGCGGAGCAGCTCCACCTGTCCTGGACGATCACCCTGCTGACCGGGCCGTCGGTGGACCGCGAGCGCATCGCCGACGTGTTCGAATTCGTCGCCGACGAGTGCGACGTGACCATCACCGCCGACGCCCCGCCGCCAGCGGTGCCGGATGCCGCGGCGCCGCTTCCGGATGCCTTGCGGTCGCCGTCCGGTCCGTCCGTCCCCGCCGCCGCGGCACCGCCGCCGCCGCCCGCGACCCCCGAACCGGCGTCGCGGCCCGCGGACCCCGCGGCCCCGCGCGCCAAACCGGCCGAGAACGGGGCCGCGCAGCACGCCGGGCTGACCAGCCACACCATCCGCGTCGACCTTGACAAGATCGACCGGCTCGTCAACATGGTCGGCGAGATGGTGATCACCCAGGCGATGATCGCCGAGCATGTCCGCGAGCTGCCGCCGGGCGAGTTCCAGGAGCTGCTGGAGGGGCTGGAGCAGCTTGCCCAGCACACGCGCGAGCTGCGCGAGAGCGTGATGTCCATCCGCGCCCAGCCGGTGTCCAGCGTCTTCTCCCGCATGCCGCGGCTGGTGCGCGAGCTGGCGGGCGGGCTCGGCAAGGAGGTGCAGCTCGTCACCTCGGGTGAGACGACGGAGGTGGACAAGACCGTCGTCGAGAACCTCGTCGACCCGCTCACCCACATGATCCGCAACTCCATCGACCACGGGCTGGAGACGCCGGAGGAGCGGGAGGCGGCGGGCAAGCCGCGCACCGGCACCGTCACCCTGTCGGCCCAGCACCGCTCCGGCCGCATCGTCATCGAAGTGGCCGACGACGGGCGCGGCATCAACCGCGGCCGGGTGCTGGCCAAGGCGGTCGAGAAGGGCCTCGTGCAGCCCGGCGCCAGCCTGTCGGACGAGGAGATCGACCACCTGATCTTCCTGCCCGGCTTCTCCACCGCGGAGAAGGTGTCGAACGTGTCCGGCCGCGGCGTCGGCATGGATGTGGTGCGCCGCAACATCACCTCGCTGGGCGGGCGCATCGGCGTCTATTCCTCACCGGGCGAGGGCTCGCGCTTCGTGCTCTCGCTGCCGCTGACTCTGGCGGTGCTGGACGGCATGGTCATCTCGGTCGGCGAGGAGCGCTTCGTGCTGCCGCTGACCAACATCGTGGAGAGCCTGCGGCCCAAACCGTCCGACCTGCACGGGCTGGTCAACCGCTGCGACGTGATGATGGCGCGCGGGGAGTATGTGCGCCTCGTCCACCTGAACCGGCTGTTCGGCATCCCCGGCGCCACCGAGGACGCGACCCGCGCTCTGGTCGTGCTCGTGGAGACCGAGGAGGGAGCACGGCTGGGGCTGGTGGTGGACGAGGTGCTGGGCCAGCAGCAGGTCGTCATCAAGAGCCTGGAAGCCAACTTCCGCCGGCTGGACGGCGTGGCCGCCGCCACCATTCTGGGCGACGGCCGGGTGGCGCTGATCCTCGATGTCGCCGGCCTGCGCGACATGAGCCGCCAGGGCGGCAGCGCCCCGCCGCGGGCCGCCGCCGCCCTTCCCGCACCCGAACCCGCAGCCGTTTGAGGGCACGACCGATGCACAGCTCCACCGCTCTCTCCAATATCGGCTCCACCGGCGGCTCCACTGGTGGTGCCGCCATCGGCGCTGCCAACGCGCACGAGGATCAGTACGTCACCTTCACCGTCGGCACCGAGGAATACGGCGTCAACATCCTGGCCGTGCGCGAGATCCGCGGCTGGACTCCGGAAAGCCGGCTGCCGAACCTGCCCGACTATGTGCGCGGGGTGATCAACCTGCGTGGCATCATCATTCCCATTTTCGACCTGCGCGCCCGCTTCGGCGGTGGCGCCACCGAGGTGACCAAACGTCACGTCGTGGTAGTGATCCAGGTGGGTGAGCGCACACGCGGCATCCTGGTGGACGCCATCTCCGACATCCTCGCCATCTCCCAGGACGCCATCCGGCCGCCGCCCGACCTCGACACCGGGCTGGTGGACACCGAATACCTCTCCGGCCTCTACACGGTGGACAACCGTATGGTCACTCTGCTGGACGTGCAGCGACTCTTTGCGGTCGAGGCCAGCGAGGAGGATGCGACGCAGAAGGCACTTCCCGCCCCGGATCGACTTTCCTAGGTTGCATCGCCCGCGTCCTCATACATAAAAAGATATAGGCTGTGTGATCGGGACGGGGCGGCCATGGCGGGTGATACGGTGTCGGCGATGAGCAACATGCGCGTCGGGAAGCGGTTTCGGCCGGCCTTCGGGCTGCTGGCGGCTCGCGCGGGCGACGCCGGGCGCGGCTTGGCCGTGGTCGCGCCGGAGGTCCGCCGGCTCGCCCAGCGCTCCGCCCGGG
Source organism: Azospirillum oleiclasticum (assembly GCF_013423485.1). Taxonomy (GTDB): domain Bacteria; phylum Pseudomonadota; class Alphaproteobacteria; order Azospirillales; family Azospirillaceae; genus Azospirillum; species Azospirillum oleiclasticum. Next base: position 168,785 of record NZ_JABFFR010000019.1, read on the forward strand.
CGTCTTCCCTGACGGAACGCGCCGGCGACCGGCGCGGCGCGATGGATGTCCTGGTGCGTCCGGCGGACACCGCCCGCGCGCCCACCTGACGGCGGAAACGAGCCCATGCCGCCGACACCCTCCCCCTCCCCCGGTGCACCCGGACGCCCGCCGCCGGAACGGCGCACGGACGACCCGTCGGCCGTCCCATCGTCGGCGGTGGGGCGGGAATTCGCGTTCGAAAAGCGGCATTTCGACTTCATCGTCGGGCTGATCCATCAGCTCGCCGGCATCGCGCTCGCCCCGCACAAGCTGGAGATGGTCTACGCCCGCCTGGCCCGCCGGCTGCGCGAGTTGCGCATAAAGGATTTCGACGCCTACTGCGCGCTTCTGGAAAGCGAGCGTGGGGCGGAGGAGGTCGGCTTCCTGGTCAACGCGCTGACCACCAACCTCACAGCCTTCTTCCGTGAATCCCATCACTTCGACCATCTGGCGGAGGAGGTGCTGCCGGAGCTGCGGGCCCGGCACGCCGACGTGCCGCGCCCCCGCCTGCGGCTGTGGTCCGCCGGCTGCTCGTCGGGGCAGGAGCCCTACACCCTGGCGATGGTGCTCGCCTCCAGCATCCCCGACCTGAGGCGGTGGGACGCCCGCATCCTCGCCACCGACATCGACACCCACATGGTGGAGACGGCACGCCGCGGGCTCTATCCGGCGGAGGCCGCGACCGGCATTCCACCGGCCCTGCGCGAGCGCTTCACCCGGCGCGTGCGTGAGAACGGCGATACGCGCACCGCCATGGACGACCAGCTCAAGCGGCTGATCACGGTCAAGCCGTTGAACCTGCTGGAGCCCTGGCCGATGAAGGGGCCGTTCGACGCCATTTTCTGCCGCAACGTCCTCATTTATTTCGACCGTCCCGGACGGACCCAGGTGATCGAGAAATTCTCACGCCTTCTGTCGCACGGAGGATTTCTCTACCTTGGCCATTCGGAAAGCCTCTACGGGGTGTCGAGCTCCTTCCGTCAGGTCGGGCCGACCATCTACCGGAGGGTGTGAACGATGAATCCCGGAACCATCGGACGCCCGGTCGTCCGCGCCCGACCCGGAGGTGGAACGTCCGGCTATTTCAACCAGCAGTTCCAGGCGCACGCGCTCAAGGTCTTCCTGGGCAGCCATCTCGTCAGCGACCGGCCGGACGTGATGATGGTCACCACGCTGGGAAGCTGCGTCGCCGCCTGCCTGTGGGACCCGGTGGCGGGGATCGGCGGCATGAACCATTTCCTGCTGCCCGAAGTGCCGGCCAGCGACCGGCGCGACGACGATGCCGCGGCGCGCTACGGTTCCGTCGCCATGGAGCGGCTGATCAACACCATCCTGGCCCATGGCGGCCGACGCGACCGGCTGGAGGCCAAGCTGTTCGGCGGGGCCCGCGTCATCGAATCGAGCCTCGACGTGGGCGCCCGCAACGCCGGCTTCGCGCTCTCCTATCTCGAACGCGAGGGGATCGCCCTGACCGGCAAGGATCTGGGGGGTCTGTCGGCCCGGCGGGTCCACTGGTTTCCGCACAGCGGGCGGGCGCTGCGCAAGATGCTGCGGCCGGAGGCCCTGTCGGAGACCGTGGGCCAGGAGCTGCGCTTCCGCGACGAGTTGCAGCGGCGGCCGATGGACGGCGCGGTCGAACTGTTCGGAAAGGACTGACCGATGCCCAGACGGATCCGGGTGGTGGTCGTCGACGACAGCACCCTCATGCGGGAAATGCTGAAGGACATCCTGTCGCACGAGCCGGACATGGAGGTGGCGGGCACCGCCCGCGACCCGTTCGAGGCGCGCGAGCTGATCAAGGCCAGCAACCCGGACGTGGTCACGCTCGATGTCGAGATGCCGCGCATGGACGGTCTGTCCTTCCTGGAAAAGATCATGACGCTCCGGCCGACCCCGGTGGTGATGGTCTCCAGCCTGACGCAGGAGGGGGCCGACGCCACCATCCGCGCGCTGGAGCTCGGCGCCATCGACTGCGTCGCCAAGCCCGACGGGGCCGATCTGTCCGATTTCGCGGCCGATCTGGTGGCCAAGATCCGCATCGCCTCCACCGCGCGCCTGTCGATGCGCCGCCCGGTGGCACCGACCACCACGCTGCCGGTGCCGCGCCGGGCCTCCGCTGGCCAGCGCTTCATCGCGATCGGCGCCTCCACCGGTGGGGTGGAACGCATCCGCGACGTGCTGTCGGCCATGCCGGCCGACTGCCCGCCGATCGTGGTCACCCAGCACATGGGCCCCGGCTACGTGCCGAGCTTCGCCGCCCGGCTCGACAAGCTGTCCCTGCCGTCGGTCAGGGTGGCCACCGCGGGCGCACGGCTGGCCGCCGGAACCGTTCTCATCGCCCCCGGCGACCGGCATCTGGTGATCGCCCGCGATGCTCTCGGCTACGTCTGCCAGATCCAGGACACGCCGGCGGTCAGCGGGCACCGCCCGTCGGTGGACGTGATGTTCCAGTCGGTCGCCCGCTCCGCCGGCCCGGCCGCGGTGGGCGTCATCCTGTCGGGCATGGGCCGGGACGGGGCCGCGGGCATGCTGGCGATGCGGCAGGCCGGCGCCTTCACCATCGGCGAGACCGAGGCGAGTTGCGTGGTGTACGGCATGCCGCGGGCGGCCCGAGACGCCGGCGCGGTGGCGGTCGAACTGCCGCTTGCGCAGATACCGGCGGAAATGATGCGGGCCATCGACCGGAGCGGCGACCGGACGCGCCCGAATGGAGGAAACGCGTGATTGCTCTCAACTGGTTCTCCCGCACGCCGCCGGCCGTTGCCCCGAAGCCGGAGGCGGTTGCCCCGGAGCCGGAGGCCGGAGGCGTCCCCTACGCGATGCACGGCACCCACCAGGGGCAGCAGCTGGTGGTGGATTACGACCTGCTCGCCACCTGGATGGGCTTCGCCGACGTGCAGCGCCGGACGCTGGACGCGATCCGCGCGGAACTGGAACGCACGTCCGGCCATGTGGAATCGGCGACCATCGACCTGTCCGGCCGCTTCCGGGAGCTGGCCGGAAAGGCGCTGGAGCAGTCGCAGCGGGTGGCGGAGATCGTCTCGGTGGCGGGTTCCGTCAGCATCGACGACGAACGCGTGCCGCTCGACGACGTGGTCGTGCACATGCAATCCATGATCGCCGAGATGATCGCCAACATCGTCCAGCTCTCCAAGCGCGCCATGAGCATGGTCTATCTGCTGGACGACGTGCAGAAGGATGTGGCGGAGCTGGAGACCTCCATCGCCGACATCGATTCGATCAACCGCCAGACCAATTTCCTGGCGCTCAACGCGACCATCGAAGCGAGCCGCGCGGGCGAGGCGGGCAAGACCTTCGCCGTGGTGGCGCAGGAGGTCCGCCACCTCTCGCAGTCGACCGGCGCGCTGGCCGAGCGGATGCGCAGCAAGGTGGACGCGGTGGTCAACGGCGTGCGCAACGGCCACGAGATCCTGCGCGAGATCGCCGACACCGACATGTCGCCGCAAATGCTGGCCAAGGAGCGGGTGGACAAGACGATGGACAGCATCGTCATGCAGACCGGCCGCTTCCAGAGCGTGCTGGAGGAAGCGGCCGCGGTGTCGCAGGAGATGTCGACCACCATCGGCCACATGGTCACCGGCATGCAGTTCCAGGACCTGACCAAGCAGCGGCTGGAGGCGGTGGGCGACAGCCTGTCGGTGATCGCGGCCGGGCTGAACGACCTGGAGACGCGCACGCGGCAGGAGTTGCCTCCCGACATGCGCATCACCACCCCCGACGCCTGGCTGGACTCGCTGCTCAGCCAGTTCAAGTTGAGCGATATGCGACAAAGATTCGTCCGCCAGTTGCTGATGGAGGGCTCCGCTCTCGATCTGCACGGGGCGCTTGACGTGGATGCGGCGCACGTCGACAGTCTGGGCGGCGACATCGAGTTGTTCTGATAACGGCGGAGTTGGCGGCCCGTTCAGGCCGTGAGGACAAGGGGATACGGAGCCATGGACTACGGGATCGAGCTGAAGGAACAGGAGGCGGTCGTGGCCCTGCGCGGCCGGCTCACCTTCAACGACCACGCGAAGCTGCGTGCCCTGATCCGCGAGATGCTGCAGAACCCGGTGAAGCGGCAGGTGCTGGAGTTGGGATCGCTGGAATTCGTCGATTCCGCCGGCATCGGCATGCTGCTGATCGCGCGCGAGGAGATGGGGAACGCCGACAAGAAGCTGGTTCTGCGCGGAGCGCAGGGGCAGGTCAAGCGGGTGCTGACGGTGGCACAGCTCGGCAAGATCGTCACCATCGAGGATTGAGGCGGGCCTCCCCTTGTCCACCGGCGCCACCGCTCTCCATGGACCCGGCCTGACGCCCGACCGCATGCGGATCGTGGCTGCGGCCTGCGGGGTGCCGCGGTGGGCACCGCGAACCGGGTCGCCGGCACCGTCCGCCAGCGTCGTGGTGCTGTTTTCCGGCAGCGACGATCCGAACGCGGCGTCACCGGCGCTGTGGATGCCGCCCAGCACCGCCTGGATCGACGTGACCGGCCTGTCCGACGAGGTGTTGGGCCGCACGGTGCGGCTGGCGGAGACGCACGACCTTTACCTGTCACTGACCACGAGGCTCGCGAACGAGCTGCATCTCGCCGGCCGCATCGTGGCCGCCATCGACGCCCGCCGCCCGCTGTCGGAACACCGCCGCGACGACCTGGAACTGGCCCTGCACGAGGCGGTGAGCAACGCGCTGGTGCATGGGAACCTTCAGGTGGAGGGAATGAAGGGCGTGAGCATGGCGGCGCTCGACCGCTTCTCGTCCGACCTCGCCGTCCGCCTGGCCGATCCCGTCTTTTCCCGCCGGCGGATCGAGGTGGTGCTGGATTTCGAGCATGGAGCCGTCGTCGTCGAGGTGGGGGACGAAGGTCGCGGATTCCAGCTGGACGGCCGCGGCGGCCATGGGGCGTCCGGCCGCGGTCTCGGCCTCATCTCCACCATCGCCGAATCTTATGAACTGCTCGACGGCGGCCGGCGCATCCGCATGAGATTCGCGCTGTGAACCCGGACATGCCCGCGGGTTGGGACGGCACCCGGGAGGAGGTCCCGGAGGCGACATCGGCCGGGCCGGACGTGCCGGGGATCACCGCCTGCCACATCCTCGTGGTCGACGACACCGAGTTCAACCGGACCCTGATCGGCGCCCTGCTGGGCGAGGCCGGCTTCAACGACCTCGCCTTCGCCAGGGACGGGTTCGACGCGCTGGAACAGATCGCGCGGCGCACGCCGGATCTGGTGATCCTCGACATCATGATGCCCGGCATGGACGGATTCGAGGTGTGCCGGCGGCTGCGCGCGGACCACGCCTACGCCGACCTGCCGGTGCTGGTGCAGACGGCTCTTTCCTCCACCGAGGACCGCAACAAGGCCTTCGCCGTCGGCACCACGGACCTGATCGCCAAGCCCATCGACCGGATGGAGCTGCTGGCCCGCGTGCGCATCCATCTGGAGAACCGCGTGCTGATCCGCGATCTCCGGCACTACCGGATGCGGGTGGAGGCGGAGTTCGCCATCGCCGCGTCGATGTACGACCATCTCCTGCCCTCCGCCGCGGCGCTGGAACGGCTCCGCCGGCATTCGGGGCTGCGCGTCTGCTGCCATGCGCGTCTCGCGGCGGATTTGGGCGGCAGCCTGTGGGGGGCGCTTCCGCTCGACGGCGGCCGGCTCGGCGTCTATCTGGTGGAAACGCCCGGCCGCGGCGTGCCGGCGGCGCTGGCCGCCTTCCGCATGCACACGCTGATCCACGAGCTGGCCGGCATGGCGGGCACGCCCGCCACCTTCCTGGCGGAACTGAACCGCCGCGCGGCCGACCTGCCCGACGCCGACGGCGTGACGGGGCTGCTCTACGGCGTCGTCGATCCGGCGGCCAGAAGCTTCTCCTACGTGTCCGCGGCGGGAACCAGCCCGCTGGTCGTCACCGCCGGCGGCGGCCTGCTGCTGTTCGGCGACGGCGGCGGCGCGCCGGTGGGCCGCGGCGACGGCGGCGCCCGGCCGGACCACCGCCTGCCCTTCCCCGAGGGCGCGACGCTGGTCCTGCCGTCCGAGGCGCTGACGCGGACCGTCGCCCCGGAGCATCTCGGCACGCTGGTCCGGCGCTCCATGCTGCACGAGACCCCCTTCGCCGCCGTCGTCCATGGCCTCGATCAGACGCTTCGCGACGTGCCCGACGACGACCATTCGCTGGTCTGGATCGGCCAGGACCCGACCTGACCACCCGGCACGGAGGTTCACCCCGATGAGCGAGGCCGACGGCACCGTGGAAAGCTGGACCATCGCGGACGCGCGGGTGATGGTGGTGGACGACAACCGGGTGAACCGCCACCTGCTGCACGCCCTGCTCGACCGCGGCGGCATCCGCCATGTGGAGATGGCCGGGGATGGCGTGGAGGCGCTGGAGCGCATCGGCGAATTCCGGCCCGACCTGATCCTGCTCGACCTGATGATGCCGAACATGGACGGCTTCGAGACCTGCCGCCGTCTGCGCGAGGACGCGCGCTGGCGCGAGGTGCCCGTTCTGGTGCAATCCAGCCTCAGCCGCGCCGAGGACCGCGCCCGCGCCTTCTCGGCCGGGGCCACCGACTATGTGACCAAGCCGATCAACGCGATGGAGCTGCTGGCCCGCGTGCGGATCCACCTGCAGAACCGCAGCCTGCTGGGCAGCCTCAGGACCTTCCGCCGACGCACCGAGGCGGAGCTGGACATGGCCCGCGCCATGCAGCGGCGGCTGCTGCCCAGCGTGGAGCACCGGCGCGCGCTGGAAGCGGAGACCGGTGTCGCCATCGACGCGCATTTCGCCCCCTCCTCCGAACTCGGCGGCGACTGCTGGGACCTGAGGCGCGACGGGGACGGGCGACTGATCGTCTATCTCGTGGACTTCTCCGGCCACGGGGTGGGGGCGGCGCTCAACACCTTCCGCCTGCACACCATGCTCCAACCCATGGATTTCGCCGGATTCGAGCCGGGCGCCTTCGTGTCGGCGATCAACCGTCGCCTGTGCGGCCTGCTCCCCAGCGGCCAGTTCGCCACCCTCCTGGCGGGGGTGGTCGATCCGGTGGCCGGCTGCTTCCATTACGCCTCGGCCGGCTCGACCCGACCGATGGTGTGGTTGCCGGGCGACGCGGAGCCGCTGCCCGGCGACGGAAGCGGGCTGCCGCTGGGCCTTCTGGCGTCGGCCGGCTACGAGACGCGGTCGCTGCCGCTGCCGCCCGGCGGCCGGCTGCTGCTCTACTCCGACGCCGCCATCGAGATTCCGCAGGGCGAGGATGTGCTGGACGAACCGGGCCTGGCGCGGCTCGCCTCCCCGCTGATGGAGGAACCGGACGGCGCCCGTCTGCTCGACCGGCTGCGCGACGCGCTGCACGCGGTGGGTCCGGTCGATGACGATCTGACGCTGCTGCTGCTGACGCGGCGGTAGCCGCGACCCGGCGGCCGGGCTTACAGCCCCGGATCGGCTCGGGCTTACAGCCCGAGATTGTCCCCCGGGCTTACAGCCCGAGATTGTCCAAAGTCCGCCGCATGGCGGCGCGGAAGGCGTCGAGCGACGCGATGTCCAGCAGGAACAGGGCGCGCCCGCGACCGCCACCGTGGGCCGGCGCCACGTCGATGCCGACATACAGCAACGGATCGTCGGCCCCCACGATCAGGCGGCTGGCGGGGCCGGCGCGGTAGCGGGGGAGCCCGCCGTCAACCGGCGCGTCCATCAGGTTGGCGAAGCTGGCGAGGCAGCCGTTCAGGATGATGTTGCCGATCTCGGTCAGCGCGTCCTGCTCGATCTCGCCGATCCCGCCATTCGCGGCCCCGGCGTCCGCCGGCGTGTCGGGCAGCAGCCGGCGCGCGAGCGCCAGCCCCTCGCCGATGCGGAACAGCAGCATGGCCTCGCCGCGGAAGGCGCCGGCGACCGTCTCGCTGACCGAACACAGGTCGGCGCCGGCACCCGCCTCCAGCTCGGCGGCAATGGCGCGGCGGCTGGTCAGGCGCAGGGTGGGGACGGACAGGGCCACCTCCTCCCCCAGCAGGGTGGAGAGGTTCTCGGCGGTCGCCCCCATGCCGATGTTGAACAGCTCGACGATGGCGTCGGCTTCGTCCGGCGACAGCTCCTCCATCATCCGGCCCTCCCCGCCGCTACAGGCCGGCCGCGGCGAAGAACTCCCGCATCTTGTCGGCGGTCACCGGCTTGGGGATGAAGCGGCAGCCCACCGCCTCCGCCCGCCGCCGCAGCGCGTCCTGCACATTGGCGGTCAGCAGGCCCAGCAGAGCGCCGGGGAACCGCTCGCGCAGGATCTCGGCCAGCGCCAGCCCGTCCATCCCCGGCATGTTGAAGTCGAGCACGGCGGCCTGCGGCTCCGCCCCCTCCACCTTCGCCAGGGCGTCCTTGCCGTCGGTCGCGACGATCACGGTCCAGTCCGGCCGCAGCGCGCCGATGACGCTGGCGACCATGTCGCGGGCCAGCCGGCTGTCATCGACGACGAGGATGGTGGTCATGGAGTGCCCTTCCGCACGGGTCCGTACCGGTGCGTTCCTTCTATCGAATGCGCCCCGCCCCGGCAAGCGATGGCCCGCAAACCGTTTGACAGGCCGGCGGACCCGACCGATATCAGCAGGAACAGCCCAGGGGTCGAGGCGTCAATGACCGAACTGCTCTCCGTCCGCGATCTGTCCGTCGAGTTCCGAAGCGGCGGACGGACGATTCCGGCGGTGAGGGGCGTGTCCTTCGACATTGCGCGCGGCGAGACGCTGGCGCTGGTCGGCGAATCGGGCTCCGGCAAATCGGTGACCGCGCTGTCGGTGCTCCAGCTCCTCCCCTACCCCATGGCCCGCCACCCCTCAGGCTCGATCCGCTTCCAGGAGCGCGAGCTGATGGCGGCGGAGGAGACGGTGCTGCGCGACGTGCGCGGCAACCGCATCGCCATGATCTTCCAGGAGCCGATGACCTCGCTGAACCCGCTCCACTCCATCGAGCGGCAGATCAACGAGACGCTGTTCCTGCACAAGGGGCTCGGCCGCGCCGCGGCGCGCCGGCGCACGCTGGAGCTGCTGCGCCTGGTCGGCATCCCCAACGCCGAACGCCGGCTCGGCGCCTACCCGCACGAGCTGTCGGGCGGACAGCGCCAGCGGGTGATGATCGCCATGGCGCTCGCCAACGAGCCGGACCTGCTGATCGCCGACGAGCCGACCACCGCGCTGGACGTCACCATCCAGGCGCAGATCCTGGAGCTTCTGAAGGATCTCCAGGCGCGCTTCGGCATGGCGCTGCTGCTGATCACCCACGATCTGGGAGTGGTGCGCAAGATGGCCGACAGCGTCTGCGTGATGAACCAGGGGGAGATCGTGGAGCGGGCCTCCACCGCCGACCTGTTCGCCAGCCCGCGCCACCCCTACACCCGCAAGCTGCTGGCCGCGGAGCCGCGCGGCAATCCCCTGACCCCGCCGGAGGATGCGGCCGAGGTGATGGCGGCCGACGCGCTGAAGGTGCATTTCCCCATCCGCAAGGGCCTGCTGCGCCGGGTGGTGGACCATGTCCGCGCGGTGGACGGGGTGAGCCTCAGCGTGCGCGAGGGGCACACGGTGGGGGTGGTGGGCGAATCCGGCTCGGGCAAGACCACGCTGGGGCTGGCGCTGCTGCGCCTGCACGCCAGCCAGGGCGCCATCCGCTTCGACGGCAAGGACATCCAGGGCTGGACGCCGAAGCGGCTGCGCCCGCTGCGCCGGCAGATGCAGGTGGTCTTCCAGGACCCGTTCGGCAGCCTGAGCCCGCGCATGTCGGTCGGCCAGATCATCGGCGAGGGGCTGCGCATCCACCGCATCGGCACCCAGGCCGAGCGCGACCGCATGGTCGCCACCGTGCTGGAGGAGGTCGGGCTGGAGCCGGATTCGCGCCACCGCTACCCGCACGAATTCTCCGGCGGCCAGCGCCAGCGCATCGCCATCGCGCGCGCGCTGGTGCTGAAACCCCGCTTCATGGTGCTGGACGAGCCGACCAGCGCGCTCGACATGTCGGTCCAGGCGCAGATCGTCGACCTGCTGCGCGATCTGCAGGCCCGGCACAACCTCGCCTACCTGTTCATCAGCCACGATCTGCGGGTGGTGCGGGCGCTGTCCAGCCAGGTGATCGTCATGAAGGACGGCAAGGTCGTGGAGCAGGGTGAAACCCGGCGCATCTTCGAGGCACCGCGCGAGGACTACACCCGTGCCCTGCTGGCCGCCGCGCTGAACCTGGAAGCGGTGCGCGGCGACGCCGTTCGGATGTGAGGGGGGGCGGATGTGACGCCGCCCCGCCCGCTCGGGCCACGCCAGCTCAGGCCACGCGAGCTCAAAAAGCCGCGACGCAGCCCCGTTCCTTGACCACCCGCACCGTCGATGCGGGATGGCGGGCCAGCGCACCCGCCGGGCGGACCGGGCGGCGCACCAGTTCGCCCCCGCAGTTCGGGCAGCGACCGCCCAGCACGCCGCCGGCGCAGGCGGCGCAGAAGGTGCATTCGAAGCTGCAGATCCTGGCGTCGGGCGAGTCCGGCGGCAGATCGACGTCGCAGCATTCACAGCCCGGCCGCAGTTCCAGCATGTCCGTCCTCCGTCGCACCGAGTCGGCAATCCGTTTCAGATCGAAACATTTTCGTTGAATTTTGGGGGATAACAATGGAATTCTTCGAATGTTGCGAGGGTGCGGCATTAAGGACGGCGGGATGCTGCGCGGGGGTCTGCAATTCGAGGTTCAGGTCTACAAGACCGACCATTGGGTGCTGAGCGCGGTCTTCCCCACAGAGGACGAGGCGCGCCGGCACGGGTCGTCCCTGCTCTCCGCCGCCCGCGCCGAAGGCATCCGCGTCGTCAAGGACTGGACACGCATCGACGGCCGCCACGTCGAGACCGAAATCCACACGGAGTTCCGCGCCGCCACCAAGGCGATGACCGTCGCCCCGGTCGACGAGGCGCCGCAGGTCTGCACGGCCCTGCCCGATTATTACGCCGCCGACAGCCGCATGATGATGACGCGCATCCTGCGCAACTACACGGAACGGCTGGTCGTCACCCCCACCGAGATCCTGCACAACCACGGCGAACTCAAACGGCTGCTGGACAAGGACAATCTCGTGCCGTTGGCGGTCGGCCGCATCGCCGCCCTGCAGGCGGAGAAGGCGGGCATGGACGGCCGCACCCGCCGCGACGAGATCTACGACGCCGTCAACCGGATGACGGAACGGGCGCGGCTGGCCGGCCAGCGCAACGATCTGCCGGAAATCGGCGCCGCGGGCTTCGCCGAAGCCATCGAGCGCCTGTCCGGGGAGGAGCCGGAGGAGCGCGCCTTCCTGGGCAAGGTGGTGCTGTCGCGCGACCTCGTGCAGATGCGCAACTGGTTCGCCAAGCTCGATTTCCTGGGCGAGCTGGTGCAGCAGGACGGTGGTGCCGGGGGCGAACCGCTGGCCCTGCTCGACGGGGCGATGGCCGACGTGATGGTCGCCCCCTCGGTCGCGCAGGAGCTGCTGGGCATGCAGAGCGGGCTCGGCGAGGCGCTGTGCAATCTGATCGACCTGTCGCGCGGCCGGCTCGATCCCGGTGACCGCGGCGAGGACGACCGGGCACTGCGGGTCAGCGAGCTGCTGGCCTTCCACGACCTGGAGGAGACCCGCGGCGCCGTTCTCGACCTGGTGCGCCGGCAGCTCAAGGGCACCGCCCCCCTGCAGCGCCGCGACCCGTCGGCCGAGCGCGACGCCTTCGACATCGTGCTGGCGCGGACGGCCACGCCACAGGGCGTGGTCGGCGGCGGCAGCATGGCCGAGGCGCTGGTCCAGCGCTACATGCGCTTCCTGGAGGCCGGCGGCGCCACCGGGCGGCGACAGGCCATCGTCGAGGTGACCGGCCGCATCGAGGACGGCAAGGACCGCGTGCGCTTCCTGATCGCCCTCACCCAGTCCGAGATCGGGCGCCAGCACCGCCAGGACATCGCCGCCCAGCTCGCCGAGCTGACCACCGGGCCGGGGGCGCTCGCGCGCTTCGTGAAGGCCGGCCACCCGATCAAGGAGAACCTGGAGGCGCTGACCGCGCTCTACGGGGAGGTGTCGGCCTCGCCCCTGCCGGAGCCGATGCGCAACGACGTGTCCGACGCGATCGACGGTCTGTTGGTCACCTACATCGTCGGCACCAAGGTGGTGGAGCGGCTGGACAACCCCACCGACCTGCTGCGGCACCGCGCGAACCGCCTGATGCAGCTCTGTTCCCCCGGCACCCTGCAAAGCCGCAAGGCGCTCGCCATCGTCCGCCAGCGGGTGGTCAACCATCTGCGGCAGCCGAACTTCGAGCACGCCTATGTCGCCGACATCGCCGACCCCATCCTCCAGCAGAAGGCGCTGCGCGACTTCTACAAGCTGCTGGGGCAGGCGGGGTTCCGGTAGCCGCGGCACACGCCCATCTGGCGGCTTGCCCGGGCGCCGCCGCATCGCCGATGATCCGTGACAATGTCAATCTGGGGAGTCGGAAGCCATGCGTCGCACCCTGTCCGTCCTGCTCGTCACGGCGGCCCTGAGCACCCTCACCGGCGGTGCCCTGGCGGCACCCTGCCCCGAGGACCCGGAGACGAAGGCGCGGATCGAGTCGCTGGTGAAGGACTTCCTGCCGGCCTGGAAGCAGCGCGTGGCCGCACCCGCTCCGCCCCCCGACCTGTCGCCACGGCTGGCCGGCTGCACCCGCGACCGGCTGATCGAGTCGTTGGCCCCGGAGCTGGGACGGATCGTCGGCTACAAGGCCGGGCTGACCAGCAAACCGACGCAGCAGCGTTTCAACACCGATGCGCCGGTGCGCGGCACGCTGCTGGACGGCATGCTGCTGGAGAACGGCGCCGCCCTGCCCGCCGCCTTCGGCGCCCGCCCGCTGTGGGAGGCCGACATGCTGCTGGTCGTCAAGGACGCCGGCATCAACGAGGCCACCACGGCGGAGGAGCTGCTGCGCCACATCTCCGCCATGCGCCCCTTCATCGAGCTGCCCGACCTTGCCATCGCCAGCGCGGCGCCGATGAACGGGGTGGTGCTGACCGCCATCAACGTCGCCGCCCGCTATGGCGTGGTCGGCGCCGAGGTGCCGCTGGAGCCGACGGCGGCCACCATGGAGGCGCTGCGCACCGTGCGCATCATCGCCTCCGGGGAGGATGGTGCCACCCTGGCCGAGGCGACGGGGGAGGCCACGCTGGGCCACCCGCTGAACGCCGCGCTGTGGCTGCTGGGCGACCTCGCCGAGGGCGGGGTGACGCTGAAGCCCGGCGACCTGCTGAGCCTCGGCTCCTTCACCCCGCTGACGCCGCCCAAGGCGGGGCAGTCGGTGACCGTCCGCTACGAGGGGCTGCCGGGCACGCCCACGGTGTCGGTGCGGTTCGAGTGATACCGTCGAGCGTAAGTCCTGACTTACGCTCGACGGAGGGACGCGACCGCGGCCCCGCGGGCTCATGCCCGCGAAGGCAAGCGGCCGGATGGCCGCGCCCGCCGTATGAGGGGAGCGTAGAGCCTGATGTGTCAGGCTCTACGCTGATGGTATAAGGCCGGGGTGCCGCCCCGTCACGCCGGCGGGGCGGGCGGGCGGCAGGCGATGAGGTGGTTGAGGATGATGCTCATCACCACCTCGCCATGCTGGTTCAGCGTCTCGTAACGCAACCTCACGGTGCCGCGGTCGCCGCGGCGCGACGGCGTGCACTCCAGCACTTCCGCGCGCACGCGCAGCGTGTCTCCGGGCCGCACCGGCTTCCACCAGCGCAGCTCGTCCCCGCCGGAGCCGCCGACGCTGGTGCCGGTGATCACCCCGGTGTCGCGCAGCAGCCGGAAGGACAGGGACAGCGTGTGGAAGCCGCTGGCGATCAGCCCGGCGAAGGGCCCCTCCGCCGCCGCCACCGCGTCGATGTGGAAGGGCTGCGGATCGAAACGCATGGCGAAGTCGATGATCTGCGACTCGGTCAGCGTGCAGCCTTCGGTCTCGATCACGTCACCCGGCCGGAATTCCTCGAAGCTGCGTCCCATCCATCCCTCCGCCTCTACAGCGGGAATTCGTAATGCAGCACGCCGTCGATCTCGGCGCCCGCGGCGAACCCCAGTTGGGCGTAGAGTTGACGGGCCGCGGCCATCCTGTCCAGCGTGTCCAGGCGCAGGATGCGGTAACCGCGGCCGCGTGCCTCCGCCACGACCGCCGCGACCAGTTTCCGCGCGATGCCGCGACCACGGAAGGCGGGACGGACGTAGAGGCGCTTCATCTCCCCCGCACCGTCCTCGTTCCCGTCCGGGGCCATTGGACGCAAGGCCACCACCCCGGCCACGGCGTCCCCGACGCGTGCCAGCAGCAGCGCGCCGGCCGGCGGCGCGTAGGCGCCGGGAAGCTCCGCCAGTTCCTGCGCGAAGCCCTGGAAGCAGGGCGACAGGTCGAAGGCCGCCCAATACTCTTCCATAAGCGCCCGCACCTCGCCCAGGTCGGCCGGCCCGTCCGCCGGTAGGATGCGCAGCGGCCCGGCCTCAGCCGGCGTCGGGGACATGGATGACGCCTTCCAGATAGAGCGCCGCACCGCCGGCCATGCGCACCCGGTCGCCCGCCAGCTCGCAGGACAGGGCACCGCCGCGGCGCGAAATCTGACGTGCCTCCAGCCGCGCCCGGCCGAGACGCTTGGCCCAGTAGGGAACGAGCGTGCAGTGGGCGGAGCCCGTCACCGGGTCCTCGTCGATCCCGTGCGTCGGCGCGAAGAAGCGCGAGACGAAATCGACCCCGCCGCTGCCCGGCGCGGTGACGATCACCGCACGATCGAGGTGGTTCAGGATGCGGAAATCCGGCTCCAGCGCGCGCACAGCCGCCTCGTCCGGGTAGAGGACGAGGTAGTCGCGCGCCGCCAGCACCTCCAGCGGCGCCGCACCGCCCAGGCCGGGGAACAGGGCGGGGTCGGCATCGACCGGGCCGGGCGGACGGCTGGGGAAATCCAGCACCAGTCGGTCACCCTCCTGCTCCACGGTCAGGGTGCCGGCCTTGCGGGTGGTGAATGCGACGCGGCCCAGCCCCGGCCGGAGCAGCGCGCGCACCACGAAGGCGCTGGCGAGCGTGGCGTGGCCGCACAGATCCACCTCCACGGTCGGGGTGAACCAGCGCAGCTCGAACCCATCGCCGGCCGGCACCAGGAAGGCCGTCTCCGACAGGTTGTTCTCCGCCGCGATGGCGGTCAGCAGCGGATCGGGCAGCCAGCGCTCCAACGGCACGACCGCCGCCGGGTTGCCGCCGAACACGGAATCGGTGAAGGCATCGACCTGATAGATGGGCAGGCGCATGGGGTGCTGTTCCTCGGCAAGCGGACGGCTCAGGCGGAAGGGGACGGGGGCCGGACCCCGTCCCTTGCACGGATCACCCGCGCCAGAACGGCTTGCGGGCCTCGTGGTCGGCGTCGAGCCGGCTGACGCCGATGTCCTTCAGCAGATGGTCGTCGAGCGACAACAGCGCCTGCCGCTGCTTCCACCGGCCATGCCAGTCCAGCAGCGATTCCGCCAGGACCCAGACGGGGCGGGCGATGGCGGCCATCACACGGACGGGAACCGGGCTGGTCGACGGGCTGGAACCGGTCGGACGGACCATCTCGTTGGCGCTCATCATCGTTCTCCTTGGGTCAACGGGCGGTGCACACGCGTCTGCGCCCTGAACAATCCCAAGGATAGGGATACAATTTCCCCGGTCAATCGGGACATTGTCACCATTACAATTCCGACTACGGATGTATCCCGGAGATCACACCGCTCCTTCTGTGCCGCGACAGGATTCATGAGACAGCGACAGAGATGTTGAGATTCCGCGACAGAATTGGCGAGAGTCCGGATTCTCCGTCCCAGCGCAACCTGCTCGCGCCCCTCCGTTTGGGGATCAGTGACAATGCCTGTAAGCTCAGGAGACAATGCAGTCCGATCGGTGGGACAGCCACGCCAACCTCGACAGGCTGCCCGTACCTTCTGAATGAGTCAGCGCACTACCCGGCCGCCATACCTGAGTTCGGAGCCCTGCGATCCCGTCACCGCATATGGTGAGACGGCCGAAACGGTCGGAATGGCGTTATTTTCTTTTTT
Organism: Azospirillum oleiclasticum; assembly: GCF_013423485.1. Taxonomy (GTDB): domain Bacteria; phylum Pseudomonadota; class Alphaproteobacteria; order Azospirillales; family Azospirillaceae; genus Azospirillum; species Azospirillum oleiclasticum. The sequence goes on from NZ_JABFFR010000019.1 coordinate 184,863, forward strand.
CGGCGTGCCGAATGGCTGCGGCCTCGGAGCTTGGCGGGAAGGCCGACGGGTCGCTCAACCGAACCGCGGGGGCCATGGAACGGGCGCAAGGAGGACGCTGACCATCCAGTGGATGGCGGAAGGAGAGCGGATTTGGCGGCCTTCGCAAGGTAAATTCCCCACAGGACGAGTGGTCGGATGGTCGGCTTGACGCCGACAGCACCAGCGCAGCCAATTTGCCCACCGTCCTATGGAAGGAGCCACCAGCGGCACGACATTCCCGCCCAAGAACGATCAAAACCTCCGACGGGTGCTCAGAAAGCGGTGCGCCTAATCGAGGTCAAGCGCAAGCGAACGCCGTCGTTTCTATCATAGACAATCTCATGCTATGGAAGACTCCTTACGTGGTCACAAATTGGCCCATCCAGAACTTACCGCTTGGGGATCCTGCCATGCCACTTGAAGTCAATCTGCCAGACGGCGGTATTATCCGATTCGAAATGACCAAAGAGTACCATGAGCGGGGGTGGGTCGATTTCGAAGCATCGGTAGAACTGACACTCGATGCGTTCCGAGAGCGTGCGACCTTCCGCTACGACGATGCAATAATCAAGGAGGCGCGCGTCGCTCGCCATCTGAACGCGATTGGAGAAGGACGCATTATTCCGGCAGCCGCTCTCCAGATGTTCACAAATCGGGCGACTTCTCTCGACTTTGAAGACTATGTCGAGGTGTTCGCAATCGCCGTCCATTTGGATGCGCAGTCGTTTCTGGCCTGCTGTCCCGCAGACCAGCTTGGCGCGATCCGCGAGCGGATCGGCGTCGCTGGCGATCCCTAACAGGACCGAGCAGAACAGCGATGGAGATGCAACCGCATTTCGCTGATGAACCGATCACGCAATGTAGCCAGATCGTCGTGGCAGGCCCGCTCACGGATGGCGGCTAGCTCAGCCTCCACCAACCGGACATCGAGATCGCCGCGGCAAGCGTCTCGGATGCAGCCGTGGCACAGCTTGGACACCTCCCCGGCGAGTACGGCGGCCTCCTGTCGGCAAGCCGAAAAATCCGGGGCGGTGAGCAGTCCCTTGACGACGGACAGTCCTGTCAGAGCCATAAGGTTGGCGGCATACATGCCGCCGCCTTTCCCGTCCGATGGCATCATTGATTCCCCCTGCGTTGGTCGCGGCCCTTAAGCTTGGCAGCATCCGTATCCGGAAAACATGCTGATCCAGAAAGGCATAGCTGTCGAGAGATCGGCCGACGGCACGCGACGGCACGGCATTCAGCCAGCCCGCTGGGCTTGTGGAGAACGTAGGCCGGCAGATCGACGCCGTGAGCCCGAACCGGCAGCAGATCCGCTTGTGCATGTATGCCCGCCGGCCTGAGCCGAGTGGATCAGGGCCCGTCGGATGCGTGTCAAAGCTTGAGGCTGAGGATCTGAGCGATCACCGTCAAAGATATGGAGGCCAGACACTGGATTTGGCTAAGCTTTCTCTAATCTTTCTCCCCGTTTCCCGGACAGTTAGATAAGCTTGGTTCGCCCGACGGAAAAGATGAGTCCGAAAACATACAATTTTAAGTGGTATTCAGTGGAGTTCAAGGCGAAGTTCTATCTCCGCCCCAGGAATGTCAATTGGCCCGGCCACGTTCGGCATTACCTTCTTGATCCTTTTATCGAACTCGACTTGCTTGGCGTAGCCCGGCAAGTCCGGGGCCATGAGGAGCGACTTCATCACTAGGACGCGCTCCTGTTCGCCGTCGCCGTAGGCGAATTCGTCCCAATCGACGTCCCTGAGCCTGATCTTGACGCGCTCGACCAGCCGGGGGAGCGGCCTGTCCGCGTAGCCGTCGTAGCGCAGCAGCGTCAGCTTGCCGGAGCCGATGTGGATCTTCAGCACGTCGGCCCCGTCCACCGAACCGTAGAGCTTCTCTGCACAGCCGATGTAGGCGCGAAGCGGCGCGGGCAGGCGGTCAGCGAGCCGGGCGTCCAAGAGCAGAGAATGGTCGCCGTCAAGATGGCCCAGCCCCAAGGCCGCCGCCTCGCGGCACGCGGCCCCGACCGTCTCGGGCCGACCCAGCGAGAAGAGGAGCTCCCGTCCGGCGGTCTCCGCGTCCTTGAGGGAACCGAAGAACGCCTTCACGTCCCGCTGGAGTTCCGGCGGCAACTCGCCGTATGCCTGCCGCCTGTTGAACAGGTTCAAGGCGAAGTAGACGGTAAGGTCGGCCGTCCGGGCGTCCCGCGCCCGACTGAGGTCGCCCTCGCCGCCGAACAGCCCCTCGGCCATGCCGAACGCCCGCCGAATGGTCCCGATCCCACCCATGACCGCCTCCGACACCCCCGCCGGAAGTTCCTCTGGCGTCGGCATTCGGCCCAGGTCGAGCGCGGCCCCCCACAAGGCCGCGAGGACGTCGCGATGCCGTTCCGCCAAGGTGAGCCGCGGCTGACGGGGAACCCGCTCGGCCTTGGACGGCCGGGGCCGGGGCGGCGGGACGGCGCGGATGAGGGCGGAAACGTCCCTGACCTGACGATGCCTCCGCGCCAGGAACCTCTGCTCCTCGATTTTGTCCTTGAAGACGAAGAAGACGCCGGGGGCCGCGGCGATGGCCTCCAGACCGAGCGCCCGCTCCAGAAGCCCCTTGGCCTCGGCCTGGGTGAAGTACTTCTGGAACGTGCCGCGGTTGGACACGTACCCGTCCCCGAGGCGCCGGAGGCCGACCACGCTGCCCTTGCCGACCAGCATGACGCCGACGCACAGGCACACGCGCGCCAGCGCATACGCCTTCCTTGCCGTCTCCACCCGCTCCTCGGGCCGCTCGATCACGTTCAGGACGAAGCCGAGGTTGACCACGTCGGCCTCGGCGATCTCCGCGTCCGGACGCCAATGCGGGTCCCAGCCGCTCGCCTCCACGCCGGCCAACGCGAGGGCGGCGACGTCGTCCCCGCGACCGCACCCGTAGTCGAAGACGCTGCACCCCTCGATGACGATCCCGGCCCGTACAAGGGCCTGCACGGGCACGGACAGCTTCTGCCGCGCGATGGCGGTCTTGTGGCGCGCGACCGAAGGCGCCCGTTTTGGATCGTCCAGAGCCGCGACGGCATGGCCGTCAAGGACGATGCCGGCATCCCGCAGCCTGGCCTTCCAAGCCTCGCGCGTGCCGATACGGTTCGCATCGTCGAACAGTCCCCTGGCCTCCAGTCGGGCGGTCAGCGCGGCGAACTCGGCGGCACGTGGATGGCCCGCCGGAAGGAGGAGTTCTTTGCGGTGGAGGATCGGCGGGTTGGCCGACGCCCGGTAGTCGCGGCGGGCGACCCGTCCCTCGGCGTCCACCAAACGCGACTCCAGCAGGGCCGGGAACGGCACGTCATCGAAGGACTCGTACTCCAGCAGGGACACCCGCCCGCCGTCATCGACGCGGACGACATTCCACGCGTCCCATCCCGCCGCTCGTGCCGCGGCGGACACCGCCTCCCGCGCGATCCCGGGAAGCGCATCTAGGGTGGTCCGGTACAGGTACACCGACCGACCGACACGCTTCCCCGGAAGCCCGCCACCCTCCGCCATACACGTCCCTCCGGAACACCGACCACCCGCCGTCCGGCGCATTATGCCACGGCTTGCGGGCGGACGTGACCCGGCGGACGCCAACCGGGACGCCCATGGGGAGGTAGGGCCTTCAGCCCTGCTCCCAATCCCGGACGATGGCGTCGGCGAGGGTATAGGCCCCTTCCTCGTCCAGGAACGGCACCTGCGCAAGGATGACGCCGCCCTCGCCCGACAGCTTCGCCGCGAGGTGGCCCTGCCCGAGCAGTCGTTCGGCCCCGGACTCGTCAAGGACAAGCTCGGAGTTCCGCCGGTCCGACACCTTGAGGACCAAGCGGTTGGTCAGGTTCGCCCGGAGCTGCATCGGCAACGCGTCCTTATCCGGCCTCTGGGTGATGAACACGAGGTGGATGCCTGCGGCCCGGGCCTTCACGCCCAGCCTGTTGACGCTGGTGCTGACGGCGGAGCGGTAGTCGTCCATCAGCATCCAGTCGGCCAGTTCGTCGTGGAACACGAAGACGACCGGGAGCTGCTGGTCCGGCGGCACCATCTTATTGTAGCGGGCGATCTTGTTGGCGCCGACCCCGGCGAACATTTGGTATCGCCGCTCCATCTCCTCCACGAGCGCGCCGAGAGCCTCGACCGCCTTCTCCTGCGTCGTCAGCAGTCCGCCGTGCAGATGGGGCATCCGCTTGAGCCACGCGAAATCGACGCCCGCCTTGGGGTCGATCATGACGACCTTGGCCGCCTTCGGCGAGTTGGTCGCACACACGTCCAGGAGCAGGTTCTGGACGAGGACGCCCTTGCCGCTGCCCGTCTCCCCCGCGATGAGCGTGTGCGGCCCGTGCTGCTGCTGGCCGCCGAACGCCTCGCCGAGATTCAGGTACAGCATCTCGCCGTTTGCTTCCTGGGCGCCGAGGAGGAGGCTCATGCACGCCTCCGGCGCCCCGGCGGGCAGGGAGCGCCGCCGCCACATCTCGCGCAGGCCGAGCACGGTGCGCTTGGGACGGCTGACCATCACCACGACCTCGCCCGGCGCCTGAAGGACGTTGATGACTTCGATGGCGTGTGTGGTGAGGAGCTCGCCCTGACGCCGCTCGACCTTCTGGGCGGTCAGCACGTCTGAGCCTTTGAAGCGGACGAGGGCGGCGTTCGGCGTCAGTCGTGAACCGACCATTTCCGAGCTCATGCCATAGCTGAACAGCGCATTGCGGAGCCGGGACACCACGTCCGCCAGCCATGCCGTGTCCTCCGGCGCGTCCGCCGCCGCGGCTCCGGACGCGAGCCACGCCGCCACCTCGGGCGGAAATGCGGGGGCTGAAGCGCCCTCAGGTTCCACCACTGCCGCGGGGGCCGGGGGCAGGGACGCCGCGTCGGCAGGCGTCGGCATGTCGTCGGCGACGCCCTTCGGCGCATCCGCGATGGTCCCGTCCTGCGCGCGGGCTTCCGCCCTGCGGACCGCAGCCTCCGGGACATAGGCCAGGGCCTCGCGCCAGTCCGCGCCGCCCAGGCCGGAAGACGGCCCGTCCACGAGGGCGTCGAGCAGCCCGCGCGTCTCCGACAGGCTGAATATGCGCTGGCGGCAGTGCCCGCATCCCTTCAGCGGATGCTCGTCGGCCAGCACGTTGGGATCGTCATGGATGAAGACGTGCGACATCCCGAGCACCTCGACGGGAAGCTCGCCGTCACGGACGCGGCGGGACCATTCCGGCAGGTCCCACCCGCCGAACCCGTCGCCGTCGAAGGGCTCCATGCCCTCGATCATGAGGTCGCCGATCCGCTGGAGCCACAGGCTGCGGTCGATCCTGTCACGCCTGGGGTTGAGGGCGCGGCCAAGGCGTTCGACCGTCTCGTAGAGCTGCGTCTCCGACTTGCGGGCCTCCGCGTCCCAGTTCTGGCCGCTGACGAACTTGCTTTCGGTGACGAGGAGGCGGAGCCGGGGACCGCCGGGGCCGACCATCGGGGCGATGGCGAGCAGGTCGGCGACCTGGCCCTCCTTGCGGCCCAGCCATGTCGAGTAGTCGTCCAGGAAGAACCATCCGGCGGAGGACGCAGCCTCGCCCAGCACGGACCGGGCCTGCGCCATGCTCAACACGACGCCCATGAGCTCGGACGCATGGTGACCGTGGCGGGCCGCCCGCATGACGATCTGGCCGGAGAGGCCGAGCGCCGACTCGTAGAGCGTTTCCGCGATCCGCTCCCGGCGTTCACCCGGCGCGGCGGGCATGATCACCGCGAGGCGCTCGCCCAGCATGGCCAGGAGCAGCCGCGGGCGGGCGACCGTGGAGACTACGATGTTGCGGCCCGAATCGCGGTCGTTGATGTGCCGGATGATGCGGATCGACTGGTTCTCCAGCAGCCTGCGATCCGCCATCGCGTCGTAGCTGACGACCCAATCGCCCATCGCGTGGGCCTTCCGTATGACCTGCCCGATGCCGCCGTCCGCGAAGCTGACCTCGCGCGCCGGAAGCCAGTGCGCGCGGTCTGGCCGTTCCTGGACGACGTCGTGGAGCGCGTCCAGATAGGCCTGCCCAGCCTCGGGCTGAAGCGGGGCTGCGAGATACGAAACGGCCCGTGTGTCACCGCGCGCGACTGGGCACCGGCGCGACCAGAGTGGGGGTTCGCAGTCCTTGATCGGCGGAGGCGCGCCGCCCGTGGAGAACGGAGAGGGCATCCACCTCACCTTCGCCCCCCGCGCCACAACGTCCTGAAGAAGGACAAGGTCGGCGGCGCGGTTCGCGTCCCCGGAGAAGCTGTCGGCGTCGGCGAACCCGACCCTTAGGCGCGACATGAAGGAACGGGCCGCCTCGCTCGACAGGCTTGAGCCGCCGTCGTCTCCGACCGCCGAATTCTGCTGCTCGTATATGCGCCGGGTGCGGGCCGCGTCGTCGTGGCTCAACAGGAGGTCGCAGCGGAGATCGCTTTCGCGTTCGACCTTCGAGGACAGTTCGTCGGCCAGGGTGGATGGCAAATCCTTGGAGTCGGCGTTGTAGAGGACGACCGAGAAGTTCGCCCGCTGGTGCGGTAGGAGGTCGAGATACTCCTCGCAGATCCGGGCGAACTGCTTCGCGGCGGCGGCGGCCTCGGTGTCGAGCGCCTCCTCCTCCTCCTGCTCTCCTGTCCCGTTCCCCGCCCGCTTCGTCGGCGGCTCCATCAAAGTGTAGTCCCCGAGCGTGGTCGTGGCCGTCAGCAGGCCCGCACCCTCGCCGACGCCGTCGATGCACGCCGCCGGCCAGTAAGGGGAGGACAGTGTGCGGCAAGCCTGCCGAAAGAAGAGCTCCGCCCCCTCGACGTCTTCCAAGTCGCTGGTCACCACCTTCCCTGCAATCACGGCGGCCTGCCGCACCTTGGCGGCGGCCTCGGCCATGCGCAGGGGATGCCACGGCGCGACGAGCGCCGCTCGACCTCCCGTCATCACGTAGGCGACGCCGATCGACAGGATGGGCTTCCAGAGCCGTTCCCGGCACAGGTCGCGCTCCGCCTCCTCCCGCAGCACGCGGAGCAGGCGTCCGTAGGCCTCGGCCTGGATGAGGAAGGCGGGGGAGGCGAGGCCGGCGCCGTCTGGCGCCGTCCATGCGCCGACCGCCTCGCTGTACGCTTTGTTGAACGCGTTGAACGCCTCCCTGATGTGGGCGACCTGTGACGGCCTCAGGACCCCACCTTCCATGGCTGCCAGTTCACGGAGGAAGTCGGCGCCGAGGTCGGACAGGTCGCCCCCGGGGCGGTGCAGCCTCCCTTCCGATCCCTCGGCCGCGTCCCGGATCGTCGTGGCGTCGTCAAGCCTGATCCGCTGGATCTCGCCCTTGGCGGAGATCGGCTCGCGCGCGATCCGGGCCCCGGACAGCTTCACGCCGCCCCCCGAGCCGATCGCGGCGAGGTCGTCCGCCAACGCCAAAGCCAAGCACTGCGGGGGAAGCGACCAGACGAACTGCACGGCGGGGGCCTTCCGGCGGGCCGCTGCGTCGTCGAGCGAGGCCCTGGGCATCAGGAACGCCTCGAACTTGAACTGGTACGTCGTCTTGGCGGTCGTCTCCCTCTCGCCGAGGCATTCCGCCGGGTGCGTCGTCATGCGGCCCAGCCGGAATTCGACAGCACGCCCGAACGTCTGGGCAATCCCGCGGTACCGGAGCTTGAAGTACGCGTTGAGGCGCGCGTTGTGGGCCTCCCAAAAGCTCTTCTTCTCTGCGTTTTTCAGTTCGACCAGGATGACTGGGTCGTCCGGCAGCCGGTCTGCGCGCTCCACGAGGCGGTGAATCGTGGAGACGACGCCCTCCAGGAAGTCGGAATACGTCTCGGGGTTGCTGAAGACGAGCTTCTCCCATTTGACCGACAGGCCGCGGTTACGGGCGATCTCCTCGCGCCGGGCATGGAAGAACTCGGCCACCTCGGGGGGGACCTCGCGCATGCTCGCCTTGACCGCCTTGAGCATGCGGCGCTCGTCATCGTCCAACAGGCCGGGATGCTCGTCGTCGAAATGTTGGACGGTCTCCTGCCCGAGGGTCTTGGGCGCCGCCTTCTCCATTCCCTCGAAGACCACCGCCAGCTTGGCCCACTCGAACTCGCACAGGTCGGCCTGCGACATCCGCCAGCCTTCGGCGCTGACGGTCCGGTCGTCGAGGAACGCGCGGATCGCCGCCGCTTCCTCGGCGCCGATCTGCCCCTCTTCTTTCGCCTTCGCCAGGTTACCCTCCAGCGCCTCCAGGTCCAGCGGGTCTCCCTTTTCCGTCTCCTTGCGGAGCAACGGCTGCAACGCCTTCGTTGCCTTCCGGAACAGCTGCGACCATTCCTGTGGCGTCACGGCGCTGCGGCCATTGAAACCGCCCGAACAGCGCGGGATGCGCAGGGCGGGGAGCGCGCGGTCGAGGGCGTCCTCGACCGAGGCCGCCTTGCCGGACGAAACCAGAGCGGCGACGCGCCCCACGAAGTCGGCGAAGGATTCGAGGGTTCGAGCGACGCCGGACAGCTCCAGCCCCTTGAGCGCGGCGGTCATGCGGGCGCGGTCGCCTTCGCCCAGAGTCCCCAGGCCGGACGCCTTCACCCACAGGTCGACCACGCCCCGGATCGTCCCCGAATCGATCCGGGTCAGCATCTCGGCGCTCTTGCCGACGGTCGTCAGCTCGTCACTGTCGATCGCGAACAGGATGGCGCGCTTCCCGACGACCGGCTCCTTGTGGCGCAAGTTCACCGCCGCCTGGCCCGACACGAGGTGTCCGTCCAAGCCGGCGGCAGCCAACGACGTCGGGACGTGGATTTCAAGCTCGCCGAGGCCCGCATGCCCGTTCGCTGCGGCAGCGATGGCGCTGGTGAGATCCCTTCCAAATCCGACCACACAGAACCGGAGGGCGCCCTCCGGCTCGGTCTCCATCATGTCGGCCAGGTGTTCGGCGGCGACGGCTCCGATCAGCTCGTTCGGGGTCATTGCGGTTCGCCTGCAAAGGGGTTGATGACGTAGGCGCAATCGTCTGAAAGGCGCCGAACGAGCCCGAGCGCGCGCATCCGATGCTCCAGCCGTTCGGCGTTGTCGCGGAACGCCTGCGCGTCCACAGGAAGGGAGCCGAACGACCGTTCGGCCTCGGTAACGCCGATCACGATCCCGTAGCGGTCGAAAAGCTTCGCAAGAAAGATGTTGAACTCCTCCTGCCGGGGGACGTTCGCCATGACCAGCGCCTTGATCAGGGGGTCGGACGGCGAGTACCACGTGCCCACGCTCCGGCGAGCGGTGGCGAGGCCGATGGCTCGGCTCCAGTTCGGCAGCACCTTGGCGAAATGCTGACCATGCCGCTTCCTCGCGGCCTCCTCCATGGCGGACAGGGCGGCGGCGGGGGTCGCGAACTGCGCGGCGTCGGCCTGGGGCGGATTCCAGTGGAACTCGGCGGCCAGAATCTTCAGAGTCGCCTGTTTGGGGTCGTGTTTGTCCGCGACGGCGTCCTTCCAGGCCTGCATCCCCCGGACGTCGAGCATCCGACGCTCGATCGCCCTCAGCGGGGCGTTCCGGTTGGAATCGAAGTTGTCCTTCGACAGGTCGAGGATCGGGCTGCGCCGGGGCGCGGCGATCTCGAGGACGAGGCGGCCCTCGGACTCGCCCGTGACCGACCGCGCCCGCCCGAGCATGTACAGCACCACGGACAGTCCTGTCAGGCGCACCAGCGGATCCACCAGCCCCTGCCCCGGAAGCCCGAGGGAAAGGACGGCGAGCCAGTCGTCGGCGAGCCGGTCGTAATCGGCAAGGCCGATGCACGGCAAGTATCCGGCCTTGACCGAACTGACCTGCTCGCGCTGCTGCCCGTGCCCGTCGCGCAGGAGAACCTTCACCAGCCTGTTCCAACGGTTCGTCCCATCGAGCAGCTTGCCCCGGATGGCGTCAGCCACCGCCGCCGCCCGGGTCGATCGGTTCATCATGAGGTACAGGATCTCGCCGCCGCGCGCGAAGAAGCGGCGGTCGTTGCTGCCCAGCATCTCGCCAACGCCGTCGAGGTCGGCGTAGAGGCAGTCGGGGCCGTAGGGGAATATGAAACGGGAGGTCCACCGCTTGTTGGTCTGGACTTGGACAGCGGTCTCCTGGAAGAACTCCACGACGCGGCAAAGCTCGCTGAAGTCGTTGAAGCGCTTCTTGAGATACCCGAAATCGACCTTGAGGGCATTGTCGCCGACATGTTCGAGCCACCGCTTCCAGCGTTCGCCGTCGGAAACCACCGACTGCTCGACCTGTCGCATGTACGGGTTGTTGAAGACGAGGTAACGGACGGCCCGCATCCGCTCCATGTCGTAGACGATGTCCTCATGGCGCTCCGGCCCGTACTCCTCCCGCAGCGCCTTGCCGAGCGCCATGCGCGAGCGGAAGACATTGAGGAATTCGAGCATGGCCAGCCAGGGCGTCTGGTCGTCATAGAGCCGATGTCCCCAGATGGCCTCCTCCAGCCAGAGCTTGATGTTGGAGCCGCTCTTGTCGATGTGCGAGCTCGGGAGGGTCGGGGCGTCAGTCATCGGTCGGCACCCTGAATGAGAATTCCTTGGTCCGGGCCGCGCCGGAGGCCTCGGCCTCAACGGCCTCCAGCCGAATGAAACCGTCGTCAGCGTCCTTGAACAGGGCGTCCAGACGGTCGATGACCTTGAGCTTGAAGTCGTGGAAGTCTTCGAAGCACTGCCGGGAGAAGCTCGCGGGCAGGCTGCCGGAACTGACCCGCATCAGATACTCGAAGTGCGTCAGGCGCAGCGGGATCTCCCCCGGCGACGGCTCTCCCGGACGCGCCATCGGATCGATGACCACCATGCGCGGGGTCGCCTTGCCGACCGCCCAGTCGAACGAAAGGTACGGGGCACGCCTCTGCCTGGATACAGACAAAGTGTGCGACAGGAACCGCGCGACGCGCGACCGACCATCGCCTCCCGCCGAGCATAGGAGAACGTCCGCGTGGACGTCGAGCATCATGCCGGTGAACGTCCGGTTCAGCCCCCTGACGAGGCGCGGCGTCCACTTGTCCGGCGGTCGTCCCTCGCGGAGGGAAGCGCAGAACTCCAGGTACTCCCCGGCATGGCGGAACACGGTCAGGTGCCACGGGTCGAGGCCGCCGAGGTCGGCGCCGAGCGTGAAGAACAGCCGCTGGCGTTGGGCCTCCAGGGACTTGAGGAAGTCCGGGGTGCCGCTACGGTCGCCCGCGAGATAGGCCGCTCGGCTGTGGCGGTGGGCGGCCTCGCCGAACAGGGGATCCGCGCTGACGGCCTTCGCGTAATCCTCTTTGCGCTCGATGTGACCATAGACCAGCAGGTCGTCGATCACATTGGATGTCTCCTTGCCGATTCCGAACGCGTCTATGGCCGCGAACGCTTGGTACTGGAAGCGCACGCGCTCCGGCACGTTCAAGCCCAGGGCGTTGGAATAGGGACTCGTCGCCTCCTTGGGCTCGATCCGCTGCGACCTCTTGCAGTTCAGCAGCGGGCTTTTCCCATCCCCGGCCACGCCAAGCAAGATGTTCACCACGAGCATCAGCAGGTGACGGATGGGCAGGTGGTGGTCGTTGGCCCCCGCGAGGTCGATCACCTGGGCCAGCCTCTCCCTGAAGAGGGAGCCGTCCGCCAGTCGGTCACGGTTGACGAGGATCGGGCAGCGGTCCTTGGCCGGGCAGCCGCAGCAGTGCTTCCAGTCGGGATGGTTGACGATGAGACCGGCCAGCGTGTCAAACAGCGCCCCGTGCATCTCGCGGCTCAGGTTGTACATGCTGAGTCGCCAGCGGTCAGACTTCTGCCGGCCCTCGACCAGCATGGCCTCAATCTCGCGGAAGAGGGGCTGCCGGGCCTGGTCCGCCGCCGCCCATCCCCGGAAGCTGGCGACGAGCTGTCCGTCGTTGGCTGCGAGCAGGAAGGCGTCCGTCCCATGGCCGTTCGCGGCCGCGGCCAACCGAGGCAGCAGGGCTTCCTTCTCGGTCGCCGTGAACTCGCTCAAGTCCTTGGCGATCACGGCCGAACGCCCGTCGCCGAGTGGTACCGCCACCAGTTTCAGCCCCTTCGCCCATTCGACCGCGTCGCCGCCCAACTCCTCGAAGGCGCGTCGGCAGTGGAAGGTCTTGCCGTCGCCCGCCGTTCCCGTGAGGATGACGACCCGCGGTCCCCCAGCTCGCAGGTCGCCGAGCACGTCGCCGAGCCGCATCGGCGGCGCCTCGATGGGCGCCACTCCGGCGCGCTCACGGGCCTCGTGGATGCGCTCGTCATACATGTTGTCCTGGGCCGGGATCGGGCCGTAGTGCCTCAGGAAGTCCACAAGCGGGTTTTTGTGCATGTCCGCCTCACAGGTGGCAGATGGCGCAACCGTCGAGCCCCAGCCCGTCGGCGACCTCATAGCGCTTTTCCAGACGTTCAATGTCCCCGAGCGATCGGCCCTCGGCCCATGTGTAGGGCCGCCCGCCCTCGACCTTTTCGTAGGCCTTCGCCTTTTCGAAGAGCTCGGGGTGGTTCTCCATAAGGCCCTGCCATTCGCCGACGGCCTGGTAGAAGCAGAAGTAGCAACCCGACCGCGACCGCCACGAATAGTAGGGCGGCACCCCTAGGCCGGACCCTTCCAGGATCGCGATCACATCCTTGAGGCGGACGTCGGCCTCCTTGAAGGGGTACACGGGGATGATGTTCGGCTCCTCGGACAGGACGACGGGCTTCCTCTGCGTGTAGCCCTCGCGGTCCTCGTCGGCCCGGATGCCGATGTAGCTGTAGGCCTTGTCCTTGCCGATGTAGGCCTCGAAGGGCTTGATCTTGAGGACACGGGTGCACCACCGGGCCTGCGGCGACGGCATGAACCCGCCGTAGTACTCGCGCAGGAAGACGTCGAACGGGTTCCGGTCCCCCTTCTCCTTGACGCCGAGCAGGTCGAGGGCGTTGAGCTTGGTGACCGAGACGCCGAAGATGGCCTCAAACCGCCGGATGTAGGCGTACGTTTCCGGCAGCTCGACGCCCGTGTCGGTGAAGACGATCTCGAACTTGACGTCGGGGTGGCGCTCCAACAGCCACACCGCGAGCGCGGTGGAGTCCTTCCCGCCGGAAAACGACAGGATGTGCCGCGCGTCCTTGTCCGCCATCGCTTCGGCGAGCCTAGTCATCAGCCATTCCCCTCCGTCCCGGCCACCCGCGCGAGGAGTTCCTCGGCGGCGGCCCTTCCCGCGATCCTGACCAGTTTGGCGAGCAGGTCCCCGGCGCGGGCCTCGATGATCGGCCGCAAGGCCGCGTCGGGTTCCCCGGCGGCCAGGGCCGCCTCCTCGACCTGTTCGGCGACGGCCTTGAGGCGCCGTGCGAACTCCGCCGGGGTCCGTTCGGTCCAACGGTCGAAGTCCAGGCCGAGCAGGAGCATCGATACCGCCCTGGCGAAGGAGACCTCGGTGTAGCGCCCGTCCGTCGCCGCGGAAGCGCGCGCCAACAGGGCCTTGGCCGCTTGGTCGCCGCCGGGCTTCGCAAAGGCGCCGGCGAAGCAGGAAGCCCACGCCTTGGCGCTGGCCAGCGCGTCACCGCCTTCCATGTCCGGCAGGGCCAGCGTCCCGCAGACGATCCGGACGGCCTCGGCTTGGTGGCCTTCGACCACCGCCTCGATGGCCATCCGGCACCGACGCACCATGTCGAGCGTCTCCGGGCCTGGCCCGTCCGCCCTGGCGACCTTGGGGAGTCGCCGGAAGATGACCTCCACGGGGTCGTGGCCGGGGGCCAGCGCCTGCTGAAACAGCCTGACCGTCTGGTCGGGATGCCGGGTGGTCAGCGCGCCCTCGGGCCGTTGGACCTTCCAGGCGTGGAGGGCGTCCTGAGCATGCCGCAGCAGGTCGGCCTCCTCCGGGGCCGGAGCGCCGAATTCTTCAGCAAGGCCGCGCAGGTAGTCCGCGATCCCGCCGGACAGGTCGAAAACCTCGACCTCGAAAGCTTGGGGACGGGAGCACATCTCCTCGACTTCGGACGCCAGGACATCCTTGAGCCATGCGCCGTCCCGGCGGATCGCCACCGCCCTGCCGAACGCCTTGAGGCCGGCTGCGGTCAGGATGGGCAGAAGACCCTGCCGGAGGCCGAACGGCGGCGCGAGCATCGCCGTGACGAGGTCGCCGAACGGCTTGAGGCCCGGAGTCTGGAAGAAACGTTGGATCTCCATCCACACGGCCCGCAGGCCCGCGTCCTTCAGATCAAAGTGTGGGGCCCACCCCCACGTCCCGTCCGGTTGTTCCTCCCGGTACAGTCCCGTCCTGTAGAGGACGGTCCGGTACATCGCGATGTCGGGCGTCCCGCCGCCGAACTCGCATCCCAGGTGGGGTTCGCCGTCCCGCTCCAGAACGCAAAGGAGCAACCTCTTGCGGGCGTTGACCATGGGCCGTGACAGCTTGCGGCGGACGACCGATTCGTTGCGGATCCTGGGCGTGTCGGGGAACCGGCGGTCGGCGACGTCCGAGAGGGCCTCGGCCAGGGACGCGGCGTCGCGGACGTCCACGGGCTTTCCAAGGGCGAACCAGTGTTGGCGTCCCCGCCCCGGCGCGACGGCCCTGTCGAGGAGCCGGTCTAGCGCCTCCATGGCGGCGTCCGTCATGTGCGCGATCTCGGCCTCGGCGAGCGGGTCGCTCCCGACCAGCGCCTCGTCCTCGGACAGGCGTCCCAAGCAGGCGATCTCCATCGCGTGTTCGGCCAGCGGCAAGGGCTCCGCGCTGACGCAGGCGATGACGCCGCCGTCGGCGGGCAGGAGCGACGGCACGGTCGCCAGGGCCGCCTCCGCCTCCTTGACGCCCTCGGCCACGACGTAGAGCACCCTGCCATCTTCGCCTGGCTCCACCTTGAGGAGCGGGTGTCCGGCGCCCGCGGCGCAGAGGTCCGAGGCCGACGCGTAGGCGCCGGTCCACGCACGGCGGATCCAGCGGTCGAGGTTGTGGCGGACAGGTCGCACGGCAGGCGCTGGGCGCCGCACCGACAAGAAGCCGACAAGGTCGAAATCCGTCTCGATCCGCGACCGCTCCTCCTCGATGCGGCCCCGAAGGTCGAGGTCCGTCCCGTGCCAGACCGCGACGTCATCCGTCCGGTGGCGGTGGAGGAGGAGCTTTCGGGCGAGAAGGGACTCGACGGCCTTGGCCGCCACGCTCCCGTCGCCGTAGGGCGCGACCGCGGCCAGCAGGGTGTCCCTTGACACCTTCACCCTCTGGCCCGATGCGCCAAGCCCCAGCAGGGCGGCGGCGGCGATGACGAGGGCTTCGTCGGGGCCTTCCGCTTTCGACAGCGCGCTCTCGGCCTCCAGCCAGCGCCGGTGGGATCCGCCGATGCCCACGTCGGCCTCCATAGCGGGCGAGAAATGGTCGTAGACGTCCTTGAGGGTGACGCGGCGGGACAGGTCGGCGGCGTCAAGGAAAGCGAAGACGCTGCGCTCATGCTGCGCCACCCGGGCGGCAAGTCCCGGGAGGACGTGCAGGGCGGCGGGGTCGAGCGGCCACGCCGCCTTCAGCGTTTCGGCCAGGGCCGCAGCGCCCGAAAACGCTGGGAACAGCCCCGCCGCGAGGGAGCGTTCCGCTGCCGCGGTGAAGTCGGTCGGCGGCAGTGGGGGAGGCGTGGGCCGCGTCTCGGCCGCCACCGAGGCGATCAGTCGGTGCATCTCCCCACTGTCGTCCACAAAGCGGACGGCGCCGAAGCGTCCCTCGACCTTGCGCCATGCGGAGCGGGCCGCCTGGCCGAGGCCGCCCGTGTAATGGAAAACGCCCTGGTGTAGGAGGAGCGTCAGGGTCGCCGCCGGACGGTCCTGCCTTACCGCCCATTCGGCAGCCTGCTGGAGCTGTGCCAGTTCATGTGCCCGACCCTCCGCGGCGAGGCTTTCGAGGTGGCGCCCGAACTCGTCCCAGACGATCGCGACGAGGTCGAATCCCCGCTCCTTGGCCGCGACCGCGATCGCGTCGAGCACCACGGTCACGCCCTGGCGGCCCGGACGCGGCAATTCCGTGCCCAGCGCCGAGGACGCCGCGGTGACCAAGGCCCCGGCCACGTCGCCGTAGGCGCCGTCGAGCACCACGGGCAGTCCGCGCAATCCTTCAAGCCGGCGCGCGAGGACGGGATCGACCTCCTCAAGGCGGGACGGGTCACATGCCGTCGCGACGCCGCCGCCGGACATCGCCATGCACGCGAAGCCAGCGGCCAGCGACTTTCCCGAGCCGTACGCGGCCACGACCATCGTGGCCGGAGACGGCTCGCCCAAGGCCACGGCCCGGATGACCTGGGCGCTCTTGGGGGTGGGCGCGAAGTGGGCGAACCGTTCGGGCGAGGCAAGGTCGAGACCGAGGTTCACGGATCGGAGGAATGCGGCGCGCCGGGCGGACATCAGCCCGCCCTCCGGAAATGTTCGGCCAGCCAGTCGGCGGACGGGAAGGCCGGCACGCGGATGACCCGGTCGCCGCCCAGCATCTCGCTGCGGAGGGACGTGCGCCCCAGGACGCGTTCGGTTTCGGCAAGGCAGGCCGCGAATGCGTCGGAAGACAACGCCAGAACCCGCCCCGGGCCGCCGGGGCGCCCGACCGCCTCGCGCATGTGCACGTCGAACCATCCCCCAGCGCTCCGCTCGCCCATGAAGGTGGTGGCCAAGGAGTAGCAGAGGATTTCAGGCGGGATCGGCTTAGGGCCGCGGTCGATGCGGAACGTGTCGGATGCACGGTAGTGGACCATCAACCCGAGTTGCCGGAACGGCGGATCGACCGCTTCCTCGGGGTCTTCATCCGACGGTGGGACCGGCTTCGCGTACGATGACAGAAGCACGGCAATGTCGGAGGACACCGATCTGGGGCTTGGCATCCGGTGGCCCTCCGCCTCGAGGTGGCGGTTGAGCGCCTCGGCACACTGGCGGCGGTCGAATCGATGGTCGCCGGGGAATCGGCTGAAGATCCAATGCCAAGCGACCGCTTCCCCCGACTGCGAGGCGACGTTCACGTGCAGCGCCCACCATGTCGCGGGTCGGAGCATCGCTGGGTCGTGCTTTAGGACGAGGCGGCCAAGCGGGGTCGGGGCGAAGCCGTCCTTACCAAGGGAAGCCGCAAGGCGTGTCAGGCGCAGCCAGTGCCGAATTGACTTCGCCATATTGACGCCAACGCCCAGGCTGTCGGCGACCAGTGGATCGTCAAAGGCGTGGGCGTCCTCCGCGGCCAAGCGCAGCCCCTTGCTCAGCCATGTCTCGCGCACGGCGAAGGTCTCATGGCCGCCGAACCTCATGGCAGCACCATGAAGCGGCGGAGTTTCTCGACGACCTCGGCCACCGCCATGGCCGCCGTGTCCGCATCTTGGTCAGCATTCATGACCGAAAAGCTGAATCGGACCGTCGCCCATGCCTCGGCCTCGCTCAGCCCCATGGCGAGGAGGGTCGGCGAAGGCTCCGGTCGCCCGCTGGAGCATGCGGATGTCTGCGAGCACATGATCCCCGCCCGGTCCAGGTTTGCAACCACCGCCTGTCCGTCGACGCCTTTGAAGCGGATGCTGGAGGTGTTGCACAGCCGCTCCGCGGACGCCCCGTTGACCTTGGAGTCTGGCACTGCGGCCAGAACCACACGCTCGAACCGGTCCCGCAGTTCCGTCATCCGGGCCACGTCGTTTCCAAAGCGCGAGGCCCTTGCGGAGCAGGCAGCTGCGAATCCGGCTGCGCCCGGGACGTTCTCGGTTCCCGACCGCAGGCCGTCTTGCTGTCCTCCGCCAAGGATGGCTGGGGACAGGAGACCGACGTTGCGTGTCCACAGCGCGCCGATGCCGAGGGGGCCGTGCATCTTGTGGGCGGACAGGGTGACAAGGTCGATGCCGGAGTCGTCCAAGCCGAGCGGCACGCGGCCAAAAGCCTGGGCCGCATCGGAATGAAACACAGCTCCTTTGGCACGGCACAGCCGGGCGATTTCACGGATGGGCTGCACGACCCCGGTCTCGCCGCTGGCCCATTGCACCGAGACGATGTCCAGACCCTCCTCGAGCCTCTCCGACAATGCGTCGAGGTCGACGATACCGTCACGGCGTAACGGAAGGACCGTCAACCGCCCTCCAGATGCGGACGCGGCGGGACGCAACACAGAAGGATGCTCCGCCGCCGAGACGGCCACCCGCGGGCTCTGGAGTCGGCGGAACAAGGAGGAGAAGCCGAGATTGTTGGCTTCCGTTCCGCCCGATGTCAGCACAAGTCCGCCAGGATTTCCCCCGGCCAACCCCGCGACGGAAGTCTTGCTTCCGAACAAGGCTGCTTTCGCCCGCGCCCCCTTGGCGTGGGATGAGGAGGGGTTTCCATAGCCGTCTGTCATCGCCTTGGCGACGGCGTCCAAAACTTCCGGCAGCGGCTGCGTTGTGGCGTTGTTGTCGAGGTAAACTTCCAAGCCTCCAGCCCCCTGAGTTCCACTCCAAGCGTTTCTGGCGCTCGGCCCAACGGCGAACAGGATCCCTCACCTGCCGACACCGCCCGTGTCTGCATGCGGATACCGCCCCAAAATGGAACGACGCATCGCCGCTCACGAATCAATCCAGCGCTACACCACCATCCATCAATCATCCGAAAGGCATCGGATTGGCTTCGGCGAACACGCCTGACCACGTCTCCCTCTGACGGTTTGGTGTCAAGCCGTCCAAAGCCGCAACTTCTACTACTTTGCGAAATAGCATCCCCATCGGTCAACCAGGAAACTGAAAGCCATGAAGATGGCAATGGGCGCAGGGCCTGCCTCTGTTGGCTCGAGACTGATTTCGTTCTACGAAAAATTGCTTCTCACTCAAAATATTCGCGTTGATCGCCTCTTTAGTCTCGGGAAATTTCAGATTCTGAGCTTCATATTTGCATACTTGAGTATGATTTCTGCTCGGATCATAGTATCCGCTGGGAAAAGACAGGAGTTCAGGGAATTAGCACGCGCCATTATTCGTTCACTTGCAGTGGTCGGCTTGGCGTTGGCACTCGACGGGGCCGTCCACGACGACGACGCGACAATCACCAGGATACCCGCCCACTAGATCACCTACTCAGGGAGCGCCTAGCAGGTCTTTGCGGCCACGCCCCGAAGCGCGCCCAAGGCCGACCGACGCCGCCGCCTCGATGCGCCCTACCTCTGGTCCCTCGGCGAGTTCTGCGTCCCCACGAACGTCTGGCTCGCGCTCACCCGCATAAACGTTTGGATCGGATCCGCCCTGACCGCGGAGTGTGGCCTGGACCCCGAGCGGTCGGCCGCCGAGGTCCGGAAGGTCGTCGCGGCCATGATGGACGCGGGCGTCCCAGTGTACTGCGTGTGGACCCGGAACCGCCTGCGAATCGGCAACTTCAACGTGGACCACTGCCTAGCGTTTGGTGCCGGCCCCAACGTCGACCTCTCGAACCTCATGCCCACCAAAGACCGCGTCCAGCACCACCAGAAACGGCGGATGCCTGGGCGGTTTCAGCGGCGGATGAGGGTGTCGCTGCGGTGCGGCCAAACCTCGATCCGGCGCAACTCGGCCGGAGCCTCGCCGCGCGGCGCGGCCCCCGCTTCGTGGCGGTAGGACGTCAACCCGCCGTCCTACTGGTCGACGATCCTGCGCATCGTGGACTCAACTCCATTCCGGCACCCCGAGAGTTCGCCCGATACCCCACTTGTGCAGCATCAGGCACAGGTAGATCAGATCCTCCTCCGGCGGCTCGCCTTCGCCGCACGACCCGAGGAGCCGATAAAGCGACCCATTCCGGGTGCGCGCCGCCCCGGCGCCGAGGACGACGATGACCGACGTCGCCCACCGGACCGGGCCGTCGGCACCGACAAGGACATGATGGAGACTGGCCCCGCCAGCCCGGAGGTCGAGGGATACGATCCGCCAGCGGTCCAGCGTCGCCTTGTGGCGCCCGTCATCGTCCGGGTCGCCTCGCAGGGCCGCCACCTCGTCTTCGGTCGGAAGCCGGCAGCAGCCGAAACCCGGGCGGCGCACGATGTCGGCCAGATTGCGGGGAATCAGAGCGGCGATCTGCGCCGCAACGTCGTCGGTCATGGCTCTCACATCCTTGTCGTTCGGGTGTTGGGGCGCCAGCCCGAGACGGTCGTGGCATGCCCACACCAAGTTGTGTTCGGGCGCGGTCGGCCGCGCGCCGTTGCTCCGATCCTCGGACACGTCCGGAGGCACCCTGTTGACCGCATGGCAGGGATCGGCGCGCATTCGCTGCCAGGAGGGCTGGCTGATGAGTGCCGTCGTGCCAACGGACACCAGCCTTTTTCCGAACGAGCCTCCGGATATCGAAGCCGAGGCCGTCGAAGTATTCGGCGCGGCATGGTTGGATTTGCCGAACGCGCGGCTCGGGGGCCGGAACCCATTGCGGGCCATCGACGACCAGGACGGGTGGCTGGTCCGCAGCATGCTGCGAGAGGCGAAACACGGCTGCCTGTCGTGATCTTCCGGGCGGTTTCGGTCCTTGGGATGCCTCGGTGAACGGTTCGTACCATCGGTTGGCTATGCCTCCCCACTTCCATGTCTCCGTAGGCTCCGACGCGCCGTCAGGGGCGCAATCGCCACGGATTGGCCGCCCTGATCGACGGGGTGCGTGCAGTCGGGAGGGGTTGGTAGGGGTGCCCGGAATCGAACCGAGATCGTACGCTGGTCCAGCGCTCACGCCGTGTATAAGACGGCCGCTCTGCCATTGAGCTACACCCCCAACGCAATACCACCCGGCGGACGCCAGGGCGGCTTCAACTGCGTATGAGAATGTCGCGGCGGTTCGTCATGGGGGCATCGTAGCGCTCAGCGGCCCCCTTGGAAAGCCGGCCGAAAGGCTGGCCACCTTCCGGGCCACCGCAGCGCCCATGAATGGACGCAGCCCGCGGTCGGTCACCCACCCACCCCCGCCTGTCAAACCACATCCCGAACTGCCCCCTGGCGACACGAGGAACTGCCCCCAGTTGCGCTGCCCAGGCGGCGCTTTTCGCGAAGTCGATAGCTGTCGCCTCGGATGGTGACGACGTGGCTGTGGTGGAAACAGTCATGCTCTTCTGGCCCAGCATGTTTTCCGGATACGGATGCTGCCAAGCCAGAGGGCGGACACCAGTGCGGGGGGTGATGTCTT
>NZ_JABFFR010000002.1 GCF_013423485.1 Azospirillum oleiclasticum
CGCGCGCTGATCGGCAGCGACTTCGCCTTGCGGCTGGTGGACGAGCAGGGCCGCGTCCTGGCCTCGGTCCAGACCCCTGCGGAGGTGTGGGGCGTCGTCGCCTCCGGCGATGGGCGGCTGGCGGTGGCGGCGCTCGGCGACGGAACGCTGCGCTGGTACAGCCTGAACGGCGGTGTGCGTCCGCTGGAGGAGCTGGCGGTGCTGTTCCCGCACGGTGGCGGGCGGCAGTGGGTTCTGTGGACGCCGGAAGCGCTGTTCGACCATTCCGACGATGGCGGGCAGGAGCTGGTCGGCTTCCACTTCAACAACACGAAGAAGACGGCGCCCCAGTGGGTGGAGTTCAAGCGCGTCTACGAGGTCCTGTTCAATCGGGAAATGGTGCGCGACCGGCTGCGGCAGGTGAACCGCGACGCGCTGACGGCGAAGGTGCAGCGCATCGGCGACTTGCGCGCTCTGACCCAGCGGGCTCCGAAGCTCACGCTCGTCGATTACTGCGTGGTCCAGCGCGACACGCGGGGCGTCTCGCGGGTGGCACCGGCGAACCAGCAGGGTGCCGTTTCGGCACCGGTTGAAAACTGCCGGCCCATCGACACGTCGCCGCTGACCCGCGCCTTTTCCCGCGTGTCGGCCGCCGCTACGGCGGCGCCGGGGGCGGGGGGTGATGCGGGCGGTCCCCGCTCCGTCCTCGACCTGCCGGAGGATGCCGGCGCGGTGCGCATCCGCTACAAGCTGGAGGCGGCGGGCGACGGCGTCGGCGATGTGCAGGTGTTCCACAACGACCGCGACGTGACCGGCAGCGGCACCCGTGGCTTCAGCCGCGTGTCGGCTCCTGGACCGGCCTCGGCGCCGTCCGCGGCCCCGGAAACGCCCGCGGCACAGGAGTTGCGCGAGGCGCTGGTGCGGGTCGAGCCCGGCTCCAACCGGGTAACGCTGCGCGCCTACAACAGCAACGGCGCCATTTACGAACAGTCGCCGGTGGTGGAGTTCGCGCTTGCCGCCCCGACACGGGCGGCCGAGCCTGCCGAGCCGCCGCCGCCGCCCGCGAAGCCGCGACTGATCTACATCGCGGCGGGAATCGATGCCTACCAGCCGCCCTTCCCGAGGCTGCAACGCGCGGCGACGGACGCGCGCACCTTCGCGAAGACGCTGCGCGAGCGGATGCCGGACGCGTATGACGCCGCGGAGTCGATCAAGCTGTCGCACGAACTCTACGACGGCGACGCCAGCCGCATGGCATTGATCGAGGCGCTGAGCGCCGTCGCACGGGAGGCGCGGGAGGAGGATACGGTGGTGATCTATCTCGCCGGCCACGGCGTCGTCGATCCGCTGCCGGAGGACAATGTCGACCTCTACTACTTCATCACCCAGAATGTGGCCGGCGGGGATACGGCGACCGTGGCGCGCGAGGCGCTGTCGGAACGCGACGCGATGAAGCTGCTGCGCGACATCCCCGCCCGGAACAAGGTGCTGCTGCTCGACACCTGTCATTCCGGAGCGGTGCAGGAGTTCACCAACTACGCGGCGTCCAAGATCGAGAAGCTCAAGGAGCGGGTGGGGCGCGGCCCCTACATCCTGGCGGCGGCGGCGGGTGACCAGACAGCGCTCGACAGCTCCGCCGACCGCTCACGCAGTGGTCCCTTCGCGCGCGCCGTCATCGAAGCCCTGGCGGAGACCAAGGGCGAGCCGGGCGAGACGGTGGACCAGATCCAGTTGGCCCGCTACATCCGGGCGAAGGTGCCTGTCTACGCTCAACAGGACCGCTGGAACCAGACGGCGGTGGTCAGCTTCGGCGGGGGCGACGTGGACTTCTTCCCGGTCGCTCAGGTGAAGTGAAGCACCCCCTCGCCCGCCGATTGCGGGAGAGGGGGTGCTCCCGCGCTTACGGGTTGATGGTGATCCGCTCGGCCGTGCCGCGTTCGCCGGTCATCACCGGGGTCTGCTTGGACTCGGTCACCGAGGCGACGCGGCGGGAGGTGGTGGAGAAGACGTCCACCATGGTTCCGGCCTTCTTGACACCGGCCAGCGATTCGATAAGCGCCAGCGTGAAGATGCTGCCCTTCGACCCTTCCAGGGCCGACTGGTCCTCGCGGGCGGCGGCCAGCGTCGTGCCCTTCGGCGTCATCTTCGGCACTCCCAGCGTGCGCGTCGCCGGTGCGGCGGTGCCGGGCCGGATTTCGCCGCGGATGAAGAACTTCGGCGTGGCGCCCATCAGCACGTCGCCGAAGCCCCGCTGCAGCCCGCCGCTGTGGCAGGCGTCGATGACGCTGAGCACTTGGCTGGTGCGCAGCCCGTTGACCCAGGTCGCATACTCGTCGTCGCGCACGAGGTCGCGGACCGAGGGGTTGGCCTTGCCCTCGACGTCGAAAGTGACGAAGGCCTCGTCGCTGCCGTCCTGCTCGTCACCGTTGTCGTCGGGGATCTGCGCCCCATGCCCGGAATAATAGATGACCACGAAGTCCTGCGGCTGCGCCGTCTTCTGCAACCACTCCATGCCCGCCTTGAACTGGTTGCGGTAAACGTCCTTGTAGACGCGGATGTTCTGGTTGGGGA
Source organism: Azospirillum oleiclasticum (assembly GCF_013423485.1). Classification (GTDB taxonomy): domain Bacteria; phylum Pseudomonadota; class Alphaproteobacteria; order Azospirillales; family Azospirillaceae; genus Azospirillum; species Azospirillum oleiclasticum. The sequence continues at coordinate 2,551 of NZ_JABFFR010000002.1, forward strand.
TCGAGAACATCGTCTTGAACACGTCGACGAACATGGCCGCATCCTGGTTCGACTTGGTCAGCGGCTCGACGTTCGAGCCCATCGCCAGGATGTAGAGCTGCGGGCGGGCCGCCTGCTGTTGCTGAGGTTGCTGCTGCTGCGGTTGTTGTTGCTGCTGCTGCTGCTGTTGCTGCGGTTGTTGTTGCTGCTGCTGTTGCTGCAGTGGGGTGGGAGCCGGTGGCGGCGGGGGCGGCGGCAGGGTGGAGCTGTTGTTGACCGGTGGCACCGGCGGCGGTGCGGCACCGTTGGGACCGACCACCTCGTAGGCGGTCTTGTAGGTGGCCCAACCCGCCGGGGTCTGCTGGCGCATCGCCTCGAAGGCGGAGGCCATCGCCGCGGGGTTGGGGAAGCCGGTGGCCTGTGGCTGCCGGTCGGGGGTGGCGGTCCAGGCGATGTAGAGCTCGTCGCGGCCCGGCGGTCCATCGACGCGGAAACGGAAGGGATCGCCGCCCTTGCCGGCGCAGTAGCGCTGTCCGCCCGTCACCTGCATCGCCACCGGATCGCCGCCGCTGTAGGCGTTGGGGAAGATGCGCGCCGTCTGCCCGCTGGATCCGACGTTCCACAGCGTGACATAGCCGGTGCGCGATGCGGCGAAACACAGCTCCAGAATGTCGCCGATTCGCGGTTGCCGGTGCGACACCGACAGCTCCAGCGCAATGTCCGGGTTGGCGTTGTACGGGACCGGCGTCAGCGTCCGCCCGTCCGTACCATCCAGCAGCGATTGGGCCTGCGCCACCGCGCCCGTGGCCGGTATGAGTGCGGCGAGCATGACCGAAGCCAGCAGGGAGCCGGTCAGGGAACGGGACATGGGGTGGTCTCCGCGGTACGGGGGAAGAAGGGCGGGCGGGGGCGCGGTGTCGGACTCGGCAGGCCGAAAGCGTACCTATGCAATTTCAGCGATTCAACTCCGACTCTCGAAATCCCGCATGTGTCCATCGCAACAGTGGTTGACCTTTGTTGCCAACAACATGGGCGTTACCTGAGGGGGTGGTTGATGGTACATAGGGGAAGGTTGCGGCGTCTGCCATTACGAAGCCGAACCGGTCCCGCCGCCGATTCCCTGGGGAAGCCGCAATGAGCCGCCATGGAACGCCTCCCGTGACGTCCCGCAACCTGCGAGTGGCCGCGCTGGCCGTGGCCGTCCTGCTGCCGATGGCCGGTCCGGCCCTGGCCGACTGCGCGGCCCTGCAGGAGAGCGCACGCAGCCTTCAGCAGGCGGGCGACGCCGACGGGCTGAAGGCGGTCTTCGAGAAGGTCGTGGTCGAGCCGGACTGCACCGCCGACTTCCGCACGGCGCTGGGCCGTGCGGTCCTGCGCGCGGTGGAGAAGCGGGTCGTCGCCATGGGGCGGGACGGAAAGCCGCTGGCCTTCTTCGAGCCCGAGCTGAAGGACGCGCTGCGCTACGGGCAGAGCTGGCTGGTGCACGCCTGGCTTGGCGACATCGCGGCCGAACGCAAGGACCATGGGGCCGCGACCCGCGGCTACCAGGACGCGCTGGCCGCCATCGACGACGAGATCGCGACGCCGAAGGCCCCGCCGCCGGAGGTGATCGAGCAGATCTTCCGCAAGGCCGAGCGCAGCCGGCTGCTGGCGGCCGACTTCGTGCCGGGGCCGACCACCCGCTCCGCCCAGCCGACCGGTCTTGCCGCCGCCAACCTGCGCGGCTTCAAGCCGACCAAGGTCGCCCTGCCCATCGAGTTCCAGTTCGACAGCGTCGCCTTCACCAAGAAGGGGCAGGCCGCCGCCGACGATCTGGCCGCCACCCTGCGCGCCCAGGCGCCGCCCGCGATCACGCTGATCGGCCATACCGACCAGACCGGCGCCCTCGACTACAACATGAAGCTGTCGAAGCGCCGGGCGGAGGCACTGGGCCACTACCTGCGCAGTGTGGGCTACGCCGGCACGATCTATGTGGATGGCCGCGGCCCGACCGAGCCGATGGCGCTGGACGATCCCGGTCAATACAGTGTCGAACAGGTCTACCAGATCAACCGCCGGGTGGAGCTGCGGCGATGAGGGCTCGTCTCGCTGCCATGGCTCTGCTCGCCGGTCTTGGTCTGGCGACCCCAGCGCGGGCGGAATTGGCCGGGCTGGTCGTCGGCATCGACGCCTACCGGCACATCAACCCGCTCCAGGGTGCGGTGAACGACGCACGCGACATCGCCGAGGCGCTGCGCACCGCGGGCTCGAAGAACGTCACGCTGCTGACCGATGCCCAGGCCACCCGCGACGCGGTGATGGCGGCGTGGGACCGGCTGCTGGCCACGACGAAGCCGGACGACGTGCTGATCCTTTCCTACGCCGGCCATGGCGGGCAGGAGCCGGAGCGCGTGAAGGGGTCGGAGGCGGACGGGCTGGACGAGGTGATCCTGCTCGCGGGCTTCGCCGAGAAGGGGGCCGGCACTTACGAACGCATCGTCGACGACGACATCGCGGTGATGCTCCAGCGCGCGGCACCGCGGCGGGTGATCTTCGTGTCCGACGCCTGCCATTCCGGTACCATGACGCGCAGCTTCGACCGGCGGGCGACGCCGCTGGGCACCCGCTTCGCCAACTACGGCGCCATCGAGGACGACGCCCTGCCGCCGCCGAGCCGGGAGGCCGCCAAGGCCGACCAGAAGGAGCAGCCGCACGTCACCTTCCTCGCCGCCGTCGCCGAGCACGAGCTGGCGCCGGAGGTGGCGATCGACGGGCGTCCGCGCGGTGCGCTGAGCTGGGCCTTCGCCCAGGCGCTGCGCGGCAACGCCGACCGCGACGGCGACGGCACGCTCTCCAAGGGCGAGTTGGAGATCTTCGTCCAGGAAGCCGTGCGGATGAAGGCCGCCGGGCGTCAGCACCCGCAGGTCTATCCGGCCGGGCAGCGCGGACTGGCGCTGCTCTCGTCGGGCGCGGCCCCGGCGGGAGTCGCGGCGGCTGTCGACGGACCGCGGCTCCCCCCGGCCGCCCCGCTGGCCCTGGCGGTGTCGGGCGGCGACGCCCGCTCGGTCGCCGGGCGGCTGAAGGGCGTCCAGGCGTCGGGTGCCGCCGAGGCGCGGCTGGTCTGGGACCCGTCCACCGGGGATGTGGTGACCGGGCAGGGCGACGTGGTCGCGGCTGTCCCCGGCTCGCCCACCGATCCGGCGACGCTCGACCGGCTGCAGCGGGTGGTGGACAAGTGGATCCTCATCGACCGGCTGGAAGCGGCGGCGGCGAAGCGCCCGCTCATCTTCACGCTGAAGCCGGGGGACGGCACCTATCGCCAGGGCGACGAGTTCACGCTGGAGATCGGTGGCCACCTGCGGCCCTATTTCTCCTTGTTCAATGTCGGGTCGGACGGCACCGTCAACTTCCTCTACCCGCTGAACAACGCCCAGATCCGCGATCCGCTGGACATCCCGCTGGACCGGGCGCAAAGCCTGACCCTGCGCGTCGATCCGCCCTTCGGCGCCGACCATTTCGTCGCCGTCAGCAGCGCCCAGCCGCTGACCGAGCTGCACCGCGAGCTGGCGGCGCTGGATGGCCAGCCGGCGGCGGCGCGGGCGGCGGATGCGCTGGACCGCGCGCTGCGCGGCAAGGCCGCGGAACTCGGCTGGCACGGCGTCTACAGCGTGGCGCGCTGACACGATTTTCCGGATGGAGCATCCCGCATGAAAGCGTCGCTTGCCCTGGCCTTCGGCGTCGCCGTTCTGGCTGCCGTCACCGCTACCCCCGCCGCGGCGGAAAAGCGCGCGCTGATCGTTTCCATCAACGAGTATGGCCGGCCTCAGTGGAAGCTGCGCGGAGCGGTGGCCGACGGTCTGAACATCGACCGGCTGCTGCGCGAAAACCTCGGCTACCGCCCGGACCAGATCCGGCAGCTCTTCGACCGGGCGGCGACGCGCGCGGGCATTCTGGCGGCCTTCCGCGAGTGGCTGATCCAGGGCACGCAGCCCGGCGACGACGTGTTCTTCTATTTCAGCGGCCACGGGTTCCAGCAGCCGGACACCGACGGCGACGAGGAGGACAAGCTCGACGAGACTCTGGTCGCCGCCGACGCCGGGCCGGACGGGCGGGGCGGTGTCGCCAATATGATCACCGACGACGAGATGGACCAGCTGCTCGGCGAGATCAAGGATCGCCGCGTTACCATGGTGATCGACAGCTGCCATTCCGGCACCATCAGCCGCGGCAGCTTCGGCGCGGTGGAGGGAGCCCGCAGCCTGCCCTGGATCCCCGAGATCGGCACGCCGGAGCCGGTGACCACCCGCGCCATCAGCCTGCATCGCGGCGAGGTCGGGTTCGTCGCGCAGAAGCCGGGCCGCATGGTGTGGACGGCCGTAGCCCCCTACCAGCAGGCGCTGGAGGAGCTGGACCACGAGCCGGTCAGCGGCGTCTTCACCAACCGCTTCATCAACGGGGTGCGGGAGAAACGCGCCGACGCCAACCGCGACGGTGTGGTCAGCGCGTCGGAACTGTTCGCCTACGTCCAGAAGGAGTCCGACGCCTATTGCCGCGCCCGGCCCGCCTGCAAGGCCGGCCTGACGCCGATGCTGGAGACGCCGGCCGGCGAGCTGACGACCGCCGTGGACGGCAGCCAGCCGCCGGGACCTCAGAACGTCGCCTACACGCCGCAGCAACCGCAGCCCCAGCCCCAGCCCCAGCAGGTGCAGAACGCGGCGACCGCGCTGCTCGCCGGCGACAACCAGGGCGGTGTGACGCTGGAGGTGCTGCCCGGCCCCACGGCCCGCATCGGGCAGGCCGTGCGCTTCCGCGTCACCAGCCGGACCGAGGGCGCGCTGATCCTGCTCGACGCCAACGCGGCGGGTGAGCTGGTGCAGATCTACCCCAACGAATACTCCCAGGCGCAGAACCGCAACGGCCGCATCCAGCCCGGCCGTCCCATCACGATCCCCGATCCGACCTATGGTTTCGAGTTCACGGCGTCCGATCCGGCAGGGCAGGGTACGCTGATCGCATTGGTGCTCCAGGACCCGGTCGATCTGTCGGCCCTGGTCAACCGCACCCGCGACCTGACGCCGATCCCGGCACCCGTCGATCACATGGCGCGGCTCGCCGAACTGCTGCGCAAGCCCTGGACCGACGGCGCCACCACCCGCGCGGCCCGCTGGTCGATGATCAGCGCGACTTACTCCATCACGCGCTGATCCCGCCACCGCGCGACGCAACGCCGCCCGCTGTTCCCCCGGTTGATGGGGCACGGCCGGTACAGCCATGCCTTACCGGCGATCAGCCGGAGCGGGACAACACGCTGGCGGCCGACGAGATGATCACCGCGATCGAACTGCCGCCGAACGGCTTCGCCGCCCATTCCATCTACCTGAAGACGCGCGATCGTGCCTCCTACCCCTTCGCGCTGGTGTCGGTGGCGGCGGCGCTGGAGATCGCGGACGGCACCATCCGGGAGGCGCGGCTGCCGCTGGGCGGAGTCGCCCACAAGCACTGGCGCGACCCGGAGGCGGAGGCACTGCTGGTCGGCAAGCCGCCGACCGCCGAGAGCTTCCGCGCCGCCGCGAAGCAGTTTCTGCTCGATGCCAGGGGCTGCGAGCACAACGCCTTCACGATCGACTTGGCTGAAAACGCCATCGTACGCGCCCATGGAAGAGGCTACCGGAGGGAGCGCGCCATGATCGCAACGCCCTGTGTCCCCGACGTGCTGTACAGCCCCGGCTCGACCACCGGCTCGGCCGCTTCATGAACCACGACTTCGCCGAGTACCACATCCCGGTGAACACCGACGTGCACGACATCGACGTGATCTTCGTGGACGAGCAGGACGAGATCGTGAACCCGCTGGGCGCCAACGGCGTGGGCGAGATCGGTGTGGTCGGTGTTCCCGCCGCCATCGCCAACGCCATCCACCGCGCCACGGGGGTGCGGGTGCGCGACCTTCCCATCACGGTGGACAAGATCCGGGCGGGCATGAAGACGTCGGGATGATGGGGCGCTCCCTCCCCCATGCGGGGGAGGGCTTCTCCCGAAGCGGGTTTGCAAACACTGGGGTGCAAGCGTCAACTCCCCCTTATCAATCAAAATTGTGGAGAGGGTGCCGTGCGGCATCCAGGCCGGGATCCGCCGGCGGTCGCCGCGCGTGCTCGCGCTCCATTTGGTAAGGGGAGGACGACCCATGGCCGACATCATGATGCGGACTTCGGACAGGCGCGACGCCACCTTGTCCATGGACCGCGTGACCGAGCTTGCCGGTGCGCTGCGGGGAACGGTGCTGACGCCCGGCACGCCCGACTACGATGCGGTGCGGCGCATCTGGAACGCGATGATCGACCGGCGGCCCGGACTGATCGTGCGTTGCGCCGGGGCTGCCGACGTCATGCAGGCCGTGCGCTTCGCGCGCGACAACGGCTTGCTGGTCTCGGTGCGCGGTGGCGGGCACAACATCGCCGGCAATTCGCTGTGTGACGGCGGGATGCTGATCGACCTGTCGATGGTGCGCTTCGTCCATGTGGATCCGGCCGGCCGGACGGCCCGGGTGGGGCCGGGTGCCCTGCTCTCCGATCTCGACCGCGAGGCGCAGGCTTTCGGCCTTGCCGTGCCATTGGGCATCAATTCCACCACAGGGATCGCCGGCCTGACGCTCGGCGGAGGCTTCGGTTGGCTGACCCGGAAGTACGGGCTGACGGTGGACAACCTGCTGTCCGTCGATATCGTGAACGCTGACGGCCGGTTCCTGCGCGCGTCGGAGGACGAGAACGCGGATCTGTTCTGGGGCGTGCGCGGCGGCGGCGGCAACTTCGGCGTGGTCACCGCCTTCACCTTCCGCCTTCATCCCGTCGGGCCGCAGGTTCTGGCGGGGCTGATCGTGCACCCCTTCGACGGCGCGGGCGACCTGCTGCGCCGCTTCCGCGACCTGGCGGCGCGGGCGCCGGACGACCTCACCTGCTGGGCGGTGCTGCGTCTGGCCCCGCCGCTTCCCTTCCTGCCGGCCGAGCATCACGGCAAGCCGGTGGTCGTGCTTCCCGTCTTCTACGCCGGCGCCGTGGAGGAGGGGTGGAGGGCCGTCGAGCCGATCCGCGCCCTGGGCCAGCCGCTGGGCGAGCATCTGGGGCCGATGCCCTACGTCGCGTGGCAGGCCGCCTTCGACCCGCTGCTCACGCCGGGCGCCCGCAACTACTGGAAGACGCACAACTTCACGGGGCTGGCCGACGGCCTCATCGACCGGCTGGTGGACCGCGCCCGGACGCTTCCGTCGGATCAGTGCGAGGTGTTCGTCGGCCATCTCGGCGGCGCAGCCAACCGCGTGCCCGCCGACGCCATGGCCTATCCGCACCGGGATGCGGAGTTCGTGATGAACGTCCACGCCCGCTGGAACGATGCCGGCGACGACGATACCTGCATCGCCTGGGCGCGTGCGGTGTTCGAGGACGCTACACCCTTCGCGACCGGGGGCGCCTACGTCAATTTCCTCACCGACGACGAGCAGCGGACCCGCGCCGCCTATGGCCCGAATTTCGACCGTCTGGCCGCGCTGAAGCGGACCTACGACCCGACCAACCTGTTCTGCGTGAACCACAACATCGCGCCGGCCGCCTGACCACCGGGGAAGGGGCGGTGGTCGCGGGAGGAGAAAGCCCGAGCATGAGTCCCTATCCGCCGCCCAATACCCCCGACAACCCGCTGCCCTCGCCCCTGCCCGAACCCGAACCGGCGGGTCCGGACATTCCGCCCGACCCACCCCCGGTTCCAGGAGAGCCGGTGCCGCCGGTCGCGGGGTGAACGTGGCCTTCAGCTCAGATCGTCCATGGCGTCCTGCAGCGACGGGTAGAGCGCCTCCACCAGCGAGCCGTCGACGCGCGCGGGCGGGCGCAGAATCTCGGCCGCCTCCAGTGCGCCGGCGAGCGTCAGGCCGTTGACCTCGACGAAGCCGCCACGGTCGCCGTAACGGCCGGCGATCCAGTCGGCTGCGGCGGGATCGCCGTCCAGCGTGTTGTTGGCGGACACCATCACGTGCGTCATGTCGTTGAGCCGGCGGAACCAGGCGAGACAGCCGTCGCCGGTGTCCATCGCTTTGAAGCCCGCCCCCTCCATCGCCCGGCGCACGGGCGGGCGCACCCGGTCGAGCGTGGCGGCGGATGGCGGCGCTGCGGCGTGCCCGGTGGCGGGGCCTAGTCCCGTCAGTTCTTCCATGGCCTGTCTTCCCGTGCGGTGATACCCGTTGGGTAACGTCCGCCGGGCTGGTCTTGTGCCGCTCACGGTCGCCGCCCCGCCGCGCTTGACAATCGGGCGTCGTCGGTGTGGTGTGGCGGCCCGCTTTCCTGCCGGATTCGTCGCTTTTCAAGGTGCTTCGACCATGCACGCCTACCGCACGCACACCTGCGGCCAGCTCCGCGATACCGATGATGGTGCCACCGTCCGCCTGTCGGGCTGGATCCACCGCAAGCGCGACCACGGCCAGCTCCTGTTCATCGACCTGCGGGACCATTACGGGCTGACGCAGTGCGTGGTCGACACATCCAACCCGGCCTTCCAGGTGGCCGAGAAGCTGCGCGTTGAGTCGGTGATCACCGTGACCGGCGTTGTCGTCAAGCGCACGGCCGAGACCATCAACGACAAGCTGCCCACCGGCCGCATCGAGGTGAAGCTGCGCGAGCTGACCGTGCAGAGCGAGGCCGAGACGCTGCCCATGCCGGTCAACCAGGACGCCGACGCGGGTGAGGAGGTGCGGCTGCGCTACCGCTTCCTCGACCTGCGGCGCGAGCGGCTGCACGAGAACATCCTGCTGCGCTCGCGCGTCATCGCGTCGATCCGCAACCGCATGATCGGCCAGGGCTTCACCGAGTTCCAGACGCCGATCCTGACCGCGTCGAGCCCGGAGGGTGCGCGCGACTACCTCGTGCCCAGCCGCAACCACCCCGGCAAGTTCTACGCGCTGCCGCAGGCGCCGCAGCAGTTCAAGCAGCTTCTGATGGTCGCGGGCTTCGACCGCTACTTCCAGATCGCGCCCTGTTTCCGCGACGAGGACGCGCGCGCCGACCGCTCGCCCGGCGAGTTCTACCAGCTCGACTTCGAGATGTCCTTCGTCACCCAGGAGGACGTCTTCGCCGCCATCGAGCCGGTGCTCTACGGCGTGTTCGACGAGTTCGGTGGTTACCGCCGCGCGACGATGCCGGCGGTGACCAAGCCGCCCTTCCCGCGGATCGCCTACGACGAGGCGATGCTGAAATACGGCTCCGACAAGCCGGACCTGCGCAACCCGCTGGTCATCACCGACGTCACCAAGGTGTTCAAGCGCCCGGATGTCGAGTTCCGCGCCTTCAAGGGCGTGATCGACAAGGGCGGCGTGGTGCGCGCCATCCGCGCCCCGCAGGTCCACGACAAGCCGCGCAGCTTCTTCGACAAGCTGAACGACTGGGCCAAGGAGCAGGGCGCCCCCGGCCTTGGCTACATCCTGTTCGAGGCGGCCGGCGGCAAGGGCCCCATCGCCAAGTTCGTGCCGGCCGAGGCGCAGGCCGAGCTGCGGCGGGTGGTCGGGCTGGAGGACGGCGACGCGGTGTTCTTCGTCTGCGACCAGCCGGGTCCGGCGGCCAAGCTGGCCGGGCAGGCGCGCACGCGGCTGGGCCAGGAGCTGGACCTGATCGAGAAGGACGTGTTCCGCTTCTGCTGGATCGTCGATTTCCCGATGTACGAGATGGACGAGGAGACGGGCAAGGTGGTGTTCAGCCACAACCCCTTCTCGATGCCGCAGGGCGGGCTCGACGCGCTGCTCAACAAGGACCCGCTGACGATCAAGGCCTACCAGTACGACATCGTCTGCAACGGCGTGGAGCTGTCGTCCGGCGCCATCCGGAACCATCTGCCGGAGGTCATGTACAAGGCCTTCGAGATCGCCGGCTATGGCGCGGAGGAGCTGGAGGCGCGCTTCGGCGGCATGCTGTCGGCCTTCAAGCTCGGCGCCCCGCCGCACGGCGGCTCGGCCCCCGGCATCGACCGCATCGTCATGCTGCTGGCCGACGAGCCGAACATCCGCGAGGTCATCCTGTTCCCGCTGAACCAGCGCGCCGAGGATCTGCTGATGCAGGCCCCGGCCCCGGTGCAGTCGGAGCGGCTGCGCGAGCTGCACCTGAAGCTCGACCTGCCCAAGCCGAAGACCGCGGGCGGTGCCGCTTCGGCGGGTGGGCCGAAGACTGCGGAGTGAGTTGCTGCAACGGGCCCCCACCCAAACCCTCCCCTATCTGGCGACGGGGGAGGGCTTAAAACTCCTCCCCCCGCGAAGTGGGGGGAGGTCGGGAGGGGGCCCCGACGCGACCACCCCGTCCTATGGCTCCCGATACCCCAGCGCGCGCAGCTCAAGCTGATAGCGGCGGGGGTCGTTGCGGAAGGCGATGGTGGCCTTTCGTCTCGACTCCGCCGGCAGGAAATCCAGCGTGACCGCGCTGGTCTCGATGGTGCGCCCGCCGTCCGTCAGGCGTCCTTCGATCTCCACCTCCTCCGCCGTGCGCCCGCCGCTGTTGCGGGCCGACAGCAGGACGCGGAAGCCCTGTTCGCCGGGCAGGACCTGATCCACCGACACCACGACGTCCGGCGGGGTGCCATCCTTCGTCAGGCCGGTGTGGATCAGATAGGCGATGCTGCCGGAGACCAGCAGCAGGCCGATGGCGGCGACGATCCACTCCAGCCGCGACACACCGGCGGCGTCGCGTTTCGGATCGATCGGGAGGTCGCGGCTCCCGGATTGCTCGGACATGGGGAACCCCGCTACAGGATCAGCCGGGCGGCGGCGGCGCCGACGGAGGCCGGGAAGCACAGGACCATCGCGGCCATCACCGCGCTCCGCACCCCCATACCGTCCAGCCGCCCGAACGACCACAGCACATACAGGCTCATCACCAGGCACACGGCGTAGCCGGCGACGGTGTAGCGAAGGAACAGGCTCCAGCCCGGCGCGTCCTCCGGCCGGTGCTCCTCCTGCCCCTGGAACCGCAAGGCGTAGACGAAGCCGTGCATCATCAGCAGCGACAGCAGCACCAGGGCCAGCGTGTGCCACACGGTCATCTGGAAGGAGATGACGATCATCTCCTCCGTCGGTGCCACGTTGAAGGCCAGGAAGGTGGCCCCCACCGCCATGATGAACAGCTCGGCGAAATAGCCCTTCACCCGCTGGCCCGGCGGCTCGGCGTCATTGACCGACTGGCCGAACTGGTTCTGCGCCAGCAGCGCCCCGATGGCTCCGGCCAGAGCCTGGAGCGACACCTTTCCGACGATCTCGTCCGCCGTCATGTCCGGGCCGATGACGCCGAAGCACAGCAGCACCGTGCCGGCGGCGGCGAAGCCGACGGCGTAGGCGACGAAAGCGTCGATCAGATCCTCGCGCCAATTGAAGGTGTCCTCGAAGCCGACATAGTGCGACAGCCCGACCAGCAGCGGCACGCCGGCCGCCAGCATCAGCGCCAGCCGGAGGCGGTCCATGTAGAAGCCGAGGTACCACATCTCCATGGTCATGAAGATCGGCAGCGAGAAGATGATGGCGCCCCCGAAGGCGCGGGCGAGGCCGATGCGGAACAGCCGCTCGCTTTCGGCGGCGGCGGATCGGCGGTCCTTGGCTGCGGTCACGCTTGTCATGCCGGACAAACGCGCGAACACCGCGGCAGGGTCCCTCAGGCGTCTCCGCCGAAGCCGCAGGCCGCGAGCGCGTCCCGCATATGCGCCGGGACCGGGGCGGTGACCGCGATCGGGTCGCGCTTGGGGTAGAGCGGAACCACGATGCCGCGCGAGTGCAGGTGCAGCGGCGTGCCCGGCCGGGCCTTGTCCCCGGCGTATTGCGGGTCACCCAGCAGTGGGCAGCCGAGATGGGCGGCGTGCACGCGGATTTGATGGGTCCGCCCCGTGCGCGGGTGGAAGGCCACCCAACTCAGCCCGTCCGCCCGGCCCAGCAACTCGTAATCGGTGACGGAGGGCTGGCCGTCGTCGGCCACCGTCATGCGCCAGCCGCCGCCCTTGCGGGACACCTTCTTCAGCGGCCGGTCGATGGTGCCGCGCTCCTCCGGCGGCTCGCCCACCAGCACCGCCCAGTAGGTCTTGCCGATCCGCCCATCCTGGAACAGCCGCCCGAGCTTCGCCAGCGCCTTGCGGTGGCGCCCCAGCACCAGACAGCCCGACGTGTCGCGGTCCAGGCGGTGAGCGAGCGCTGGCGGGGCGGGCAGCCCGAAGCGCAGCCCGTCGAACAGCGCCTCCAGGTTCGGCCCGCCGCCTGGGCCGGCGTGCACGGGCAGCCCGGCCGGCTTGTCGATCACCAGCATGAGGCCGTCGCGGTGGAGGATGCGGGATTGGAGGTCGTCGGGGGTCATGGAACCAAAGGGGCGCCGCGCCGGATGGCGTGTGGGGGTATCATAGGCGCCTGGCCGGAGAGCCGCAACCAAGGGGCGACGACGGTTCTGCCGCTTAAAGTTTCATTCAGATATTATATGTATACTTATTAAAGCCTGTCGATGCGTTCGACGGGCCGCAGCCGTCCCCGCAACGGCCCGCTCCGTTGCCGATTTCCAAAATCAAAGGATTCTTACGTTGGCACCTGATCCTACCTGCTTTTTGCGCGGCACCCACATCATGACCGACCGCGGGGCGCGCGCGATCGAGTCCCTCGCGATCGGCGACCGGGTTCTGTCCTGGAAGACCGGCGAGTACCGGCCCATCCGCTGGATCGGCCGCCGCACCGTCCGCACCGACGATCTGCTGACGGAGGAGGGGCGCCGGGTCCATCTGCCCGTGCTCATCCAGCGCAACGCCTTCGCGGAGAACGCGCCGTCGCGTGACCTGTACCTGTCGCCGGCCCACGGTCTGCTGGTGAAGGATTATGGCATTTCCGTGCGGCACCTGATCAACGGCACGACCGTGCGTCAGGTGGACGACATCCAGACCATCGAATATTTCCACATCGAACTGGACAGCCACGACGGCGTCTACGCCGAGAACATGGTCGCCGAGACCTACTTCGAGTCCGACAACCGCCACGCCTACGACAACGCCGGCGAATATGAGCGGCTCTACCCCGGCGACGACCCCCGGGTCCAGGAGCCCTGCGTCCGCATCGATGTGCCCGTCACCTTCGTGGCGGGCGTCCGCGCGCTGTTGAACAAGCGCGCCGCGCAGCTGGCCGCGGATGCGGCGGTCTGAGGCGTGACCCATACGGCGCGACGGCGCCGACGACGCGAGGCGGCCCCAGGGCCGCCTCGTTGCGTTTCCGGTCGTCGTAGCGGATGAATGGGCAGCTTCTTCCGGCCGGCAATCCCTGCCAGTCCGTTGCCGCCCATGGGGCAGAATCTGCCGTCCGTCGTGCCGCCACGGTCGGGGGGCGGGCGCCACCCCCGACCGTGGCGCCGATCCTCAGAACGGCATGATGATGTCGAAGAGTTGCTGGCCGTAGCGGGGCTGCTGCACGTCGGAGATCTGGCCGCGGCCGGCGTAGGAGATGCGGGCTTCCGCGATCTGGTCGTAGCGGATGGTGTTGGTGGCGGTGATGTCCTCCGGCCGGATCACGCCGGTGACCACCAGGTCGCGCACCTCGTAGTTCACCCGCACCTCCTGCCGGCCCTGGACCACCAGGTTGCCGTTCGGCAGGGTCTGGGTGACCAGCGCCGCCAGCTTCAGGTCCACCGTCTCCTTGCGGCGGATCTGGCCGGTGCCGCGGCTCGTCGAGGTGCTGGCGCCGTCCACCAGGTTGGTCGGATCGACCGCGTCGGGCAGGATGCCCTTCAGCTTGCTTTCCAGCCCCAGGAAGGCCGACAGGTCGGCGGTCTCGCCGTTGTTGCGGGTGCGGCTGGTGGAGTTGTCGATCTGCGCCTCGTCCTCGATGCTGATCAGCACCGTCAGCAGGTCACCCACGCGGGCCGCCCGCTGGTCCTTGAAGAAGGCCTTGGCCCCGGTGCGCCACAGCGAGTTGGGGTTGCGCTCGACCGGCAGCGGCGTCGGCATCGGCAGGCTGACCGGCTGGTAACCGGGCGCCGCCTGCGGGTCCTGGATCTTGGTGAGCTGCGGGCCCGAGCCGAGCTCGGACATCCGGGAGAAGGCGTTGCAGGCTGGCAGGCCGGCGGTGACGGCCGCGAGCAGGGCGAAGCGGAACGCGGTGCGGGCGAGGCGGCGGGTGGTCATCGGAGGTTTCTCCCGATCAATAGGTGGGGACGCCGGGCTTTGCCACGACGACGACGTTGGGGCCCGCGACCGTCGCTTCGACGATGCGGTTGGATTGGGTGTTCACGACGCGGATGACATCGCCCTTGCCGCCGTCCTGCAGGGCCTTGCCCTGGGCGCTCAGCGACATGGAGGGCGTGGAAAGGGTGATGACGACCAGCGCGCCCTTGTCGATCACGCGCGGCGACTGGATGTCGCGCAGCCGGACTGGCTGGTTCACCGGCACGCCGCGCTTGGGCGTCATGCCGACGAGGTCGTTCTCGGAGGTTGCGACGTCGCTGCCGGCCTGATCGGCGCGCACCTCGACCCAGGCGATGTCCTGGGCGGCGATGGCGTCTCCGGTGCCGATGCGGCGGTTCAGCACGGGCACCTCGACCACGCCATAGGCGCGTCCGGCGACCGGGAGCCGCACCGCCGGCTTGGTGCCGGGCACCACCAGCTCGGCGGCGAAACGGCCGCTGACCGGGTTGTAGTAGACATTCTCCGCCGTCAGCGACCCGGCCCCGGCGGGAGCGCGCAGCTCGACCGAACGGTTGTCGAACTCGATCCGCAGCCGGCCGGCGGTGATCTGACGGGACAGCTCGCGGCCCAGCACCGCCTCCGCATGGTCCTGCCCGTAGATCGCCACGGACTGGGCGGCCGGAACCTGGGCCCCGATGGTCTGGGCGGTGGCGGTCAGCGCGGCGGTGGCGAGGACCAGGGCGGTGCCGAGGAGGAGGGAGGCGGTGCGGATCATGGCGGCGGTTCCCCAGGAAGCGGCGCGGTCAGCGGAGCTGGCCGACGGTCTGCATCATCTCGTCGGTGGTCTTGATGACCTTGGAGTTCATCTCGTAGGCGCGCTGCGCGGTGATCAGGGTGGTGATCTCCTGCACGATGTTGACGTTCGACGTCTCCAGCGCCCCCTGCACCAGCCGGCCGAAGCCCGGCGCGCCGGGGTTGCCGACCACGCCGCCGCCCGAGGCGGGGGTCTCCATGAACAGGTTGTCCCCGATGGCTTCCAGGCCGGCGGCGTTGGGGAAGGTGGCCAGCTGGAGCTGGCCGACATTCTGCGTCTCCACCTGCCCGTCCGTCTTCACCAGCACCTCGCCCGAGGGGTTGATCGCCACGTCCACCGCGTCGGTCGGGATGGTGATCGCGGGGATCACCTGATAGCCGTCGGCGGTGACGATCACCCCTTCCGGCGAGAGCTTGAAGTTGCCGGCGCGGGTGTAGGAGGTGTCGCCGTTGGGAAGCTGGACCTGGAAGTAGCCGGCGCCGTTCACCGCCACGTCCAGCTTGTTGTCGGTGACGGTCAGGTTGCCCTGCTCCAGGATGCGGCCGATGGCGGCGACCCGCACGCCGGCACCCACCTGCACGCCGGTCGGCACGATGGTGCCGGCGTCCGACGAGGTGGAGCCGATGCGGCGGAAGTTCTGGTAGAGCAGGTCCTGGAATTCCGCCCGCTGCTTCTTGAAACCGGTCGTGGTGGCGTTGGCGATGTTGTTCGAGATGGTCTCGACGTTGACCTGCTGGGCCAGCATCCCGGTAGCGCCGATGGCGAGGCTGCGCATGGTGGTGTGTCCTCTCTTCGTCCCGGTGACCGGCTCAGACCACGCGCCCGAGGCGCTGGATCACGGTGCGGATGCGTTCGTGCTCGTTGTCGATGAAGCGCTGGTTCTGCTGGTACTGGCGCATGATCTCGATCATCGCGGTCATCTCCACCACCGGCTTGACGTTGCTTTGTTCAAGCAAGCCCTGTGCCACCTTCGTCTCGGGCGGGGCCGGCTGCGGATCCTCGTCGGTGACGTAGAGGCCGGAACCGACCTCGGTCATCAGCTGCTCGTTGCGGAAGGTGACGATGTTCAGACGGCCGACCGCACCCAGCTCGGTGGAGACGGTGCCGTCGCCGGCCAGTGTGATCTCGCGCGCACCCTCGGGGATGACCATGGGCTGGCCGTTGTCCGAGAGCAGGGGAAGGCCGCCGGCATCGACGATCTGGCGCTGGTCGTTCAGGTGGAAATTGCCGGCGCGCGTGTAGCGGCGGCCGCTGGCGGTATCGACCGTGAAGTAACCGGGGCCGTTCAGCGCGAAGTCCAGCGAGTTGCCGGTGTGGGTCATTCCCCCGTTGGTGATGTCGCGCGCCACGCCGCGGTCCTGCACGAAGCTGACCTGCTCGTGCATGCCCGGCCGCTCCAGGAATTCGGTGAACAGCATGCGCTGCTGCTTGAAGCCGGTGGTGTTCATGTTCGCGATGTTGTTCGAGACGACGTCCATCTGGCGGCGCAGAGCGGTCTGGCGCGACAGGGCGACGTAGATCGGATTTTCCATCGTGATGACTCCCGAGCTTCCGGCCGGCGGGTCCATCGATGCCGGTGCAAATCCCTATGCAGGCAGCGTGCCAACAACCGGGGGCGGGTCGCTCCGGTCCGGGACGGTGTGTGCCGGGCAAAAGCTGCCGCCATGCCGGCAGAAAGCTCCCGCTGGCGCCGGGCAAAACCTTCCCGTTTCCGGAATCGGCGGATTCCGGACGTGGTGCTGGCACGATCCACTCAAGATCCGTGCCGGCCGACCCGTTCAGGTTCAGGCGCTGGCGAAGCTGGGGATCGCGCCGTGCACGAAATCACGGACGGATGGGTTGATGTCGGCCACCGTGCAGGCGTGCAGATAGGCGCGCGACAGGACCTCGAGCGCGAAGTCCGGATCGTGGGAACGGCGGGCGAATTCCGGCAGGCCCATGGGCCTGCCGAACACGCCGCGCCAGAAGTCATGGTCGTTCAGCGGGCCGAAGTTCATCGCCCAGAAGCCGAAGCTGCGGCCGGTGTCCCCGGCCTCGCGGAGCAGCAGCTCGACATTGCGATGGCGGGGATCCGCGCGGATGCGGTCGTACAGCCGGTCGACCGCATCGGACTCCCCCTCCAGCACCTGGAGGAAGATGCCATCGAACTCGATCAGGAAGCCGGTGATGCCGAGAGCGCGGTTCTTGTGGGCGCTGGTGAGGCAGATTTGGGTCAGCTCGGAGAAGGGAAGCAGCGTTGCCGCTTCGCTGCGATACATGATGGTCAGCATTCTGCACCTTTTCCGCCGCGCCACGTCCCGCATAGATTGTGCGGTCCACCGCCTGGCGTCCATGGGACAATCCGTAGCAACGGGTGCCGGTGCCCGTGACCCCCTCCTCCCCGAAAAGGCTTTGTTAACTATCCCAAAGATAGGTTGGATTGCATCCGCCGACACCCCTTACGGCACTTCCGGAACACCCACGAATGACCGCTCACGCCGATAGCGATGACATGTCGGGCGGCGTGCCGCGCAAGAAATTCAGCGGCAAGAAGCTCGTCCTGTTCGTGATCCTGCCGCTGCTGCTGCTGGTGGGAACGGGTGCCGGCGTGTATTTCAGCGGCGTTCTCGACATGCTTCTCGGCCACAAGGAGGAGGAGCACCCCGCCCCGACCGAGGCGGCACCGCAGGAGCACGCCGGACCGCCGGTCTTCTACGACCTGCCGGACATGCTGGTGAACCTGAACACCGCCAACCGCCGGCCCGCCTTCCTGAAGATCAAGATCTCGATCCAGGTCGCCAAGCCGGAGGATGTTCCGGCGATCGAACATGTGCTGCCGCGCATCGTCGACAACTTCCAGGTCTATCTGCGGGAGCTGCGGCTGGAGGACCTGAAGGGATCGGCCGGCATGTACCGGTTGCGGCAGGAACTGCTGATGCGCATCACCGCCGCCGCCCATCCGGTGAAGGTGAAGGACATCCTGTTCCGGGAAATGCTGGTGCAGTGAGCCGGGGACGCGGAGACGAGACATGAGCAACCCCGACGAGCTGAGTGAAGAGGAACGGCTCGCCGCCGAATGGGCCGCGCTGGCGGAAGACGGCGGCGACATGGGCGGCGGTGACGACGGCGGCGGCTCCACCCGCGTCCTGAACCAGGACGAGATCGACAGCCTGCTCGGCTTCGACCAGGGCGGGGCCGGCGACGGCGACAATTCCGGCATCATGGCGCTGGTCAATTCGGCGCTGGTGAACTACGAACGCCTGCCGATGCTGGAGGTGGTCTTCGACCGCCTCGTCCGCATGATGTCCACCTCGCTCCGCAACTTCACCTCCGACAACGTCGAGGTCAGCCTCGACCAGATCTCGTCGGTGCGTTTCGGCGATTACCTGAACTCCATCCCGCTGCCGGCCATGCTGAGCGTCTTCAAGGCGGAGGAGTGGGACAACTACGGCCTGATGGTCGTGGATTCGGCGCTGATCTACTCGATCGTGGACGTGCTGCTGGGCGGCCGCCGCGGTACCGCGGCGATGCGCATCGAGGGCCGCCCCTACACCACCATCGAGCGCAATCTGGTCGAGCGGATGGTGCATGTGGTGCTGTCCGACCTGTCCGCCGCCTTCGACCCGCTGTCGCCGGTCACCTTCCGCTTCGACCGGCTGGAGACGAATCCACGTTTCGCCACCATCGCCCGGCCGGCCAACGCCGCCGTGCTGGTCAAGCTGCGCATCGACATGGAGGATCGCGGCGGCCGGCTGGAGCTGATGATCCCCTACGCCACGCTGGAGCCGGTGCGCGAGCTGCTGCTCCAGATGTTCATGGGTGAGAAGTTCGGCCGCGACAGCATCTGGGAAACCCACCTGGCGTCGGAACTGCTGGTCACCGACGTCGATCTGTCGGCGGTGCTGGACGAGATCACCATGACCCTGCACGACGTGCTGAACTGGCGCGTCGGCACACGGATCCTGCTGAACGCGACGCCCGACGGGAGCATCGAGCTGCGCTGCGGCGACGTGTCGATGTTCCAGGGCCGCATGGGCCGCAAGGGCGGACACATCGCCGTGCGGATCGAAAAGGAACTGCCGAAGCAGGAGGTCATGCGGCTATGACGCCCAACCTGTCGCTGTTGGTCGATCTGGTGATGGTCGGGCTGCTTGTCGCGACCATCGCCTACGCGATCATCCTGAACAAGCAGATCATCAAGCTGCGCGACAGCCGCAGCGAGCTGGCCGAGCTGATCCGCGGCCTGAACGAGGCGACCGCGCAGGCGGACTCCGGCGTGAAGGGGATGCGGCGGGCCGCCACCGACACCGGCGAGCAGCTTCAGCGCGCCATCGACAAGGCAGCCGCGCTGCGCGACGAGCTGACCTTCATGGTGGAGACGGGGGAGGCGCTGGCCGACCGTCTGAGTGCCACCGGCGGCGAGCGCCCGCGGGGCGCACCCGCGGCACCGGCCCAGCGTGGCGCGGGGCGGCAGGCGGTCGCCCCGCCGGTGCGCCCGGCCCCGGCAAGCCCGCTGATCGACGAGACGCTGTTGGCCGCGCGTGCCGAGGCGGCGCGGCGTGATCCGTCGGTGCCCCCGCCCGCGGGAGGGGACGCGCCGCGTCAGCGCGATCCCCAGGACACACTGTCGCGTGCCGAGCGTGAGCTTCTGCAGGCCATCGAGAACCGGCGCTGAGGGGGGATGCGATGACGACCACCACGACCCTCGACCGCAAGCCGCCGGCCACCACCGCCGACCCCGCCGCGCCGGCCCGCAGACCGGCCGTCGGCAAACCACCGGTCAAGGCGACGCCCACAGGGAAGATGCGGCGCAAACCCGCCCGCGAGCCGCTGGCCCGCCGTCTGGTCGCGCGGGCGCGGGGATTGCGGTTCCGGCTGTTGCCGGTGACCATCTTCGTGGCCGTCCTGATGCTCGGCCTGCGCGTCGGCGACCTCTGGCGCATCGCGACCCGGGACGCCCAGCTTCCCGAGTTCCCGGTGACCCTGGCCCAGGCACCGAGCCCGCCGGCTCAACAGCCGCAGCAACCGGCCCCGGCCGCACCGGGCGCCGCCGCGCGGCCACCGGAGCCGTCGCCCGGGCCGGCCGCCGCCGGTGGCGAGCGCATGGCCGCCGCCAATCCGCTGGGGCCGGTGGACAACAACGAGCTGCTGCAGCATTACGCCGACCGTCGTGCCGAGATCGAGCGCCGGACCAAGGAGGTCGAGCAGCGCGAGGCCCTGCTGGCGGCGGCGGAGAAGCGCATCGACCAGAAGCTCCAGGAGCTGGAGAAGGTGCGCGGCGAGATTCAGAAGCTGCTGCGCACCGGCGACCAGCGGCAGAGCGAGCAGCTCGACAGCCTCGTCAAGATCTACGAGACGATGAAGCCGAAGGAGGCTGCCCGCATCTTCGAGGAGTTGGAGATGCCCGTGCTTCTCGACGTCATCACCCGCATGAAGGAGACCAAGACCGCGCCCGTGCTGGCCGCCATGGACCCCTCCAAGGCCAAGGCCATCACCGCGGCCCTGGTGGAGCGGCGCGCGCTGCCGGCGGTGCCGCAGTGACCGTGCCCAGTTTGCAACAGTGTGTGGTTACTGCGGACCGATCCTGCATGTTTACGTGGCATTAACCGAAACAATTTAATGTAAAGTCTCGTCCCGTCGTCAGGCCGCACCGGTCCGGCCGGACGAACGGGAAAGTAGCCGCAGAGCGGCGTCGCGGGTGGTCCATGGCTGTCGACAAGAACTTGCCGATCCTGATCGTCGATGACTACAAGACGATGTTGCGCATCGTCCGTAATCTTTTGAAGCAGGTCGGCTTCGACAATGTCGAAGAGGCGATGGACGGGTCGTCCGCCTTGACCAAGCTGCGGGAAAGCCGCTTCGGGCTGATCATCTCCGACTGGAACATGGAGCCGATGACCGGGCTCCAGCTCCTCAGGGAGGTGCGGGCCGATGCCAAGCTCGCCGCCATCCCCTTCATCATGATCACCGCCGAGAGCAAGACCGAGAACGTGATCGCCGCCAAGGAAGCGGGGGTCAGCAACTACATCGTCAAGCCGTTCAACGCCGAGACGCTGAAGTCCAAGCTTCAGTCGGTGCTGGGCGCCTTCTGAGCCCGATCCGCACCGCGCACGCCGACTGAACCCGGAGGCAGAGAGATGACCCCCAGCAACGTCCTTGCGGAGCAGAAGCTTCTCCGACAGCGGATCGACGCCGCGCACGCCGAAGCGGCGCAACCGCTGTCGCGCGAGGAGGTGGGCGACATCGTCCGCGAGGTGCTGACGACCATGCAGGGCGACCTCTCCGCCCAGGATCTGGGTCTCTACAAGGAGCTGGAGTCGCTTGCCCGCTACATCCAGCACGCGCGGCGGGAGATCGCGGCGATCCGCCCGGCCGACATCCGCGACTGCCACCTGCCCACCGCGCACGACGAGCTGGACGCGGTGGTCGGCGCGACGGAGACCGCGACCTTCGCCATCTTCGACGCCTGCGACGCCATCGGGGTCATCGCCGGCGGCATCGACGGCGAGCAGGGCGTGAAGCTGACCGAGCAGATCACCCGCATCTTCGAAGCCTGCAACTTCCAGGACATCACCGGCCAGCGAATCACCAAGGTTGTGAAGGCGCTGAAGCACATCGAGGCAAAGGTCGACGCGTTGGTCGCCGCCTTCGGCGAATCGGCTCTGGGAGCGCTGGAGGCCGATCCCGAACCGGCCGGCGACGCGGCCCTGCTGCATGGCCCCCAGCTTCCTGGCAACGCCATCAACCAGGACGAGATCGACCGGCTGCTGGCGAGCTTCGACTGACGCCATGGCCACGCCGGGCAAAGCGCCACTGTCCGCGCTGCCCGCCGGCCGGGCCGTGCCGGGGGGGGCTGCGAACGGGCCGCTGGTGCTGCTGCTGTCGCTGTTCCTGTTGTTGCTGGTGTTCTTCATCGTGCTGAATGCCCAGGCCGTGCGCCGGCCGGAGCGCACGAGCGCCGTCCTGGCGTCCGTCGAGCGCGGCTTCCCGGAATTCAAGATCGACGCGCGGCTGCGTGACGGGACGGATCCGGTGGCGTCGCGATCCGGCACCGTCTTCGCGGCGGAGCGGCTGCACGAGATGGGCGAGTTGTTCGTGACCGCGGTCGCCGTGGCGCGCGTGAACGCGGTGCGGCCCGGCCGGCTGCTGGAGGTCTGGCTGCCGATCGATGCGTTGTTCCTGCCGGGCACCGCCACGCTGCGACCCGACCGGCAGGGGCTGCTGGACCGCATCGCCAACAGCCTGCGTGCCGACCGGCCGGGTGAGCGGATGGAGGTGGACGCGCTGCTCGCCATCGACGAGGGGGCGCTGAGCCAGCCGCCCGGCCCGGTGCAGCGCGCCGGTGCGCTGGCGCGCGCGCTGACCGGCGACGGCGCTCCTCCCGGCTCGGTCACCGTGGGCGTCGAGCGGGGAGATGCTGGAACGATCCGCTTCCTGTTCAGCCTGCGCGCGGCGGGGGAGGGGCGGCGATGATCCGGGTGCCGGGCTTCGACAAGGCGCGCGACAGCGCGGGGGCGGACAGCCGCCGCACCATCTGGCTGGTCAGCTTCACCGATCTGATCTCACTGCTGTTCGCCTTCTTCGTGCTGATGCTGGCGATGGCGGAGCCGGACGGGCCGCGCTGGGCGCGCATGGCCGACGGGCTGTCCGCCCGCTCCACCGCCTCCGCCCCGTCGGACCGGGTGCCGGACCCGCATGCCGCCTTCAACGCCGCCACGCTGGAGCCACAGTCGCGCGTCAGTCTGGATTATCTGGGCGCGCTGCTGCGCACCCAGGTGGCCGACCGCCCGGAGCTGGCCGGCGTGTTCGTCCAGCGCGAGGACGACCGCGTCGTGATCGTCTTCCCAGGCGAGCTGCTGTTCGAGCACAGTGGGTTGCTGATCGGTGAGCGTGGCCGGCGTGCGCTGCACACGCTGGGCGCGGTGGTCGGGCGCATCGGCAACCGGATCGAGGTGGTCGGCCACGCCGAGCGGGAGGACGCCGCCTCCGGTCAGGCGTGGGAGCGGTCGCTGGGACGCGCGGTGGCGGTTTCGGCCGCGTTGCGCGGCAGCGGCTACCGCGGTGATCTGGTGGCGCGCAGCGTGATGGTGCCGGGCGCGGCGCGCGGCGGGCCGCGCGTCGACGTCGTCGTGCGCGAGATGGAGGAGTGAGGGCGATGGCCCGCCGTGGGCTGGCAGCGTGGGTGTGGGTGGGCGCCGCCGGGGTGGCGCTGCTGACTGGTGCCGCGGCGATCGCGGCGCCGGTGCCCGTGCGCGCCTTCACCCAGCAGAACTACGCCCGCATGGTCTTCGACTGGCCGCAGAAGGTCGAGTTCACCGCGAAGGTCGAGGGCGAGAAGCTCGTCGTCACCTTCGACCAGCCCATCGAGACCTCGCTTGACCGCGCGGTGCGCAGCGTCAACCGCTTCCTGGCCGGCGGGCGCGTCGGGACGGACGGGCGCAGCGTGGAGTTCGACCTGCGGCGCCCGGTGACGCTGAAGAGCTTCCGCAGCGGCAACGCCGTCGCCATCGACCTGGTCCCGACGACCGCCGAGGCCGCCGCAGCAGCGCCAGCGGCGGGGGCACAAACCGCGGCCGCGACGCCCGCACCGGCCCGGTCGGCGGCGGCCCGCGTTTCGGTGCGCGCCGCCGACCATCCGAATTACACGCGCATCGTCTTCGACTGGCCGGCCGGTGCCGAATACCGGGTGCAGCGCGACGGCGCCGCCGTCACCGTGCTGTTCGACCGCCCCGGCGATCTCGACGCGGCGCAGGCGGAGCGGGCGAAGCTGCGCAACGTCCAGAACATCGAAAGCTATCGGCAGCCCAACGGCGCGTTGGCGATCACCTTCGCCGCCCCGCAGGATGCCGACATCCGAGACTTCAAGAACGGCAAGTCGGTCGTCATCGACGTTCAGAACGCCGGCACCCGCAAGGCGCCCGAGGCAGCGACCGCCGCCGCCCAGACCCCGGAACCGAAGCCCGCCACGCCTTCCGCCACGCCTTCCGCCCCGACATCCGCCCCGACATCCGCCGCTCAAGCCCCCGCCTCCGCCCAACCGGCGCCGGCGAACGCGTCGCCCCCGGCCGCCCCGCGGCAGGCTCCGGCCCCGACGCCCGCGTCGACCCCTTCGGGCCCCGCGGTCGCGGCGGCGAACGCGCCGACCGCAGCGGTGGCGGCACCGGCGGCCAGCCCGGCGGCGCCGTCGCCGGTCGTGGCGACGGGGCCGGCCATCGTCTTCGATCCGGGCGGCCCGTCCTCGATGGCCGTGTTCGCGCGCGCCGGGCATCTCTACATGGTCTTCGACAAGAGCCTGCCGATCGGCGCCGGCAAGGTGAACGGCCCGAACGCGGAACTGGTCGGCGGGGTGGAGCCGGTGCCGGCGACCGGCGGCAGCGCCTTCCGCACGCGTGTCGGCCCCTTCGTGTGGCCGAAGATCGAGCGGCAGGGCACGGTGTGGCGGATCACCCCCTCCACCCGCCTCGTCAACGCCGGTCCGCAGGAGCTGCGGGTGGAGCCGGACCCCGCCTTCCTGATGGGCGCACGTCTGCTGGTGCGGGCGAACGACGCCAACGCGGTGGTGCAACTGTCCGACCCCGACGTCGGCGACCGGCTGATGGTGGCGCCCCTGCCCACCGCCGGCCAGGCGGTGAGTGAGCCGCGCCGCTTTCCGGACGCCGAGCTTCTGCCCGCCTTCCAGGGCGTCGTCGTGCGTCCGCTGAACGACGATCTGGCGGTGCGCCCGGTGCGCGAGGGGCTGGAGATCGGTGCGCCGGGCGGGCTGCACCTGTCGCCGCTGGCCGACACCGGGCTGCGCCCGCCGGGCTCCCAGCCGCCGGCCCAGACCGCCGCTGCGGGTCCGGCCGGGCCTGCCGCCGGGCAGCGGCCGACCCGGCGCATCTACGAGCTGGACGCTTGGCAGCACGGCGGCGCCGAACACTACACCGATGCCCGCCAGCAGCTCCAGATGGCCGCGGCCGAGGCTCCCGACGACCTGCGCGCCAAGGCGCAGCTCGACCTTGCCAAATTCTATCTGGCGAACGGCTTCGGGCCGGAGACGCTGGGCATGCTGGAGGTGGTGCAGGGCACCCAGACGGGCGACCTGGAAGCGTGGCCGGAGTTCCGCGCCCTGCGCGGGGCCGCCCGCGTCCTGGCCGGCGACGGCGACGGCGCACTGGAGGACTTGAAGCTGCCGGCCTTTGCCAACAACCCGGAAATCGGCGTGTGGCGCGCGGCCGTGGCGGCGCAGAAGGGCGACTGGCCGGCGGCGGCGGCCGGCTTCAAGGCGGGCAACGCCTACCTCGCCACCTACCCGGAGCCGGTGCTGTCGCGGCTGGCGCTGCTGGCGGCGGAAGCGGCGCTGAAGACCGGCGACACCGCCAGCGCCCAGCGCCTCATCGACCGGGTGCTCGCCCGCGGCGGCGTGGATGCCGAGGATCGCGCCGACGTGCAGTATCTGCGCGGCGAACTCTACCGGCAGTTGGGCGAGCCAGACCGCGCGATCGAGCAGTTGAAGACCGCCTACGAGGGGCTCGACCGCTTCTACCGGGCCAAGGCCGGGCTGGCGCTGACCGATCTGGAACTGGCCGAGAACCGTATCTCCCCCGCCGCGGCGGTGGAGCGGCTGTCCGGCCTCACCTACGCGTGGCGTGGCGACGATCTGGAGTTGGCGATCCGCCAGAAGTTGGGCGAGTCGCTGCTGGCCGGCGGCCAGTACGCCGACGGGCTGAACTCCATGAAGGAGACGGCGGCCATCGTCGCCGACACGCCGAAGGCGGAGGAGATCACCCGCAAGATGCAGCAGAGCTTCGCCGACCTGTACAAGGACGGTGCGGCCAAGCTGCCGACCCTCGACGCGCTGAAGCTTTACGACCAGTTCCGCGAGCTCACCCCGCCCGGCCCGGAGGGGGACGAGGTGATCCGCCAGCTCGCCGAGCGTCTGGTGACGATCGATATGCTCGGCCGCGCCGCCGACCTCTACGAGCATCAGGTGCAGTACCGCTCGGCGGGCGAGGAGAAGGCCCGCCTCGGCACGAGGCTGGCGTCGCTCCGCCTGCTCGACCAGAAGTCGCAGGACGCCATCCGCGCGCTGGAGATGTCCAACGTCCCCGGCATTCCGGCCGACCTCGCCCGCGAACGCCGCCTGATGCAGGCCAAGGCGCTGGCCGAACTCGGCCGCGGAGACGAGGCGTTGCAGCTTCTGGCGGAGGACGACAGCCGCCCCGCCGACCTGCTGCGGGTGGACATCGCTTGGCGCGGGCAGAAGTGGGAACAGGCGGCCGTGGCGCTCGGCAAGGTCATCGGCGCGCCGCCCGCCCCGGAGGCGAAGCTCGAGCCCGCCGCCTCCCAGCTCGTGCTCAACCGGGCGGTGGCGCTGGCGCTGGCCGGCGACGGCACCGGGCTGAACACGCTGCGCAAGGATTTCGGTGGTGCCATGGCGAAGGGGCCCGACGCCGACGCTTTCCGCATCCTGACCCGGCCGGAACAGGCCACGGGGTTGATCGACGTGAACACCATCCGTTCGCGCGTCGCAGAGGTGGACGTGTTCAAGAACTTCCTCAAGGGCTACCGCACCCGGCAGGCGCAGGCACCCGCACCCGTGATGAACTGACCGGTTCCGCGGACGCCCGCTCGCACCTGCCATGCGCCGGTGCCGGTTGGCAGGGCGGAGGGTTGGGGCCTAGATGGTCGGATCGACGTGGAGATCCGCCCGACCATGACGACGTCCGCCACCACCGTTCCGTCCCGTCCCGCCGGCCCGAGCCTGCGCGCGAGCCTGCTTCTGCTCGCCGCGGTGGTGACGCTGTGGGGGGCGCACTGGCCGATCATGAAGGTGGGGCTGGCCCATGTCGGGCCGCTCTGGTTCAACGCCCTGCGCTTCCTCACCGGCGGCCTGTCGCTGTTCCTGGTGGTGGCGCTGCTCGGCCGGCTGCGCGTGCCACCGCGGCGGGACTGGCCGCTGCTGCTGTCCGTCGGGCTGGGCCAAATGATGCTGTTCGGCGTGCTGGTCATGTACGCGCTGCGCCACGTGCCGGCGGGGCGCTCGGCGGTGCTGGCCTACACCACCACCCTGTGGGTAACGCCCCTGTCGGTGCTGATCCTGGGGGAAACGGTGTCGCGCCGCAAGGTGGTGGGCACGGTGCTCGGGCTGGCCGGCATCGCCGTGCTTTTCAACCCGCTGACGCTGGACTGGAGTGACCGCGCCGTGGTGGTCGGCAACCTGATCCTGCTGGTGGCGGCGTTGGTGTGGGCGCTGTGCATCCTGCACATCCGCGCGTACCGCGGCCTCTCCTCCACCCTGGAGCTCGCACCCTGGCAGATGCTGCTGGCGGCGGTGCCGGTGACCGGGGCCGCCCTGTGGATCGAGGGGCCGCATCCGGGCGACGGCACCCTGACCTTCTTCCTGGTCGCCGCCTACGCCGGGCCGCTCGCCACCGGCTTCTGCTTCTGGGCCGTCAACCAGCTCACCGCCCGCCTGCCGGCGGCCACCTTCTCCAACGCCATGCTGGCGGTGCCGATGTCGGGCATCCTGTTCAGCGCCGCCGCACTCGGCGATCTGCCCAGCGGCCCGGTGCTGCTGGGCATGGCGATCATCCTGGCGGGAATGGCGACGGTGGTCGCGGCGGAGCGGCGGTAGCCCGGCACGGGGGCGTTCGCCCGGTTCAGGGCTTCGGCCGCAGCACGCAGGTGACCACGCGGACCGGGCGTCCGGCAACCTCCCCTTCTCCCACGCTGAATCCTGGCGTGCCCTGCCGGCATTCCTCATGGCCCGGCAGCGACACGACGAGGCTTGGAAGATCACTGGCGCGCAGGTTGGTGAGCAGCGGGTCGGCGCCGGTGACCACCACCTGCGTTCCGACGCTCACCGTCGCACCCTTGGGCTCCGACCGGATCAGGTATCCCGGCAACGGCGCGAGGGGCGCCGGGTGGGTGTGGGTGACAGGCTTGCCCGGCAGGGACGCCGCCGCCCCCAGCGTGCTGCCGGCGGCGACCGCCCCGCCCGGATTCCGATTCGCCATCAACGCGCCCAGCAGTGCCCCCGAATAGGCCTGCGCGCTGTTGTCCGGCGAGGCGCCGGGCACGGCCGGCGGGAAGGGCACGGCTTCGACGGTCACGTCCCGTTCGTTGTCGATCCGGCCGTCGCCGGTCAGGACCGGCTTGCCGTCCGGGCCGATCGACCGCAGGGCGAAGGCGGGCGGCGGCCCTTCCGTTGTCAGCTGGTCCGGGGCTGTCGTGCACGCCGTCAGCGCGAGCGAGGCGACCGCCGCGAGAAGAAGAGGTCCGATCGGCGGCCGGGCCATCGCTTGCTCCACCCTGTGTTCTTGTTCGACCGGCGCCGGGAGGAACCCCGCCGCGCGGCGCTGTCAAAGCGTCCCGAAGCTGCGCGCCAGCGAGCCGGCGATCAAGTACCAGCCGTCCACCAGGACGAAGAAAATGATCTTGAAGGGAATCGCCACCAGGGTGGGCGGCAGCATCATCATGCCCATCGACATCAGGATCGACGACACCACCATGTCGATGATCAGGAAGGGCAGGAAGAGCAGGAAGCCGATCTCGAACGCCCGCTTGATCTCGGAGATCATGAAGGCCGGCACCAGCACGTGGAGCGGCGTGTCCGCGGGGGTGGCGACGTTCTCGATGCGGCCCATGTCCATGAACAGCCGCAGTTCCTTCTCGTGGGTGTGCTTCAGCATGAAGTCGCGGAAGGGGGCGATGGCGCGGCGGAAGGCCTCCACCTCGTCGATCTGTTCGGCGATCAGCGGCTGGATGCCCTGCGTGTAGGAGCGCTCCAGCACCGGGGCCATGATGAAGAAGGTGAGGAACAGCGCCAGGCTGACCATCACCTGGTTGGGCGGCACCTGCTGCACGCCGAGTGCGGAGCGCAGGAAGGACAGCACGATGACGATCCGGGTGAAGGACGTCATCATGATCAGGATGGACGGAGCGAGCGTCAGCACCGTCAGCAGGCCCACGAGCTGGACGATGCGGCCGGTGGTCGACCCGCCGGCGTCCCCCAGGTCGAAGGTCATGCTCTGCGCCAGCGCCGGCCCGGCCCACAGCGCCAGCCCGATGGCGCTCGCCAGCGCCATCGGCAGGCCGAGCGCCACCCGGCGGAGAAGGGTGCGAAGCATCGGCCTCACGGCGCCGTCTCCGCCCGCGCCGCGGCGGCGACCGCGTCCTTGAAGCCGCTGCGGATGCCGCTCTCGATCACATGGTCGCCGTTGGTGCCGAGCAGGATCAGATGTTCCACATCATCACGGCGGAGCAGGACGAGGCGGCGGCGGGTGTCGAGCGGCGTCACCTCGACGATGGAGACGCGGCGCTGGCGCGGGTTGCCGGGCATGGCGTGACCGAAGCCCAGCCGCCGGAAGATCACGGCGACGATCCCGATCAGCGCCAGCACGAACATCAACGCGAAGGCGAAGGTGAGGTATTGCTGGAGATCCATGTGCGCTCAGGGCTGCCCGTCGTAGGGGTCGGTGCCGGGGACGGGTTCCGGGACCGGGTCGCCGGTCACGATCGGGCGGCCATAGGCGGCGGCGGCGCGCTGGCGCGCCGTGTGGGGGTCGTTGCGGCCCTCGGCGGCGGCGGCGAGCGTGTCGCGCTGCCGGGTCAGCGCACCGGTGAGGCCGTCGAGCGCCGCCAGCATCTGTTCCAGCGCCTTGAGCTGCCCGCGGGCCGGTGCCGGGGGCAGGGCGGACGCCGCGGCGCAGAGCTCCGCAACACGGGCGTCGAGCCCGGCGAGATCGACGCGGGCGCCGGCGTCCGCCTGCACCCGCGCGCCCTCCAGCACCGCCGTCACCGCGGCGATGCCGCGGGTCACCTCCTCGGGCGTCATTCCGGATCTCCCAGGGCGGGTAGGGGCGGGGGCAGCGTGCCGTTGGCGCGGTAGACGTGGGCGAGGATCTCGGCGACCGCGACGATCGCCTCCACCGGGATTTCGCTGTCCAGCTCGATCGCCGACAGGATCTCCACCAGATCGGAGTCCTCGCGTACCTTCACTCCGTTGGCGAAGGCCAGCTCCAGGATCTGTTCGGCCAGCGTGCCGCGGCCGGTGGCGACCACCTTCGGCAGGGCCTGCCTGCCCTGTTCGTACTTGAGCGCGACCGCCACGGGGCGTTGCGGCTTCGGCCTTTGGTGCGGGGGCGGGGCGGGCAAGGCGGTGTCCGGATCCGGGGCCAGAATGTGCGGCCATCCTGTCGTCATATGCTTAATGAATGCTGAAAGCCGTGTTGCGCGGCTGGTGGGCCTGCCGGCCGATTTCCTCTTGCCGGTCCCGCTCCCGCCACGCCACATCTCGGGAGCCGACGCTACGCCGGAGCCAAGGAGCACCCCCATGACCCCCGAGGAACGCACCCTCCTCACCGACCTCTTCGAACGCCTGCGGCAGGCGGAGACGGGGCCGCGCGATGCGGACGCCGAGCGGCTGATCCGCGACTCCATCCAGGCGCAGCCGGGCGCCCCCTATTACCTGGCCCAGACGGTTCTGGTGCAGCAGCACGCCCTGACCGCGGCGCAGGCGCGCATCGAGGAGCTGGAGCGGCAGCTCCGCGACGCCGCGCCGGCACCGCAGGGCGGCGGCAGCTTCCTCGGCGGTCTGCTCGGCGGTGGGCGCAGCCCGTGGGGTGGCGGCGCGGCGCGCCCGGCGGCACCGCCCCCGCAGCCCGCGCCGCAGCCGCAGCGCGGCCCGTGGGGGGCACCATCCGGCGGCTACGGCCCGCAAGGCTACGGCGTGCCGCCCTACGCGCCGGCCCCGGTGGCCTATGCGCCGCCGCGCGGCGGCGGGTTCCTCAGCGGCGCCATGCAGACGGCGGCGGGCGTGGCCGGTGGCATGCTGGCGGCGTCCGCCATCTCGTCGTTGCTGCACGACAGCCCCGGCCCCTTCGGTGAGGCGCTGGCCGCCGAGCCCGCCCATCACACCGCCGACCCGGGAGCCCACCCCACGGCCGACGATCCGGCCCAGGACGACGCCGGTTACCAGGAGGCGGATTACCAGACCGACGACGTTCCGGACGACGCGGGCGGTGATTCCGGCGGCGACGGCTGGATCTGAACGTGGGCGACACTCTGAACCACTTGTAATCCGGCGGACAGGCGGCGGTGAGGGGGCGGGGCCTATCTAGGAGGGGAGGCCGGGCGATGGACCCGGCCAAACTTTCCCGATACGGAGTTCCGCTCCCATGACCGAGACCACCCAGCCCACCCCGGCCCGGCGGCGCCTTCGCAACACGGTGGCCGCGCTGATGCTGGGGACGACGGTCCTGACCGGCACCGCGCTCGTCGCCGGCTCGCCCGCCTCCTTTGCCGCCACCAGCGTCACCGAACCCGCCAACGCCAACACCGCGGCCCAGCTTCCCGGCAGCTTCGCGCCGCTGGTGCGGAAGGTGCAGCCGGCGGTCGTCACCATCATGGCCGCCCAGGGTGGCGGACACGCCGAGCGCACCGCCGAGGCGGAGCGTGGCGCCCCCGATCTGCCCTTCCCGCCGGGCTCCCCCTTCGAGGAGTTCTTCCGCCGCTTCCAGGATCAGCTCGCTCCCCAGCAGCGCCCGGAGCCGCGCGGTGAGCGCGGCGGGGTGTCGCTGGGCTCCGGCTTCATCATCGACGCGGGTGGCTATGTGGTCACCAACAACCACGTCGTCGATGGCGCCCGCGAGGTGACGGTCACGCTGGACGACGGCACCCGCCTGCCGGCGCAGGTCGTCGGCCATGACGAGAAGACGGATCTGGCGCTGCTGAAGGTGTCGTCCGACACGCCGCTCCCCTATCTGGCCTTCGGCGACAGCGACAAGGCGGCGGTCGGCGACTGGGTGCTCGCGGTCGGCAACCCCTTCGGGCTTGGCGGCACGGTGACCACCGGCATCGTCTCGGCGCGCGGGCGCAACATCAACGCCGGCCCCTACGACGACTTCATCCAGACCGACGCGGCGATCAACCGCGGCAATTCCGGCGGCCCGATGTTCAACGCCGCGGGCGAGGTGATCGGCATCAACACGGCCATCTTCTCGCCGTCCGGCGGCTCGGTCGGCATCGGTTTCGCGATTCCCTCCAACCTCGCCAAGTCGGTGGTGGCGCAGCTCCGCGACCATGGGCATGTCGAGCGTGGCTGGCTGGGTGTGGCGGTGCAGCAGGTGACGCCGGAGCTGGCCGCCGGTCTCGGCCGCGACAAGGCTGAGGGTGCGCTGGTCGCCCAGGTCACCCCCGGTAGCCCCGCCGACAAGGCCGGCCTGCACCAGGGCGACCTGATCCTCGGCTTCGACGGCAAGCCGGTGCACAGCATGCGTGACCTGACACTGCGCGTCGCCGAGACGAAGTCCGGCGAGTCGGTTCCGGTGCAGGTGCTGCGCGACGGGTCGGAGCGCACGGTGACGGTGGAGATCGGCCGTCTGAAGGAGGAGCGTGTGGCCTCGGCCGGCGGCCATCGTGGCGAGTCGGCGTCGGCGACCACGGTGAACGGGCTGGCGCTGGCCCCACTCACCGCCGCGGCGCGCGAGCGGCTGGGCATCGGCGCCGAGGTGAAGGGGGTGGTGGTCACCCGCGTGGATGGCGACGCCCCGATCCAGCCCGGCGACGTGATCGAGAAGGTCGGTGACGCCGCGGTCTCCAGCCCCGCGGAGGTGTCGAAGCACGTGCAGGAGGCGGAAAAGGCCGGCCGCAAGGCGGTCCTGCTGCTGGTCAACCGCGACGGCGCCGATACCTTCGTGGCCCTTCCGCTGCGCGCGGCGTGACGCGACCCCTTGGCCGCCGCCTTTCCGGGACGTACATAGATGGACATGAAAGTCCTCGTGATCGAAGACGACCGCCAGGCGGCGGCCTATCTCGCCAAGGGTCTGAAGGAGGCCGGGCACGTCGTGGACGTGGCCAACGACGGCAAGGAGGGCCTGTTCCTTGCCGGGGCCGAGTTCTATGACGTGATGATCGTCGACCGCATGCTTCCCGGCCGCGACGGGCTGTCGCTGGTCGAGATCCTGCGGGCGACCGGCAACGACACGCCCGTGCTGTTCCTGTCGGCGCTCGGCAGCGTCGACGACCGGGTGAAGGGTCTCAGGGCCGGTGGCGACGACTACCTCACCAAGCCCTTCGCCTTTTCCGAGCTGCTGGCCCGCATGGAGGTGCTGGCGCGGCGGCGCGGCGGGGCGGCGCCCCAGACCCGGCTGAGCGTCGGCGATCTGGAGATGGACCTGCTCTCCCGCACGGTGAAGCGGGCGGGGCGGCCGATCGAGCTGCTGCCGCGCGAGTTCGCGCTGCTGGAATACCTCATGCGCAACGCCGGCAGCGTGGTGACCCGTACCATGATGCTGGAGAATGTCTGGGACTATCACTTCGATCCCCAGACCAACGTCATCGATGTGCACATCGCGCGGCTGCGCCAGAAGATCGACAAGGATTTTCCGGCCCCGCTGATCCACACCGTGCGCGGGGCCGGCTACAGCCTGCGCGTGCCGGATGCCTGATCGGGCGTCGGTGCGGCTGCACCTCACCACCACCTTCAAGCTCTCGCTCCTTTATCTCGGGCTGTTCGTCGCGTCGGTCAGCGTGATCCTGTGGGCGGCCTACCGTTCCACCGCCGGCTTTCTGGAGCAGGAGATCGGCGAGACCATCACGGTGGAGGTCGAGGCGCTGAAGGACCAGTATCTCCGCGCCGGGCTGCCGGGGCTGGTGGAGGTGGTGCGGGCCCGCAGCTCCATCCCGCACAACAACTCCATCTACCTGCTGCTGGCACCCAACGGGCAGATCCTGGCCGGCAACCTGTCGGGCTGGCCGGACGGCACCTGGCACGAGGACGGCACGGTGCATTTCAAGGTCGCGGAGTATGGCGGCACCGAGGACCATCCGGCGACCGCCCAGGCGGTCGGCTTCACCCTGCCGGGGCAGTTCCGGCTGCTGGTCGGGCGCGACATGAGCGAGATCGACCAGCTCCGCGACCGCATGGCGGCGTCGCTGGGCTGGATCCTCACCATCACCGCCGCACTCGGCCTGATCGGCGGCGGGCTGACCAGCCGCAGCGCGCTGCGGCGGATCGAGGCGATCAACCGCACCACCCGCCGCATCATGGCCGGCGATCTGTCCGGTCGCGTGGCGGGGGTGGGCAACGGCGACGAGATCGACCGGCTGGCCGGCAACCTCAACGCCATGCTCGACCAGATCGAGCGGCTGATGAACAGCGTGCGGCAGGTGACGGACAGCATCGCCCACGATCTGCGCACCCCTTTGAGCCGCCTGCGCACCCGCATCGAGCTGGTGCTGCTGAAGGAGACCGACGATCCCGAGGTCTACCGCGCCGCCCTCCAGGAGTCGCTGGTGGAGGCGGACCGGCTGCTCGACACCTTCAAGGCGCTGCTGTCCATCGCCGAAGCCGAATCCGGCACCCGCCGCAACGATTTCAGGCCGGTGGAGCTGGCCGACACCGCGCATCTCGTGGCCGACCTCTACGAGCCGCTGGCGGAGGAGTCCGGCCTGACCTTCACCGCCGAGGTGCGCGGCCGGCCGCTGGTGCAGGGCAACGACCAGCTCCTCTCGCAGGCGATCGCCAACCTGCTGGACAACGCCATCAAATACACGCCGGCCGGCGGGCGCGTGTCGCTGGTGGTGGACGGCAAGACGGCGAACCAGGGGGCAGCGATCACCGTGACCGACAGCGGCCCCGGCATCCCGCCCGAGATGCGCGAGAAGGTGCTGGGCCGCTTCGTCCGGCTGGACCAGTCCCGCAACACGCCGGGCAACGGTCTGGGCCTCAGCCTCGTCGCCGCGGTCGCCCGCCTGCACGACGCCCGTCTGGTGCTCGACGACGCCAACCCCGGCCTGAAGATCAGCCTGATCCTGCCGCCGCAGGCGGCGGTGAAGCGGATCGAGAGCGTGGCGGCGTAAACGGCGGGGATCAGGCTCCTGCGTTGCCTGGCCGGACGAAGGCGGCCCGCGCCCTGTCCACCGCGTCGCGCACCACGCAGCCTTCGGCGTGATCGTTGATCAGCCCCATGGCCTGCATGAAGGCGAAGACGGTCGTCGGACCGACGAAGGACCAGCCACGCTTCTTCAGGTCCTTCGACAGGGCGACCGAGGCGGGCGAGGTGGATGCGCTCTGCGGGGGGCCGAGCTCGGCGGAGGATGGCTCGAAACGCCAGACATGGGCGGCCAGCGATCCCTCCGTCTCCACCAATTCCAGCGCGCGGCGCGCGTTGTTGATCACGGCTTCGATCTTGCCGCGGTGGCGGACAATGCCGTCGTTTTTCAGGAGCCGGTCCACGTCCGCCGCCGTGAAGCCGGCGATCCGCTCGAACGCGAACCCCTCGAAGGCGGCCCGGAAGTTCTCCCGCTTGGCGAGGATTGTGCGCCAGCTCAGGCCGGACTGGAATCCCTCCAGGCACAGCTTCTCGAACAGGCGATGGTCGTCATCGACGG
Organism: Azospirillum oleiclasticum; assembly: GCF_013423485.1. Classification (GTDB taxonomy): domain Bacteria; phylum Pseudomonadota; class Alphaproteobacteria; order Azospirillales; family Azospirillaceae; genus Azospirillum; species Azospirillum oleiclasticum. The sequence goes on from NZ_JABFFR010000002.1 coordinate 37,835, forward strand.
GAAACCCCCATTCCGTGTCGTGATAGGCGAAGAACTCCGGTGCCGCCGCGCACCAGCGGCAGCGCGGGCGTCCGTCGGGTCCGGGAATCGTGGTTGTCATCGCTCAGGCTTTCAGAAAGGCCAGACGATCATCGACACGGCCCGGCGTGATCGCGACGATGTCGGCATCGACGACGGCCTCGCTCACGAAGGGATCATCCCGCAGCCGCGCTTCGAGGTCCCCGCGCGTGATGTTGTGGGCGAGGACCGCACCGCCGGCGCCGCCGTCCAGGCCGCCAACCAGCAGAAAGACGCCATCGGCAAAGCCGCGCCGGATCCAGGCGTTGTGGCCGTCCATGTGCGCGGGGGCCTGCGCCCTGTTTGCGGAGAATCGGAGCGTGACGAGGAACATGGGGCGAGGCTCCTTCAAGGCTGCGGTCTGGTCTCGGAAGTTGGGCGGTCCTGGTGGGGGCGCTGGGCTTCCACCCAGGCGAGGAGGTCCTCCACCTCCCGCTGGATGAAGCCCTCGTCCTGGAAGGCCGTCGCCAGGGTCGCGATGCCCTGGCTGCGCATCAGCGCGTGCAGGGCGAGCGCGTCGGCATCGGCCTCGCGCCCGAGTGCGGCGAACTGGAGGGACAGCCAGCGGCGGAACAACATGAAGAGCTTGGCCGCATCGTCCTTCGCGACGTGGCGGAGCTTGGACAACTCGTCGCACAGGGTGCCGACGGGGCAGCCGTACAGCATGATCCGCGCGCGGTTCATGATGAGGATGCGGACGAAACTGCGGATGCGCTCCACCGGGTCTGGTGTCGCCCCCTCCCAGCCATCCAGCATCGCTTCCGTGTTGGCAAGACGCAGGGCGATCACGGCGCCGAGCAGATCGTCCTTCGTGCGGAAATGATAATAGAAGTTGCCGCGCGAGAGGCGAACCGCCGCGGCGATGTCCGCGAAGGAGGTCGCCTCGAACCCCTGCTCGTAGAAGAGCCGGTCGGCGACCTCGACGATCTGCGCCCGTGTGATCGCTGCCCCCATCCCTTTGCCGTCTTGCCCTTTTTCTAGGTCAATCGTCCCAGATGTTTGTAGGACGGTTGACCTAGAAACGCAACCGTGTTCACCGGCCGCCCGCGCAAAAAAAGCCCGCCTTGCGGCGGGCCAAGGGCAACATCAGCGAGAATGACTCCAGTGAGCGGAACCTCGATGGCGTCACACTGAATGTAGATGCCCGTTCGCTCCCTTACAGTCTTCATCTCCGTACTAAGCCGTTCGGTGGGGGTGGGGCGCAGGGATGGAAGCTGCGGCACCCGGCGGGGTTCTGGACGTTGTCTCGCGAGGAATGCGCGGAGGAACGGGATGGACGGCAGGGTCGGGGTAGAGCGGGAACGGGCCGGACGGCCGGGTGCGAACTGGGACGAGCTGCGCGTCTTCACCTGGAAGGTGCTGATCGTCGCCCTGATCGGCGGCTTGCTGTTCGTGGGTTGGCAGGTGGCGGACGCGCTGCTGCTGGTGTTCGCCGGGGTGCTTCTGGCGATCCTGCTGTTGCGGGCGACGGGGGGTGTGCGCGGGTTGACCGGGTTGTCGCAGGCGCCCGCCTTCGGGATCGTGCTGGTGGTGCTGGCGGCGGTGACGGTGGCCGGCTTCTGGTTCATGGGATCGACGCTGGCGGCGCAGTTCTCACAACTGTCGGACCAGCTTTCGGCCGGCATCAAGCAGCTTCCCGAGGAGGTGCGCAGCCAGATCACCGACGGGTCGCTGTCGACGGCTCTGATCAGCCGGCTGCGCACGGCGGCCACGGGGCTGATGACCTTCCTGGCCGACGTGGTCGTCGTGGTGTTCGCGGGGATCTATCTGGCCGCCTCCCCCGGCCTGTACCGGCGCGGGCTGGTGCTGCTGGTGCCACCCTCCGGTCACGACCGCGCGCACGAGGTGCTGGACGCGACCGGTGAGGCGCTTTGGAAATGGCTGATCGGCCAGCTGATCTCCATGGCTCTGGTCGGCATGCTCACGTACGCGGCGCTGCTGACGCTGGGCATGCCGGCGGCGCTCGCCCTGGCGGTGGTGGCCGCGGCGCTGGAGTTCATCCCGCTGATCGGCCCGATCCTGGCGGCCATGCCGGCCATCCTCATCGGCTTCGCGGTGGGTCCGACGACGGCGCTGTGGGTGGCCGGCGCCTACCTCCTCATCCAGCAGGTGGAGGGCAACCTGATCCAGCCGCTGGTGCAGAAGAAGGTGGTCAGCCTGCCGCCGGTGATCACCATTGCGGCGGTGGTGGCGGCCGGCACGCTGTTCGGGGTGATGGGCCTTTTTCTGGCGGCACCCCTGGCGGTGGTGACCCTGGTGCTGGTGAATTTCCTGTATGTACGGGACAGCCTGGGCGAACGCCCGCGCTTCCCCGACTGACCCGGCGCGGAACCCGGCGCCGTCCGGACGGTTCACATCGGCTGTACCCAGATGGTTCGGGAAGGGCACCATGGCGCATGTTCTGGAGATCCGCGGCAACGCCGTCGTCGGCAACGACGACAGGGACGACACCTATCTGCCCCCGGGCACGCCCATCCAGCGGCCGGACGGCCATTACGTCAGCTTCGGCATGGATGTCGAAGGCCCTTACAGCCGGGACGAGGCGGAGGCCCGATTGCAGCGGCTGAAGCGGGCGACGGACGAGGAGCTGGGCCGCTGAACGCCGCCGCCGTCACCCTCCGTTCAGGCTTCGGCGGACGGTGGCCTGCAGTGTCTCCGGCTGGATCGGCTTGTGGAGCAGGGCGCACTGCGCCGCGGCGGCCTCCCGCAGGCGGTCGGACGAGGTGTCGCCGGTCAGCAGGATGCCGGGCAGCTCCTGGCCCAGGCGGGCGCGCGCACGGTCCATGACCTGGAGCCCCGTCTCGCCATCCGGCAGGCGGTAGTCGGCCAGCACGATGTCGGGCATCAAGCCGCCCTCGATGCGGTCCGCCGCCTCCGCGGCGGTGCCTGCCTCGACCACGCGGTAGCCCCAGTCCTCCAGCATCAGGGTCAGGGCCATGCGGATGACCGCGTCGTCCTCCACCAGCAGGACCAGCCCGTCGGCGGCGGGCGGACCGGCGACCGGTGCCTCGCTCTCCGCCGGCTCGACACGCGGCGGCGGGGCGGCCGGGACCAGTGGGAAGCTGATCAAGAAGCGCGAGCCGCGTCCCAGCACGGAGGTCACATCGATGGACCCGCCGAGCATCGCGACGAGGCGGCGGGCGATGGACAGCCCCATGCCGAGCCCTTCGCTGCGGTTCCGGGCGGCGTTGCCCACCTGGTAGAAGTCCTGGAAGATCCGGTCGATCTGGTCCTCGGCGATGCCGATGCCGGTGTCCCACACCTCCAGCCGCACCCGCCCGTCGCGCCGCCGCGCGCCGAACAGCACACGGCCATGGCGGGTGTAGCGGATGGCGTTGGACAGCAGGTTGCGGATGACGCGCTCCAGCAACGGCCCGTCGGTGGGCAGCGTCAGTTTCACCGGCACGGTGTCGAGCCGCAGCCCCTTGGACGCCGCCACCGGCGCGAATTCCCGGTGCAGCCGGTCCATCATGTGGCCGAGGGGAACCGGCGCGATCACCGGCGTGACCAGCCCGGCCTCCAGCCGCGAGATATCGAGAAGAGCATCCAGAAGCCCACCCAGCGACACCACCGTGTCGCGCAACTGCTCGGCCAGGCGGCGCGTGTGCGGTGCGAGGTCGTGCTTCAGCACCAGCCCCGCCAGCAGCAGCAAGGCCTGCACCGGCTGGCGCAGGTCGTGGCTGGCGGACGCGATGAAACGCTCCTTGGCGCTGAGCGCGGCGGACAGGTCGCGCTCCAGCGACTTCAGCGCGGTCACGTCGGTCACCGCGGACACCACGGATTCGACGCGGCCGGCAGCGTCCATCACCGGATAGCTGGACAGGCGCAGCCACAACGTCTCGGCCCCGCCGTCGTCGCCGGTGACGCCGACGACCCGGTCGATCACCGCACGGCCGTTGCTCACCGCCTCGGCGGCCGGGGAGAAGCCGGTGAGGCGCAGACCGTCGGCCCCCACGAAGCGGCGCCCGGTGGACGCGCCGTCGGCCGGGAAGCGCGGGCCGTCCAGGGCCGCGCGCGGATCCACCAGCGGTTCGGCCGGGCCGGTCAACAGCCGCTCGCCCATGCCGTTGGCGATCAGCACGCGGCCGCCCGCGTCGCGCATCACCAGCGCCTCGTGCAGCGCCTGCACCATCGTGCGGTGGCGCTCCTCCGACGTGCCCAGCGTGCGCTGGGTCTCGATGCGGGCGGTGACGTCGCGCAGAGCGATGACGCCGCCGGTGATGCGCCCGAACTCCAGGATGGGGGAGACGGTGAACTCGGCGATCACGCTGCCGCCGCCCTTGCGGTGGACGCGCTGCTCCGACACCTGCCGGGCGCGGCCATCGGCGAGCGCCAGCATCACCGCGTCCGTACCCTCCGACGAGCCGTCGCCGACGAAGAGCTGGGTGACGCTGCGACCGGCCAGCTCCGACGCCGGGAATCCGGTGATCGTCTGCGCCGCGGTGTTGGCGAAGGTCATGCGCGCGTCGGCGTCCAACCCGATGATGCCGTCGGCCACCGATTGCAGGATGTGGTGGTAGGCCGCGCGCGCCCGCTCCGCCTCGTCGCGTGCGGCCTGCACGGCGCGCATCCAGGCGTTGCGCTCGGTCACGTCGGTCACCGTGAACAGCAGATCGCCCTTCTCGCCGTCCTCCAGCGCCACCGGGTGGGCGTCGGTGAGGCCGTCGATGCTGCCTTGCGCGCCGATGTAGCGGTACTCCTGCCGCGTCCAGGTGCCGGTGTCGCGCAGACGCTGGAGCGACGCGAACAGGCGGTTATGGTCGACCGGATCGACCAGCAGGGTCAGCGGCCGGCCGCGCAGACGGCGCTGTCCCAGCCCGAACTGACGCTCCGCCGAAAGGTTCGCCTCACCCACGATGCCGGCCGCGTTGACCGTGAAGCAGGCGAGCGGCAGCGACCGGAAGAGCTGCATATACTCCTGGCGCGACGCTTCCAGCGCTTGCTGGGCACCGCGCAGCTCCTCGTTCTGGATCTCCAGCTCGGCCTGATGGACGTACAGCTCGTGGACCACCTCCTTGAAGGTGGAGGCCGGAACCCTGGCCGTTTCGAAACTTCCATCCACGAGGAGCTCTTCGGCGCGGCGGCGCAGACGCTCGACCCGACTTTCGCTCACTGTGCGGCCTCCATGCCGTCGGCAAGCTTCAATTCCATCATCTTCCTACGGGTGATGTTGATGTGGCTGACCACGACCCCGCCCACCGGCGAGTCGAGGCGGGCGGCGTACATCAGGAACCAGCGCCGCTCCTCCGCGGAGTGGCAGGGATACTCGACGACGAACTGCTCCGAACGGCCGGCCAGGATGGCGGCCAACCCCTCGCGCACCGCGCGGCGGACGCCGTCCTCGTCCTCCTCCGGCTCGCAGGCGCAGACGTTCAGGTAGTTGGTGCCCACGCCGCAACGTTCCAGTTCCGGCGCGCCGTTCTGCCGGGCGAAGCGGTCCCAGGCGGCGTTGGTCATGGTGATCACGCCATCGCGGTCGAGCACCGCGATGTGCTCGGGCAGGCTGTCGATGACCGACTGAAGCCTTTCCCCGGCTTCCTTGGTCACCGTCACATCGACGAAGGTGATCACCACCCCCGCCACCAGCCCGCGGTCGGTCAGGTAGGGAAGGATGCGCGTCTGGATCCAGCGCCCGTCGCGCACGCGCACGTGCCGCTCGATGGGGGTGTGCTCCCGGAAGACGGTGCGGATGTCGGCCAGGAAGTCGGGGTAGTCGATGTTGGTCGACAGATGCGTGATCGAGCGGCCGATGTCGCGCGGGATGATGTTGATGAAGCCGGTCGCCGCCGGCGTGAAGCGGCGGATGACCAGATCGCCATCCAGGAACACCGTACCGATGGCGGTCGAGCGCAGCAGATTGTCGAGGTCGTTGGTGATCTCCGTCAGCTCCTCCACCTTGGCCTGGTATTCGGAGTTGACGGAGTAGAGCTCCTCGTTGACGGACTGCAGTTCCTCGTTGGTGCTCTGCAGCTCCTCGTTGGAGGCGAGCAACTCCTCGTTGGTGGCCTGGAGTTCCTCGTTGGCGGTCTCCAGCTCCTCGATGGTGGCCTGGAGGTTCTCGCCGCGCGACATCAGCTCCTGTTCAAGCCCGCGGATGCGCTCGGCCGCGTCCTCGTTCAGGTCGAAATCGCTGTCCATGCGCTCGGGCGGGGCGGAAACCGGTTCCAGCAGCATCAGAGCGTAACGTGAGCCGGTCTTGCGCGACGTGAAGGGCCGGATGCGCAGGCTGGCGGCGGTCATGCCCTCGCGGTCCTTGACCGGAATGTTGGACAGCGCGAACTCCTCGCCCATGCGGAAGCAGCGGGTGAGCGCGGTGCCGGCGACCAGCCCGACCGAGGAGGGCAGCAGCTTCAACGCGTTCAGCGTCGCCTCGCCGGACGGCATGCGCAGGTAGCTGCTGGCATCGCCGAAAACGTGCAGGATCGCCATCTGCTCGTTCACCAGAAGGGTGGGCGGCACATAGATGTTGATCAGCGTGGCGATCGCTTCGTCGATGGCGGCACTCTGTTCCAACGCCGCCGCGGCCGGGGCGGTGCCGCTGTGGCCGGTCACGGCGAGTGGCAGTGGGGCCGACATCGGGCGCGGCAACCTCAAGGAGCCGACCCGCAGGCTCTGGAAGATCTTGGCGCGGCTGTCCACCGTGTGGAATTCGGACGACAGATCGCCCAGCGACTCGCTGGTGCCGAGGAACAGGTGCCCGCCCTGCCGCAGCGCGTACTGGAACAGCCCCAGCACCTTCCGCTGGAGCGGCGTGTCCATATAGATCAGCAGGTTGCGGCAACTGATCAGGTCGATCTTGGTGAAGGGCGGGTCGCGCATGATGTTGTGGACGGCGAACACCACCATCCGCCGCACATCACGCGACACGACGTAGCGGTCGCCGCGCTGCGTGAAGTAACGGCTCAGCCGGTCCGGGGCCACGTCCTCGGCGATCGACAGGGGGTATTCGCCAAGGCCGGCGACCTCGATGGAATCCTGATCGATATCGGACGCGAAGATCTTCACATCCACGTGGCGCCCGGTCCGTTCCATCGCCTCCAGCAGGAGGATGGCGATGGAGTAGGCCTCCTCTCCCGTGGCGCAGCCGCACACCCAGACGCGGATCATGTCGTTCGACGCGCGCTGCCCGATGACGCCCGGCAGCACCCGCTCGGCCAGGGCCTTGAAGGCACCGTCGTCGCGGAAGAAGCGGGTGACGCCGATCAGCATCTCCTTGTAGAGGGTGACCGCCTCCGCGCTGTTGCGGCGGAGCAGGGCGGCGTAGTCCTCCATGCTGTCGAGAGCCGCGGTGTGCATGCGCCGTTCGATCCGCCGCAGCAGCGTGGCCACCTTGTAGTGTGAGAAGTCCACGCCGGTGACCGCGCGGATGGCGGCGACGATCTGCGCCAGCGGGTCGATGCCGGTCGCCGACCCTCGCAGGACGGGCAGGGGGCGCGTGCGGATCAGCGTCCGCTTGGAGTGTTCCAACAGCTTTGCCGGGATATCCTCGGCGCGCAGAACCGCGTCCACCTTGCCGGTGGCGATGGCGCTGCGCGGCATGCCGTCGAACTGCGCACTGTCCGGTTCCTGCACGGCGGTGAAGCCGCCGGCGGCCTTGATCGCCATCATACCGCGGGTGCCGTCCGATCCGGTGCCGGACAGGATCACGCCCATGGCGAAGCTGCCCTGGTCCTGGGCCAGCGCGGTGAAGAAGATGTCGATGGGCAGACTGATCCCGCTCGCCGACTCCTTCATGGCGAGCTGGAGATGCCCCTCTTCGATCGACAGGGTCTTGGCCGGGGGCAGCAAATAGACCGTGTTGCGCTCCACCTCCATCCCATGCTCGGCCTGGACGACGTTCATGGTGGTGTGCTTGGCCAGCAGATCGACCATCAGGCTCTTGTGAGCCGGCGACAGATGCTGGATCACCACGAAGGACAGGTCGCTGGCGGGCGGCACGTGGTCGAAGAATCGCTGCAACGCCTCCAGGCCGCCGGCTGAGGCACCGATCCCGACGATGCAGCACGCACGGTCGCGGTCGGCGGGATCCGCAGCGCCATCGGGGATCGTCACGGTCGGGCCGCTGTCATCGGGGCTTGCAGGCATTGCGTGCGGGGTTGGCTCTTGATCGATGGCATTACCAATCATCACCTTGGAATATAGACGTTCCGCCGCACGAGTACAGCCGTGACGGGAGCGGGGCGGCGCAACGAGCTATGTTTGTGGTTCATTGGACTACGAATATCGGCCAAGGTTTCGTCGAAAGGCGTAATCATTGTTCAATGTCCAACCAATCTCCATGGAACGGCAACACTCGGCTTTCACGGCCAAGAGGAGATGGATGCGACACGCCCGTTGGCAAAGTACACGGATGCATGAATTCGATTGCGTGCGCAAGAGCTATCCTTTCGGAAAAGCCATAGGAGTTCTGTGGTTGGCTCCTATATCTTGTCCATTGCCGGCGGGTGGCGGTTCGGCCGTATGGCGGAAAGGGCCGGCCGTAGCGGATAGTCGAAACCCGGCAAGGGGTCGCCGTCGAAATTGCTTCGTATTATAATGATCCCCGCGCAGCGTGCGCAGCGGTGGTCGGCGGGGCGGGCATGGTTTGGACAACGGGTCGAAGGGCGGACTTCCTGCCCTGGCGGCGAAAGAGGCTCCGGGATGTCGTGGCGTTGGCTGGCGCGCTTCTGGTGGTCGGCCTCGCCTTCCTGCTGAGTGTCCTGATCGGCGGGCGGTCGGAGCGCCAGCTCGAGCGGGAGATCGGCCGTTCGCTGGCCGAGGCGGCGTACCTGCTGGTCGATAAGCTGGCCACCGACATGTCGACGAGGGCCAACCAAGTCGGAATCCTCGCGAAGATCGACGGCATGCGCGACTGGACCATCGCCCAGAAGGTGATGGACGAGCTGAAGGCCAAGGACCGGACCCTGTCCTGGATCGGCGTGATCGACCGGAGCGGCGTCGTCCACGCGGCGAGCGACGGAATCCTGATCGGCGCCAACCTCACGGCACGACCCGTGTTCCACGAGGGGGTGAAAGGACTGTTCATCGGCGATGTGCACGACGCCGTCCTGTTGGCGACGCTGCTGCCGAACCCGACCGGGGAGGCGATGAAGTTCGTCGATGTCGCCACGCCGTTGATCGACGGGACCGGAACGACCGTGGGGGTGCTGGCCGCTCATTTCTCGTGGAACTGGGCGCGCGAGGTGCAGGACACGCTGTTGAAGCCCATGGGCGACCGGCGGGGGTTGGAGACCTTCATCGTCGGCGCGGACGGGGTCGTGCTGATGGGACCATCGGGCACGGTGGGAAAGACGCTGTCCATCCCCAGCGTCGCCGCGGCGCGGACGCAGGGGATCGGGTGGGCGGTGGAACCTTGGCCGGACGGTGGGACGTACGTCACGGGTTACGCGCGGGAGTCTGGGCGCCCCGGCTATGACGGGCTCGGCTGGACCGTGCTCGCCCGCCAGCCGGCGGAGGCCGCCTACGCCGACGCGGCCGCCCTCCGGCAGGAAATCCGGCTGTGGGGATTGGGATTGGCGGCGGTCTTCAGCGCCCTGATTTGGTACGCCGCCGGTCTGGTCACGCGCCCGCTGCGCGCCATCGCCGACGCCGCCGAGCGCCTGCGGAAGGGCGAGCCCGGCGTGCAGATCCCGGAGATCACGCGCGGCGTGGTGGAGGTGCGTGATCTTTCCCGGTCGTTGCGCACGCTCGTGGCGAGCCTGACCGACACCCGGCTTTCCCTGGCCCAAATGGAGGATGCCGCCTATCAGGACCGGCTGACGGCGCTGCCCAACCGCCGGTTCTTCGAGCAGTACGCGGAATCGATCACGGCCTGGAAGAACGGCCCGCCCGTCACGGTGCTGGTGATGGACCTCGACGGCTTCAAGCCGATCAACGACACGCTGGGGCATCACGCGGGCGACGCCGTGTTGCGTCAGGTGGCGGCGCGCATCGCCTCCTGTCTGCGCTCCGAGGATGTGGTGGCGCGGCTCGGCGGTGACGAGTTCGTCGTGGTGATCTCCGGCGAGTTGGACAAGGAACCGCCGGATGCCGAAGAGATCGCGGGCCGCCTGATCGCCTCGGTCAACGAACCGGTGCTGGTTGCCGGGCAGGCCGTACGCGTCGGGTGCAGCATCGGCATCGCCGTCTGGCCCGCGCACGGCGCCACCCTGTTCGATACCGTCGCCCGCGCCGACGAGGCGCTGTACGCGGCGAAACGCGCCGGCCGGAACATGGCCGTACGTTACGCAACCGGGGAGCGTACGGCGCAGAACGCGGCCGGTTGACGCCGGCCGCGCATCCGGGATCTCACCGCTTCTTGTTCGCCATGGCGCGGGCGAAGGCCTCGGCCAGGGCGCCGTCGGCCGGAGCGGCGGGCTGCGGCTTGGCGGCGGGCTTCGCCGCCGCGGCCCCCGGTGCCCCGTGCCTGGGTGCGGCCGGTTTGGATGCGGCCGGCCTCGACGCCGGCGCGGACGGTGCAGGGCGCCGCTGATCCTGCCGGGGGCGTTCCGGCCCGCCGCGTTCCGCACCACGCTCGGCCCCGCGGGACGGCGGACGCTGGGCGGCGGCGTCCTGCAGGCGCATGGTCAGGGCGATGCGCTTGCGGGGCAGATCGACCTCCAGCACCTTGACCTTCACCACGTCGCCCGCCTTCACCACCGTGTGCGGGTCCTTCACGAAGCTCTGGGCGAGCTGGGAGATGTGGACGAGGCCGTCCTGGTGCACGCCCACATCCACGAAGGCGCCGAACGCGGTGACGTTGGTCACCACACCTTCCAGCGTCATGCCGGGCTGGAGATCCTTCAGCTCGTTGACGCCTTCCTTGAACTCGGCGGTCTTGAACTCGGGGCGCGGGTCGCGGCCGGGCTTCTCCAGCTCCTTCAGGATGTCCTCGACGGTGGGCACGCCGAAGCGCTCGTCGGTGAACTCCTCGGCGTTGAGCGAGCGCAGGAAGCGCGCGTCGCCGATCAGGCTGCCCAGTTCGCGGCCGGTGCGCTTCAGGATACGCTCCACCACCGGGTAGGCCTCCGGGTGAACGGCGGAGCTGTCGAGCGGCGTATCACCGTCGCGGATGCGCAGGAAGCCGGCCGCCTGCTCGAAGGTCTTCGGCCCCAGCCGCGCCACGTCGAGAAGCTGACGGCGGGTGCGGAAGGCGCCGTTGCGGTCGCGGAACTCCACGATGTTTCGGGCGATGGTCTCGTTCAGGCCCGACACGCGGGTGAGCAGGGGGATGGACGCGGTGTTGAGATCGACGCCAACGGCGTTCACGCAGTCCTCGACGACCGCGTCCAGCGAGCGGGCCAGCTTGCCGGCGGCGACGTCGTGCTGGTACTGCCCGACGCCGATGGATTTCGGCTCGATCTTCACCAGCTCGGCCAGCGGGTCCTGGAGCCGGCGGGCGATGGACACCGCACCGCGCAAGGACACGTCGAGCTGCGGGAACTCCAGCGCCGCCACCTCCGACGCCGAATAGACGGAGGCGCCGGCCTCCGACACCATCAGCTTGGTGAGCGTGAGCTCCGGATGGCGCTTGAACAGGTCGGCGGCCAGCTTGTCGGTCTCGCGGCTGGCGGTGCCGTTTCCAATGGCGACCAGCTCCGCCTTGTGGCGGACGGCCAGCGCCGCCAGCACGGCGATGGAGCCGTCCCAGTCGTTGCGCGGCTGGTGCGGGTAGATGGTGGTCGTTTCCACCAGCTTGCCGGTGGTGTCGATCACCGCGACCTTGACGCCGGTGCGGATGCCGGGGTCGAGCCCGATGGTGACGCGCGGGCCGGCGGGGGCTGCCAGCAGCAGGTCGTGCAGGTTGCGGGCGAAGACGCGGATCGCCTCGTCCTCGGCCTTCTCCCGCAAGGTGCCCATCAGGTCGGTCTCGATGTGCGGGCCGGCCTTGAGCTTCCAGGTCCATCGTACGACATCGACCAGCCAGCGGTCGGCGGGACGGCCCTGGTCGCGGATGCCGGTGTGGGCGGCGATGGCACCCTCCGCCGGGTGCTGCGCGCCCTCCGCCACCTCCAGATCGAGCCGCAGGTCGAGCACGCCCTGCGCCCGTCCACGGAACAGCGCCAGCGCGCGGTGCGACGGCACCTTGGCCCACGCCTCGTCGAAGGCGAAATAGTCGGAGAACTTGGCGCCCTCGGCCTTCTTCTCCTCGATCACCTTGGAGAAGACCCGGCCGCGCTCCGCCATCATGGTGCGCAGGCGGCCGACCAGCTCCGGATCCTCGCCGAACCGCTCCACCAGGATGTGGCGGGCGCCATCCAGCGCCGCCTTGGCGTCCGCCACCCCCTTCTCCGCGTCCACGAAGCCGGCGGCCTCCGCCTCCGGTGTCAGGGACGGATCGGCGAGCAGCCGGTCGGCCAACGGCTCCAGCCCCGCCTCGCGCGCGATCTGCGCCTTGGTGCGGCGCTTCGGACGATAGGGGAGGTAGAGATCCTCCAGCCGCGTCTTGGTGTCGGCCTCGCGAAGCTGGCGCTCCAGCTCCGGCGTGAGTTTGCCCTGCTCGCCGACGGATTCGAGGATGGTCGCCCGCCGCTCTTCCAGCTCGCGCAGGTACCCGAGTCGCTCCTCCAGCGTGCGGAGCTGGGTGTCGTCGAGGCCGCCGGTGGCCTCCTTCCGGTAGCGCGCGATGAAGGGAACGGTGGACCCTTCGTCGAGCAGCGCCACGGCGGAGGCGACCTGGGCTTCACGGACCTGAAGCTCGTCGGCGATGCGCTGGGAGATGGTGGTCATGGGCATCGGATGGCGTTGTTGGGGGATGCGTCGGGACAGGGACGGGCCGCTCTATACCCCGAAGCGTAGCGCCGAGGCCAGCGGCGATATGGCCTACAACCGAACAGCGGTCCACGAATTTGGATTATGGGTCTGAAATTAAGTATTATAAAAGAAAAATTTTCTGTCCTTTACCAGTCGTTAACCAGGGTGATGTAGAACTATCCATGCAACTTGGTTGCGTTTCCTCCCGAACCAAAGACTTGAGCGGCTCCACTGTCTCCACGGTGGGGCCTCTTTTTTTGTCGGTATTGCGGTCGGGGCCGCCAGCCGGGGTGCTGGATGGACAGGGTTCTGTGACCTGTTTCGGACATTGCGCCGATAGTTCGTTTGTTAACTGTGCGTTCAGGGAATGGGCGCAGCATGTCCCCTGCAACTTGGTTGCGTTTCCTCCCGATCAAACTTGGCGGCCCGGCGCATCGTCGTCCGGGCCGCTCTGTTTTCGGGGATCGGTGTTTCCGCTTGCGTTCACGCTTCGAAACACCCTTACTTGGGGCACGGTTTTCCCGGCTCGGTCATAATCCCTTGGGCATCGTCCTTTCTGCCATCGCCATGTTCCTCGTGGCTGCGGCGGCGGGCGTTGCGCTGCGACGGTTGTCGCATGCGCCTCTGCTCGTCTATGGCGTCACTGGTGCGGTCTGTTCGCTGCTTGTCCTGTGGGCGGTGCTCCGCCTCGCCGGCGGGGCGGGGGTGGAGCAGGCTGTCCTGCCCCTGGGGCTGCCCTGGATGGCCGCGCACCTGCGCGTCGATGCGCTGTCGGCCGTGTTCCTCCTCGTCGTCAATCTCGCCGGCGCCACCGCCTGCCTGTTCGGCTGGGGCTACGACCGGGCGCACGCCGCGCATGGTCACGGGGGCGATCAGGGACCGGTGCTTCCGGTCTTCCCGCTGTTCCTCGCCGGCATGAACCTCGTTCCCGTGGCCGACGACGCCTTCGTCTTCCTGGTGTCGTGGGAGTTCATGTCGCTCGCCTCCTGGCTGCTGGTGCTGGCCACCCATCGGGAGGAGGAGACCCCGCGCGCCGCGCGCCTCTATCTGATCATGGCCAGCTTCGGCACCGTCTGCCTGCTGCTGGTCTTCGGGCTGCTGGCCGGCGCCCACGGCGATTACAGCTTCGACGCCATCCGCGCGCAGCCGCCGGCACCCTGGGCCGCCGGGCTGGCGGTGGTGCTGGTGATGGTGGGGGCGGGATCGAAGGCCGGGCTGGTGCCGCTGCATGTCTGGCTGCCGCTGGCCCACCCGGCCGCCCCGAGCCACGTGTCGGCGCTGATGTCGGGCGTGATGACCAAGATCGCGGTCTACGCCATGATCCGCGTGCTGTTCGATCTGGTGGGGGAACCGGCCTGGTGGTGGGGCGGGCTGCTGCTGGCGGCCGGTGCCCTGACCGCTGTCATGGGCGTGCTCTACGCCCTCATGCAGGACGACCTGAAGCGCCTGCTGGCCTATTCGACGGTGGAGAACATCGGCGCCATCGTCATCGCGCTGGGTCTGGCGCTGGTGTTCAAGGCCGGGCACACGCCGGTGATCGCGGCTCTGGCCCTGTCGGCCGCGCTGCTGCACGTGATCAACCACAGCCTGTTCAAGAGCCTGCTGTTCTATGGCGCCGGTGCGGTGCTGTCGGCCACCGGAACGCGCGACCTGAACCGGCTGGGCGGCCTGATCCACGCCATGCCGACCACCGCCTTCCTGGTGCTGGTCGGCTGCACCGCCATCGCGGCCTTGCCGCCGTTGAACGGCTTCGTCGGCGAATGGCTGCTGTTCCAGGCGATCCTGAACGCACCCGCTCTGCCGGAGTGGGAGTTGAAGATCGGCATCGCGGTGGTGGGCGCGGCGCTGGCGTTGTCGACCGCGCTCGCCGGGGCCTGCTTCGTGCGGCTCTTCGGCACCGCCTTCCTGGGCCGCCCGCGGTCGCCGGAGGCGGCCGGGGCGCACGACGTCGGCTCTGCCATGCGGCTGGGCATGACGGTGCCGGCGGTGCTGTGCGTGCTGATTGGCGTGCTGCCGACGCCGCTGCTGCGCCTGTTCGAGCCGGCGATCCGGCTGATGGTGGAGGCCGGGCCCTTCGACGACCGCGCCTACCAGCCCTGGTTCTGGCTGGCGCCGACCTCGGCCATCGGCAATTCCTACAACGGGCTGGTCATGCTGGTGGTCATCGCCGGATTGGGCATCGTGCTGGTGGCGGGCATCCACCGCTGGGCGTCGGCGCGGGTGCGCCGCTCGATCCCCTGGGGTTGCGGCTTCACCGATCCCGACCCGGCGGCGCTGTCGCAATACAGCGCGTCGAGCTTCGCGCAGCCGATCCGCCGCGCCTTCGGCACCACCGTCTTTGCCGCCCGCGACCTTGTGGAGATGCCGGAACCGGGGGACACCCGCCCGGCAAGACTGACGGTTTCCTGGCGCGACCCCGCCTGGGAGTGGGTGTTCGTCCCCGTGGTCCGGAGCGTGGAGCGGTTGGCGGATTGGTTGAACGGGCTGCAGTTCCTGACCATCCGCCGTTACCTGATGCTGATGTTCTTCGCGCTGGTGACGCTGTTGGCGATCGTGGCGGTGGTGCAGCGATGACGGCGATCCAGGCGGTGTTCCTGCAACTGGTGCAGATCGGGCTGGTGCTGGCGGCGGCGCCGCTGCTGACGGGCTGGGTGCGCTGGGTGAAGGCGCGGCTGGTCGGGCGGCGCGGGCCGTCGGTGCTCCAGCCCTACCGCGACCTGCTGCGGCTGCTGCGCAAGGAGGTGGTGCTGGCGCACAACGCCTCCTGGCTGTTCCGCAGCGTGCCCTACCTGATGTTCGCCGCGCTGTGGCTGGCGGCGGCGCTGGTGCCGACCTTCACCACCCAACTGGCGCTCGCCCCGACCGCCGACCTGATCGCGCTGATCGCGCTGCTCGGCCTCGCGCGCTTCTATCTGGCGCTGGCGGGGATGGACGTGGGCACCAGCTTCGGCGGCATCGGCGCCTCGCGGGAGATGATGATCGCCGCCTTCGCCGAGCCCGCGATGCTGATGGTGGTCTTCTCCGTCGCCATCCTGGTGCGCACCACCTCGCTGGCCGAGATCGCGGTCACCATGACCGACGGGGTGGGGTTGCGGGTGTCGCTGGCGCTGGCGCTGATCTCGCTGCTGATGGTCGCCATCGCCGAGAACGCGCGCATCCCCGTCGACAACCCCGCCACGCATCTGGAGCTGACGATGGTGCACGAGGCGATGGTGCTGGAGTATTCCGGCCGCCATCTGGCGCTGATCGAAGCGGCGGCGATGATGAAGCTGCTGCTGTACGTGTCGCTGATCGCCTGTGTCTTCGTGCCCTGGGGCATCGCGCTGCCGGGCTCCAGCGGGGCGGCAGCGCTGGGCGGACTGATCACCTTCGCCGCCAAGCTGGCGGCCGGCGGGGTGGCGCTGGCGGTGTTCGAGACCTGGATCGCCAAGATGCGCGTGTTCCGCGTGGGCGAATTCCTGGGCGGCGCGCTGCTGCTGAGCCTGCTCGGCGCGATCTTCCTGTACGTGTCGCGGGGGGTGTAGGCGATGGATATCGGGTACGACGCCGCGCACATGCTGGGTGCGGTGGTGCTGCTGATGAGCTTCGCGCTGCTCTACCAGCGCCGCATCTTCTCGGTGATCACCGTCTTCACCTTCCAGGCCCTGGCGCTCGCCACCGCCGCCGCGTGGCAGGGCTATGCGCAGGGGGAGCCGCACCTGTACGTGACCGCGCTGCTGACCCTGGTGCTGAAGGCGATCGCCATCCCGCTGGCGCTGCACCGGATCATCCTGCGGCTGAACATCCAGCGCACGGTCGATGCGGCGCTGTCGGTGGGGCTGACCATGGTGGCCGGGGTGTCGCTCGTCACCTTGTCGATCCTTCTCGTGCTGCCGGTGACGACCGACGCCGCCACGCTGACGCGCGAGGGGCTGGCGCTGTCGCTGTCGGTGGTGCTGCTGGGGCTGCTGATGATGATCACGCGGCGCAACGCGGTCAGCCAGGTGGTGGGCTTCATGTCCATCGAGAACGGGCTGATCTTCGCCGCCATCGGGGTGGCCGGCATGCCGCTGATCGTGGAGATGATGGTGGCCTTCTCGGTCATGGTGGCCTTTATCATCTTCGGCATCTTCCTGTTCCAGATTCGTGAGCGGTTCGACACGCTGGACCTCCAGAAGATCGACAGCTACCGCGGGGAGAGCCGGTGATGGGCATGGCCGTGGTCACGCTGGTCCTGGCGATCCCACTGCTGGCAGCACTTGGGCTGGTTCTGGTGCCGGGATACCGGACGCCGGCGCGGCTCAACATCGCCGCGTCGGCCGCCACCTTCCTGGCCTCGCTCACCCTGTTCGTCGTCGAGCCGGCGGCGACCAAATGGTTCGTGCTCGACGCCTTCAACATCTATCTGATCGCGCTGACCGCCTTCGTCGGGCTGACCACCTCGCTGTTCTCCGCCGGCTACATCGCGCACGAGATCCGGATCGGCAAGCTGAAGCCGCTCCAGCTCCGCTTCTACCACGCGATGTACCAGGCCTTCCTGTTCACCATGCTGCTGGCGCTGTCGGCCAACAACCTGGGCGTCATGTGGGTGGCGGTGGAGGGGGCGACGCTGACCACGGTGCTGATGGTCAGCCTGTACCGCACCGCGGCCGGCATCGAGGCGGCGTGGAAGTACTTCATCCTGTGCGGCGTCGGCATCGCGCTGGCGCTGTTCGGCACCATCCTGATGTACATGGCGGCGCAGCCGGTGATGGGGCCGGGCATGGCGGCGATGACCTGGACCGAGCTGATGGTCCGCATGCCCGAGGTCAACCCCAAGGTGCTGAACCTCGCCTTCGTCTTCCTGCTGATCGGCTACGGCACCAAGGTGGGGCTGGCGCCGCTGCACGCCTGGTTGCCGGACGCGCACGCGGAGGGGCCGACGCCGATCTCCGCCGTGCTGTCCGGGCTGCTGCTGAACGTCGCCATCTACGCGGTGCTGCGCTTCAAGATGCTGCTGGCCGCCAACGGGGCCGCCATCGCGCCGGGGCCGCTGATGGTGGCGATGGGGCTGGGCTCGCTGCTGCTGGCCGGCTTCATGCTGTACCGGCGGCGCGACATCAAGCGCTTCTTCGCCTACAGCTCGATCGAGCACATGGGCATCATCACCTTCGCCTTCGGCATGGGTGGGCCGCTCGCCAATTTCGCCGGGTTGCTGCACATGGCGATGCACAGCCTGACCAAGTCGGCCATCTTCTACGCGGTCGGCCACGCCACCCAGATCAAGGGCACGCAGCGGATGGACGCCATCCGCGGGCTGACGGTCAGCCACCCGGCGCTGGGCTGGGGGCTGCTGGCCGGGGTTGTCGCCATCGCCGGGCTGCCGCCCTTCGGCATCTTCATGAGCGAGTTCCTGCTGGTGACCAGCACCTTCGCGCGGCAACCGCTGCTGGCCCTGCCGCTGGCCGCCGGCATCTTGATCGCCTTCGGCGCTCTGGTGCTGCGGGTGCAGCAGATCTGTTTCGGCGCGCCGGACGGGGTGTCGAAGGCGGTGCCGGTGGCGTGGTCGCTGCTGCCGCTCTACGCCCATCTCGGGCTGGTGCTGGTGGCCGGCGTCTGGATTCCGGGCCCGCTGGTGGCGTGGTTCCAGACCGTCGCGGCCCTGCTGGGCTAAGGGCCAGAGGTAGGGGGAGAGGCGTCATGGTGATGGTGTTCTCGGGCGACCAGCCGCTGCACCGGGTGCTCGCCGGGCTGGGCGAGCGGGTGGAGGGGCACCGGCCCTTCCCGCGCTTCCGCCTGCACCGCGCCGACTGGCGCTCCATGGTGGACGAGCTGTCGGCCAACCGCTGGACCCTGCTGGGCCTGTGGGGGGAGCCGCGCACCGTGCATGTGGCGCTGCGCGCCGACATGACGGGGGAGGTGGCGGTCGCCAGCATGGACTGCACCACCGGCGGCTTCCCCAGCCTGAGCACCGTGCGCCCCTCCGCCATCCGGCTGGAGCGCGCGGTGCAGGACCTCTACGGGCTGGTGGCGGAGGGGCTGACCGACCCGCGCCCCTGGCTCGACCACGGCACCTGGGGCACCGCCCGGCCGCTGGGCACGGCCCCCGAGCCGCGCGGCACCGCCGGCCAGCCCGAGCCCTACCCGGTGCTGCCGGTGGAGGGGCACGGGCTGCACCAGATCCCCGTCGGCCCGGTGCACGCCGGCATCATCGAGCCCGGCCATTTCCGCTTCACCGCCAACGGCGAGACGGTGGTGCGGCTGGAGGAGCGGCTGGGCTATGTGCACAAGGGGATCGAGGGGCTGATGGCCGGCCGCCCGGTCGCCGAGGCGGCCAGGCTGGCCGCCCGCATCTCCGGCGACAGCACGGTCGCCCATTCCCTGGCCTTCGCCCGCGCGGTGGAGGCGGCGCTGGGGCTGGAGCCGCCGCCGCGCGCGGTGTGGCTGCGCGCCCTGATGGCGGAGCTGGAGCGCATCGCCAACCATCTGGGCGACATCGGCGCCATCGCCAACGACGCCGCCTTCGCCTTCCTGCTGGCCGAGCTGAGCCAGCTGCGGGAGCGGGTGCTGCGCACCGCCGACGCCTGCTTCGGCCACCGGCTGATGATGGACCGGGTGGTGCCCGGCGGCGTGGCGGTGGATTTGCCGGAGGACGGCGCCCGCCGCCTGCTGGCGCTGGTGGACGAGCTGCGCCGCCGCTTCCCGCCGCTGGTGCGCGTCTATGACGGCAAGGCGTCGTTGCAGGACCGCACGGTGTCGACGGGGCAGGTCGCCATGGGCCTCGCCAACCGCTTCGGGGCCGGCGGCTTCGTCGGGCGGGCGTCGGGCCGCGGGCAGGACGCGCGGCGCAGCCCCTCCTACCCGCCCTACGACGATCTGGAGTTCGAGATCCCGGTGACCACCGAGGGCGACGTGAACGCGCGGGTGTGGATCCGCATCCGCGAGGTGGAGCAGTCCCTGTCGCTGGTGGAGCAGATCGTCAAGCGCATGCCGGGCGTGCCGCGCTCGCAGGACGGCAGCACGCCCCTGCCGCTCGCCCCGCTGCCCCAAGGGTCGGACGCGGGGGCGGGGGAGGGGATGGCGCTGGTCGAGGGCTTCCGCGGGGAGATCCTGACCTGGGTCCGGCTGGAGCCGGGCGGCACCGTGGGCCGCTGCCACCCGCGCGACCCGTCCTGGTTCCAGTGGCCGTTGCTGGAGGCCGCGATCGAGGGCAACATCGTGGCCGACTTCCCGCTCTGCAACAAATCCTTCAATTGCAGCTATTCCGGCCACGACCTGTAGGGAGGGCGCGTCCCATGTTCCGGCACATCCTGGGCCACCTGACCGAAGGCCCGGTCACCGAACCCGCCCCCGAGCCCGGCATCGACGCCCTGGCCGAGCTGGGCCTGCGCGTGCGCGCCGCCGCCCAGGCCCGCCTCGGCCGCAGCCTGTCCATCCGCGAGGTGGACGCCGGCTCCTGCAACGGCTGCGAGCTGGAGATCCACGCCCTCAACAACCCGATCTACGACCTGGACCGCTTCGGCCTCCGCTTCGTCGCCAGCCCCCGCCACGCCGACGTCCTCCTGGTGACCGGCCCCGTCACCCGCAACATGGAGGAAGCGCTGCGCCGCACCTGGGACGCCACCCCGGAGCCGAAATGGGTGATCGCCGCGGGCGCCTGCGCCATCGACGGGGGGATCTTCGCGGGCAGCTACGCGGTAACCGGGGGGGTGGACGCGGTGATCCCGGTGGATCTGCGGATACCGGGCTGCCCGCCGCGGCCGGTGGAATTGCTGGAGGGGTTGTTGGCGTTGCTGGAGGTGAGTGGGGGGTAGGGGGGAGGCTGCGGACGAGCAAAGAAGCGTAACATCAGCTTCAATCCCAGTCGTGGCAACTATAAATAGTTCGAAGCATGTCAATGTTTTTGCTGCACGCAGAAAGTTTAAGTAACTGGTCATCAACTAAGAATTAATCCCCACTTCCATTCAAAACCTCCAAATACACAAAATAAAACTGCATAGTTCGATGATTTGAAACCTCAGCTGAGTTCGCATAAATTCAAAAGGTCATGTTTGGCTCGCTCTGGCCGAGCAACGCAGACAAATGAAATCCCATTTTCTCATAATCAGTTAGAAGCTGTGACACGCCATCGTTTTTAATGGAGTTTAGAAGGCGCTCGTCGAAGCATGTGGAAAGCGCTGCCACCGTTTCCTGTTCTTCGGGAGACAGAGAGAATCTTGACCCGCTCCACCAAGCCTCTGGATAGTAGAACTTTGCCATAAGCATGCCGAAACTCCTTGGAGACAGTTTCCGTCCGGAGCACCAACGATCCTCTCCGGACATGCCGATATGGAAATGCGCTCCTGGATGCCGCACCGGCCGATACTGTTTCGCACTGTACTCGAAACGAATCCGAGGAACGTAACCGCGAGCAGGCATGCAGGCGACAAGTTCATCGAACTCCTCAGCACTCAGAATTCCGTTGTCGCGCTCTTTCTCCAAATCACGGAACTCATGCACCGCCTCAGTGCAGCCGCTGAGTCTTGGATTCGGGTAATATGCTAGTGCATACTCCGTCTCGCTTGTGTGCGAAAACTGAAAATAAGCGTAATCGTGTAGGAGAATATTGTAATGAGACAGCGAAAGTCCTGCTTCATATATCTCTACATAGTTAACCGACGTGAGGCAAGTTTTATTGAATATTTCAGATCGCGGCAAGCTAGTCATATAAACGGTAGCTTTCCAAAGACCGACTTCAGCAAAGAAGGACGAAAGAGTCCTAATGCTCGAATTGAATTCGCTAAGCTTCATTCAGTCCTCCTCAAGAAGGTCGGCGATTTCGTCGTCTGTTAGGCCCAACTCACTTTTCATTCGCTCGACCCGGCGCTTCGCCTCAACGATTCGAGCATGTTTATCTTCTAGCCCGCGTTGAATCGTACTCAAATTCGTCATATCCGGCATATTGAATTCGATGCGTGGGCTCTTGCTGAGGGCAATTCGGACTTCGGAGCATAGAGCCGTGAATGTGCGGTTTTCCACTCCAAATACTCTTAGCCATCCCTTAGTCCGAGTAAACGCAACGAAAATCTTATTTCGGCCAGTGCGCGTCTGCAAAACAGCGGCGTCTGCGCCCAGAATAATTACCACCGCCGCTTCATTACCTTTGGCGCGGAAAACGGTACTTAGTGTGATCTTTCCGTCAATTCTGAATGGGGGTTCGCTATAAGGATCATTAATGATATTGTTGCAAGGAACTCCAAACTCCAACATGCTCGTTGACAGTGCGGAAAAATAGCCGCGTGCTGACTTGTCGTCGAGCGAGATCACGAGGATCTCGTGGGGCTGTATTCCTCCCTCGATGAATTGTCGAATCTCACGAGACGCAAGCTCGACTTCATTGCTCATGTCGGTTGCGCCCCTAATATCGATCAGTCTAACATCTTTCGGTGTGGCAAGAGCGCTCGGGCTATTCACCATTGGACGCTCAACAATGTTGAGGCTTCCAGTTGTGAAATCCCCAGAGACTACATCATATCCAACGTCCTCCCAATGCTTGGCATTTTCGAGCATTTGCACTGGCTGCCCGTATACGCCAAACCCGATCGAATGAGCTAGGACGAGTATATCCCGTTGATTACGATATGCTCTCTGTAGCACAAAGTCGTTGGTGTCAGTTCCCAACGGTAGGCTACGGGTAAGCGATATTCTCGGAACGCCGTCATCGTCTTTGCCAAACAACTGTTCTGGCTCACGCACCTTCACATCGAATATATTCTGCAGCTCATCATAAGCCCAAATGATCTGCTTCTCGTCACGTGTACCCTTTGCGAGAAAAAAGCACATCTGATAGAAGCTATCAGGAAAATCTTGCCCTTCGTCGACAAGTATTACGTCATAGTAAGCAGAGGGTGGGCCATTCTTGATCAACTCGCTGCATACAGTTCCGAATGGGTCGCGCATGTGTTTGACGTCGCCAAATGACTTGAAAGCTATACCATCCCGAATGCAAGCGTCGCGATAGACGCCAGGAACGTTCGCTCTTCCCCAGCCATGACGCACATGGACATTCTCCCAATTTGGATCGACTTCGGCAAAGTGTCGGTGAAAGCGAGTAATCAAGCGCTCAATAATATCGCGCAAACTGCGTGTATAGTAGGTAATGAGTATTTTTGCGTTTGGATTTTCTATATGCGCAAGGGCCGCCTTCATAGCCAGAATGACGGTCTTGCCTGTTCCGGCGAGTCCGCGAATACGTTGTGGTCCTTTGATCGCAGTCAGCGCGACCGATCTTTGGCTGGCGTCAAAATTGTAGATGATGGCTTCAAGGTTGCGGTATGCACGGGCGATAGGCTGTAGTGTCTCGTCATCATCCACTTCGGTGATTTGGCCCAGAGCCTTTGCGCCTTCGATGATCGCCTGAACTTCGTCACGCTGCTCGGTCGTTAGACTTTCGTCGGTTCGCTTCAACAAACGGATAAGTTCGGCCTCGTTGGACGCAAACTCGACCTCCTCGTCCTTGAAATGACCTCCGTCGAGGTTCGGCGCATAGATAATGGGGACCACATCGAAAATGAGCTTCCGACGCCGCTTGAGCTTAAGGCTCTTGCTCAAAAGCGCATCGGTAGTAGCGGCCGCTTGCAAGATGCTCTGGGCATCTCGTCTAACTTCACTGAAGTTTGAAGATAGAGAAATTTTCACAAGCTTAATGCCATAATCAGTACCGAATGCGGTCAAGTCAGAGCTATGGGTGCGACCATCATAGTCCTTTACCTGCGGCCAACCTGTATAAATTATAATATCCGCCTCTTGCGGATACACGCTTCCATCTCGCAATACCTTTGTGAGGTCTGTCAAGACGGCGCTACCATCTTTTTGGCCGATAGTGGGAATGAAATTTATCGCCATCTTGGCTGCTCATGGTTCTTTGATACTATCTATTATACTTGAAGGTTTGACCCCATTCAAGCAAGTTGTCTCGCATACTTGCACAACCACGCCAGCTCCCCGCCGCCTCGCCACTGTCGTTGTGACTTCGGTGGCGTTAGCCGGCTACCGCAGAGTGGCTGTTGCTGGCGTCACATCGGCCGAGGTGATGGAGCGTTAAGGCTGAGCGAGACTAACGGGTGATTGGCTTTCCCTCTCCCTCCCCCGCCCAGCGGGGGAGGGAGAGGGAAAGCCCCTTACCCCGCCGCCCTGTTCGCCGCGCTCACCAGCGCGCGCAGGCTGGCCGTCACGATGTCGGCGTCGATGCCGACGCCGAAGAGGGTGCGGCCGTCGGGGGTTTTGACTTCGACGTAGGAGGCGGCCTGGGCGTCCTCGCCGGTGGTGACGGCGTGCTCGCGGTAGTCGACCACGTGGATCTCGTGGCCGATCTGGCGCAGCGCGTCGACGAAGGCGTCGATGGGGCCGTTGCCGCGGCCCTTTACGGTGGTGCGCTTGCCATCCAGGTCGAGCACGGCCGACAGCACGCGGCCGCCGCCGCCAGGGCCCCGCGGCTCGGTGGCGTGCTCGATCAGGTCCACCGGGGCGCTGCGGTCGAGATACTCGGCGCGGAAGGCGGCGTAGATGTCGGCCGGCGACAGCTCCTTGCCGGTCTCGTCGGCGATGCGCTGCACCACCTTCGAGAACTCGATCTGGAGCCGGCGCGGGATCTCCAGCCCGTATTCCTGCTCCAGAATGTAGGCGATGCCGCCCTTGCCGGACTGGCTGTTGATGCGGATGACCGCCTCGTAGCTGCGGCCCAGGTCCTGCGGGTCGATGGGCAGGTAGGGCACCTCCCAGGTGCCGGTGTTGGACTTCTGGAGCGCCTTCAGCCCCTTGTTGATGGCGTCCTGGTGGGAGCCGGAGAAGGCCGTGAACACCAGCTCGCCGGCGTAGGGGTGGCGCGGGTGCACCGGCAGCTGGGTGCAGTATTCGGCGGTGCGCACGATCTCGTTGATGTCCTCGATGACGAGGCCGGGATCGACGCCCTGGGTGAACAGGTTCAGCGCCAGCGTCACCACGTCCACATTGCCGGTGCGCTCGCCGTTGCCGAACAGCGTGCCCTCCACCCGGTCGGCGCCGGCCATCAGCGCCAGCTCCGTCGCCGCCACGGCGGTGCCGCGGTCGTTGTGCGGGTGCAGGCTGATGATCAGGCTGTCGCGGTTCTTGACGTTGCGGCAGAACCACTCGATCTGGTCGGCGTGCACGTTGGGGGTGGACATCTCCACCGTCGCCGGCAGGTTGAAGATCATCTTGCGGTCGGGCGTCGGCTGCCAGACGTCGGCCACCACCTCGCAGATCTCCACCGCGAAATCCAGCTCGGTGCCGGTGAAGCTCTCCGGCGAATACTGCAGGACGACCTCGGTCTCCGGATGCTCGGCGGCGATTTGCTTGATGAGCTTGGCGCCGGCCACGGCGATGTCGACGATGCCGGCCTTGTCCAGCCCGAACACCACGCGGCGCTGCAGCTCCGAGGTGGAGTTGTAGAGGTGGACGATGGCGCGCCTGGCGCCCCGGATGCCCTCGAAGGTGCGGCGGATCAGCTCCTCCCGCGACTGGGTCAGCACCTGGATGGTGACGTCGTCGGGGATGCGGCCGGTCTCGATCAGCTCGCGGCAGAAGTCGAAATCGGTCTGGGAGGCGGCGGGGAAGCCGACCTCGATCTCCTTGAAGCCCATCCGGACCAGCGTGTCGAACATGCGCCGCTTGCGGTCGGGGCCCATCGGCTCGATCAGCGCCTGGTTGCCGTCGCGCAGATCCACCGAGCACCAGGCGGGGGCGGTGTCGATGACCCGGCCCGGCCACTGGCGGTCGGGCAGGTTCACGGGCTGGAAGGGGGTGTATTTCTGGGCCGGCATGCGGATGTGGTTCATGGTGCGTCTCGTCGTCGCGTGCGTGAATGGCTTGGGGGCGTGACTGCCGGCGAAGGCCTACGGCCGCCGAACCGCCGGATCGGTTCGGCGACCGCCGCTAAGTCGCAGCCCCGGCCTCGGCCGGGCGGGACGTGTGTGATGCGCGCTCATGGGAACAACAACCGGCTTCGATCAGACCTGTGACAGGGACAAGGCGTGCGACGACCCCGACGCTCAAAGCGCCGGGCACAGAAGTCGCAGGGCAATCATGTCATCGAAGCGGATCATGCGGGCACCCTGCAACAGCGGCGTCCCCCCTGTCAAGACGCGATGTCACCCGCCGAACCCCTTGTTCGGAAGGGTGCGCCCCCGGTATGGTCCCGCCGCCTGGGGGCCGGCGGACACGCCAACGGGCCGCCGCGTCAGATCACGGGAGCCAGC
Organism: Azospirillum oleiclasticum; assembly: GCF_013423485.1. Lineage (GTDB taxonomy): Bacteria > Pseudomonadota > Alphaproteobacteria > Azospirillales > Azospirillaceae > Azospirillum > Azospirillum oleiclasticum. The sequence continues at coordinate 63,835 of NZ_JABFFR010000002.1, forward strand.
ACATGACGGACACCACCACCGATGTCGGCGGCATCGCGGCCGACCGGCTGCGTTCCTTCATCGAGCGCATCGAGCGCCTGGAGGAGGAGAAGAAGGGCATCCAGGACGACATCAAGGAAATCTACGCCGAGGCCAAGGGCACCGGCTTCGAGCCCAAGGTCATCCGCAAGGTCATCAGCCTGCGCAAGAAGTCCAAGGAGGACCGGCAGGAGGAGGAGACGCTGCTGGAGCTGTACAAGCAGGCGCTCGGCATGGAGTGAACCGGCACCGCCCGGCGCGCGTTGTAGGAGGGGGGCCTTCGTGGCCCGCAACGCGCGAGGGTGGAATGATCCGCAGCCTGAACGACCTTCTCGACTACGCCATCAACGCCAGCGACGGCGTGATCGGCTCGGTCTCCGACGTCTATCTGGACGACGCCGGCTGGACCGTCCGCTATCTGGTGGTCGATACCGGGACCTGGCTGCCCGGCCGCAAGGTGCTGCTGCCGGCGTCCGCGCTGGACGCCCCGGACACCGACAGCCGCCAGTTCCCCGTCCGCCTGACCCGGAAGCAGGTGGAGGACAGCCCCGGCACCGACACCGCACGCCCGGTCAACCGGCAGGAGGAGGAGGCGCTGGCCGGCTATTTCGGCGTCGAACCCTATTGGCTGTCGGGCTCGCTGATCGGCCCGGCAGAGCTGCCGACCGTGCCGGCGGAGCCGCCCGCCGACGCCGCGCGCCGCGGCGATCCGCACCTGCGCAGCGGGCGGGAGATCACCGGCTACGCCATCGCCGCCACCGACGGCGACATCGGCACCGTGTCCGACCTGCTGATCGACGACACCGACTGGCGCGTGCGCTACCTGCTGGTGGACACCGGCACCTGGCTGCCCGGCCGCAAGGTGGTCTTCGCGCCGGGCTGGGTCGAATCGATCGACTGGGCCACCGGCGCGGTGCGCGTCGGCCTGACCCGTGACCGGGTGCGCAACAGCCCGGTGCCGGAGAGCGTGCCGGAGGTCAACCGTGCCTACGAGGAGCAGCTCCACAGCCACTACCTGCGCGACCCCTACTGGATGTGAGGGCCGCTCACCCCTGCGCCAGATGGTGCAGGACGATGCCGCTGGTGGTCGCGACGTTGAGCGAGTCGAACCCGGGGGCCATGGGAATGCGCACGCTGCGGGCGCGCTCCAGCAGCGCGTCGGGCAGCCCCGGCCCCTCCGACCCCAGCAGCACGGCGGCGCGATCCGCGCGGGCGACGTCGGCCAGGGCCGTCCCGCCGCGCGGGCTCAGGGCCAGCGCCTCGAAGCCGTGGCGGGCGAGCAGTTCCAGCGGGTCCTCGCTGGGATCGAACCACGCGAAGGGCACGGTCAGCGCCGCCCCCACCGACACCCGGATCGCCTTGCGGTAGAGCGGGTCGCAGCAGCCGCGGTCGAGCAGCACCGCGTCCGCCCCGAAGGCGGCGGCGTTGCGGAAGATGCCGCCGACATTGTCGTGGTTGCCGATGCCGAACAGGGCGGCCACCAGCGCCCGCGGCGGCAGCGTCGCCAGCAGCCCGCCGGCCCCCGGCTCCGCCGCCCGCCGCCCCAGCGCCAGGATGCCGCGGTGGAGCGGAAAGCCGACGATGGCGTCCAGCACCGCACGGCCGGCGGCGTAGACCGGTACCTCGTCGGGCAGGCCGGTGGTCAGCGGCGCCAGGGCCGCCACCCGGTTCTCCGCCAGCAGCAGCGACAGCGGCCGGTGGCGGGAGTGCTGGAGCAGGATGCGCAGCACCACCTCCCCCTCGGCGATGAACAGCCCCTCCCGCCCCACGAGGTCGCGTTCCCGCACGTTGCGGTAGGCGGCGATGCGCGGGTCGTCGGGATCATCGATGGGGATGACGGGGGGCAAGGGCGCGGTCCGGTGTGGTGGGCGGAGCCGGTGGCGGAGTGAAGCCGGCGTCCAGCAGGATGCGCGCCAATGTGCCGTCGGAGTGCCGTTGCAAGTCAAGCAGCGCCGCGAAGGGGTCGCCGGCAAACCCCAGCGCTGCGGCGAAGGCTGGCTCGGTCTTCAGGCCGCGGCAGCGCTCCGCCATCACCGCGTCCCGGAGGGCGGCCCCGCCGAGGGCGAGAAGCCGCCGCTCCACGTCGAAATGCCGCCAACCCGCCTGTTTGCGCACCGGCACCGCGGCGGCGAAGATCTCGAACGCCCAGCCATGGACGTGGAAGCCGGCGATGACGGGGCGCCCGCCGCCGATCCACTGGCGCAGCGTGAACCCCTCGTGATCGCCGAAGCGATCCCACAGCAGGGCCGCGACGGCGGACGGATCGGGCGCGTGGCAGAGGATGTCGATGTCGCTGGTGGGCAGGTCGAGGCCCAGCGGCGGCGTGCCGACGGCTTGCGGGTCGAAATCCCGCAGCGCCTCCATCACGCCGCTTCGACGGATCGCCTCCCGATGATCGCAACGGTCCGTCATCGCGTTCCACCGCACCCCGCTCCGCTGGATCAGCCATCCCGCCGCGCGTCGGCCTTCTCCAGCGCGGCCAGGATGCCCTCGACCGACAGGCCGTAGGTCTTGAACAGATACGGGGTGGAGCCGCCCTGCGCAAAGCAGTCCTGAAGGCCCACGCGGGCGAATCCGGCGTGAACGCCCGATTCCATCAGCGCCTCCGCCACAGCGGAGCCGAGGCCGCCGATGACGGAGTGGTTCTCCGCCGTCACCACGCTGCCGCAGCGGCGGGCGAGGTCGGCGACGAAGCCGGTGTCGAGCGGCTTCAGCCTGTGCACGTTCGCCACCGCCACGCGCCGGCCGCGCGCCGCCAGGGCGTCGGCGGCCTGGAGCGCCACCGGCACTATCAGCCCGGCCGCCAGGATCGCCCCTTCGTCGCCGTCGCGCAGCAGGTGGGGGCTGCCGCCGGAGAGGTCGGCCGGGCCGGCGGTGCCCGCCGTCTCCCACGCTTCGGGCCGGCGCATGCGCAGGTAGACCGGGCCGCGGATGGCCGCCGCCTCGCGCACCGCGTCACGGATCTGGCCGGGGTCGCCGGGCTCGATGATCGTCATGTTGGGCAGGGCGCGCATCAGCGCCACGTCGTCGATCGCCTGATGCGTCACGCCGAGCAGCGTCGTCAGGCCCGGCAGGAAGCCGACGATCTTCACGTTGGTGCGGGGGTAGGCGACCTGCATGGCGATCTGGTCGTAGCAGCGCCGGGTGACGAAGACCGAAAAGGAGTGGATGAAGGGCATGTCGCCCGCCCGCGCCATGCCGGCCGCGGCCCCGACCATGTTCGCCTCGGCGATGCCGATGTTGACGAAGCGGTCGGGCAGGGTGTCGCGGAACAGGTCGGTCTCGGTGGCGCCGCTGAGGTCGGCGCCGATGCACACGACCTCCGGCCGCTGGCGGGCGAGCTCCACCAGGGCCTCGCCATAGGGGCGGGGCAGGGCGCCCTGGGTCGCGGCGGGGGCGGCGGTGAAATCGGTGACGGCAAGATCCACGGTCATCACACGCCCTCCAGCTCGGCGAGCGCCTTCGCCGCCACGTCCGGCGGCAGCCTCATGTTGTGGCTGCGGATCCCCTCCAGGCTGGGGGCGCCCTTGCCGACCAGGGTTTCGGCGATGATCACGCTGGGCCGCCCCTTGGTGGCGCGCGCGCGGTCGAGGGCGGCCAGGATGCCGGCGATGTCGTGGCCGTCCACCTCCTCGGCCGCCCAGCCGAAGGCGCGCCACTTGTCGGCGACCGGGGCCATGGCGTGCACCGCGTCGGTGTGCCCCTCCACCTGCATCCAGTTCATGTCGATGACGACGCAGAGGTTGTCGAGCTTGAAGCTGGCGGCGGCCATGGCGGCTTCCCACACCTGCCCCTCCTGCATCTCGCCGTCGCCCAGCATGACGTAGCAGCGGTAACCGTCACCGCGGCGCCGGGCGGCCAGCGCGGCGCCGACGGCGACCGACGGCCCCTGGCCCAGGGAACCAAGCGTCGCCTCCACCGCCGGGCCCAGCCGCTCCGACACGTTGATCTCCAGCGTCGAGCCGTCGTGGCAGTAGTCGTCGAGCGCCGACAGCGGGATCAGCCCGCGCTCGGCCAACGTGGCGTGGAAAACCGCGGAGTTGTGCGCGGTGGACAGGTAGAAGCGGTCGCGTCCGGGCCAGGCCGGGTCGCTCGGCTCCAGCGTCAGCTCACCGAAATACAGCGCCGCGAACAGGTCCGCGGCCCCCAAACCCTGTGCCACATAGCCCTGCCCGCGTGGTGCGATCATGCGGATGACGTGACGGCGGATCGCCGCGGCCTTGCGCGCGATCTCCTCCGGTCCCATCTGCCGGCGCCCGTCGCGGGCCAGTTCCGGCGTATTTCCTCCCCCTGTCCGCATTGCGCCTCTCCGTCCGGTGCGTCTGCTTGGGAACGCCTGTGCGTGGTAACGTTACCACTGGAACGGTGCTGCAGGTATGGTATCGTTGTCAACGGCCCCTCGGCGAATGGCAGGTTGGCCGGTCGCGGAGGCGGGCGTGATCATGATGAAAGCGCTTTCTTTCCAATGGCCGCCCTGGGCGCGAGCCGCGTGATCCTCTTTTGGCCTGAAAGCTGGCTCGCAACCGCGAAAAAAACCGGGTCTTTACGAATGGTGAAAAAATGCTTTGACACCTGATGATAGGCAATGCTTACATTTAGGATGTAAGCGCTTGCATCGTTGTGTCCCGCAGCCCGGAGATCGACCATGAGTGCAGCGACCGATGTGCCGCACCGTCAGCGCGGCGACCGTGCCGTCCGCATTAAAGCCGCCGCTCCAGACCGCGATGCGAAGCTTCGCGCCAGCAATGTCGCCCTTTTCACCTGCCTGACGCTTTTCCTGCTGTTCCTTGCGAACCTCCTCGCCGGCCGCTTCGCCGGTGGTGCCGGGTTCGTCCAGCGTTTCCAGCTCTCGCCCGTGATGGAGTTCCTGCTGCTGTTCGCCGTCGCGGTCAGCTTCGTGGTCGCCGCCCTTCTGCGCGAGGCGGCGGAAAAGAAAGACGACGACGTCGTTCACTGACGTCGCACACCATGGGAGGACACGATGTTCGCAACCAGGACACCGCAAGGTTCCGGCGGGAACCGCCGTGAGTTCATCCGACTGGTCCGCAACTACGGCTTCACCGCCGTGGCGCTCACCGTCGGTGGCGGCCTGCTGACCGAGGAGGCGGTCGCCCAGACCGCGCGGGAGGAGCAGGAGCGCGAGAAGGCGGCCAAGTCGATCATGACCATGGCCGTCGAATACTCGCTCCAGCAGGAGCGTGCGCTGCCGCAGATGCAGCTCAACCTGAAGGACAATATCCAGAACTTCAGCCGCGGCGAGGTCTATGTGCGCCTCCAGCCGCCGGGCTCGCTGGGTGTCGGTAGCCCGCTGGTCGCCAAGGTGCAGCAGAACGTCGTGCAGACCGGCATCGTGTCGATCTCCAACTTCTCGCCCTACGCGCCGGCCGTCGACCTCATCAACATCCCCTACTGGGCCAACACCAACCAGAAATACGTGAACCTCGTCAGCAGCAAGGCGTGGCGCGACGAGGTGCACCCGCGGGTCAACGCCAACGGCTTCGAGGTGCTGACCTACATCGTCTACGATCCGCGCTCGGTTGCCACGCGCAAGGGCTTCGGCAAGGTGATCAAGACGCCGGCCGACATGCGCGGCATGAAGTTCCGCATCCCGTCCTCGCAGGCGCTGGCGCAGATCTACAGCCTGTGCGGCGCCAACCCGACACCGGTCGCCTGGGGCGAGACGGCCACCGCCATCCGCGAGGGCGTGGCCGACGGTCTGGACCCCACGCCGGGCGGCCTGCTCGCCTTCGGTTTCAAGGACATGCTGCACAGTGTGACGCTGACCCAGCAGGTCGAGGACGCGCAGGTCTACTTCTGCAACCTCAATTGGCTGAAGGAGCAGAGCAGCAGCGCGCGCGACGCGATCATGGCGGGGTCGGAGACGACCTTCCTCCAGAACCTCGCCGCGGTGCCGGCGGCCCGTGCCTACACCGCCGACCAGATGACCCGCGCCGGCGTGCAGTTCCACACCCCCACCGACGACGAGATGAAGCAGTGGGTCGAGGCCTGCGGTGCGCAACGGCCGGAGTGGGACGACTTCAAGAAAAAATTCGCGGGCGACATCAAGGTGTTCGAGAAGCTGCGCGAGGCGGCGGAGACACGCAGCAAGTTCTACGTGTCCGACGTGTGACCGAAGCGCCCCCGCCGGCCGGCCCGGCGGGGGGTCCCGCCCGCATCCCGGAGCGCCCCTGATGGCGATGACGCTTCTGCGGTGGATCGACCGCAACGGGGAGCGCGTGCTCCTCCTCATCTTCTACACGATGATCGTGATGGTGATCGGCGTGGAGGTGCTGCGCCGGTTCCTCCTCTCCTACTCCAGCCTGTGGGGGGAGGAGGTGGCGCGCTACTGCCTGATCTACCTGATCTGGGTCGGGGCCAGCCACGCCGTGCGCACCCGCACGCACATCCGCATCGACATCATCTTCGAGCTGCTGCCGAAGCGCCATCATGTCTGGCTCTTTGTCTTCGGCGAGATCGCCACGATCATCTTCGCCGCCTTCGCCTTCTACCTGTCGATGAACCCGATCCTCACCTCGCTGCAATACGGCGCGGTGACGGAGGGGCTGCGCATCAGCCGCGCATTCGCGCTGGTGGCGGTGCCACTGGGCTTCGCGATGACGGAGTTCCGGCTGGTCCAGAACCTGATCCGTGACCTGTCCGACCATTTCGCCGGCCGCGAGGTCTACGCGGGCAAGAAGCTGTTCGAGTGAGGCGGGCGCTGCCCGCCGTCCATTTTCCCCGTCATCCCCGCGCAGGCGGGGACCCAGGCTGCGCCGCGGCGCTTCCGCCCGCACTGGAGTCCCGCCTGCGCGGGAAAGACGGGACAGATCCGGGAATTCATCCATGCTGCAGGCCCTCTACGCGCAGAGCTTCGAGTTGGGCTGGACCTTCTACGGGCCGTTGATCGGCCTGGGGGTGCTGCTGGTGCTGGGCGTGCCCATCTGGGTGGCACTCGGCCTCGGCACCGTCGCCATCCTGTCGCAGACGCAGGCACTGCCCATGGGGCTGATGGGGGAGACGTTGTTCTCCGGCGTCGACAGCTTCGCGCTGATCGCGCTGCCACTGTTCATCCTGACCGGCGACGTCATCGTCACCTCCCGCCTGTCCGATAAGCTGTTGGACTTCGCGGAGGCGCTGCTGGGCTGGGTTCGCTCCGGCCTCGGCACCTCCACCATCCTCGGCTGCGGCTTCTTCGGGGCGATCAGTGGATCGAACGCGGCGGACTGTGCGGCGGTCGGGCGCATCACCATCCCGCGGCTGGTGCAGCGCGGCTATCCCATCCAGTACGCCGCGGCCATCGTCGCCGCCGGCGCCTGTACGGCGATCCTGATCCCACCCTCCATCGCCTACATCCTGGTGGGCATCACGCTGGGGGTGTCGGCGGCGCAGCTCTTCGCGGCGGCGGTCGTGCCGGGCGTCTTCTTCCTGGGTTGGATCATCGCCACCAACGTGGTGGTGAACCGCCGCCGCAACTATGAGAAATCCACCGGCCGCCTCGACCCGTCGGAGGTGATGCGCACGGGGTGGGAGGCGCGCTACGCGCTGATGGTGCCGGTGATCATCCTCGGCGGCATCTACACCGGTATCTTCACGCCGACCGAGGCCGCGTCGGTCGCGGTCATCGTCGCCATCACCATCGGCTTCGGCACCCGGCGCCTGCGCTTGTCGGACTTCCCGGCGATGATGGAGCGCAGCGCCGAGGTGACCGGCATCATCGGCCCGATCATCGGCGTGGCGCTGGTGCTGTCGCAGACGCTGTCGGCGCTGGGCGTGCCGATCGCCATCGTCAACGCGCTGGGCACGCTGGTGGAGAACCCGCCGCTGGTCATCGCCCTGATGTTCGGCCTGTTCATCGTCGCCGGCTGCATCATGGAGACGACGCCGATCATCCTTCTGCTGTCGCCCATCCTGTGGCCGGTGGGCGAGGCCATCGGCATGACGCCCGTCCACTTCTCCGTCTTCATGATCAGCAGCCTTGCCATCGGCTTCATCACGCCGCCGATCGGGCTGAACCTCTTCGTCGTGTCGGGCCTGACCGGCGAGTCGGTCACCAGCATCGCCGCGCGGAGCTGGCCCTTCGTGCTCGGTATGTGCGTGCCGGCCCTGCTGATCGGCTTCTGGCCGCAGCTCTTCTTCTGGTTCTAGAGGTGAGGGAATGCCCCGTTTCGAACCGCTGACCACCGATACGCCGTGGGTCCGCTGCCAGACCACCGAGGAGGACTGGCGGTCGGAGGACCCGGCGACCCTCGTCCGCATGCTCGAACAGCTCCTCCTGGTCCGCCGTTTCGAGGAGAAGATCCTGGCCTTGAAGGGCGAGGACCTGCTGCACGGCCCGGCCCACGCCAGCATCGGACAGGAAGGGGGTGCCGTCGGCTGCATGTCCGTGCTGGGCAGCGCCGACAAGATCAACGGCACCCACCGCATGCACCACCAGTTCCTTGCCAAGGCGCTGAACCACGTCATACCGGCCGGTTACGACCCGCTGGCCCAGCCGGTCCACCCGCGCATGGCCGACGTGGTGCGCACCACCATGGCGGAGATCATGGGCCTGACCCCCGGCTATTGCGGCGGGCGCGGCGGCTCCATGCATCTGCGCTGGGTGGAGGCGGGGGTGTTGGGCTCCAACGCCATCGTCGGCGGCAACCCGCCGCACGCGGTGGGCTACGCGCTGGCCGACAAGCGGCTGGGTCGCGATGCCATCTCCGTCGCCTTCTTCGGCGACGGCGCCATGCAGATCGGGTCCGCCTACGAATCCCTGAACATGGCGGCGCTCTACGACCTGCCCGTCGTGTTCTTCTGCGAGAACAACCTCTACGCCGTGTCCACCCATGTGCGGGAGCAGACGCGGGAGACGCGCCTGTCCGGCCGCGGCCCCGGCCTCGCCGTGCCATCGATCGAGGTGGACGGCATGGACCTGCTGGCCGTGCGCAAGGCCATGCAGTGGGCGGTCGACACCATCCGCCGCGACCGCGGCCCGGTGCTGGTGGAGGCGCTGACCTACCGCCACCTGCACCAGTCCGGCCCGCTGCGCGGCAGCGCCTTCGGCTACCGCGACAAGGACGAGGAATCGGCGTGGCTGGACCGCGACCCGGTCGCCACCTTCCCCGCGGCCCTGGTCGAGCGGGGCATCCTCGCCCGCAATCAGGTGGACGAGCTCGATCTGCGCGTCACCCGCATGGTCGACGCGGCCGCCGACGCCCTGACGGAGCCGGAGCCGGGCAGCAACCGACGCCGCATCGTCCAGGCACTCTGGCCCGACCCCGCCACGGTGGAGGACGGCATCCGCGGCGACCTGTCGGAGCTGCGCGGCGCCCGCCCGCGGTCGCTTGCCGAATGCCGCGCGGCGGACCTGACCGACGCCAAGTACATCGACGTCGTCTCCCAGGTGATGCTGCGCAACATGCAGCGCGACCCCTCCATCGTCGTGCTGGGGGAGGACGTGCACCGGCTGCGCGGCGGCACGTCGGGCGCCACGAAGGGGATCGACCAGCATTTCCCCGACCGGTTGATCGGCACGCCGATCTGCGAGAACGGCTTCGTCGGCGTGGCGCTGGGGGCGGCCATGAACGGCCTGCGCCCGGTGGTGGAGATCATGTACCCCGACTTCTGCCTCGTCGCCGCCGACCAGCTCTTCAACCAGGTCGCCAAGGTCCGCCACATGTTCGGCGGCAACTTCCCGCTGCCGATGGTGCTGCGCAGCCGGGTGTCGGCCGGCACCGGCTACGGGTCCCAGCATTCCATGGACGCCAGCGGCCTGTTCGCGCTGTGGCCGGGCTGGCGGATCGTCGCCCCCTCCACGCCCTTCGACTACATCGGGCTGATGAACGCGGCCATCCGCTGCGACGACCCCGTGCTGGTGCTGGAGCACAACGACCTCTACCAGACCACCGGCCCGGTGCCGACCGGCGACCTCGACTACATCATCCCGCTGGGGCAGGCGCGGATCGTGCGGCCCGGGCGCGCATGCACGGTGCTGACCTACTCCTCCATGGTGCCCGTCTCGGTCCAGGCGGCCGAGGAGGCCGATGTGGACGCGGAGGTGGTGGACCTGCGCACGCTGGACCCGCTGGGGCTGGACTGGGACACCATCGGCGACAGCGTGCGGCGCACCAACCGCGTGGTCATCGTGGAGCAGACGGCCCGCGGCACCGGCCACGGCGCACGCATCGCCCAGGAGCTTCAGGAGCGGCTGTTCGACTGGCTGGATCACCCCGTCGAGCGGGTGACCGGCACCAACTCCGCCCCCGTCGTCTCCAAGGTGCTGGAGCGGGCGGCGCTGGCCGGTCTGCCCGAGGTGGTGCGCGGCCTGCGCTCCCTCACCATGGCGGCGGGGTAGCACCATGACGACCGTCGCCGACCTGATCCGCGCCCCGCACCACACCGCCGTCTGCGTCGAGGACTTCGAGGCGGCGCGCGACTTCTACACCGGCATGCTCGGCTACCGGCTGGAGGGCGAGATGGACCAGCGGAAGGAGCCGGCGTTGGGGACGGTGGTGGGGCTGCCCGGCGCCTGCATCCGCTGGGCGATGCTGGCGCTGGGGCCGCACCGGATCGAGCTGTTCAAATACCACGCGCCGGCGGGCGAGCATCGCCCCCGCCGTCAGTGCGACGGCGGCTACACCCACATCGCCTTCGAGGTGACCGACGTCGATGCCGCCTACGCCCGCCTGACCGGGGCCGGCTACCGCACGACCGCCCCGCCGCAGGTGCTGCGCGGCGGCCGCACCAAGGTGATCTACGTCCTGGCGCCCGAGAACTGCGTCACCGAGCTGCTGGAGTTCCCGCCAGGACCCTACGAGGACTGACCGACCATGAGCGAAGAGCACACGGCCGCCGAACGCACCGTCGCCGAACGCACGGTGGTGGTGACCGGCGGGGCGAGCGGCATCGGCGCCGCCACCGTCCGCCGCATGGCCGCGGAGGGCGCCCACGTCGCCATTCTCGACCGCAACATGGCTCTGGCGACCGCGCTGGCCGAGGAGCTGGGGCCGAAGGCCGCCGCCTTTGCCGCCGACATCCTGGACGAGGCGGCGGTGCAGGCCATCGAGCGCACCATCGCCGACAGCCTGCCGCCGGTGACCGGCGTCGTCGCCTGCGCCGGCATCCCCGACATCCCCCGCGCCATCGAGGACTACCCGGCGGCAGACTGGGAGCGGGTCGTCGATTCCCATCTGAAGGGCACCTACATCACCTGCCGCGCCTTCGGCGGCCCGATGGCGGTGCGGGGCGGCGGGGCCATTGTGAACATCGCGTCGGTGCTGTCCTTCCGCTCCGGTCCGGTGCTCGCCTACGGCCCGGCCAAGACCGCCATTTCCAGCCTGACCGAGTCCCTGGCCGTGCATTGGGCGCGGCGCGGGGTGCGGGTCAACGCCGTCGCCCCCGGCTGGACCGACACGCCCTTCCTGCGCCCACCGGAGCGCAAGGGCGAGCGCGACCTGACCCCCATCCTGCGCGCCACCCCGCTCGGCCGCCTGATCAAGCCGGAGGAGGTGGCGGCCGTCATCGGATTCCTGCTGTCGCCAACGGCCGCGATCATCACTGGCGTGACCCTGCCCTGCGACGGCGGGGTGATCGCCGGGTCCGGCTGGGGACCCTACGGAGGATTCCCGGCATGACCATCGCCCGCATCGGCTTCATCGGCCTCGGCACCATGGGCGGCCCGATGGCGGCAAACCTGCTGCGCAAGGGCTTCGAGCTGTCGGTCTACGACGTCGTTCCGGCCGCGGTGGAACGCGCGGTGGGGCAGGGCGCGCGCGCCGCGTCCTGCCCGGCCGACGCCGCACGCGGCGTGGATGCGCTGATCACCATGCTGCCCGACGGCCCGGTCGTTCGCGACGCCCTGTTCGGCCCCGACGGCGCCGCCGCGGCGCTGGAGCGTGGCACGCTGGTCATCGAAATGAGCACCATCGCCCCCTCCCAGAGCGACGCCCTGCGCCGCGACCTGGAGGCTGCGGGGCTGCGCATGCTCGACGCCCCCGTCGGCCGCACCCCCCGCCACGCGGAGGCCGGCACCCTGCTGGTCATGGCCGGCGGGACGGAAGCCGACGTGGCGGAGGCGACGCCGCTGTTCGAAGCGATGGCCGACACCATCCACCACATCGGCCCCGCCGGCCACGGCATCCGGCTGAAGGTGGTCAACAACTGCATGGCGATGGTCGGCATGGTGATGACGGCCGAGGCGCTGACACTCGCCGCCAAGGCGGGGCTGGACCGCGACACCGCCGTCCGCGTGATGAGCGGCACCGCCGCCGGGCGCGGCCAGCTCATCATGAACTACCCGAACAAGGTCCTGGCCGGCGACATCACCCCCGACTTCCCCCTGCGCATGGGCCTGAAGGACATCTCGCTCGCCTTGCAGTTCGGCGCCGAGATGGCCTCCCCCCTGCCGCTCGCCGCCGCCGCCCGCGAACTCTTCGCGCTGGCCCCCGCCTGGGGCCGCGAGGGGCAGGACTGCACGGCCATGCTGCTGCTGATGGAGGATCTGGCGCGGGTGGGGAGGGCGCCGGCCGAACGATGATCGGGCGCGGACGGTCCGTCGCTGTGAATGTTGAGCCGTCCTCAGCATCGCGTCAAACGGAGCCGCTCTACCCCGGCGGATCGGTACCGCCTACGTCATGCGAGACCCTTTCAGGAGTGCTCGATCATGACGAACAGAGACACACATCGATTGGCTACCGCCGACCGGGACATCGACACCGACCGGCGCGCGCTGCTCCGGCTGACCGGGGCGGGCGTTGCGGCCATCGGGGTTCTGGGAGCCGCCGGCGGATCGCCGGCAGCGGCGAAGGACCTGTCACGCGGTGCGGCGAATTTCCACACCAGCGATCGGGTGACCCGCCAGACGGTGACCTTCCCTCACCAATACCGGATGACTTTGGCGGGAAACCTGTTCCTGCCAAAGGGTCTCGACCGCAACGCCCGCCACCCGGCGCTGGTCGTCGGCCATCCGATGGGCGCGGTGAAGGAGCAGAGCGCCACCCTCTACGCGACAAAGATGGCCGAACGGGGCTTCGTCACCCTGGCGATCGATCTGCCCTTCTGGGGGGAAAGCCAGGGTGAGCCCCGCAACGCCGTGTCCCCGGACCTCTACGCCGAGAGCTTCAGCGCGGCGGTCGATTTCCTGGGAACCCGCCCCTTCATCGATCGGGGCCGCATCGGTGGCATCGGCATCTGTGGGAGCGGCAGCTTCATCATCAGCGCGGCCAAGATCGATCCCCGCCTGCGCGCCATCGCGACGGTGAGCATGTACGACATGGGGGCGGCCAACCGGAACGCGCTCCGCAACTCGCTGTCGGTGGAGCAGCGCAAGGCGATCATCGCCGCGGCGGCCGAGCAGCGCTACGTCGAGTTCGACGGCGGAACGACCGAGTACACCGGTGGAACGACCCTTCGGCTCACCGCCGAGACCGATCCCATCCAGCGCGAGTTCTTCGATTTCTACAGGACGCCCCGCGGGGAATACACGCCGCCCGGAGGGTCGCCCCTGACCACGACGAAGCCGACGTTGAGCAGCAACGTCAAGTTCATGAACTTCTATCCGTTCAACGACATCGAAACGATCTCCCCCCGGCCGCTGCTGTTCATCAGCGGCGATCAGGCGCACTCCAGGGAGTTCAGCGAGGAGGCCTTCCGGCGGGCGGCGGATCCCAAGGAACTGGTCTGGGTGCCGGGTGCGGGGCACGTCGATTTGTACGACCGGGTGGACCTCATCCCCTTCGACAAGCTGCAGTCGTTCTTCGGCGTGCATCTCGCCTGAAGGCCGGTGTTGGGGAGCGATCCGATGAACAGGAAGACATTGCGGAACCCTGCCTTGGGACTGGCGGCCATCCTCGGCCTTGCCGCTCCGGTATCGGCGGCGGCGCAGGAGCAGATCCGGATCTCGTCCGACTGGGGGAGCGTAACGGCGGAGCTGGTGGACAACGCCGCGACGCGGTCCCTGCTGGCGCTGTTGCCGCTGACCCTTCCGATGCGCGACCACCTCCGGCAGGAGAAGACCGGAGCGCTTCCCGCATCCCTGCCGGACGCCCCGCGGCGGCGCGACTTCACCGCCGGCACCGTGGGGCTTTGGAGTGCCGACGACTTCGTGATCTACTACCGCGATGGCGAGGTTCCCGGCCCCGGCATCGTTATCCTCGGGCGCCTGCGCGGAGACGCGTCGCTGTTTGATCGGCCGGGCCCGGTCACGGTCACGGTCACCGTGGAGCGGATGCCGCGGTGAGTGCCCGCATCGTTGCGATGGTGGGGCCGGACAGGCAAGATCGCGGCCATGCGGACCAATCGGGGCAATCTTGCCGATTTCAGCTATTTTCTCGCGCTTGCCCGGCACCGCAGCTTCCGTCGGGCGGGGCTGGAGTTCGGCGTCACCGCCTCGGCGCTCAGCCACGCGTTGAAGGGGCTGGAAAGCCGTCTCGGCGTCCGGCTGTTCAACCGCACGAACCGGAGCGTGACGCTCACCGCGGCCGGCGAGGAACTGTACGCGGCGCTCGACGGCCCCTTCTCCGCGATCGATGCGGCGGTCGAGGGATTGAACCGATACCGCAGCGATCCGACCGGACGCATCCGGCTGAATGTGCTCGAACATGCGGGCACGCTCCTACTCGGCCCGGTGCTGCCGGTCTTCTTGGAGCGGTATCCCGGAGTCGCGGTCGATGTCGTGGTATCGAACCACCTCGTGGACGTTGTGGCGCACGGTGCCGATGCCGGCATCCGCTATGGTGGCACCGTGCCCGAGGATATGATCGCGCAGCGGCTCTCCGCCGACATCCGCTGGGTCGTGGTCGGCTCGCCCGCCTATTTCGAGCGCTGTGGGACGCCGGAGCACCCCGAGGATCTTCTGAAGCACCAATGCCTGCGTATCCGTCTCGGCGACGACAGCATCTATCATTGGGAGTTCGAGAAGGCCGGGGAGACCGTGGTGATCGATGTTCCCGGCTCGATCACCATCGACGAGACGCAGTTCGCCCTCTCTTTGGTGCGGGCCGGCGCGGCGCTCGCCTATCTGCCCGAACCCTGCGTCGTACCGCTCGTCGGCGACGGGGTCTTGCGGATCGTGCTCGACGACTGGGCTCCCGTGGGTGAGGGGTTTGCCATCTATTATCCGAGCCGCCGGCAGGTGCCGACCGGCCTGCGCCTGCTCATCGACCTGATCCGGGAACTCCAACCCCTTGGTCTATGACCGGTCCGGCATCGCGACCCTACCGTCCCGGCGGCCCCGTGCTCGCGCGCACCGTCACCTGCGCGTCCGTCTCCACCTTGTCCTCGGCGGCTTCGCCGGCGATGCGGCGGACGAGGAAGTCGGCGGCGCGTTCGCCCATCTCGGCGGCGTCGATGCGGACGGTGGTCAGCGGTGGGTTGGTGTAGGCGGCGACCTCCAGGTCGTCGAAGCCGGTGATCGACACCGCGCCGGGCACGGCGATGCCCATGGTCGAGGCCTGGGACAGGGCGCCGATCGCCAGCGTGTCGTTGCCGCACAGGACCGCGGTCGGCGGCGGGTCGGCGGTGATCAGGCGGCGGAAGGCGGCGCGCCCGTCGGTGACGGTGTAGGGCGCCTCGATCACCCGCTCCGGTGGCAGGTCCAGCCCACGCTCCTCCAGCGCCAGCCGCACGCCGGCCAACCGTTCGCGGGCGCGGTCGTTGTGCCGCGTCAGTCCGGCGATCATCGCGAAGCGCCGGTGGCCCAGATCCAGCAGGTGGCGGGCGAGCTGCGCCGCCGCGCGGCGGTTGTCGAAGCCGATGCAGGGCCGCTTCCCCTCCGGCTCGTAGGCGAAGGTCTGGACGCAGGGGATGCGCGTGCGCTCCAAAAGCTCGAACAGCCGATCCTCGTGCGCGGTGCCAACCAGCATCACGCCGTCGATGCCGCCCTCGATCAGGGCTTCCAGCGCCTGCACCTCCCGCTTGGCGCTGTACTCGCTGCTGCCCAGCAGAAGGCGGTAACCCGCCTCGCTGAGGGTGCGCTGCATGGCGGCGATGCAGCGCGCGAAGATGGCGTTGTCGAGCGCCGGGGTGATCGCCGCCACCGTGTTGGTGCGACGCCGGGCCAGCGCGCGGGCGGCCCCATGCGGCATGTAGCTCAATGCGTCCACCGCGCTGCGCACGCGGGCCAGCACCTTCGCACTCACCGAATCCGGCTTGTTCAGCGCACGCGACACGGTGGCCGAGGACACGCCGGCGGCACGCGCGACATCCTCCATCGTCGCCGGCTGCGTCGGGATGGGCGGGCTGGCGTGCAGCGTGTGATTCCCGTTGCGCATGGGTGTCCGTAAAAGCGGTTACGCAATTACGATACAGCCCCGCATCGGCTGCGGACAAGGGTTCCTGACAAGAATGTTGCCCATTCCAACAATCGCGCTATGCTGAAAAATGAAAGCGCTTCCACGCGCGATCGGGAGGAATGCATGAGCATCGAGACGCTGAAGCGGGCCGACAAGCGCCCGGCGACGGGCGAGGAGGAGACGCGCCGGACGGTCGCCTCCCTGCTGGATGAGATCGAGCGCGGCGGCGAGCCCACGGCTCTGGACTGCGCCCGCCGGCTGGACGGGTGGGACGGTCCCATCGTCGTATCGCCCGAAGCCATCGCCGCGGCGGAGGCGGCGCTGCCCCCGGCACTGAAGGACGACATCCGCTACGCCCACGACCGCGTGCGCCGTTTCGCCGAGCACCAGCGCCACAGCCTGTCGGAGTTCGAGGTTGAGCTGGAACCCGGCTTCCGCGCGGGTCAGAAGCTGATCCCGATGACGACGGTCGGCTGCTACGTCCCCGGTGGGCGATACGCCCATGTCGCGTCGGCGATCATGAGCGTGACCACCGCCCGCGTCGCCGGGGTGAGGAACGTCATCGCCTGTTCGCCACCACGGCGGGGGGAGGGCATACCGACCTCCGTCCTCTATGCGCTGCATCTGTGCGGGGCCGATCAAATCCTGGTGCTGGGCGGCGTGCAGGGCATCGCGGCGCTGACCTTCGGCCTGTTCACCGGGCATCCGGCCGACATGCTGGTCGGCCCCGGCAACCAGTATGTGGCGGAGGCCAAGCGCCTGCTGTTCGGCCGTGTCGGCATCGACATGTTCGCCGGCCCGTCGGAGATCGGCATCATCGCGGACGGCACCGCCGACCCGCGCATCCTCGCCTCCGACCTCGTGGGGCAGGCGGAGCACGGCCCCAACTCCCCCGCCTGGCTGGTCACCACCGACCGGCGCGTGGCCGAGGAGACCATCCGCCTCGTCCCCGGCCTGATCGAGGCGCTGCCCGAACCCAACCGCGGCTTCGCCGCCGCCGCGTGGCGCGAATACGGCGAGGTCACCCTCTGCGACAGCCGGGAGGAGGCGGCCGAGGTCAGCGACGGCTACGCGCCCGAGCATCTGGAGGTGCACGCGGCCGACCCCGACTGGTGGCTGGGCCGGTTGGTCAATTACGGCTCGCTCTTCCTGGGGGAGGAGACGACGGTCGCGTTCGGCGACAAGGCGGCCGGCCCCAACCACATCCTGCCGACCAAGGGCGCGGCGCGCTACACCGGGGGCCTGAGCGTGGGCAAGTTCCTGAAGACCGTCACCTACCAGCGGATGACCCGCGACGCCAACCGCGAGCTCGCCGCCGTCACCGCGCGCCTGTCACGGCTGGAGGGGATGGAGGCGCACGCCCGCACCGCCGACGACCGCCTCGCCAAATACTTCCCCGACCAAGACTTCCGGCTGGAGGCGTGACCATGGCCGCCCTGTTCGACCTGACCGGCCGCGTCGCCTTCGTCACCGGCGGGGGCAGCGGCATCGGGCGCCGGATGGCGGAGGCACTGGCCGCCGCCGGGGCCGCCGTGGTGGTCGCCGGTCGCCGCACCGGGCCCCTGGCGGAGACCGCGGTGACCGTGCAGGCGTCCGGCGGGCGCGCCGCCGCGGTGACGGCCGATCTCGGCGACCTGCCGTCGCTCGACGCCGTCGCTGTCCTGGCGGCGGAGCCGTTCGGCCCGCCCGACATCCTCGTGAACGCCGCCGGCATCAACCTGCGCCAGCCCGCCGAGGACGTGACCCTGGAAAGCTGGGAGCAGACGGTGGCGGTGCAGCTTTCCGCCCCCTTCTTCCTCGCCCGCGCGCTGGTGCCGGCGATGCGGGAGCGGGGGTGGGGGCGTGTCATCAACATCGCCTCGCTCCAATCGGTGCGCGCCATGCCCAACAGCATGCCCTATGGCGCGGCGAAGGGTGGCATCTGCCAGCTCACCCGCGCGATGGCGGAGGCGTGGTCGCGCCACGGCATCACCGCCAACGCCATCGCGCCCGGCTTCTTCCCCACCGAACTCACCGCCCCCGTCTTCGCCGACGCGTCCCGCGCCGCCGAGATGGCGGCGCGCACGGCGATCGGCCGCAACGGCCGGTTGGAGGATCTGGACGGCCCGACCGTCTTTCTGGCGAGCCGGGCGTCCGACTATGTGACCGGTCAGACGCTGTTCGTCGATGGCGGCTTCACCGCGAAGTAGGAGGGGGATCCATGAAGGCGCTCGTCTACACCCGCCCGCTCACCCTCGACCTGCGCGACGAGCCGGAGCCGGTGCCCGGCCCCGACGAACTGCTGGTGCGGGTGGACGCCTGTGGCATCTGCGGCTCGGACCTGCACGGGTACCACGGCCATGACAGCCGTCGTGTGCCGCCGCTGATCCTCGGTCACGAGGCGGCGGGGCGGGTGGCCGCGGGTCCGCAGACCGGACGCCGCGTCGCCATCAACCCGCTGGTCACCTGCGGGGTGTGCGACGCCTGCGTCTCCGGCCGCGCCAACCTCTGCCCCGAGCGCCGGCTGATCGGCATGGCGCGGCCCGGCGCCTTCGCCGAGCTGGTGACCATCCCCGCGGTCAACGTCTGCGACGTGCCCGACACCCTTCCGGCCGAGCATGCGGCGCTGGCCGAGCCGACCGCGGTCGCCGTGCACGCCGCGGCACTCGCGGCCCGGGCTTCCACCCGCCCGTTGGGCGAGTGCGACGCGCTGGTGATCGGCGGCGGCGGGATTGGGGTGCTGGCGGCGCTGGTCCTGCAAAGCCACGGCGTGCGCCGCCTCCGCGTGGCGGAGACGAACCCCCTGCGCCGCGCCCCGCTGGCGGCACGGGCCATCGGCGAGCCCTTCGATCCCGTGGCCGACCCGCCGGCCGAAGGCCGCTTCGACGTGGTGATCGACGCCGTGGGCGCCGACGCCACCCGCCGTTTGGCGGTGCACGCCGTCCGCCCCGGCGGGGTGGTCGTCCATGTCGGTCTGCAGGGCGGCGAGGGCGGGCTGGACATCCGCCGCATCACGCTCCAGGAGATCACGGTCATTGGCACCTACACCTACACGCCGCTCGATTTCCGAACGGCGCTGCGCGGGCTGGCGGAGGGTGCCTACGGCGACCTTTCCTGGATCGAACGCCGCCCACTGGACGAGGGCGCCCGCGCCTTCGCCGATCTGGACGAGGGGCGGAGCGCCGCGGCGAAGATCGTGCTGGTGCCGTGAGATAGGGGAGAGCGCGGAGCCTGATGGGTCAGGCCCCGCCCCCATGGTATCATCGTCGTCTCAGGCCTCGCAGGCGACGGTGGCCGCCTGTCGCCGGCCCAGCCAGACAAGCCCCAGGCCGGCGGCGGCGGTCAACCCGCCGACCAGCGGCACGGCGGCATAGCCAAGCCCCACGGCGATCACCGCGCCGCCAAGCGCAGCACCGATCGCGTTGCCAAGGTTGAACGCTCCGATGTTGACCGAGGAGGCCAGCCCCGGCGCATCGGCCGCGGCCTGCATCACCCGCATCTGCACCGGTGGTACGATGGCGAAGGCCGCGGTACCCCAGAGAAACAGCGCGATCGCCGCCCCGACATGGCTGCCCAGAAGCAAGGGCGAGACCAGCATGATCGCCGCAAGCGCGCCGAGGAAGACCGCCGTTGCTCCGTCGAGCGACCAATCGGCGACGCGGCCGCCCAGCCAGTTGCCAAGGGTGAAGCCCAGTCCGATCAGCACCAGCGCCACGGTGACGAAGCCGTCGGACGCCCCGGCCAGCGTGGTCAGGATCGGCGCGACATAGGTGTAGAGTGCGAACATGGCGCTGGACCCCAGCACGGTGGTCAGAAGTGCGATCAGCACCTCGAGCCGGGTGAGGACGCGCAATTCGCGCCGGACCTCGGGACGCGCTCCGGCGGCGCCCGCCGGCAGCGCCAGCCAAAGGGCCGCGATGGTCAGCAGACCCAGGATCGCCGTCCCCGCGAAAGCCTCGCGCCAGCCGATGCTCTGGCCGATCCAGGTCGCGACCGGCACGCCGCCGATGTTGGCGATGGTCAGGCCCATGAACATGGTGGCGACGGCGCTGGCCTGTTTCTCCTTCGGCACGAGGCTGGCCGCCACCACGGAGCCCAGGCCGAAGAACGCCCCGTGGTTCAAGCTGGTGACGACGCGCGAGGCCAGAAGCGTCCAGTAGTCCGGGGCCATGGCCGACATGAGATTGCCGAGCGTGAAGATGGCCATCAGCGCCATCAGCGCCGTGCGCTTGCCGAACCGGGCGAAGAGCAGCGTCATGACCGGCGCGCCCACCGTCACCCCGATGGCATAGGCGCTGACCAGCAGGCCTGCCGAGGGGATGGAGACATCCACCCCTTCGGCGATCACCGGCAGCATGCCCATGGGTGAAAACTCCGTCACGCCGATGCCGAAGGCCCCGACGGCAAGGGCCAGGAGCGGCCAGTTGGATGTGCGTGCTTCCATGATGCTTCCTTAAGCATTCCAGCCCGGGGCCAGCCCTTTCGGGGCGACGGTGGGCCATCCTTGTGATGCCGGGACAGATAAAGCCGCTGTCATGCCTTGATAATCGCCTGGATCTTCGCATCATCTGTGAACAGAATTCATAAGCGGACGTGACCATGGACAACCGGGCGGGCGAGATGCAGGTGTTCCTGCGGGTGGTCGAAGCCGGCAGTTTTTCCGAGGCCGCGCGCCAACTCCTGATGACACCCTCGACCGTGTCCAAGCTGATCGGCCGCATCGAGGCGCGCCTTGGCGTTCGGCTCCTGGAACGATCGACCCGGCGCCTGTCGCTGACCGGGGAAGGGCGGATTTATTACGAACGCAGCCAGAACCTGCTCGGCGAACTGGACGCCATCGAGCGCGATCTGACGCAAGGAGCCGCGAGCATCACCGGCACGGTGCGGGTGTCGGCTTCGGTCGGGCTGGGCATGGTCGCCATCGAGCCGCTGCTGCCCGCTTTCTGGCAGGAGTTCCCCAACATCGCGCTGGATCTGTCGATTTCGGACGAGGTGGTGGACCTCTATCTTGACCGCACCGATGTGGCGTTTCGTGTGGGAAAGCTGGCGAATTCCAGCCTGACCGCGATCCGGCTGGGCAGCGCGCCGCGCAAGATCGTGGCCTCGCCCGACTATCTGCGCCGGCGCGGCGTGCCGAAGACCGCGGCCGATCTTGCCCATCACGCCTGCCTTAGCCTCAACTTCCGCCGCTCGGCGCCGGTCTGGCTGCTGCATGAGGCCGGACAGGTCTTCGACGGCCGCGTGTCAGGCCCTCTTTCGGCCAACAACGGCGAGACGGTGCGGCGCATGGCGTTGGCCGGAATGGGGTTGGCGCGGATCGGGGAGTTCCACATCCGCGAGGATCTGGCCAGCGGCGCGCTGGTCGAGGTTCTGGCCGAGGTGGTCGCGGTGGATCGAGAGGATGTGCACGCCGTCTATCTGGGTGGCGACCACATGCCACGCCGCGTTCGCATCCTTCTGGATTTCATGGTGCCGCGGTTGCGGGCGTTCCTGGGCGAGACAAAGGCGCGGGACAACGGCTGATCGTCGCGGCCAAGGCTTCGTCGTGCCGAGTCCCGAACAGTCAAGGAAATCTACCGGGGCGCAGCCGGGGATGGTTGGGGCGCCAGGATTCGAACCTGGGAATGGCGGTACCAAAAACCGCTGCCTTACCGCTTGGCGACGCCCCAGCCGTGCGAGGCCGGCACCATAATCGGAAACGCGGCCCCGTGCAACGGCGTCCGGAGGGGAAAAAGCCGGGCCGCCGGTCAGCCGGTGGCCTGTTGGGGGAGGCGGGCGGATTCGTCGTGCGGGTCGCGCAGCACATAGCCGCGGCCCCACACGGTTTCGATGTAGTTGTCGCCGCTGGTGGCCGCCGCCAGCTTCTTGCGCAGCTTGCAGACGAACACGTCGATGATCTTCAACTCCGGCTCGTCCATGCCGCCGTAGAGATGGTTGAGGAACATCTCCTTGGTCAGCGTGGTGCCCTTGCGCAGGCTGAGCAGTTCGAGGATGCCGTATTCCTTGCCGGTCAGATGCAGCGGCTGGCTATCGACCTCCACCGTGCGGGTGTCGAGGTTGACCGTCAGGCGACCGGTGCGGATGACACTGTCCGAATGTCCCTTGGACCGGCGGACAATCGCCTGGATGCGGGCGATCAGTTCGCGCTTGTCGAATGGCTTGGTCAGATAATCATCGGCGCCGAAACCGAGCCCCTTGATCTTGTGATCCAGCTCCGACAACCCGGACAGGATGAGGATCGGCGTGGTGACCCGCGCCGCGCGCAGGCGTCGCAGCACCTCGAACCCTTCGATGTCCGGAAGCATCAGGTCGAGGATGATGATATCGTAATCGTAGAGCTTGCCGATCTCCAGCCCATCCTCGCCAAGATCGGTGGAGTCGACGATGTAACCTTCCGTCTGCAGCATCAACTCGATGCTCTTCTGGATGGACGAATCGTCTTCGACCAACAGAACTCTCATGGCGATATCCCAACTGGTTGCGCGGCTGCGGAGCGGATCGGGCTCAATCCGGGCGGAATTGGGGCGCAGCAAGTACGCCGTTTACACAGGTTAACAGCTTGTTCAGCTTAACGCCAGCCCGGCGTTACGCTTCATTTAACGTTAATGAATTCGTACGAACATCCAAGTGGTGTCGTTTCGTTCCCGTCTTGCCGCGTTACGGTTCATGCCTGCCGACATCGCCCGCCTGATCCAGGATATCGAAACCCTGCCCGACCTCCGGCGCTTCGGCCGGGTCACGGCCGTGCTCGGCCTGCTGGTGGAGGTCGGTGGAATCGAGAAGGAGCTGTCGGTCGGCGGCCGCTGCGTGGTGGAGGCGCGCGACGGGCGCCGCCTGCCGTGCGAGGTGGTTGGGTTCCGGCAGAGCCGGGCGCTGCTGATGCCGTTCGGGTCGCTCGACGGGGTGGGGTTGGGGTGCCGCGCGGTGGTGGCCGACGGTCTGCCCTCCGTCTTTCCGACCAACGCGTGGTTGGGCCGCGTCATCAACGCGCTGGGCGAGCCGGTGGACGGCAAGGGGCCGCTGCCCAAGGGGCCGCAAGGCGTGCCCGTCCGCAACAGCCCACCGCCGGCGCACCGGCGCGAGCGGGTGGGGGCAAAGCTCGATCTCGGCATCCGCGCCGTCAACACCTTCCTGACCTGCTGCCGCGGTCAGCGCATGGGCATCTTCGCGGGCTCCGGCGTCGGCAAATCGTCGGTCATGTCGATGCTTGCCCGCTTCTCCGCGGCCGAGGTGGCGGTGATCGGGCTGATCGGCGAGCGCGGGCGCGAGCTGCAGGAGTTCATCACCGAGGATCTGGGGGAGGAGGGTTTGGCCCGCAGCGTCGTGGTCTGCGCCACCTCCGACGAGTCGCCGCTGATGCGCCGACAAGCCGCCTATCTGACGCTGGCGGTGGCCGAGCATTTCCGCGACCAGGGCCGCGACGTGCTGTGCATGATGGACAGCGTCACCCGCTTCGCCATGGCGCAGCGCGAGATCGGCCTGTCCGCCGGGGAGCCGCCGACCACCAAGGGCTACCCGCCCACGGTCTTCGCCGAGCTGCCGCGCCTGTTGGAGCGGGCTGGGCCGGGGCTGCACGGGTCGGGGTCGATCACCGGCCTGTTCACCGTGCTGGTGGAGGGCGACGACCACAACGAGCCGATCGCCGACGCGGTGCGCGGCATCCTGGACGGTCACATCGTGCTGGAGCGCCAGATCGGGGAGCGTGGACGCTATCCCGCCATCAACATCCTGCGCAGCGTGTCGCGCACGATGCCCGGCTGCAACACGCCCAAGGAGAACGAGCTGGTGGGTATCGCGCGCCGGCTCCTCGCGTCCTACGACAACATGGCGGAGATGATCCGGCTCGGCGCCTACCGCCGCGGCACCGACCCGCAGGTGGACGAGGCCATCCACTTCCAGCCGGCGCTGGAAGCCTTTCTGAAGCAGGGCAAGCGTGAGGCGACCGATCTCGCCACCGGTTACGCGCAGCTCGCCCAGATCTTCGGGATCCAGTGGCCGTGAGCAGCCTCAAATCCGTCATACGGCTGCACAAGTGGCAGCTCGACGAAAAGCGGCGGGCGCTGGCCGAGTTGCAGAATCTCGGCGACCGGCTGCGCGCCGAGGCGCAGCGGCTTGAGGAAGAGGTCGTCCAGGAACAGCGGGCGGCCAGCGCCAGCTTCGAGGCGTCCTTCACCTACGCCAACTATGCCAAGGCGGCGATGGAACGCCGCCGGCGCATCGCCCAATCCATCGCGCAGGTCGACCAGCAGATCGCCGCCGCCACCGACGAGATGGCCGCCGCCTTCCAGGAGCTGAAACGCTTCGAGCTGGCCGAGGAGGAGCGCCTGCGCCGTGAGAAGGAGAAGATCCGCCGCAAGGAGGACGCCATGCTCGACGAGACCGCCCTGGTCGGCTTCCGCCGGCGCCAGAAGGCGGCGGAGGAGGCGGGATCGTGACGCCCGCCGGGAGAGGGGGCCGGACAGGGTTGGAATCCGGCGCGGCCGGTCGCTAATCTGCGGGCATCGGACGCACGGCAAGGGATCAGGTCAGGCGATGGCGGGCGGTCACGGCGGTGGATTTCTGTTTCACATCGACGGCATCGGCGGGCACATCGACGTGTTCGCCGACCGCATCGTGCTGCATCGCCATGGTTTCGTGCATTTCTGGGTCGAGCTTCTGAAGCTGTACGAGGGCTCGACGGAAACGGTGATCCCGCTGTCGCAAATCTCGTCCATGACCATTGTTCAGCCGATTTTCCTGCCGGGCTACGCCCGCTTCACCTATCCGGGGTCGCCGGCCTACTCGCCGCATTACTGGGTGGACGCGATGCAGCCCAACACCATGCTGATGGGCTATGTGGACAACCGCGGCTTCCACCGCCTGAAGAGAATGCTGGACGGCCGCCCGGCACCCGTGATCCATGACCGCGCGGCGGAGTGAGGGCGTGCCATGGCGGGCGGCGGCGGACGATTCCAGGTCAAGCATTTCACCATACGCTGGCTGTTCACCTTCAGCCTGCTGACCGCGACCTACAACCCCACCGGATACTGCTACGTGGACTGGCTCTTCGCCTCGTTCAACGAGTATCTGCCGGTGAAGGTGTTCATCGGCGTGTGCCTGCTGATCGTGCACCTGTTCGTCCTGTCCATGGCGATCAGGGCCTTGACGCTCCAAGGCATAGTGACGTCCGTGCTGTTCTTTTCCGCGCTGAGCTGGGCCGGTTACAGCCTGGGTGTGCGGCTTCCGACCATCGGGCTGATGATCATGTGGGTGCAGATCGCCATCGCGACGACGCTGGCCGGCGGCATGTCGCTGGCGTTGATCCGCAGCCACATCTCCGGCCAGATCACCCCGTCGGAAGAGGGCGGCCATGTGTGACGGGGGACGCCGCGAGGGGAGTGGCGCGGTATGATTGACGGGCTGATCGAGATGCTGTGGCGGACGGCGGAGCTGGGCCTGCTGGTCATGCTGCCGGTGATCGTTCTGTCGCTGGGCGAGCGGCTGATCCATGCCGTGGACGTGATCCGCTACCACGAGGTGCCCGGCCTCGCCCGCTTCAGCGTGCTGTCCGGCCTGATCGCCGGTGCACTGCTGCTCTACGCCAACCATGAGCGGGAATGGTACGAGTTCGACACCGTCTTCGACCCCGACGGCCCGTGGGCGGTTCCGCTGCCTCAACTCTTTACGCTGTGGTTGAACCCGCTGCGCTATTCCCCGCAGCCGCTGCTGCACCACATTGCGCCGCTGGATTACACCGACACAGCCACGGTGCTGGCCGGCCTTTCCACCGGGCTGGCGGGGCTCGCCGTCTTCGGGTCGGTGCGTTACTTCGGAATGAAGGCACCCCTGGCGATGCTGGCCAACATCGTCATCTGGCTCTGGGGTGCCGGGCTGGCGATCTATATGGTCTGCGCCGGTGCCTGGGCGCTGAACATGCTGAATTTCTGGGCCGTGGTGATCGGCTTCTTGGTCTACCGCTACTATCACCTGAAAGCCGCGGCGCACTGACACGCTCCGAGGGAACGACCCGTCGCCGATCGATCATACGGTTGTGTGGAACGGCGGCTCACGCCTATCTTTGAGGCGTCGGTCGGCGCCTCGCCGGCCGGCGGACCGAAAGGAGGTGACGCGCTTGAAGAAAATCCTGAGGTGGTTCAACCGCTTCTGGTTCACGTTGAAGATCGAGTTCCAAGCCGGCTTCAACAAAAATCAGGATCGGTAAAAGGCCACGGGGTGGGGTCGGGAAACCGGCCCCACCTTCAGGGAACCGACGAGGCGCGTCACCTCCTGCCGCAAACGTTACCATCGCCACTGGAAAATTCAAGGATCGGCCCGGAGCCGCTTCCGGCCCGCTGCGCCTGCGGCTCAAATCCGCTCCAGCCGCGCCAGCAGCGTTGGATTGTCCCACGCCGGTTGCCGGTCCTCCGCCACGACGCGGTGCGGCAGCGGGGTTTCCGCGGACGCGGTGACCTCCAACCAGCGCGGCACCAGCTCGTTGGCAAGGTCGTCCAGCAGTGCGAGCGCCACCGCCTCCAGCCCGCCGGTCAGTCCCTCGGTGTGGCGGGCAAGGCTGGCCGGATCGAGGATCAACCGGTCCGGCACATACCGCACGCGCAGCGCCACCGGTCCCGCCGCGGCTCGCAACTCCACAAGATAGTCGTGCCGCGGGTCAGGGGAGGGCAGGGTGACGAGATCCTCCCGCCGCAACGCCGCGCTCACCGCCCCTCCCGCCGCCAGGCGAGCAGCAGGGCGCCCAGCGCCAGCAGCAGCACGGCGACGACCGGAAGCAGCGGCGTGTCGGTCACCCCCGTCACCACATGGTCGCCATTGGCGCGCAAGCCGATCCAGCCGTTTCCGGTCTGGTCGCGGTCGGGGCGGGTGCGGCGCACCTCCACCCCCGGCCGCAGGCCGTCCTCATGATCGGCGACCCAGTGGATGCCGCCGCCGGTGGCCGCGGCCACCGGGGCCATGCGGTCGCCGGTGGAACGCACGTCCGCCAGCTCCGGCGGGTTGACGGCACCCACCACGGCCAGCGCGGTGCGCGTTCCGTCGGACACCCGGTAGATGCCGGGCTCCGCCCCGACTACGGTGGCGCTGGCGAGGCCCGGCCGACCCTCCCGCATGTCCAGCGTGCGGGTCTCGTCGGAGGGGGTGGTGAGGGTGACGGTGCGCGGGTCGGTCTCCAGCGAGCGGCGTTCCACGGTGATGCGGTTGCCGTCCACGCGGGTGCGCAGGTCGTTCTCCTCCAGCTCCGGTTCCTTCATCAGCCAGTGTGCGAGGCGGCGCAGCAGCTCCGCCTGCGGCCCCCCGCCGTCGTAGCCGCGGCTCCACAGCCAGATCTGGTCGGACGCGAGTTGCGCCACCCGACCCTCGCCGACACGGTTCAGGATCAGCAGCGGCCGGTTCTCCGCTCCCGACATCACCACCGCCCCGTTGGTGGGCAGCGTGTCCACCTGATGGAACCAGCGGCCCCAGGCCGGCTCGCCCTCCGGACGGTCGCCGGGCAGTCCGGTGGTGACCGGGTGGCGGCGGCCGAGGTCGGTGACCTTCGGCCGGAAGGGCACGCTGAGCGTCTGCCCGGTCGGCTCGGCTGGCAGCACCTGCCCCAGCGGGGTGCGGAACAGCGACAGCGGGCTGGCGAAACCCTGACCGGAGGATTCCAGCAGCGCGCCGCCCTTCTCCACATAGCGGGCGATGTTGTCGAGATACATCTGCGGCAGCACGCCACGCCGCCGGTAGCGGTCGAAGATGACGAGGTCGAACTCCGACAGCTTGATCTCGAACAGCTCGCGGATGGGGAAGGCGATCAGCGACAGCTCGCGGATCGGCGTGCCGTCCTGCTTCTCCGGCGGGCGCAGGATGGTGAAGTGGACGAGGTCGACCGACGGGTCGGCCTTCAGCAGGTTGCGCCAGGTGCGCTCTCCCGCGTGCGGCTCGCCCGAGACCAGCAGCACGCGCAGCCGGTCGCGCACGCCGTTCACCACCACCGCGGCGCGGTTGTTGGCGAGCGTCAGCTCCTGCCGGGCCGGCTCGACCTCGATCTCCATGACGTTCTGGCCGCCGTGGCTGACCGGCAGCTCGATGCGGAAGTCGCGGCCCACCGGCACCCGCGCGGTCTGTTCCTCGCCGCCGTCGCGGCGGAAGGTGACGGCGGCGTCCGGCGACTGGCGGCCGGGCATGTCGTCCACCCGGATGGTCAGCTCCACCGGCTTGCCCACCAACCCGAAGCTCGGCGCCTGCACGATGGCGAGGCGGCGGTCCCCCTCGTCGCGATCGCCGGTCAGCAGCGTGTGGACCGGGCCGGCCTCGGCCAGCCGGTCCAGCGCCTCGGGAATGTCGTGGACCTGCCCGTCGGTGATGAGGACGGAACCGGCGATGCGCCGGCGCGGCACGTCGGCCATGGCGCGATTGAGGGCCTCGAACAAATGGGTCTCATTGATGGCGCCGGCTTCCGAGGCCCCGTCGCCGGCACGGACCACGCGCACCTCGAGATCATTGTAGGTCTTCAGCCGCTCGGTCAGGGCCTCCAGCGCGCGTTCGGTGCGGGGGCGGCGCTCGCCGATGTTCTGGCTGGGCGAGCCGTCGACCACCACCAGCGCCACGTCCTTGATCGGTTCCCGCTTCTCGCTGACCAGAGACGGGTTGGCGAGGGCGACCGCCAGCACGGTCAGCGCCAAGGTGCGCCACATCATCCCGCGGGCGCGTCGGACAAAGCCCAGCACGACGACGAGCAGGGCGAAGCCCGCGAGCGTGCCCAGCACCGGCCAGGGGAGCAGCGGGGCGAA
Organism: Azospirillum oleiclasticum; assembly: GCF_013423485.1. Lineage (GTDB taxonomy): Bacteria > Pseudomonadota > Alphaproteobacteria > Azospirillales > Azospirillaceae > Azospirillum > Azospirillum oleiclasticum. The sequence goes on from NZ_JABFFR010000002.1 coordinate 92,867, forward strand.
GGCGATGCTGGTGCCGTCCATCACTGGCCGAGCCTTTCGAGGATCGCGGGCACGTGCACCTGATCCGCCTTGTAGTTGCCGGTGAGCGCGTACATCACGACGTTCACGCCGAAGCGGAAGGCCATCTCACGCTGCCGCTCGCCGCCGGGGACCACGGCGTAGAGCGGCTGGCCGTTGCGGTCGGTGGCCCAGGCGGACGCCCAATCGTTGCCGCCGATGATCACGGAGGACACGCCGTCGTTCAGCCGCCCCTCGCGCGCCTCCACCCACAGCTCCGACCCGGCGTAGCGGCCGGGGAAATCCTGGAGCAGATAGAAGGACTTGGTCAGCACATGTTCGGGGTTGACCCGCCCCAGCGCCGGGACATCCAGCCCCTCCGTCAGCTGGCGCAACGCCATCCCGCCGCCGCCATAGCCGGCCCCCTGGTCACGCGTGTCGAACAGGATGACGCCGCCGTGGCGCATGTAGTCGTTGAGCTTAGTGCGTGCCCGGTCGGTCAGCGGCGGGTGGCTTGGGGACACGGCCCAATAGAGCAGCGGGAAGAAGGCCAGTTCGTCCCGCTCCACATCCACGCCCATGGAGCCGGCGGCCTCCACCGCCGTGCGGCGGTTGAGCACCTCGACGAGGCTGTCCAGTCCGGACTTCACCGTGTTGTCGAGCACCGTGTCACCGGTCCGCACGAAGGCCAGATAGGTCTCGGCCGTCGCCTTCAGGCCGAAGCCGTCGTCGGCGCGCACGGGCGACGGGACGCCGGACAGCGCGCCGGCGGCGACCAGCAGAAGGCCGGCCGCCGCGGCGCGGCGGGGCCGTGCCCAACGGCCGAGCAGGCCGCGCAACGCCAGCGCGATCAGCAGGTCGATGATGGCGAGCGCCATGGCCGTTCCCAGCAGATGCGGTTTCAGGGCGACCTCCCCGCGCTGGCCGTAGACGCTGCGCGCCACGCCCGGCGGCAACGCGCCCAACGGGTCGACGGTGGTGAGGGCGGAGGTCAGATTCAACGCACGACGCGCCTCGTCGGTGCCGTAGAAGCCCGGCGGGTGGCGAGGGCCGATGGTTTCCCCGCGGAAGGCGTCGCCGGCGATGGGGAAGGCGGTCGGCGGCGGCGGGATCAGCCGCCCGAATCCGTCCAGCACCTCCAGCGGTTCCAGCGACACCGCCTGGCCCGGCCCCGCCACCCCCTCGCTCAGCGCCACCATGCGGCGGAGCATGTCCACGAACAGGCCGGAGAGTGGCAGGTTCGACCAGTCGGGGCTGGCCGTGGTGTGCACCAGAACGATGTGCCCGTCGCCGCGCGCTTCCGCCGTCACCAGCGGTGTCCCGTCGGCCAGCCGTGCCCAGGTGCGGTCGGCGAGGTCGAGGGATGGCTCGGCCAGCACCTGCCGCTGCACCGTCACATCCTGCGGGATGCGCAGGCCGGCGAAGGGGCTCTTGGCATCGAAGGGCTGCAACCGCGCCGGCTCCGACCAGCTCAACGCCCCGCCCAGCGCGCGGTCGCCGATGCGCAGCCGCACCGGCACCAGCGTGTCGGCGTTCTGCGCCAGCCGCGGCCCGGCGAAGCGCAGCAGAACGCCGCCGCGCCGTACCCAGGTCTCCACCGCGCCCGCCTCCTCCCCGGTCAGAGAGCCGACGTCGGACAGGATGAGCACGGCGAGGTCGCGCTTCAGCAGATCGCCGATGGCCCCCTGCCGCACCTCGTTGTAGGGCTCCAGCGCGCGGTTCAGGTAGTGCAGGTCGGACAGGAGCGGCTGGTTCTCCCCCTCCGGCCGACCGGAGACGAGGCCGACCGGGCGGCGGCGCCAGCGCTCGTCCAGCAGGACGGTGGCACCGGCTGTCGTGTCGTTCTCGACGCGCAGCGCCGCCGCCTCGTTGCGCAGCTCGGCCGGAACCTCCAGCCGTACCTCGCGGGCCTTCTGCCCGGCGTCGAAGGCGATGGTCTGGCGGGTCAGCAGCCGGCCATCACCGGCGGTCAGCCGCACCGTCACCGGCTCCGGCCGTGAGGCGTCGGCGCGCACGATGCGGGCGACGAAGGCGGTGCCCTCACTGGCCGGGGGCAGCAGCAGATGGGCCGGCCGCGCCGCCAGATCGTCCAACACCTCCGCCGAGCCGAGCCGCTGAAGCGCCAGCGCCAGATCGCGCGCCGTTCGGTCGCCGATCCCGTCGCTGATCCACACCGCGTGGGTGGAGCCGCCGGGCGGAAGCCCGCGCACCGCCTCAAGCGCCGCAGCACGGTCGGCCGGCCAGGGCAGAGGGGTGAGTGCCTGGACAATGCGCTGTGCCTCCGGCGCCGGCAGGGCCGCGGTGGCGGCGATCTTTTCGCCGCCGGGCGGATGCGCCGTGGTGATCACGATCACCGGCCGGCCTTCACGCCCGGCCTGGGCGACCGCGTCCTCCATGGCCTGCCGCCGTGCCGGCCAGTCGCGTCCGGCGGCCCAGCCGTTGTCCACCACCAGCACCACCGGGCCGCCACCGGGCATGGCGGCGCGCGGGTTCAGCAGCGGCCCGGCAAGCGCGAGGATGACCAGGGCGGCGATGACCAGACGCAGGAGCAGCAGCCACCAGGGCGTGCGCGCCGGCGTCTCCTCCCGCGCCACGAGATCGCGCAGCAACCGGATGGCCGGAAAGCGCACGACCCGCGGGGCCGGCGGTGTCACCCGCAGCAGCCACCAGAGCACCGGCAGCACGGCGAGTGCGGCGAGCACCCACGGCGTGGCGAAGGCGATGGCACCGAAACCGAGCATATCGTCCTCTAATCCAGGCGCTGCGTCAGTGTGGGGTCAGACCGCTTCCAGACTCAACGCCCCCCAAAGGCCAAGCAGGGCCGTTTGGGGCGGTTTGTCGGTGCGGTGGGTGGCGAAGCTCCAGCCGGCGGCGCGGGCGAGTGCCGCCAAACCGTCCTGATGGGCGCGCAGCCGTTCGCGGTAGGCGTCGCGCACCGCCTCCACCCGCGGCACCAGAAGCTCCTCCTCCCCCTCGAAGCCTTCGAACTCCACCCGGCCGTCATACGGCAGGGTCTCCTCCGCCGGGTCGAGGATTTGCAGCAGATGACCGCGCAAGCCCCGGCCGGTCAGGCCGGCGATGGTGGCGTGGATCTCCGGCAGGGGCGACAGCAGATCGCCGAACAGCACGACCTGGGCGTGGCGTGGCAGCGGCTCGGGCCTGGGCAGGCCGTCGCCGACGGGGGTGCCGCGCGGGTCGGTCATCAGGGTGGCGATGCGGTTCAGCGCGTTCTTCCCGTGGTCGGGCCGGACACCGGCGTTGAGCAGCGCCACCCGCTCGCCGCCGCGGATCAGCAGAACGGTGAGCGCCAGCAGCAGCAGGTCCGCCCGCTCCCGCTTGGTCGGCAGCGTGGTGGCGGAGCGGTAGTCCATGGAGGCGGAGCGGTCGCGCCACACCCACACGCTCTGCGCCGCCTCCCACTCGTTCTCGCGGACATAGACGGGCTGGGTCTTGGCCGACTGCCGCCAGTCGATCATCGACGGGCTGTCGCCGGGCTGGTAGCGGCGGAACTGCCAGAAGGTTTCCCCCAGCCCGACGCGGCGGCGCCCGTGCACCCCCTGCGCCACCGTGGACGCGACGCGTTCGGCCGCCACCAACAGAGGTGGCAGGCGCGACGCCAGCGTTTCCGCCCGCTGCTGGGCGTTCAGCGCGTCGCGGCCCAGGGTGGAACCGCCGCGCGTGGAGGGACCCGCCATCGGCCGGCTCACATCAGCGGCTTGCAGAGGCGGTCGATCACGTCGTCCAGCGTGATGCCGTCGGCCCGCGCGGCGAAGTTCAACGCCATGCGGTGGCGCAGCACCGGCTTCGCCAGCGCCACCACGTCATCCAGCGACGGAGCGAGACGGCCGTCGAGGGCGGCGCGGGCGCGGCTGGCGAGCATCAGCGCCTGGCTGGCGCGTGGCCCCGGCCCCCAGGCCACATGGCGCTGCACCTCCGGCACATCGGTGCTGTCGGGCCGTCCGCGGCGGACGAGGTCGAGGATCCCCTCGACCACGCCATCGGAGACGGGAATGCGGCGGACGAGGCGCTGCGCCTCCTGCAGGTCGGTCGGGCTCATCACGGTGACCGCCTTCTCCGACTCAACACCGGTGGTGGCGACCATCATCCGGCGCTCGGCGTCGCGGTCGGGATAGGTCACGTCGATCTGCATGAGGAAGCGGTCGAGCTGCGCCTCCGGCAGCGGGTAGGTGCCTTCCTGCTCAAGCGGGTTCTGCGTGGCCAGCACGTGGAAGGGGGTGGGCAGGGCGTGATAGTGGCCGGCCACCGACACCCGTCCCTCCTGCATCGCCTGGAGCAGGGCGGACTGGGTGCGCGGGCTGGCGCGGTTGATCTCGTCCGCCATCAGCAGCTGCGAGAAGACCGGGCCGGGGATGAAGCGGAAGGAGCGGCGTCCGCCCTCACCCTCCTCCAGCACCTCCGAGCCCAGGATGTCGGCGGGCATCAGGTCGGGCGTGCACTGGATGCGCTTCTCGTTCATGCCGAGGATGGTGCCCAGCGTTTCCACCAGCCGCGTCTTGGCGAGGCCGGGCACGCCGATCAGCAGCACATGCCCGCCGGCGAGAAGCGTGCAGAGCGTGAGGTCCACGACCTCCTGCTGGCCGAAGATGATGCGGCCGATCCGGTCGCGCACCATGGCGAGACGGGTGCCCAGCATCTCGATCTCGGCGAGCAGGCGTTGCGGGTCTTCCGTGTTGGCGGAGCGGAGGTCGGTGGCGCTCAAATCCTGCGTCTCCCATTCACGAGGCGGCTGTCGTGACCTATGTGACGAGTATGGCGAAAATAGGTTTCGTAGGCCAACCATGACCGAGGGCCATGCTACAAAGGTCGGTGGTGACGGGGAGGAAGGCAAGCGGCAGCTCATGACGGCCGAAGAACGACGCTATGACATTCGCATCGCGCGCGACGGAACCTGGTTCCACGAGGGCGGACCGATTCGTCGGATCGAGCTGGTGAAGCTCTTCGCCTCGGTTCTGCGGCGGGATGACGCGGGTGATTTTTGGCTTGTCACCCCCGCGGAACGCGGGCGCATACTGGTCGAGGATGCGCCGTTCCAGGCCGTCGAGATGACGGCGAGGGGGGAGGGCCGGGACCAGATCCTCGCGTTCAGGACCAATGTCGACGACTGGGTGGAGGCCGGGCCGGACCACCCCATACGGGTGGACGTGCACCCTGCAACCGGCGAGCCCAGTCCCTATATCGAGATAAGACAGGGGTTGGAGGCGCGCATCGCGCGATCGGTCTTCTACGACCTGGTCGACCGCGCTGTGCCGAACAGCCCGGACAGGGAGGCTGAGATCGGGGTATGGAGCAGGAGGGTCTTCTTCGTGCTGGGCAGGCAGCCTGGCGCGTGACGCTGGACGATGTCAGACGTCGCTTTCCGCGCAGCGAGGCGGCCTCGTTGCGGCCGGACAAGGTGCGCGGCGACCATGACCTCAATCCCGGATTCGGGCCGCCCGATGCGTTGCGCGAGGCCGCCGTCCTGGTTCCGCTGGTGGATCGGGTCGAGGGGCCGACGGTGATCTTCACCCAGCGCACCGCACACCTGACCGCGCACGCCGGCCAGATCAGCTTTCCCGGCGGCCGGCGGGAGACCTACGACCATTCCCCCGAGGACACGGCGCTGCGCGAGACGGAGGAGGAGATCGGGCTGCCCCGCGAGCGGATCGAGATCCTGGGGCGGCTGGACACCTACGTCACGCGCACAGGCTTCCGCGTCACGCCGGTGGTCGGGATGGTGCGGCCGCCGATCGCGTTGGTTCCCGACCCCACCGAGGTCGAGGAGGTGTTCGAGGTGCCGCTGACCTTCATCCTGGACCCCGACAACCCCAAGCGCCACAGCCGGGAATTCATGGGCGGGCAGCGGCATTTCTACGTCTTCCCCTACCAGCAGCGCTACATCTGGGGGGCGACGGCCGGCATGCTGGTCAACCTGCGGGATGTCCTGCGCGAGGCACCGTGAGGATTTTCTTGACGGTCGTGCTGCCGCTGCTGGCGCCGCTTGCGATCTACATCGCCTACGTGACTCTCGTGGAAAGCCACCGGGCCCGCGCGGCAAGGGGCGGCGCATCGTCCGCATGGTGGGCGACGGCGCCATGGCCGTTGCTGGTGCTGGCGGGCGTCGGCTGCGCCGCCGCGGTCGCGGCCGCGCTGGCGCTGACCGGGGGCCAGGATCCGGGAGCCGGATACCGGCCGGCGCGGCTGGAGAACGGGGAGGTCGTCCGCGACCGCCCCTGACGTCTGCGATGAACAGCCCTCAGTGGTGATTGAACACGTGGGCGTGGGTGCTCTTGATGGCGGCGATGGCGGACAGCAGGCTCTTCCGACCCTCGATGTCGCCCGGCGGGTTGCGGAAATAGTCGTAATAGGAGCGGCTGATCGTGGCCGCCTGCTGCCCGGCCGGGGTCATCGGCGCCACCCGGTAGATCTCGTACAGCGCGTGGCCCAGACCGCCTTCCATCTGGTAGGCGGTCTTGATCTTTAGGAAGGTCTTTGGGCCGCAGACCTTGATGAAGCTCATCGCCGACTGCTTGGCGTAGATGATCTGCGGAATGTTGATCTGGATTTCCGCCGGACGGCCGGTCTTGGTGCGGACGAACACCGTGGTCGAGGAGTAGCCGCAGGGGTCCATGGCGCCGCTGACGTCCTTCACCTGCATGACGCTGCCGCCGCGGCTGGCCTGAAAGTAACGGCGCAGTTCGATGAGAACGCCGCGCACCGCCTCCAGCGTCGGGACGATGATGGTGATGCGGGCGACATCCTTGATCTGGTGCCAGTCCCCACCATAGTCGGAAGCCACCTTCTGCGACGCGCGCTCTTCGCTCTTGGTCGGGGCGCGGGCGATGATGGCGCCATATTTTTGTGCCATGAGCTGTCCGAAGGCCGCGATCTCCGCCTCCGCCGCCGCGGCGTCCCGGAAGACGCCCTGCTTGACCTTGTCCTGCGCGCGGGCGGTGACGTCGGCCAGAAGCTGCTTGCTGAACATGGCCTTCCCTCTGCTTCTGGAAGCTCGATCCAATTTTCAATACCTGATTAGCGGTAGAAATCGGTTGATTTCAATTGTAATATGATTACACAATCGTCATTTCTTCCTTTTCGGTACTTTAGCCATTGCAATCAATCGTGGTGCCGTTGAAAAGGCATGAAAGGTGCCGTCGGAGGCCGTAGGCTGCGGGCGATGACCGCCGAACCCGCCGCAACGCTGCCCCCCCAGCCCTGGATGACCGCACCGGAAACCCGGGCCGTGCTCGACGCCTTGGCCGCCGGCCGGGCCGACGCGCGGTTCGTCGGCGGCTGCGTGCGCGATGCCTGGCTCGGGCGCCCGGTGAAGGACATCGACATCGCCACTCACGCCACGCCCGAGCGTGTCATGGAGCTGCTGGCAGCGGCGGGGGTGAAGGCGATCCCTACCGGGATCACGCATGGCACGGTGACCGCCGTGGTCGGGACCGAGCATTATGAGATCACCACGCTGCGCCGCGATGTGGAGAGTTTCGGCCGTCACGCGCGGGTGGCCTTCACCGACGACTGGCGGGAGGACGCGGCGCGGCGCGATCTGACCATGAACGCGCTGTCCTGCACGCCGGACGGTCGCCTCTTTGATCCGTTCGGCGGGCTGGCCGATATGGCCGCGGGCCGCGTGCGGTTCGTGGGTGATCCGCGCCAGCGCATCGCCGAGGATGTGCTCCGCCTGCTGCGCTTCTTCCGTTTCCATGCCCATTACGGGCGCGGCGACCCGGATTCGGCAGCGATGGCCGCGGTCGCCGAGCTGGCGCCGCGGCTGCCCGGCCTGTCCGGCGAACGGGTGCAGGGCGAGCTCTTCCGCCTGCTCACGGCGCCGGACCCCGCCGCCGTCTGGCGTCTGATGGACGATGCCGGCGTGCTGGCGCACCTGCTTCCGGCGGCGACCGACGCGGAGCGTCTGGACCGACTCGCGGCGCTGGAGCGGGTGCTGGGAGACCGGCCGGAGTCGCTTCTCCGGCTGGCCGCGGCGTTGCCGAAGGACCGTGCCACGGCCCTGGCGGTGGCGGAGCGTCTGAAGCTGTCGAACGCCGACCGCGACCGGCTCGCCGCCGCGGCGGAACCGCCACACCCGCTGACCATCGGCGTCGATTCCGCGGTGCGGCGCCATGCACTCTACCGGTTGGGCGATGCCGGACGCTATCGGGATCTGATCCGCCTCGCCGCCACCGACGCGCCGGGGCCGGTCCCCGTTGCCGCGGTGCGCGCGGCGCTCGATGACGCGGCGCTGCTGGACGGCCTGCGCTTTCCCATCGCGGGGCGCGATCTGCTGGCGATCGGCGTGCCGCGCGGCCCGCGGGTTGGCGCCATCCTGGCGGCGGTGGAGAACTGGTGGGTGGCGCAGGATTTCGGCCCCGACCGCGAGGCCTGTCTCGCCCAGGCGCGTCGGATGGGGGCGGAGGGATAGGCTGCAGGCGATACATCCTGCGGCGCACAACAAACAAGTCATAGACAACCCCCGATCATCAGGGGTATCAATCGATCAACGGACAAGCGGGCCAGCGCGAATTTTCCACCGCGAATTCGTCCATCGGATGAGGGGCTTGTGATGAGGAACTCTGTGCGGCGGTTCTCTGTCCTTACGGTTGTGATCGGCCTGTTGCTCGCCGGTGCCACGGCGTCTCCGGCCCATGCCCAGAATGGCGGCGAGAGCAGCTTCATCAGCGCCGACACCGTGATCATCGGTTGCACCGCCGGCGGCGGCGCGTCGGCCTTCGCCGCGGTGCTTCCGCTGCTGACGACGGCCTTCGGTGGCGCCGGGGTGCTCGTCACGCCGGCGGTGGTCGGCGCCTGGACCGGCATCGGCTGCGCGGTCGGCGTGGTCTCCGGTCTGATCGCGATCGGCACCGCCTGGGGCATGGAGACCTGGAACCAGTCGCTGGAGGCCGACGATGCGGCGACGTGACCGGCGCGCGCCGGGCCGTCTGGTGTCCGGCCGGCTGGCATTGGGGGCCGCGGTGCTGGGCGCCGGCTTGGCCATGAGCGCCGGCCCGGCGCGCGCCCAGCAGTCGGAGGTCATCACGCCCTTCTTCGTTGCCATGCTGGCCGGTCCGATCAGCGACGGCGCGTCGGTCATCCTGGTCAAGAAGCGGCCGAATTTCGTCAGCATGGAGACTCCGCTGATCGCCTGCATCTCCGGATTCGGGGCGGGGGCGCTGGCGGCGGCCCTGCCGGCCATGGCGACGGCGGTGGCGTCCGGCGGTCTCCTGGCGCCGGTGTCGGCCGCCTATGTCGGCAGCTACGGCACCTACGGCTGCATCGTGTCGGGCGTGGGCGGCGTGGTCGGGGTGGCGACCGCGGTCGTCATGGAGATGATCGACGGCAAGCCGCATTCCCCCTACGTCGAGATCATCGGGCCGTAACGGCGGAGGTCACCCCATGACAGCGCGTTCCTTCCCGATCGGCCGCCGCGGCTTCATCGCCGGTGCGGCGGCCGGCCTCGTCACCGCGCGTTCGGCGCTGGCTGCACCCGGCATCATCACCGGCGACGCGAGCCGACCGGGCATGCCGTCCGGCGTGCAGACCGCGGATCCCACGGGGGACCGCTGCATGCTCTGGTGTCGGTCGGACCGGCCTTCGCGCATGATGGTGGAATGGGCGACCAACGAGCGCTTCGCCGGTGCGGTGTCCATCGATGGGCCCCTGGCGCTCCAGGACAGCGACTTCACCGGCCGACTGGACCTGACCGGGCTGCCGCCCGGTGCGGACATCTTCTACCGCGTCCGCTTCCAGGACGCGACCGACGTCAACGTCTTCAGCGAGCCGCTCACCGGGCGTTTCCGGACTCCGGGCACCGAACGTCGCAACCTGTCCTTCTGCTTCTCCGGTGACGAGACAGGGCAGGGCTGGGGCATCGATCCGGCCTTCGGCGGGCTGAAGATGTACGACACGATGCTGGCCTTCGCGCCGGACTTCTTCATCCATTCCGGCGACCAGATCTACGCCGACCAGCCGCTGCCGACCGAGGTGAAGCTGGCCGACGGCAAGTTGTGGAGGAACATCGTCACGCCGGCCAAGTCCAAGGTGGCCGAGACGTTGACGGAATTCCGCGGCAACTACGCCTACAACCTGACCGACGAGAACAAGCGCCGCTTCCTGGCCGAGGTGCCGTTGCTGGTGCAGTGGGACGACCACGACGTCAAGAACAACTGGTTCCCCGGACAGATCCACGACGATTCCCGCTACAAGGTGAAGAGCGTGTCGCTGCTGTCGGCCTACGCCCGGCGCGCGATGTTCGATTACAACGCCTTCCGCATCCTGGGCGAGGACCCCGAGCGCACCTATCGCAGCGTGCCCTACGGCCCGTCGCTGGATGTGTTCATGACCGACGTGCGCAGCCAGCGCGGCCCCAACACGCGCAACCGGCAGGGCGAGCCGGGGAGTGCCACCGCCTTCTTCGGCCCGGCGCAGCTTGCGTGGCTGAAGCGGGGGCTGAAGGAATCGAAGGCGGTCTGGAAGGTCGTGGCGTGCAGCCTGCCGATCAGCTACGTCAACGACGATTACAACACCTACATGCCCAAGGGCAGCTTCGAAGGCTGGGCCAACCGCGACGACGGCGCGCCGCTGGGCCGCGAGCTCGAGTTGGCCGATCTGCTGTCCTTCATCAAGGAGAACCGCATCCGGAACGTCGTGTGGGTGTCCGCCGACGTGCATTTCGCCGCCGCCATTCGGCACGAGCCGTCGCGCGCCGGCTTCACCGGGTTCGATCCGTTCTGGGAATTCATCGCCGGCCCGATGCACGCCGGCACCTATGGGCCGAGCACGCTCGACCTCACCTTCGGGCCGGATGTGCGCTACCTCAGCGTACCGGCCGACCTCGCGCAGAACCGCCCGCCGACGGAGGGGCTGCAGTTCTTCGGCCATGCCGCCATCGACGGCCAGACCGACGTGATGACGGTGCGCCTGCACGACATCACCGGCAAGGAACTGAACCGCACCGTCATCGAACCGGAGGTGTAGACCGCCGTCAGTCCACCACCGTGATGCCGGCCGGGCGGTTCACCTGGGTCGGCAGGTGGTCGGCCGGAAGGACGCGGCGATAGCTGCCTGAGGTCTGCACCATCACCCGGTTGCCGGCCTGGAATACGCGGTCCTCCGGCGGCTGGTCCTGCACGATGGTGACGGTGGTGCCATTGGCCAGGGTGACGATGTACTCGATGCCAACGCGGTTGGACATCGACTGCTCGGCCATCGAGCCCAGCAGAGCGCCGGCGATCACGCCGCCGAGGATCGCCGCCGCGTTGCCGGAGCCCTGGCCGACCCCGGACAGGGCGATGCCGCCGGCGGCCGCACCCGCCATCCCGCCGAGCCCGCTGGTCTCACCGCGGATGTCCACCTGGCGGGCCTGGATCACGGTCCCGAATTCGACCACCGAGGAGCGGCCGATGTCGCGCTCCGAATAGCGGCTCTGCCCCTGTGTGGAACAGCCGGCCAGCATTCCCGCCAGCGCCAGCACCGCGACCATCCGAACCGCCGGAAACCTGAACATGCATCCACCGCAGCGTTGATTCCATCCGGGGAGTGGAACCCTGGCAACCCGTGGCTGTCAATGGCCGCAGTCGGCTGGAGGACGTCGGCAGGCCAATTGTCTCCACGTCATCCCTCCACCAGCGCGAACCGGTCGACATCCACCAGCCCCATGTCGGTGATCTTCAGATGCGGGATGACCGGCAGCGGCAGGAAGGCCAGTTGCAGGAAGGGCTCGGCCAGCGGGCAGCCCATCTCCCGCACCGCGGCGCGCAGTGTGCGCAGATGGCGCTCCACCGTCTCGAAAGGCTCCAGGCTCATCAGCCCGGCCAGAGGCAGGGCGATCTCCCCCACCACATGGCCGTTGCGCACGGCGACGAAGCCGCCCTGAAGCTCGATCAGCCGGTTCACCGCGATCGCCATGTCGCCGTCGGTGGCGCCGACCACGCAAAGGTTGTGGCTGTCATGCCCGACGGAGGAGGCCAGCGCCCCTTCCGTCAGCCCGAAGCCGCTGACGAATCCGCGCCCGATGTTGCGGTTGGTGCCGTGGCGGGAGAGCACGCTGACCTTCAGGATGTCGCGCGCGGTGTCGGCAACGGCGCGGCCCTGGATGCGCGGCACCTCCATCCGCCGGTGCTCGGTGAGGATCTTGCCGGGCAGGACACCGATCACCGACCGGGTGGAACCGCCGCCCGCCGGCATCGCGAAATCTTCGGCGGTGACCGGGTCGAGCTTCACGGAGTTCAGCCCGACCGGGACGATCGCCGGCCGTCCGGCGAAGCTGTCCGCCGTCACCACCCGTCCGTTGCGGATCACGCGGTTGACCGCGCAGCCCTCAAGATCGTCTAGCAGCACGAGGTCGGCGCGCTGCCCCGGCGCCACCAGCCCGCGGTCGGTCAGCCCGAAATGCCGCGCGGCGGACCAGGTGGCGGCGCGGTATACGTCCGCCACCGGAGCCCCCAGCCGGATGGCTGTGCGGATGAGGTGGTCGAGGTGCCCCTCCTCCGCGATGTCCAGCGGGTTGCGGTCGTCGGTGCACAGACCAAGGAACGGGGAGGTGCGCGGCCCGATCACCTCCGCCAGCGCGTGCACGTCCTTCGACACCGACCCGTCGCGGATCAGCACCTGCATGCCCTTGCGCAGCTTCTCCATCGCCTCGGCGGCGCTGGTGGTCTCATGGCAGTTGCGCACACCGCAGGAAAGATAGGCGTTGAGATCGCGGCCGGTCACCAGCGGCGCGTGCCCGTCGATGTGGCGGTCCTGGAAGGCCACCAGCTTGTCGAGCACCGCGTCGTCCTTGTGCAGGACGCCGGGGAAGTTCATGAACTCGGCCAGCCCGATGACCTTGGGATGGTCCTTGTGGCGCACGAGATCCGCCGCCTCCAACCGCGCGCCGGAAGTCTCCAGCTCCGTCGCCGGCACGCAGGACGAAAGCTGGACGCGCAGGTCGAGCGCGGTGCCCTCGGCGCAGTCCAGCACGTAGCGCAGCCCCTTGTCGCCCAGCACGTTGGCGATCTCGTGCGGGTCGCAGACGGCGGTCGTGGTGCCGCGCGGCAGCACGCAGCGGTCGAACTCCAGCGGTGTGACGCAGGTCGATTCGCAATGGACGTGGGTGTCGATGAAGCCTGGAACGACGGTCAGCCCGCGCCCGTCGATCTCCTCCACCCCGTCGTACGTGTCGTAGGTGCCGACGATACGGTCGCCGCAGACGGCGATGTCGCTTTCCGCGATCTCGCCGGTCACCACGTTGAGGAACCGCGTGTTCTTGATGACGAGGTCCGCCCTGTCGCGTCCCAGCGCCTGGTCGATCCGCCGCTTCAGCCCGTCCCGCGTGACCGCCATCGCCCGCCCCCGTTCTTTGTCACAGGACAGAGGTGGCGAGCGGCGGCGGGCGCGTCAATCGCGAAGCGGCCGGAGCCGCCTACAGCACCTGCTTCGGCAGGCTCAGCAGCTCGGCCCGGATGCGGCCCAAGCTGGGGCGCGTGTCGGGGGTGAAGGGCACCGGGCGGCAGGTGTGCATGGCGGCCAGCCCGATGCGCGCCGTCAGCAGCCCGTTGATCACGCCCTGGCCGACGCGGGTGGAGATGGCGGCGGCCAGCGAGCCGCCCAGCGCGTCCACCGCGACATGATGCGCGCTCTCGGTCACCCCGGCGACCGCGATGTTGCCGAGCATCCGCCGCAACAGGCGCAACGACCCTACATAGCCGGGACGGGCGCCGTAGAGCGTGGCGATCTCGCGCACCAGCCGCAGGTTCCGCCACAGCACCACCGCGATGTCGAGCAGCGCCGCGGGGCTGAGGGCCGTCGCCAGCGCGGTGTCGCGGGAAGCGCGCAGCACCGTCTGGTAGGCACGGCGGTCGAGCCCGGTCAGCACCTCCCGGTCGATCAGCCGCACCACCTCCGCGTCGTCGTGGGCGTCGGTCACCACGTCCTTCAGCCGGGCCAGATCCAGTTCGAGATCCGGCCGGTCGGTGTAGAGACGGGTCAAGGCCCCGGCGAAGCGGTCGGCACGGCCCAGCTCCATGGTGTGGGACAGCTTGCGGGACTCGCCGCGCAGCTCCTCGATCCGCCGCAGCCGCTTCAGGCTGCGCAGCTCGCGCAGGAGCAGGGCGATGGTGGTGATGCCCGCCACACCGGCCACCAGCGCCACCACCACGCCGAGCGCCATGCTGGTGGCGAAGGCGCGGTTCATCAGGTCGGCGGTGTCGAACCCGACCGCGACGAGGATCAGCAGGGCCACCGCCCCGACCAGCCAGCGCAGCAGCGGTGACCGCGGCGCCGGTCCGGCCACCGGCGGGATGAATTCGGCCTCCGGCATGGCGGCGTCGGGCTCCGCCTCGAAGGGCGGCGGGGGAGGGGCGGGCTCCGGCACGCGGGGTGCCGGCACGGCGCGCGCCGGGTCCAGCTCCATGGGCGGAATCCACTCCATGGGCTCGTCCCTGGGTTCCCGTGGGGGCGTGCGGTCGATCATTCCAGGTAATCCCCGAGCAGGAACTGAAGCGCCTGATCCAGGCGCACATGCGGCAGTCCGCGGCCGTCGCGCCCGGCGTCGGCCGGTGGGCGGAAGGGCATGAAGCGGTAGCTACGGTTGCGGGCCACCGTCATGGCGTCGGCGCCGTCCGGGATCTCGCCCGGATAGAGCACGGTGGGGCGGTCGCGCCCGACCGGCACGCCCTGGATGCAGCGCAGGGTCCGCCCCTCATGCTCGGTCACCACCGTCTCGGTGCATTTGAGCGAGGCGAGCGCCATGGTCTCGACCTGCGCGCCCTCGAAGCGGATGGTCCGCCGCGCCTCGGCGACGAGGCTGTCGAGGATGCCCTTCAGGTTCGGGTGCTGGCTGGAGGCGATGTGGTCGGCCTTGGTGGCGGCGAAGAGCACGCGGTCGATCTTGCTGCCGAACAGCCAGTCCAGCCAGCCGGAGCTGCCGTGGCGGAACGGCTCCAGGCTCATCTCCAGCGCCCGCTTCATGTCGCCCAGCCCCGACACCCCGGCGTTCAGCGCGCCCAGCACGTCGATCAGCACCACCTGCCGGTTCAACCTGGCGAAATGTTCGGCGAAGAAGCGGCGCACGACCGAGGACTTGTACGCCTCGTACCGCGACTCCATCAGCGCCCACAGCGTGCCGCGGCCGCGCCGCTCGCCGGGCAGCGGGCAGAAGGTGAGCAGCGGCGCGTCCTTGAGGTCGCCCGGCTCGACGAACCGGCCGGGCTGGATGATGCTGAGGAAGGACTCGGCCCGCCGGCAGGCGTGCAGGTATTCGGTGTAGAGCGCCGCACCCCGCCGCGCCTCCTCCTCCTCGTCCGGTCCTGCGGGATCGATGGCGGAGAGCCAGCCGCGCCAGTCCACCGACAGCGCGTCACGCGGCGACCGGGCAGCCAGTTCCAGGCTGAGAGCGCTCCATTCCGCGAAGGACTGGCGCAGCATCGGCAGGTCGAGCAGCCATTCGCCGGGGTAATCGACGATGTCGAGGTTGACCGTCGCCACCGACTGCAGGGTCCGCCGCAACGCCGAATTGGGCCGGTAGCGGATGGCGAGCCGGAGCTGGCTGATCCCGGTCGTCGGCTCCGGCCAGTCCGGCTGTGCCGCGGTGATGGTCGCCAGATGCTCCTCGAAGGCGAAGCGGGGCACGTCGGCGTCGGGCTGCGGGCGCAGGCGCGCGGCCTGGAAGCGGCCGGACGCCACCACGTCGAGGAAGGGCAGGCGGCCGGCGCGCAGCAGGTTGTCCACCACCGCGGTCGTGAACACCGTCTTGCCGGCCCGGCGCAGGCCCGTGACACCCAGGCGCACGTCCGCCTCCAGGAAGCGGCCGGCGGTCTCGCCGGCCTGGTCGAACAGGGAATCGAGGAAGGACAAGGCTGTGACCTGGGCTTGTGAACGCGGACGCTCCGTTATATGGGATCGCTCGGTTCAATCAAACGGACGACACGCCGCGCCGGCATACCGGCGACCGGGCGGCTGCGTCCGGCCCCAGGATCCAGTGCCGTCACCCGCATGCAACATCACCGTCCCCGACAAGTAATATTCTCCCGGATCCATGGGCTCGGGCGATTCCCGGTTGATTCCGCGCCGCGAATGTGGAGTAGTGCCTGCACGATCAACGAGCATCGAGCGGGCGGCGGCGTGGCGGCTGTTGAGTTGACCGAACCCGCCGGGACGCGGCTCCTTACCGAACCCATCGTCTGGCGCATCTCGTGATCGAACGACCCAACGCAAATCCCGAACAAGCCTTTCCACCGTCGGCGGACGGTGACACCGTTCCAGGGCGCGTGCCTCTGCGCAAGCGTCTGTCCTACAAACAGGCGCGCAACACCGTCCTGCTGACGCTGCTGCTGGGGCTGGTGCTGACCACGGGCCAGGTGTTCGTCGGCCTGTTCCAGCTCGAACAGCGGTCGGACGAGCTGGTCGGGCAGTTCCTGAAGACGATGCAGGAACCGGCGGCGGAGGCGGCCTACACCTTCGACCGCGCGCTGGCGTCGCGGGTGCTGAACGGCCTGTTCGAGCACCGGCCGATCCGTCGCGCGGAGATCCGCGATGATTTCGGAGCGACGCTGGCGATGCAGGAGCGACCGCCGGCGGTCGGCCGCTTGGGCTGGCTGGCCGACCTGTTGATCCAACCGGATCGCTCCCACTCCATCCCGCTGGTCGTCGCCCGGCGGATGCAGACGGTGGGCGAGCTGCGCGTGACCATCGATCATACGGTGATCGCCGAGGAATTCTCCAGCCGCGCTTCGGTGCTGATCGGGGCGGGAGCCCTGTGGACGGCCGGGCTGGCGGTGATTCTGGTCGTCATGTTCTACCTGTCGGTCACCCAGCCGTTCCTGCGCCTGTCCACAGCGGTCGCCGGCGTGGACCCTGACCGGCCGGCCGACCAGCTCCTCCCCATTCCGCGGGAGCATGCGGAGGACGAGCTGGGCATCCTCGTCCGCTCCATCAACCGGCTGCTCCTGCGCCTCGGCCACACCCTGGAACGCCACAAGGAGGCGGAGGTCGCGCTGCGCGACAGCGAAGGGCGGCTGAAGCTGGCGGTGACCGCCACCCGCTCCGGCGTGTGGGACGCCGACCTGCGCACCGGCGCCTCCTGGTGGTCGCCGGAATTCATCGACATGCTGGGCTACGACCCCGGCGAGCTGGCGGGCCGGATCGGCACCTGGGAGTCGCTGATCCACCCGGACGACCTGCCCTGGACCATGGATTTGGTCGACCGCTACCTGCGCGGCGAGGTGTCGGAGTACGAGCCGGTCTACCGTATGAAGCGCAAGGACGGCTCCTGGATGTGGATCGAAGCCAAGGGGCGCTGTCTGCGCGACTCCCTGGGCGAGGCCTACCGCTTCACCGGCACCATGGCCGACGTGACGGAGCGCAAGCGGTTCGAAGAGCAGCTCATGTACATGGCGACGCACGACCCGCTGACCGGTCTGCCGAACCGCACGCTGGTGCAGGACCGGCTGTCGCACGCCATGGGTCTGTGCCGGCAGAAGGGCACGCGGCTCGCCATCCTGTTCATCGACCTCGACCGCTTCAAGCTGATCAACGACAGCCTCGGCCACAACATCGGCGACGGGCTGCTGAAGGTGATCGCGAAGGCCATCGTCGGGGCGGTGCGCCCGACCGACACCGTGGGCCGGCTGGGCGGTGACGAGTTCCTGGTCATCGCGGAGGACCTGGGCGACCCGCAGGACGCCGCCCGCATCGCCGGTGCGATCACGGCGGCGGTGTCGAAGCCGGTGATGGTGCAGGAACGCTCCCTGTTCGTCACGCCGTCGATCGGCATCAGCGTCTATGACGGCAGTGGCAGCAGCGACGTGCCGGCCATGCTGCGCCACGCCGATTCGGCCATGTACCGGGCCAAGGCAGGCGGGGGCAACGGCTACCGCTTCTTCGTGCCGGAGATGAACGCCGAGGCGGTGGCGCGGCTGGCGCTGGAGAACAGCCTGCGCGAGGCGGTGGAGACCGGGCAGTTCCTCGTCTACTACCAGCCCAAGGTGGACGTCGCCACGCTCCGCCCGGTCGGTCTGGAGGCGCTGATCCGCTGGAAGCACCCGGAGCGCGGCTGGGTGTCACCGGCGGCCTTCATTCCGGTGGCCGAGGAGATGGGGCTGATCAACGTCATCGGCGAATGGGTGATGACCCAGGCCCTGCGGCAGGTCGCGGAGTGGGAGGGGCGCGGCATCGAGCCGCTGCCGATCGCGGTCAACATCTCCGTCCGCCAGCTCATCGACCGCTCGGTGGTCGAGACGGTGCGCGGAATCCTCTTCGCGGAAGGGGCGAACCCGCGCTGGCTGGATCTGGAGATCACCGAGTCCATCATGATGGACAATCTGGAGACCATCGTTGACGCGCTGCGGGCGCTCCGCGATCTCGGGCTGCGCATCGCGGTGGATGATTTCGGGACCGGCCATTCCTCGCTCGCCCTGCTGCGCAGCCTGCCCATCACCTCGCTGAAGGTGGACCGGTCCTTCCTCAACGACGTGACCACCAAGGCCGACGACGCGGCCATCGCCGCGACCATCATCGCCATGGGGCAGAAGCTCGGCCTGACGGTGGTCGCCGAGGGGATCGAGCGGGATGATCAGCTCGACTTCCTGCGCGACCACGGGTGTCATCAGGCCCAGGGTTTCCTGATCGCCCGCCCGATGCCGGCGGACGCCCTGGAGCGGCGTTTCGTGCGGAACGGCCGCTGGGTCGCCGAAGTCGAACCCGCCGCCGTCTGACGCGGGAACCAACACAACCCCGCGCCCGTTCACCTGAAGACATGCAACCCTTCGGGAGACGGCGTCATGACCCGCGCCAAGGTGTTCCCCTACCATCAGGTGATGCTCGCCGGCCTCGTGCTGATGAGCGCGGTGATCCTGTCCGGCTGCAACACGGTCGAGGGCCTCGGCGAGGACGCCCAGAGCGGCGGTCGCGCGATCGAGAACACCGCCCAGGACGCGGCGGATTGAGAGGAGAGGGCATGAGCGATCCGATGACCCCCGGCACGCCGGAAATTCCGCCCAATCCGGCGCCCAGCACGCCGGATCCGACCGTTCCGCCGCCAACGGCGCCCGAGACGCCCCCGGAGATTCCGCCGCCGCTGGGCGAGCCGTCGCCTCCGGACATCCAGCCGCCGACCCGCGCCTGACCGGCAGGCCTGCCGTCACCGCCGCTCGATGAAGAAGAGCGGCGGGTTGGCGGGGGCGGGGGCTGGATACAGCCAGGTTTCGAACATCACCTTGGGGATGTTGCGGAAATCCGTCCGCACGACGCCGCGGCCGGCGTCGGGCAACGACACGCCGATCGTGAAGAACTCCTCGGCCGCGATGTCGAGCACATCGCCCATCATGCGGTGCTGGGCGTCGGCATCGGCCACGCCCTTGATCCGCTCATAGGTTTCGATCTGACGGATGACCGACGGTGGCGGATTCACCGCCTGCGGGTCGCTGCTGTTCATGGCCCAGCGCGCCCAGCCCGGGGCGAAGTAGCTGCTCCAGTTCAAGGGCGCGAAGGCGTAGGCGTCGAGCAGCGCGTCGAAGCCCCCTTCCGGATGTCCGACCATCGCGTCGAAGTCGTTCGCCTGGATGCGGTTGTGGGTGTCCGCCCGGTCCACGAGCGCGATCCCGGCGTCAATGCCGGCCCGGCGCCATTGCCGCGCCACCAGTGCCATGGCCTTGCGGGAGTCGGGTCGGTCGCGGCGCACCAGAACCGTGAAGGACAGCGGGCGCCCGTCCGGCAGCAGGCGCAGCCCGTCGGCATCGGGCCGGTCCAGGCCGAGCCCGCCAAGGATCGCGTTGGCCCGATCCGGGTCATGGTCCAGATACTGGTGCGCCAGCCTTTGGTGGTAGTACCTGGATTCCGGACGCGGCGCGATCTGATAAGGCTCCCCCTTGCCGCCGAAGACCTCGTCGATGATCGCGCGGCGGTCGATCAGCAGCGACAGCGCCACACGGAAGTTCCGCTGCTGCAACAAGGTCCGCCACACCGGATCCCGATGCGTGAGGTTGAAGACGATCGGAACGGTATTGGCGTCGGTCGGAAGCAGCGGCAGCGCGCGGTACCGGTTGCCGCCCTCGGCGAGCGCCCGGGCCGCGAGGTCGTTGACCACGAAGTGACGCGCCTGAAGCCCCACGCGCCCGGCCCGCACCAGGACCGGGAGTTCGGCGGCGGACGTGGTGAGCGCCGTTTCGATCCGGTCGATGTAGGGCAACTGCCCGCCGGTGGAATCGATCTTCCAGTAATACGGATTGCGTTCGGCAACCAGCACCGGCGGCGATCCGGCCTCCAGCCGGTCGATCACCCAGGCTTCGAGGGTCGGCACCGGCTCCGCCGGCAACGAGGCGGTGCCGTCCGCGTCCCGCCGGCGCAGCAGGGCGTCCGGACCGGACGGCGCGCGCAGAAGCTGGGATTTGATCAGGAACCGCTCGACCCAGTCGCGATACCCCTCCGCCTTGGCTTCCCGGTCGGCGTCCGGGTTGTAGCGGAGGTGATAGCGGGTGAGCGCGTGCTTGGGCAGGTCGGTCGGCCCGCGTTCCATCTGCCCCGCCGCGAGCTGCAGGGGGAACAGGCTGTTGGGTGCCGGGAAGGTGAAACGCAGCGTGTGCGCGTCCGGCGTTTCCAGCCGGGCGCCGGCAACGGGGCTGCGCAGGATGCTGGGGGCCGCGGCCGTGATGTCGGGGTTGTTCAGGACATCCTCGAACCAGAACACCACATCTTCGGACGTCATTGGCCGCCCGTCCGACCAGCGCAGCCCGCGGCGCAGCCGGAAGGTGAAGCTGCTGGCGTCGGCGTTCGATTCGAAGGATTGTGCGACATTCGCAACAACCCGCGTCCACATCGGATCCCAGCGCACCAACGGCTCGTAGCCGATGGTGCGGTAAAGCAGAAGCCCATCGTAGCGACTGACCATCGCCAGCCCCCAGCTTCCGCCATAATCGCCGGGCCGGTCCAGCGGCTGGAGGAGCATGGGATTGTCCGGCAGCCGGCGTTCCACCGGTGGAAGACTTCCCGCTGCCACCCGTTGCGCCAGGACCGGCGCCTCGCGGAAGAACTGCGCACCGGCATAGGCCGGACTGAGCGAGCACAGCACCGCGACCGCCGCACCGAGCCGGCGGCGACCGCCCCCTGTTCCTGCGGTTCCCCCATTGTAGAGCATTCGCTTCCTTCCTGCTCGCTGTGCGTGAGCATACAGGAACCCGCGCCATGTCCGGAAGCGCACGGATTGAATCAAATCCACCATCAAATCTGGCGCTTTCCAGGACGCCGCGGTACGGCTCCGATGACGTTCTCCCGTTCCCGCCCGCCGTCATATGCGGTATAAGCGCGGGGGGAGAATCGGCGTGCGGTCGAATTAACCGAAAACCAGTTAATAGGGATGGAGAAAGGCTCATGACGGGCGATCTGGATGCCATGGCGCTCGAATATCACCGTCGTCCGCGACCCGGCAAACTCGCCATCGTCGCGACGAAGCCGATGGCGAACCAGCGCGACCTGGCGCTTGCCTACTCCCCCGGCGTGGCCGCCGCCTCCATGGCGATCGCCAAGGATCCCGCGCAGGCCGCCGAGCTGACGGCGCGCGCGAACCTCGTGGCCGTGGTCACCAACGGCACCGCGGTGCTGGGGCTCGGCAACATCGGGCCGCTGGCCGCCAAGCCCGTCATGGAGGGCAAGGCCGTCCTCTTCAAGAAGTTCGCCGGCATCGACTGCTTCGACATCGAGATCGCCGAGACGGACGTAGACGCCCTGATCGACACCATCGCCCGGCTGGAGCCCAGCTTCGGCGCCATCAATTTGGAGGACATCGCCGCCCCCGCCTGTTTCGAGGTGGAGCGGCGCCTGCGCGAGCGCATGCGCATCCCGGTGTTCCACGACGACCAGCACGGCACCGCCATCGTGGTGGGGGCCGCGGTCCTCAACGGGCTGAAGCTGGTCGGCAAGGAGCTCGGGGACATCAAGGTGGTGTCCACCGGCGGCGGTGCGGCGGGGATCGCCTGCCTGGACCTGCTGGTGATGCTGGGGATCAAACGCGAGAACGTGTGGCTGGTCGATCTCGCCGGTGTGGTCCACAAGGGCCGCAACGAGCAGATGAACCCCTTCAAGGACGCCTACGCCCGGGACACGGACAAGCGCACCCTGGACGAGGTGATCGACGGCGCGGACCTGTTCCTCGGCCTGTCCGGGCCGAAGGTTCTGAAGCCCGAGATGGTCAAGCGCATGGCGACCAATCCGCTGATCCTGGCGCTCGCCAATCCCGAGCCGGAGATCATGCCCGACCTGGCGCGCGAGGTTCGGCCCGACGCCATCATCGCCACCGGCCGGTCGGACTTCCCCAACCAGGTCAACAACGTGCTGTGCTTCCCCTTCATCTTCCGCGGGGCGCTCGACGTGGGCGCCACCACGGTGACGGAGGAGATGAAGGTCGCCGCCACCCACGCCGTGGCCAACCTCGCCCGCGCCGAGCCGTCGGACGTGGTGGCCGCCGCCTATGGCGGGGAAGAGCTGCGCTTCGGCCCGGACTACATCCTGCCCAAGCCCTTCGACCCGCGGCTGATGATCGAGGTGTCGTCGGCGGTCGCCAAGGCGGCCATGGACAGCGGCGTCGCCACCCGGCCGATCGCCGATTTCCACGCCTACCGCGAAGTGCTGGCGCAGCATGTGTTCCGCTCCGGCCTCGTGATGAAGCCGGTGATGACCAAGGCCAAGCAGGCGCCCAAGCGTGTCGTCTACACCGAGGGCGAGGACGAGCGCGTGCTGCGCGCCGCCCAGGTTGCGGTCGATGAGAAGATCGCCGAGCCGATCCTGATCGGCCGTGGCGACATCATCGAGAAGAAGATCGCCGAGCTGGGGCTGCGCCTGAAGCCGGGCAAGGATGTCGAGGTGATCGAGGTCATCCGCGACCTGCGCTATCACAATTACTCCGAAATCTACCGCCGCCTGATGGGCCGGCGCGGCGTGTCGCCGACCCACGCGGCCAACGTCGTGCGCACCCAGCCCACGGTGTTCGGCGCGCTGATGGTGCGGCGGGGCGAGGCGGACGCCATGGTCTGCGGCACGACCGGCCGCTATGGCGACCATTACCAGCACGTGATGGACATCATCGGCCTGCGCAAGGGCGCCAAGACCGCGGGCGCCATGAACCTGCTGATCCTGGAGAAGGGCACCTACTTCCTCTGCGACACCTACGTGAACCCCGACCCGACCGCCGAGCAGGTGGCGGAGATCGCGCGGCTGGCGGCGGAGGAGGTGCGGCGGCTCGGCATCGAGCCGAAGGTGGCGCTGCTCTCCCACTCCAATTTCGGCAGCGCCGACACGCCCAGCGCCCGCAAGATGCGCAAGGCCTACGAGCTGATCGCGGCGGAAATGAACGACCTGGAGGTGGACGGCGAGATGCACGCCGACGCCGCCCTGTCGGAGGCCATCCGCAACCGGGTGCTGCCGGACTCGCGGCTGCGGGGGGAGGCGAACCTGCTGGTCATGCCGACGCTGGACGCCGCCAACATCGCCTTCAACATGCTGAAGGTGCTGGGCGACGCGCAGAATGTCGGACCGATGCTGCTGGGCGCCGGCCGGCCCGTGCACATCGTCACGCCGTCGGTGACAGTGCGCGGCCTTCTGAACATGACCGCGGTCGCCGTGGTCGATGCCCAGCTCGCCGCACCGGTCAACGCCGCGCCGCGGCCGGCAGCCGAGTAACCGGGGTAGGGCAGGGGCGGGCGGTCAGAAGGCTGCCCGCTGCTCCCGCCGGCGGTCCAGCGCCACATCGAACTGGCGCAGCATGTCGTACATCGACTCGAAGAACAGCTTCTTGTCCACCGCCTGCCGCATGAAGCGGCTGTAGGTGTGGACGAGGCTGTTCAGCGCCGAGATGCAATAGCCCATCAGCCAGTATTTCTGCCGCACCGTGCGCAGGAATTCGCGGAACGGGTGCGGGTTGCCTTCCATGAAGGTGCGGAAGCAGGTCTCGTACTCGCCGAGGATCGAGCGGATATCGTTCAGCGCCCCCTCGATCTGCTTGCCGACCTTCTCGATGTACATGAGCAGGTTGGTTTCGAACATCTTGTGCGCGCGCAGGTCGATGGGCAGGCAGTCCGGCGACTTCAGCCATTTCACGATGTTCCGGATGGGCGGGGCCAGCCGGCGGAGCTGGTATTCGTAGAAGGTGATCCCCTTCCAGGCGCCGAACACCGGCTCGGCCTCCGACTGCTCGATGCCGAAGGCGGTGACGAACAGGCGTGCTTCCGGCATGTCGGTGTGCCAGATGGCCTGCAGGAAACGCTCGATGCGCTGGCCGACCCCCTCCGGAATGCCGAGCGCCTTGCGGATGATCGGCTCGATCCGGCCGCCGATCAGCAGGCGGATTTGCGCCTCCTCGTCCTCGTTGATCTTCAGGTAGCGCGGATCGATGGAGAGCCGCTCCGCCTCGAATCCGATCTTCAGCAGGAAGGCGTCCAGCGACGGGATGCTGTCGATGGCGTCGAGCACGGCGAGGTCGTGCAGCGTCGCCTCTTCCTGGCTGGCCATGTCGATCCCAAACAGCTCGTCCAGGACTGCCTTGTAGTTCTTGCCTCGCATGTAGACGGCGTAACCGCCGGCTCGCGGCGCCGTCGTGGTGTGCGGAACATACAGTCCCGTCTCGATGGGCCGGACGAACACCTCGCTGGGAAGCATATCCTCCGATGATTCCGCCGCCGAGTCGAGCTCGTCATTGAAATTCGGGTACTTGAAGACAATGCAGTTGTTCAGCGCCGCGGTTTTGAACAGCAGTTTCTCAGGCTCAATGCCTTGGCTGAGCTGCAGGACGTGGAAGGATACGCTCGATCCACCGGTCATGATTTGTTCAAGGATGGGCGACGTACTTTCGCTCTTCCGATCCTTGCGGCGGTTGGGAGGCATCATGGCCGAGGATACTCCTTCACGACGAGATACGCTGTACCCGACACCGCTTCGGAAATGACGTGTCGAGCATCCTGGTCTCCACAACCAGAAATACAATGCCTCAAATTTGATTCATTTATTACCCTAGACTGATACCTTTATTCGGTCAACAGCGGTTTTGTGAGCAAACTAACCGCTGTTCATTTTAATTAACCAAGTTTATTTACGATTTTTTCATAGCCGCCTTTCGTTCGTGTGCGCTGCAGCGTGAAGGAACCGCGGCGGATGACTGGATTGTCGGCGCAAGGGTGGCTTTGCCGCTCCGCAGGCACTATGGTGCCGGGTTCCCGTTCCCCACTCCCCCGGTCCGGATGCCTTCGTCACTGCCTGCCCTGTTCGATTCCCCGCCACCCGTGGCGGCTCCCTTCGCCGAGGAGGATCTGGCGCGCGTCTTCGAGGCGCGGACGCTGCGGCGCGGGCGCGATCTGGTGCTTGCCGGCGCGGTGCGGATCGCCCGTGGACCGGGGCGGGTCGAGGCGCGCGTGACCGATCTGGGCCGCGAGCTGGCGGTGATGGTGGCCCCGGTCTCGCGCGGGCGCCGGGTCGCCTTCGACCGGACCTGCGGCTGCGGACGGCCGGGCTGCGCCCACATGGCCGCCGCGGCACTGGCTGCGCTGGACGCATGGCCGGAGTGGCGGCGCACCTCGCTGCTCGATCTGATGGGTGAGTCGTCCGCCCCGCCTCCTACTGCGGCGCCGGTTCCGGCGGCGGCCAGAATGCCCGTGCGGCCTTCCGCATTGGCGCCGGTGCCGCGCCCGGTCCTGCACAGCGTTCTGTGGCGGCTGGAGCCGGGCAAGGACGACGTTGCGCTGTACGTCGCCGCCAGCCTCGTGCCGACCAGCGGCCCGGGAGCCGGGGAGGGGGAACCGGCGTCGCCGCGCGACGTGCTGGAACGGGCCGCTCCCGACGCCGAGGAGGATCGCAACATCGCCCGCCTGCTCGGCGGCGGCGGTGTGGTGCGCACACCCGTCCTGAAGGTGCGGCGGGATGCGGTCGACCGCATCCTGCGCGCCCTGCTGGCAACCGGCCGGCTGCGCTGGCACCGCGGTGGGCGGTTGGTCGAGGGGCCACCGCGGGCGCTCCGCGCCTTCCGCGACCAGAAGACCGGCAAGCTGCGGCCGAGCGGGTTGGCGCCCGGATCCGTCCTGGTGCGCGGGCTCGCCTATTGGTGCATCGATGCCAAGGCCGGGCAGATCTGCCCGATCGAGCTTCAGGTGGTGGATCTGCCGAAGCCGAAAGCGCCGGTGGTCGCCGCGTCCCCCGTGCCGGTGCCGGCGCACCTGCGCCCCGACCCGCCCGCCGCGGCGCCGCGGGCCGGTGGCGGCGACGCGGCGCGCATCGTCGAGCGCACACCGAGCGTGATCGCGCGGCTGGGCCGCGTGGTGTCGCCGTCCGACGGGCTGGTGGATGTGCTGCGCCTGTCCTTCGACTATGGCGAGGACGGAACCCCGGTCGAGATCGACGCCGACGACCAGCGCCAGTTCGCCCGCGCCGAGGATGTGGACGGCTCGCCCCTGTTCATCCGCCGCGACCGTGATCTGGAGCAGGAGGCTCTCCAGCGCCTCGCCACGCTGGGATTCGCCCAGGCCCGCATCGATCCGCCGAAGGGTTCGCTCAACCCCCGCGGCGCCCGCGTGCATTGGCTGACCGGGCGCGATGTCGCCGAGCGCTGGCAGGACTTCATGGCCGTCCAGGCACCGGCCCTGCGCGCCGATGGCTGGGTGGTGGAGATCGGGGCCGATTTCGGCGCCCGCGTGGTGGAGCCGGGCGGGGAGGTGGCGGTCGCGGTCCGCGACGCCGGCGACGGCTGGTTCGACCTGGACGTGGGCGTCGAAATCGACGGCGAGCGCCGCCCTCTGCTGCCGATTCTGGCCGGCTTGGTGGAGCGCGGCGGGATGAGCGCTGCCCGCGTGATCGACGGTCGCGCCCATGTGGTGCTGGAGGACGGCTCGGTGCTGGCCCTGCCGGCCGACCGGGTGGAGCGGCTGCTCAGCGTGGTGGAGGCAATGATCGATCAGGCGCGCCGGGTGGACAACACCCTGCGCGTGCCGCTGGCCGAGGCCGACGCGCTGGTCGATATCGACGATCTGATCGCCCGGCGCCCCGACAGCGCGCGGCAGATCACCGCCTTCCTCGACCGCATGCGGGCCGACGAGCCGCTGCCGGAGGTTCCCGTCCCCTCCCGCTTCCGGGCCGAGCTGCGCGATTACCAGCGCGCCGGACTGGCGTGGCTGCAGGGGCTGCGGGCGGGCGGGGTGGCCGGCATCCTAGCCGACGACATGGGCCTCGGCAAGACCGCGCAGACCCTGGCGCACATCGCGGTGGAGCATGACGCCGGGCGGCTGGACGAGCCCTGCCTGATCGTGGTGCCGACCAGCCTCGTCCCCAACTGGGTGGCGGAGGCGAAGCGCTTCACGCCGCACCTGTCGGTGCTGGTCCTGCACGGGCTTGAGCGGCACGGGCTGCACGGAGAGACCGACCGCGCCGACATCGTGGTGACCACCTACGGTGTGGTCGCCCGCGACCTCGAGGTGATGAAGCGGCGGACGTGGCACATGATCGTGCTGGACGAGGCGCAGGCCATCAAGAACCCGGACAGCAAGGCCACCCGCGCGGTCTGCGACCTGAAGGCGCGGCACCGGCTCTGCCTGTCCGGCACGCCGGTGGAGAACAATCTGGGTGAACTGTGGAGCCAGTTCGCCTTCCTGATGCCGGGGCTGCTGGGCGACCGCAAGGATTTCCAGAAGCGTTTCCGCAACCCCATCGAGAAGCGCGGCGACGCCACCCGCGCCAGCCTGCTGCTGCGCCGCATCCGTCCTTTCCTGCTGCGCCGGACCAAGGCCGACGTCGCCAAGGAACTGCCGCCCAAGACCGAGGTCATCCGGCGCATCGAGCTGGATTCGGCCCAGCGCGACCTCTACGAGGCGATCCGCCTGTCGGTGCACGAGAAGGTGCGCGCGGCCATCGCCGCGGCCGGCATCCAGCGCAGCGCCATCACCGTGATCGACGCGCTGCTGAAGCTGCGGCAGGTCTGCTGCGACCCGCGTCTGGTCAAGGTCGCCAACGACGTGACCGACAGCGCCAAGCTGCAAAGCCTGATCGACATGGTGGAGGAGATGGTGCCGGAGGGGCGCCGGATCCTGGTCTTCTCCCAATTCACCTCGATGCTCGACCTGATCAAGGCGGAATTGGACCGGGTGGGCATCGCCTATGTGGAGCTGACCGGCCGCACCCGCGACCGGGCGGAGCCGGTGGCCCGTTTCCAGCGCGGCGAGGTGCCGGTCTTCCTGATCAGCCTGAAGGCCGGCGGGCGCGGCCTGAACCTGACGGCGGCCGACACGGTGATCCACTACGACCCGTGGTGGAACCCGGCGGCGGAGGACCAGGCGACCGACCGCGCCTACCGCATCGGCCAGGACAAGCCGGTCTTCGTCTACAAGCTGATCGCCACGGACACGGTGGAGGAACGCATCCTCGACCTGCAGCGCCGCAAGGGAAACCTGACCGCCGCCACCATCGAGGGCACCGGCACCCTGACCGGCGCGCTGGAGGATGGCGACATCGATTACCTGTTCCAGAAAGCGGAAGGGGAGGGGTGACACCCGTCAGGCGCATTCCACTTTCCGCACGCCGCTGTCCCACCGCCGCGGGTGTGACGGGAGGTCGCGAGCAACGCCGGCACCGGGCGTATCGGGCATCCCGGTGCCGGTCACGTTAACGGCGACGGATAAGATCGATTCATGCGCGGACGGTTTTTACCAGATCGGGAAAGCGGACGAGCTTGTCTTTGACCTGATCCAGGCCGAAGCCGGCAAGGAATGGAGTGGCGAGGTCGTTCAGCGTGTCGAGCCGCTCCAATCCCGTGTAGTGCAGCAGAACGGCCAGCAACAAAGCAACAGCCACGGAGATCATCGTCGCCATCCCATCGATGGTGCGAATGCGTCGCTCGACGTTCGAGTTTTCCAGAACCTCGATGTCTATCGCGGACTTATAAAGCTCTACGCTGCCACGGGCGATCCGGCATTCGACGGTCAATGGCTTGCCCGGTTCGGGCGGCGGGAGAAATGGTTTCAGGAGCGGCCAGGAACGAAGCGATTGCACCGGCTGTGTCGGCTTGCGGAAGAAATGCACGCAGATGCGTCCCAAGGCGTTGGACGTGCCGTCTCCGAACGACCATTCATAGTCACGCTGTGCTGCAAGCGGGCTGCGATTCAATCGGTCATCATCGAAACGGAATTCGAAGCGCGCCGTTGTTCCCGCCTTGGGTTTGGTCGGGGCGCAAACGATCCGGCCAAGCCCGTTCGTGACGGCCTCGTCGATTTCCTTGTTGGTGACACCGTCCTCGGCGGCATCGAGAAGGTCGCGTGCACGGCCGAGGCCACGATCCCCCGCTCGGATCGCCTTGAGAAGGTCGTCCCTGAACCCGTTCGTCCCCAACTCCGGATAACGGAGCAGCAGTTCCGACTTGTACCGCATGACATACAGATGCGCCTGGAAACAGGACTGGTCGAAATCGATCAGGTGGGATCGATCGATCTGGACATCCCCCTCCATCGCCACCAAAGCCGCCGGCAAATCGATCGTGACGAGTTTCTCGATGAACGGATCGTCGATCAAGGACCCTTGAGAATTGTTTACCCGTTCCAGAAGGCGTGTGATTTCCGTCTTCAGGGAGGCTTTCATTCGATCCGTGTCATCGATCGCGCCGGCAAGCGCCTCGGCATCGGTGCATACGGTCTCCGCCAGAACCAAGTTGCTTCGCAGGATCGCATCCTCGCAGCGACTGATGAGATGGGTCAGTTGCGGAATGGTGCTGGGCGGCAGATCATCAAGCCGGACGATTCGTGTGCGCAACGGGGTCAGGCGATCGAAACACGCCGATTTCTTTTCAAGGTCGGCGACTTCCGTTTCGAGCTGATCGAGTTGAGGCGTCGCATTCATCGCGTACCATGCGACGTTCTGAATGGCAAGCGACAGTCGGTTCCGTTCGACGTCCAGCTTCAACGCTGCCGGACCGCGTCGGCTCGAGTCCGGCGCCGTTGATCCGTCGAGGCTGGCGATGCGCCGCATGATTTCGGCCTTTCGGCGAACCACCGGCAACCAGGTGTTTATGGCCAGTGACAACAAGGCGCCCATTCCCACCAAGAGGAAAACGCCTAGAATGTTCCACCTCTGATCGTAGTTCGGCGCCACCGCGATCGACATGGTCTGCTTCGGTAGCTTTTCGTCCGTGTCCTTGATCTGCAAAAGCCCGTCGTAACGGCTGCCAAGCGACTGAAGGGGCATCTCCACCGTGACCGGCTGCGTGTGGCCGGGTGCCAGCGTGAAGGTTGACGGTTGGATCGTTGCGTCGATCCGTCCCGCCATCCCGTTGAGGGGCACCGCGAACTCCAGCGCGATGTTGCGCGTCGGGGCCGCCGGTGGGTTGGTGAGCTCAAAGCTGAAAATCCGGTGATGCGGCCCGTCCGGGCGGAACAGGAGGCCCCCCTTCACCATGATCCCGGCAGACTGGCGCACGGAAAGCGGCGGAACCCAGCCGGCGTCGAGGGCTTCGATCACAAGCCGCCCACCACTCTTGTCGCCGACCCTGACATCCAGGAAAGCCCGGTAGGGGCCCGGTGGGCTCAAGCCCGAAAGCTCCGCGGGAATCCGCAGGATCGCCATTGGCGGTACGTTGGCGATGATGGTTCCATCCTGCAGTCGAACCACAGGATCGCCTTCGGCCGGTTTCAGTTGGAATTTGCCGGATGGTTCAGGCACCAGCTTCACCGGAACCGGTTTGCTGCTGCCATTCTCCAGTATTAAGGTCTGAGTGGCGACGTGATTGGAAGCGCTGACCAGGGGGACTGCCGGCTCCGTCCAGACCGTGACCGCTTCCATCGAAAGGCCGGCCGCCGAGGCCCCTGCCGATGGGAACAGGATGAGCGACAGTGCTGCCACAATCCGACACACTACGAGGGACATCTCTACCTCCCCGCGTATGCCGCCGTTTCACCGGACGCAGATGCACCGTTGCGGATGCGCAATCCGTAGCCGGTCAGGCGAGCATGTTTTTCCCTGATCGAGCGTGGCCCGGCAATTGAACGGAATCAACCGGAGAAATTGGAACGAAGAATTTCTCCCCACCGGAAAGTGTCGCGGAGCGTGTCGTGCCGGTGCTTCAGCGAAGCCTTGGGCATCCAGGTTTCGGCGGATGGGGGATGGCGTTTTGATGAGCCGCGCCGCGCGATGGCCCGAAGGGCCGAAGGGGTATTCATCAGGCTGGCTCCCCGGCCAGCATCCATCACGGCGCTGGAACACCCTGGCCTTTCGCGGCCTTGATCCCGCCGGACGGAGTCACGGCGCGGACGCTCGCACGCCCGCGCCGTGTTGGACCATTACGCCGCAACCGTCTCGGTCGCTTCCGCACTGGTCGGAACCGTGGAGATGGTCTTCAGGATCTGCGAGGCGATCTGGTACGGGTCGCCCTGGGAGTTCGGTCGGCGGTCTTCCAGATAGCCGCGGTAGTCGTTGCGCACGAAGCTGTGCGGCACGCGGATGGACGCACCGCGGTCGGCCACGCCGTAGCTGAAGGTGTGGATCGACTGCGTCTCGTGCTTGCCGGTCAGCCGCATGTGGTTGTCCGGGCCGTAGACGGCGATGTGGTCCGCACGCGCGGCCTCGAAGGCGGCCATCAGCTTCTCGAAATACTCCTTGCCGCCCACCTCGCGCAGGTAGGTGGTCGAGAAGTTGGCGTGCATGCCCGAGCCGTTCCAGTCGGTGTCGCCCAGCGGCTTGCAGTGATACTCGATGTCGATGCCGTACTTCTCGGTCAGCCGCTCGAGGAAGTAGCGGGCGAGCCAGATCTCGTCGGCGGCGCGCTTGGAGCCCTTGCCGAAGATCTGGAATTCCCACTGGCCCTTGGCGACCTCGGCGTTGATGCCTTCGTGGTTCAGGCCGGCGGCGAGGCAGATCTCGAGGTGCTCCTCGACGATCTGGCGGGCGATGCTGCCCACCTTGCTGTAGCCGACGCCGGTGTAGTACGGACCCTGCGGGGCCGGGTACCCGTTCTCCGGGAAGCCCAGGGGCCGGCCGTCCTTGAAGAAGAAGTACTCCTGCTCGAAGCCGAACCAGGCGCCTTCGTCGTCCAGGATGGTCGCGCGCATGTTCGACGGGTGCGGGGTAACGCCGTCCGGCATCATCACTTCGCAGAGCACGACGGCGCCGTTCTTGCGCTCGACGTCCGGAACGATGCGCACCGGCTTCAGCACGCAATCGGAGCTGCGGCCTTCCGCCTGCTTGGTCGAGCTGCCGTCGAAGCCCCACAGCGGCAGCTGTTCGAGCGTCGGGAACTCGTCGAACTCCTTGATCTGCGTCTTGCCGCGCAGGTTGGGTACCGGCGTGTACCCGTCGAGCCAAACATACTCGAGCTTGTACTTGGTCATTGTTGGTCTCTCAATGGCTGATGCCACAGGGCTTGCGGAAGACCCGGTGTGTGCCTGACGCACCGACCCGTCCGGACGGCAGGGACGGAGATGGAGAAAGCACAAGCCGTGCCAGACAGCGGAAAGAGGCAGGACCTATGGCCTTTCCACGCCGGGAAACCGCTCGGTCCCGCCCAACGCCGCAGATGTGCTCGAGTTTTGCGCAAGTTCTCGGTGCAAAAACAGGCGCGATGAATAATTTGCGCGCATATTAGGCGTCTGCGAAACTCGGGGTGAGGGCTGCGCATCCAAAAGTGGATTTACTGACCTTGCCCTCGTGCGTTCCTTAAGTTTTTTGCAGTCGCGAACGATTTCGATTGCACGTGATTTGGCAATGCAGCACCCTACTGGCACGGATATGTGTTATTCACCTGGACTTGGGGCCGCAGGACCTGTTTTGCGGCCTCCTTTTCCTTTTAGGTGGGGAATTCGCTGATCCGTTGCCGGCACGCGCTGTGCCGCATCCTGCGCAATCCTGCCCCGCCATCGCTGTTGAGCTTCCGTGCATCCCGAGAAGCGTGACCAACATCGATTCCGGCCACCGTGCTTCGGAAACCAGCCACCGGGAAAGCCGAAGTCTCCCGTTATTCGTGCCGAAACTGCAGGCAAAAGCACTGTCTGCTTAAGGAATGGACGATTGTAGCTGTTCTTTTCGCAACTGCATCATTCAAGACGTGGCGCAAAAAACAGCACAATGATCACTGCCAATCATACAGTCAGGTGATACTTTTGGATGAGGCGACGATTTGCGCTTGGGATCAAAGTTTGTTACGGTGTGTTTAGTCTGATGCTTCGAATGCACCATCGGACGGAGGACCGAACCATGATCCACGCTGTCGAACCCAGGACCGCCACCATCTACCAGTTCCCCCTGAAGGCACGCCGGACCGCCCCGGCCATGACCGAGGGGCGCGTTGCCCAGCCCGTCGTCACCGACGGCTGGTACCATGAAGCCGCGGTTCAGGAGGCGGTCGACGAGGCCACGCGCCGCCGCACGCGCTGATGCCTCAGCGCCTGCCGTAACGGCGCCCGGCCTCGATCGCCAGCCCCTGGCCGACCGAGCCGAAGGTGTCGCCCTCGATCACGCGGGCTCCCGGCAGGCGGCCGGTGATGGCCCGGCGGACGTGCGGCAGCAGGGTGGAGCCGCCGGTAAGGAACACGGCGTCAACCCGTGTCTCGTCCACGCCCGCGTCGCGCAGGCAATCCTCGGTGCGCGCGGCAATGCGGGCCGCCAGTGAGGCGGTCGCTTCCACCATGGCCTCGGCGGTGACCGCGGGCTCCTCCCCGCCGTCGCGCCAGCCCAGATGCAGGACCGTGCGCGGGGTGCCGGTCAGCGCGATCTTCGCCCGCTCCACATCCATCGCCAGGGCATGGCCGCGGTGTTCCTCCACCACGTCGAGCAGGCGTCCGATCAGGTCGGGGCGTGCGGATTCCCGGTGGATGCGCTTCAACTCCGCCACCGATTTGGCGGTGTACAGGAAGTTGATGCGCGACCAGGTGGCCAGATCCAGATAGACGCTGCGGGGGGCCAGCAGCCCGGCCCGCTTCATCGGGCTGCCGAAGCCCAGCATCGGCATCACCGCCGACAGGCTGAGATCGCGGTCGAAGTCGGTGCCACCGATGCGCACGCCATCGTTGGCCAGGATGTCCGCGGCGCGGTCGGTGCGGTGCCGCCGCTCCGGCCCGATGCGGACAATCGAGAAGTCCGACGTGCCGCCGCCGATGTCGGCGATCAACGCCAGCTCCTCCCGGTCCACCTGCATCTCGTAATCGAGCGCCGCGGCGATCGGTTCGAACTGGAAGGAAACGTGGCGGAAGCCGACGGCCCGCGCGATCTCTTCCAGGGCACGTTCAGCGGCGGCATCGGCATCGGCATCACCATCCACGAAATGGACCGGCCGGCCATGCACCACCGCGTCGAGCGGCCCGCCGGCCTGCGCCTCGCCGCGCCGCTTCACCTCGCCGAGGAATTGGGCGATCACGGCCCGGAAGCTGATGCGGCGAGTGTCGAGCTGCGTGTCCGCGTCGATCAGGTCGGTGCCCAGCGCCGACTTGATGGAGCGCATCAGGCGCCCATCCGCCCCGGCCACATAGGCCTCGATCGCCGCGCGGCCATAGGCGGTGGAGTGCGTCTCGAAATCGAAGAACAAGGCACTCGGCAGCGTGACGCTGGCGCCTTCCAGCGGCAGGAGCCGCGCTCCACCTACCCCGCCGGTGCCCAGCGTCGTGTTCGATGTGCCGAAATCCAGACCGCAAGCCGTCATGCCGCCCTCCGCCGATCAGGGGCGCGACGCTATAGCGGTGTTGGCCCGCCGGATCAACCCGCTATGATGCTGCGTTGCACAATCCCGTCCCGCCCGAATGGATCCTTCCGACATGTCCCAGCCGACCCGACGCAGCGCTCTGCGCGACGCCCTGACGCTGCTCCGCCGCGCCCTGGCAAAGCTGAGGGGGCTGCTTCCGCAGGATGCCCGCCGGACGGCACCCGACGGCCGACCGCCCGTCGCCGAACCCCCGCCGGCTGCGGCTCCGGCTGCGGTTCCGGCACCGGCTGCAGCGCCGGCCGGGCAGGGGCGATTCCTGGAAGGCAGCGTGGAGGCCGCGGCCGGACGTCGCGACTACAAGCTGTACGTCCCGGCCAATCTCCCGGCCGGCCCCTGTCCGCTGCTGGTGATGCTGCACGGCTGCACCCAGTCGCCGGACGATTTCGCGGCGGGGACCCGCATGAACGCGCTGGCCGAGGAACACGGTCTTCTGGTCGTCTATCCGGCCCAGCCGGAGTCGGCGAACGGCTCCAGATGCTGGAACTGGTTCAGCCCGGCGGATCAGCGGCGCGACGGCGGCGAACCGGCCCTTGTCGCCGCCATCACCGATCGGGTGATGGCGGAGCATCGTGTGGATGCGGCGCGGGTGTATGTGGCCGGCCTGTCGGCCGGCGGGGCAATGGCGGCCATCCTGGGCGCCACGCATCCCGACCGGTACGCCGCCCTCGGCGTGCATTCCGGCCTGCCCTGGGCGGCGGCAAGCGGGGTGCCGTCCGCCTTTGCGGCGATGCGCCGGGGCGTGTCCGCGCTTCGCCCGCTCCCGCGGCTCGACGGTGTCCGGGGCGCGCCGCCAGTCATCGTGTTCCACGGCGACGCCGACAAGACGGTCGCCGCTGTCAACGGCGAGCGCGTGGTCGAGCAGTACAGCGCCGCGTACGGCGACGTGACGCTGGTGGCGGAGGAGGGCAGTACGCCCGACGGCCGCGCCTGGGTCCGCAGCGTCGGCCGCACGCAGGACGGGGCGGTGGTCCTGGAACAGTGGGTGGTGAAGGGAGGTGGTCACGCCTGGTTCGGCGGCAACCCGGCCGGCAGCTACACCGACCCGGCGGGTCCCGACGCCTCGTG
Source organism: Azospirillum oleiclasticum (assembly GCF_013423485.1). Classification (GTDB taxonomy): domain Bacteria; phylum Pseudomonadota; class Alphaproteobacteria; order Azospirillales; family Azospirillaceae; genus Azospirillum; species Azospirillum oleiclasticum. The sequence continues at coordinate 128,607 of NZ_JABFFR010000002.1, forward strand.
CGAGATGCTGCGCTTCTTTCTCGGGCATTCTCGCGCGAACATCCACTGAACGAATTCACAACGCCTCGGAAACACGCTAGATATGGAGGCATGCCGATCCTCCGACGCTATCGCTGGTTCTACCCGATCGACTGGCCGCAGATCAGCCGCCATGTGCGGTTCGAGCGGGCCGGCGGGCGGTGTGAACAGTGCGGGCGACCGCACGGGGAGCGCGTGCGCTGCCTGGGCGACGGGCGCTGGCTCGACAGCGCCGGAAACACCTGGCGCGACGGGCAGGGGCGGCCGGCTCCCTGGCCCGACATGGTGGAGTATGCGGGGTCCCGCGTGACGCGGGTGGTGCTGGCCGCCTGCCACCGCGACCACAACCCGGCCAACAACCGGCCACGCAACCTGATGGCGCTCTGCCAGCGCTGCCACATGCTGCACGACCGGGAGGAGCACCGGCGGCGCTTCCGCATCACCATCCTGCTGCGACGCGCGCTGGGAGACCTGTTCCTCGGGCTCTACCGCTACTGATGATCAGGCCGGCTCCAGCGCCTCGACCGGCTCGACCGTCACTCCGGCGTTCGGCGGTGCCGCCCACAAGGTGATCGTCTCGCCGTTGGTGCCGGTGACATTCTCCGGCAGCACCAGCTCGACGCCGGCGGGTGGGACCGGGGTATCGACGGCCAGCGTGAAAGCATCGGCGGTGCCGATCGCCCGCAACTCCTCGCCCGAGGCCAGCCGCAGGATAACTGGATAGTCGGCCGTTTCCAGGCTGCGGTCGAAGAACAGGGTGATGCGCCCGGCCCCCTCCCCGGCCTCGCGGCGTTGCGCGCGCACGATGCGCGGCGGCTCGTCGTACCCGCTGCGCGCCACGAAGGCCGGACCTTCCAACGGCATCTGTTCCGTGCCCTGCAGTTGCCCGGCCTCGAACCGCTCCGGCTGCCAGCCGTCGGGCACACCCCAGCTCTCCAGCGACACATACTCCCCCGCCACCGGCTTGGCGATGCGGAAGTCGCCACTGGCTCCATCGACGAAACGGAAGTCGGGATCGTAGGTGCCGTGCGTCTCCTGCCCGTTCTTCGTGAGCACGGACGGGAAGGCCCGGTTGTTGAGGTCGTAATCGAAACGTACGGAGCGGTCCCAGCCGTCGGCCATGAATTTGGAGCCGACCAGCGCGCGGTCGGGGTTGCACACCCCGGGGGCATGGTCGCATTCGGCGCAGAACTGCACCGCGTTGTTGCGGTGGATCAGGTTGCGGGTGCTGCCTGCCTTGATCTCGTCGATGCGCAGGTACCAGGAATTGTTGAAGGACTCGAAGGGGCCGGTGGGGTAGGGCGGCTCCGGGTCGAATTTCAGAACGCGGCCGCCGGTGTTGTCGTCGATGACCGTTCCCGGCTTCTCGGTGAACCAGCCGCGGTTGGCGAACACCGCCCAATAGCCGCCGCCGACGCCGTCGAAGGACAGCCAGGCGTGCGCGTTGCAGATGCTGTTGTGGTGGATCCACAGGTTGGTGGCGGTGCCCTCCGGCTCGACCACATTGTCGCGCACGCGGTCGTAGGCGTTGCCGTACACCTCGACATCCACGTTCAGCCGCCCGTCCGCCGCCTCGTCGCGGGCCCGCAGTCGCAGGGCGTTGTAGGCGTAGCGGACGCTGTTGTTGCGGAACACCACCCCGCCGGCGATGCCGTCGGCCCCCAGCAGGGCGCCGTTCAGGTAGCGGTAGGAGACGTGGTGCGTGTGCTCCCAGGTGATCTGGGTCCATACGGCGCCGGACGGGTCCTGCGTCCAGTCGCAGCCCTCCACCAGGATGTTGCGGCACCCCTCGCCCCGCGCGAACACGAAATAGAGGCTGTCGATCGCCGTGATGTTGCGGACGGCGACGTAGCGGCTGCCCTCCATGTAGACGAAGCAGGGCCAGCAGGAATCGACCACGAAATCCTCGATCACGATGCCCTCGCAATCCAGGATCTGGAAGAAGGCGTAATCGTCCTGGCGCGGCAGGTCCGGATAGAGCGGCACCGCGGCGTTGGTGCCGCAGAGCAGCGTGCGCGATCCCAGCCCGCGGATCGTTATGGGGTTGTCCGGCGTGGCCTTCAGCCCGCTGAGCCGGATCGGCATGGCGTCGGCCTGCGTGCCCGCGCCATGGCTGTTGAGCGGCGGCCAGTACTTGTTGTCCAGGAATTGCAGCACGTCGCCGCCCTGGAGCTGCTGCTGGAAGGCTTCCACCAGCGAAAACGTCTCCTGGATGCAGCCGTCCACGACACGGACATCACCGAGATAGGTGACGTAGAGCGTGCGCACGCAGCCGTCCTGAACAATCGGGGGGCGAACCCCCTCCACGCAAACGCTCATGTCCCGCCCTGCCCCCGAACCGCTTTGCAATTATTCGGGTATGAGCGGGCAATGGCGGTTCGTCAAGCGGCGGACAGCGCCGACCCCGGCAGCGCGGATCCCGGTCAGGCCATCCCGTTGCGCGCCACCACCGGGGCGAAACGCGGGTCGGCGGTGCAGCGGTCGGCGATCGCGGTCAGCTTCGGCGCGTGCTCCGCGAACCACGGCCGGCGCGGCTGCCAGGTGACCATGACCGCAAGGTAGAGGTCGATGGCCGAGAACCGCTCCCCCAGGAACCAGGGGGTGGCCTTCGCGGCCTCCTCCACCTGGCGCCAGAGGCCGCAGCGATACGCGCTCGTCCGCCGCACCAGTTCCTCCTGCGCGTCGGTGCCGGAGACCCAGCGCGTGGGGTCGTCGGCGACGGTGAAGGTCGGGTAGACGCTGCCGACCAGATAGAGCAGCCAGCGCAGGAACACCGCCCGCTCCGGCGCGTCGGCGGGCGGCACGATCCCCGCCTGCGGGTGGCAGTCGGCCAGATGCAGCACGATGGCGGCGCTCTCGGTCATCACCGTGCCGTCCGGAAGCACCAGCGTGGGCACCTGCATCAGCGGGTTCACCCGCGCCAGCTCGTCGCGGTGCGGACCCGCTTCCCAGGGCGGCGCCTCCGCCACGCGGTATGGCTCTCCGGTGTGGTGCAGCAGCGCTTCGACCACGAAGGATCCGGCCCGTTGGGCCGCGTAGAGCGTGTGCATGGGCGGCGTCCTCTCGCTCATCGACCGGTTTGCCTCAGCAACGCGCGAAGGCGTCGCAGGGTTTCCTCGTCCGGTGTTCCGGTCAGGTGCTCGGGATGGAAATGGCGCTGGAAGGCGAGCAGGGCGAGCGGTTCTGCCGGGTCGTAGCCGTACCGGGCAAGCAGCGCGTCCGCGGCAGCGACGGAAACCGGGGTGCCGTCTTCCGGGCCCGGTTCCGGCCACAGCCCGACGCCCTGCCGGGCAAGCCAGGGCCAGTCGAACAGCTCGCCGGGGTCCTGCTTGCGGGAAGGCGCGATGTCGCTGTGGCCCAGCACATCCTCCGGCCGGATGGCGTGGCGGGCAACGATGCCGCGGCAGAGCTCCGCCACCGCTTCCATCTGCACGGCGGGAAAGGGGCGGTAGCCGAATTCGTGGCCGGGGTTGACGATCTCGATGCCGATGGAGCGGCTGTTGACGTCGGCGGCACCGCGCCAGCAGCCGGCACCGGCGTGCCAGGCCCGCCGCTCCTCCGGCACATGGGCGTAGACGGTGCCGTCCTCGTCCACCGTGTAATGGGCGCTGACCTCCGACGCCGGGGTGCAGAGCCGGCGCAGCGCGGTGGCTGCGTCCCGCATGCCGGTGTAGTGCAGCAGCAGGATCTCGATCCGGGCGCCCTCGGCCCGCGGCCCGTGGTTGGGAGAGGGGAGGGCGACCATGTTCATGCCGGGGGCCTCATGCCAGTCGCCTCATACCGGGGGGCCTCATGTCGGGTTCGACACCTTGTCGCTGACCGTTCCCGGACGCCGTAGCACGATCACCCCCACCCCGGCCACCGTCAGAAAGCCACCGACGGCGAGCGTCAGAGTGAACGGGTCGTCCAGGATCAGGACTCCCGACAGCACGCCGAACACCGGCACCAGAAGCATGGACGGCACGACCTGGTTCACATCGTAGACCCGGAGCAGCCGGTACCAGATCCCGTAGGCCACGATGGTGGATGCGAGGGCCGTGTAGACGAGCGCCGTCCAGCCGGACGCGGTGGCGTGGGTCAGCGCGTGCCACTGCCCCTCCTCCACCAGCAGTGACAGCACGAAAAGCTGGGGGGCCGCCAGCAGCGCCAGCCAGGCGTTCAGCGTGTAGCCGTCGATGACGCCGATGCGCTTGATCTGCATGCTGGCGCAGGCGAAGGCGAAGCTCGCCGCCACGATCAGCGTCAACGGCCAGAGGCTGCCGCTCATCCTCGGCTCCCCGGCGATCAGCGCCACGCCGGCGAAGGCGATCCCCATCCCCGCCGCGCGCCGCCAGCCCAGCCGGTCCTTGAAGAAGACCGCCGCCAGCAGGGACGAGAAGGGCACCTGCAACTGCGCCACCACCGAGGCGGTGGCCGCGTCGACGCCGCCGATCCCGGTGAACATCATGGGGAAATGGATGCTGCCCAGGATCACCGACAGCAGTGCTATGCCCGGCAGCTTCTCCCGCGGCACGCGCAGGAAGGGGAACAGGACGGCGGCCACCAGACAGAAGCGGACGCAGGTTAGGAAGAGAGGCGGGAAATCCTGGAGGCTGACCTTGGCAGCCACGAAGTTGAAGCCCCACAGGCCGACGACCAGCAGGGCCAGCAGCGCGTCCTTCGCGGTCATCCGCGACCGCCTTCCAGTTCCTCCCGCAGCGCCTCCAGCTCCAGCCAGCGCTCCTCGGCGGCTGACAGCTCGGACGTCGCGGCCTCCAGCCGCGCGGTGGAGCGGGTGAAGCGGTCGGGGTCGCGCGTGAACAGCGCGGAATCGGCGAGCAAGGTCTCCAAGCCCCGGATCTCCTCGGTCAGACGGTCCATGCGCGCCGGCAGTTCGTCCAGCTCGCGCTGGTCCTTGTAGCTCAGCTTGCCCTTCGCCTTGGGCGCGGCGGCGGCCGGTGTGGCCGGCTTCGCCTTGGCCGGCGCCGCGGCCCGGTCGGCGCGGGCGGGGCGCTGCAGCAGATAGTCGGAATAGCCGCCCGCATACTCGGTGGCCGTGCCGTCGCCCTCCAGCGCGATGGTGCTGGTCACCAGCCGGTCCAGGAAGTCGCGGTCGTGGCTGACCAGCAGCAGCGTGCCCTGATAGTCGGCCAGCACCTCTTCGAGAAGGTCCAGCGTGTCCATGTCCAGGTCGTTGGTCGGCTCGTCCAGCACCATCAGGTTGGACGGGCGGGCGAACAGCCGGGCCAGCAGCAACCGGTTGCGCTCGCCGCCCGACAGCGCCTTGACCGGGCTGTCGAGCTGGCGGGTGTCGAACAGGAAGTCCTTCAGATAGCCGGCGACGTGGCGCGGCTGGCCGTTGACCATCACCTTGTCGCCGCCATGCGGGCAGAGCACGCGGCGCAGCGTGTCCTCCGGATCCAGCGCCTCGCGCTTCTGGTCGTAATAGGCGGGCTCCAGGTTGGTGCCCAACCGGACCGTGCCGCTGTCGGGCGCCAGCTCGCCGGTCAGCATCTTCAGCAGGGTGGATTTGCCGGCCCCGTTCGGCCCGATCAGCCCGACCCGGTCGCCGCGCAGGATGCGGGTGGAGAAGTTGCGGACGATGGTGCGCGGGCCCTCCGGGGTGTCGAAGCTCTTGGCGATGCCCTCGGCCTCGATCACCATCCGGCCGCCGCGCTCCGCCTCGGCGATGGCGAGCTTGGCCTGCTGGCCGCCCTTGATCCGCTCGGCCCGGTCCTCGCGCAGAGCGTACAGCGCGCGCACGCGGCCCATGTTGCGGGTGCGCCGGGCGGAGATACCCTCGCGCAGCCACTTCATCTCCGTCTCGATCTTGCGGTCGAGCTTCTGGGCCGCCAGCTCGTCGGCGGCGAACACCTCGGCCTGCCACTCCTCGAACTGGGCGAAGCCGCGCTCGCTCACCCGCAGCGCGCCGCGGTCCAGCCACATGGTGCGGCGCGAGAGCTTGTTGAGGAAGGCGCGGTCGTGGCTGATCAGCAGCAGCCCGCCGCGGTAGGCCTGGAGATGCTCCTCCAGCCACTCGATCGTCGGCAGGTCCAGATGGTTGGTCGGCTCATCCAGCAGCATCACGTCGGGCTCTCCCACCAGCGTGCGGGCCAGCGCCGCGCGCCGCGCCTCGCCGCCCGACAGCCCCTGCGGAGTGCGGGCCGGGGCCAGTTGCAGCCGGTCCAGCACCGCCTCGACCCGGTGCTCCTCGTCGCGCTCCGCCGCGGGCAGGCCAGCGGCGACATAGTCGTGCACGCTGGTGAAGCCGCTGAAGTCCGGCTCCTGCGGCAGATAGGCGACGCGCACGCCGGGCTGCAGGAAGAGGTCGCCGGCGTCGGGCTGGATCATGCCGGCCAACACCTTCATCAGGGTGGACTTGCCGGTGCCGTTGCGGCCGACGAGGCAGGCCTTGTCGCCGCGGGCGATGGCAAGGTCCAGCCCTTCGAACAGCGGCCGGCCGCCGAAGGTGACGGAAACGCCCTGAAGGGCGGCGATGGGTGCGGGAGGGGGCATGGCGCTGGCGTGTGTGGCGGGTCAGCAGGATAGCGGTTTCGGCGGGCGGCGTAAGGGGGCGGGTGCGCAGACGTGCCCTGCGGCCGGCCCGCGCGCGGGCTCAGACGCGGGCGCCCTGCTTCATGATGCGGTCGTAGGCGGCGTTGATGGCCGCCATGCGGTCGGTCGCCACCTCGATGAACTCGGGCGGCAGGCCCTGGGCGATCAGTCGGTCGGGGTGGTGCTCGCGCGCCAGACGGCGGTAGGCGGCCCTCACCGCTTCCTCCTCGGCGCCGCACGGAAGGCCCAGCACCGTGTAGGGATCGCAGGAACTGTCGCCATGGGTGATCCGGTGACCAGACACGAGGCGCGCGAAATCCGCCTCCGAAAAGCCGAAGATGGTGGCGAGCGTGTGCAGGTAATCCAGCTCCGCGTCGTGCATCACGTCGTCCGCCTCGGCGATCAGGATCAGACTTTCCAGCAGATCCTCCAGCACCGGATGGGCCGGGCCGAACAGGCCCGCGATCTGCCGGGCGTAGGGCTCGAAGCCGGCGGCGTCGCGGCGCGCGAGGTCGAAGACGTAGCCGACGTTGCCCAGCTCCTCGGGCTCGGCGTGGAACAGGCGCATGAAGGTATCCACCTCCACCCGCTTCACGGTGCCGTCGGACTTGGCCATCTTCGCCGCCAGCACGATCACGCCGATGGTGAAGGCGATGGACTGGGTCGCGTCCCCGTCCGCGTCGGCGGAGGCTTCCTCCCCGTCGCGCTTGCGGTCCACGGCGTGGCCGGCCAGCGTGCCGAGCAGGATGCCGATCGGCCCGCCGGTCAGCAGGCCGGCCGCCCCGCCCAGGATCTTGCCCCAGATGCTCATGCCCGTCTCCCGCCGCCAGGGCCGCCCGTCGGCCGTCGCGGCGCAGCATAGCCAGCGCGTCCACCCGCGCCAACAAGCATGAGGAACCGCCCGGTCATTCCCGCTGCTTGACCAATACGTCAATGCTGCATTGCAGCAAACGCTGTTCCGGCCTGGTTGCCGCTTCGCATGTTGCGGTGCACAATAACGCCATGACGGCCAATGGCCGCAAGAACAGGTGCGCGGATCCCGAAGGGCTCCGCGGTGACGGGTGGATGATCCAGGACGTGCGTCGGGACCAACGATGACGCGAGACCGACCATGCCCGTATTCCGCAAGCTGTTCCCCGCAGAGCGGGGCCATTACCGCGACCATCTTCTCCGGCTCGGTGTGTCCGACCGCTACGCCCGCTTTGCCGGCACGGTGGGCGATGCGGTCATCGATCGCCACGTGGCACGCATGGACTGGACCCGCACGACCGTGATCGCCGCGGTCGAGCGGGGGGCGATCGTCGGCGCTGTCGAGCTGTGCACGGATCGCACCGTCTGGCCGGACAACGCCGAGATCGCGATCAGCGTGGAGGCCGCCCACCAGAGCGGCGGCATCGGTTCCGTGCTGGTGCGGCGCGCGCTGACCGTGGCCCGCAACCGGTCGGTCGCACGGGTGCATCTGCTGTGTCTGGCCGAGAACCGCCGCATGCGCGCCATGATGCGGCGGCTCGGCGCCCGCCAGGAGGCGGATGGCGGCGAAGTGACGGCCATTGTCGAGCTGCCGCGCCCGAGCCAGTACTCGCTGGCGCTCGAAGCGCTGGAGGATGGTGCCGGCGCCGTCAACAGCCTGCTCGACCACATGCACGGCGGCCGTGCCCTGCGCGCCGCCTGAATTGGCGTTCTCCGCCGTCGGGCATAGGTCGTTTCCCCGGTCGGACCCCGCTTGAAGAGGTTCGATCGCGTAGCAAATTGTCAGTAAGGGATTGCGCAGCGAACGCTGCGGGGGTTGGAGGTACGAGTGATCAATCCGGTGATCACAGCCGCCGCCGGCTGGTCGGAGGCTGTCGAGGAGCGCGCGAAGCGCTTTCTGGACTACAGTGTCGGCACCGAGGGACCAGGTGTTCCGGTGACCGTCGCGACGCTGCTTGCGCGCTGCCAGTATGATCCGGTCGCCAGCGCACGATTCCTCATGCTGGTGCCACCGCTGACCGCCCAACGCGAGTTCGCGAAGACGGTGGCCGGCTTCCGCATCGATGGAGAGCCGTGCCCCGATCCGGCCGCGGTCGCGCGCGCCGCGCTCGCCCATGCCGGCCGCGCGGTGGCGATGGCGGACATCCATCCCGAACGGCGGTTGCTGGCCGGTGCCGTGTGCTTCCTGCTGCGGCTCGCGCGTCCGCGGTGAACCATAGGCTGCGCTGATAGGCTTGTCGCGCCATCCGCTGCGGGTTGCTACAGTCCCGCGCCGGAGCGGAACGGAGAAGCCTTGGAATGCGTGCCGGTGGTGTCGGCGTGACGGTTTTGCTTTCGGCCGGGATGGCCGCGGTAGCGGTGTTGTCCGGGCTGGCCATGGCGCTCGGCCTCGCCGCTGCCCGGCAGCTGGACATGGCGGGAACGGTGACCATGGCCGCCATGGCGGCTGCCGGTGCCGTGATCGTTGCCCTGGTTCTCGTCGTGGCGGTGGTCCGCGTCCAGCGCGGCATCGCTCTGCGCGCTGACCTTCTGGCCGCGGATGCCGCCGAAAGCCGGGATGCGCTGCGCCAGGTGACGCAGCGTCTGGAATCCCTGATCGACGGCTCCATCCAGGGGGTGGTGATCCATCGCGGGCTGGTTCCGCTGTACGCCAGCGACAGCTACGCCCGCATGCACGGTCTGGCCACCGGCCAGGATGTGGTGGCGCTGGGCAGCCTGCGCCCGCTGATCGCCACAGAAGCGCGCCCGCAGGCATGGAAGGCGCACATCCGCGCGCTGTGGGGGCGGACGGCCCAGCGGCCGGAGCGGCTGCGCGGCCGTCGGCGGAACGGCCGCCTGATCTGGCTGGAGACGGTGGACCATCGGGTGGACTGGCAGGACGGACCGGCGGTCCAGACCACGGTGGTGGATGTGAGCGCGCGCGTCGGCGCGGAAACCGCCGCGGTGGAGGTGACCTCCCAGCTCCGCTCCGCCATGGACGCGCTGGATTGCGGAGTCGTGCTGTTCGACCGCAACTGGAAGATCGAGCTGTTCAACCGCCGTTATCTGGAGCTGTGGAACCTCACCCCGTTCGACGTGCTGGACCACCCCACCATGCCGGAGCTGCTGCGCTTCGGCGCGCAGCGCGGCGACTTCCCCGGCGTCAAGCCGGACCAGTTCCTGCGGGAACGGGTGGAGCTTCTGAACGCCGGCCTTCCCTACACCTACGAGCGGCGCACCATCCTGGGGCGCGACGTGGAACTGCGCGCCACGCGCCGCGCCGACGGTGGTTGGGTGATCACCGTGACCGACGTGACCGACCTCAACCGCACGCTGATCGCGCTGAAGGAGAGCGAGGCGCGCTTCCGCGATCTGGTCGAGGGATCGCTCCAGGGCATCATCATCGTCCATGATTTCCGCGCCGTCTTCGCCAACCGGGCCTTCGCCGACATGGTGGGTTATCCGGACACGGCGTCCCTGTCCGACGGCTCGCTCATCGATCCGTTGATCCCGCAGGAGGATCGCGAACGGGTCATCCACCGGATGGCGGAGCTGGAATCCGGCCGCGCGTCGCCCGACCGTGCGCTCCGGCAACGGCTGGTGCGCCGCGACGGGCGCGTCATCACGGTCGATCTGTGCACGCGGCGCGTGGACTGGAAGGACAGTGCGGCGGTCCAGGTCACCTGCGTCGACATCACGCCGCAGGTGGAGGCGGAAGGGGCTGCCGCCGCGCGCGCGGCCCAGCTCCGCGCCGCCTTCGAGGCGATGCCCAACGGCGTGTGCATGTTCGATCGTGATTTTCGCATGGTGCTCCACAACGATCTGTACCGCCGCCTCTGGTCCTACCCGCAGGAACTCCTGGACCGTCGTCCCACCGTGCCGGAGCTGATGCGCTATTGCGCCGGCCGCGGCGACTTCGCCGGCCGTGACGTGGAGGCGGAGATCGCCGCCGTCCTGAAGGCGCTGCGTCGGGGCGAGGCCGTCGATACCGAACTGCAACTGGCGTCCGGCCCGGTGCTGGCGTTCCGCGGCTGCGGGCTGACCGACGGCGGCTATGTCTACAGCTACACCGACGTTACCGAGCGCCGGCGGGCGGAAGCGGAGCTGGAGAGCAACCGGCAGCGGCTGGACCTCGCCGTGCTCGCCACCCGTGCCGCGGTGTGGGACGAGAACCTGCGCGACGGCACCGTCTGGTGGTCGCCGGAGTACACGCGCATGCTGGGCTATGGCGCGGATGAACTCCAGCCGGCCATCGGTGTCTGGGAAAGCCTGCTGCATCCCGACGACCTGCCGGTGGTCACCGCCAAGGCGCAGCACTACCTCAGCGGCGGGACGGAGAACTACCACGCCACCTACCGCCTGCGCCGGAAGACGGGCGGTTGGGTCTGGGTCGAGGACTACGCACGCGTGCTGCGTGACGCGAACGGGCTGCCTGTGCGCTTCGCCGGCATCATGCTGGACGCCACCGAGCGGAAGGAGGCGGAAGAGAGGCTGCGGCAGGCGAAGGAGCAGGCGGAGCAGGCCGCGCGCGCCAAGTCGACGTTCCTCGCCACCATGAGCCACGAGATCCGCACGCCGATGAATGGCGTGCTCGGCATGCTGGAGGTGCTGGACCGCACGCCGCTCGACACCGAACAGCGCGACGTGCTCCGTGTCGTCCGCGAATCCGCATCGGGTCTGCTCACCATCCTCGACGACATCCTGGACTTCTCCAAGATCGAGGCCGGCCGGCTGGAGATCGAGCCGGTGGCCGTCAACCTCCGCGACCTGGTGGAAGGGGTGGCCGAACTCCTGGGCGCACGGGCGCGGGAGAAGGGGCTCGACCTCGTGTGCCGCCTCGATCTGGAGGGGCGGGAGCGGCGCTCGGTGGATCCGGTGCGGCTGCGGCAGATCCTGATCAACCTCGTCGGCAACGCGGTGAAGTTCACGGAGGCCGGCCATGTCGCCGTCGCCGTCACCAAGGGGGAGCAGGCCGGCACCGTCCGGATCCTGGTCGCCGACACCGGGCCGGGGCTGGACGCCGATCAGCGCGCGCGGCTGTTCCAGCCCTTCACCCAGGTCGATCCGTCCACCACCCGCCGGTACGGCGGCAGCGGCCTCGGCCTCTCGATCTGCCGGCGGCTGGTGGAACTGATGGGCGGCACCATCGCCGTGGACAGCGCCCCCGGGGCCGGGGCGGCGTTCCGCGTCGAGCTGCCGATGCCGCCCTGCGAAGGGACCGACGACGCGCCGGGCGGGCTTTTCGGGCTCTCCGTGTTGCTCATCGACGATTGCCCACCGGTGCTCGACGCGTTCGCCGACGCGCTGGAGCGGGCCGGGGCGGCGGTGGCCCGCTCGGCGGACGCGACCGACGGATTCGCGCGGCTGCGCCGGGCCCTGGCCGACGGACGGCCCTTCGACATCGTGGTGACGGATCACGCGCCGGGCGCCATCGACGGGCTCGGCCTGGCGGGGGCATTGAAGCGGATCCGCGGACTCGACCGGACGGGCGTGGTGATCGCCACCGTGCTGGAGGACGCCGGGCTTCTCGGCCGCGCCGACGAGGCGGGCACGGAGATCCTGCACAAGCCGGTGCGTGCGGGGCTGCTGCGCGGGGCCGTGGCGCGCGCCGCCGGGCGCATGACGCTGGAGGCGCTGCCCGACCATGCCGACGCTCGGGACGAGCGTTCCGGCGATCCGTCCGACAGCCGTTTCGTACCGCCGCCGGTGGAGGAGGCGAGGACGGCGGGGGCGCTGATCCTCGTGGCGGAGGACAACCCGACCAACCGCACCGTGGTGATGAAGCAGCTTGGCCAGCTCGGCTTCGCGGCGGAAACGGCCGAGGACGGGGCGCAGGCGCTGGATGCCGTGCGCACCGGTCGGTACGGCCTTCTGCTCACCGACTGTTTCATGCCCGAACTGGACGGCTACGAGCTCACCCGCCGGATCCGCGTGGGCGAGCGCGAGGGCGGGGGGCGTCTGCCGGTCGTGGCCCTCACCGCCAGCGCGCTCGCCGGCGAGGCGGAGCGCTGCCTGGCCGCCGGGATGGACGACTATCTGTCCAAGCCGGTGGCGATGGGCAGCCTGCACCGGGTGGTGGCGCGCTGGCTGCCGGCGGCACTCCCCCTGAGACGCCCGGCGGCAACGGCCTCCGAGTCGGTCCCCGCGGGCACCGCGGCGGTGGTCGGGGGGGGCGACGAGGTGCTCGACCTTGCCCATGTGCGGGAAATCTTCGGCTCCCTCGACGGGGCTGCCGAACTGCTGGGTTACTTCGTGGAAACCACGGAGCCCACGGTGGCTGAGGTGCTGGCCGCGGTGGCATCGGGCGACGCGGAGGAAGCGCGGCGGGCGGCCCACAGCGTCGCCGGAGCCGCCCGCACCGCGGGCGCCCTGGAGCTTGCCCGGCTGGCGTCCGCCATCGAGGTCGCCTCGGCGGCCGGCGATCTGACCGCGGCGGGGGCGATCGGCGCGTCGTTGCACGATGCGTTCGCACGTGTGCGCGAGAGGATTGCGAACGGACTGTAACTTCATCCGACGCGCGATCGGGCGTCCGTTCGCCTCCGGAGGAGTCGTGCACGTTGCCCGGGGCGCCGACTCCCTTTATTTGTGTCGGGTCAGTCGGGCGGATGCCTGTGGGGAGGCGCTGGGATGGAACAGAAGACCGTGGACTACGAGCAGTTCACCATCCTCGTCATCGAGGACCAGCCCTTCGTCCGGCGAACGATCATGCAGATCCTGACGCAGATCGGCTTCCGCCGGATCGCCGAGGCGGACAATGGCGAGACCGGGATGCAGGAGTGCATCCGCACCAACCCCGACATCATCGTCTGCGACATCGACATGAAACCGGTGTCCGGCCTGCAGTTTCTGGAGACGCTGCGCAACAGCTACGACGTGCGCAACAACCGCACCCCCGTGGTCTTCCTGACCAACCACACCGAATCCGAGATCGTGAAGAAGGCGATGTCGCTCGGCGTGAACGGGTTCGTGGTGAAGCCGCCCTCCGTCGGCGCTCTCAAGGAGCGGGTGGACCGCCTGCTGGGATCACGGTGAGCGCGATGCCGGCCATGACGGCGGTCGCCGCCGGGGATGCCGGCGCCGCGGCCCTCGCGGCACAGCTCGACACGGTGCTGGCCGCGGTCGGCCAGGGCGTCCTGGTCGTCGCACCCGACCGGCGCGTGCTGCGCATCAACGAGCCCTGCCGGGCGATCCTGCGGCTGCCGCCGGAGCTGGCGACCGCCGGCACGCCGGTCGCGGACATCGCCCGCTTCTGCGCGCAGCGCGGCGATTACGGTCCCGGCGATGCGGAGGAACAGGCGCGTGCGCTGATCGCCCTGTTCGACCTGAACGAACCGCAGAGCTACGACCGCTCGACCCCGGGCGGACCGGCCGTGACCGCGCGCAGCCTGCCGCTGCCCGATGGCGGTGTCGTCATCACCTACACCGACGAGACCGACTACCGGCACGCGGTGGACGACCTGCACACCGCCGCCGCAACGCTGGAGGAATCGGTCACCGACCATGCCGGCGACCTGGAGCGGCTGACCGCGGCCCTGGACGTCGCGAGGCACCGGGCGGCGGAGGCCACGCGCGTCAAGGCGCGCACGCTGGCCCTGATGAACCAGGAACTGCGCATCCCCGTCGGCGGCATCGTGGAGTCGGTGCGGGCGCTGCTGACCGCGCCGCTTGGACCGCAGGAGCAGTCGCACGTCTCCCGCATCCTCAATTCGGCGACGGCGCTGCGCCTCATCCTCGACGACCTCGGCGATCTGGCACGGCTGGAGGCGGACGAGATCACGCTGGAAGCGGCCCCCTTTTCGATCGAGACCGTGGTGGGCAGCGTGCTGTCCGCCATGGCGGAGCGGGCGGAGGAGACGGGGCTGCGCCTGACCGGCGCGGTCGACACCGTGGTGCCGGAGCTGGTGACCGGCGACGCGGCGTGGCTGCGCCACGTCCTGGCCGAGCTGGTGGCGCTGGCGCTGCGCGACACCGAACGGGGCACCATCGCCGTCACCGTGGAGCCCGGTCTGCTGCCGGGCATGGGCCTCGGCGTGCGGTTCGCGGTGGAAGGGGCGGGTCCGGAGGCGGTGGCGAGCCTGCGGACCTGGCTGTCGGACGGGCCGCTGCCCGATGACATCGCCCAGACCCGGCGCGCCGGTCTGCGCGGGCTGGGGCTGCACATCTGCCGCAGGATCGTCGCCCTGATGGGCGGGGAGATGGGGGCGTCGGACGCGGAGGAGCGTGGAACCCTGTGGTTCACGGCGGCTCTGCCCGCCTGTCCCCAGGTGTCCGCGGGACCCTGCGCCCGCTCCCGCTGCCTGAAGATCCTTGTGGTGGAGGACAACCCCGTCAACCAGCGCGTCAACACCTGGCTGCTCGAGCGCGAGGGGCATTGCGTGACCGTGGTGGGCGATGGCGCCCAGGCCGTGCGCGCCGCGTCGGACCACAGCTTCGACGCGGTGCTGATGGACCTGGATCTGCCGGGACTGGACGGGATCGCCGCGACGCGCCGCATCCGCGCGCTCGACGGGCCGGCCGGCGGCGTTCCCATCATCGCGATCACCGGCAGCGCCCTGCCCATGGACATCGAGCGCTGCCGCGAGGCGGGCATGAACGACCATCTGCCCAAGCCGGTCAACCCGGCGGCCCTGGTCCGCGCGCTCACTCGCCTGACCGCCGGTGACGGAACGGGGGGCGCCGCCTCCGCCGACGAGGTGATCGACGAGGTGGTGCTGGGTGCGCTGGAGGGGGTGATCGGCCGCCCGACCGTGGTCCGGCTCGTCGCGGAGTTCCTGGAGCGCGCCGACGCGATCGGCCCCGAACTGGCCGCCGCCAGGCGCCTTCTGGACATCGACGCGCTGGCCGGGCTGGCCGCCGAATTGAAGGGGGTCGCCGGCTCCGTCGGGCTGACCGGCGTGTTCGAGACCGCCCGGCTGCTCGACCGCCTCTGTCGCGAATGCCGCCGCGAGGAGGCGCTGGACACCGCCGTTCTGCTGGCCCGCCGGCTGGACCAGGGCTGCGGCCGGCTGCGCGCCCTGTGGGGGGCGGTGTAGGGCGCGGCTCCGGTCCCCGGCTCTCAGCCTGCGCCCTCAGTCTCCGATCGCCACGCCTTCACGCCGGGTGTCGGCACCGCCGATGTAGCCGTTGCCGGTGGCGACGATCGCCTGGATGCCGGAGGTCAGCTCCAGCACGCGCACAGGGTGGTTGCGTGCCTCCAGCCCGGCCTTCCAGCCCTCGGCCTCGGTGCGTTCCTCCAGCTCGGTCGGGCCGTTGCGGCTGCCGAAGTTCGGGAGGTCGATGGCGACCTGCGGGTCAAGACCCCAATCGAGGATGGCGACCAGCGTCTTCGTCACATAGTTGATGATGGCGCTGCCGCCGGGGGAGCCGACCACCGCGTGCAGGCCGCCGTCCTCCCGGAACACCAGCGTCGGGGCCATGGAGCTGCGCGGTCGCTTGCCGGGCTCCACCCGGTTTGCGACCGGCTTGCCGTCGGCCACGGGGGCGAAGCCGAAATCGGTCAGCTCGTTGTTCAGCAGGAAGCCGCGCACCATCAGCCGGGCGCCGAACCCATCCTCGATGGTGGTGGTCATGCTGACGGCATTACCCTTGGCGTCCACCACCGCAATGTGGCTGGTGCCGTTCTCGATCCCCTCGGACGCGCCGTAGACGCGCGTATCCTGATAGGGCGGGTTGCCCGGCTCCGCCTTCTGCATGGAGCGCTTCGGGTCGACAAGACGGGCGCGGCTGCGCACGTAGCGTGGATCGAGCAGCCCCTTCACCGGCACCTTCACGAAGTCGGGGTCGGCGAGATAGAGCGCTCGGTCGGCGAAGGCGAGGCGCCCGGCCTCGGCGAACCAGTGCACGGCGTCCAGCGAGCCGGGTCCCATCGATGCGAGGTCCACCGTCTCCAGCACGCCCAGCATCTGCTGCACGGCGATGGCGCCGGAGCTGGGCGGCCCCATGCCGCAGATGGTCCACACCCGGTAGCCGCCGCACACCGGCAGGCGCTCCTTGACCGCGTAGCCCTTCAGGTCATCCTCGGTCATGTCGCCGGGGTTGGTCGGGTGCCCGGCCACCGCCTTCACGATGTCGGCGGCGATCAGGCCGCTGTAGAAGGCGTCGGCTCCGCGCTCGGCCAGCGTCTTCAGCGTTGCCGCCAGCTCCGGATTTTTCAGCCGCA
Organism: Azospirillum oleiclasticum; assembly: GCF_013423485.1. Lineage (GTDB taxonomy): Bacteria > Pseudomonadota > Alphaproteobacteria > Azospirillales > Azospirillaceae > Azospirillum > Azospirillum oleiclasticum. The sequence continues at coordinate 145,267 of NZ_JABFFR010000002.1, forward strand.
CGCCGGGCGCCAGCGGACGGCCCTCGGCGTCGTAAAAGTAGGCGCGCGCCGCCGGGTCGGACTTCAGGTGCTTGTCCAGCGCGATCAGCCCGGCCAGCCGCGGGCTGACCGTGAAGCCGGTGTCGGCCAGCCGGATCGCCTTTTCGAACAGGCGCGGCCAGGGCAGGCTGCCGTGCTTCCGGTGGGCGAATTCCAGCAGGCGCACGGTCCCCGGCACCCCGACGGAACGCCCGCCGACCACCGCGTCGTAAAAGGGCATCGGCTTGCCGTTGGCGGCCAGGAAACGCTCCGGCTTCGCGGCGGCGGGTGCCGTCTCCCGTCCGTCGTAGGTGGTTGTGGTCTTGGTGGCTGCGTCATAATGCACCAGGAAGGCGCCGCCGCCGAGCCCGGAGGATTGCGGCTCCACCAGCGTCAGCACGAGTTGCACGGCGATCGCCGCGTCCACCGCGCTGCCACCGTTGCGCAGCACCTCGCGCCCGGCTTCCGCGGCAAGCGGGTTGGCGGCGGCGACCATGAAACGCGTCGCGCGCTCCACGTCGCGGGTGCCGCGGCCGGTCGCGGCCTCCGGCGGCACGATGTCGGTCTGCGCCCACGCCGGCGCGGCGGCCAGGAGGGCGAGCAGCCCGGCGCCGGCCAGGCGGCGCCAACGGTTCGCAAGCTCGGTCATCGGATCGGGAACTCCGCAGCGCTGGACAAGGGGACCGGCGATGGCCCTGCGCGACCATACGCCGCTGTCCGCCACCGGTTCCACAGCGCTTGCGGGTGTGGTCAGCAGCACTCGTCCTCGAGCTTGCGCAGCATGGCGAGCCCCACCTCGTCGCCCTGCTCCTCGAACAGCTCGTCGATGTAATAAACATGGGAGCAGGCGAGGCACAGCTCGTCCGCCTTGCGCGCCGTCGGGTCGTTCCCCGCCTCCGCGAGGCGCTGCTTGAAGCGTTCCCAGAAGGGGTTGGAGCGCGCAGGATCGGCGATGTGCATCAGCACCCGGTCGACCACGGCACGGGTGTTGGCGGTGCAGTCGATGCCCTGGAACGAGACGTAGCGGTCGGGAGCGGTGGTGTCCATGCCTTGGGGGTCTCCGGCTGGCGTTGCGGTTCGCCATCCTTGCCGACGTCGGCCGCTCCTCCGCAACCGCCCGTTCCGTGACAGGCCGTTGGCGTTCCCGAACGGCGGTGACGGCGCCCGAATGGACCCGAGACCCGCGTTCCGGAACCCGCCCGGCGGACTCCATCGCGGCCGATGCCGGGTCCGGCAGTCGGGACACACCGGTCCCGGTCTCAGCGCCGGGTCAGCAAGGGCGCCTCGATCCAGCGGTACGAGGCGGCACACACCAGCAGCACCGATGCCCAGGACAGCGCGACGAACGGCAACCCGTGGGGCATCACCTGCTCGAAGCCATGGAAGATCAGCGGGTGCACAAGATAGGCGCAATACGAGTACATTGCCGTCCGCGCGATCACCGTCTGAAGCAGGCCCTCCCCCGGACGCAGACGCATCAGGAGGACGAGAACGCAGCACCCGGTCATCGGCAGGATGCTGAACAGCAGCGTTTTGGCAAACCAGCCGGACATGTCGGCGAAGGCGAGCCCGTACAGCATGATCCCGGCCGCCGCCCCGGCGCCCATCAACACCGCCGGCCAACGCCGGCAATCCCGCCATTCCAGGTGAAGCCAAGCCAGAAGCACGCCCCACCCGATGGCGTCGAGACGCAGCGGCGTCACCTTGCGGTATGCGTCGTCCCAGACAAGCGCCGCATCGTAGAGCCAGAGGCGCAAGGCAAGCGGGATCAGGATCAGCAGCAGGATCCGGACGATCACCGAAGTGCGTGTCGCGCCCAGAAGCGAGACGGAGAACAGAAGGTAGAACCATTCCTCGATGGCGAGCGACCAGCTCACCCCGAACCATGACAGCAGCGGATCCCGCCACCAGCCCCATTGCAGGAACAGGGCGTAGTAGCCCAGGTTGGTCCACGCGCCGAGGGGCGGGCCGAACACCGCGGCAAGGGCAGCCACCGTGATGGCGTAGAGCGGGATCGTCCGCCGCCACCGCCGCATCATGAAGCTCGCCCAGGATGCCGGCCCGAACCCGTCGCGAACCCGCCGGATCAGGATCCCGCCGACCAGATAGCCGCTCAACACGAAGAAGAGCTCGACCCCCCACACGCCGAGATGAAAAAAGACCTCGTCGGGCAGCCCGAACGGCGGGCCGAGGCTCTGGTTGGAATGCGCAGCCAGAACGAAGACGATTGCCAGCGCCCGCATCGCGTCCAGTCCGGGCACATGTCCGGTCGGCGTGGTCTTTGTCATGGTCGGACGGCCGTCGGTCGGTGCAGGCGGGGAGCGGAAGCGGGAGGGTGTGGTGTAGGCAAATTTCCGCTAAAGCGCCAGTCGCCGCTTCAGCTCGTCGGTGCGGCTGCGGCTGACCGGCACGCGCGGCGCGCCCGGCGCCGCCATCACGAACAGTGTCCGGTCGCCCGTCCGCTCAACCGCTCCGGCGTGGCAGAGATTGACCAGATAGCCGCGGTGCACCCGCAGGAAGCGGGTAGGGTCGAGCCGCGCCTCCAACTCCGCCAGCGAAAGCGTGCACAGATGCGCGCCCGACGCCGTGTGGACGGCGGTGTAATGTCCGTCGGCCCGGACGAACAGCACGTCGGTCGGATCGACCAGCGCCACCCCCTGGCGCGTGGTGACGGGCAGCTTGACCAGCGGCGGCGGTGCGTCCACCTCGGGTGCCTCGGTCTGCCCGCTCGCCTCGATCAGCATGAGCGCGGTGCCATCGCCGCCGTCCAACGGCAGCCGCGTGGCCTTCACCACAAGCACCCGGCCGGGCAGGGCGACGATCATCGAACAGGCCTGCGCGCTGGCGTCCGCACGACCGGCGGCGGCCAGCAGGAACTCCACCTTGGCGCGGGTCTCCGGCGGGTGCAGGTCGAGCAGGGCGGTGCCGACCAGCCGCTCCGCCGGGCCCAGAAAGCGCTCCGCCGTCCGGTTCAGCGACCGTATCCGCCCGCCGGCATCGAGCAGCACAAGCCCGACGTCCATCCGCTGCAACCGGTACTCCATCGCCTCCATCCGCCGCCGCTCGCCGTTAGCGACTATAAAGGCGCGGGTGGGGGTTTGGCGAGGTGGCGGGGCGGATCGTTACACCCCGCCCATCCGCTTCCGCAGCTCCGCCACCATCGCCGGCCCGTCCCACTCCGCGGCGCCCTCGAATCGGGCGATCTCGCGGCCTTCGGCGTCGAGCAACAGGGTGGTGGGCAGGCCGCGCAGTTCCAGCGCTTGCATGGCCGCACCCGGCATGTCGAGCGCGATGGGCAGGCGGCTGAGGCCGGTCTTCTCCAGGAACGGCTTCACCTGATGCGCCCCGCCGCGATCGACCGACAGCGCGACCACCCCGAAGCCGGGGCCGCCAAGCTGTGTCTGCAGCCGCTCCAGAGCCGGCATCTCCTTGACGCAGGGCGCGCACCAAGTGGCCCAGACGTTGAGCAGCGTCATCCGGCCGCGCACGGCGTCCGCCGGCAACGGCGCGCCGTCGAGGTCGGTCCAGGCCAGCGCGGGCAGCGGCTTCGGCGGCGACACCTCCTTGAAGGCGCCGAGGGACACCACCGACGGCGACACCGGGGATGCCGGAACCGTCAGCAGCGCGCGCATGGCGTACCAGGTTCCGCCGAACAGCACGGCGCAGACGGCGGCGGCGATCGCCATGGTCCGGATGGTCACGGTTGTCCTCGTCCGACTCTGATCCCGACGGCGCCCGATTGGTCGGGCGCCGCGTTCAAGATCGCCACGACGGACGAGGTCTTCAAGCCCGGAGCTTCGCCGGTCAGCCCCTCTGCCCCGAAGCGCGGAGGTCGGTGGTCACGGCGCGGACGTTGTTGGACACGCCCTCGATGTCCTGCACCACCTTGCCGACGCTGGACGAGATCTCCCGCGTCGCCGTGTCCTGCTGCGCCACCGCCTGCGCAATGCCGCTGGAGATCGCCTGCACGTCGGTGATGATGGTGGCGATGCTGCGGATCGCCTCCACCGCGTTGCGCGCCTCCTGCTGGACCGAGGAGATCTGGGCGCTGATCTCGTCGGTCGCACGCCCGGTCTGCTGGGCGAGCGACTTCACTTCGTTGGCGACGACGGCGAATCCGCGCCCCGCCTCGCCGGCACGGGCCGCCTCGATGGTGGCGTTCAGGGCCAGCAGATTGGTCTGCGACGCGATGTCGTTGATCAGCTTGATGACCACGCCGATGCGGTCGGCCGCGGTCACCAGCGCCTGCACCGCCTCGTTGGTGCGTGTGGCCTGGTCCGACGCCTGTGAGGAGGAGGCCGCCGCCGTCGCGGCGCGGTTGCTGATCTCGGTGATCGAGGCGGACAGCTCCTCCGCCGCCGCGGCGACGGTCTGGGCGTTGCTGGTGGCGCGGTCGGCGTTCTGCGCCACGTTGGCGGTCAGCGAATCGGCGAGCCGTTCGATCGATCGCCGCCGCTCCGCTTCCGCCTCCGTCTGCCGCAGCTCCGCGTCCTTTTGTGCGTGCACGTCGATCAGCGAACCGCAGGCGCGCACCGGGCGGCCGTTGGCGTCGCGCGCTACCCCGCCGATCGCGCGGTACCAGCGGTAGGAGCTGTCCTTGGTGCGCAGCCGGTACATGACGTCGTAGCCGACGCGCCCCGTGCGGTCGTTCAGGCAGGCGCCGAAGGCGTCGAAGGTGCCCTTGACGTCGTCCGGATGAAGGCGGTCCGACCAGGACTGGACCACGTCGGGAAACTCCGCCGTGTCGCGGAAGCCGAGCAGCCGCCGGAACTCGTCCGACCAGCGCCACTGGCTCTGCGGGTGCATGGCGTCCTCGTTGTGGATCCTGGCGTCCCACAAACCGACGCCGGCGTTGCGGTCGAGCAGCGCCGACCGTTCGGCCTGATCGCGTTCCGCGTTCACATCGATCAGCGCACCGCAAGCCCGCTCGGCCCGCCCGGAGGCATCGCGCGCCACCCCGCCGATGGCGCGGAACCAGCGGTAGGAGCCGTCCTTCATCCGCAGCCTGTAGAGCACGTCGTATCCGGTCCGCCCCGTGCGGTCGTTGAGGCAGGCGGCGAAGGCGTCGGCGGTGTGCTGGGCATCCTCCGGATGCAAGCGGTCGGCCCAGGAGGAGACGACATCGGGAAATCCATTGCGATCGCCCTGTTCGAAGCCGACGAGCCGGCGGAACTCCTCCGACCAGCGCCACTGGCTCTGCGGGTGCATCGGGTCGCCGTTGTGGAGGACGGCATCCCATAGGCCGACGCCGGCGTACCGGCTGAGCAACGCCATTTCCTCGCCAGCGGAACTATCTTTCGCGCGCAATGACCTGTTTTTGCCAAAGATCATCAGGGCGTTCCTTCCTGTACACTGTATTCTTGTTTCGGCGAGCGGGCGCCGAGCGCAACGATGCTGCGCCTGATCTATCATGCGGTCCAGAAACTTTACGGAGACCTAATCGTTTCGCGCCGATCCATCCGCGACGTGGCGGTGAGCATTCCTTTCTCCTGGGTGTGTTCGACCGCATCGGAACCCGTGGCTCCGCTGCCGGACGCACAAACCGTTGCGGCGGGGGCGGAGTCCGGATACTCACTGACGGTCCCTCTTGCAGTGAATCCGCAGCCGATGACCGCCGACGCGCCCAAGCCGACCTCCTCCGCCGCCAGCCAGATGTGGGGCGGCCGTTTCGCCCGCGGTCCCGCGGCCATCATGGAGACGATCAACGCCTCCATCGGGTTCGACCGCCGCCTCGCCGACCAGGACATCGCGGGCTCCAAAGCCCACGCCGCGATGCTGGCCAACCGCGGCATCATCGCGCCGGAGGACGCCGCCGCCATCCGCGACGGGCTGGACCGGGTGAAGGCCGAGATCGACTCCGGCGCCTTCGTCTTCAAGACGGAGCTGGAGGACATCCACATGAACGTGGAGGCGCGGCTGGCCGAGTTGATCGGCGAGCCGGCCAAGCGGCTGCACACCGCGCGCTCGCGCAACGACCAGGTGGCGACCGATTTCCGCCTCTGGGTGCGCGACGCGATCGACCGGCTGGACGGCGGGCTGAAGGCGCTCCAGGCGGCGCTGATCGATCTGGCCGAGGCCAACGCCGACGCGGTGATGCCGGGCTTCACCCATCTCCAGGCGGCCCAGCCCGTCACCTTCGGGCATCATCTGCTGGCTTATGTGGAGATGCTCGGCCGCGACCGCGGCCGCATGGCCGACGCGCGGGCGCGGCTGAACGAATGCCCGCTGGGGGCCGCGGCACTGGCCGGCACCCCGTTCCCCATCGACCGCCACGCCACCGCCGCTGCGCTGGGCTTCGACCGGCCGGCGGCCAACTCGCTGGACGCCGTGTCCGACCGCGACTTCGCGCTGGAATACATGGCGGCGGCGTCGATCTGCGCCATGCACCTCTCGCGCTTCGCGGAGGAGATCGTGCTGTGGTGTTCCGACCAGTTCCGCTTCATCCGGCTGTCGGACGCCTTCACCACCGGCAGCTCGATCATGCCGCAAAAGAAGAATCCCGACGCGGCGGAGCTGGTGCGCGCCAAGTCCGGCCGCGTGATCGGCTCGCTCAACAGCCTGCTGATCACCATGAAGGGGCTGCCGCTCGCTTATTCCAAGGACATGCAGGAGGACAAGGAGCCGGTCTTCCTGACCGACGACACGCTGGCACTCTGCGTCGCCGCGATGGAGGGCATGGTGCGCGACATGGTGCCCAACCGCGCCTCGATGCGCGCGGCGGCGGAGCGCGGCTTCCTCACCGCCACCGATCTCGCCGACTGGCTGGTGCGGGTGCTCGGCATGCCGTTCCGCGAGGCGCACCATGTCACCGGACGCGCCGTGAAGCTGGCCGAGGAGGGGGGCAAGACCTTGTCGGAGCTGACGCTCGACGAGCTGCGCTCGGTCGAACCACGGATCACGGAGGACGTGCACGCGGTGCTGACGGTGGAGGCGTCGGTCGCCGGCCGCCGAAGCTTCGGCGGTACGGCGCCCGAACGCGTGCGCGAGGCGGTGAAGGCTGCCCGGGAGCGTTTCCTGTGATCGTAGTCCGCACCACAGTCCGCGGCGCCGCCGTCCTGCTGTTCGCCGCCCTGGCGTTGACCGCCTGTGGAAAGAAGCCGCAGTTCGTTGACCCGCCCCAGGGCAAGGCCGCGGACACCTTCCCGCAGACCTACCCGAACCCCGCCTTCGACCCCAAGCCCGGCCAGTCCCAATCCGGCCAAAATCAATCCAGCCAACCTCAACCCAGCCAGCCCCAATCCGGCCAGTCCGAGTCCAGACAGGCCATGCCGGGCGAGATCATCCCGGGATGGAAGTTCCCATGATCGGCTTCTCCTACCGATCCGGCGTGCTGCACGCCGAAGGCGTGCCGCTGACCGCGATCGCCGCGGCCGTCGGCACGCCCGTGTACGTCTATTCGACGGAAGCGCTCGAGCACGCCTACCGCGCGTACGCCCAAGCGTTCGAAGGGCAGGATGCGGGTGTCTGCTACGCGCTGAAGGCCAACAGCAACCTCGCCGTCATCCGCACCTTCGCCCGGCTCGGCGCCGGGGCCGACGTGGTGTCGGAAGGGGAGCTGAGGCGGGCGATGGCGGCCGGCATTCCGGCCTCGCGCGTCGTCTTCTCCGGCGTCGGCAAGACGCGTACGGAGATGCGCACGGCGTTGGAGGCGGGCATCCACCAGCTCAACGTCGAGTCCGTGCCGGAGCTTGAGGCGCTGAGCGAAGTCGCGTCGTCCATGGGGGTGGAGGCGCCCATTGCCATCCGCGTCAACCCCGACGTGGACGCCAAGACCCACGCCAAGATCGCCACCGGCAAGAAGGAGAACAAGTTCGGCATCGACTGGGACCACGCGCGCGCGGTGTACGCGCGGGCCGCGGCGCTGCCGGGCATCAAGGCGGTGGGCATCGCCGTGCACATCGGCTCCCAGCTCACCGACCTCGCCCCCTTCCGCGCCGCCTACACGCGGGTGGCCGACCTGCTGCACCAGCTCCGCGAGGACGGGCACGACATCCGCCGGCTCGACCTCGGCGGCGGCCTCGGCATCCGCTACAAGGAGGAGGCGCCGCCCGACCTGCCGGCCTACGCCGACATGGTGCGGTCGATCACCGGCAATCTCGGCTGCCAGGTGACGCTGGAGCCCGGCCGTTCGCTGGTCGGCAACGCCGGCGTGCTGCTGTCGCGGGTGATCTACGTGAAGCAGGGGCTGCACCGCCGCTTCCTGATCGTCGACGCGGCGATGAACGACCTGATCCGCCCGTCGCTCTACGACGCCTACCACGCCGTGCTTCCGGTCACCGAGCCGGTCTCGGGGGTGGAGATCGCCCCCATCGACGTGGTCGGCCCGGTGTGCGAGAGCGGCGACACCTTCGCCCTGCAGCGCCCCTTGCCGGCACTCGCCGCCGACGACCTGATCGCCTTCGGCTCGGCCGGGGCCTATGGCGCGGTGATGGCCTCCACCTACAACACCCGCCCGCTGGTGCCGGAGGTGCTGGTCAACGGCGACGCCTTCGCCGTCACCCGCCGCCGCCAGACAGTCGAGGAGCTGCTGGCGATGGAGGAACGGCCGGACTGGCAGGGGTGAGGCGGCCAGGAATGAGGCGGCCGTCCGCCGCTCACCCCACACGCCACGCGAAGTAGGGCCAGTCGCCGATATCCGGCAGGTCCTGCCGCTCCCATCCCGGCACGGTGAAGGGCCGGTCCGAGACCACCAGCCCTCCCGGCCGCATCAGCGGCGCGATCAGGGGGCCGAGCCATTCGGCTTGCCGTGCGTCGTGCTTGCGGTCGGGGCTGCCGAAATCGGCGTGGGCGAGGCGGGCGCAAGGGCCGAACAGGGTGGCCGCACCCGGCAACGTGTCGCGGAAATCACCCAGGAACAGCCGGTCCTCCTCGGGCACCAATCCCGGCCCCACATGCAGATCCCGGTCGAACACCAGGATGTCGCGCGGTGCGACGGAATGGCGCAGGAAGTCGTAGGTGCGGCCCTTGCCCAGCCCGACCTCCAGAACCATGCCGGGTGTGTGCTCCAACCGGTCGAGTGCCCAGCGCAGGGCTGTGCGCTGCGCCGTCAGGCGGGCGATCATGCGGTCGAGCAGACTGTCGGACACCGGGTCCCCCTTCGAACTTATGGTGTGAGCATGCACGAAGGGCGCCTTTGCGCATAGCTGGTGCGTGGCCGGACGCACAGCCAGCCGAATAACCGAGACATGTCCGGGCGCATAGCCGCGACTCGACACCTCCGGATGGGAACATTCCACGAAAATAGACTTGCGGATGAGAACGAAAAGAGTACATTAAGGGCCGTTGCACCTGAACGCCGACCGTGATCTAAGAAGGGGGACCGGGCATGTCGTCCGCACAGCTTCGTTTGGTCGAGAAGGATTCCATGGACAAGCAGAAGGCTCTGGACGCCGCCCTCAGCCAGATCGAGCGGGCCTTTGGCAAGGGCTCGGTCATGAAGCTCGGCGCCCGCGAGGCTTTGGTCGAAACCGAGGTGATCTCGACGGGCTCGTTGGGCCTCGACATCGCGCTCGGCATCGGCGGCCTGCCGCGTGGCCGCATCATCGAGATTTACGGGCCGGAAAGCTCGGGCAAGACCACGCTGGCGCTGCATGCCATCGCCCAGGCCCAGAAGGCCGGCGGCACCTGCGCCTTCGTGGACGCCGAGCACGCGCTCGACCCCACCTACGCCCGCAAGCTCGGCGTTGACGTGGACGAATTGCTCATCTCCCAGCCCGACGCCGGCGAGCAGGCTCTGGAGATCGCCGACACGCTGGTGCGCTCCGGCGCAATCGACGTGCTGGTGGTCGATTCGGTGGCCGCCCTGGTGCCGCGCGCCGAGTTGGAAGGCGAGATGGGCGACAGCCACGTCGGCCTGCACGCCCGGCTGATGAGCCAGGCGCTGCGCAAGCTGACCGGCTCCATCTCCAAGTCGCGCTGCCTCGTCATCTTCATCAACCAGATCCGCCTGAAGATCGGCGTGATGTTCGGCAACCCGGAAACGACGACCGGCGGCAACGCGCTGAAGTTCTACGCCTCCATCCGTCTCGACATCCGCCGCATCGGCGCGATCAAGGACCGCGACACGGTGGTTGGCAACCAGACCCGCGTCAAGGTGGTGAAGAACAAGATGGCGCCGCCGTTCCGGGTGGTGGAGTTCGACATCATGTATGGTGAAGGCGTGTCCAAGGTGGGCGAACTGCTCGACCTCGGCATCCAGGCCAGCGTGGTGGAGAAGTCGGGCGCGTGGTTCTCCTACGAGGGCACCCGCATCGGCCAGGGCCGGGAGAACGCCAAGAACTTCCTGCGCAACAACCCCGAGATGGCCAAGGCGATCGAGGACCGCATCCGCGGCAACGCCGGCCTCGTCGCCAACGCGATGATGGGCACCCCGGAGGCCGACGGCGAGGCCGCCAGTCCGGAGTAAGGGGCGGCAGGGCCACCGCGCTGCCTCCGTTTCCGCATGACGGAGGCGGTTGCGCGGGTTAGGATTGCGCACGGTGACAACCATGACGGGATGGATCGTGCGACCGTCGCGTCCTTTGAACATTCTGGTGGCCGACGATTCGCGCAGTATGCGGCAATTGCTGCGCAGCGCTTTCCCTTTTGGCGGTCGGCCTCTTCGTTTCGTGGAGGCCGCCAATGGGGAGGAGGCGGCGGAAGCCTACTCGGCCTCCCGGTCGGACATCGTTCTGCTCGACGTGTCGATGCCGGGCACGGGTGGCATTGAGGCGCTGAAGCGCATCCGCAGCTTCGATCCGGACGCCTTCGTGATCATGATCAGCGGGGATGATTCCGTGGAGAACCGGCAGCTTTGCCGGGAGGCCGGGGCCAGCAGCTTCGTCCGCAAGCCCGTCAGCCAGCAGGTGGCGCATCGCATCCTGGAGGCCTTTGCCGGGCGGCCGCAGCGCCCGGCGTCGGTGCTGGCGGTGGACCGCTCCGACCTGATGATCGTATCGCTGAAGATGGGCATGGACATTCTGCGTCTGCCGCACCGCATGTGCCGGGCCCATTCGGCCGGCGAGGCGCTGATGAGTTTCGGGAGCGTGCACTTTGACCTCGTCTTCGTCGATCCGCAGATGCAGGAAGCCGATGGGTTGGGCGTCGTCGCGGTGATGAAGACCATGCGTCCGTCGGCCCGTGTCGTGATGTTCAGCGACGATCCCACCGTCGATGCGGTGCGTCGCGCGCGCGAGGTCGGGGCCGACGATTACCTGTTGAAGTCCGTCGATCTCGACCATCTGCGCAAGGTGTGGGTCCGGTTCGCGACCGCCAACGGCGGTGAGTTCGAGCCTGCGTCCTAGCCGCGGCACGCGCCAAAGGGCACTGGCGGTCGGCCGCGCCCGATGGACAGGGCCGTCCAGTCACGGTAAAAGCGACGTTCCGGCCGGCAGGCCGGCACGCACTCCGGAGCCGCGCACCGACCATGAAAACCGCCAACGACATCCGCAGCACCTTCCTGAACTTCTTCGGCACCAACGGTCACCAGATCGTGGAGTCGTCGCCGCTCGTCCCGCGCAACGATCCCACGCTGATGTTCACCAACGCCGGGATGGTCCAGTTCAAGAACGTGTTCACCGGTGCCGAACAGCGGCCTTACCGGCGGGCCACCACCTCGCAGAAATGCGTGCGCGCCGGCGGCAAGCACAACGACCTCGACAATGTCGGCTACACGGCGCGGCACCACACCTTCTTCGAGATGTTGGGGAACTTCTCCTTCGGCGACTATTTCAAGGACGATGCGATCGCCTTCGCCTGGAACCTGATCACGAAGGAATACGGGCTGCCGACCGACAAGCTGATGGTCACCGTCCACTCCTCCGACGAGGATGCGGCGGCGATCTGGCGCAAGGTCGCCGGCCTGCCCGATGAGAAGATCATCCGCATCCCGACCGACGACAATTTCTGGCGGATGGGCGAAACCGGCCCCTGCGGCCCCTGCTCGGAGATCTTCTACGACCACGGCCCGCATGTGGCCGGTGGCCCGCCGGGCAGCGCGGACGCGGACGGCGACCGCTTCATCGAGATCTGGAACCTCGTCTTCATGCAGTTCGAGCAGACGGGGCCGGACACGCTGATCCCGCTGCCGAAGCCCTCCATCGACACCGGCATGGGGTTGGAGCGTCTGGCGGCGGTGCTCCAGGGCAAGCACGACAACTATGACATCGACCTGATGCGGGCGCTGATCGTCGCCTCGGCCGACGCCAGCAACACGTCGCCCGACGGGCCGCACGCGGTGTCGCACCGGGTGATCGCCGATCACCTGCGCTCCTGCTCCTTCCTGATCGCCGACGGCGTGCTGCCCTCGAACGAGGGGCGTGGCTATGTGCTGCGCCGGATCATGCGCCGTGCCATGCGCCACGCCCATATGATCGGCGCGCGCGAGCCTCTGATGCACCGCCTCGTCCCGGCCCTGGTCACCCAGATGGGCGACGCCTACCCCGAGCTGACCCGCGCCCGCGCGCTGATCGTGGAGACGCTGAAGCTGGAGGAGACCCGCTTCAAGCAGACGCTGGAGCGCGGCCTTCGCCTTCTGGAGGACGAGGTGGCGCGCCTGCCGTCCGATGGCGCACTGCCGGGCGACGTGGCCTTCCGTCTCTACGACACCTTCGGCTTCCCGCTGGATCTGACGCAGGATGTGCTGCGCGGCCAGGGCCGTGCGGTGGACGAGGCCGGCTTCAAGGCGTCCATGGAGGAGCAGCGGCGCAAGGCGCGCGAGAGCTGGGCCGGCTCCGGCGAGGCGGCGACCGAGCGCCTGTGGTACGAGCTGAAGGACGAGCTCGGCGCCACCGAGTTTCTTGGCTACGACACCGAGGTGGCCGAGGGCAAGGTGACCGCGCTGGTCAAGGGCGACGCCCGCGCCGACAGCGCCGCCGCCGGGGAGGAGGTGCTGGTCATCGTCAACCAGACCCCCTTCTACGGCGAGTCCGGCGGTCAGGTCGGCGACAGCGGCGTCATCTTCACCGCCGACGGCACCGAGGTGACCATCCGCGACACCCAGAAGAAGCTGGGTGCGGTGTGGGCGCATGTCGGCACCGTCACCAAGGGCACGCTGAAGCCGGGTGACGTGGTGGAACTGCGTGTCGATGTGGAACGCCGTTCCGCCATCCGCGCCAACCACTCCGCCACCCACCTGCTGCACGAGGCGCTGCGCCGCCGACTGGGCGAGCACGTCACGCAGAAGGGCTCGCTGGTGGCGCCGGAGCGTCTGCGCTTCGACATCAGCCAGCCCATCCCCCTGACCCCCGCCGACATCGCCGCGGTTGAGGAGGAGGTGAACCGCCGCATCCTGCTGAACAGCGACGTGGTCACCCGCCTGATGTCGCCCGACGAGGCGAAGGGGCAGGGCGCCATGGCCCTGTTCGGCGAGAAGTACGGCGACGAGGTGCGCGTGGTTTCCATGGGCGGGCGCGACGCCGGGGCCAACAAGGAGTTCTCGGTGGAGCTGTGCGGCGGCACCCATGTGCGGCGCACCGGCGACATCGGCGTCTTCAAGGTGGTGGCGGAGCAGGCGGTTGCCGCCGGCGTGCGCCGCATCGAAGCGCTGACCGGCACCGGCGCCCGCACGTGGTTCGGCGGGCGCGACGCCCTGCTGGCCGAGGCCGCGACGACCTTGAAGGTCCGCCCCGACGAGGTGCCGGCCCGCGTGGCCGCCCTGGTCGAGGAGCGCCGCAAGCTGGAGAAAGAGCTGTCGGAGCTGCGCCGTCAGGTCGCCATGGGCGGTGGTGCCGGCCCGGCCGCCGACGGCGGCGCGAAGGAGGTGGCCGGCGTCCGCTTCGTGTCGCGCATCGCCGAGGGCCTGCCCGCCAAGGATCTGAAGCCGATGGCCGACGAGCTGAAGAAGCAGGTCGGCACGGGCGTGGTCGCGCTGATCGCTGTCAACGACGGCAAGGCCTCCATCGTCGTCGGCGTCACCCCCGACTTGACCGACCGCGTCAGCGCCGTCGATCTGGTGCGCGCCGGCGCCGAGGCCTGCGGCGGCAAGGGCGGCGGCGGCCGCCCCGACATGGCCCAGGCCGGCGGCCCGGACGGTTCGCTCGCCGCCGCGGCGATCGAGGCCATCGAGAAGGCGCTGGCGGCGACGGTGGCGGCGTAAGTCACCGGACCCGGCGGTACGGGATGCCATACTGCCGGAACTCCCCCTCCAGCCGGCCGGTCAGCGCCAGACCCAGCATGCGGACGTCGCTGGCGAGCGATGCCAGCGGCGCGTCGAAGGTCTTGGGCCGGTTGCGTTCCACCAGGAAGTGGCCGGCCCAGGCGAAGCCGTAGCCGGTGACCACCGCGGCCAGCAGGAGCCAGCCGTTGAGCGTCACCGCCGCCGCGGTCAGCAGCAGGATGGCGAGGCCGGTCCCCGTCAGATGCAGGGCGCGGTTGAGCGGGTTGGTGTGTTCGGCCAGATAGCGCGGCCAGAAGCCGTCCGGTCCAATCATTCTCCGTGCCCTCCCCATGGTTCCGGCTCGACAGGCGGTGCGTTTCCCGCATAGATGGGGGCACGAACCGATCCGCGCCACCGCACAGGGACCGCCATGCGTTTCACCGGCACCGACAGCTACGTCGCCACCGAGGATCTGATGGTGGCCGTCAACGCGGCCATCGCGCTCGAACGCCCGCTCCTGGTGAAGGGGGAGCCGGGGACCGGCAAGACCGTGCTGGCGGTGGAGATCGCCCGCGCGCTCGGCCGCCCGCTGATCCAGTGGCACATCAAATCGACCACCAAGGCGCAGCAGGGCCTGTACGAGTACGACGCGGTCAGCCGGCTGCGCGACAGCCAGCTCGGCGAGGCGCGGGTGCACGACATCGGCAACTACATCCTGCGCGGCAAGTTGTGGGAGGCGTTCGAGGCGCCGGAGGCCCCGGTGCTGCTGATCGACGAGATCGACAAGGCCGACATCGAGTTCCCCAACGACCTGCTGCTCGAACTCGACCGCATGGAGTTCCACGTCTACGAAACACGCCAGACCATCGCGGCGCGGCAGCGGCCGATCGTGGTCATCACGTCGAACAACGAGAAGGAGCTGCCGGACGCCTTCCTGCGCCGCTGCTTCTTCCACTACATCCGCTTCCCCGACCGCGAGACCATGGAACGGATCGTCGATGTGCATTACCCAGGCCTGAAGCCGGCCCTGCTGCGCGAGGCCATGGCGCTGTTCTACGACCTGCGCGACGTGCCGGGCCTGAAGAAGAAGCCCTCCACCTCGGAGCTGTTGGACTGGATCAAGCTGCTGATGGTCGAGGACATCGATCCGGAGGCCCTGCGCGCCAAGGACAACCGCAAGCTGATTCCACCTCTCTGCGGCGCCCTTCTGAAGAACGAGCAGGACGTGCACCTGCTGGAGCGCCTGGCCTTCATCGCACGGAAGGAGGGGCGGTGAGCACCCCTCCCGCGGTCAACACTCACGGCGCCATGAACACGCTGGGGTGGCGGCCGATCTCGCCGGTGGCGGTGTTCTCGGCGGTCACCGTCACCTCGGTGGAACCGCTCTTCGCGGCGGCGGCGGGCAGGCGGGCGAAGACGCGGTAGGTGGCGACGCTGTCGGGCTCCGCGCTCAGTGTCAGGAACGGCCCGCGTCCGTCGAGCTGGGCGGTGGACAGCTCGGCTCCCGGCAGACCGGCGATGGTCAGGCGGTAGGTCGCCGCCTGATGGGTCTTGTTGAGGATCTTGACCGTGTAGGCGTTCTGGACCTCGCCGCTCGCCAGCGTCACGTACAGCGGTGCGCGGTCGCGCAGCACCGACACGTCCAGGCTGGGGCGCAGCCACAGGCTGCCGGCCATGATGCAGGCCACCGTCAGCATGATCAGCGAATAGATGATGGTGCGCGGGCGCAGGATGCGCACGCGGGCGCTGTGGCCCGCCTGCGTCGCGATCTGGTTGGACTGGGTGTCGAAGCGGATGAGGTCGCCGGGGTGGCCGGTCTGGCGCATTACCTCGTTGCAGGCGTCGATGCACAGGCCGCAGCCGATGCAGGAGATCTGCTGGCCCTTGCGGATGTCCGTGCCGGTGGGGCAGACGTACACGCATTGCTTGCAGTCGATGCAGTCGCCGAAGCCCTGCGCCTTGCGCTCCGCCCAGCTCTGCGACTTGCGGGCCGGAGCGCGCGTCTCACCGCGCCACGCCTCGTAGGTGACGACGAAGCTGTCCTCGTCCAGCATGGCGGACTGGTAGCTGCGCCAGGGGCAGAGATAGATGCAGACCTGCTCCCGCGCCCAACCCGCCAGGAAGTAGGTGGAGGCGGTGAACAGCCCGATGAAGGCGAGCACGGTGGAGGACACCTCGCCCGACAGCATCTGGCCCAACAGGGTCGGCGCGTCGTTGAAGTAGAAGATCCAAGCGCCGCCGGTGAGCAGCGCTATCAGCAGCCACACCGCGTGTTTGGTGAGTTTCAGGCGCAGCTTGCGCAGGGAGAGAGGTGCCTTGTCCAGGCGGATGCGTTCGGTGCGGGCCCCCTCGATCTTGCGTTCGACCCACATGTACAGGTCGGTCCACACCGTCTGCGGGCAAGCATAGCCGCACCAGACACGGCCGAACAGGGTGGACGCGAAGAAGATGCCGAGCGCCCCCAGGATCAGCAGCCCGGTGAGGTAATAGACCTCCTGCGGCCAGATCTCGATCCACAGGAAGTACGCGCGGCGTCCGACCATATCGACCAGCACCGCCTGGTCCGGAATGCCCGGCCCGCGGTCCCAGCGCAGCCACGGCGTGACGTAGTAAACGGCCAGCAGCACGGCCAGCGCCGCCCACTTGATTCGGCGCCAGGGGCCGGCAACGTCGGAGCAGTAGACCTTGGGCCGATGGACGAACAGGGAGCGCAGCGGCGGCGTCTCCTCGACATGGGAGACGTGCTCGTCTTGCGACGGAGGGACGGGGGT
The DNA here is from genome assembly GCF_013423485.1 of Azospirillum oleiclasticum. Taxonomy (GTDB): domain Bacteria; phylum Pseudomonadota; class Alphaproteobacteria; order Azospirillales; family Azospirillaceae; genus Azospirillum; species Azospirillum oleiclasticum. Next base: position 162,130 of record NZ_JABFFR010000002.1, read on the forward strand.
TATGACGGACATGGCGGCCTCGCACCACGGATGCTGACCGCCCAGGGTTACGACCGTCGGGGCGGCCTCGTCTGTGATGTGGTCACAGTGCGGGTCGCCCGTTACGGGGGTGCGACGTTCAGACACCCTGCAGCCCGGCGATACCGGCGTCGTAGGCCGCGTCGAAGGCCGCTTCCAGGCCCGCGTGGGTGCCGCGGATGCGGTCGACCACCGCCTTGGCCCAGTCGAAATACTCGCGCTTGCGCGCCTGGGTCCAATTGGCGGGCGGGCTGGCGGCCATGGAGCGCAGGTTGCTGGTCTTGTCGGCCAGCTTGACCAGCTTGGCCGCGTGCGACTTCGTCGCGGCGCCGTCGATCTGGCGCTGTTTGCGTTCGGCCTTGCTCAGGCGCTTGTCGTCCGTCACCTCCGCCACCACGGCGGCGACTTCGGCGCCGAAGGCGCGCTCCAGCTCCTCCCGCGTCGCGTCGGTGTCCTCCAGCGTGTCGTGGAGCAGGGCGGCCAGGATGGCCACGCGGTCCTTCCCCTCCGTCGCTTCGGCGACCAGCCGCGCCACCTCGGCCAGATGGTTGACGTAGGGTTCGGCGCGCACGCCCTTGCGGCGCTGGTCGGTGTGCTTGTGGGCGGCGAAATCGAGCGCGCGGGCGAAGTCCACGAGTGCGTTCATGACAGGCTTCCTTTCGACGCGCTATCATGCCGCATCCAGCGGGGCAGGACCATGTTCACGACCTTCTTCTTCGAGCTGCGGCAGGCGGGCGTTCCGGTCTCGCTGAAGGAATACCTGACGCTGATGGAGGCGATGAAACGCGGGCTGGCCGACTTCCGCGTGGAGGATTTCTATTACCTCAGCCGCTCCTGCCTGGTGAAGGACGAGCGCAACATCGACCGGTTCGACCGCGTGTTCGGCCGCGTCTTCAAGGGCGTGGTGACGGAGGGCGAGGGCGGGGCGGACGCCATCCCCGTGGTGGACCTGCCCGAGGAATGGCTGCGCAAGCTGGCCGAGCGCGTGCTGACCGAGGAGGAGAAGGCGCAGATCAAGGCCCTCGGCGGCTGGGAGAAGCTGATGGAGACGCTGGCCCAGCGGCTGCGCGAGCAGCAGGGGCGGCACCAGGGCGGCTCCAAATGGATCGGCACCGCCGGCACCTCGCCCTTCGGCGCCTACGGCTACAACCCGGAAGGGGTGCGCATCGGACAGGACGGCTCCCGCAACCGCCGCGCCGTCAAGGTCTGGGACAAGCGGGAGTTCCGGAACCTCGACGATACGGTGGAGCTGGGCACCCGCAACATCAAGGTGGCGCTGCGCCGCCTGCGCCGTTTCGCCCGCACTGGCGCGGCGCAGGAGCTGGACCTGCCCGGAACCATCAAGGCCACCGCCAGCAACGCCGGCTACCTCGACCTGAAGCTGGTGCCGGAGCGGCACAACGCGGTGAAGGTGCTGCTGCTGCTCGACATCGGCGGCAGCATGGACGACCACATCCGTCTGTGCGAGGAGCTGTTCTCCGCCGTCCGCACGGAGTTCAAGCATCTGGAGCATGTGTACTTCCACAACTGCGTCTATGAGAGCGTGTGGAAGGACAACCGCCGCCGTTTCGAGGAGCGGATCCCGACCTGGGACGTGATGAACACCTACGCCGGCGACTACAAGCTGGTGATCGTCGGCGACGCCTCCATGAGCCCTTACGAGATCACGCACGCCGGCGGCAGTGTCGAGCATTGGAACGAGGAGGCGGGGCAGACCTGGCTGATGCGGCTGCTCGCCCATTACCCCAAGGCTGTCTGGCTCAACCCGAGCGCCACCCGCTATTGGGATTACAGCACCTCCACCCGCATCCTGCAGCGGCTGATGGGCGGGCGCATGTACCCGCTGACCATCGAGGGGCTGGACGCGGCGATGCGGGAGCTGGTGCGGTAGGCCGGCAGTTCCGGCTTTGACGCGACCGCGGAACCGTGTAGCGTCCGCCCGCCCCGACGGAGCCTTGTCCAGCATGCCTGACGCCATCCCCATCACGGTCGCCCCCTGCGACGGCATCGGCCCGGAGGTCATGGACGCCGTGCTGGGCGTGCTGGACGCGGCCGGCGCGCGGCTGTCGGTGGAGCGGATCGAGGCGGGGGAGGCGGCCTACCGCAAGGGGCATACGGGCGGCATCGACCCGGCGGCCTGGGAGTCGGTGCGGCGCACCGGCGTGCTGCTGAAGGGGCCGGTCACCACGCCGCAGGGGCAGGGCTTCCGGTCGCTGAACGTGACGGCGCGCACGACGCTGGGGCTGTTCGCCAACGTGCGGCCCTGCGTGTCCTATCATCCGTACGTGCGTACGCGCCACCCGCGCATGGACGTGGTGATCATCCGCGAGAACGAGGAGGACCTGTACGCCGGGATCGAGCACCGCCAGACCGACGACGTGATCCAGTCGGTCAAGCTGATCTCCCGGCCGGGGTCGGAGCGCATCGTCCGGTACGCCTTCGAGTACGCGCGGGCCAACCACCGGAACAAGGTGACGGCCTTCGTCAAAGACAACATCATGAAGCTGACGGACGGCCTGTTCCTGCGCATCTTCCAGGAGGTGGCGGGGGAGTATCCGGAGATCAAGGCCGATCATCTGATCGTGGACATCGGCGCCGCCCGGCTGGCCGACCAGCCGGAACGGTTCGACGTGATCGTCACGCTGAACCTGTACGGCGACATCGTGTCGGACATCGCGGCGCAGATCACCGGCTCCGTCGGGCTGGCCGGCTCCGCCAACATCGGCGATGGCTGCGCCATGTTCGAGGCGATCCACGGCTCCGCCCCGATGATCGCGGGGCAGGGCATCGCCAACCCGTCCGGCCTGCTGATGGCCGGGGTGATGATGCTGGTGCATGTGGGGCAGGGCGACGTGGCCGCGCGGGTGCACAACGCTTGGCTCAAGACCATCGAGGACGGCGTGCACACGGTGGACATCTTCTCCCGCGGGGTCAGCCGCTACCGGGTGGGGACCGGCGCCTTCGCCGCCGCCGTGGTGGAGCGGCTTGGGGAGGTGCCGGCGACGCTGCCCAGCGTCGGGTACGAGAGCAACGCGCCAACCTTCTGGCGCGGCATCCGCATCGGCGAGCGCCAGCCGGCCGTGAAGACGCTGGTCGGGGTCGATGTCTTCATCCACTGGTCCGGCGGACCGCCGGCCGAGCTGGGCGGGCTGCTGGCGCCGCTGTCCACGCCGGCCCTCAACCTGTCCGCCATTTCCAACCGCAGCCAGAAGGTCTGGCCGGACGGCAACACCGGTGCCTTCTGCACCGACCATTGGCGCTGCCGTTTCCTGGCGCGCGAGGGTGGAGAGGCGACGCACGCCGACATCGTCGAGCTTCTGGGGCGGATCGGGGCGGCCGGGCTGGACTTCATCCAGACCGAGAACCTGTGCAATTTCGACGGCAAGTCCGGCTTTTCCGCCGCATGAACGCGCCCCCGCGACCCCATCCTTGTCACACGGATTTTTACAGCCATGGTCAGGCTTCGCATGCATACTATCCAGTCCACGTAGGAGCGTGCGGCTGGTCGCCGCACCGCGCGCCATGCGTGTGTATTTCGGAAATCGGACGCGGCGCCGCTGTGGCGACGGAGTGTCGCGCCGTCTTGGGAATCCTCGCGGGATTCCAAAGAGTTACTTCGGGCGATTCCGATTGGCTCGGATCGGCATCGAAGCGGATGTTTCACCGAACGCATGATGCGCGTGGCGGAGTCGAGTGATACTGCCACTTTTGCACAGGTTTGTTGTCTGAACCCCCTACCACCCTAGGCGTTTATCTGGTAGCTTCCTTTGAGGCCGGCACAAAATGTTGCGCTTTATGGAAAACGGCGGATTCGCCGGGGGGCATAAGCACCGGCCTGGGGAACGGGGAACCGGACCAGTGGAGACAGGGAATGAGTTGGACGGACGAGCGGGTTCAGCGACTGAAGGAACTTTGGTCACAAGGGCTGAGCGCGAGCGAAATCGCCGATGCCCTGGGTGACATCAGCAGGAACGCGGTGATCGGCAAGGCACACCGCCTTGGTCTGTCCGGCCGGCCGTCGCCCATCAAGAAGAAGCCCTCGCGGGGCGCGACCATTCTGAATCTGACCGAGCGCATGTGCAAATGGCCGGTTGGCGATCCAAAGCACCAGGATTTCCATTTCTGTGGCAAGCCGGCCCTCGCCGGGCTCCCTTATTGCGCGGAGCATGCGGCGGTGGCCTATCAACCGAACAACAAAAAGCGGGACGAGGATCGTTCGGTCGGCGCCGCCTGACCGGATCGACGGATCACGCAACATATGGCGAATGGGGGCTCGGAGCCGGTCAGGCTCCGGACCACCACATCCGGCGGTCAGGCGGTCGCCGTGACCACCATCCAGTACCCGGCGGCGATCAGGCCGGCGGATACCGCGACGGCCAGCAGCGACAAAGCGACGCCCGCCGCGACAGCCAACCCGTCGCGCATGATCAGCCCCAAAGCGATGACCAACACCGCGATCCCCGGCACCGTGTTGCCAAAGGGGATGGGAAGGGCGATCAACACACCCATCACCAGCACCAGGAACCCGAGTGGGCGCAGCATGGCCGGCCGCGTCAGGGCGGCGTAACGCGGCGCCAGCCACCGCTCGATCCGGTCCATCACGGGTACGGCGCGCACCAGCATGCCGTGGACCACACCGCTGCTCACACGCCGCCGCGACAGCCAGCCGGGCACATACAGCGCCTGCTGACCGGCGATCATCTGCAGCGACACCAACGCCAGCACCGTTCCGAACACCAGGCCGGCCGGCACGCCGGGGGTCGGCACGATGGCGGGAATGGACAGCAGAACCAGCAGAAATCCCGGCGCGCGCTCGCCCAGATGGTCGAGAAGTTCCCCGAACGTCACGTGGTCGGTCCGCAAGTGATCGCGGATCCGGTGCAAAAGGGCCGTCGCCGTGCCTGCCGGTGCCGCGGTCGCCCGGTCGCCCAATCCTTCGGTCATCGCCCTCATCCGTGATTGCCGGATGTACAGGTGGTGCGATGGGGTCGGAAGGGAAAGGGGGAACGAAAAAACCCCCTTCCCGCGGGTGGGAAGGGGGCTTGCGGTGCTTGGACTATGACCGGAGCGAATCAGCCCCAGGCCGCCATCTTCTTCTTCAGGTTCTCGTCGAGCTTGTCGAGGAACTGGGTGGTGGTCAGCCACGGCTGCTGCGGGCCGATAAGGATGGCAAGGTCCTTGGTCATGTGACCGGACTCCACCGTCTCCACGCACACCTTCTCCAGCGTCTCGGCGAAGCGCACGACATCCGGCGTGTCGTCGAAGCGGCCGCGGTAGACGAGGCCCTGCGTCCAGGCGTAGATCGACGCGATCGGGTTGGTGGAGGTCTCCTTGCCCTTCTGGTGCTCGCGGTAGTGGCGGGTCACCGTGCCATGCGCGGCCTCCGCCTCGACCGTCCGGCCGTCGGGGGTGATCAGCACCGAGGTCATCAGGCCCAGCGAGCCGAAGCCCTGCGCCACCACGTCGGACTCCACGTCGCCGTCGTAGTTCTTGCAGGCCCACACGAAGCCGCCTTCCCACTTCAGCGCCGAGGCGACCATGTCGTCGATCAGGCGGTGCTCGTAGACGATGCCCTTCGCCTTGAACTTGTCGGCGTATTCGCTGTCGAAGATTTCCTGGAAGATGTCCTTGAAGCGCCCGTCATAGGCCTTCAGGATCGTGTTCTTCGTGGACAGATAGACCGAGTAGCCGCGGTCGAGCCCGTACAGGAACGAGGAATGGGCGAAGCCGGCGATCGAATCGTCCAGGTTGTACATGCCCATGGCCACGCCCGAGCCGGGGAAATCGAACACCTCGTGCTCGATCACCTGACCGCCTTCGGCCGCTTCCCACTTGATCGTCAGCTTGCCCGGACCCGGCACCTTGAAGTCGGTCGCCTTGTACTGGTCGCCGAAGGCGTGGCGGCCGATGATGATCGGCTTCGTCCAGCCCGGCACGTAGCGCGGCACGTTCGAGCAGACGATGGGTTCGCGGAAGACGGTGCCGCCGATGATGTTGCGGATGGTGCCGTTCGGCGACTTCCACATCTTCTTCAGGTTGAATTCCTTGACGCGCGCCTCGTCCGGCGTGATCGTCGCGCACTTCACCCCGACGCCGTACTGCTTGATCGCGTTGGCCGCCTCGATGGTGATGCGGTCTTCCGTCGCGTCCCGGCTTTCGATCCCCAGGTCATAGTACTTCAGCTCGACGTCGAGGTACGGCAGGATCAGCTTGTCCTTGATGAACTGCCAGATGATGCGCGTCATCTCGTCGCCGTCGAGTTCGACGACCGGATTGACAACCTTGATCTTGGTCATGGGTGCAAAATCTCCCCTTGGGGTAGGGCGTGGTCTTTATCTTGGGCGCCGGGCGCGCCATCCAACGGGCGTGTCCCTGTCTCCGGCCGCGCGAAAACACGCGCACCGGGGCGGAGGCTGACGGCCCATTCTATAGCACCGCGTCGCGGCCAAAAGGAAGCCGCGGCCTTATGCCCGAGGAGGAATGGCGCTTTGCCGCAGGCGGGGGCTCACAGCCACTTGGATGCGGGCGGCAAGGACGGTTCCGGCTCGGCCGCCAGCGCGTCGAACACGTCCTCCACGCGGTCCACGATCCGGAACAGGTTGCGGTGGCCGGGCTGGCAGAAGCCTTCCCCGATCATGTGGTCGACGAGCCCGGCCAGCGGCGCCCAGTAGCCGCCCTCATCCACGATCACGATCGGCTTGTCGTGCAGGCGGAGCTGCTTCCAGGTCAAGACCTCGAAGGTCTCGTCCAGCGTGCCCAGCCCGCCGGGCAGCACCACGAAGGCGTCGGACCGGTCGACCATCATCCGCTTGCGGGTGTGCATGCTGTCCACCACGTGCAGCTCGGCCAGCGCGGTGTGCTCCACCTCCAGCACCTGGATGTGCTCGGGGATTATGCCGACCACGCGACCGCCCGCGGCGATGGCGGCGTCTGCCACGATGCCCATCAGCCCGACGCGTCCGCCGCCATACACCAGCTGCACGCCGCGCGACGCCAGACCGGTGCCGAGATCGTGGGCCGCCTTCTTGTAGCGGTCGGACACGCGGCTGGATGCGCCGCAATACACACACACCGAGTTCGGGAGGATCATATCCCGTGCACCCTTCCACATCGTTGGGCCAAGCGGCCCGTTCAGCCCGCCGGGGTCGCAGCCGGTTACACCATCATCGTCGGCATCACAAGCCGGTCGCGCAAGGGGCGGAATGGGTTCGCACCCCAGCGGTCCCATCACCGTCAACCGCGGGGGAGGTCTGCGCGTTTTGGTGTTCATGCCACCGCTTCGCCGTTGATCCGGACGGCTTACGCCCTGATAATCGCATGACAATTCCAGCGTCCGGCAAAGGCCGGCTTTTCGGTGGCGACGGTGAAAGGCAATCTGCTGTTCATTGGCGCGGGCGCTGCGGCCATGTTCGCCTCCGCCTACGCCCTGTGGATCGACCCGCCCCCGGTGCCGGTGCCACCCGACATGAGCGCCCCGAGTGCGGCGACACCGCCGCCGCGCCCCGCCGCCATGCGTCCGGTTTCCCCGCCGGCTGCCGCCGCGCCGGTCGCGGAGCCCCCCGCCAGGCCGGCCGCGGCACCGCTGCCGGCAGCCCCGCCCTCCGTTGCCGCGGAGGAGGTTGGTCCCCGCTTCGACGTGGTCCGCGTGACCCCGGACGGGGAGGCCGTGATCGCCGGGCGGGCGACTCCCGGCTCCACCGTCACCGTGCGCGACGGTGTCGATCCGCTCGGTGATGTCACCGCCGACCGTCGCGGGGAATGGGTGCTGCTGCCCGGCCGGCCGCTGCCGGCCGGCAGCCGCGAGCTGAGCCTGACCGAACGGGCCGGTCATGCGACGCCGGTCGCGTCCGAGCGGGTGGTCGTTCTGGTGGTGCCGGAGCACGACCGGGACATCGCCGGGCGCCCCGTGGCCGAGCCGGCGGGTGCGCTGGCGGTCGCGGTTCCGCGGGCCGGCACGGGTGCCGCCACCGTGCTTCAGGTGCCGCCGGCCGCCGCCGAGGCGCTCCGGGCGGATGCGACGCCCGGCACCGCCGCGACCGTGGTTCCGCCGCCCGCGGCCCAGCTGCCGCTGCCCCCTGGTGGTGTGAGCGTCGAGACGCTGGACTACGACCGTGAAGGACGGGTGGCGTTGGGCGGGCGCGGGCGTCCGGGCGGCTCGGTGCAGCTCTATCTCGACAATGTCCTGGTCGGGCGGGCCCACACCGATCCGAACGGCCGCTGGCGACTCAGCCCCGACCGGCCGATCGACCCCGGCCTCTACACCCTGCGCGCCGACCAGGTGGCCGAGGACGGCAAGGTGACGGCGCGGGTGGAGATGCCGGTGCAGATGTCCGACGTGCCGCCCGACCTTCCGGAGGGGCGCTCCATCGTCGTGCAGCCGGGCCACAGCCTGTGGCGCATCGCGATGAAGTCCTACGGCGACGGCTATCGCTACACCACCATCTACCAAGCCAACCGCGAGCAGATCCGCGATCCCGATCTGATCTACCCCGGCCAGATCTTCGCCGTTCCGGCGTCGAACTGACCGGGCCGTCGGATCGATCAGCGGATCGCCAGCACCGCCGCGCGCGGGTCGAGGGCGGAGACACGCTGGAACATGGCGGTGGCGTCGTCCGTCCGCCCCGTCTCCCGCAGACAGACGGCCATGCGGTAGTAGTCCTCCGCCTTGGGCTCACCGAGCTTGAGGAAGCGTTCGTAATTGCTCACGCAGCGGCCGTAAAGGCCGGCTTCCGCATAGGCCCGACCCCAGTCGCGGTAGAAGTGCGGCATCAGGGGATCGAGGGCGAGCGCCTTCTTCGTGTATTCACGGGACTTCGCCATGTCGCCGGATGCCTCGCTCATCACCGCCAGATTGGCAAGCGGGGCGGCGTAATTCGGATCCAGCTCATGGGAACGGCTGTACATGTCGGCCGCCTCCTTGGTCCGCCCGGCCAGGTGATAGGCGCGGCCGACCAGATTGAACAGCTGGGGGTGGACCTCGAGCGGCAAATGGAACTGTGCCTTGTCGGCCAGCGCCAGCGTCTTTGTGAAATCACGGGACTCCGCATCCGCCGCGAACTGGACCTTCAGCGCGTTCATCGGGTCGATCGAGGTCAGCATGTATTCGGCGGTGGCCCGCACCAGCGCCGCCGGATCCTCCTTCGGAGCCGACAGGACGGTGCTGGTGCTGCGCCCGCGGGCATTGCCGGCCATGTGCATCTCGAGCCGCTCGCCGGCCTCCACCACCGCGCCGTCGAACTCGAACTGGATGAAACCCAGCGTGCGGAAGGCCGCATTGCGCACCGGAGTGAGTGAGATTTCCGCGATCTCGAGATCGACGTTAAAATCACTCCGTTCCGTCTGCACGGTCTGGGTTCCGAAATCGGAGCCGGCGATGAATTCGTGCCGGTCGATCTCCTCCAGAACCAACCTGTTGAACACCTCGCCCGAAAAACCGCGCTCCTCCATCGACGGCGGGACTTCCGTGGGGTGGAGAAGCACGGATCCCACCGAACCGGTGGCGACCTGATAACCCATGACCGCCGCCAAGAGGCCGGCCACCATCGACAAGGATTCGAACATCACAGGACCTCCGCTATCGCCGCGCAAGTCTAAGGCGATAACCGGGCCGCGTGAACCACCGACCGTCGGTGTCAGAGATATTCGGCCAGCAGACGCAGGAAGGGCCGTGCTTCCTGCACCATCAGCATGGTCTGGTGGGCCAGATCCTCCGGCCGCACATGCCCCCCGATGCGGGACTCGGAGAACAGCAGGATTTTTTGCCCCTCCTGCACCACGAAGCGTGCGTGTTTCAGATCGCCGATGCCGCCGAGTATGGTCAGCAGGTTGCGTCGCCGGTCGGGCGACTGCGCGGTGTAGGGGATGTGCCCGACCTCCGCCCAGATCTGACAGACGGCTTCCTCCCCGTCGGGGCTGACCGCGGCGTTGAAGGGCAAACCCTCGACCACGAATCGAAGACGCGAGGACCGCGGCGGCTTGGCGATGCCCAGCACCCCCTCCGGCGTCATGAAGATGGCGTTCATCCCGATGGGCAGGGATTCCGGCGCGACTTCGGCCAGGGAGTGGATGGCGTCGAGGCGGGCAACGAGCGGAACGGACACGGCGCTCATCCATTACAGTCCGGTGGAGTGTCCGGAGCTTGGGCTCTTGCTGCTAAAATTCTGTAAAGGTCCCCGGTCTCCCGCTATCATCCGCGGCTTCCGCCACAGCATGAGCAAAGTCCACGTCGATGAAGGCCATCGATACCGTTCTCGTCCCCATCCACCGCGCCGGCTGGCCCTTCGTCGCCGGCTTCGCGGTGGTCTCCCTGGTCCTTGGCCTTGCCGTGGCGGAGCCGCTCGGCTGGATCGGGCTGGTGGTCACCGCCTGGTGCGTCTATTTCTTCCGCGATCCGGAGCGCACCACCCCCGTCCGCGACGGGCTGATGGTGAGCCCTGCCGACGGGCGGGTCATCATGATCGTCCCGGCCGTGCCGCCGCCGGAGCTGGAAATGGGCGACCGCCCGCTCACCCGGATCAGCATCTTCCTCAACGTCTTCAACGTGCATGTGAACCGCGTGCCGGCGGAAGGCACGGTGGTGAAGACGGAATATCGCCCCGGCAAGTTCTTCAACGCGGCACTCGACAAGGCCAGCGCCGAGAACGAGCGGATGGCGATCCGCCACCGTCTGCCCGACGGGCGGGAGATCGCCTATGTGCAGATCGCCGGGCTGGTGGCGCGCCGCATCATCTGCACCCTGGCGCCGGGCGTACCGGTGCGGGCGGGCGAGCGGATGGGGCTCATCCGCTTCGGCAGCCGCACCGACGTCTATCTGCCCGACGGGGTGCAGCCGCTGGTGTGCGTGGGGCAGACCATGATCGGGGGAGAGACCGTGCTGGCCGACCTGCATTCGCCCGAGCCGCAGCGTCTCGGCGAGGTCCGCCGATGAAGCGGCCGAAGGTCTTCCGCGAACGGATGTTCCGGGCCCGGCCACCGGGGGCGCGGCGCCCCCGGCGCACCCACCCGCGGCTGAAGGGGCTGCCCTTCAACACCATCCTGCCGAACGCCATCACCGTCCTGGCGCTGTGCGCCGGACTGACCGGCATCCGCTTCGCCATGGCCGACCGGTGGCAACCGGCGGTGCTGGCGATCGTCATCGCCGCGGTGCTCGACGCCATGGACGGGCGAATCGCCCGCATGCTGAACGGCCAGAGCAAGTTCGGCGCCGAACTCGACAGCCTGTCGGACGTCATCAGTTTCGGTGTGGCGCCGGCGATGCTGCTGTATCTGTGGACGCTGAACGGTGCGGGGACCTTCGGCTGGGTGGCGGCGCTGGCCTTCGCGGTCTGCTGCGCGCTGCGTCTGGCCCGCTTCAACTCCCGCCTCGGTGCGCCCGACCTGCCGCCCTGGGCCTTCAATTATTTCACCGGCGTGCCGGCACCGGCCGGGGCGGCGCTGGCTCTGCTGCCGATGATCCTGGGCTTCGAGGCCGGATCGGATTGGGCCGGGCATCCGCTCCTGGTGGTGCCGTGGACCCTGCTGATCGCCGGGCTGATGGTCAGCACCATCCCCACCTTCTCCTTCAAGAGCGTGCGGGTGCCGCAGCAGTATGTGGTGCCGGTGCTGGTGGGGGTGGGGCTGCTCGCCGCGGCACTGGCCAGCCAGCCCTGGTGGACGCTGGTCGCCATCGGCCTCGCCTACATGGCGAGCTTTCCCGTTTCCATCCGGCAGTTCCAGCGCCTCCAGGCCGCAGCCGCTCTGATCCAGACACCTCCCGCCGAGGAGCCGGGGGAGGTTCAGGATGTCCGGCCGGTCGAGGCGCGGGAAGACGGCTGAGGTCAGGCGAGCGAGCGTTCGGTCGCCAGCACCTGCATCACCAGGGGGATGGCCCGCAGGCAGTTGGCGACATGGTCGGACTCGTGCCGCACCATGCCGGCCACTTCCATCTCGATCGACAGCGTCTCGCTGTCGGGGTGACGGCGGCTGGTAAGCAGTTCGGGCACCAGCCCGCGCTTGGCGACCAGCTCAAGCACGCGCGGCAGGACGCCGGGATCGGCGTCCGTGCGCAGCGTGAATGTCACGAGGCGGGCGGGGTCGGTGGCACGGGCTTCGGGGGATGCTGCCAAGGCAGCGGTGCTGACGGACGACATGGATGCTCTTCCCGGTCTGATGGCGCTGTGGATGCGAAAGACGGCCCCGGCCCTCAGAGGAGGACCGGGCGGATAATTCGCAGCGCGCAGGGGAAGGCTTGTCCGAGCATGGGGCGGAGCGTAGACCGGTCGGGCCGCCGGGTCAACCCGGCGTTCCGCGACATGTGGGACCAACCGATGCCGATCCGGTCAGCCGACGCGACCATCCGCCCCGCCGAGCCCGATGACGCCGCCGACGTCGCGCGTTTCGTCACCATGGCCGGCGGCGGGGTGTACGAGTTCCTGCTCGACGGGCTGGTGCCGGGTGTGGCGGCTGCGGAGATGCTGACGCCCGGCATTGCCGGACGCAGCGGTTCCTTCTCGCACCGGCAATGCGCGGTGGCGGTGTGCGGCGACCGGATCGTCGGTGCGGTGCACGCCTATCCCACCGACTGGATGCGCGACGCCGACCGCAGCTTCCTGCCGCAGGACCGGCTGGACCACCTCGCCGCCTTCGACCGCACGCAGGATTGGGGCAGCTACTTCCTGTCGGCCATCGCCGTGCACCGGGACCACCGGCGCGCCGGCCACGCCCTGCGTCTGCTGGACTGGGCGTACGGACGGGCGCGTACGGGCGGCTTCTCCCGCATGTCGCTGCACGTCTGGGCCGACAACCTCGCGGCGCGGCGCCTCTACGAGGCGCAGGGCTTCGCCGAACTCGCGCATGTCCCGGTGCCGTGGCACCCCCGCCTGCCGCGCGAGGGCGGCTGCATCCTGATGGGCCGGGGGGTGTAGGTCAGACGAGCCCGTGCCGGTTCTCCGGCCAGAACTCCTCGTCCAGAAGCTGGTCGAGCGTCCAGGGGCACTGTTCGGGAAGGTCGCCGATGCTCAACTCGTCGTCGATCAGCCCGCGGGCGGCCCTCCGGCGGGTCGTGCGGTAGATGTCGCCGACCACCGGTTCGATGTCGTTGCGCAGGGATCGGGTCAGGTAGGTCTCGATGTCGATCCGGGCGTTTCCGACGCTGCGGCGCCAGCCGCGGCGCGGGTCGGTGGCCGGTGAGACCATCAGCTTCAACAGATGTTCGATGATGGTTTCCAGATGGCTGCGCACGCTGCGGACATCGCTCCGGCCCAAGCTCTCGATCTCCTCGGCCACATTCTCCCAGTCGATGTCGGCGTTGACGCGGGAGGCGCCGGCGCGGCGGATCGCGGCGGCCTGCGCCTGGGTCCAGGCGTAGAAATCCTGCTCGTAATCGGCGTCCTGGCGGTCCATGGCGGTGCCCCGGCTCCGGAAAGCGTTGCGCAGGATAACACTACTCCGCGGCGTCCTGCAGCCGCCTGTTGTCCTGGCGCGGGTGGCTGCGGCGGAAACGCCGGCGCCACCAGCCGCCGATCAGCCGCTCCTCCTTCTTCCGCCATTCCCGCAGGTTGACGCGCAGCATCAGGGCGCAGGGGGTGACGATCAGGGTCAGGATGGTGGCGAAGGTCAGGCCGAAGACGATGGCGGTGGAGAGCTGCACCCACCATTGCGTCGCCGGCGCGCCGAAGGTCACCTCCCGCGTCAGCAGGTCGATGTTCATGCCGTAGGCCAGCGGCAGCAGGCTGAGCACCGTGTTGAAGGCGGTCAACAGCACCGGGCGCGCGCGCTCCACCCCGGTGCGCAGGATCGCCTGGAACTCGCTGGGTTCCGTGTGCCTGTACTGGTCGTAGGTATCGATCAGCACGATGTTGTTCTGCACCACCGTGCCGGCCAGCGCGATGATGCCCACCCCCGTCATGACGATGCCGAAGGTCTGGCCGGTGAGGATCAGGCCGATGGTGACGCCGATGGTGGACAGCAGCACCGAGGTCAGGATCAGGAAGGCCGAGTAGAAGCTGTTGAACTGCGTCACCAGGATGATCGCCATGATCGCCATGGCGGCCAGGAAGGCGCGGCTGAGGAACTGGGCGCTTTCCTTCTGCTCCTTGTCCTCGCCCTTGTAGGTGGCGACGATGCGCGGGTCGAGCGGGTTGGCGGTCAGCCACTGCCGCATCGCCTGCACCTTGTCGTCGGCCAGCACGCCGGTGGCGACATCCGCCTTCACGGTCATCACCCGCATCCCGTCGACGCGATCGATCTGGCCGACCTTCTGCTTGGCCGACCGGTTGATGAAGTTCGACAGCGGCACGCTGCCCTTGCCGGTATCGATGCGGAGCTGGTCGAGCTGGTCGAGCGAGCGCAGTTCCTTCGGGTAACGGACGACGATGTCGATCTCGTCGTCGGCATCGTCCGGCCGGTATTCGGCCAGCTTCAGCCCGTTGGTGACGAGCCGCACGGCGTCGCCCACCGCGGTGACGTCCAGCCCGAATTTGGCGGCCTGCGCGCGGTCGACCGACACCTGCCACTCGATGCCGGGCAGGGGGCGGCTGTCCTCCACGTCCACCAGCCCGCCGACCGTGTCCAGACCCCGGCGGATGTGCTGCACGGCACCCTCCAGCATCGACGGGTCGCGGGCACCGAGCTGGAGCTGCAACGGCTTGCCGGTGGGCGGCCCCCCCTCCTGCTTGCGCGGCTCGATGATGATGCCCGGTATGTCGGCGGTGCGGTCGCGGATCTCCGTCAGCACGGTGTCGGCCGGCGGGCGCAGCTTCCAGTCCTTGAACTCCACCGTGATCTGGCCGATCACGTCCTCCGCCAGATTGCCGCCGCCCGGACCGCCGGCGTTGCCGGACCCGGTGCGGCCGACGCGGGTGTAGACGCTGGTGAAGGCGTCGAGCGGCAGGATGCGTTCCTCCACCTCGCGCACCAGCGCGTCCTGCTCCCAGACCGACAGGTTGCCGCGGGCGTGCACCAGCACCATGGCCACCTCGGGCTCGACGTCGGGGAAGAACTCCACCCCGTTGCCGTGCAGCGCGTAATAGCCCTGGATGCCGACCAGCAGCACCGCACTGCCCGCCAGCACCTTGGCCGGGTGGCGCAGCGCGGTGGACAGCACATCGACATACCAACCCTTGAGTTCACGCCGCTCCTCCACCGGGTCGCTGTCGTCCAGGTCGGCGGCCATGCGGTTGGCGGGCGCCATCGGGTGCAGCGGCGCGTTGGGCTTGCCGAACAGGGCGCCCAGCACCGGCACGAAGATCAGCGCCATCAGCAGCGCCGCCGACAGGGTGGCGAACTGGCTGATCGGCAGGAACTTCATGAACTCGCCCACCATGCCCGGCCACAGCAGCAACGGTGCGAAGGCGGCGAGCTGCGTGGCGGTGGAGGCGATGATCGGCCAGGCCATGCGCCGTGCCGCGAGCGAGTAGGCGCGGCGCTTGTCCATGCCGTCGGCCATCTTGCGGTCGGCGTATTCGGTGACGACGATGGCCCCGTCCACCACGTTGCCGGCCGACAGGATCAGACCGAACAGCACCACGATGTTGATGGTGTGGCCCATGCCGGCCAGCACCAGCATCGCGGTCAGGAACGAACCCGGCACCGCCACCACCACCAGCGTGCTGGTGCGCATCCCGAGCGTCGCCACCACAATCACCATCACCAGCAGCACGGTGACGGCCAGATTGTTCTCCAGGTCGCCCAGCATGGTGCGGATGTGCTCCGACTGGTCCTGGGAGTAGGTGACGACGAGGTTCGCGGGCATGTAGGCCCGCTCGGCGTCGACGGTCGCGCGCACCTGGGCGATGGTGTCGATGATGTTCTCGCCGCTGCGCTTGGAGATTTCCAGCGCGATGGCCGGCTTGCCGCCGACCCGGGCGAAGGTGTTGGGATCCTTGAAGGTGCGGCGGATCTCCGCGATGTCGCGGAAACGGACGACGGCATCGCCGTTCACCTTCACCGGCATGTTCCAGATGTCCTCGACCGTCTCGAACAGTCCGGGGACCTTGATGGGGAAACGGCCGTGGCCGGTGTCGAGGTTGCCGGCGGCGACCAGCCGGTTGGAGCGGTTGAAGAGCTGGGCGATGTCCGCGGGGTTCAGGCCGTAGCTTTCCACCCGCATGGGATCGACCACGACCTCCACCAGCTCCTCGCGGTCGCCGGCGATCTCCGCGCTCAGCACGGCGGGGATGCCCTCGATCCGGTCCTTGAGCGCGCGGGCGATCTGGAGCAGCGTGCGCTCCTGCACGTCGCCGGACAGGATCACCACCAGCACGGGGAAGAGCGACAGGTTGACCTCGTTCACCGTCGGCTCGTCGGTCTCCTGCGGCAGCTCGGACTTGGCGCGGTCGGTGCGCTCGCGCACATCCTGCAGCGCCTTGTCGGCGTTGAAGCCGGCCTCGAACTCCAGGATCACGTTGCCGCCGCCCTGGTAGGCGGTGGAGCGCATCTCCTTCACGCCCTCGATGGTGCGCAGCTCCTGCTCCATGGGGCGCAGCAACAGGCGCTCGGCGTCCTCGGGCGAGATGCCCTCGTAATGCATCGAGACGTAGATGATGGGGATGTTGACGTCGGGTGCCGCCTCCTTCGGGATGTCGCGGTAGGCGATCCAGCCGGCGATCAGCAACAGGGCCAAAGTCGCCAGCACCGTGCGCGAACGGCCGAGGGCCGCGTTGATCAGTCCGTTCACGACGCGCCCCCGCCGGTCGTTTCCACCGGCTTCACCCGGCTGCCGGAAGCGGCGTACTCGTGCCCCACGGTGATCAGCCGGAATTCCGCCGGCAGGCCGTCCAGCCACACGCCGTCCGGCGTGGTGCCCAGGATCTCGGCGCGCAGGAAGCGCACGGTGTCGTCGGCCTCCACCGCCTTGACGCCCACCGTTCCGTCATCCGCCAGCGACAGGGCGGAGGGCGGAACGAAATGGGCCGGGCGCTGCTCCACAGGAAGCCGGATCTGCGCCGTCAGCCCGGACACGATCGCACCGTCGGCGTTGGGCACCTCGATCTCCACCCGGAAGGTGCGGGTGAGGGCGTCGGCCTGCGCGGCGACATAGGCGATCCGTCCCTCCACCTCCCGGCCGCCGACGATGCGGGCGTGCCCGACCACCCCCGGCCGGAGCTGCGGCACATGGCGTTCGGTGGCGAAACCCACCACCCGCATGGGATCGAGATCCACCACGCTGGCCACCGGGTTGCCGACGTCCAGGAAGTCACCGACGTTGATCGGCCGCTTGTCCAGCACCCCGTCGAAGGGCGCCCGGAATTCGGTGTTGGCGAGGTCCACCTCGGCCTTGCGGATGGCGGCCTCGGCGGCGTCGAGCTGGGCGCGGGCGGCGGCGAGCTGGACATCGGCGGCGTGGCCGCGCTGGTTGAGTGTGCGCGCCGCCTCGAACTCGATCTTGCGCTGGGCGGCGAGGGCGCGGGCCTGGTCCAGGATGGCCTTGCGCTCGTTGACCGCGAGCCGGGCGATGAGCTGGCCCGTGCGCACGGGCTGGCCGCGTTCCACCAGAACCGCCTCCACCCGGCCGCGCACCTCGGCGCGCATGTCCACGGTGCGCCAGGCCTCGGTGCGGCCTTGCAGGACCACCTCGTTCACCATGGGGCGTGCGACGCTGCGCATGACTCGCACGGACTGGAGCGGCGCCTCGGTCGATGCGGATGCGGCGGAGTCGGCGTTCGGGCGGGCGGGCGATTCGGTCTTCGGCTCACCGAACTGGCCGGACAGGACCCAGGCGGTCGCGCCGACGGTGATCAAAGCGGCGATGACGACGGAACGGTTCATGACAGGTCCTGCGGCACGGGCGCGCCGGTGATTCGTGCCGACGTCATTGCACATACGCGGGAGCTTCGCGCCGGATCACGGCATCGCCGTGGCATCCATCCCCCGCCGGCGCTCCCTTTCCGGTGGTGGGCACGCGCAAGATGCTCCCGACAAACGATCCGATCCAGACCGAAATAACGCGAACGGTCGTGCCGTCCTGCGATCGCCGTCGATCGGCGCTTCCTATCGCTACGGTCGGAAAAAACAATTTGACCGCATGCTGCGCTGCGATCATGTTTCGAACCGTTCTAAACAACACTGCGCCGCATTCAGGCCGCAACCGGCCAGGCCGCAACAGGAGCGAGAGAATATGCTGACCGTTGGCGACAAGTTCCCGTCCTTCGACCTCAAGGCCACCGTCTCCACCGATCCGAAGTCGGCCTTCGCCCAGATCACCGACCAGTCGGACGCCGGCAAGTGGAAGATCTTCTTCTTCTGGCCGAAGGACTTCACCTTCGTCTGCCCGACCGAGATCGCGGCTTTCGGCAAGCTGAACGGCGAGTTCAACGACCGTGACGCCGTGGTCTACGGCGCCTCGACCGACAGCGAGTTCGTGCACCACGCCTGGCGCGTCCACCACGAGGACCTGAAGGCCCTGCCGTTCCCGATGCTGGCCGACATCAAGCGTGAGCTGTCCACCGAGCTCGGCATCCTCGACAAGACCGAGGGCGTGTGCCTGCGCGCCACCTTCGTGGTCGATCCCGAGGGCATCATCCGCCACGTGTCGGTCTACGACCTGTCGGTCGGCCGCAACCCGCAGGAGATCCTGCGCACCCTCGACGCCCTGCAGACGGACGAGCTGTGCCCCTGCAACTGGAACAAGGGTGAGTCCACGCTCCAGGCCGCCTGAGCCCCCCGCAAGGCAGCCTGACGCGCGGGCGGGCGCCCGTCCCCACACATCCAGGGCGCCCGCCCGTTCTACCATTCGTTGATCCCTTTCGTCCTCCCCCGGAGATTTCCATGTCGCTCGACGACCTGAAGGCCTCGCTGCCCGACTACGCCAAGGATCTGAAGCTCAACCTGGGCGGCGTGCTGACCTCGCCGAACCTCACCGCGCAGCAGATCTGGGGAACGGCACTGGCGTCCGCCATCGCGTCGCGCAACGACGACCTGCTCCGCACCATCGAGTCGGAGGCGGCCCAGCACCTGACCCCGGCGGCGCTCACCGCGTCGAAGGCGGCGGCGGCGGTCATGGGCATGAACAACATCTATTACCGCTTCGTCCACCTGTCCTCGAACCCCGACTTCAAGAAGCTGCCGGCCCGGCTGCGCATGAACGTCATCGGCAACCCCGGCGTGGACAAGCTGGATTTCGAGCTGTGGTCGCTGGCGGTGTCCGCCGTGAACGGCTGCGGCATGTGTATCGAGGCGCACGAGCACGAAGTGCTGACCAAGGGTGCGACCAAGGAAGCGGTGCAGGACGTCATCCGCATCGCGGCCGTCCTTCATGCGGTGGCCGTGACGCTGGACGCGGAGCGCGCGCTGAAGGGCTGAGTTCTGACCGCATTGGCGGCCGGTGCCGGGGCCTCTTCCCGATCGGGGAGAGGCCCTTCGTGCGTCCGGATCCTGTGAACCGCCACGCGCTCGACCGAGGCGCGGCCGGGTGGCACTCTTCCATGCGATGGCCTCTGCATCCGGGTGCATGCCTCCCATGGCAACCGTCGAATTCCGTCACCTGTCCACTCAGGAGCGCCTGGATCTCATCGGTGAGATTTGGGAGAGCCTCGGCGACTCCGATGTTCCCGCGCCGGTCGACCTGCGCGCGGAACTCGACCGCCGGAACATCGCCTTTCCGGACGAGCGCAAGCGCGCGGTATCGCGGTTGGAGGTCCGTGCAAAGACGCGTCCGGCCCGCGGGTGAGCCAACCCGTGTTCTTCCTGCCGGCGTGTCAGCTCATCGCCAAGCTGGCCATCCCCGTGACGGCGCTCCCCAGCGCCCAGATGCCGAAACCGGCCAGCGCCACGCCGGTGTAGTGGTTCAGCATGACCAGCCGGCGGTCGGAGAAGCGGTGGCGGATCGAGGCGACGATCGAGGACAGGGTCAGCCACCACAACGACGACCCGATGAACACGCCGAACACCAGCGTGGCCGCGTCGAAGCGGCCGAGATCGCCGCCCAGCCCGAAGCCGGCGAAGATGGCGATGAAGGCCATGATGGTGGCGGGGTTGGTCAGGGTCAGCGACAGGCCGGTCATGAAGCCGCCCACCCAGGTGCGGCTGTCCGGTGCGGCGTCCGCCTCCCGCTGCTCGGCGGCGGGGCTCTGGCGGAAGGTGCGGATGGCGACCACCATCAGGAAGATGCCGCCGACGAGCTGGAAGACGATTTGGTGGTCGCGCAGGTAGCCCACCGCCGCCGACACGCCGAAGGCGGCGACGGCGCCATAGATGGTGTCGGCGACCGCGGCCCCCATGCCCGTTGTGAAGCCCATCATCGGGCCATGCTCGATGGTGCGGCGGATGCACAGGAGCCCGATCGGCCCGACGGGCGCTGCGATGGCGATCCCGAGAACCACCCCTTGCAGCAGCACCATCAGTTCATGCACCACCGGCCGCGTCCTTCCAGCGCAGTTCGACCGTTCGGAGTATGCCCCGATCCGCCCCATGGCGGAACGGTGTATCTCCGGCCCGTGCGGAGAAGGCGACGGTCCTGACGTCGTCCCCCGTCGCCGGCCGGCGGTGCCGGTACGGGGATGGGGCGCGTGATATCGTGGGCCGTCCCCCCCTGTCAACCGGCGACCGGTCGCGACGTTGCCGCGGGCCGCGCCGCAATCGGCACGTGGCACCGCGAAATCCAGTTGTCGCCAGCGGTTTCGCGGCTATCCTTCCCATCCACGCGCAGGATGTGGAGGGGAAGGATGAAGCGCTTTTTCGCGGTGCTCTCGATGGCGGTTGCGATGGCCGGCGGCACCGCCTCGGCCCAGGAGTTCGCCCCCGCGCTGGTGTTCGACATGGGCGGCAAGTTCGACAAGTCGTTCAACGAGGCGGCCTACCGGGGTGCGGAGCGCTTCAAGCAGGAGACGGGCATCGCCTACCGTGAGTTCGAGGTGACGAACGAGGCGCAGCGCGAACAGGCGCTGCGCAACCTCGCCCGCCGCGGCGCCACCGTGATCGTCGGCGTCGGCTTCGCCCAGGCCGCCCCCATCGAGAAGGTCTCCAAGGAGTTTCCGAAGGTCAAATTCTGCCTGATCGACGAGGCGTTGGACCTGCCCAACGTGCAGTCCTTCACGTTCAAGGAGCAGGAAGGTTCCTTCCTGGTCGGCATGCTGGCCGCCATGGCGTCGAAGACCGGCAAGGTCGGCTTCGTCGGCGGCATGGACATCCCGCTGATCCGCAACTTCCTGGTCGGCTACGAGCAGGGGGTGAAGCACGTGAACCCGCAGGGCGAGGTGATCGCCAACATGACGGGCACCACGGCCGCCGCCTGGAACGACCCCACCCGTGGTGCGGAGCTGGCGAAGAGCCAGTTCGACCGCGGCAGCGACGTGGTGTACGCCGCCGCCGGGGCGACCGGGTTGGGCGTGCTCCAGGCCGCCGCGGACAACAAGAAGCTCGGCATCGGCGTCGATTCGAACCAGAACTGGCTGCACCCCGGCTCCATGCTGACCTCCATGATCAAAGGCGTGGACGTGGCCGTGCACGGCTGCATGAAGTCGGCCAAGGACGGCACTTGGCAGTCGGGCCACCGGTTGCTCGGCCTGAAGGAGGGTGCCGTCGGCTGGGCCCTGGACGAACACAACCGTGGGCTCGTCACCGCGGAGATGGAGAAGGCGGTGAACGACGCGGCGGCGAAGATCGTCGCCGGCCAGATCAACGTGAAGCCCTACCAGCCCTGAGCCGCGGCGGCATGACGGACACGCCCCCTCCGGCCCTCGACCTGCGCGGGGTCGAGAAATGGTTCGGCTCCAACCACGCCAACCGGGGCGTGTCCTTCACCGTCGCCAAAGGCAGCATCCACGGCATCGTCGGCGAGAACGGCGCCGGCAAGTCGACGATCATGAGCATCGTCTACGGCTACCTCCCCGCCGACGGCGGGGAGATCCGGATCGACGGCCGCCCGTCCGACATCCGCAGCCCGCGCGACGCCATCGCCGCCGGCGTCGGCATGGTCCATCAGCACTTCATGCTGGTTGACCCCTTCACTGCGCTGGAGAATGTGCTGCTGGGGGCGGAGGGCGGCGCCACGCTGGGCCGCGGTCTTGATCGCGCCCGGGCGGAGTTGGAGCGCCTCGCCCGCGACTACGGGCTGGAGGTCGAGCTGGACCGGCCGGTCGGGGAACTTCCGGTCGGCGCCCAGCAGCGGGTCGAGATCCTGAAGGCGCTCTACCGCGGCGCCGACATCCTGATCCTGGACGAGCCGACCGGCGTGCTGACGCCGCAGGAGGCGGACCATCTCTTCCGCATCCTTCGGGCGCTGAAAGGCCAGGGCAAGACCATCGTCATCATCACCCACAAGCTCCGCGAGATCATGGAGCTGACCGATTCGGTCACGGTGATGCGCCGGGGGGAGGTGGTCGCCACCGTCCGCACGGCCGAAACGGACAAGGAACGGCTGGCCGAACTGATGGTCGGGCGCAAGGTGCTGCTGCGCGTCAACAAGGCGCCCGCGCGGCCCGGCGACGTGGTGCTGGCCGTGGACGGGCTGACCGTGCTGGACGGCAAGGGCGTGCCGCGGGTCAAGGACGCCAGCTTCACCGTACGCGCGGGCGAGATCGTCGGCGTTGCCGGCGTGTCCGGCAACGGCCAGTCGGAGCTGTTGGAGGCGCTGGCCGGCATGCGCCCGGTTGCCGCCGGCTCCATCCACCTGAAGGACCGGGAGTTGACGGGAAGCCGCGCGTTCGACGCGCGCGGGCTGCGCGCGCTCAAGGTCGGCCATGTGCCGGAGGACCGGCAGAAGGTCGGGCTGGTGACGCAGTTCACCGCCCGCGAGTCCGTCATTCTCGGCCATCAGGGCGATCCCGCCTGCAACCGCGGCGTTCGCATGGACTGGGGCGCCGTACGTTCCCTTTGTGAGCGGGACATGGAGTCGTACGACGTACGCCCGCGGAACCCGGATCTGCGGGCTGCCAACTTCTCCGGCGGCAACCAGCAGAAGCTGGTCCTGGCGCGGGAGATCGAGCGCGACCCGGACCTGCTGCTGGTGGGACAGCCGACGCGTGGCGTGGACATCGGCGCCATCGAGTTCATCCACCGCCGCCTCGTGCGGCTGCGCG
Organism: Azospirillum oleiclasticum; assembly: GCF_013423485.1. Classification (GTDB taxonomy): domain Bacteria; phylum Pseudomonadota; class Alphaproteobacteria; order Azospirillales; family Azospirillaceae; genus Azospirillum; species Azospirillum oleiclasticum. The sequence goes on from NZ_JABFFR010000002.1 coordinate 185,142, forward strand.
ACGAGGGCAAGGCGATCCTGCTGGTGTCGGTGGAGTTGGACGAAATCCTCGGTCTGTCCGACCGTATTCTGGTGATGTTCGATGGCCAGATCGTCGGCGAGGTGACGCCGGAGGCGGCCGACGAAAGGCGTCTCGGCCTGATGATGGCGGGTGCGGCGTAGGCCCCGGCCAGCTTCCTCTTTGCTTCGTTCGAAAGCCCAAGCATAATCCGTTCGGACAGGGTGGCGGCGCGACGATCGCCGTCCCGATGGGGCAGATGGGGAACGGGTAATGCGGCTGAGGATGGCGCTCCTGTGTGGAGCGATGGTTGTGTGCGTGTCTGGTGCGGCGTACGCGCAACGGTCGGAGACGTTCGAGGCGGCGGGCCTGCGCAACTGGTCGGGGTCGCGGGGCTATGACGCCGCCGGACGCTTCGATCGCTGCGCCATGACGGCGAAGCCCGGCCCGACCACCTCGCTGTCCCTGCTCATGAACCGTGATCGCGACCTGTCGGTCGCCGTGACCAACAGCCGATGGACGCTGACACCCGGCACCAAGGAAACCGTGCGGTACGCCATCGACCGCGGCGCTCCCGAAAAGACCGAAGGCACGATGACCGACCTCGGTCTGGTGATCGTGATCCCGCGCGTGCCCGCTCTGCAGGCGGGTCTCCAGGATGGGCGCAGCATCAGCGTCACGGTCGGCAAGAACACCGCCAGCCTTCCGCTTGCCGGATCGCGCAAGGCGGTGGCCGCGCTGACCGCCTGCGTCGATGCGGCGCTGGCGGCCGAGGCGAAGGCACCAGCTCCGGTCCCCGTCGCCACCCCTGTGCCGACGCCCGAGCCCGCCGCCCCGGCGGCGGCCATGCCGGCCCCCGTCGCCACGCCGGCCGAACCGCCGGCACCGCCGCCTCCGCCGGTCGCGGCGCCTGCGGAGCCGGTTGCTCCGGCGCCGGCGGC
>NZ_JABFFR010000020.1 GCF_013423485.1 Azospirillum oleiclasticum
CAGAGGGCGGACACCAGTGCGGGGGGTGATGTCTTCAAACGGAGAAGGTGGCGGCATGTACACCGCCAACCTTATGGCTCTGACGGGACTGTCCGTCGTCAAGGGGCTGCTCGCCGCCCCGGGTCTTTCAGCTTTCCGACAAAGAGGCCGCCGCACTCGCCGGGGAGATATCCAAGCTGTGTCACGGCTGCGTTCGGGACGCTTGTCGCGGAGATCTCCACGTTTCGTTAGTGGAGGCTGAGATGGCCGCCATCCGGATACATACCAAGCACACCACGATCCAAGCGGGCAGCCGTCCGAAAACCTGGGCCGATCTCCACTTTCAGAAGAACACCTATGGCCGATCTTCTTGATCGGCGCGTGTCCGGCGATGCCGGACCAGCGCTTCCACCTGTTCGGCAGCCAAGTCGAGGTCATCGTCGTCGAGCACGTCCGCCATCGCGAGCAGACGCGCCATGCGAGCGACCCGTTCGGGCAACTCCCTGCCGACCGACATCGGACGCGGAGCGGAGAGAAGCAGGCCGTCAGGCGTCGTCCCCAACACCTCGGCGATCCGCACCAACGTCCCCAAGTCAGGCTCATGCAGCCCGCGCACGTAGTGCCCGTATCGTCGCGAATCGAGGCCGCTCCGGCGCGCCACCTCGGCATCGCTCAGCCCCAACGCCAGCGCTCGTACCCGCAATCGGTCGCCAAGTCCTTCCATGAAAGCGGGTGTGCCTGTGGCCCGCCGCCGCCGTCCATGAACTTTTCCTTCTTATAACTAGGATATCTAGTGTATCGGGTTGGCAACCGCCAACCTCCGCGGATATGCCCTACGGCGAAAAGCAGAAGGCCATGGACGGGAAAGGTGTCGAAGCATCTCCGTATCCAACGCCTTCACCACGTGAATGGGCGACTGGATGCTTCACCAAGGCCAAGCGGTGGTGGGCGGACAACGTGGCGGGCAAGCATCGGAGGACTTCAATGAATGACAACATCGGCGGGTTCGCGCTGCTGCTCCTGCTGGGCGGCATCGTTTATCTCGCCTACTACCTGCTGGCCGGTGGGAAAAAGAAAATCCACGCGGAGAATCTCGCCGCCTTGAAGGGGAGCGGGATTAATTTCGACAAGGTGTACGACGGATTCGCCTCGATCATTGCGATCTCTGCCGGAACCGGGAAGATCGCGCTGGCGGAGCCCGGCAAGCGTCTTCACATCTATGACCGCGACATGATTCGCGGTTGGCAACCTGTCTGGTTTGAGCAGGGCGGCCATAAGTCCTTGTTCAAAATCCAGTTCAAGCTCCGGGATGAAAACAACCCGACAACCGCCATCTGGTTCGCGACGGAAAGGGACATGGACAAGTGGGAAGAAATACTATCGCAGGCGATGGGTGTCTAATTTTGGCAGAGGGCACGTGAACGCTCCAGGCTTCGCGGCCCGTGCCGGAGGCGGGTGGGCGCAAAACCGATCCGCCTCCGCACATTCAGTGCCATGCGCAGCAAGGCTGCCCCAGGAAAGGTCGCATCCGCCTCCACCTGCCAATGCCAAGTGAACCCGCGTCCGGCCTTCCGGGCGCGGAGAACGTACGCAGTCGTACATGGACGTCGCCGATGCATGGGGCCATCGACCCAAACCCGACGGATATGGCCAAAGCCGGCGTTGCCACTGGAACAAACAAGGAACATTATCCCTCCGCGATCAACTTGGAGGAACCAATGCCTGAGTTTGGTGCCAGACGCCACCCGGCCCATGTCGGATACGGAGATCGTCATGGAAGACCCTGAGGGCCGACGCCGGGGCGGCTACCTCGTCCTGAAGGATGCAGACGGGCGCTTCCATGCCCTGCGTGCGACTGCGGTCATCGGGATCAGCGAGATAGACGACGGTGGCGACGAATGCGTGCTCACCCTTCCCGGGGGCCGCCTTCTCCGGGTGCCACGCCCACTGGGGGTGATTCTGGACTGGATCTCCTGACCTTTGCGGGACACCAGCCACGCCCAGCATGGCCTGCACGGGAACGGCCTGGAGCGCGTATCCTTTCAGAGGAGCGCAACCTATGTTGACAATTTTCTTCAGTCCTGGTATCCAGGGAACCATGAATAGTCGTGCGCTCGATCACCGCGTGTCCGACCTTCCCGCAACAGCGGGATGCTGCCTCATTTCCCGAATAATATCGGCCTAGTCCGCCGCCCCGAGCCTGCCGTCCCGCACCGCGCCGACGGCGTCCCACGCTCCCTCAGGACTGGCCTCCGATGCGAAAGTTCCATCCCGCCGCGTCGCCCGACGCGAGCCGCGAGCGCGTGTCCTCGTCCCGCCCGCGTCTTCGCAAACTCGCACGCAAGCCCGCCCCGTCCCGCGCCTCGAAGCCCAAAGGCGACCGCCGGCCCGTGCTCGCGTTCCCCAGCCTCAAGGCCGGGTGCATGGTCACCTTTGGCCGATACTGGCTCGTCGACCTGCTGACCCTGTTGGAGGTCGATCCCGACGTCGTCTCCTACACGCGCGAGACGTCCTCCGTGACCTTCAGCCTCGACGGCGGGGAACGGACATTCCGCTCCGACCTCGACGTGCATCTTCGGGACCGCCGCATGGCGCTCGCCGCCCTGACCACCGCCGAGGCTGCCCTGGAGGAAAACGTCATCGCTGCCGCCGCCCTGAAGGGGTTGTACGCGGCAAAAGGCGTGGAGTTCCGGGTCGTCACGGACGGGGAATTGAAGGCTCAGCCCCGGCTCGACAACGCCAAACTTCTGCTCCGGCACCAGCGCGTCGAAGTGCCGCCCGAAGCGGTCGTCCGCATCGCCGTCGCCGTCGCCGAGGGCCGCGCCTCCAGCCTGGGCGACCTGCACGCGGCGCTCGGCGGCGACGGCGGAGCATGGGGCATCGTCCTGGCCCTGACGGCCCGAGGTTGCGTGCGCGTCCAGATGGACTCGCCCCTCGGGCCGGACACCCCGGTCTTGGCAGTCTCCGGCGACGGGAGGCTGGCATGATCGCGGCCGAGCGGTTGCGGCGGGACCAGTTCTTCGAGGTGGACGGAGTCGTCCTGAAGATGATCAGGAAGGCGAACCGGCACCCCGACGGCGCCATGTCCTTGTACCTGGAACAACCCGAAAGCGGCGCGATCCGCGCCTTGACCGAGGTGGAGTTCGAAGTCGGGTTCGCGGAGGGTCGTATTCTCCGCGTCGAGGACCCGATAAAGGCGCTCGACGCCGATACGAAGGCGCTGCTACGCGCCGACTACGGCGCTGTTCCGGTGACCATGCGGCGCGAGGCGGAGCGGCGGCACGCGTACATCCGGGCCTACCACGCCGCGGGAGAGCCTTCACGGACACGGGCCGGCTTGGGTCCGATGATCGACCAAACCGCCGGGGAGATCGGCGACATGTCGCCTCCCGCCTGGAACACGCTCAGCCGTTGGCTGGCGCTGTGGGAACGGGCCGGGACCGGGGACGTCCGCATCCTGCTGCCCAAGTACCACAAGCGCGGACCGGACTGCAGCACGCTGCACCCGTTCCTGAGGGACAGGCTCAAGGACCTCATCGATGAAGTCTACATGAACCGGAGCCAGAACAAGGCCAAGCATGTGCACGCGGCCCTGCACCGAGAGGTCGTGGCATGGAACGGCCGACACGGGCCGGACGGGCACCTCGCATGCCCCAGCCTGCGAACCATCCAGCGGCACATCGAGGCACTCGACCAGCGCGACAGGCTGCTGAAAAGGAAGGGACGCAAAGCTGCCGACGCGGTCTTCAAGCCCGTCATGAAGGGGCCGGAGCCCGATGGCATCATGGAGGTGGTCGAGATCGACCACACGCGGCTCGACCTCGTCGTGCTCGCCGACGACACGAAGGTGGAGCTCGGCCGTCCTTGGATCACCGCCGCGATCGACCGCCACAGCCGTTGCATCGTGGGCTTCCACATCGGGTTCGAAAGTCCGTCGACGGTTTCGCTGATGCTCTGCCTGCGGCACATGATGACGCCCAAAGCCTACGTGAAACAGCAGTATCCCGACGTCAGGACGGAGTATCCGTGCTGGGGGGTTCCCGACATGGTCGTCAACGACAACGGGCCGGAATTCCTCGGCAACAGCCTCAAGGAGGCGGCCCTCCAGCTTGGCTTCCGGATCGAATGGGCGCCGGTCGACTGCCCGGAGTTCAAGGGCAAGATCGAACGGTTCTTCCGCACAGCCAACGAGGAGGTCAGCCACCGCGTCTCCGGAACCGTCAACCCGTCCATCCGCAAGCCGGGCGGAGCGGAAGCTGCCGGCCCGGCCTGCATCCCCTTCGGCGTCCTGGTCGCCCGGTTCCACCACTGGCTTCTCGACGTCTATCACAACCAGGTCCACGAAGGGATCGGCGACGTCCCGATCCGCCGTTGGCTGGCGGCCGAGGCACGGCGTCCGCCGCGCCGCCCCACGTCGATGAAGGCGCTCGACGTCCTCCGGATCATCGATGTCGCCACGCCGGTCAAGAAGGGAATCCGGTGGAAGAATCTCTGGTGGAACGGCCCGGTGGTGGCGGACATCCGTGCCTTGCCCAGCTTCAAACGCGGCGACAAGGTCCGCATCCGGGTCGATCCGCTCGATGTCCACACCGTCCAGGTCATCCATCCGGTCACGGGCGAGGCGCTGGAAGTGGGCCCCATCGATCCAGATTTTCCCCACCAGATCACCCTTTTCCAGTGGACGCGCTCCTGTGCGCTCAAGAAGGCGCGGGCACACCGGGCAGGCGGTGACGAAACCGCCTTGGCCGCGCTCGACTATCTACGCCGTCAAGCGGACGAACACCGGGCCAAAGGCGCCAGAATCCGGTTGGACCGGATCGCCCGCTTCGCAGGCGTGGGAATGGCCCCGGCAGGAACAACGGCCCCCGCGTCCACCAAGCCTGCCGATGGAAGCGACCTGCCGGGGCCGCAGCCGGAACCTGCTTCGGACCGGGAGACCATCGCGGACACCCCGCCGACACCGCGTAGTTGGAAGAAGTCCACCATCCGGAAGACCGATCCCGCCAACCGCGGAGGACAAACCGATGGCCGTTGACGACGAAAAGGACGCACGAGCGAAGAAGGTGTCAGCGATCCACGCTTGGTTCGTGCTGTATGACGGGCTTGAGGTTGTGCGAAAAGACTTCGAATGGCTTCACCATCGGGACAACAGCCACGGCGAGGCCGGTTGTCTGCTCCTTTATGGCCCACCGCGATCCGGCAAGACCCACCTGATTCTGGACTACGTGAACGCCCATCCCCCGGTGGTAGGACCGGACGGCGACCGTCAGGAAGTGGTCTACTTCAAGGCACCCTACCCCTGTACGCCGAAGAACCTGGTTGAGCGCATGGCGGACAAGCTCGGGTATCCTGGCGTCGCAGGACCCCGCCGGAGCCGCCTGTTCGACATGATGGACGTCGTCTTGCATTATGTCCGCCAGCTTGGCGTACGCCTCATGTTCATCGACGAAATTCATCAGATGGCAAGCGGCGGAGGCGACAACGGATTGATCGCCGGGGCCACGCTTCTGAAAGACCTGATCAACGAGGGCGAGTTCTGCATCGTCGCATCCGGCACCTGCTCCGCCACGAGGATCTTCGAGGCCCACGAGGAGCTTTGCGGCCGCCTGTTGGCAGTGCATGAACTCCGGCCATTCGACTGGTACGCCGAGGACCAGCGCGACACCTTCCGCGCCCTGCTCCACGACATGGACGGAGAGTTGCCATTCGCGAGGTCCGGACTGTCCGAGGCCGGGATGGCGGCGCGCCTCCATGTCGCGTCGGGCGGCCTGATCGGCCACGTCGCAACGTTGGTGGAAATCGCGGGCGTCATGGCTGCTCGCGAAGGAGCCGACCGGATCGGCCTGGATCATTTTGCCCGGGCCCACGAGAAGAAGAAATTCGTGAAGAGGGGCGTCAATCCGTTCATTGGCGGCACGCCTGACCCGTCGCCGTTCGCCGCCCCCGATCCTGTCCCGGCCGGTAGCCGTCCCGTCCGGAAGCGGCGTGCCGACGACGACTTCCGGGCGTAGGAGGAACGGGCAATGCGGCGCCTTCGCCTCAGGGTCGCCCCGGCCGAGGGTGAAAGCCTGCCCGGCTTCATACTGCGGCTGGCGGCCCGGGCAGGATTCCGCAATGCTTGCGAATTCGCCGTACTCGCCGGGGTCCGCCAGCCGGGAGGCGCCGTCTCGGGCGCATCGTTGCTGCCTTTGGCGACGTTTTCCGGCGTGGCGCAGGAATGCCTCGACCTTATGGCATACCCTCCTGCCGGACCCCGTGGTCACCACCGCTTTCTCGAGGGAATGGTCCACCGCGACTTCATCTGGTTGGCGGCAAGGCGGGCCTGCCCCGCTTGCTTGCGGGAGGCGCCCCACCACCGGGGTGAATGGGACTTCGCCCTGGCAACCGCCTGCCTTCGGCACCGCCACCGCCTCCTGGTTTCGTGCCCGTTGTGCGGTGCGGAACCCGGATGGGATTACCCGTCCGTCGGAGGTTGTCAATGCAGGGCGCGGTTTCGCGACGCCGCAATCCGTCCCGCACCGGATGAGGAGATCGCCGCCCTCGCATTCCTGCGTTCCGTCATCCGGGAAGGTCCGCCGCCGTCGCTTCATCAAGACTTCGCCGGGTGCGGACCATCGGACCTCTTCAGGATCACCCTCTCGCTCGGCGCTTCCGCCGAGGGTTGGGACGGCCATAGGCGCGTGGCGTCGGTAGTGCGGGCCGGCCCGGAGAGGGTCGCCGCCATCGTGACCGCGGGTGTGCAGGCGCTCCAGGATTGGCCGACTTCGGTTTGCGATCTGCACAGGCGTGGCTACCGCCTGCCCGAGGACCGTCCCCGTCGCACGCCCGCCCTCAACCTGCTGCACAAACTCGTGCACAAGGCCGTCGCCGCAGGAAGAGGGCAGCACTGACCGCGTTGTACGCCACATCGCCCATGCGGAACCAAAAGGCGGCTCCCCGAACATTGCCGTCACAGAATTCGGCATACCGCATAACTTGCCGTTCACAGTCGGAAGCGATCCTGGAGTGCAACGTGTCGTGCATGCCAGGAAAGGTTCATGACCAGACGATTGCGTTTCCGGAGCGCCCCTCTCCCCGGGGAGAGCATGCTCGGTTACATGGGGCGGGTCGCCCATCGGAACTGCATCACCATCGCCGACCTCGCCCGCATAGCCGACGCCTGTCCCGTCACCCACGGACCCGCACTGCGGTCTATCGGTCAGCTTGCAGATGTGATGGGTGTGGACCGCGACGCCGCCGCTCTACTGTCGTACTACATACCGGGCGATCATACGATGCTTCGGCTGGCGGGCTTGACCGTCCCGGTCCGTCTCGTCAACTGGAAATGGAAGAGGTTCTGCCCGGATTGTCTGGAGGAGTCCGAGCACCACCGCTGCATTTGGGACATCTCGCTTGTATCGGCATGCCCCCTGCATCGCAAGCGACTGGTCATCCGGTGCGCCAGATGTGGCCATGAGCTTGCATGGTCCGGTCTCGATCCTTGGGCATGTCACGCTTGCGGCGCCAACCTCCGGCGTATGCGCTCAACCTCCGTCCCGCCGGAACAACTTCGGGGGACGGCTCTCATCTACGGCCTGCTTGGTCAGTCGGAGTTCATGGACGAGGCGGCCGGGGCGCGGGCGCGGTTGCCGTTTTCCGCGTTTGACGAAGTGGGCTCACTGAAGTTGCTCCACCTGCTCGTCATGTCGCATCACATTCGGAAGAGGGCGATCCGGTCTGGCTGGATTGAGGACGTCCACCTGACGCTCAACGACGCATATGATGCCTGTGTCGATTGGCCTTCCCGGTTGCTGAACCTGGAAGGAATTGCATCGAAGAATGAACGCCCGTATGTCATCGGGCGTCTGCTCGAGCTGGCCCGGGAAGTCCCGGAGAGCCTACGGGATGCCTTCCAGAAACGCATCATGGAGGACTCGGACCCAGTGCGCCGTACGCTCAGGGAGCCCGACGTCATCACCATGGACGAGGCAGCCGTCATGATGGGTGTCGAAAGGGACAGGCTTCGGAAATCGGGTGCATGCCGACGCCTGTCGAAGTTTGAGTTGGATGGTGAACCCGTGCTGAGCAGAACGCTTGTCGTTGAAGCGGTCGCGTCGGCCGGGCGGGTAATGAGAAGCTCCGAGGCGGCCGCAATGCTCGGCGTTTCTCCAATAGCGTTCTGGGCCATCGTGAACGCAGGAATGATCGTCGACATCGTCGGAAATACAAACAAACAACAATCATACTTCTTCGGAAGCAGGGAGTTGGAACGTTTCCTGGATGCGGTGGCGGAGGCCGTGCAACGCCACAGAGCGTCTGTAGAGGGAAAAGTAGGACCTACATCGACAACTGCCTTTCATGCCGATTTCCGAGGCGCTGCCGCTGTCAATACCGTGAGAGAACTACTCAACGGATCGCTCCGGTGCGTTGGGATTGACGAAGCACAAATCGGTCTACGCCGATACGGCCTTGTCGTGCCAGCCGGCGACAGGGAGTGAACGACGGCGCGAAGCAAGGCTTCTGATGGCCGCATCGGTTCCGCAGCGACGTGGGAGTACAATCGCAACAATTTCTCCTTACACAAGCTATCGTTGATCTCAAGAATGTTGTCGATACCCAACAGCAGTCTCTTGAATTCTGTCGTTTCATTCCACTTTTTCAGTCACCTACGCATGATAAATCAGAAATTTAGCACAAACCGAAACTCATGAATCCTGTCGCGGCACACCTTCGCTGTGCGCCCTGTCGATTCTTGAGGCACCGGCACGGAATCCGGTGCGGCGACACAGGATGCGGGCGCGTTGGAGATCCGTGACGCCCGTCGCGCCGCCAGATCACGCCCACCGGGTTGGGTGACAATATCGGCCTGTCGAGGAGACATTACCGCCCGTGCGCGGGCGGGATGTCCAGGCGGGATCATCCCCGCCAGAAAGCCCGTCCGAAGAGCACCAGCAGTGTGAAGAACTCCAGCCGGCCCAGCAGCATGGCGCCGGACAACAGCCATTTGGCGTTGTCCGGCAGCGGTTGGAAGGTGCCGGACGGTCCGATGATGGGACCAAGGCCGGGGCCGATGTTGCCGATCGCCGACGCCGCCCCGGACAACGCGGTGACCAGATCGAGCCCGAAGCCGCCGAGCGCCAGGGCCACGAGGAAGATCGATGCCATGTAGACGAAGCCGAAGCTCATCACCGAGATCATGACATCGGCGTCCACGGAACGGTCGTTGTAGCGCAGCGGCAGCACCCGGTGCGGTGTGTACAGGCGATGAATCTGCACCCGCAGCACCATGAACAGCACCTCGAACCGGAAGATCTTGATGCCGCCGGTGGTCGAGCCGGTGCAGCCGCCGATCGTGCTGAGGATCAGGAACACCATGATCGCGGTCGGCCCCCACAGGCCGTAGTCGCCGGAAACGAAGCCGGTCGTGGTGACCACCGAAACCACGTTGAACGTGGACAGCCGGACGGCGTCGTCCACCGGCAGGTCCAGCGTGGCGTACAGCCACGCGGCCATGACGAGCGACACCACCGCCATGAAGCCGAGATACCAGCGCACCTGGGTGTCGCGCCAGATCGGGCCCAGGTCGCCGCGCAGCGCGCTGACGAAGCGCGCCATCGGCACGCCGCCCGCCATCATGAACACCACCAGGATCCACTCGATCACCGGGTTGTTCCAGTCGCCGATCGAGGCGTCGCGGGTGGAGAATCCGGCGGTGGACAGTGTGGTCATGGCATGGTTCACCGCGTCGAACGGGCTCATCCCCGCCAGTGCCAGGCACGCCGCGCAACACAGCGTCAGCAGCGAGTAGATCCACATCACGGCGGCCACGAGCTCGCTGGCGCGCGGCACCACCTTCTCGTACCGCTCCGACGATTCGGAGCGGAACAGCTGCATACCGCCGACCCGGAGCACCGGCAGGACGGCGATCCCCATGGCGATGATCCCGATCCCGCCCATCCATTGCAGCAGCGAGCGCCAAAGCAGCAACCCCGGCGAGAGCGTGTCGAGCCCGACGATCACCGTGGCCCCGGTCGCCGTCAGCCCCGACATCGCCTCGAAGACGGCGTCGGCCGTCGACAGGTCGAGCTGGTCCGACAGCCGGAAGGGCAGTGTCGCGAAGGCGCCAACCAGAACCCAGGATACCGAGGTCAGCAGGAAGGTCTGGCGCAGTGTCAGCGCCACCCGTTCCGTCCGGTTCATCAGCATCAGAAGCACGCCGCAGAACAGTGTGATCCCCGCGGACGCGGCAAAGGCCATCCACTCCCCGCCGCCGGCTCCGATCTCCACCAGCAGGGCTGCCAGCATGGCCACGGCGAGAACCGACATCAGCGCACCGGCGACGTGGAACACGGGACGGGTATCCAGGGCCGTCCTCATCACCGCGGCTGTTCCTTTGAAAACCGGACCGTCAGATCACGCCTCCCTGGACGGGAGGCCCCAGCCCGACCCGCCATCGCCATCCATCGATTCCGTCGCGCCAGTCACGACACAGTTTGCCTACGTATGACGTACCGTTCGTAATCCATCTCCGGGGAAAAATCTCCGGTTTTGGTTCGCCGTGCCGCTTGAGCGTCGACGGTGATCGGCGATCGAGGAGGCGGAGCGGCGGGAACGGTCCGCCGGGAACTGAAATGGTCTCCGATCGCCGGACAGTCGGATAAGCTTGGTTCGCCCAGAGAGAGGACGGACCCGAGAATGACGGGGAGTCGGAAGCGGTATTCGGCAGAGTACAAGGCGAAGGTGGTGCTGGAGGCGATCCGCGGCGATCTGACGGTGTCGCAGCTCATCGCCAAGCTTGGGGTGCGCCAGACGCTGATCAACGCCTGGAAGAAGCGGGCGGTCGAGGGGATGGCCGGGGTGTTCTCCGGCAAGGCGGAGGGGGCCGAAGCCAGCCATCAGGGCGAGGTGGAGAAGCTGCACGCCATGATCGGCCAGCTGGTCGTGGAGCGGGATTTTTTGCGCAAGGCCTCCGGTCGATGAGCGTCGGCCGGGGGCGGGAGCTGATCGAGCCGGATCATCCGGGTTTGGCGATCACCCGGCGGTGCGAGCTGGTTTCGATCAGCCGGTCGAGCCACTAAGGGCCGGCCAAAGGCGAGCCGGCAGATGACCCGGCATCTGCGCCGGCATGGCCACGAGGTCAACCGCAAGCGGGTTCGCCGCCTGATGGCACGGATGGGCCTGCGGGCGGTCCACCAGCGCCCGAAGACGAGCGTGCCGCATCCGGAGCACAAGATCCGGCCGTACCTGCTGGGCAACCTCACCATCGACCGCCCCGACCACGTGTGGTGCAGCGATATCACGCACATCCCCATGCGCCGCGGCTTCCTGTACCTGGCCGCCGTCATCGACTGGGCATCCCGCCGTGTTCTGGCATGGCGGCTGTCGAACACCATGGATGTCGAGTTCTGCATGGAGGCCGTGGAGGAGGCGATGGCGCACTATGGCCGACCGGACATCTTCAACACCGATCAGGGCAGCCAGTTCACCAGCCCACGCTTCACCGGCCTCTTGACCGCGGCCGGCATCCGGGTGTCGATGGACGGGCGCGGCCGGTGGATGGACAACGTGTTCATCGAGCGGCTGTGGCGATCGATGACATACGAATGTGTCTACCTCCATGCCTTCGAAACGGGCAGCGAGGCCAGGGCCGGGATCGGCCGCTGGATCACCGACGACAACACCGACCGACCGCACTCGGCGCTCGGCGGCGGAACCCCGGACGAGACCCAGGCCCGTCTTGGACAAGTTCCACCGAGTCGCCTTCCGGAGGCGGTTTCACGCGACAATCGACCAGTTGCAGGCCGACTTGGATACGGGAATACAACGAAGTCAGACACCATCAGGGGCGATGGTGTTTTGGACGCTCGCCGATGCAGACCTTCGCTGACACCGCCCCCATGGCCAGAAAGAAGATCATCCAGGCCGCGTGACGTCGGACAGGCTCGACCTGCCGGACAGCCGCCGGTGAACCTTGCTTTCCTTCCCCAAACAGGTGGAGCGACCCAGCCTCAATGGAAGCCTTCGGGCGCCGTCGGTATTGCCGGTGTGCGGGTCGTCGGACATGTCGGATCCTCGAGGCGGCCTGCTCGAGCGCAGGCCACCCGATCCCATCCTGACCTCCTCGGGGTCGCTCTCCGACGTCTTGGGGGTCCAAACCTTCGTCAAGCTCTGGTACCCGGAAACCGCGGTCAGCCGCGGTGGTGGAGGAGTGCTCCGGCCCCCCTCCACGACCGTCCATCGATGCCGACCTACAGATCCTTGGGATACTCGATGCTCTTGAAGCTCATCCCCTCGGCCCCCGGTGTGTGGCCGATGCGCCGGATGTTGGCCCAGACGTTCTTGTAGTTGGGGATCATGAACTCGTTGGTCCCCTTGCTGATCACGTTGCCGACCTGGCCGGTGGGGGCGATGAACAGCATGAAGGCCTGGCCGGGCTTCGCCGTCGGCGTCGGGTAGACCATCGCCTGGGTCGAGCCGACATCGTTGTAGACCTCCACCAGGTCACCCGCCGCCAGCCCCAGCTTCGCCATGTCGCCGGGGTTCATCTCGATGGGTGCGATGGGCATGCGCTCGCGGACGAACGGCGTGTGCACGTCGTAGAAGGCATTCTGCCAGACCAGGTTGTTGCGGCCGTTGTTGATCAGGAACGCATACTTCTCCTTCTGCTGGGCGCGGCCGGCCACCTCGAGGCCGCGCCATTCGGTCTTCATGAATTTGGCCCGGCCGTCGTCGGTCTTGAACTTTCCATCGGTGTAGAGCCGCTTCGTCCCGATCAGTCTGCCGTTCTCGAAGCCGACCACCGGCTCGTGCACGCCGTTGGTGCCCATGGCGCGCAGACGCTCGTAGGTGACGAACCGGCCTCCCTCCGCATTCTGGTTGTAACCATCCATGAAGGCGTCCTCTTCGGTCTTCCAGCCGAACTTGCCCTTGAACTGGGCGGCATACGTCTCGTTGCCCGCGCGGCGGAACGACTCCTCCATGGCATTGCCCAGACGTGCGGCGATCAGCGCGTCGGGCATCGCCTCGCCCGGCGGGTCCATGTAGCGCTCGGTCAGCCGCAGGCGGCGCTCGCCGTTCATCGAGGTCAGGTTCATCTCGCCCGCGGTGGCGGCCGGCAACCAGACATGCGCCGCCTCGCCGATCTGGGTGGGGAGGATATCGACCACCACGCTGAACAGGCCGCCGCGCTTGATGGCGGCGACGATCTGTTCGAGCTGCGCCGCGCGGTCGCCGTAGGGAACGCTGTCCATCGCCTCCTTCACCATGTTGGTGCGGCGGCGGTAGACGCGGCGGAACTCCTCGGCGTTCAGGGTCGACTTGAAATGATCGACCGCCCAGATGTGGTGGACGCCGCCCTGCCCGCCGATGAGGAGCTGGTCGACATAGGCGGCCGGGCGCCCGACATGGGCGTCGGACGGTCGCACATAGCCCTCCTGGTGGCCACCGAGACGCACGCAGCCCGTGCCTTCGCGGCCGATACTGTGGGTGGCCAGCGCCAGGTTCACCATCGCCGCGTTGGTGCGGTAGTTGTCGTTGCCCCAGATGAGGCCCTTCTCGTAGGCCATCATGGTGCGGCGCCGCTTGCCGTCCGCCTTCGGCTCGGCGATCCACTGCGCCGCCTTGCGGATGTCGGCGGCCGGAAGCCCGGTGATGGACGCCGCGTCGTCGATGGAGACCTTGTTGGCCGTGGCGGCCTCGTCGAACCCTTTGGTGTGCTGGGCGATGAAGTCCTTCGCGTGCCAGCCGCGGGCGACGACCTCGGTCAGCAGCGCGTTGAGAAGCACAAGGTCGGTGCCGGGGTTGATGGCGAGATGGAGGACGTTGTTCCTGTCGGCCACCGTCTCGCAGGCGTTCACCGACACCGTGCGCCGCGGGTCGACGATGATGATGCGGCCGGCGGCGTGCGCCTCGCCCGCCAGCAGCTGCCTCTTCTTGTCGAGCGTGTCGCCGCGCAGGTTGGGCACCCAGTGCGCCAGGAAGTAGTTGGTCTGGTTCTCCAGCGGGTTGGCGCCGACGACGAAGATGGTGTCGGCGAGCTCGGCGTCCTCGTAGCAGTTGTTGAGCTCGCCCACGCCCATGTCGCGGCTGGCGTGAACCTCGGAGTTGTAGGCCGGCCGGTTGTGGATGCGGATGTTCTTCACCTTCATCGCATCGAAGTAGAGCTTGCCGGTGCCCCAGGTGTTCTCGTACCCGCCGGCGGCACCACCATGGTCGAAGGCCGAGACGATCACCCCGTCCTCGCCCATCTCCTCGATCACGCGCCGGGTGACGTCGGCGACCAGGGCCAGCGAGTCCTCCCAGGAGGTCGGCATCATCTGCGAATAGCGCCACACCATGGGATGGCCCAGGCGCGCCTGCATGGTGCCGGTCTGCTCGGAGACCCGCGTCTCGCCCATGCGACCGCCGCGCACGGAGCTCAGGCCCCCGTTCACCTCGCACGCCTTGTCGGGCTTGATGACGAGATGGACGAGCTTCCCGTTCTGGGAGACGACGTTGTACATGGAGGGGCTGTACCAGGACGCGCTTTCCGCCCCCTGCTGCTGGGCCAGATCCTCGCCGAAGACATTCTGGTCGGGGCGTGCCCCGCCCTGCCGGTCGATGGGCCAGGAGATCGCCTTGTAGCCGCAGCCGACGATGCAGAAGTCGCAGACGACGTTCTGCACGCGGGCGTCCTTGGGCGGGATGGGAAGCTGGTCGATGCCGCGCTTGTAGGTCATGGTCCGGTCCTCTCCCTTCAGCCCTGCAGCACGTTGCGGGTGCGGCCGTAAATCAGCTCGTCCGCGCCGACGGCGCTGATGTCGCCCTTGGCATCCACGGTCAGACGGAACATCGGCAGATTCTGGGTGGCGTGGCCCCACACCTGCTGGCCTTCCTTCTCGCAGTCGAAGCGCGAGAAGTGACCGGGGCAGTTCAGCGTCCGGTCCTTGGCGTCGTAGGCGAGCGGGTAGCCCTTGTGCGGGCACAGGGTCGAGTAGGCGACGAGATCGCCGTCCGGTCCGGCCCCGCCCGGCACCCGGGCGCCGAGCTTCACCAGCACACCCGGCGAGTCCATGTCCGGATAGTGGATCGGCATCGGCTCGTTGACCTTCAGGTCCTTGATGTTGGCAAGGCGGCTGGTGGGATAATCGACCCGGGCGGCGGGCAGCGCCGCGCGGGCCGCGCCGGATGGCACCGCGGTGACGGCCGCGGCGCCGGCGGCGGCCAACGCGCCGCGGCCGAGGAACTGGCGGCGGCCGAGTTCCACGAGTTTCGGGCATTCCTTCATCGGGTGTCCTCCCCTGGTCTTGTCGTTGTCCGGCGCACATAGCACCCGGCGTGCCAGAGAGGACGTTTGCGCCGGGACCCCTTGGAATCGGCGGTTGGGAGGCGCCCGCATGTTCGATTTCCCGAACATCGGGGCCGGTGAACCCCGGAACGCCGGTCGCGGCCTGTTCGGGTTCCCGGATCCCCGGTGCGCGGGGCAGCGGCTACTCCGTTTGTTCCGCCGCGATCCCGAGGCGCCGCATCTTCTCCCACAGCGTCGTGCGCCCGACGCCGAGCAGGTCGGCGGCCCTGCCGAGTTGTCCGTCGGCACGGCGCAGGGTCACCAGGATGTGCGATCGCTCGCTCTCGTCGCGAACCGCCATCAGCGGCGGCCATCCGGTGCCGGTGCCGAAGCGGTCCACCACGTGCCGCTCGGGAAACAGGTCGTTGGCGCTGATCCAGGGGCCGGTCGCCAGGACCACCGCCCGCTCGATCCGGTTGCGCAGCTCCCGGACGTTGCCGGGCCAGTCGTGCTCCAGGGCGGCGGCCTCCGCCTGCGGCGTCAGCCGCTGGGCGGGGCGCCCGAATGCCTCGGCATACTGGTGCAGATAGGCCTGCAGCAGCGGCAGCACGTCGTCCGGCCGCTCCCGCAGCGGCGGCACCGCGACCGGAATGACGTTGAGGCGATAGTACAGGTCCCGACGGAATGTCCCGGCGCGCACGAGGCCGTCCAGGTCCGCGTTGGTGGCGCAGACCAGACGGGCCTGGAACGGAAGGGGCTTCTCGCCGCCGACCCGGAAGAACACCCGCTCCTGCACCAGCCGGAGAAGCTTGGCCTGGACCGGGTGCGGCAGCTCGCCGACCTCGTCGAGGAAGAGCACACCGTTGCCGGCGCGCTCGGCATAGCCGCGGTGGAGCGCGTGCGCCCCGGTGAACGCGCCCTTCTCGTGCCCGAACAGCTCGCTGTCGATGAGGTCGGGGGGAATGGCCGCGCAGTTCACGGCCATGAAGGGCGATGGCGCCCGCCGGGAGATCCGGTGGACGAAAGCGGCCGCCACCTCCTTGCCGACGCCGCTCTCTCCGGAGATCAGCAGCGTGCTGTCCACGTCCGCCACCCGGCGGAGCAGATGTTCGACCTGCCGGATCGCCGGCGACCTCCCGAGCGCCGCGTCCGGATCGTCGGGGCTGCGACCGCGCAGGAGTTCGGCGATGCGCGCCAGGAACTCCTCCACCACGAAGGGCTTCGTGAGGTAGTCGTCAGCCCCGGCGCGGACGAGGCGCACCGCCTGACCAATGTCGCCGAAGCCGGTCATGAACATCACCGGCGTGCCGCCCAGCCGCGGGAGCAGGGCCTGGAACAGCTCCTCGCCGGTCATGTCCGGCAGCCGGATGTCACAGAGCAGGAGGTCGGGACGCTGCGCGCCGAACCACTCCAGCGCCGCAGCACCGGTGGTCAGCCAGAGCGGGCGGTAGCCTTCGAGCGACAGCCGCTCCACCAGCGACTCTCCCATGATCGGGTCGTCCTCGACGATGGCGACGCGTGGAAGGTCATGCCGCGGCATCGGCCCGTCTCCCGTCCGGGAATGGAACGAACACGGTCACCCTGGTCCCGCCCGCCGGCCCGCGGCCGACCTCGACCCCGCCGCCCACCCGGTCGAGCAGCCGGGCGACCGTCCACAGCCCCAGCCCCCGCCCGCCCTGCGGCAGCGGCGCCGCCCCTTTGCCGCGCAGCAGCTCGGCGTCTTCCGCGGGCAGGCCCGCCCCGTCGTCCTGGACCGTAACGGCCAGCCCATGGTCCAGGGCGACGGCCGTCATCGCGACGGTTCCTCCCGGCGGCGAGGCGCGGCAGGCGTTCAGCAGCAGGTTCAGGGTCATCTGGCGCACCGCCGCGCCATCGGCGGGCATCGGCCCGTCCAGACGGTTCTCCCACGCGAGCGTCACGTGGCGGCGCTGCGCCTCATGGGCGATGAGGAAGCGGAGGTCGTCCAGATCCTCGGGCGTGGTCGCCACGGCACCGGGCGGCTCCTTGTAGGCGACGAGCGCGGCGCGCACCACGTTGCCGATCCCGCGCAGCCCGCGTTCCAGCAAGGCGGTCGAGCGTTGGCGCACGGCGGCGTCGTCACCGTGGCGCTTGAGCGTGTCCACCGCCGTCAGCATGCCGCCGAGCGGGTTGTTGACCTCGTGCGCCATGCCGGAGGCGAGCCGTCCGAGCAGCGCCAGCTTCTCCTCGTCGGCCAGGCGGGCGGCCAGCGCCTCACGCTCGGCGACCGCGCGCGCCATGGCGTTGAAGCGGTGGAACAGGCGGCCGAACTCGTTGCGCTCGCCGGCGATGAAGCGGCGGGGGATCGGCTCGGCCGTCCCGGTGCGCACCCGCTCCACATACTGGTCGAGGATGCCGAGCGGCCGCAGGATCCGGGCGACCAGCCCATAGCCCGCCGCGGCGAACAGGAGGATCAGCCCGCCATTGACCCCGGCGAGGGTTCCCAGCACCTCCCACCGGACGGCGATCAGCGGGGCCATGTCGATCTCGGTCAGGACGTGGCCGAGCGCGGCCCCGCCGCCGATCGGACGATGGAACCACGCGAGGCCGCGCTCGCCGTCGATGACGAGGTCGGCGCCCGGGTCGAGCCGTTCCCGCAACTCGGGCGGGAGGCTGGTCCCGACCGGAAGCAGCCGCGGGTCGGTGGCGGCCAGCACCGTGGCGTCGGGAAGCGTGACGACGAGGAGCCGGATGGTGCCGCCGCCGTCCCCCCGGCGCACCCGGTCGAGAATGTCGAAGGTCTCCCACACGTCCTGGCGCGCCACATGCGGCTGGAGCGCCAGGGCGAGGGCGTCGAGATGCGCGGCGGCGAGCTGGCGCAGGTGCAGTTCCTGGTCGGCCGTCAGTCGTGCCAGCACCGAGTAGGAGGCCATCGCGCCCACCATCGCCATGAGCACGGCGACAAGCAGCGGCACCGTCACGGTCAGCGGCCAGGCACGGGGCGAGGCGGGCAGGCGGACGCGCCTCATGCGTGCACCCTCACGAAGTCGTTCATGGCGGCGATCGGATCGAACAGCGACGGGGCCGTGACGACGAACCCGTCGAGGCGCAGCGTGCGCAGCACCGCGCGCCCGACGGGGTCGGACGGCATGCCCAGCAGCGCCTCCCCGATCATCCGGATCTCCGGAGCGTCCCGCCGCCCGGCGAGGCAGGCGATCGGCGGAAAACCGAGCCAGTCCGACCGGTGCAGGACACGGGTCCCGGCAACCAGGCCGGGCTCGGTCTCCGCCATGACGTCCCAGACATAGCCGTCCACGCTGCCGCTTTGGGCCAGCCCGCTGGCCACGGCGCGCACGACGTTGCGGTGCCCGTAGGTGAAGAAGCTGCGCCGGAAGAAACTGGCCGGTGTCTCCTTCATGATCGCCAGGAGATAGCGCGTGACCAGGAAGCCCGAGTTGCTGTCCGGATCGGAGAAGGCGTGCACATGCCCGCGCAGCCCGTCCAAACCGGCGGCCGGACCGTCCGTCTGCGCGATGACGTAGGACTGGTACAACGGACGCCCGCGGTAGACGGGAACCGCGACCAGGGAGAGCTGGTCGCGGAACTGCACGAAGGGAAAGCCGCAGATCCAGGCGGCATCGACCTGTCCGGTCAGCAGCAGCGTGGTGATCTCCTGGTAGGTGCGGCGCTTCACCAGCGCGACCGGACGCCCGAGCCGGCCCGTCAGAAACCGCTCGAGCGCGGTGAGGAGTTCGGTGTCCGAGTCCAGAAAGACCGGGGTCAGGCCAATGCGCAGGGGCGACGCGTCGGAGGGAACCGCCAGCGCCATCGCCGGGAGCGCCGACAGGATGGCGGCACCAAGCCCGCGCAGCATCGACCGGCGGCAGGGCACCGTGCCACCCGCATCATGCCTCGGAGCCTGCCGGCTCGGCATGTCTTCCTCCCTGCCGGTCCGGTTGGGGACGCCCCGGTACGCAGCGCGACGGGAGCATCCTCGGCTCCATTCGCTCGTCTTGCATACTATCAGTGACGCGATCGGAGTCGCAAGGATGCGGATGGACGCGTGCCGGTACGGTGTCCGACAACCCGGCGGTGCCGGACACCGGATCGCCGCGGACTTGGAGCGCTCCGTGGGTTCTTGACAGCGCCGGAATGATTCGATATTTCCCGAATTATGGACAAGAAGGCCGCCATCGCCGCGCTTGCGGCTCTCGCCCAGGACACCCGGCTGGACGTGTTCCGTCTGCTCATTCGGGCGGGCGGGAACGGAATGCCGGCTGGCGACATCGCGCGCACCGTCGGTGTGCCGCCGAACACATTGTCCAGCCACCTGGCCCTTTTGTCCCAGGCCGGGCTGGTGACACCGCGCCGGTCTGGTCGATCGATCATCTACCAGGCGCAGTTCGACGGCATGCGCGACCTCCTGGTCTTCCTGACGGAAGACTGCTGCCAGGGTCACCCGGAGGTCTGCGGCCCTTCCCTGTCCGTTCTGGCCGACGCTGCCTGTCCGCCCGGCCGGCGCGCCGAACATCCCGACTGTTCCTCTCCCGCCATAAGGAACGATTCCATGCCGATCCATCAGAAGCCGACGAGGCCGTACAACGTCCTGTTCCTGTGCACGGGGAACTCGGCGCGCAGCATCATGGCGGAGTGTGCGCTGACCCGCTGGGGCCAGGGCCGTTTCGTCGCCTACAGCGCCGGCAGCATGCCGCGCGGCACGGTGCACCCGATGACGCTGGAGTTGCTGGGCCGACTGAATTTCAAGACGGACAACCTGCGCTCGAAGAACTGGAACGAATTCGCCGCACCGGGGGCGCCGGAGCTGGACTTCGTGTTCACCGTCTGCGATCAGGCGGCCGGTGAACCCTGCCCGGTTTGGCCGGGGCAGCCGATGACGGCCCATTGGGGAATCGAGGACCCGGTCGCTTTCGAAGGTCCGGAGGAAAAGAAGCTC
Source organism: Azospirillum oleiclasticum (assembly GCF_013423485.1). Classification (GTDB taxonomy): domain Bacteria; phylum Pseudomonadota; class Alphaproteobacteria; order Azospirillales; family Azospirillaceae; genus Azospirillum; species Azospirillum oleiclasticum. The sequence continues at coordinate 20,136 of NZ_JABFFR010000020.1, forward strand.
CAGGCGTTCAAGCGCGCTTACCTGGAACTCGACAACCGCATCAAGATTTTCGCCAATCTCCGCCTCGAGGGCCTTGATCGGCTGAGCCTGAAGAACCGGCTCGCCGAGATCGGAAAGGTCCGCCTGTCCGACAGCGAGTTGGCGGCCGGCTGACCACGACAACGCACATCGGGAGGCATCGGCATGGCCATCCGCGTCGGCATCAACGGGTTCGGCCGAATGGGGCGGCTGGCCTGCCGGGCCGCTTTCGACCGCAGCCTGTTCGAGATCGTGCACATAAACGAGGTCAAGGGTGGGCCGGAGGCCGCCGCCCATCTTCTGGAGTTCGACAGCGTGCATGGCCGGTGGCCGACACCGGTCGCCGTGAAGGACGAGGGTCTCGCCGTCGCAGGACGACGGATCGGCTTCACCCGGCATGCACGGCCGGCGGACATCCCGTGGCGGGATCTGGGTGTGGATCTGGTGATCGAAAGTTCGGGCAGGTTCGTCACGACCGAGTCGAACCGCCCCCACTTCGAAAACGGAGCGCGCAAGGTTGTGGTGGCGGCCCCGGTCAAGACGCCGGGCGCGCTCAACATCGTGATGGGCATCAACGACCACGGCTATGACCCGGCCCGCCACGACCTCGTCACCGCGGCGTCCTGCACCACCAACTGCCTGGCTCCGATGGTGAAGGTGGTGCACGAGGCGATCGGCATCCGCCACGGCGTGATCACCACCATCCACGACGTGACCAACACCCAGGTCGTCGTGGACGCCCCGCACAAGGACCTGCGCCGGGCGCGTTCGGCGCTGATGTCCCTGATACCGACCTCGACGGGGTCGGCCACCGCGATCACGCTCATCTACCCGGAGCTGAAGGGGAAGCTGAGCGGCATGGCGGTGCGGGTGCCGCTGCTCAACGCCTCCATCACCGACGCGGTCTTCGAGATGGCGCGACCGACGACGGCCGAGGAGGTCAACGCCCTGTTCCGCGACGCCGCCCAGGGGCCGTTGACAGGCATCCTGGGCTATGAGGAGCGCCCGCTGGTGTCCGTCGACTTCCGTTCGGACCCGCGCTCGGCCGTGATCGACGCGCTCTCGACCATGGTGGTGGACGGCACGCAGGTGAAACTGATCGGCTGGTACGACAACGAAATGGGCTACGCCCACCGCCTGGCGGAATTGGCCGCCAAGGTCGCCCGCTCGCTGGAGATCTGACCGCCATGGAAGCCGGCAAGGCGGACCTGCGCAACTACGTGATCGTCACCGCCGCGTACTGGGGGTTCACCCTCACCGACGGCGCGCTGCGCATGCTGGTGCTTCTGCACTTCCACGCGCTGGGGTACACGCCGTTCCAGCTCGCCTTCCTGTTCGTTCTGTACGAGTTCTTCGGCATCGTGACGAATCTGATCGGCGGATGGATCGGCAGCCGGCTGGGGCTGAAGGTCACCCTGTTCGCCGGGCTGGCGTTGCAGGTTGCGGCACTCGTCATGCTGTCGCTGGTCGATCCCGGATGGACGCTGGCGCTGTCGGTCGCCTATGTGGTGGCGGCGCAAGGCTTGGCGGGCATTGCCAAGGACCTCACGAAGATGAGTTCCAAGAGCGCCATCAAGCTCGTCGTGCCGGACGACAAGAGCGGCGCCCTGTTCCGCTGGGTGGCGTTGCTGACCGGCTCCAAGAACGCGCTGAAGGGGGTGGGATTCTTCCTTGGCGGCCTGCTGCTCTCCACCATGGGGTTCCGGGCGGGGTTGTGGGCCATGGCCGGTGGGCTGGCCGTGGTGCTGGTCGCCTCGGTGACGCTGCTGCGGGGCGATTTCGGCCGGTCCAAGGCCAAGGTGAAATTCACCCAGCTCCTCTCGAAGACGCCGGCCATCAACCTGCTGTCGGCAGCGCGCTTCTTCCTGTTCGGTGCGCGCGACGTGTGGTTCGTGGTGGGCGTGCCGGTCTTCCTGACCGACCGGCTCGGCTGGTCCGCAGCGGAGGTCGGCAGCTTTCTGGCGGCCTGGGTGATCGGCTACGGCGTGGTGCAGGCATCGGCGCCGGGCTTCGTCGCACGGTCACCGGACGGTGTGTCCGCCGAGGTGAAGGCGGCGCGCATCTGGGCCCTGGTCCTGATGCTCATCCCGATCGGATTGGCGGCCGCCCTTGCCGCCGGCTTCGATCCGGCGCTCAGCGTCGTCATCGGGCTCGGCCTGTTCGGCGTGGCCTTCGCGGTGAACTCGTCGGTCCATTCCTACCTGATCCTGGCCTACACCGACGCCGACAAGGTGGCGCTGAACGTCGGCTTCTACTACATGGCCAACGCCGGCGGACGGCTGGCGGGCTCGCTGCTCAGCGGCCTGTCCTATCAGTTCGGCGGGTTGGCCGGTTGCCTCGCGGTGGCGGCCGCGTTGGTCTTCGCCTCGTTCCTGGTCACGCTTCTGCTTCCGGCCACACGCCCGCGGATGCCGGCGTCCGCCGGACTGGCGGCCCTGTCCGACAGCCCCTGATCGGGCTTCCGGACGTGCACCCCACCCAACGTGCCGGGACGCGCGGTGCGATTTCCGTATTTCCACGAACAACGTTGAATCACGCGGAGCGCCGGGTCATCTTCGGAGAATGACCATCGAACGCACCGCGGAACGGCTTGAAGCGCTTGGGCATGTCACCCGGCTGGAGATCTATCGGCATCTCGTCCGCGCCGGCGGGGACGGGCTGGCCGTCGGCGATCTGCAAAAGCGTGTCGGCATCCCGCTCACGACCTTGTCGCATCACCTGCGCAAGCTGGTCCTGGTCGATCTGGTCACCCAGGAACGGCGCGGCACGACGCTGATCTGCCGCGCGAACTACGCGGTCATGCAGGCCGTGCTCAGCTTCATGACCGAGGAATGCTGTGCCGACGCCAAGGGGTGCAGGGCCGAATGAGCGGCCCGGCGGTTCCGGTTTGGGCCTGAGCCGGCGCTGAACATCGCGGCGCCGGTTGTTGACACCGCCGCTCGCGCGCTATATTTTGATGGTTATGGAAGAATAAAAATATATGGCTGTTCCATGACCGCTGCGTGAGGGCTTCACATTGGAGAAGAAGGCCGTTCTGGCCGCCTTGACCGCCTTGTCGCAGGAAACCCGCCTGGACATCTTCCGCCTGCTGGTCCAATCGGGTCCTGAAGGGCGCGCCGCGGGCGCCATCGCCGAAACGCTGGGCGTGACCCCGGCCACCCTTTCGTTCCATCTGAACCAGCTCACCCACGCCGGCCTGATCATGCAGCAGCGTGAGGGCCGGTCGCTGATCTACTCCGCCGACTTCACGCGGATGGACGGCCTCATCGGCTTTCTGGTCGAGAACTGCTGCGGAAGACCAACGAATGCGGTTCGGTTCGGAAGAGTGTGCGCCCCGACACCGGCGATAGCCAACGAGGGTGCTCCAATGACCGACGTCACCATCTACCACAACCCGGAGTGCGGAACGTCGCGCAACACGCTGGGCCTGATCCGCAACAGCGGTGTCGAGCCGACCGTCATCGAGTATCTGAAGACGCCACCCGACCGCGAGGCGCTGGCCGACCTCGTCCGCCGCATGGGCGTTCCGCTGCGCGAGGTGCTGCGCCGCAAGGGCACGCCCTTCGACGAGCTCGGGCTGGACGACCCGTCGCTGACCGACGGCCAGCTGCTCGACGCCATGATGGCGCACCCCAGCCTCATCAACCGGCCCATCGTCGTGACGCCGCTCGGGGTGCGCCTGTGCCGCCCGTCGGAGGCGGTGCTGGACATCCTCCCCGACCCGCAACGCGGCCCCTTCACGAAGGAGGACGGCGAGCGCGTCGTGGACGGGTCCGGGAACCGCATTCTCTGAATCAGGACAGGAACCATGACGGCTGACGTCTCCAGCGACGGCAGGGCTGCCCCGGCGGCCCGCCCTCCCATGAGCACCTTCGAACGATACCTGAGCGTCTGGGTGGCGCTGTGCATCGTGGTCGGGATCGGGCTCGGCCATCTGGTGCCGGGCCTGTTCCGGACGATCGCGGCGGCCGAGCTGGCGAATGTCAACCTGCCGGTGGCGGTGCTGATCTGGCTGATGATCGTGCCGATGCTGCTGAAGATCGACCTCGGCGCCCTTGGGCAGGTCAGGGAGCACTGGCGCGGCGTCGGGGTGACGCTGTTCATCAACTGGGCGGTCAAGCCCTTCTCGATGGCGCTGCTCGGCACCCTGTTCATCGGCCACCTGTTCGCGCCGCTGCTGCCCCAGGACCAGATTCCGTCCTACATCGCGGGCCTCATCCTGCTGGCCGCGGCGCCGTGCACGGCCATGGTCTTCGTCTGGTCGAACCTGTGCGAGGGGGAGCCGCATTACACGCTGAGCCAGGTCGCGCTCAACGACATCATCATGGTCTTCGCCTTCGCCCCGCTGGTAGGGCTGCTGCTGGGTGTGGCGTCGATCACGGTGCCGTGGGACACGCTGCTGCTGTCGGTGGCGCTCTACATCGTGATCCCGGTGGGCGCGGCCCAGCTTTGGCGCCGCCAGCTGCTGGCCACCGGCGGCGACGGCGCGCTGAAGCGCACCCTGGACCTGATCCAGCCGGTTTCGCTGGTGGCGCTGCTGACAACGCTGGTGCTGCTGTTCGGCTTCCAGGGCGAGCGGATCCTGGCGCAGCCGCTGGTCATCCTGCTGCTGGCCGTGCCCATCCTGATCCAGGTCTACTTCAACGCCGGCCTCGCCTACTGGCTCTCGCGCCGCTTCGGCGTGGCCTGGTGCGTGGCGGCCCCGGCTGCGCTGATCGGCGCCTCCAACTTCTTCGAGCTCGCCGTTGCCGCCGCCATCAGCCTGTTCGGGCTGGGATCGGGGGCGGCGCTGGCGACCGTGGTCGGGGTGCTGGTGGAGGTGCCTGTGATGCTGTCCGTGGTGACGATCGTGAAGGCCACCAGGCCCTGGTACGAGCGCGCCGGACGGGCGTAGAGAGGGAGGCGAGACCGTGTCCGACGTTGACGGTTCCGGGAACGACCCGTTTCCCAGCCTGGACGAGCGTTTCCTCGACCTGCCCGACCTGGGGAAACTCACCCCGGAGTGCGTTTCCACGCACCCACCGCGCATCCTGCTGCTCTACGGCTCCCTGCGCGAGCGCTCGTACAGCCGCTTCCTGGCCGAGGAGGCCGCCCGCCTCCTTCGCCGCATGGGTGCCGAGACGAGGATCTTCGATCCGCGCGACCTGCCGCTGCCCGACAGCGTGCCCGCCGACCATCCCAAGGTCGCCGAACTGCGGGCGCTGTCCCAATGGTCCGAGGGGCAGGTCTGGGTCAGCCCGGAGCGGCACGGCACCCTCACCGGCGTCCTGAAGTGCCAGATCGACTGGCTGCCGCTGGAGAGCGGCGGTGTCCGACCGACCCAGGGGCGTACGCTTGCCGTCATGCAGGTCTCGGGCGGATCGCAGTCGTTCAACGCGGTCAACGCGATGCGGGTGCTCGGCCGCTGGATGCGCATGGTGACCATCCCGAACCAGTCGTCGGTCGCCAAGGCGTTCCAGGAGTTCGACGATCAGGGCCGGATGAAGCCCTCGCCCTACTACGACCGGGTCGTCGATGTCGTGGAGGAGCTGTTCAAGTTCACCCTCCTCGTCCGCGACCGGAGCGAATACCTGACCGACCGCTACAGCGAGCGCCGCGAGGCGTCCCTGAAGGCGGCGACCGAGGCGCAGAGCCTCGCCGCCACGGCGATGAGCGGCGGGAAGACAGCGTAGGGTTCCACGGCGGGCGACGCTGATGGCCGGATCCCCGTGACCGCCGCTCGCGCGCAGGCTCCAGTATTTCGACGATGATCGAAATTCGGATTGACGGCTCTTTGCCGCCCTGCTATTCCAATGATCATTGAAATTCGATCCATGGCCGCGCGCCGTGGGAACCGTGCAGCCTTCACCCGCGGGGGGCGGCTTGCATGATCGCCGGTCAATATTCCTGTATTCTTGGGAATATCGAATACATGAGGCCTTTCCCTGATTCCCGAAAGGAGTGACATCATGATCGACACCTCACTTCCTGTTGCCGTGATCGGGGCCGGGCCGGTCGGGCTGGCCGCCGCCGCTCATCTGCTGGCTCGCGGGCTGGTCCCGCTGGTGCTGGAGGCGGCGCCCGCGGTGGCGGCCAACATGCGCGATTGGGGGCACGTACGGGTCTTCTCGCCCTGGCGGTACAACATCGACCGTGCAGCCAGGACCCTGCTCGAACGGTCGGGCTGGATCGCGCCCGACCCCGATGAGGTGCCGACCGGACGCGAGATCGTCGAGTCGTACCTCCAGCCCCTGGCGTCCTTGCCGGCATTGTCCGCGCACCTTCGGCTCGGCCACTGCGTGGTGGCGGTCAGCCGCCAGCGCATGGACAAGGTGAAGACCGCCGGGCGTGACTCGTCGCCCTTCGTGATCCGCGTCACCACCCCCGATGGCGAGCTCGAATTCCAGGCGGCCGCGATCCTCGATGCGTCCGGCACTTGGTCCACACCCAATCCCATGGGCGCCAACGGTCTTCCGGCGAAGGGGGAGGCGGCCCACAGGGACCGGATCCAGTACGGCATTCCCGATGTGCTGGGGAGCTTGCGGGGCCGCTACGCCGGTCGCCGGACGGTGGTCGTGGGCTCCGGCCACTCCGCGGCGAACGCCCTTCTGGATCTCGCACGGCTGGCGGTGCAGGAGCCCGGCACGAGGGTGGTATGGGCGGTGCGCGGCACCGATCTGCGGCGGGCCTTCGGCGGCGGCGACGCCGACGCGCTGGCGGCGCGCGGCGCCCTTGGCACGGCGCTCGGCAACCTCCACGCCAGCGGCAGCCTCGAACCGGTCGCCGGCTTCCGGGCGGCCGAGGTCTCCCTGGTGAACGGACAGCTGACGCTCGGGAGCGACGACGGGCGACGCATCGACGCGGTGGACGAGGTCATCGTGGCAACCGGCCAGCGCCCCGATCTGACACCGCTGCGCGAGCTGCGCCTGAAGCTTGACCCATGGCTGGAGTGCACGGAGGCGCTCGGCCCGCTGATCGACCCCAACCTGCACAGTTGCGGCACGGTACGGCCGCACGGCGTGCGCGAGCTCTCCCACCCCGAGCCCGGCTTCTACACGGTGGGCATCAAGAGCTACGGCCGCGCACCCACCTTCCTGATGGCGACCGGTTACGAGCAGGTCCGCTCCATCGCCGCCTTCCTTGCAGGGGATCTTGAAGCTGCCCATGACGTGCAATTGGACTTGCCCGAGACCGGCGTCTGCAGCTCCGACCCCGGTGCGGATTCGGTCGAGGACGCCACGGGCGTTTGCTGTGGCGGCCCCGCTCCCGCCGATCTGAATGCCTGCTGCGCAGAGGACGCACGGGTGAAAATGGCCGGTCGCTTGGGCTGTGGGTGTGGGGACTAGCAACCTCCGACGGTTCACGCTTCCGGCGGTCTGGATCTGAGCTCCCTTCGAAGCGGGTTTTCGGACCAGCCGCCAAGACCAACCGCAGTGGCCAGTCGTGGCGATCAAAACACCTTCACGCCCCCATGGCCTTTGGCCGCAATCATCCCGAACCCTGCAAGGTGCCCGTGCAACCCGTTGATCAGCGTGGTTCGCTGCCGCACCAGCACGTCCATGGGCGGCCCCTCCGAGCTGGTTTCTTCGACGGCAGCAGCTTGCACCCGATTCAAGAAGGTGGAAGGGCCGTCCACCACATCAGCTCGAGCCTCATGGTTTTTCGAGGTGCCAGGTTGCGGGAACCAGGGAATGGTTCTAGTCTTCCGGATAGGTCGCTGGGCACTCCGGTGTCGCACGACCTGCACCGGATGAGGCAATCGCCATGTGGCGCGGAACACGGTCGACGGTGAGGAGGGTGGTGGTGAGCCTGCTGATGCTGGCCACGCTGCTCGTCTATGCCGTTCCGGGCCACGCCAGCCTCCTGCCTCACCACCAGGCTCCGGCACCGCACGAACACGTCCTGGCTGACGATATGGGTGACTCTGTCGTCAGTGTTTCCGACCACGAGCACGAGCAAGCCCCCTGCGGGGATCTCGGCCTGTTGGATGAGGGGGCCTGCTGTAGCGTCGCCCAGTGCGTCACCATGCACGGCGGCCTCCCCGCGGTGGTGGTCGAGGCGTTTATCCCGCGTCCGGATACGTCCGTGCATCTGCCTGTCCTGGCCACGCCGGACGGAATCGGCATCGACCCGGCCCTCCGCCCTCCGCTCTGACCATCTGACGCCACGAGTCTGCCCGCGCCCGACCCGAGCCTCGGCTTGGAGAAGGACGCGGGTCCGGCCCTCGTGCGCTTGGCTTTTGCGTCCCCGGCGCTCCGGCTTGGAGTCCGTCCGGGATGGCTCGAACCCGATGTTCAGAAGGAGGACGCCATGTCGTCCCTCATCCACAAGATGCTCCCGGCACTCGCGCTGACCGCCATGATGTCGGTCGCCCAGGCCCAGACCACCACCAACCAGGACCACGACGCCCATCATCCCGACGGCGCCGCGGCCACGACGCAGGCCCAGCCGGCTCCGGCTCCGGCCCAGGCCACCCCCACGCACCCGACTCCGGGCGCGAAGCCCGGCATGATGATGAACATGGACCGGATGCGCCCGATGATGGGCGGCATGTCGTGCCAGCAGGACGGCCAATCCGGTATGACGGGGCCCGGTATGACTGGGCCCGGCATGATGGAGTCCGGCATGATGTCCTCGATGCACCGGACGATGATGGGGCAGCAGGGCGCGATGGGCTTGCCCTTCGAGCACGTCGAAGGCCGCATCGCCTTCCTGAAGGCCGAACTCGGGATCACCGACGCCCAGGCGCAGCCGTGGAACGCCTTCGCCGATGCCCTTCGGGCGAGCGCCAACGCCCATCGGGCGGTGCACGAGCGGATGACCAGGGGCGGCATGCCGTCCTCCTGGCCCGACCGCCTGGCGTTCCAGCAGAAGGCGCTCTCCGCCCGGCTCGACGCCGTGAAAGCCCTCGCGGCGGCCGCCGAACCGCTTTACGCCGTGCTGACCGACGGGCAGAAGAAGCTCGCGGACACGCTGCTCACCGGCCCCATGGGCGCGATGTGAGGAGGCGGCCATGACGCACTACGGACACACCCACCACGGGCCGGAGCCGGGCACGCCCCGGTGCCGGACCTGGACCGGCCCGGCCGGACTCGGAACGGCCGCTTCGGCGGCCCTGTACCTGTCGCTCCTCCACGTCGCCCACGGGCACGGTGGAACGGGCAAAGGCGGCACGGGTGCCGGAGGCGAGGGCTGATGGCACCCTGGACCGTCGAAGCGGCGATCCGTCCGGCCCGCCATGCCCGTTCGAACCAGTCACCCGGAGGTCTGCCATGAGCGTCCGGCGCCTTCTTGCCGCCGCCGCGGTCGCCGCGAGCGTCACCGCGTCGGTCGCAGCCCCCGTCCTGGCCCACGAAGGGCACGCGCACGGTGGCGAGGAGCCGAAACCGGTCGTCGCGATGGCCGCCCCCACCCTGGAGACGTCCTCCGCGGACTTCGAGCTGGTCGCGGTCGCCCAGGGAAGGATCTTGCTCGTCTACCTGGACCGCTTCACCACCAACGAACCGGTGAACGGCGCCGTCGTCGAGATCACCGCGGATGGTGAGGCCATGACCGCATCCCCGGTGTCCGGAGAGGAAGGCGTGTACCGGCTCGAAGCCGGGTGGCTGTCGAAGCCCGGAGCACACGATCTCACCGTCTCGATCACCGCCGCCGATGCGTCCGACCTGCTGATCGGAACCTTGGAGATTCCGGCGACCGCGGCCGTGGCGACGGCCACCGGAACCCGCGGCGGCGTCTCCGACGTGCTCGCGCGGGTGCGTCAGGATTCCGGCCTGCTGCTCGGCGCCGCGATGGTCTTCCTGCTCGGCGTGCTGACCACCGTCGCCCTGACCCAGCGCGGGCGTCCGCGCGCGGTTGCCGGGGCGGTCCTGATCGGGCTCGGCCTGCTGCTGGCCGGCGGCACCGCCTTCGCCCACGGCGACGAGGACCACGGCCAGGATGACAAGGGCAAGTCCCCCGCGGCTATCCCGTCCACGGCGCCGACCGGTGCATCGGAGAGTCCGCGGCGCCTGCCGGACGGCAGCCTGTACGTGCCGAAGCCATCGCAACGCCTGCTGTCGATCCGTACGACGGTCGCCAGGTCGCAGGAGGCGGCGCGGACGGTCCAGCTGATCGGCCAGATCGCCGCCGACCCGAACGGCGGCGGCCATGTCCAAGCCACGCAGATCGGCCGCATCGAACCGGGCGACAAGGGACTGCCCTACGTCGGCCAGCGGGTCGAGGCCGGGCAGATCCTGGCCTACATCGCTGCGGCGGTGAACATCGTCGACCGGAGCGGCATCCAGCAGCAGATCGCCATCGTCGAGCAGGAGCTCGTCATCGCCGAATCCCGCCTCCAGCGCCTGAGGAAGCTGGAAGGGAGCGTTCCCCAGCGCGACATCGAGGAGGCCGAGGCCACCCTCAACGGCCTGCGCAAGCGCCGGGCCGCCCTGTCGCCGACCCTGACCACCAAGGAGGCGCTGCGCGCGCCCATCTCCGGCATCGTGACCGCGAACAACGTGAAGGTCGGACAGGTCATCGACGGCCGCGATCAGGTCCTCTTCGAGATCGTCGATCCCGCACGCCTGATGATCGAGGCCGTCGCCTTCGATCCCCGGGTCGCGAACACCGTCCACATGGCGTCGGCGACGACCGCCGACGGCGTGACTCTGGCGCTGGAGCACCTCGGCCACAGTCTGGCGCTGCGTCAGCAGGCCATCCCGCTGCTGTTCCGGATCATCGCCCCGCCCCAAGGACTGGCCGTCGGCCAGCCGGTGCGCATCGTCGCGCAAATCCAGGGCATGGCGTCCGGTATCGTGCTGCCCCGCAAAAGCGTCGTGCGCAGCGGCAGCGGTCAGCCGATCGTCTGGCAGCACGAGTCGCCGCAACGCTTCGTCGCCCGGCCGGTGCGCACGCAGCCGGTCGACGCCAACACCGTGCTGGTTCTCGCGGGCGTCGAACCGGAGGCGCGCATCGTGACCGACGGCGCCGGTCTCCTCAACCAGGTCCGGTGAGGAGCCGCCCGTCATGTTCAACGTCCTCGTCAACACCAGCCTGCGCAACCGCCTGTTCGTGCTCGCCGCCGCCGCGCTGCTGGTCGTCTACGGCTCGTTCGTCCTCAAGGATCTGCCGATCGACGTCTTCCCCGACCTGAACAAGCCCACGGTCACGCTGATGACCGAGGCCGAGGGCCTGGCGCCGGAGGAGGTCGAGCAACTGGTCACCTTCCCGCTCGAGACCTCGATGAACGGCATGCCGGGCATCACCCGCGTGCGGTCGGTCTCCGGCGTCGGCCTGTCCATCGTCTTCGTCGAGTTCGACTGGGGCACCGACATCTACCGCAACCGCCAGCAGGTCGCGGAACGCCTTGCCATCGTCCAGGGGCAACTGCCGCCGAACGTCCGCCCGCAGATGGGACCCATCTCGTCCATCATGGGGGAGATCATGCTCATCGCCATGTCCGGCGACGGCGTGGGCCCGATGCAGGTGCGCGAGCTCGCGGACTGGGTGGTGCGGCCGCGCCTGCTCGCCATCCCCGGCGTCAGCCAGGTCATTCCCATCGGCGGCGAGATCAAACAGTACCGCATCGCCCCGGACCCGGCGCGCCTGCACGACCTGGAGATCACGACCGACGATCTGGTGGCGGCGCTGCGGCAGTTCTCGGCCAACACCGGCGGCGGCTTCATCGACCAGCACTCCGAGGAGTACCTGATCCGCAACATCGGCCGGACGACCCGGCTGGAGGATTTGCGCAACCTCGTCGTCGCCTACAGGACCGGCCAGCCCATCCTGCTTCACCAGGTCGCGGCGGTGGACTTCGCCGCCCGCGTGAAGCGCGGCGACGCCGGGGTCAACGGCAAGCCCGCGGTCATCCTGTCCGTGCAGAAGCAACCCGGCGCCGACACCACCGGTCTCACCGCGGAGGTCGAGAAGGCGTTGGCGGACCTGACGCCGTTCCTGCCGAAGGGCGTCCACGCCGACGAGATCCTGTTCAAGCAGGCCAACTTCATCCGGACCTCCATCGGCAACGTGGAGACGGTGCTGCTGGAGGCGGCGGCGGTGGTCGCCGTCATCCTCTTCCTGTTCCTGCTGAACGTGCGGACGACCTTCATCTCGCTCACCGCCATTCCGATCTCGATCCTGATCACCGTGCTGGTGTTCAAGGCGTTCGGCATGTCCATCAACACCATGACCTTGGGGGGCCTCGCCATCGCCATCGGCGAGCTGGTGGACGACGCCGTGGTGGACGTGGAGAACATCTACCGGCGCCTCGGCGAGAACCGGCGGGCGGAAAGCCCGCGTCCCGTCCTGGAGGTGGTCGCCTCGGCCTCGCAGGAGGTGCGCTCGGGCATCGTCTACGCCACCGTCATCATCATCCTGGTCTTCGTGCCGCTGTTCGCGCTGTCCGGCATCGAGGGGCGGCTGTTCGCGCCCCTGGGCGTGGCCTACATCGTCTCGATCCTGGCGAGCCTCGTCACCGCCATCACGGTGACCCCGGTGCTGTCCTACTACCTGCTGCCGCGCCTGAAACGGCTGGAGGAGCACGAGAGCTGGCTGGTGCGGCGGCTGAAGGCCGTGAACGCCCGGCTGCTGGGCTGGGCCTTCGCCAACCCGCGCACGCTGTTCGCCGCCGTCGGCACCACCGTCGTGATCGCCGCGGCGACCGTGCCCGGCCTGCCGCGGGCCTTCCTTCCGCCCTTCAACGAGGGCACGCTGACCATCTCCATCGTCCTCAATCCCGGCATCTCGCTGGCCGAGGCCAACCGGGTCGGCCAGGCCGCCGAGACGCTCATCATGCGGGTGCCGGAGGTGAAGTCGGTCGGCCGCCGCACCGGCCGCGCCGAGCTGGACGAGCACGCCGAGGGGGTCCACTCCAGCGAGATCGATGTCGACCTCGTGCCCTCGGAACGCAGCCGGGCGGAGGTTCTGGCCGACGTGCGCGCCCGGCTGGCGGCCCTGCCGGTGTCGGTGAACATCGGTCAACCGATCTCCCACCGGCTCGACCACATGCTGTCCGGCGTCCGCGCCCAGATCGCCCTGAAGATCTACGGAGAGGACCTGGACACGCTGCGCAACCTCGCCGGGCAGCTCCAGCAGACGCTCGCGGGCGTGCCCGGGCTGGTCGACCTCCAGATCGAGAAGCAGGTCCGCATCCCGCAGGTGCAGGTCGTGGTGGACTACGAGCGCGCGGCGCTGTTCGGCGTCACCCCGGCCATGACCACGGAGGCGCTGGAGAGCCTGTCCAACGGCCGCGTGGTGTCGGAGATCGTGGACGGGACGCGGCGCTTCGACGTGGTGCTGCGCCTGTCGGACGAGGACCGCACCACCAGCGGGCTGGCGAACCTGCTGGTCGAAACCCCGGCGGGCCGGGTGCCGCTCAGCATGTTCGCCTCGGTGGAGGAGACGGACGGGCCCAACCAGATCCTGCGGGAGAACGGCAAGCGCCGCATCGTCATCCTCGGCAACGGCGACGGCCGGACGGACATGGCGCGGATCGTCGCGGGCATCCGCGGCGTGGTCGCCGGGTCGCAGCTCCCGCCCGGATACTTCACCAGCCTGGAAGGCACCTTCCAGGCACAGGAGGAGGCGTCCAAGACCATCGCCGCGCTGTCGATGGTGTCCCTGGCGATGATCTTCCTGGTCCTCTACAGCCGCTACCGCTCGGCCGTGCTGGCGCTGATCATCATGGGAAACGTGCCGCTGGCCCTGATCGGCAGCGTCGCCGCGCTGTGGATCGCCGGACAGCCGCTGTCCGTCGCCTCGATGATCGGCTTCATCACGCTGACCGGCATCTCGACGCGCAACGGCATCCTGAAGATCAGCCACTACATCAACCTGGTCCTGCACGAGGGCGAGGCCTTCGGGCGGGCCATGGTCATTCGAGGCAGCCAGGAGCGGCTGACGCCGGTGCTGATGACCGCGCTGTCGGCCGGTGTCGCGCTCGTTCCGCTGATGATCGGCGCCGACGCGCCGGGCAAGGAGATCCTGCACCCGGTGGCCGTCACCATCTTCGGCGGTCTCGCCAGCGCGACCCTGCTCGACACGGTCCTGACCCCGGTCCTCTTCCTCAAGCTCGGCGGGAAGCCGCTGAACCGTCTGGTCGAAGCCCAGGCCGGTTCGCTGCATCCGGCCGAGGCGTACTGACCCTTTCCATCGTCCCGCGGAGAAGCGCACATGAAGTTCTCGACTTTCGCCCTTGCCACCGTCCTGTTCGCCGTTCCGGCCGTGGCCCTCGCCGACGGCCCCAGGATCGGCGCGAACGGCGGCCAGCGGACCGACGCCGGGCCGTACCACACCGAACTCGTCCTCAAAGGCAACGATGTCGTGCTGTACGTCACGGACGCCGCCGACAAACCGGTGGACGTGACCGGGGCCAAGGCCGAAGCCACCATCCTGGCGGACAGGCAGACCCAGAAGGTCGTGCTGGAGCCGGCGGGCGGCAACGCCCTGAAGGGGCGGGCGAACCTCGGCGGCGCGCACGACAGCGTGAAGGTCGTGACCGCGCTGACCATGCCGGGTCGGAAGCCGGTGCAGGCCCGGTTCGAGATGGGCCGCACGGGCCACTGAATCCGGGGCGCAGGGCGGGAGCGGGCAGTGCCGCGCTCCCGCCGCACATCGAACAGGTTCAATGGAGATCGACATGGCGAAGAAGCGAAGCGGCGGCGTTCCGGCGGCGGTGTTCGGCGCGGTCCTGCTCGGCGCGGCCGTTCTGGGTGGCGTGACCATCTCCGGTGGCGGCACCCCGGCCGCTGCCCAGGAGGTCGAGGTCTGGAAGTCGCCGGCCTGCGGGTGCTGCGGTGGCTGGGTGAAGCACATGGAAGCCGCGGGCTTTACCCTGAAGGTCCACACCATCGAGGATGTCGACCCGGTGAAGGCCGCCAACGGCGTGCCGGACACCCTGATGTCCTGCCACACGGCGGTCGTGGACGGCTACGTCGTCGAGGGCCACGTGCCCGCCGGCGACATCCGCCGGCTGCTCGCCAAACGTCCGAAGGCGAAGGGCCTGAGCGCACCCGGCATGCCGCAGTCCTCGCCCGGCATGGACATGCCCGGCCAGCCCTACGACGTCATCGTCTTCGGCACGCCGGAGGGCAACACGATCTACGCCGGCCACTGACGTGGGGCGTGGACACCGTGTGACGCCGGGACCGGGATGCGGACATCCATGACGCTGAAGGTCGCTGTCGGGTCGGCGCTGGGCGCGGCGGTCGTCGTGGCGACCGTGGTCATGTCCGCCGGCTCGGGCGCGGGCGCCGACCCGAACGACGCCGCGCAGGTCGCCCGGGGCAAGGCGGTCTACGCCGAGCGGTGCGCGTCGTGCCACGGCGCGCAGCTCGAGGGCCAGCCGGACTGGCGGAGCCGCAAACCGGACGGGCGCCTGCCGGCACCGCCGCACGACGCCTCCGGACACACCTGGCACCACCCGGACGCCGACCTGTTCAGGATTACGAAGCAGGGCATCGCCGCGTTCGCCCCGGCCGGGTACGAGAGCGACATGCCCGCCTTCGGCGACGTGCTGAGCGACGCCGAGATCCGGGCGGTGCTCGCCTTCATCAAGAGCACCTGGGCCGAGGAGACACGCCGTCGCCACGCCGCGATGAGCGGGCGGGCCGGCAAGTGAGAGGCGGGCGCCGGCGGCATTCACGGGGGCCCCGGCCTTCCTGTCCTTGGACGGTGGAGCCCGGCCGGACGATCCGCCATGCCGCGTACCGGGGGCGCCAAGGGCGCCGGACCGCCGCCGGGCATGCGAATGGAGGAAGCCGACATGAGCGACCAGCACCGCAGCCACGCGCACCATCACGACCATCATCGCGGCGGGCACGACCACCATGCCGGAAACGCCGGCGACGCCAAGGTGAAGGACCCGGTGTGCGGCATGATGGTCGATCCCGGGCGGACCGACCACCACGCCGGGCACGGCGGCCGGACCTTCCACTTCTGCTCGGCGCGCTGTCACGACAGGTTCGTCGCGGCCCCCGAGCAGTACCTGAAGCCGGAGGCCGAGCCTGCCGCGCCCGAGACGGCGGTGCCGGCATCGCCGCGGAAGGGCGTGATCCACACCTGCCCGATGCACCCGGAGATCCGCCAGGAGGGTCCGGGCAACTGCCCCATCTGCGGCATGGCGTTGGAGCCGGTCGGCGCCAACGTCGGGGAAGGTCCGAACCCCGAACTCGTCGACATGACGCGCCGGTTCCGGGTTGGCACGGTCTTCACGGTGCCGCTCGTCCTGCTCGAACTCGGCGCCCACCTTCCCGGTCTGGGGCTCCACGCGCTGATCCCGCCGCAGGTTTCCCTGTGGCTCCAGTTCCTGCTGGCGACGCCGGTGGTTCTGTGGGCGGGCTGGCCGCTGTTGGAGCGGGGCTGGAGGTCGTTCGCGAACCGCAGGCTGAACATGTTCAGCCTGATCGCGTTGGGCGTCGGGGTGGCCTACCTGTTCAGCTTGGTCGCCACATTCCTGCCCGGCATTTTCCCCGCCGGGTTTCGGAACGCCGAGGGGCTGGTCGCGGTCTATTACGAAGCGGCCGCCATCATCACCGTGCTGGTGCTGCTGGGGCAGGTGCTCGAGCTGCGCGCCCGCGAGCAGACCGGCGGCGCCATCCGGGCGCTGCTGAACCTGGCTCCCAACACCGCGCGCCGCATCCGCCCCGACGGCGAGGACGAGGAGGTGACGCTCGACGTCATTCATGTCGGCGACCGGCTGCGGGTCCGCCCCGGCGAGGGCGTGCCGGTGGACGGCGAGGTGCTGGAGGGCCGCAGCGCCGTGGACGAGTCCATGGTGACCGGCGAAAGCATGCCGGTCGGGAAGGAGCCGGGGGCGACGGTGATCGGTGGAACCGTGAACCAGACCGGCGCCTTGGTGATGCGCGCCGACAAGGTCGGCTCGGACACCATGCTGTCGCGCATCGTGACCATGGTCGCCGAGGCGCAGCGCAGCCGCGCGCCGATCCAGCGCATGGCCGACGTGGTGTCCGGTTACTTCGTCCCGGCCGTCATCGTCGTCGCCGTCCTGGCCTTTGCCGGCTGGATGGTGTGGGGGCCGCAGCCCGCCTTCGCGTACGCGCTGATCGCGGCGGTGTCGGTGCTCATCATCGCGTGCCCCTGTGCTCTGGGGCTGGCGACGCCGATGTCGATCATGGTCGGGGTGGGGAAGGGCGCCACGGCGGGCGTGCTGATCAAGGACGCGGCGTCCCTGGAGCGGTTCGAGAAGGTAGACACGCTGGTCGTCGACAAGACCGGCACCCTGACCGAGGGCAAGCCGAAGGTGACCGCCGTGGTTCCGGCACCGGGCGTCGACGAGGCGGAGCTGCTGTCGTTGGCGGCGAGCCTGGAGCGGTCGAGCGAGCATCCGCTGGCGGCCGCCATCGTCGCCTCCGCCGGGGAGCGGGGCCTGCCGCTGCGGGACGTCGCCGATTTCGGCTCCGTGACCGGCAAGGGCGTGGCCGGAACGGTCGGCGGGCGCGCGGTGGCGCTGGGCAACGCCGTGATGATGCGCGACCGGGGTGTTGCGCTGGGCGATCTGGAGGCACGCGCCGACGAGCTGCGGCGCGAGGGCGCGACGGCGCTGTACGCCGCGGTGGATGGCCGGCCGGGCGGCGTCATCGCGGTCGCCGACCCGATCAAGGCGAGCACGCCGCAGGCGCTGGCGACGCTGCGGGCGGACGGCGTGCGCATCGTGATGCTGACCGGCGACAACCGGACGACGGCCGAGGCGGTGGCGCGGCGCCTGGGCATCGACGAGGTCGAGGCCGAGGTGCTGCCGGACCAGAAGCACCAGGTCGTCCGGCGCCTGAAGGCCGAAGGGCGGGTGGTGGCGATGGCGGGCGACGGCGTGAACGATGCACCGGCGCTCGCCGAGGCCGACGTCGGCGTGGCCATGGGCACCGGCACGGAGGTCGCGATCCAGAGCGCCGGGGTGACGCTGGTGAAGGGCGACCTCGCGGGCATCGCGCGGGCGCGGGTGCTGAGCCGGGCGACGATGCGGAACATCCGGCAGAACCTGTTCCTCGCGTTCGTCTACAACGCGTTGGGGGTTCCGGTCGCGGCGGGGGTCTTCTACCCGCTGTTCGGCTGGACGCTCAGCCCCGTCATCGCCGCCGCCGCCATGGCGCTGAGCTCGGTGTCGGTGATCGGCAACGCGCTGCGGCTGCGGCGGCTGCGCTTCTAGTTCTACTGTGTCATAAATCTGGATTGATGGCGCGGATCGCTGTAGGAAGGGGGGTTTATCGGTAGTTGGTTCAGCAGCAATGCGCATGAAGCCTGCGCAATGGAATATTCAGACATCGTCCGAATGAAAGCGCTGCCAACCCAACAGGTCGAAACCACACGGTCGGCGAGCGCGTCGCCAACCTGGAATGAGTTTGCTGTCGGAAACGGGGGCAAGGCGGTCAGCCCACCAGACGGTCGTCTTCGACCGGATGCGCGGGATCGCCGATCATCGCAACTGAGGGAATGAGGATGGTGAACGTGGTCCCCACCGCCACCTCCGACGACACGGACACGGGATGGTCGAGCATCCCGGACAGTCGCTGAACGATTGACAATCCCAGCCCCAACCCCTGCCCGCGCCGCCGCCCGGCGGTGTCCACTTGATGGAACTCCTCGAAAATGAGGTCGAGTTGATCGGCTGGAATGCCGATGCCGGTGTCAGTGACGCGGATCTCGACGCCAGCCGGAATCTGGTGACTTGACAGCGTGACGTTCCCTTCGGACGTGTAGCGGATGGCGTTCTCAATCAGGTTCCGCACCATGCGCCCGACCAGCACCCGGTCGCTGCGCACTGTCGCATCGCCGTGCAGCAATGCCCGGAATTCGAGCCCCTTGCCCCGGACCACGGGTGTGTATGCGGTGGCGATTTCGGTCAGGAGACCGTCGAGCGCGAACGAATTGATATGGACCTCGACCCCGCCGGCATCCAGGCGGGAGAGATCGAGCAGACCATCCAGCAGTTCCCTGAGCGTCGTCAGGTTGCTCTCGATCACGGCCATGCAACGCTCCGTCCGCTCGTCCACGTTCTGGCTGCGCAGCACCTCCATGAAGAAGAACAGCGACTGAAGGGGCTGACGCAGGTCATGGCTGGCCACGGCGATGAAACGGGCCTTGGCCTGCGACGCCTGTTCGGCGCGCTTCATGGCGGCCTGCAACGCTTCCTCCCGTTGCCGACGGCCCGTCACGTCGAGGGTGATGCCGACCACCCGTTGCGGTGATCCGTCGACTTGCCGAAGGACGCTTCCCCGCGTCGAAATCCAATGCGTCCGACCGTCACCGTGCACCACCCGATACTCCCGAATGAAATGGGCGCAGGCCTCGGCGATCACGCGGTCGTGCTCCGTCATCGCGGCGTCGCGGTCGTCGGGATGCAGATGACGTTGCCATTCCCGAGCGAAGGAGCCGGCGTCGGCGGGCGAGAGTCCGTGCATGAGGCACGCGTCGGGCGACGCGCTTCCTTCCCCGGTTCGCAGGTCGACGTCGAAGGTGCCGGCGTCGGCGGCGCTCACGGCCAGCCGGAGCTGTTCGGCGGAATGCCGCACCGCGGCCTCCGCGCCCTTCCGCTCGGTCACATCCTTCAGATAGAACGTCATCCCTTCCCGGGACGGAAACCCGCGGACGAGGTACCACTGCCCCGTGCACCGGCCGAAGAATTCGAACTCGATGGTCTTGTGCTCGTCCATCGCGCGCTGGCAGAGCTCCCGGACGGCCGTGTCGGACACCTCCGGAACGTGTCCCCAAAGGAGAGTCCCGGCCAGCTCCACGCCATCCGGCACCAACGCCAGCGCACGTGCGTTGGCGTAGGTGATGCGCCAGTCGCGATCCACCTCCGCCACCGCGTCGGTGATGGTGGACAGTACGTCGGCCATCTTCCGCTGTGTCGCGTTGGCCTGCTCGCGCACGCGGCAGTACTTGCGCACCGCGCAGGCCGCCCCGCCAGCGCACAGCAGCAGTATGACGGAGAAGGCCACCATCGAGCGCATTACCGCGTCGTCCACGCCGTCCATCCCGTCGTCGACAGCGACGGCGACGCCCGTGTAGGTGCCACTCGTGCCGGACTTGATGGGCGAATAGGCGAGAATGCGGGGGGTGCCGTCGATGCCGACGATCCGCGCAACACCGGGGCCCTCGGCGTCCAACAGATGATGGCAGGACGTGGCGACCGGTGCCCCGACCACACCCGGCCGTTCCGGAAGACGGGCAAGCACCACGCGATTGCGATCGGTGAGCATGATGGCGGCGTTGTCAGGCCAGGGCAGCAGCGCGATCAGGTGCTCCAGCCATGCGGTGTCGAGCACGGCGACAGCCTCGCCCACACGCGTACCTTCGGCATTACGGAAGGTCAGGGAAAAAGTCAGGGCCGGCCGTCCCGTTGCCGGCGATACGACAAGAGCCCCGATCGCGAAACTGTCCGCCGCCGTCGCCTCGCCGGGCGATGGAAAGGCGTTGGCCTGCATGCCCAACAACGCCGGGGCGCTGGCGCAGCGCATCACACCATGATCGTCCACGAAGGCGACCGCCAGATGTTCGGAATAATCCTTCTTCAGCCGATTCAGGATATCCCGGCAACGCTCCGGTGCGAGATTCGGCACGTCTGTTCGCACCAGCGTGGCAAGAATCTGCCGGATGCCGTCGAACGTCCGCTGCGCCTCGATATCGATGAGATTCAGGAGGCGCGATGCTTCTGCCTCGATTTCCTGGCGGCGATCATCGCGAAGCCGAATTTTCCCTTGGATTTCAAACGCGAAAATCGGCATCGCCGCCAGGACGAACAGCGCGAACAATTTGCGAATGTCCAACATCCGCCATCTCCTCGCCCCTCGGAAGGGACGCTTCATCTGCAAACAAACTAAGTATACGACCTCTGTCACGAAATTTCAATTTTGGGTTCGTAATATGATTCTTAATAGATGCGAAATACTTGTTCAAGATCCGAACATTAAAATTGTCTTAAACTCGATAATAACAAGATTTAGTTGGCCCACATCCCCACAATCAACAAAAGATAGACTCATAGGGTCCGAAACGTAGACTGATCGGATCAACCGTCTTATAGACTTGGCACAGAGCGGCACGTTGCCGCGGACATTGCGGAGTCACAATGGTCAGCACGTTGATCAATTTCTGATGGATATCCCTAAACCGCGTCTTTGAACATTGGACAGGGTGCAGCGACATGGCTTCCGGCTGTCCGCTGACGGCCGTTCAGGTCCGGTCGACGAAATGGAACGAGTGGAACACGATTGTGTTCGTGCGCACATCGCGGATCTCCAGTGTGAAGGCGGCTTTGAACTCCTTCAAAATCTGTTCCATGCCGCGCACCATGATCAGAATGCGCTCGAGCTGGAGGCCTTCATCATCGCCATCCATAAGCGTGCCGAAGCACGAAAACTGATAATTCATGACGCGTGTCTCCTAAAACATCCTCTGTTTTCACAGAACCTGACGGCAATTATTCGACCGCATACTGCGCGGCCCATTGACCGGAGATGACCGCACCTGAGATCTTGAATAGAGCATGGGAGCAGCAGATGATTCACCCGGCCTTTTGCACTTGCAGCATCCATTCGGCTGACGCCGGCACACATGTGCCAGTGGCGCGCCTCACAGGATGAACTGGCACCCGGTGGGCTCGGACGTGGTGTAGCAGGCGAAGGAAATCAGAGCGTCACGGTTGTGGATGACCAGCATGTTGCTGCCCAGCGTGGCCAGCCCACGATCCCTCAATTCCGTCAACGACCGGTTCACATGGGTACCCGAAAGCCCCAGCGAATCCGCGATGTGCTGCCGCTGCAAGGGAAAATGCACCCAAGACCCGTTGCCGATGCCGAGATCGCGCACACGGTCGAAGATCTCCAGCATCAGATAGCCAATGCGCTGCGGAGCCGTCAGCCGGCCGATCGCAGCAAGGCGGTTTTCATAACGTCGCTCCTTGGCGAAGAGCGTGCGGATCAACGTCCGGTATCGCGTGGGACGGCCGATCAGGTGGTCCTGCACCGCGCCATTGTCCAGCACGCAAACAGTCACCGGCGTCAGCGACTGCACGTGATGGTCCATGATGCCGGTCAGTGCCTTTTCCAGGCCGATCGCCTCGCCTGGCAATAGGATGTCGAGAATCTGCCGGCTGCCGTTCGGCAGGCGGCGGTACTTGAACGCCCAGCCGGCTATCAGGGTGCACACAGCGTCGCCGATGCGCGGCGACGGCGCAATGTCTTGCTTCGGCGGCATTGAGACCTGTCCCGACCGCGAATGCATGATGTCCGTCAGTTCATCATCCGTGAGTTGCTCGAACAGCGGTTTGCGGCGAAGATCGCAGGTCAGGCAGGGGGAGTTCATGCAGGGTCCTTCGTGCGCCCTTGCGATGTTGTCGGCATCGTTCCACGCGGGCGAAACTATGGCGCACCCCAAAGTGCCGTCAAAGCCACCTTCTGCACGACTCGCCTCGTATGTTATCCGAGCAGCGGTCTCGCACGCACTGGCACATTTGGTCTCCAAGGCGCCGAATGTTGTCAGACCAATGAACCGGCGCGAACCGCCCGCCCAGGGAGTGTTGACGAGGCCATGACCGGCGATGACAAGACAAACGCCCCTCTTTTCGGCGACGGTGCCGGAACCAGCGACCGAACCCTGTTCGACGCCGACCGCATCCCTGCCATGGTTTTCGTATATCGTGCCGACGGTCGCTGTGACTACCGCAACCAGCGCTACTACAACCTGACCGGCCTGGATCCGGTCCGGGATGGAGACAGCCGCTGGGGAGCGGCCCTGCATCCGGACGATCACGCCCCGGTCCGCGAGCGATGGCGCGAAAGCGTCCTGCTGAACGTGCCGTTCGAAGGCCGTTACCGGCTGCGCATGGCGGACGGCACCTATCGATGGCACGTCGAGCGGGCGGAGCCGCACTACGACGACGGAACCGAGGCGATCCTGTGGTACGGCGTCGCCATCGACATCCACGGCCTTCCGGACTCCCCGCCATAAATCCGTGCGTGACCGGGATGATTCTCCGCGGCACTAACCTGGATTAAGGCGCCTCTTGCCACGCCGGGGACACTGGTGGCTCCCGGCACGGAGGACACGCCATGCTGCTGATCACCATCGAGGACTGCATTGCACTGAGCGGTTTGACGGAAGAGGAAATCGACGCCATCGCCGCACACGAGCACCTGCCCGAGATCGTCGCCACAGAGCTGGGCGCCTATCTTGAACAGACGCCCCAGGGTCGGCGAACCATCCGCCACATGATCGAGGACGACATCACCGCCGCCATGGCGGCACGCGATACACGCCGGGCCGGAATCCTGAAAATGGTGTTGGCGCACTACGTCCGGCACCAGGAGAACCAGCCGGTGACGCGGGAGGACGACGATCATGGACGCTCTGTCGTTGCCTGAACAATCGCCGATCACCGCGACAGCGGTTCCTCCCGCCCCGCCGTCGACACCGGCCGTGTCTCGAGCCGACCGTACGGCCCCGGAGAGGGCACGCAGCCCGGTCTACGGCTACTCCTATCTGCCCGTGCGCGGTGACCTCATCGACCGCCTGGCGCATGCTTGGCAAAGCCGGTTCACACTGTCGGTGTCACCGGCCGCCACGATGCTGGCCTTCGCCGATTGGGCGGTGCACCTCGCCAATGCGCCGGGCAAGCAGGCCGAACTGGTCGACAAGGCGCTGCGCAAGTCGATGCGGCTTCTCGTCCACATGGCATCCTCCGGCCTGGACCCGGACGCCCCGCCGTGCATCACGCCACTGCCGGCCGACCGCCGCTTTGTGGACGCCGACTGGCGTGCCTTCCCCTTTTCCCTGTACGCCCAGTCGTTCCTGCTGCTGCAGCAATGGGTGCACAACGCCACCACGGACATTCCCGGTATTGCCCGAGAGAACGCGCGCATCGTGCCCTTCGTCACCCGCCAGATGCTGGACGTGCTGGCGCCCTCCAACCATCCCCTCACCAATCCGGAGGTCGTCCGCGCCGCGTATGCCAACTCGGGCATGAACTTCGTCCAGGGGGCGCGCAACTGTCTGGAAGACGCGATGCGGTTGATGACCGGACGCCGTCCGGTCGGGCTCGACGCTTTCCAGGTCGGGCGCAACGTTGCCGTGACGGCGGGGCAGGTCGTCTTCCGCAACGAACTGATGGAGCTGATCCAATACGCCCCGGCCACCGGAACCGTGCATACCGAGCCGGTGCTGATCGTGCCGGCCTGGATCATGAAATACTACATCCTCGACCTTTCCCCGGAGAATTCGCTGGTCCGCTTCCTGGTCGAGAGCGGCTTCACCGTTTTCATCATTTCCTGGCGCAATCCGGGGACGGAGTTCCGCGACGTCGGGCTGGACGACTACCGCAGGCTTGGACCCATGGCGGCGCTGGACGCCATCGCCGCGATCTGCGGGGGTCGGCTGGTGCACGCCTGCGGCTATTGCCTGGGCGGCACGCTGCTCGCGGTCACCGCCGCTGCCATGGCGCGCGACGATGACCAGCGGCTGGCGACGGTGACCCTGCTGGCGGCACAGACCGACTTCACCGAGGCCGGTGAGCTGATGCTGTTCATCAACGAGAGTCAGGTCGCCTATCTCGAGGACGCCATGTGGGATGCCGGCTATCTTGATATCGACCAGATGGCCGGCGCCTTCCAGATGCTGCGCTCCAACGATCTCATCTGGTCCCGCATCGTCCGCCAGTATCTGCTGGGCGAGCGGTCGCCGGTGAACGACCTGATGGCCTGGAACGCTGATGGCACGCGGCTGCCCTACCGGATGCACTCCGAATACATGCGCCACCTCCTGCTCGACAATGATCTGGCGGAAGGGCGCTACCGCGTGGACGGTCGGCCGGTGGCGGTGACCGACATCCGCACTCCCATCTTCGCCGTGGCGACGGAACGGGACCACGTCGCCCCCTGGCGTTCGGTCTACAAGATCCACCTGTTGAGCGACACGGCAGTCAGTTTCGTGCTGACCGGTGGAGGGCACAATGCCGGCATCGCCACCGGGCGCAATCGACCCGACGGCATCTTCCGGCGAACTGAGCGTGATGCCGACGCACGTTATGTGGATCCCGACACATGGCTGGCAACGACACCGGCGGAACCGGGCTCGTGGTGGACGGCCTGGGCGGACTGGCTTGCCCGCCACTCCACCAACGAGTTGCCCGCCTCATCGATACTTGGTGCGCCGGAACGGGGTTACCCGGCCCTGTGCCCCGCACCAGGCCACTATGTGCTGGAACCATAGAAGCGTGTCAAAACATGCTCGCGGAAGACCTGTGACGACCCTCCTCCCGATACATTGTGGTTATTTTTGTCCTGCGTCACAGGAATTAAAAGGAGATGACGGGATAAATTTGATAATGCCCCAATATTTTCGAACTCAATATATCAATTTAACTCAGATTGACACTACGAAGTCGTTAAATTTTACGGTGCTTTTGTTGTTTTCCATACTTATACAGAGTATAAGTATCATTATTGAAGAATTTTAGACAATATTTTCTATTTTGCATTTATTAAATAATCCGATACCACGTGGATATTTATCTTCATAGAACATAAAAGCTGACGACGTCGCCGCCCTTCCATCTATTCAGGTCAAGACCGAGTCTTCCCCAATCCAGGGCAACGTGCCCACGACCGAACATGAGTTCCGATTGTCCGTTTCCGACATCGGTGAACCTGTTTCCAACTGTCATCGGATCGATTCCGGATCGCCGTAATTCGTTTACGCAGTCGCCAATGAGTTTCCGAAACGTCAACCTCGGCTGTCAATCGCGGCAGCCGGCCGGCGCGCGGAACGCGTCCATGCGTTGTGCCAGATGGCTGGAGCCACACGAGTATCGCGGACGGGAAGCCGTCGCGCCAAGCTGTGCGTGAGAACAGTCGTTGCGGGACGGTCGGCGAGTTCACGCGTCAGAGCGGCCATGAGGCGCGCCACGCGACGTCTGCATCTTCGTTTCCGAGATCCACCAGTTCGTTTCAGAGCAAGGATGTAACGGGGGAGACCAAGCCGGAGCGATATCGATAAACCGTCACGGTACCGAGTGACGGACAGACCGGAACCGCCGCCATGCTGGAGGCTCATTGGAACCTGACCAGTCCAAACGAACTCTGACTCCCCCGGCATCCAATCGCGTCATGCGCAGTCGGCAGGCCCGCACGTCGACGTAGTCACTCAAAATTCGTCTACAACCGAATGATGATCGTTCACGATACACGGCAGCAACGGAGGAAGCCACCATGATGAATGCCGTCGCCTTCGCCGAGACCCTGGCCCTGGCCGCGTTCAGCGCAGCGGAAGCGTCCGCCGCCCGTGCCCGCGCGAATGCTGCGGCGGCCAGTCGCCGGACAGCGGACGCGGCGGTGATCCGGGCCCTGGCGGATCAGGGCGCCGTCATCGAGACGCTGCTGGTGGCGTTGCGCGACGAGCGTCACCGGGCCGCGCAGCTCGAGCGCTTGGTGGACGATCTGCGGGACGAGATCGACGATCTCGAGGGCGAGCTCGTCACGGCGCGCGGCAACCATTGACGGGCACGATCAGAAACGGGAGGGCGGCGACCGGGTTGGTCGCCGCCCCAACATCACGCTATCGGACATGTCTCACGCACACCGGGCCAGTCCACCGACGCGCGGCTCCAAGGCGTTGTCCACCGCGAGAAGGGGACGGGAACGTTGCTGCCGCTGGCGTCGATCCACCCGTCCGTAGACCGCGGCGGCATCCATCCCGCCAGCCTTGATCCCGGCCGCCTCGACCTCTGTCATTCCGGCCAGCAGTGGCATCACCCGGTCACGCAGTCCCTGGGGCAGCGTGTGCAGCCGGGGCTCTGCCCGGAGATCGCCGCAGATGTACAAGGCTCGCCGGTAGCACGCCCGCGCCGCCTTCCGCCAGTCCTGCTCGTGCCGTTCCGCATCGGGATCGAACCGGCCCTTCTCCTCGGCCCTGAGTTCCCGGAACACCTCCTGCACGTTGGCGGCGACATGTCCGGCTTCCGCCCCGGCCTCGGCCAATTCGTCGTACCCGTCGCCTCCACCACCACCCCCGAAGGGACGGATGATCCACTGTCCGACCTCCTGGACCACGCGACCCGATGCGTCCATGACCGTGCGTCCGGCCTGCCAGACCGCGCGCGCCGAACCGGGCGCCTTTGGCCGCCGCCGCCATGCCCCGGATGATCGCCTGGATGATCGCTCCCATGATGCCCTCCCTCCCGTGGATTGCTCCTCGCCTTGGTATGGGCTCGGGGAAAGCAAGAGAGTCGGTTTCTCTTTGATCGGCGAGTTTGTCCGTACCGAGTTGCGACGGCTCGTGGCTTGCTCCGGGGCAGGCCAGCATCAATCCGGTCGCGAATTCACCGATGCGATGCCCAAGCCTTCAGCGGGGGTGTGATGGACGACGAGGCCATCCGCGAGATTACACGGCGTCACGCCCGCTGCATTCTTTTCTGGACGCGGAGACGGGCCGATGTGGCGCGACGAATATCCTTTTCTCATTGGCGTTTTCGATGCTGCTCGCGCGATGGCGCGCTGCGTCTCCGCCCCACACTCCTTGTCGGCGAGGCGGGTACCGGCAAGTCACGGCTCGCGCGCCGTGTCTTCGAGCGCCTCGGCCTGCCCTACACCGTCGCCCCGGTCGGCGGGACTGCCGACGCGCGGCTCCTCGGAACCGCCAAGGGGTGGTCGACGGGGCACGGCAGCGTCGTTGCGGAAGCGTTCCTCCGCCATCGCAAGGCCAATCCCGGCCTTGTTGTGGACGAACTGGAGAAGGTCGGGACATCGCGCCACAATGGAAGTCTCTGGGACGGTCTGCTCGGCCTCCTGGAACCGGAAACGAGCCGCCGCTGGCTCGATCCGTAGGTCGGCGAGATCGACGCCTCGGCGGTGAGCTGGATCTGCACCGCCAACAGCATCGAGCCGCTGCCTGGTCCGTTGCGCTCCCGCCTGCGGGTCTTGCGGGTGCCGCAACCGAATGCCAGCCACGCCGAACCGTTGATCGCCTCGATCCTGGACGACCTCGCCGCGGCACGCGGCCTCGACCGCCGCTGGCACCGTCTGGACGGTGAGGAGATGGCGGCACTGCGGGAGGCACTCGCCCAACACCGCTCGTTGCGCATTCTGTGCCGCCAGGTCGAGCGCGTTGTCGAAATGCGGGAGGCCCCCCATGCATGAGCTGCTTCCGGAGTGGGACGATCCCATGTTGGTGGGTGAACCGATCCGCCTACCCCAGGGGACCAAGGTCAAGCCGGGTTGGCGCCCCAAGTCGGTGGCTCTGATTGATTCCTACATGCGCGCCTTCCTGCGCGGCCTTGGCGGCGCCCGGACCCATGTCGCAGGCGTCGAGGTCCGCCGCGGCGACCTCATGGACCCAGCCTTTCTGCTTCCCGTCGTGGTAATCGGCGGCCTCGTCCCGTACCGGCGGGCCGTGGATGTCGTCCGCACCGACCGCACGTCGCTCGTCGGCTGGGTGGTCGTCGGGACCACCGGGCCGGCGGAGCCGCTGATCGACGCAGGGCTCATGGCGGCGGCGAAATGCCGCCGTTCCGGCGAAGCGTACCTCGATCCCCTTGTCGACAGGCTCGGTCCCGCCTTTGACGTCGTCGGCCTGCCTCTCGATCTCGACAACCTCGACGTCAAGGTCGCCTTCCGGTAGCAGAGTTCCAGTAATCACGTGAATGGACAAATGGGTCGAGGTGAACGTTACGACGGGTTACGCATGAGCCCCCCGTCACTTCCGGAGACGGCGAATTTCAAGACGTTCTCCCCGGCATGACCGGGCAATATTATGCGGTCCAGCATCGACGGCCCTGCCGTACAGTCGCCGTGACCATCACCGTGGGCCGATCATGTTGGTGTGTATCGCCGCCAGCGCTTCCGCGACCAGGCGGCGGGAGACTGGTCAGCCAAGACGCGACGACCAGCACAAGCCACGCGCACGCCGCCACTGCCTGCGTGGGCCACCGCAGGCGGCGGCAATCTGGAATGCCGGCAGCGACCGCCCGTTGTTCCGCACAGCAAGGCCGAGGATCAATGCGGAACTCGTCCGGAAGCCAGTTCTCTATGCGCTTGCCGGTTTGCGGCTCGAACAGGATGGCGGTCGGCGCGACGCGTTCGTCCGGTCGGGGCCGTCCTCCCTTGGGCCTGGGCGGCCCAGGCGGGATCCGTGCCCAATGAACACTGACAGGGAGCCTGGATCAAGAAGGCCTGCCATATTCCTTCCGACGCCCACAAACCCGATTTCATTGCACCCGCTTAACCTGGGTCAACGAGATTCATCCAATAAGTCAGAAAATTCATCACGTAAACGGCATTCTCCACAGAATTAATATATTAGATTAATTTTATATAATGGATATCAAGAAAATGTTGTTCTGAGACTCTTCGTCGCATCCTTTCAGTAAAGTCTTCACTGCCCAGACGGCCAAGATAAATTTCTAGTTTATATACGTCAAACAGCCTATTGATTCAAACACATACATTTTGATAAGGAAATTTTATCCAAACAATGGAGCCGACGCCATGCGTTCGCGTTGGATTTCTGCAGCTTTGTTGCCATTGGCCGCCTATGCTCTACTCCTGTTGATCACGGTGGAACAATTGCACCAGGAAATCCTCGGAACCCATCTCGAGGATGAACTTGAAGATACAGTCAATTCTATTGAGCAACTGATCCAGCGCGAGACGTCTTTTCTCACCGGCTTGGCCATGGCTCAGACGACGGACGCGGACGTTATGGACACGCTTCAGGCACGGGCTGAACTGGCCCAACAGCTTCACCCGTCCATCCATGGCATCATGTTGCATGATCGGGAGCGGACAATCTTCGACTTCAGCGGGCCGCCGACCGCGTCGGCAGCCGGGGGTACGGACGTGGGTGAACCGTCACCCGTCTGGTCATCCGGCAAGCCGGAGATCGGCAACCTGACCGCAGGGAAGATTCCCTTGCAGGTTCCGGTCTTCCAAGGCGGCGGAGTCGCTTACGTCATGACAGGGATGAGCGACCCTCTGATCTTTGTCGACCTGCTGCGATCGAGCATCACCGCCAAGGGGTGGGTTGCGGCCCTTCTCGACCGCACCCTCATGATCGCGGCACGCAGCGAACAGGGAGAAATCTTCATCGGCACACCGGCGACCCCCGATCTCATGGAGACGATCCGGATCGGGCGCACTGGTATCCAAAGGTCTGTCACCAAGGATGGCCGCCCCTCGTACTTGGCAACCAGCCCCCTGGGAGAGACCGGCTGGCATCTGGCCATGGCCATTCCCGTTTCCGTCGCGGAGCAGTCCTACCGACCGGTCTGGCTGCGATTCATCGCCAATGGCGGGCTCATCCTTCTTGTTCTCGTCGCCGCGGTGGCTCTGGTCGTCTGGTTGAAGGTCCGTGGACTGGAAGCGCGAACGGAGACCCTGTCCAGCGGCCTGACCCAGGCCCATCGGGAAAGCGATGAAAAGTCGGCATTCATGGCAATAATCAGCCACGAGTTGCGCACTCCGCTCACTGGCATCCTCGGTTTCTCCGAGTTGCTGATGAAGTCGGACCTCACCCCGCGGCAGATGGGATGGGTGAAGCTCCAGGTCAGCAGCGGTCGTATCCTGCTCAATATCATCAACGACATCCTGGATTACTCCAAGATCGAAGGCGGCCATGTCACGCTGGAGTCGATCGGGTTCGACATCGAAAGCCTGATCGATCGCTGCATGGCGTTGGTGAAGCCGATGGCGGAGTCCAAGGGCCTCGTTCTGCGGACGGAATTCGCGCCGGATTCCATCGGTCGGGTGAATGGCGATCCGACACGGTTGCAGCAGGTGATCGGAAACCTGCTGAACAACGCCGTCAAATTCACCGAACGTGGCGAGGTGTGCCTCTCGGTCGCGCTGAGACCGGCTGGCGGCGAGCGGGCGAACTTGCAGGTCAGCGTCCGCGACACAGGAATCGGGATCCCGGCGAGCCGCTCCGACCGGCTGTTCAAGCGCTTCGGCCAGGCCGACACATCGACGACGCGGACTCATGGCGGTACAGGGTTGGGCTTGGCGGTCTGCAAGGCGCTGGTGGAGATGATGGGCGGGACCATCGGCTTCGACAGCAGAGAAGGACATGGGAGCACCTTCCGCTTCACGGTGCCTCTGTCCGTTGCAAAAGCCCCGTCGGAGCTGCCTGGCCGGCCGCCGAAGGCGAATGTGTGCCCGCCGCCAGGCACCCGGATCCTGGTGGTCGAGGACAACCCGATCACCCAGGCGCTGACCCGGACGATCCTGGAGCAGGCCGGATACGGCGTGAGCACCGCCGGGACTGGCGAGGAGGCGGTGGCGGCGGTGGAGCGGGAACCGTTTGCCATCGTGCTGATGGACATCCATCTGCCGGGCATGGACGGCCTTGCCGCCACCCGCGCCATCCGCGCCATGCCGGGCGAGCGCGGGCGGATTCCGATCCTGGCCCTCTCCGCCGATGCGTTCCATGAGGACGTGGCGAACTGTCTGGCGGCCGGGTTGAACGGACACTTCGCCAAGCCGTTCGAGACGGAAGAACTTCTGCAAGCCGTCGCCAGCCTGCTGCGGTGCTCAAGCGATTCCGGAACCATGCGAAGCGGGCCACCCGGCGAATGCCGACCGGATGCCGCATCGCTGTGGCCCCGGCCGGGAAGCATCGCTGCGTCGGTCGGTGCCGAGCAGGCCACCGCTATGTTGAAGATGTTCATCGAAAGGGTCAATGACGCCCTGGATGTTCTCTCGCGAGGTGCCAAAGACCCGACGGAGCTTTACGACGTCTCCCACCAACTGGTCGGTACTGCGGGAATGTTCGGCTACACCGGCATCGTTGCGGCCGCTCGCGCCGTGTGCCTCGCCTGTCGGTCGGAAGACCCCGACCGGATGCAAGCGTCCCTGGCTGACCTGCAGACCATCCTGCGCGACTTCCTGGGGCAAGCTACCGCCAGCCAGGAAAGCGATCCCGCCGCCCCCTGATGGCCGGTTCGGCGCACAACAGTATGTAAACAATGAAATCGCGTCTTTCAGCACTGATGGAGACGGGCTCGAACAAGCGCTGGCTCTGGGGAACAGTGACAGTACGGAGCCCGTGCATCGTCCATCGAACCGAAATCCGGGCAGGTTCCGGGCCGTTTCTCGGCACGGCACAGGGAAGTCCGCCGTATGACGACCACGGCCAGAAGAGGAAAGGCCCGCGTCAACGCCTTAACAGTCAGCGAGCACGACCTCGGATCGAGCCTTTACGGAATGACCCTGCTCCCCAATGGGGACTGCATCGTCGAGGGACAGGATGTCCTCGGGGCTGTCCCGAGCCGTGTCGATCACCCGGCGCCAGCGGCGTGGTTTCGGATCCTGGATGAGAAATTCCACCTCCGCCGACCCGGCATCGATCATCACGTAGAAATCCACATCCGCTTCCGCGCTTCCGTCCAGGAGAAAGGCGAGCGTCCGCGTTTCGGCCGAGAGGTCGAGGGCACCGATTGCCCCATGCCACGTGACATCCTGGCGCCAGCTGCGGCTGCGGCCCAGTGAAGGATGGGCTTTGCGGAACGCGATCATTGCCGTGCAAAATCTGTGGAAGCTGGCGTTGGTTTGCAGAAGATCCCAGTCGAGCCAGGTCGTCTCGTTGTCCTGGTTGTAGGGATTGTTGTTGCCGCGTTGGGAATTCAGAAACTCGTCGCCTGCCATGAACATCGGCGTGCCGTTGGCCAGCATCAGCAGGCAGAACAGGTTTTTCGCCTGACGCTGACGCAGCCGGGCAACCGCCTCGGGCACGCCGTCGTCCCCCTCCCATCCGCAGTTCCAGGAGCGGTTGTCATCACGGCCATCGCGGTTGTCTTCGCCATTCGCCTCGTTGTGTTTCCGGTCATAGCTGACCAGATCGTACAGGCAGAAGCCGTCGTGGCATGTCACGAAGTTGATGCTCTGGTACGCGTGATAGGCGTCCTCTGATGTATCGGGGAAAAGGTCGTCACTGCCACCGAGACGGCGCATCAGGCCGCTGACCGATCCCTGATCGCCACGAACGAAGGATCGCACGTCGTTGCGGAAGGCATCGTTCCATTGCAGCCAGGTGGTTCCAGGAAACGAGCGGCCAAGCTGATAGCTGGCCATATCCCATGCCTCGGCGATCAGGCGCAGGCGAGCCAGGTCGGAGTGCGTGTGGATGGCGCTGATGACCGGTGGATCATCGAGGTCGATCGATCCGTCGGCGCGCCGCGTGAACAGCGAAGCGAGATCGAAGCGGAAGCCGTCGATCCGGAATCCGTTGGCCCAATGGTGCAGGCTGTCCATGACCATGCCGGCGACGTAGCGATTGGCTGTGTGCAGGACGTTGCCGGTGCCGCTGTCGTTGCGGTAATGACCGCGGTCGTCGGTCAGAAGGTAGTAGGTGGTGTTGTCCACGCCACGGAAGCTGTAGGTCGGACCGCTCTCGTCGCCCTCGACGGTATGGTTGTAGACCACGTCGAGAACGATCTCGATGTCGGCTGCGTGCAGTGCCTTGACCAACGCCCGGAACTCATCAAGCCGCCCTCCCGGCTCGTTATGCGCCGCATAGCCGTGGTGGAGAGCGAAAAAATTAAGCGGCATGTATCCCCAATAGTTCCCCTCGTGGGGATCGAACTGGAACACCGGCATGAGTTCGACCACCGTGACGCCGAGCTTCTGCAGATACGGGATTTTATCGATCAGACCTGCGAAGGTGCCCCGTCGTTCGGTGGAAACACCCGAGTTCGCCCGCTGGGTGAAGCCACGGACATGCAACTCGTAGATGATCGTGCCATGGGTGTGCCGTGGAGAATGGTCACCCGACCAATCGAAGCCGGACGCAGCGGCGCGGAGGACGCCGAGCGGGGCGCGGCCGAGATTGGGCCCAGGATGGCGGGCCGCCTCGCGGCTGAACCCGGGCGGAAAGAAAACAGCCATGGCATAGGGATCAAGCAGAATCTTATCGGGATCGAACCGCTGCCCGTCCGGAAAGGCGCTTGGTCCTTCAACGCGATAGGCATAGTAGGCGGCACCGTCGACCACAGTCGCAGGCAGCCGGCAGTGCCAGACGCGCCCGCTCTTGTTGGAACGGGGATCAAAGTGATGGGTGACGATCGGATCGATCGGGTTCTGTGCGGAGAAAAGCAACAAAGTGACGGCCGTGGCGTGCTTGGAGTAAAGGGCGAAGTTGTAGGCGTCATCTTGCAGGACATAAGAAGCACCAAGTGGCGAGGGCGACCCTTCGCGCAGCGTCCAGGCACTCATCGGCACTCTCCATTTCCGCGCACGGTGTGGCCAAGGGTAGGGAGCGGGCCATTGCCACATCCACCGCAGGCTAGTGTCACCGGAATCGGCCGCTTGGGTCCACCAGCGGGCAGCCGTCATCACCCCATCGGTTCAAGGCAGTCGGAGCCTGGCAAGGTCACGGGCTGAACCGGGAGGCGGCATCGTCCAGCAGCGCGACGACCTCGGCATCGTCAAGCTGGGGAAAGCTCTTGTAGTACTGACCGACCGCTCCGAAGAGTTCCGATATGGTCAGGCAGATCACCTCATCGACCTCGTCGCGAAGCCGCGCGATCACCCCCGGCGGCGCCACCGGCACCGCCAGCACCATCCGGGCCGGCTGGGCTTTCCGTACGGCGCGCAAGGCAGCCCGCATGGTGGCGCCGGTAGCAATACCGTCGTCGATGACGATGGCGGTGCGCCCCGCAATGGCTGCGCGGGCGCGCGTGCCGAGATACCGCCCGCGCCGCCGCGCGATCTCCTTGATCTGTCGGTCGGCTTCCGCCTTGAACCATGCCGGCGAAATGGCGCCACCGATCTCGTCGTTGATCACCAGTTCCGGTGGATCGCCCTCGGCGACGGCTCCGGCGGCCAGCTCTGGTTGGAGGGGTGTTCCAATCTTGCGCACGAGCACGACATCGAGCGGCGCGCCGAGCGCGACCGCCACCGGATGCGCAACGGCCACGCCGCCGCGTGGCAAGGCGAGCACGACCGGAAGGCCGGTCTTGTAACCCATCAGGCGCTTGGCCAATCGCCGGCCGGCGTCGGCCCGGTCGCGGAACGGAGGGATCATCGTGAATCCTCGTGGGACTGGGCGGCATCGTGGCGGAGGAACCCGTCGATGACGCGTGTCGCCGGGGTGATCGGGATGGCAAAGCCGATGCCGCTGTTGCTGATGACGGACCCGATCACGCTGTCGTTGATGCCGACCAGTTCGCCCTTGAGGTTCACCAAGGCTCCGCCGGAGTTGCCCGGATTGATGGATGCGTCGGTCTGGATGAGGGCAGTGTCGGGTTCTCCGGGAACTCGCACCCCAAGGCCGCTGACGATCCCGAGCGTCGCCGTCTGGGCGAGACCGAACGGGTTCCCGATGGCCACGACGTAATCACCCACACGCAGCTCGTCGGAGTTACCCAGCGGAACCGCAACGAGGTCGCTCGCTTCGACGCGGATCACCGCGATGTCACTGGCCGCGTCGGCACCGACCAGCAGGGCGGCAAGACGTCGGGTGTCAGCCAGTTGGACCTTGATCACGTCGGCCCCGTCGACAAGGTGGTGGGTGGTGAGAATGACGCCGCCGGATGCATCGATGACGATGCCGGAACCCTGATTGAGGAAGTTCCGCTCCTCCGGCCGCACGCGCTTGGGAAGGCCGAACATGCGGCGGAACTCGGGGTCGCGCACCAGGGCCATCTCCTCCGCCGAGAGCGGCCCGCTCGCTGCGATGCTGACCACCCCTGGAAGAACCCGTTCCAGCATGGGGGCGAGCGTGGGCATTCCGTCCCGCGACGTGTTGCCGGCGCTACCCAGGGTGCAAGCGGCCACCAACGACAGCACGGCCACACCGCCGACCATCCATCGGGCCGGCCACGCGATGCACCATCCGCTTTGTCGCGGCATGTGCCTTGCCTCCTGTGTGCCGCGCTAGCGTTCGTCCGGGAACTCATCGTCGCCGATGAGAATGCGGTAGACACGCTCGGCCCGGCCGCTCAGCGAGCGGCGGACTTCCGACACGACATCGTCGCTCAGGCTGTACCACGCGAAGGCCTCGGCCAACTCCTCCGGATTGGCTCCCGCGTCCAGAATGGCGACGACACTGGCAGCGTCGATACGTCCGACCGTAGCAATGATATCGTCGTAGGTCAGAGGTCGCGGAGATGAAGCGGATGCCGTCATGGTGACCTCCACACAAAGCCGACACCATTAGACAACGGTTCCACGGGAGTGCGGTTAACCCAGGTTAAAGCGCCGCCTTTGGTTGGCGTGAGAAGCGTGAATGGATCGATGCCTGCAATGGGGTGCCGCCAGCAACACACGCCCGTCGGCTACCAACCGACCATAGCCGTTGCGCGAACACCCCGTGCCCGGGAGGGTTGTAATTTACTTTTAGTTGTTAAGTGCCCTGTCAAAGACGCCTTCTCCCCACCGTTTGGCCGAGGTAGAAGTTCCGAGGTCCGCCACCCATGGTGCGGCCGTCGGTTCGCCCGCTCTCGCGCAAGCGCAAAGCCCAAGCGGATCGGCTCAGTGGACCATGAAGACGGAACAGCCGGGCGCGTTGTTCGTCATATAGCGGGTGACACCGCCGAGGATCATCTCGCGGATTCGGGTGTGGCCATAGCCGCCCATCACCAGGAGCCCGGCGCCCAGTTCCGCCGCCCCATCCGCCAGGGCTTCGCCCACCGAACGGCCCTGGCGTTCGATCGGCCGGACGAGCGCGTCGATGCCGTGCCACGACAGGTGCTCGGCGAGGCGGGCGGCTTCACCCGGCATCGTGGACCGGCCAACACCATCCTCGGATACCGTCAGCACCGTTACCGTCGTGGCGATGCGCAAGAGGGGCAACGCGGCGCCCACCGCCCGTACGGAGCTGGGGCTGCCGTTCCAGGCAACGGCGACCAACCGCAATCCGTCCGCCACGGCGTTCGGAGCGGCCAGGACCAGCGGTCGCCCGGTCTCGAACAGACCAGTCTCGACGAACGAGACACGGGACGGGTTCGTCGGTGCCTGGCACAGGACAATCAGGTCGGCATAGCGGCCCTCCTGCACCAAAATCCGGTCCGGCCGGCCCGTCAATTCCCTCCACCAGGCGGTGATCACCTCTCCGCCTCGCGACCGCTCCACCTGCTCCGCGCCGGCCTGGGACGCCAACCGGTGGAAGGCGCTGCGGGCGTTCTCCGCCGCTTCGCGCAGCATGCGGTCGGACTCCTCCAATATGCCGGCGATCATGTCCGCGGTCAGGCCCGAACCTGCCAGCGGAGCACTCTGCCGCGGATCCCATCGGGCGTGCAACGCTTCCACATGCGCTCCGAAGGGACGGGCGAGACTGAACGCGACGGAAAGCGCAGGGTCGTCCAGCGGCGACCCATCGACGGGCACCAGAACGTGCTTGATCATGGCATCCTCCCGAAGCTCAGGGGTGTGCCGCCCCATCACCGGCAGCGTGCACCGTGGAAACGGCTCCGGCATTGATCCACGTTAACGTCCGCACCTCGGCAACGTGGTTGAAGAGGTCCCGCGCCTTCGCAGTGGAACCCTACACGCATGGAGGAACAGCCATGGCTGACACGAATCTTGCCGAAAGGCCGAAGCAGCAGGTTTCGAGCACCGGTGCGGCCGCGACGGAGTTGGCCGAACGCAGCCGCCACCCATTCCTGACGCTGCGCGACGAGTTCGACCGGTTGTTCGACGAAGCGTCGACTTTGTTCCGTCTGCCCTGGAGCCGGCGGCAGCCGTTCGACCTGGAACCGATGCTTCGCCTTGGCGGCGATGCCGGTGCCATCATTCCGCCGGCCGACGTCGAGGAGACCGAGGGCGAGTACCGCGTGGTTCTGGATGTGCCCGGACTCGACGAGACGAACGTCGAGGTCGGTGTGCAGGACGATGTCCTGTCCATTCGCGCGGAGAAGCGGGAGGAGAGCGA
Source organism: Azospirillum oleiclasticum (assembly GCF_013423485.1). Lineage (GTDB taxonomy): Bacteria > Pseudomonadota > Alphaproteobacteria > Azospirillales > Azospirillaceae > Azospirillum > Azospirillum oleiclasticum. Next base: position 57,984 of record NZ_JABFFR010000020.1, read on the forward strand.
GGAGAAGGACAAGAACCGCTACCTCTCCGAACGGCGTTACGGGGTCTGCGCGCGGACCTTCCGGTTGCCGGCCAACGTGGACCGCGAGCGCATCGCCGCTGGCATGAAGAACGGGGTGCTCACCATCACCCTGCCCAAGAGCGAGCCGAGCAAACCATCCAAGCGCAACATCCCGGTGAGCAAGGTGTGATACCGCGCCCGCGGCCGGCGTAGAAGACGCCGGCCGCGGTTCGGGCGTGGGATGCGGTTCGCGCGTGCGGCGGTGGCCGGATCGATCGCCGCCGCCCCGACGCGGCGCCTCTTCTCGAAGGATCAGGACGATGACAACGGCTTCCGGCGATCCATGCGATGGGGACAGCCTCCTGCTCACGGACTTCTACGAACTGGCGATGCTGCACGCCTACATCGATCACGGGATGACCGGTGGCGCGTCGTTCGAGCTGTTCGTCCGCAAACTCCCGCCGGGCCGCAACTTCCTGATCGCGGCCGGGCTGGAACAGGCGCTCGACTTCCTGGAGCACGCCCGCTTCACGGCCGACGACATCGCCTGGCTGCGGGAACACGCCAACCTCTCCGACACCGCGCTGCAAGCGCTCGCCGACTTCCGCTTCATGGGCGACGTCGACGCATTGCCGGAGGGAACGGTCTTCTTCGCCCATGAACCACTGCTCCGCGTCACCGCCAGCCTGCCGGTGGCGCAACTGCTCGAGACTCGTCTGATCAACCTCGTCCACTTCCAGACCGTCGTCGCCTCGAAGGCCGCAAGGTTGGTGCTGGCCGCCCGTGGCCGGCCGCTGGTGGACTTCGGGCTGCGGCGTGCGCATGGCGCGGAAGCGGGTCTGCTGGCGGCGCGCGCAAGCTGGCTGGCCGGGTTCGCGGGAACGGCAACGGCACTGGCCGCGCGCCGCTTCGGCATCCCGGTCGTGGGCACGATGGCGCATTCCTTCGTCCAGGCGCACGAACGGGAATCGGCAGCCTTCGTGAATTTCGCCCGGTCCCGTCCCGGCAACCTCGTCCTGCTGCTCGACACCTATGACACGGAGACGGCAGCGCGCAAGGCGGTGGCACTTGCACACGGGCTCTCGGCCGAAGGCATCGAACTGGCCGGCGTGCGGCTCGACAGCGGCGACCTGGAGGCGCTGTCCTGGCGGGTGCGGTCCATCCTCGACGCGGGCGGCCTGACCGGCACACGCATCATCGCAAGCGGTGGGCTGGACGAGGAGTCGGTCGCCAAACTGGTGGAGGCGGACACCCCCATCGACAGCTTCGGCGTCGGCACCAGTCTCACCACCTCCAGCGACGCGCCGGCGCTCGACTGCGCCTACAAGCTTGTGGAGTACGATGGACGGCCGCGGCGCAAGCGGTCCCCGGGCAAGCAGACATGGCCCGGGCGCAAGCAGGTCTTCCGGCTCCACGGAATCGACGGCCGCATCGCTGCCGACCGGCTCACAACCGCGGACGCGCGGGAGCCGGGACGCCCCATGCTGGTGCCGGTGATGCGTGGTGGACACCGCCTGTTCCCTTCACCCGACCTGGCCAACATCCGCCGCTACGCTGCTACGCAGCTGGCAAGCCTGCCGAACCCTCTCCGCAGCCTGAGCCGTCACGCTACCCTGACGGTGGAGATCGCTCCTGAGTTGCATCGGCTGGCCGAGGAGGCCGACCGGATCGGGGAAGGGTGAGATACCGTCACGCTGTGCCAGCCCTGATTCAGGCAGTCGTAGAAGGTTTCGAGACGTGCGTTTCGGCAGACGCAGGTGAGGCATCCGCCCCGGCCCACGGCAAAGCCGCTGATGACATGACGGGAAGGACGCACCCTGCAGCCGCCCTGACCGCCCTGGCCCTCGCCCTGGGGGGTGGTGCTGCCGTCGCCGGTGTACGCTGCGGAGGACGTGATCGGGAGCCTGCCCTTCGGCATTCTCTTCACGCAGCCCACGGACACCCTCGCCGACATAGTCATCAACATTGCCGAGCAGGCATACGCCCGCCGCCCTAACCCAGGTTAAGGCGAACGGCGCCATCGACGGCCACCATCCCCGCAGAACCCCCTTTTCAACCGGTTCTCCAGGGAGCGAGCGTGATGACACACACCGATATCGACCTCTTGAGGGAGCGGGCGGAGCACCAGATCGTGGCCGATGCCTTGGCCTCGGTCCGTCTGTTCCATGCGCTCTACGGACAGGGCGAGCAGACGCGGGAATGGATCGCCGAGCTGTCGCGGGCGCTCTACCGCATGGGCTGCGGCGAGCGGGCGCCTGAGCGGGAGTCGATCCTGGCGAACGCCGCCGACGCCATCGCCAGGACCTATCTCCGCCGCCCGGCCCGCGAGTTGGAGTGGCCCCAGCCGGGGGCCTAGACCGACATGGTCGCGGCCTTCACCCAGCGCTGCCGCATCGCCTACTTCTCCATGGAAATCGCGCTGCAGCCGGAGATCCACAGCTACGCCGGCGGCCTGGGTATCCTGGCCGGAGACACGGTGCGGTCCTGCGCCGACCTGGAGCTGCCGGTGGTCTTCGTCACGTTGATCAGCCGGAACGGTTACCTGCGGCAGGTCATCGACGCCGACGGCCGCCAGGGCGAACAGCCCGATCCATGGGAACCGGAACGCTGGGCCCAGCCGCTGGGGGCCAAGGTGGCGGTCTCCATCGAGGGGCGCGACGTCTGGGTCCGTCCGTGGCTCTACCGGCACCGGGGCACGCTGGGCTACGAGGTGCCAGTCGTCCTGCTGGACACGGCGCTCGACGAGAACGATCCGGAGGACCGCGCGATCACGGGCACCCTGTACGGTGGGGATGACGCCTACCGCCTGAAGCAGGAGGTCGCGCTGGGCATTGGCGGCTTCCGCCTGCTGCGCGCGCTGGGCTTCGAGATCGAGACCTACCACATGAACGAGGGGCATTCCGCCCTGCTGGCCCTGCAGCTCCTGAACGACCAGCGCCACGCCGACGGCCGTCTGACGGAGGGCGGCGCCCACGATCCGGAGCCGGCGCGGCAGCGCTGCGTCTTCACCACCCACACGCCGGTGGAGGCGGGGCACGACCGCTTCCCCTACGATCTCGTGGAACGGACGCTGGGAACGGGAGCGGATGTCGAGGCGCTGAAGGCCTTCGCCGGCACCGATTGCCTGAACATGACGCGGCTGGCGCTGAACCTCAGCGGCTACGTCAACGGCGTCGCCAAGCGGCACGCCGAGATCTCCCGGCACATGTTCCCCGGCTACCGCGTCCATGCCATCACCAACGGCGTGCATGTGGAGACCTGGACCTGCGAGAGCATCGCGCAACTCTACCAGACGTCTTTCCCCCAGTGGCGCCACGAGCCCGAGGTGCTGGTGCGCGCCGATACGCTGGACGACGCCGCGGTGTGGTCGGCGCACGAGACGGCCAAGCGCGCCCTGCTCGACCGGGTCGAGGCGCTCACCGGTGCGGCGTTGGCGCCGGACGTCCTCATGTTGGGCTTCGCCCGGCGGATGACCGGCTACAAGCGCCCCGACCTGATCTTCAGCAACCTCGACCGTCTGCGTGCCCTCGCGCGCGGCCATCCGTTCCAGATACTGGTCGCCGGCAAGGCGCACCCGCGCGACGAGGTGGGAAAGCGCGCGATCGAGGCGCTGCACCATTGCGCGCGGGACTTGGCGGGGGACGTTCCCGTCGTCTTCCTGCCCGGTTACGACATGGAACTGGCACGCTTCCTCACCTCCGGCTGCGACGTGTGGCTGAACACGCCGCTGCCGCCGCTGGAGGCGTCCGGCACCAGCGGCATGAAGGCGGCGCTGAATGGCGTGCTGAACCTCAGCGTGCTCGACGGGTGGTGGATGGAGGCCTGCATCGACGGCGTCACCGGCTGGGCCATCGGCGACGCCGACCTCGGCACGGCGGCCGACGATGCGGAGGACCTCTACCACAAGCTGGAATCCGAGGTGCTGCCGCTCCACCGCAACGACCGCGCCCGTTGGATCTGGATGATGAAACAGTCGATCAGCAAGATCGCCAGCCACTTCAACAGCCAGCGCATGATGCGCCGCTACGCGGCGGAGGCCTATCTGCGCTGACCGCACAGACAGTTGGGCGAAGGGGACTTGCGCCACGGCGCCGACGGCCACTTCAGGGGAGGATGGACGATGACAGCGAAAGACGTCCGCTTTTCGACCGAAGCGAGGGAAAGGATGCTGCGCGGCGTGGAGATCCTCGCCGACGCCGTCAAGGCCACGCTGGGTCCCCGCGGCCGCAACGTGCTGATCGAGCGGGAGTTCGGTCCGCCCCGCATCTCCAAGGACGGCGTCACCGTGGCCGAGGAAATCGAGCTTCCCGACCGGTTCGAGAACATGGGGGCCCGCATGGTGTGCGAGGTCGCCACCAGGACCAGCACCGACGCCGGCGACGGCACGACCACCGCCACCGTGCTGGCCCAGGCCATCCTGCGCGAAGGCACGAAGGCGGTGGCTGGCGGACTGAATCCAATGGACCTCAAACGCGGCATCGACACGGCCGTCGAGGCGGTCGTCGGGGACATCCGGGCGCGCTCCCGGACCGTGTCCACCGCCGGGGAGATCGCGCAGGTCGGCACGATCTCGGCCAACGGGGAGCGCGAAATCGGGGATCTGCTGGCCCGCGCCATGGGACGGGTCGGGCATCGGGGCGTCATCACCGTGGAGGAGGCGAAGGGGACGGGGACCGAACTGGACGTGGTGGAGGGCCTGCGCATCGACAGTGGCTATCTCTCCCCCTACTTCATCACCGACGCCGACGCCATGACGGCGGAACTGGAGGACGTCCTGATCCTTCTGCACGAGACGACGTTGTCCAGCGTGCAGCCGCTCCTGCCCCTTCTGGAATCGGTGATGAAGTCCGGACGCCCGCTGCTGATCGTGGCGGAGACCGTGGAAGGGGAGGCGCTGGCCACGCTCGTGATCAACAAGCTCCGCGGCGGGCTGAAGGCCTGCGCGGTCAGGGCACCCGGCTTCGGCGACCGCCGCCGGGCGATGTTGGAGGACATCGCCGTCGTCACGGGCGGCCATCTCGTTTCCGCAGACCTGGGCATCGCGCTTGAAGGCGTCACCATCGACATGCTGGGCAAGGCGCGGCGCGTGCGCGTGGACAAGGAGTCGACGACCATCATCGACGGTGCCGGCGCCAAGGACACGATCGAGGCCCGCTGCGGACAAATCCGACGATTGGCCGAAGAGGCCGCCTCGGACCACGACCGCGAGGCGCTGCGGGAGCGCGTCGGCGCGTTGACCGGCGGCGTGGCGGTGATCCGCGTCGGCGGTGCGACCGAGACCGAGGTGAAGGAGCGCAAGGACCGGGTCGAGGACGCGATGAACGCCACCCGTGCCGCGGTGGAGGAAGGGATCGTCGCCGGTGGTGGTGCCGCTCTGCTCTATGCGACACGCGCGCTCGGCGGCATCCGTCCCGGCAACGACGACCAGCGCGTCGGCATCGGAATCGTCCGCCACGCACTGGAAGCACCGATCCGCCAGATCGCCGCCAACGCCGGCGTCGATGGGTCGGTGATCGTCGGCCGGCTGCTGGAACAGAACGACACCGATTATGGCTACGATGCCCAGGCGGACGAGTGCTGCAATCTGGTGGAGAGGGGGATCATCGACCCCACCAAGGTCGTGCGCATCGCCCTACAGGACGCCGCATCGGTTGCGGGGCTGCTGATCACCACCGAGGTGATGATCGCCGCCCGCCCCGGGCCGACGCCCGACGCGTTCGACGCGGATGGAACCGGGCGTTGACCGGCTCCGATGACCGCGACAACAGGAGGAACCCTATGCGACTGGCCAGCCAGGCTTTCGAGGACGGGGAGCGCATCCCCCACCGCTTCACCTGCGAGGGCGAGGACGAGCCGCCACCGCTGGAATGGACCAACGTGCCGCCCGGCACCATGAGCTTCGCGATCGTCTGCTCCGACCCGGACGCGCCATCCGGCACCTTCCGGCACTGGGCCGTCTACGACATCCCCGGGAATGTCCGGCACCTGCCCGATCGCGCCCATACCGGCCTCAAGGAGGCGGTGAACGACTTCGGCCGGCTGGGCTACCGGGGCCCCTGCCCGCCCGTCGGGCATGGACTCCACCGCTACCGGTTCCGGCTCTACGCGTTGGATGTCCCAACGCTGGTGCCGAGCCCCCATCCGCCGTGCCGGGAGGTGGAACACGCCGCGCACCAACACACCCTCGGCACGGCCGAACTTGTCGGCCTGTTCGGGCGATAGCGTCATCCCACCGAGGGCTTTCCCGCCTTGCCGCAGTCCCGGTAGCCCGCATCCGGCCAGCCCGGGGACGTCGTGCCAGTGTTGACGGACGGGGGAACCTTCCGGAGCGAGCCGTCCGCCCGGCGAGCCAGCACGTCAACGGCGTAGCCGAGCCGGCGAACCCTTATCGCATCCTGGATGGCTGCCTCGAGCGCGGCCCGCCACAACGGGAACTGTCCGGTGGTGTCGCCGCCACCGAACTTGATCGTCCAGCGCGCATCCGTCGGCTCGATGATGTAGGTAAACTGCGGGATCATGGTTTCCTCCCTCGGTTCAACGTCATTCCATGAGTCGGGCCGATTATCCCGCAGGATCCGCGCTTGTTGCCTTTTTCCACATCAAGTCCAGGAGGAGAACCTTCGATTGCGTGCGGCAGGGCGTCAGAAATGGTCGGCGACGAGCCGGCGGACGCGCGCCAGATGCTCGTCCACGTCCTCCGACGTGGTCTCCGGGCCAAGGCCGGCGCAGTGCAGGTGCGCCACCACCGTCAGCCCGCACAGGCCCATGATCGCCTGGTCCTGCGTGACGGTGAAGGCCCGCATCTCCCCGGACGCGGCCAGATACTCCATGGGCGCGCCGGAGCTGGTGATGAGCACGCCCTTGCGCCCGGTCAGCCCGCCCTCGGGGCTCTCGCCGCGCATCCGCCAGGCGAAGCCGTAGGTGAGAACGCGATCCACATAACCCTTCAGGATCGCCGGCATCGACGCCCACCAGATCGGAAAGGCGAAGGTGATCGCGTGGGCGGCGCGGATCAGCTCCTGCTCCGCCCGCACGTCGTCCGGGACCGTTCCCGTGCCGGCAAGCTCCGCTTCCGAGAGAACGGGGTTGAAGCCCATCGTGTAGAGATCGCGCACGGTCACCGCATGGCCGCAACGCTCGAGTTCATCGACGTAGGCGCCCACGAGCTGCCGGACGAAGCTGCCGGGGCGCGGGTGAGCGAAGACGACCAGATGATTCATAGTCTCCTCCCCTGTCGTCAGGCGTCCGCCCGCGGCGGCCGGCCGAGCGAGTGTTCGAGATTCACCACCATACGCAGCGTGCGCAGAACGCTGTCCGGAGTCAGGCTCATCGAGCCGATGCCGAGGCGGACCAGGAATTCGGCGATCTCCGGGTAGTCCGACGGCGCCTGCCCGCAGATCCCGCAGGACCGGCCATTGCGCCGCGCACCCTCCACCGTCTGGCGCAGGAAGGCGAGCACACCCGGGTCGCGCTCGTCGAAATCGAAGGCGACCAGCGGGCTGTCGCGGTCCACCCCAAGCGTCAGCTGGGTCAGGTCGTTGGAGCCGATGGAGAAGCCGTCGAACAGCCGGGAGAACTCGTCGATCAGCAGCACGTTGTTCGGGATCTCGCACATGACATAGACCTCGAGCCCGTCCCGCCCTCGCTCCAGCCCGTGCCGCGCCATGGTGGCCAGCACCCGCTCCGCCTCCGCCACGCGGCGGCAGAAGGGGACCATGACCGTCACGTTGGTCAGCCCCATGTCGTCCCGCACGCGGGCGAGCGCCCGGCATTCCAGCGCGAAACCCTCCTCGTACGCCTCGTGCGCGTACCGGGCGGCGCCGCGGAAGCCCAGCATGGGGTTCTCCTCCACCGGCTCGAACCACCGGCCGCCGACCAGGGCCGCGTACTCGTTGGTCTTGAAATCGGACAGGCGCACGATGACCGGCCGCGGGTGGAAGGCGGCGGCGATGGTTCCGATCCCCTCCGACAGGCGCTCCACGAAGAACGCGGCACCGTCCGGATGCCCGCCGGCGAGGTCGCGGATCCGGTCCCGTTCGGCCGCGTCCTGGACGCGCTCGGGATGCAGCAGCGCCATCGGGTGCGCGCGGATGGTCTCGCTGATGATGAACTCCATCCGCGCGAGCCCAACCCCGTCCACCGGCAGCGCGGCGGTCTGGAAGGCCTGTTCGGGGTTGCCGATGTTCACCATGATGCGCGTCTGCGGCCGCTCGAGACTGCCGAGGTCGACGCGCTCGACGTGGAAGGGAACCGCCCCGTCATAGACCCGGCCCACCTCCCCCTCCGCGCAGGACACGGTGACGGTGCGCCCGTCGCCGAGCGCCGCGGTGGCCGTCTCCGCGCCGACCACCGCGGGGATGCCCAGCTCGCGGGCCACGATGGCGGCGTGGCAGGTGCGGCCGCCGCGGTTGGTGACGATGGCGGCCGCGGTCTTCATCACCGGCTCCCAGTCCGGCGTGGTGGTGTCGGCCACCAGCACCTCGCCGGGGCGGAAGGCCGACAGGTGGTGGGGGTCGGTCACGATCCGCACAGGACCCGCCGCCATGCGGGCGCCCACCGCACGCCCCTGCGCCAACACCTCGCCACGGCCGTCGGGGACGAAGCTTTCCAGCTCCATCGGCCGGCGCCGGGAGGCGACCGTCTCCGGCCGTGCCTGGACGACGTAGATCAGGCCGTCGAGCCCGTCCTTGGCCCACTCCATGTCCATGGAGCAGCCGTAATGGTCCTCGATGCGGATCGCGTACTCCGCCAGTGTGACGACCTCCCGATCGGTGAGGCAGAAGCGCCGGCGGTCGGCGTCGGGCGTCGGCACGACACGCGTGGCCTCGCGCGTCCGGCCGGTGCGGTAGACCATCTTGACCTGCTTCTCGCCAAGGCGGCGGCGCAGCACGGCACGGGCGCCCAGCCTCCAGGTCGGCTTGTGGACGTAGAACTCGTCCGGATCAACCGCACCCTGCACCACCGTCTCGCCCAGACCGTAGGCGCCGGTGATGAAGACCACGTCGGGGAAGCCCGTCTCGGTGTCGATGGAGAACATCACCCCGGCGGCGGCGAGGTCGGAGCGCACCATGGTCTGCACGCCCACCGACAGGGCGACCTTGAAGTGGTCGAAGCCCTGGTCGATGCGGTAGGCTATGGCCCGGTCGGTGAAGAGGGAGGCCTGGCAGCGCTTCACCGCGTCCAGCAGGTTGGCCTCCCCCGCCACGTTCAGATAGGTCTCGTGCTGGCCGGCGAAGCTGGCGGTGGGCAGGTCCTCCGCCGTGGCCGAACTGCGCACGGCGACAGCGAGATCGGGGCCATGCTCGGCCGACAGGGCCGCCCAGGCCCGGCGCAGCTCCGCCTCCGCCGCGGGCGTCAGCCCGGCGGCGTAGACGAGGTCCCGCGCCCGCGCGCCGCAACGGGCGAGACGCGCCACGTCCTCCTTGCCAAGCCCGTCCAGCAGGTCGTGCAACTCGCCCCACGCGCCGGCCGCGGTCAGCGCATCGCGGAAGGAGTCCGCCGTCAGGGCGAAGCCATCGGGTACCGGGATTCCGAGCGGTGTCAGGTTGCGGCGCAGCTCGCCGAGGGAGGCGTTCTTCCCACCTACCAGCGGCACGTCGCCGCGGCCGAGTTCGGCGAACCAGCGGACGTAACGGGCATCGGACATGGCCCGCCCTCCTCTTCCCCGTGGACATACGACCGGAGGGTAGAGGAGCGATGGCGGGACTCACCTTAACCCCGGTTAAGGCCGATGCGCATTCGCCGGCCCATTCTCTCGCCGGAGCGGTATCCGGCGCAGAAGGAGGAGGGTTCCCATAGAGATCGAAACGGCAGCCCCGCATGTCCCGGGCGACGATGAAGGGCTGCAGCACCGCGTGCTGGCGGAGCTGGAAAGGGATCCCAGTATCAATGCGGCACACATCGGCGTGGCGGCCGAGCACGCCGTCCAGCGGGTCAAAGGGGTGCGCGGCATCGCCATGGACGTGACGGTCCGGCTCGCCAGCGATCGCAAGCGAAGCGACCCCGAGATCGCCGAGCGGGCTCTCAAGAGCCTCGACTGGGCCGAGTTCGTTCCAAGGAGCCGCATCATGGTGGAGGCCGAGGACGGCATCCTGACGCTGCGCGGTACGGTGGACTGGCAATACGAGAAGACCGCCGCCGAGTATACGGTGCGATCGCTTTCCGGTGTCCGCGGCATCCGCAACGAGATCGCGGTCGCACCATCGGTGGCGGCCGGCGGTCGATTGTGGACGCCCTGCGCCGCAGCGCCCTTACGGACGCCGAGAACATCACGGTGTCCGCCACGGGTGGCACGGTGACCATCGGCGGCATCGTCAGGACTTGGCAGGAGCGCGAATTGGCGCTGGGAACCGCGTGGTCGACGCCCGGCGTGCAGTGCGTGGAGGATTTGATCGTCATCCGGCCGTAAGCGGCGGACCATTGCCGATGGGAGCTTGCGTCATGTCGGATCGTGAGGAATCTGCGAGGATTTCGAGGTGAACCGCCTCTGATCGCCCATCCGCGGAGTAGCGACGTCATATCTTGACGGAGATACCTGCAAAGCTTCGGGCGCAGGCGACAGCAGACACAAAAAATAAACGTGTCGAACACCGTAGCCGTCGCGGTGCCGCCTCCGTCCGACAGTCGCCTCTCCGCGGTCCCGTTGGCTTGCCGTCGGATTGACTCAGGCGCCGAGTGCTTTGCGATCAGCATTGAGGATCGTCCGGGACTTAACCTGGATAAACGTCCGCCCCCTCCAGCGCTCCTACGATGACCGTCCGACCGCGCTGGGAAGGAGAGTACCGATGTCCACCAACAGCTTGCCGGCCTTCGACGAGACCGTCCAACGGACCAACGCGTGGCTGAAGGACCTCATGACGTGGCTCCACACGGACGACCGGCGCCTGGCCTACCGCGCGCTCCGCGCGGTGCTGCACGCCCTGCGCGATCGCCTGGAACCGGGACTGGCGGTGCATCTCGGCGCCGGGATGCCGATGCTGGTGCGCGGCTTCTATTACGAAGGCTGGCGCCCGTCCGACACCCCGCTCCCCTATCACAGCCTCGAGGAGTTCCACGATTGCGTCATGGCGGAGATGCAAGGCTTTCAGGAAGCGGATCCCGAGCGCCTGACCGGCGCCGTGTTCGACCTGCTGGCCGCCCGCCTCCCCGCCGGCGAAATCCGCAAGATCGCGGAGTCCCTGCCCCGCGACGTGCGCGCCCTGTGGCGGATTCCGGCCTGAGCGCGGGAGACAACGGCCATGGCCTGGAACACGATCGTCAAGGGTCCGGCCGAGAAGGCGTCGGCGGTCGTCGGCGATTACGACGCGGCGCGATCCGCCTTTTCCTGGGAGGCCGCGCGCGCGGAACTGGACGGCCTGCCAAACGGGGGGCTGAACATCGCCTATGAGGCGCTGGACCGGCACGTCGCGCGCGGGCGCGGGGAGCGCGTGGCGCTACGCTCGGTGACGAAGGACGGTGCGGTCGAGGAGTTCCGCTACGCGGACCTGACCGTGCGGACCAACCGCTTCGCCAACCTCCTGCGCGACCTGGGCGTTGGTCGGGGGGAGCGGGTGTTCTCCCTGCTTGGGCGCGTTCCGGCGCTCTACGTCGCGGCACTCGGCACGCTCAAGGCCGGTTCGGTCTTCGCCCCGCTCTTCTCCGCCTTCGGGCCGGAACCGGTGCGCACCCGCGCCACCCTCGGCGACGCCCGCGTGCTGGTCACCACCGAGGCGATGTACCGCCGCAAGGTGGAGCCGTGGCGGCACATGCTGCCAGGATTGCGCCATGTGCTGCTGACCGGCGGCATGTCGGCGTCGGCGGAGGGCTGCATCGACCTGGACGCCGCGCTGCCGGCGGCCGGTGCGGACTTCGCCGTGGTCCCCACCGCACCCGAGGACATGGCGCTGCTGCATTTCACCAGCGGCACCACCGGGCGGCCGAAGGGGGCGGTTCATGTCCACGGCGCGGTGGTCGCGCACCACGCGACCGCCCGCATGGCCCTCGACCTCCTGCCCGGCGACGTGTTCTGGTGCACGGCCGATCCGGGCTGGGTCACGGGGACCTCCTACGGCATCATCGCCCCCCTGACCGTGGGCGCCACCATGGTGGTGGACCAGGGCGAATTCGACGCCGAACGCTGGTACGGCATCCTGGAGCGGCACCGGGTCACCGTCTGGTACACCGCCCCCACCGCCATCCGCATGCTGATGAAGGCGGGGGAGGAGCCCGCGCGCCGCCATGACCTGGGCGCCTTGCGCTTCCTGGCGAGCGTCGGCGAGCCGTTGAACCCGGAGGCGGTAGCGTGGAGCCACCGCGTCCTCGGCCGGCCCTTCCACGACAACTGGTGGCAGACCGAGACCGGCGGCATCATGATCGCCAATCTCGCGGCCATGGACGTCCGCCCGGGCTCCATGGGCCGGCCGCTCCCCGGCATCGACGCCGCGATCGTCGAGCGCACCCCCGATGGCGGTGTGCGCGTCGTGGACTCGCCGATGACGGCGGGTGAGCTGGCGCTGCGCCGCGGCTGGCCCTCGATGTTCCGCGGCTATCTCGGCGAGGAGGAGCGCTACTGCCGCTGCTTCGCGGGCGACTGGTACCTGACCGGCGATCTCGCGATGCGCGACGCCGACGGGTACTTCTGGTTCGTCGGACGCGGCGACGACGTCATCAAGTCCGCCGGCCACCTGATTGGCCCGTTCGAGGTGGAGAGCGCGCTGCTGGAGCACCCGGCGGTGGCCGAGGCCGGCGTCATCGGCATCCCCGACCCGGTCGGCGGCGAGGCGGTCAAGGCCTTCGTCGCGCTGAAGCCCGACTGGACGGCGGGGGACGAGCTGCGCCACGACCTGCTGGCCCACGCCCGCCGCCGCCTGGGTCCGGCGGTGGCGCCGAAGGAGCTGGAGTTCCGCGCCGGGCTGCCGCGCACGCGCAGCGGCAAGATCATGCGCCGCCTGCTGAAGGCGCGCGAGCTTGGCCTGCCGGAAGGCGACCTGTCCACCCTGGAGAGCGACGAGCGATGACCACCGCGATCGAGCCGCATCATGGGGCGAAGCCGCACCTGTCCCGCGCGCATCTGTTGGGACTGCTGCGGGACATGGTCCGCGTCCGCCGCTTCGAGGAACGCTGCGCCGAGCTTTACCAGCAGGAGAAGATCCGCGGCTTCCTCCACCTCTGCATCGGCGAGGAGGCGGTGGCCGCCGGCGTGTTCCGCTGCCTGGAGCCGGAGGACGCCGTGGTCTCCACCTACCGCGAGCACGGGCACGCCATCCTGCGGGGCGTGTCCATGGACGCGGTGATGGCGGAGATGTACGGCAAGCGGGAGGGATGCAGCCGCGGCCGCGGCGGCTCCATGCACCTGTTCGACGCGGCCACCCGCTTCTACGGCGGCAACGCCATCGTCGCCGGCGGGCTGCCGCTGGCGGCCGGCTTGGCGCTGGCCGACCGCATGAGGGAACGGCGCTGCATAACCGCCTGCTTCTTCGGCGACGGCGCCACCGCCGAGGGCGAGTTCCACGAGACGATGAACCTGGCGGCGCTGTGGACCCTTCCCGTGCTGTTCGTATGCGAGAACAACCTCTACGCCATGGGCACCCGGCTGGAGCGGGTGCAGTCCGAGCCCGACCTGCACGCCAAGGCCGCCGCCTACCGCATGGCGTCGGAGGCGGTGGACGGGATGGACGCCGTCGCGGTGGAGGCGGCGGCCCGGCGCATGACGGCGGCGATCCGCGACGGGGCGGGGCCGCAGTTCCTGGAATGCCGGACCTACCGCTTCCGCGCGCACTCCATGTTCGACCCCCAGCTCTACCGCGACAAGGCGGAGGTGGAGGCGTGGAGGCACCGCGACCCCATCGACCGCCTCGCCGGCTGGATGCGGCAGACCGGGGCGCTGCACGACGCCGAACTCGACGGCATCCGGCGCGACGCCGAGGCGGAGGTGGAACGCGCCGTCGCCTTCGCCGAGGCCGGCAGCTGGGAGCCAGTCGAGGATCTCGCCCGCGACGTCTACACCCGCGAGGTGCGACCATGACCGCGACCGTCACGCCCGCCATCGTGACCCCCGCCGGCCCCGTCGTGGAGGCCGCCGGCCGCACCATCACCTACCGCGACGCGGTGCGGGAGGCGATCCGCGAGGCGTTGCTGCGCGACGACCGGGCCTTCCTGATGGGCGAGGACGTCGGCCGCTACGGCGGCTGCTACGCCGTCAGCAAGGGCCTGTACGACGAGTTCGGACCGGACCGCGTCCGCGACACGCCGCTGTCGGAGTCCGCCTTCGTGGGTGCGGGCATCGGCGCCGCGCTGGGCGGGATGCGGCCGATCGTGGAGGTCATGACCGTCAACTTCAGCCTTCTGGCGCTGGACCAGATCGTCAACAACGCCGCCACGCTCCGGCACATGTCCGGCGGGCAGCTCGGCGTGCCGGTGGTGATCCGCATGGCGACGGGCGCCGGACGGCAGCTCGCCGCGCAGCACTCGCACAGCCTGGAGGGCTGGTACGCCCATGTCCCCGGCCTGCGCGTGCTGGCCCCGGCGACGCTGGAGGATGCGCGCGGCATGCTGTGGACGGCGCTCCAGGACCCCGACCCGGTCGTCATCTTCGAGCATGTCATGCTCTACAACACGGAAGGGACGCTGGACGCCGGCGCCGGGCCGGTGGACATCGACCGGGCGGCGGTGCGCCGCAGCGGACGCGACGTCACGCTGGTCACCTACGGCGGCAGCCTGCCGAAGACGCTGGCGGCGGCCGAGACCCTGGCCACGGAGGGGATTTCCGCCGATGTGATCGACCTGCGGACGCTGCGCCCGCTCGACCTCGGCACCATATTGGAGTCGGTGGGCCGGACCCGGCGCGCAGTGGTGGTTGACGAGGGCTGGCTGACCGGCAGCCTCGCCGCGGAGGTGAGCGCGCGCATCATGGAGGGGGCCTTCTGGAGCCTGGACGCACCGGTCGCCCGCGTGTGCAGTGCCGAGGTGCCCATCCCCTACCCCCGCCACCTGGAACAGGCGGCCCTGCCCCAGCCGGCCGCCATCGTGGCCGCCGCCAAGGCGGCGGTGGGGTTGCGGGAGGGGGCGTGATGGGCCTGTTCCGCATGCCGTCCCTCGGCGCCGACATGGAGGCGGGAACACTCGTCGAATGGCTGAAGCGGCCCGGCGACGCGATCCGGCGGGGCGACATCGTCGCCGTCGTGGAGACGCAGAAAGGCGCCATCGAGGTCGAGACGTTCGAGGACGGCGTCATCGAACGGCTGCTCGTCGCCCCCGGCACCACGGTGCCGGTGGGCACCCCGCTCGCCACGCTGGCCGGGGAGGAAGCCGCGGTTGCGACCATGACGCCGGCGATGGTGCCCGTTCTCGAGATCGCAGCGGCTCCGGCGGCATCGCCCCCGCAACCACCCGCAGGCGCCCCGACCCTCGCCTCGCCGGCGGCGCGGCGGCTGGCGGCGGAGCGCGGGATCGAGCTTGCCGGCCTCGCGGGGAGCGGTCCCGGCGGCGCCGTCCGGCTCGCCGACGTCGAGCGCGCTGCTCCGCGTCGCGCCGCCGGGATCGATCTCGCCGACATGCGCCGGGCGATCACCGCCGCCATGGCCCGTTCCAAGCGGGAAATCCCCCACTATTACCTCGGGTCCACCATCGACCTGACGAACGCCACGGCTTGGCTCGCCCGGACCAACGCGGACCGAGCGCCGGAGGAGCGGCTGCTGCTCGCGGCACTGGAGCTGAAGGCCGTCGCCCTCGCCCTGCGCCGCCATCCCCGGTTCAATGGCCACAACGTTGACGGCGATTTCCGTCCCGGAGCCGGGATCCATGTGGGCGCGGCGGTCGCGATCCGCGGCGGTGGCCTCGCCGCTCCGGCGATCCGCGACACCGACACGCTCGGTCTGGACGACCTGATGGCGCGGCTGCGGGATCTCGTCGGCCGGACACGCGCCGGCCATCTGCGCAGTTCGGAGCTGGGAGATGCGACGATCACGGTGACCAGCCTCGGCGAGCGTGGCGTGGACAGCGTGTTCGGGGTGATCTATCCGCCCCAGGTCGCCATCGTCGGCTTCGGCCGGCCGGTCGAGCGGCCCTGGGCGGTGAGCGGCCGGGTGGAACTGCGCACCGTCGTCACGGCCACGCTGGCCGCCGACCACCGCGTGAGCGACGGGCACGCCGGCGCCCTCTTCCTTGCCGAGATCGACCGCCTGCTGCAGGAGCCCGACAGCCTATGACCCAACCTCTCGCGACCGCCGAAGACGTGCGCCGCATCGTGCTCGAAGCGCTGGGCGACATCGCCCCCGACGCCGACCTCGCCCATCTGGACCCAAAGGCCGACCTGCGCGAGGCGACCGACATCGACTCCATGGATTTCCTGAACCTTGTCAGCGCCCTGCACCGCCGGCTGGGGGTCGTCGTGCCGGAGGCCGACTACCCGCAGCTTGCTACGCTGGCGGGCATGGAGGCTTACCTGATGGCACGGGCACGGCCCTGACCACGGCGGCCCGGATTCGATGGCCTATGGCGCAAGGTCGGCGCCGATAGGGCCGGCCCAACCCGCTCGCGCCGGGCGGCCCCGCTGCCTGATGGCTAGTGCGTGGGACAGTGGCGCGACGGCAACATCCTTCATCTCGGCAAGGCGGGCGAGCCGCGCCCAGTCGAGCACCCGCAAGCGCCCTTTCGCGAAGGTCAGCAATCCAGCCAGCCGCATCTCCTTCAGTGTCCGGCAGACATGGACGGCCGTCAGGCCGGTGGCATCGGCAATAATCGTCTGGCTGATCGGCAGGACCAAGTCCGGCGTGTTCGATGCGTCCTCGCGGCGCTGGAGGTTGCAGAGTGTGAGGAAGAGCCGGGCAATCCGCTCGGCGGCATTGCACGTCCCGAGCGCCCCCAGCAGTTGCCAGTCCGTGATCGTTTCGGTCGCAAACTGGGACGCTATGCACAGGGCGAGCGTCGGCACCTCCTGACAGAGCTGCAACAGCTTCCGCCGTGGAATCGGACAGACGATGAGTTCGGTGACCGCCTCCACCGTGCACGGCATGCTGCCGTCGGATCGCGTCGCGAAGCCGACAAGGTTGCTTGGCATGGCAAAGCGGAGGACCTGACGGCGGCCGTTCTCGTGCAGAGTGGATGCCACTGCCCAGCCGCGGCGGATGATGTAGACCAAGTCGTTCTGTTCACCTTCCAGGAACACATTGGCGCCTGCGTGGATGGTGCGAGGGGGCCGTTTCAGACCCACCATCATCGACAACTGCTCGTCTGCGATGCTCGCGCACAGCCCGTCACGGCGAACTGGGCAGGATTGGCAATTCGTCGGCATGGCCAACATCCTCAGCGCAGTTTCATTGCGGACGATCCAGACGGGGCGCCGGAATCAACTGCGCCTGCGCCAGGATGTCGAGAAACACCGAGACAAAGACGTGGCAGCCGGCGGGGCCAGCCGGCGCCAGCTGCGCCGCCTCGAATTGGCCGTCCATGGCGCACGCGATGGAAAACTTGGCCGCGATTCCGAGTGGCGTCCGCGCCGGTGTGCTGACCAGCGAGCGCAGCAGGCTGCGGTAGCGGATGTCCATGCTGCGGGCCGCGGTCTGGAGGCGGTCGGCCCCGGCCTGGACCGTTGCCTGGCACTGCTCTATTTCACGCAAACGCTCGTGCAGCAGCAGCAGGTGGCGATCACGATGCGTGCCGCTTGCCAGTGCCGCGGCAATGGCCAGCGACAGCTCGGTGTAAAATGGGGTGCACCCTGAAAGATTTACGGTCATTCTGGCCGACTCCTGGCCAAACGGCACGAATGGACGCGAACGTCGCTGTCGCCATCGCCGCAGGCCGGTGGCACCGTGCGTCGAGCTGCTCCGGCTCCCACGGCTCTCCCGGCCTCCGCCAAGCTTGTCCGTTGCGGCAACAGTCCTACAGCGGGCTGCGCGGCGTCTTGATCTGGATCACGATCCAGCCCGACCTGTCCCAATGCGCCCGACCATGCCTCTTAAAGGGTATATGTGGTCATTGCCTCGCCGCACGCCACGCCATCAGGCCTGATCCGATCAAAGTGTCGGGGCGCGGAGCGCGGACGGCTTGACGCATGGAAGCGACCGCGCCAGCGCCTTGCGCGCTTCCTCCACCACGACCATCGCCATCACCGCCGGCAACGGTGTGAGCCACGCCCACCAGGGCAAGGGTGCGGTGGCGAAGAGCAAGTTGCCCGGCGGCGTGTAGACGATGGCCGCAATGATCAGCAGTTCGGCGATGATGGCCCAGCCGATGAGGGGATTGCGCGGCATCGACCGGTCCAGGATCGACTCACGGTCTGCCCGGCACAGAAGAAGGTTGGCGACCTGCGCCACCACGATCCCCGCGAGACACGCGGTGGTCGCCAGCCGGTGGAGCGGATCGCCGGCGGCCAGATGGTCCCCCCACCGCCAGCCCCCATCGCCGAGCACGACGAAGAAGGCGCCCATCGCCGCGGCGGCTTCGAATGGTCCAAGGAAAAGGTAGGCGCGCGCCAGCAGCCCCCAGGTCAACAGGCGTTCGCGGCGCGGCCGTGGTGGACGGATCATGACGCCGGGGTGCGGCGGTTCCGCGCCGAGCGCCAGGGCGGGCAGGAGATCGGTGCCGAGGTCTACCGCCAGGATCTGAACCACGGTGAGCGGCAGGGGAATGCCCAAAAGGATGAACGCAAGGAAAGGGACGATCTCGGGGATGTTCGAGGTGAAGATGTAGGTCATGAACCGGCGGATGTTGGCGAACACCGCGCGCCCCTCCTCGACCGCATGGACGATGGAGGCGAAATTGTCGTCGAGCAGGATCATGTCCGCCGCCTCGCGAGCCACGTCGGTGCCGCAACGCCCCATCGCGACGCCGATGTCGCCCTGCTTCAGCGCGGGAGCATCGTTGACGCCGTCCCCAGTGACCGCCACCGTCTCGCCGCGGCGCTGCAGCGCCTGCACGATCCGGAGCTTCTGGTCGGCGCCGACGCGGGCGAACACGACCTCGTCGCCGTCCAGCACCAGCATGAGATGGCTGTCGGTCATCGTGCGGAGCGCGTCGCCCGTCACCAGTTCCGGATCCGAGCCCCGCACCAGCCCGATCTCGCGTGCGATGGCGAGCGCGGTGTGCGGGTGGTCGCCGGTGACCATGACGACCCGGATGCCCGCGGCCCGTGCCTTGGCGACCGCGTCCGGCACCTCGGGGCGCGGGGGATCCTCCAGCCCCACCAGCCCCGCCAGAACCAGCCCCCGTTCCGGGTCGGCGGGGTCGGGATCGTCGCGCCACGCCAGCGCAAGAACCCGCAGGCCGCGGTCGGCCATGGCATCCTGCGCCGCCAGCACCGCGGCGCGCCCGGTGTCGTCCAGCGGCACCACGCCGGCCGCCGTCGCACGGGCGGTGCACAGCGGCAGCACCGTCTCCGCCGCCCCCTTCGTGTAGACCACCGGCCCCGTCGGCGCCCGGTGCAGGGTGGAGAGCCGCCGGCGCTCGGTGTCGAACGGCACCTCCCCGGTGCGGGCATGGACCGGACCGGGGCCGGCGTGCTCCACCAGCGCCACCTCCATGGGGTCGCCGAGCCAGCCGGTCTTCGAACGCGCCAGCGTGTGGCAGTGCCGCTCGACCGCGGCGATCGCGCCCGGCTCGCCGTCGGTCGCCCGCACGGTCATGCGGTTGAGCGTCAGGGTGCCCGTCTTGTCGGTGCAGATCACCGTGGCCGACCCCAGCGCCTCCACCGCCGGAAGGTGGCGGACCAGCACATTGCGCCGCGCCATCCGCCGGGCCGCCATGGCGAGCGCGAGCGTCACCGTCGGCAGCAGCCCCTCCGGCACGTTGGCGACGATGATGCCGATCGCGAAGACGAACGCCGCCATGACCGGCTGTCCGGCATGGACGCCGATCGCGAAGAACACCGCGCCGAGACCGACGGCCAGCACCGCGATCAGACGGCTGAGCGCAGCGATCTCGCCGAGCAGTGGCCAGCGCTCGCGCTGCTCCCCCTGGGTCAGGTTGGCGATGCGCCCAAATTCGGTGTGATTGCCGGTGGCGTAGACCAGCGCCGTCCCTTCCCCGGCGACCACCGAGGTCCCGGCGAAGACGAGGTTGCCTGCCATCGGCGCCTCGTGCTCCGTGCAGGGGTCGGCGGTGCGCAGGACCGGGACCGACTCCCCCGTGAGCGTCGAGGCGTCGAGGCGCACGCCGGTGGCTGAGAGAAGCCGCGCGTCGGCCGGCACACGGTCCCCCGCCGTCAGCACGATCACGTCCCCAGGCACGAGCGCCGCCGCTTCGACCTCGCTGACCTGGCCATCGCGCCACGTCTTCACCCGTTGCGGCAGCAGCTTCGCAAGCGCCGCCAGTTCGCGCTCCGCCCGGTAATCCTGGGCGAAACTGAACAGACCGTTGACGAGGATCACCGCGACAACCGCGATGGCCAGCAACCCCATGCCCTCGCCCGGCTGGCGAATCTCCGCCACCGCGGCGAGGGCCGCAGCGAGCCAGAGCAGCAGCGCGAAGAAATGGGTGAAGCTGCGCAGCAGGCGGACGGCCATCGGCTCGCGGCGCGGCGCTTTCAGCGTGTTGGCGCCGAAGCGGCCGAGCCGGCGCGCGGCTTCCCGCGTGGTCAGGCCGTGCCCGCCGCTGCGCAGGCCCGCCAGCACCTGCTCCGGCGACAAGGTCTGTATCCGCATCCCCGGCTCCCCCGGTCATCCGCGCGTCGGGCCACGATCGCGATGCGACGGTTGTCAACGCCCAAGGACAGCCCCGCTTGTTCCGCGCGGCAATAACCTGGATCAAGCCGGGACCCGCGGTGCGGGCGTAAACTGATTTGATAAATGAGGTGGAGGATCCCGCCATGGTGATCACGATCGAAGACTGCATCGGGCTGAGCGGCCTGAGCGAAGAGGAGATCGACGCGATCGCCGAGCATGAGCATCTGCCGGAGATCGTCGCGGCCGAACTCGGCAACTACCTCGTGGGCACGGCGGCGGGCCAGGAGGAAATCCGACGGATGATCGAAGACGACATTGCGGAGGCTAGGGCGCACGGGCGTCCTGAACGGGCAGCCGTGCTGAACATCGTCTTGTGCCACTTTCTGAACGAGCACAGGTCGGCGGACACCATGAAGCCCTGACGATCCGGCAACAAAAGGAGGCGGAGATGAGGCCGCACGCGTTCCCGATTGTGCTCAGTTTGTCAGCGGCGTTGGTGGGGATCTTCGCCTCCAGCGTGCCGGTTGCCGCAAACGGTCCTGGCGACGCTGCCAACGGTCGCCGGCTTGCCACGGATTTCTGCAGCGAGTGCCACGTCGTGTCCACCGACCAGCGGCTTGGTGGCCCCAAGGCCGCACCCGATCTGACGGAGCGCATGCGCCATCCGGGACTGACGGAATTGGCATTGCGGAGCTACATGCAGACGTCCCATCCCGTGATGCCGAACATCCGTTTGACGCTGGAGCAGACCGACGATCTCGTCGCCTACCTGCTCACCTTGAAAGGCGTGGCGCCATGATCGGGCGACTGTTCGCACCAATGATCCTGATCGTGGTGGCCGGGACAATGGTGGCGTCAACCTCGTTGGCGGCGGATCCTGTTGCCGGACGTGGCATCGCGGAGCGCTGGTGCCTGTCCTGCCATGCCGGCCCAGGCGGTCGGAGCGGAAGCGATGCCGCTCCGACGCTGGAAAGCCTGGGGAGGCAGCGGCACGACCGCCCGCACTGGGTTCGCGGCTGGTTGACGGCCCCCCACCCACCGATGCCGGACGTGCCACTCACACGCGATGAGATCGAGGATGTCGTCGCCTATCTGGAGAGCCTAGCCGACTAAGCCCGCCGCTGTCTGATTCCTGTCAGTCGGCCTGCCACCGGACGCGGACGAAGCACTCGCCCTCGTCATAGTGCAGCGTCAGACGCCCCCGGTGGTTGCTGCGCAGCGCCTCCCCGATGCGGCGTGGCAGATGGAGGTCCGTGGTCGTGACCTCCAGCCCATCTCCAGTGTCCCGGATGTCCATGATCCGGTTCATCGGGTGTTCGGCGTTCTCCTGATCCTGGTTATGTCGGATGAGCGCCAGCAGTTCGTCGCGATGCGCCGCCACGTAGGCGCCGCTCAGCGTCACGATGCCGGCGGGGCAACGGTCGGCGATGCGATGGCAGGCTGGGCAGACGGTCTCCGCCGCCTGGAGCGGCCGCGGCCCCCAATGCCATCGGCCTTCCTCGTACACTGCATGGCAGCGCTCGCACACCCCGGGATCCGGAATTTTCAATTTTAGCGCGTATGGGTCATGGACGTGTTCCTGGATCAGCCGGTCCATGCGCGGCGGATCGGGGCGGTGGTCCTGGCGTTCATTCTTCATGCGATACCCCTGAGAACGGTATGTGGGATCCGCACGCTCGCACGATGGTGTGAGGCGGCATTAACCTGGATAAACCTCGCCTTCAGCAGTGTGGGGATCGGATGCCGCCCCGGTTTCCTGCCGACCGCCAAGGCCGCTCGAAGCGCTGCACGGCTGGTGGCACGACACATGGACGCTGCGACCCGCGGATCGCCGCGCGGCACCGCGACCTGATGCCGGCGCGGGAGCACGGCGCCAACCTCACCGCCGTGCACGTGGTGGACGACACCTTGCAGGCGGTCATCGACCGCCAAGGGCAGCAGACGGCGGAGGCGTCTCGCGCCTATCTGGCCGCGCGTGGCGGCGGGCCGTTGCCATCGGTCGAGGTGGCCGTCAGCACCACCGATTGCGAGATCCGAAGGCGGGCCGCCGAGATCGGGGCCGGCCTTGTCGTCCTCGGCGCCCACCGCATCGGGGAGGCCGACAGCTTCCGCGATTCGACGGCCTGGCAGGTGCTGCGGCAGTCCGACCAGCCGGTCCTTCTCGTGAAGAACCCGGCGCTCGAGCCATACCGGCGCGTGGCCGTTGCCTTCGACTTTTCGGTGCATTCGGAGGAGGCGCTGCGTCTGGCCTATCGGTTCCGGCCGGAGAAGGTCTCCGTCGTCCACGCGTACCACGTGCCGTACGAAGGCTTCCTGTGCGGCCCAGACACCGCGAGCTCCGTCCGCGACCAAGCCCAGATGGAGCTGACCGGCGCTGGCGGGGACGTGATGGCGTCCGTGCGGGGCGCCTTCACGACGGCGGTCGAGCCGCGGTCCCTGCCCTGCCACGGGGAACCGCTGAAGACATTATGGCAACAGTGCCGACAGCTCCATGCCGATCTCCTGGCGATCGGCACACACCGTCGCACCAGGCTGGCGCACGCGGTGTTCGGCAGCGTCGCGGAAAGTCTGCTGCGCAACCCGCCCTGCGACGTCGTGGCGGTGCGCGCTGCCGCGGAACGGGGGGCGTGACGACGGTACTCACCGATGCGGACCCGTCCCACCGCAGCAAGCGGACGGTGCCTCGAGCGGCGCATCACACCAAGCGGCAGGTGGTGCGGGTGATCGTGCACTGGCGCGCAACTCCGACTAACAAAAATGCGCAAGATCAGCGAGATAGAACGTCGGTCAGTGTCCAGGTTGGGCTCTTCCTCGGATTTCACGAGGGCGATGAAGCACGTTGCAGAGGTGCTGGCCAAGGCGAGGGAGTGCGCCAGCAGCGAGGCAGCCGGCCCCGCATGATGGTCGCCAAGATGGACCCGGTATTCGGTAGCAAACGCACCCACGGCAGAAAGGCCGCGTTAAACGTAGATGCTTTCTACTCCGCATCGTCAGGCGGCTTGATCGAGGGCCACCTTTCGACAATAGCCACGCACGACGCCTCCATGTTCGCCGGCTTCCTGGCCGTCGCCTTTGGGGAGGTGATCAGCCCGCCTGATTGAACATCCAAGCAAAAGCATAGGCCCTTGTCTGGCGCGCCGAGATCCTGCAAGTACCTCCCGGCATACTCTTCCAACAACGTTGATACATAGTGGCCGCCGCGATCCGCCGCGAGTTCCGCCGGCCGGATTTTGAAGGGTTCTCGGCGCTGACCCATTGGCAGCTCCTGCTGATGGAGGCGCTGTCCGGAGCGGCCCCGGCGGGGCACCCACGGCGCGGCGGCGCCCTTCTGGCCAGCATCGCACAGCACGGCGCCGATCAGGCGATGGCGGACGCCTTGTTCGGCGAAACCCGCGACGGTTGGCCGGCATACGTCGCCACCCCGAAGCCCGGCGGAATCATGGCGGCGGCCCACGCCGCCGAGGAGCGGTGGGCCGCGGCCAATCACGCCGACGACGCCCGTGCGCGGCTCCTCGTACCGACGCCTACACCTGCGCCGAGGCCGATCCGGAGCGATGCCGAAGACCTCAACCCCACCCAGCGAGCCGCCAGCAATGACGGGACCGTTCGAATCCGCTACCACTGGCCCCGCATTCTGGCGGAGCCGTGGATGGTTCCCGTCGTGGAGCGTGCCATCGGCCGCTTCAGCGTCGATGGCGA
Organism: Azospirillum oleiclasticum; assembly: GCF_013423485.1. Lineage (GTDB taxonomy): Bacteria > Pseudomonadota > Alphaproteobacteria > Azospirillales > Azospirillaceae > Azospirillum > Azospirillum oleiclasticum. Next base: position 82,319 of record NZ_JABFFR010000020.1, read on the forward strand.
CCGGCGATCATTGCGCGCGGCGATCAATCAGGCCGTCTTTCCGGCGATCGAGGAGGCGGACCGGCGCATTGATGCCATCCTGACGGAACGGCGGGGACGCTCCGGCGGGAACACCGCCATGATCGTCCGTGACGACCATCAGTTCGGCTTGGTATCGCGCGACGGCATAGAGCTTGATGGGGCGGAGGATCTCGTTCCGGACGTCCTGCCGGGGCGATACGCCATCGACACCGACGACATCCGCCGTCTCGAAGCCGTGGCTCCGTGGATCACGGTGACCGGTGGTCCCGCCGCTTGAGCCCCACCTCCTCCCTTTGACCATGCGTCCGGCGATGCCGAGTTCGTGGGCGAGCGGAAAAGACGTTCGTCCCCAGCGGGATCCCGGCTTGGGGAAAGGGCTCCATACCCGGGGCCGGGAAGATCGCCCTGGCGACATCGGCGTGAACGCCCAATAGACTTTGGCACTCGGTGTGTTGGAGGCCGACGATGCGACGAACCATCCACGTGACGCCGGGCCGGCTGCTCAGGGCGGCCGTTTACGCTCGGTATTCGAGCGACTTGCAGCGGGACCAGTCGATCGAGGACCAACTGGAGATTTGCCACCGCTTCTGCGCCGCCAAGGGCTGGGAGGTGGTCGAGGTCTACGCCGACCGCGCCCAGAGCGGTGCCGACGGCAACCGCGCCGGGTTCCTGAAACTTCAGGAGGACACCACCCGCGGACGGTTCGAGGTCGTTGTGGCGGAAAGTGTGGACCGGCTGTCCCGGCAGCTGAGCGCCGTCGGCGGCCTCGTCGACCACCTGGATTTCCACAGGGTCAAGCTCTACGCCGTCAACACCGGCGAAGTCACCGCGCTTATGGCCGGGACCCTCGGCTCCATCGGGCAGCACTACCTCGAGGAGCTCCGTCACCGCACCCGGCGCGGCTTGCTGGGAAAGGTGCTGGCCGGGCTGTCGGCCGGCGGCCTGGGTACGGCTATCGCGTCGCCGTGGAGGCCAGGGGAGCACGGGCGATCGACGACGGGCAGGCGAAGGTGGTGCGCCGGATTATTCGCGAGTACGCCGCCGGGGAAAGTCCGCGGGCGATCGCCGCCCGCTTGAACGTGGAAGGCGTACCCGGCCCCAATGGACGGGAATGGGGCGACACCACCATCCGCGGTCAGGTGGCGCGCGGCACCGGCATCCTGAACAACGCCCTCTACATCGGACGGCTTGCATGGAACCGGTGCAGCTACGTGAAGGACCCGCGCACGGGAAAGCGCCTCGCGCGCCCCAACCCTCCGGAGGAATGGGAGACGTTCGAGGTGCCCCACCTGCGGATTCTGGACGACGACCTCTGGGATCGGGTCAAGTCGCAGCAGGAGGGAGTCCGGACGGAGATGGGGCGTGATGGTGCGGGCACCCCTCTCAACCGCGCCCACCGCTACCTCCTGTCCGGCCTGATCCGATGCGGTGAGTGTGGGAGTCCCTACGTCATCGTCAACGGCAGCCAGTACGGCTGCAACCGCTCGAAGGGCACCTGCGCCAATGATTTGCGGGCCCGCCGGGATGAGATCGAGGGCCGCCTGCTGGAGGGCCTCCGCCACCGGCTCATGCAGCCGGCGCGGCTCGAACGCTTTCTGACGATTGCGAAGGCAAACCTTGAATGCCAAGCCCGTGACGGAAACCGGGAGCGGGCCGCCATGGAGCGGAAGCTGAGGGACGTCGAGCGGAAGCGTTCGAACATCCTGCGAGCGGTCGAGGATGGGCTCTACCGCCGGGAAATGAAGGCACGCTTGGCGGAGCTCGACACCACGGAAGCCGGGTTGCGCAATGCGATCGCGGCGCTGGTGACCGACCCGGCGGTGCCGTCCGCAGAATGGCCGGTGGCGTTGGCTGTGGGTGTGGGGACGCGCCGTCAGCCGCCGGCGGGAGGCCGGCCACGGCTGCCGGCGGCGGCCCAAGGGGAGCATGACGGCGACGACGCCAGGGGTTTGCAGCCGGCCCCGGCGGAAGCGTTCAGATGGAAAAGCTCCTTACCATGGGTATCAGCGCGAGTGAGGAACACGAAAAGCCCCTGCGGAGATGCGTCCGCAGGGGCTTTTGATTTGGTTGCGGGGAGAGGATTTGAACCTCTGA